>NZ_JBNILO010000008.1:0-203874 GCF_050107735.1 Jeotgalibacillus proteolyticus
AGAACGAATCAGAACATTGCTTTCAGAAGAAAAAACAGGGAAAATCTACGGAAGACGGAAGATTGACGTAGAACCAGTTTTTGGATTTCTGAAGGCTAATTTAGGTTTCACCCGATTATCTGTCCGTGGAAAAAATCGGGTGAAAAACGAGTTGGGGTTTGCGCTTATGGCGGTGAATTTAAGAAAATTCGCCGCCATAAGCGCAAAATGACCTAGCAGCAAAACAAAATAACAGAAGAAAAAGGCATCGCACATCAAAAATGATGTGCGGTGCCTTTTGAGTTGTGAATTTTAGCTAGTTATGTCCCAGCCTCTTTACACAAATACTATGATTTAGTAGGTATGTCCATTACAACGTCTTTTCCTGCTGTTGTAGTCTGAAGAGTTTTCTTAGAAATTGAACCAAGATCGTCTCCATTTGTGAGAATAATCGGTGTTATGGTGCTTTTCGCTTTTTCAGCAACCAATTCAAGATCAAAGGTAACAAGGGGGTCCCCAACATTTACTTTAGATCCTTCAGCAACATGCGTTTCAAATCCTTTTCCTTCCATCGAAACCGTCTCAAGTCCGATGTGAATTAAGATTTCCGCTCCATTTTTTGCTTTTAAACCTATTGCATGCTTCGTTGGAAAAACCTGAACGACTTCTCCATCAATTGGGGATACTACTTTGCCATCAGCGGGCTCGATCGCAATGCCGTCGCCCATCATTTTTTGAGAAAAAACAGGATCGGGAACTTCATCAAGTGTTAACAATTTCCCGTTAATCGGTGCATATACAGAAATTTCAGATGGTGCTTCTTCTTTTTTGCCAAATAATTTTTTTAACATACTAATCACTCTCCTACTCATGATATAGACAATTTAGTGTGATACAAAACATCAGAACTGTTAACTTACCTAAATAAATGATTTTAGTCAAACAATTTTGTATAAACGGCATAGCCCTCTTTTTCTAAATTTTCCTTCGGAATAAAACGCAAAGCAGCTGAATTTATGCAGTATCTTAATCCATCAGGTCCAGGACCATCATTGAATACATGCCCAAGGTGAGAATCCGAAGAACTGCCTCGCACCTCGGTCCGGATCATAAAATGACTTGTATCTTTTTTTTCAAGAATTTCCGCATCTGTTATAGGCTTCGTAAAGCTTGGCCAGCCGCACCCTGCATCGTATTTATCAGTGGAGCTGAAAAGCGGTTTGCCCGACACGATATCAACATAAATGCCGTCTTGGAATTCATCCCAGTAATCATTTTTAAATGGCGGCTCTGTGCCATTATTTTGTGTCACGTCATATTGCATTTTCGTCAATTTAGATGTGTCAAAGTCCTTAGTCATTTTCAAGACTCCTTTGATTGTATTTTTTTATAAAGCCTGCTCTGCCCGATCCCTGATGATAAGCATTGTAACGGATTGGATGTTTTTTGTAATAATCCTGATGCTCTTTCTCCGCTTCATAAAAAGGCTTCGCTTCAAAAATATCTGTTACAATAGGTGCATTGTAACGGCCGCTGTCCTCAAGCTCCTGTCTTGAATCCAGAGCGGTCTTTTTCTGCTCTTCATCATGGTAGTAAATCGCGGTTTTATATGATTCACCTCTGTCAAAGAATTGACCGCCTGCGTCCGTCGGATCGATTTGCGTCCAAAATAGTTCTACCAGTTTTTCATATGGAAAAAGCGCAGGATCGTAGATGATTTGAACAGCTTCCCGGTGACCGGTTGTTTCACTGCAGACTTCCTGATAGGTCGGATTTTCTTTCGTTCCTCCTGTGTAGCCTGATGTAATACGAATGATTCCGGGCTGTTCATCAAAAGGCTTAACCATACACCAGAAGCATCCGCCTGCGAATGTTGCTTTTTTATACTGTTGATTATCCAATTTCTTTCTCCCCCTTAACGCGGAACATAGATTGAAAATGAAATATCATTCTCTCTTAAATTAAATTGATTTGTTTTTACATTAAGACCTGCCGCTACATCAATTTCAGTTACCTGAATAATAATCTCCTGATCGTTCGGCTGAACATCGACCCATTCAGGAAATTCATAGGAGTCTTCTATAAATTTCAGCACATTTGCAACAGGCAAATCAATTGCACCAAGAGATAGACTTTCCTGAGTCAATAGCAGATTGCCATTTTCCATCGCTTGTGCATCAAATGTCATTAAAAAGTCGATTTGGGAATTAAACACCGGCAGCGAGCCCTGTAAAGCCACTAAATCATCGAGAGCAACGGAGAAGTCAATCTGCCCGTTTAATTCTTCTTCAAGAAAACGATTAGCAACAATCGTCAAATCCTCTTTGGTGGTTGTTACATTAAACTCAGCCTGAGATTCAGGCGGGAGAGCAGGAGCCGCATCAGCCGGCGGTTTTTGCTCCACCGGCTGAAAAAGCAGGTAAAAAATATAAATTAAAACAAGTAAAACAACCGCTGCTAAAAGTAAAAAAGACACTTTCCATTTATTTTTCATACCATCCCACTTTCTACTCTTCTGCTTGTAATAAGATTCCAGTCAATTCCTCTTCAATGCGTTCGGCAATCAGTGAGTAACCGATATCATTGGGATGAAAATAATCGGTATGCAGTAAATTCTCCTGTGAAGAGGCAAACAGATCCGAAACTTCCACAAAGGAAGTATTATCCCATTGACCGGCGATCGCTTCAGCTGAGTTGTTCCATTCCTCTACTATCAGTTCCATCTCTTGTATATCTGCAGAAAGAACGAAAAAGGGGTTATATATTCCCATTAGAACAATAGATGCGTCAGGATTTACAGATCTTACCTCACTGAATATATTTGTTAATCTATCCTCATATTGGATGAGAGCCGAAGAAAAGTCATCGTAAGACAAAGAAGGAAAATTTGATCTGAAAACTTTCATTACATCGTTGCCGCCAATTGTCACGATCACTGAGTCTGCTTCCATAATAGAAGTTCGAATAGCCTCTTCTTCTTTCAACCGCTTTAACAATTGGTCTGACCGATTCCCTTTTTTGCCAAAATTTAAAATTTCAACATCGCTGAATTCATCTTGCATTTCCATGTTTTTTTCCAATATGGGAACGTACCCGCCTAAACCTGTACTGTCCCCAACTCCTTCTGTGAGGGAGTCGCCTACGGATACTACACTCACCTCTTTAGGAATAAATGACGAATCAGGCAATGGTTTATTTTCCATGGAGAAACTTCGATCCGCCTGTTCAGTTGAACTGCTGCCGACACAGGAGGCCAGGAAAATAGAAGACACAGCAACGGCGCCAAACCTGACTGATTTTTTCATCAATTTTCCCACCTTCTTTCACTTCCTATACCCTTATTATATCACTTGCAGTCCATGATAAACATGAAAGCGAAGCCAGTCTGCTTCAGTATTAAAACAGCGACTTCAGAGACTAAAATAAAGAGAAGCCCTCCGCTGGGAAACGGAAGGCGAATCATTTATTCAGCCTGATACATAAATCCAATTGCGCCCTCGCCTGTATGAGTGGAAATGATCGGTGTCGTTTCTTCAATCGAGACATCTTCAAATCCGCACTCCGCTGCTATTTTTTCTTTTAATGATTGAGCAAGCATTAATCCGTTGGCGTGAACGATGCCCACCGCTTTAATTGTTTTGCCTTCAACATCTTTCTTAAATTCATTGGCCAGGTATTTGACAACCTGCGAATGGCTTCTGGCCTTGGACACCGGCGTGTATTCTCCATTGGCTAAGGATGCAATCGGCTTTATATTCAGCAATGAACCAATCATTGCCCGTCCTTTTCCTATTCTGCCGCCTTTAACCAGATTCTCAAGCGTATCAACCACCACAAATAAGTGGGTGGAATCTCTAATTTGAGACACTCTGTCCATTATTTCACTTTTTGAAGCGCCTTCCTGGGCCATTTTTGCGGCTTCTACAACCTGAAATGAAAGTGCTTTTGAGATAAACCTTGAATCTACCACGGAGACGTCCGCTTCTGTTAAATCTTTTGCTGTAAGCGCTGATCTTACCGTTCCGCTCATGTTTCCTGTCATGTGAATGGAGATAATACTGCTTCCATCCGAACCTAATTCATCATACATTTCTTTAAAAGCACCAGCAGACGGCTGGGAACTTTTAGGGAGTTCCTTCGATACTCTCATCTTGCTTAAAAATTCCTGAGGGGTTATTTCTACCCGATCCACATAAGACCTGCCATCAATCGACAGTGTTAAAGGAACAATTGTAATATTATACTTTTTCACTATTTCTTCTTTAAGATCTACGGTTGAATCTGTAACAATTTTCACTTTGTTCATTCTACACACATCCTATTCATCCATTTCCTGTTCCTCATTATACAATAACTTAAAGGACAATTTACAGGAAGAACAGTTATGAGTAAAAAAGTTATGACAAGTGTCATATAAGTGTCATGAAGCCGAACAGCCCCAGCGGCTAAAGAAGTTTCACCGCTCCTATGAAAGCGCTCTATCAACATGGCACGTGCTGATTGAATTGCATAAAGCTAGTTGACCCGATAAAATTAAGAGTAACTTGAAACATGAGTTCGCGAAATGATACCAGGGAGATGAATATATGGATACGTTTGACTATAAAGACTCGAAAGAAGAGCTGGCGAATGCGATCACGCATGGAATTGGATTGCTGCTGAGTATTCCGGCTCTCGTTTTTTTAATTCTTTTTGCTATAGAAAAAGGAACGGCATGGCATATTGTGAGCTTTTCCATATTTGGCGCTTCAATGATTATCCTTTTCCTGTTTTCTACATTGCTGCATAGTGTAAAAGAGGGGAAACTAAAAAAACTTTTTGCTATTTTGGATCATTCTGCAGTGTATCTCCTGATTGCGGGCACCTATACACCCTTTATGCTTGTGTCGTTAAGAGACCCCCTCGGCTGGACGATCTTTGGAATCGTGTGGGGGCTGGCGGCAGCGGGTATTGTTTTCAAATGTTATTTTGTAGACAGATATCAGATCATTGCCACATTATTTTATATTCTAATGGGGTGGCTGATTATGATTGCCATCGTTCCATTGTACCATCAGCTGACATTTTCAGGCTTTGCCCTGTTATTTGCGGGCGGACTGTTTTATTCAATCGGAGCCATCTTTTATATATGGAGAAAGCTTCCTTATAACCACGCGATTTGGCATTTGTTTGTTATTGCAGGAAGTGCATTTATGTATTTTTGTGTGATTTTATACGTATAAACTAGGCTGAGACAAAACTATAAAGAATTTAGAAATGAAGAAGATTTTATGAATAGTAAGGGGATAACAGAGCGGAAGGTGGAGACTGAGACTATACAGGACAAGAGCCTGGAGAGGTTCAAGCAACCGTCCCTGCCGAAAGCGTCTGCCTAAAGCGCCGCAAACCGGTCAAAGAGCTTGAGACACTTTTGTCTCAAGCTCTTTTTTTATGAACACGGTCATAAATTTTAAACGTATAATCATAGGGATTTTTTTCATCCTTTACTCCAGGTACCGAGGAAACTTCTTCCCACTCGTTTGAAGAATAATCTGGAAACGTTGTATCCCCTTCAGTTTCAAGATCAATAACTGTAATGTATAATCTGTCTGCAAAATCGATTGTACTTTTATAAACAAAGCCCCCTCCGATGATAAAAGTTTCTCCCTCTTCTTTCCGGAGCAGTTCCAGTCCTTCCTCGATGGAATGAACAGTAATAGCTCCTTCATGGGACCACTCTTTATTTTCCGTTACAACAATATTCGTTCTGTTTTTTAAAGGACCATTCATGGATTCAAATGTTTTTCTGCCCATTAACAGCGTCTTGCCTGTCGTCTGTTGTTTAAAGTAAGCCAGGTCATTTGGAAGATGCCAGGGCATATCCATTTCATGGCCGATGATCCGGTTGTTTGCATGTGCGGCGATAATAGAAATCATTGGATGTCTCTCCTTTATACTGCCACTGGAGCTTTAATGGCGGGGTGCGGCTCGTACCCGTTTAATTTAATGTCATCCGGCTCCAGTGAAAATAGATTTTTATCCATATTAAACTCAAGCTGTGGAAGATCTTTAGGACTTCTGCTTAACTGTTCTTTTACCTGTTCGATGTGATTGGAATAAATATGAGCATCCCCAATCGTGTGAACAAATGTACCAGGCTCTAAACCGCATTCATTTGCAATAAGACAGGTCAATAAAGAATAGCTTGCAATATTAAAGGGGACCCCTAAAAATAAATCACCGCTTCGCTGATAAAGCTGGCATGACAGCTTCCCATCTGCTACATAAAACTGAAAAAGAGTGTGGCACGGCGGAAGCGCCATCATAGGAATATCTTCAGGATTCCAGGCAGTCACGATATGCCTTCTTGAATCCGGATTATGTTTAATTGAGTGAATGACCTCTTTTATTTGATCAATTGTTTCACCTGTCGACTTTTTCCACTCCCGCCACTGCTTGCCATAAACACTTCCAAGGTCCCCGTGTTTCTCAGCGAACTCAACATCCCCCATTATGGCGTTTGTAAAGAAATTCATTTGTTCTTCATATTGGACTTTAAACGACTCATCCTGATGAATCCGCAGGCCAAAATTCGTCATATCAGGTCCACTGTATTCACTGCTCTCCACCCATTTTTTAAATGCCCATTCATCCCAAATATGATTTTTATGCTTTAGCAGGTATCGAATATTTGTGTCCCCTTTTAAAAACCAAAGAAGCTCACTTTTAATTAAACCGAATGGGACCTTTTTTGTGGTGACCATCGGGAAGCCTTCAGACAGGTCAAACTTCATCTGATGACCAAAGGAACTGATCGTGCCTGTGCCCGTTCGATCATTCTTTACTGTCCCGTTTTCTAAAACATTATGTAATAAATCTAAATATTGACGCATGTGAAGACCTCCTGACATTCTTATCAACGTAAGTATAAAGAAAAAATAAACAGATATCAAAGCAGAAATTGCAACTGTCCTTTTATAAATAGAAAAAGCCCAAACGAAATCAATTGATTTACGTCCGGGCAGCCTGTCCAGCAAGTTTTAGTGCAATCGTTTTGATCCAAATTTGGGCGGAGTATCTTTTCCCCAATAAATAGATGAAATCATGTTATGAGATTCAAAATGATCTTTCTGGGTATGATAATGGAAATTAAACGTAAACCCTTCTAGAGGAGGCTGATCTCTTCTGACATGAAAGCATAAAACGTCTTCCTTTGTTTGTTCATCCATGATATGAAAAATCCGCTCACCGTCCCCTTTTCCTATAGCGGGGGAAATGATTAAATGGTGATATTCGGATGGTGGATATTCTTGTACTAGAGAAGAAATTACTTTTTCCATTTCAGGAAGCACCTGGCTTTGAAATTCTCTCTCAATCCTGGGCATAACGCGCTGACCCAATTTTTCACTTGTTATTTTTTGAGCATCATCCATTAAATTTTCAATGAGTTCTTCCTTGGAGGCAACGGTAATGACTGTTTCTGTAACAACCGTATCAGATTCCATAGAAGAAAATGTTTTTGGGGATTGACTGTCATTTTTAGGCTGGTCAGCAAGCAGATCCTGTGGCGTAACCATGCCAAAAGTAAGAATTGAAATAAGTACAACGAGCGATTTTTTTAACCAGTTCGGCATTATTAGCAAATCCCTTCTTGTCTCTTTACTCATAAATACATTATACTTGATTACGAAGAGATCCGCTAAAGGTTTCATTAATTCTTAATTTTCGTTATGAAATTGACTTATTGCTAAATGGTAGGGAGGGAACACCATGGAAAGTATATTGATTGGCACTGGGTTCTTGTTAATGCTTGCATATTTTGTTTATTTGCAATTTGCTGAGTAACGTTTAATAAACCCAATCAATTCGACATTATAGCATGTTTAAGACCATTTGAGCATTACGCATGCACAAATGGTCTTTTAACTGCCTCAATATTTCTTTCATTCTAGATTAATAACTCCGTACTGCTGTTTAGAAGAGGGTCTTACTTGAACCTTGAAGCCGAACGTCTCAAATCGAGGTGATGAATAATGGTCCTTAAACACGACTCTTTTTTTCGCCGCTCTTTTCGCTTCTTCAACAGACTCGTGTAACGACTCCTCATCATACTCTGCGTAGCGCCTTAATGGTTCTATACCGGATGACTCTGAAATGGAAGAAGAAAACATAGGATCAAAATAAATCACATCAACTGACCGGTCTTCAAGCGTTTTTAAATAACTTACATGATCGGCTATGTGAACTTTAATTCTCTTCATTGATCTTTCTAGCTGAGGATTCGTTGTACGCCAATGTGTAAGACCTTGCTGAACTAGATATCCTATCACTGGATTTTTTTCGACTCCGGTAACACTGCCTTCCTCTCCGACAATGTAGGATGCCACTATAGAGTCCGCTCCAAGACCAAGTGTACAGTCTAAAAATGAATTTCCTTTTTGCAGTCCTGCAGCATTGATTAACGGATCGTTTTCACCATTCATTAACCGCTTCAAACGAAAAGCGCTTGAATTTGGATGAAAGAAAAATGGTTCATTCCCCTCTTCGTAATACTCAAATCGTCCGCTGCCAATAACAAGTACAGGCTTGCCATAGGTCTCGATTAACCAGGATATTGATTTCTTATTTCGTTCTTTGTACTCTGCACCTAACTTTTTTGCTGCTTCTTCAGCCATCATCGTTTGGCTGTGACCCGCATTTCCTGCAGCAGTGACAATCATATTGTGCACCTTCTTTTATCTGCTTAAAAAAGGCACCCATAAGGCACCTTTTTTACTTCTATTTTCATTCACTATATAACATCATCAGCCTTAATTAATGAGAGCTTAGCAATGAAGATCCATTGCCCCTTTTAAGTTCGCTACAATATCTTCAACCGCATGATCTTCAATTTCTTCTCTTGGAATAAAATGCACTACTTTTTGATCTTTCAGCAGTGCAATGGATGGTGAAGAAGCTTCGAAATCAGTCATGTAGCTTCGCATCTTTTGAGTCGCTTCTTTATCCTGGCCGGCAAAAACCGTGACCAGATGATCCGGCTCTTTTTCATGGGTAATGAGCGCCTGAGTAACAGCAGGTCTCGCAAGGCCCGCTGCACAGCCGCATACAGAGTTAATTACGACAAGAGATGTTCCCGAGACGTCCTGCATGAAAGATTGGACCTCTTCTTCATTTGTAAGCTCTTTAAAGCCCGCCTGAGTCAATTCCTGGCGCATAGGCTTTACCAGCTGTTTCATATATTCTTCGTATGCCATAGACATGTACGATTCCTCCTATAATCCTTGTTGTCTTGCAGCTGTCATTTGCTTCCAGACAGACCCTTTTGCTTCTTCTCCGCCTTCAATCCGTTCGATCGCCATGAGCACCTGAAGTTTTACTTCAAATTCAGGATCATCCTTCGCTTCTTTAAGTGCAGGGAGTGAATTCATTGTTCCTGCTTCATATAAGAACATAGCGGCCCTCCAGCGTACAAGTTTGTTTTTATCCCTTAGCGCTTCCATCATCGCTTCTTCAGCTTCAGGAAAGCCAAGATCTGATAAACAGTCCCCTGCAGTTCGTCTTACCGTAACAGTCCGGTCTGATAATGCTTTGTAGAGTGAAGGAAGCACACGTTCGTCTTCAATCATTCCTAAATAAACAACGGCAAGCCTTCTTACGGAAGGTTTCTCATCTTCGAGCGCCGTGTTAAGCAATGGCAGATCTTCAAGAGTAGGCTCAGGCATCTGCTCAAGAAGCTGATACCTTTCCTGCCAGCTGTTTGCAGAACGGTACATATCAACAGTTACAGGCTTTAACTCTCTTCTAACTTTCTCTTCCCTGACATCAGCTTCTTTTGCAGCAGCAACGATTCCCTGTACCCTGCTTGAAGGATACGAGGCTAACAATTCATCCATTACTTCCTTTGCAATCTGATCAAAGTCTCCATACCGGACACCATATTCCTTCCATTTCCGAAGAAGGACCACATTTTCCCCTTCAAGCTGGGCGTCTGCCATAGCAGTCGTAAAATATTCAGGCATTGCATACCGTTTTTCTTCACTGCCATCCAGCAGCTTAATTTGAATGGGGATTCCCTTAAATTGCAATACTTGAACCTGCACTTCACCAAAATGCTCATTGACTTTTGCTTCATTTTCTTGCTCCTCACGCACTTCACCGAAAACTTCACGCACTTTTGGCAAAATTTCCTGCCAGTCCATTTTCGGATGACGCTCTACAGCAAGAAAATCTGCTACATGATAAATTCCCTTCACACCATCAATGAGCAGCAAATTTTTAATTTTTTCAGGAGCACTTTCTGCTTCGTCTTTTTTGTAATTATTGCTTTTTCCTCCAGCCAGCGCTTCATCTACAATAACTTTCATTGTGTTTGGGCTTGGAGTAGGCTCTATTGAAACGATTTTCATACAACCTCTCCTTTCATGGATCTTTTTTGTTAGTGTAACATACTCAATTCTTTCTTTCGAAAACATCGCCTCATTCTGCAAACTCAGACAAGTAGTCCCAGCGTTCGATCAGCTGTTCAAGCTCCTCATTTGCTTTCTGCTGTTCTGACATAATGCGTTCTGCTTTATCAAAATCACTGCCGATGGTCTGCATCTCCTGATCAAGCAGTGCTATCTTTTCTTCTGCCTGAGCAATTTTATTTTCTATCTCTTCCCATTCTTTTTTTTCAAGGTAAGAGAGCTTTTTCTTTTTTTGAGGCTCTTTTACTTCTGTTTTTAGAGGTTCCGCTTTTAATTTTATGTTTTCCATTTCCCGTTGTAGATAAGAAGAATAATCCATCTGAACAATCTCCACTTTACTGTCTGCTTTAAGCACGAGTAAATGTTCAGCTACTTTGTCCAGAAAATACCGGTCATGGGATACAGTGATGACTGCCCCCTGGAACTCTTCAATAAATTGCTCTAAAACAGTCAGGGTCTCTGTATCCAGATCGTTGGTTGGTTCATCGAGCAGCAGCACATTAGGCCGGTCCATTAACAGCCGAAGAAGATACAATCTCCTTTTTTCGCCGCCTGACAGTTTATAGATCGGAGTTCCATGAGTAGAAAGAGGAAACAAAAAGCGCTCCAGCATTTGAGCAGCTGACGCACTGCCTTCTTCTGTTTGAATTACTTCTGCGCCTTCCCGTATATACTCGATCATTCTTTGACTGCCATCCATACCTATGATTTCCTGAGAGAAATAAGCCAGCTTGACTGTTTGACCAATCTCCACTGTCCCCTCGTCAGGCTCAAGCCTTTTAGCAATAATATTCAGTAATGTAGACTTTCCTGTTCCGTTCTTACCGATAATTCCGATTCTTGAGGTTCTTTGTACAAGTAAATTTACTTCCTGAAATAAGGTTTTTTCTTTAAATCCCTTTGAAATGTTCTGCAATTCTATGACACTTTTCCCTAATCTGCTTGAAGTCATTCCCAGGGATAATTGGTCCTTATTTGTGTTGCTTCCAACTTCCTGCTCAATGTTTTCAAATCGCTGTATTCTGGCTTTTTGCTTCGTGGTCCTTGCTTTAGCCCCTTTTCTCATCCAAGCCAGTTCATTGCGGTATAAGCTCTTCATTTTCTGCATAGACTGCTGTTCTTCTTCCTCTCTCAGCGCCTTTGCTTCGATAAAGGATTGATAATTTCCTTTATATGAAAAAGCTCTTCCCTGATCTATTTCAATCATTCTTGTGGAGACCTGATCCAGAAAATACCGGTCATGTGAAACGATAATGACTGAACCGGAGTATTTTCGTAAAAATTCCTCCAGCCAGATAATCGCCTCATAATCAAGATGGTTCGTCGGTTCATCCAGGAGCAGCAGATCAGGTGTTTCAATTAGTACTTTAGCAAGCGCCACTCTCTTTTTCTGGCCGCCCGATAAAGTACCTACAACTGCACCTATATCCTGAACACCTAATTTTGAAAGAATGATTTTAGCCTGTGAATTTGCATCCCAGGCATCTGCTTTATCCATGCCCTCCTGTGCCTTTAATACACGCTGCTGCAGTTCATCTGATTGAGGATTCTTTTCATACTCGTCCATTATTTCTTCGTATTCTCTCATTTGCTGAATGACAGGCGCATTGCTTTCGAAAACAGCATTCAAAACAGTAAGCTCTTCTGCTAAATCCGGTTCCTGCGGTAAATACTGGATGCGGTAATCATTGGGGTGCTTAAATGATCCGCTGTCTGCACCGTCAATGCCGGCGATTAGGTGCATTAAACTGGATTTACCTGTACCATTAATGCCTATTAGACCGATCTTTTCATTTTCTGACACTACAAATGACAGATCGCGAAATAACGTTTTCTCTCCATATGTTTTTTCAATGTTTTCCGCTGTCAGCTGTTTCATGCGGATCCCCCCATTCTTTTAAAAATTGTTTAACAAACTCTTCCATATATTTATGTCGATGATTGGCTGCTTTTTTTCCAGAATCAGTCAGCATCAGATCTTTTAATTTCAGTAATTTCTCGTAAAAATGATTGATGACCGTCGATTCTTCTGTTCGGTACGCTTCTTTCGTTAATTCATGTCTAACCTGGATGCTCTCATCATAAAATTTTGAACCGATCGCACCGCCATACGTAAATGCCCTTGCAATTCCGATTGCTCCCATCGCGTCAAGACGGTCAGCATCGCGTACAATGGCGGCTTCTATTGGAATCTGTTTCTGCGTACACCCTCCACTATAGGAAATGCAATGAATAGCCTCAAGGATAAATGTTTGATATTCATCATCCAATTGTATTTCCTGCAAAACAGTCTGAAGCGCGCGGTGAGCCTCTTCTTCAGAAGAGTATAGCTTGTCATCTCCTGCGTCATGTAAAAGAGCAATTAAGTCCACTGCCAGTTCATCAGAGCACCCTTCTTCTTTACATAGAAAAAGAGCCGTCCTCCTGACACGCTGGATATGATCCCAGTCATGTCCGGAGTGATCGCGCTCAAAAAAGGACCGGATACAGTTTTCCGCAGCAGCTATATGTTCAGGCAATAGTTTCATCGCTTTTTCCCTGTGCTGAGCAAGTCAGTCGTTTCTATGGTATAATACACCATTTCCTCGACATCTCTCAGCATGTCCTCTGTAATCGTCCTGTCGAACTCTATTGTCATTTCACATACCGGGTCCCTTCGATTAGAAGAAATCGTCCTAAGCTCACAGCATCTTTCCTGCCCCCATTGCCCCTTAAATATTTCCAGTTCCTGCTGACTCCATGATGCTCCCTTTTTACGATAAGTAATGGAAATCACCGCCCCTGCAAATCTTTCATGATCTCCATGATCACCAGGCAGCAGCTCAACTGCTAATTTCTTTAAATCAGCTTTTAAGCTCATTTCAGCCTCTATTGAATTTTCAATGGAATGAAATGTTATCGTATACGACCTGTTAAGTGAAGCTATATCAATTAAGTCAGCACGATTCGTGATCGTAATCGTTCCATCAAGATCACGGTCATAAATCGTGCCTTCCAATACGGTTTTTAAATTATCAAATGCGGTCGGATCAAACAACCGGAACACCTTCTTTTAATTGATTTGTTCCATCTTACCATATGAATGTTCACCCGCACTTTTTTATGTGTTTAAAAGAGTCCTTCTGCCCTGCCATCTTTGTCAACATCCATGTTTAGTGCGGCAGGTTCTTTCGGAAGGCCAGGCATCGTCATAACATTGCCTGTAAGAGCAACAATAAAACCTGCACCGATTTTGGGAATCAGATCCCGGATCGCAATGGTGAAATCGTCAGGTCTTCCGAGTTTAGCTGCATCGTCTGAAAGAGAATACTGCGTCTTAGCCATACATACCGGCAGCGACCCCCAGCCAAATTTCTCGAATTGCTGGATTTGCTTTTCTGCTTTTGAAGAAAAAACAACTCCTTTTGCTCCGTAAACATTAACGGCAATTTTATTCATTTTTTCTTTAAGGGAATCACTTAAAGAATAAAGGGGGGTAAAGGACTGGCTGGATTCCATCGCTTTTAAAACTTCTCCAGCAAGCTCCTTCCCTCCTTCGCTTCCTTTTGCCCACACTTCAGTTAATCCGTACGGAACTTGATGCATATTACACCAGTTAGAAAGAAGTTCAATTTCATCTGCTGTGTCTGTGTGGAAGCGGTTGATGGCAACTACAAAAGGCAAATTAAATGATTGAATGGTTTCAATATGCTTTTTTAAGTTCGCCAGCCCATCTTCAAGAGCTTGAGTATTTTCAGCTGTCAGATTCTTTTTTTCCATTCCACCATGCATTTTTAATGCACGAATTGTTGCGACAATGACGACCGCATCCGGGTTTTTATCAATTGCTCTGGTTTTTATGTTAAGAAATTTTTCCGCTCCCAAATCCGCTCCAAAACCTGCTTCTGTCACCACATAATCAGCTAGCTTAAGTGCCGTTTTTGTTGCCATCACGGAGTTGCAGCCATGAGCGATATTTGCAAACGGCCCGCCATGAACAAGTGCAGGTGTCTGCTCTATTGTTTGGACAAGATTCGGCTTTAACGCATCCTTTAACAGAAGTGTCAATGCACCTTCCACACGGAGTTTCCCTACTGTTACAGGCTCTTTGTCATAGGTGTAGCCCACGACGATTAAGGAAAGTCTTTTTTTAAGATCCTCCAGATCAGCCGCTAAACAGAGGATGGCCATAATTTCTGAAGCAACCGTTATATCAAAGCCATCTTCTCTTGGCACACCCTGTACGGCGCCTCCAAGACCCACTATGATATTTCTAAGTGCCCGGTCATTAATATCCATAACACGTTTCCAGATCACTCTTCTTGGATCTATGTTCAACTCATTTCCCTGGTGAATATGATTGTCTATAAAAGCAGCAAGAGCATTATTGGCAGAGGTAATGGCATGAATGTCGCCAGTAAAATGAAGATTAATATCTTCCATCGGCAGAACCTGGGCATAGCCTCCGCCAGTAGCCCCTCCTTTAACTCCCATGACCGGGCCCAACGAAGGCTCCCGCATCGCAATCATTGTGTTTTTGCCAAGTTTTTTTAACGCATCTCCAAGACCGACTGTTACAGTAGACTTTCCTTCTCCGGCAGGGGTCGGATTAATGGAAGTTACGAGAATTAACTTTCCATCTTTTGCTGTTTGAACACGCTGTATTGCATTAAAGCCGATTTTAGCTTTGAATTTTCCATATAACTCAAGATCTTCATCGCTTAAGCCAATTTGATTTGCAACGTGAACAATCTGCTGCATCTTAGAACGCTGGGCAATTTCAATATCAGACGGGACTGTTTTATTTATTGTCATGGTAACCCTCCATCATCTATGTACTTTTATCATCATATCACGAATAGAAATGGCACTGTTTCAACTAGCTGCTATACACTTAATTTTTTCTGTCTTTTTAAGCTATGCTTTTTTAAGACCGTACGCAACGGCAGCTTTCAATTCTATTTTTGTTTTTCATAAATAAAAAGAGTAAAAAACGTTAAACTCTGTTTTAATTGCTTGGACAAACCGTCTTTATTTAAATGAATGGCTTCATTTTTGTAAACGTAAACTTCATCCAGATAGGTCCAGTTCAGTTGAGCAGCAAGTCCTTGAAATTCCCAGGGCATCATCGTGTTACAAATAGAATGGCCATCAATCAGCCGATTAAAACTGTTTGCACGAGGTCCTGCTGTCGGTCCTAAAATGGCGACAAAAATTTTGCCGTTTTCAGAAAGAAGTGAATGGATTGTTTTTAACGCTTCATACGGGTTTTCCATCCATTCCAATGAATTTATACACATGGCGCTGTCAAAAGAACCTTTTTCAAAATCAATATCTTCAACCCCGCCTTCCAAATATCGAACTTTTGCCAGTGAATTTTGACGTTTTGCGTATTGAATCATTTCTCTTGAAAGATCAATGCCGGTCACCTCATATCCACTTTCGCCCATTAGCCGGGAACCAACGCCATCACCACACCCGATATCCAGAATTGATGATCCTTGAGACAGAAACGCTTTAACTGCAGGAAGAACAGTTTTTCTGCTGCCCTGAGTCCACATCGTGAAGGATTTTTTGTGCCACTCCTCCGCTTTTTCATCCCATTGAACCCGCGAATGCTCTTTCCAGCGTTTAGACATCTCTATCACTCCTTTTAAAAAAATGTTAAAAAACCTCCCGGGTCTGGGAGGCTCAGTTAAAGGTCTTCTTTTTCCTGAAGACTTCTTAATTCTTCAATCAGTTCAGGGCGGTTTTCAAACATCTGCACTAAATCACCGATTCTGTCTATTGAATTCCAGCTCAGGTGATGTTCAATTCCTTCTACGTCAATGTAGATATTTTCATCCTTCACTCCGATGATCTGCAAGAATTGTTCAAGAAGCTCGTGTCTGTAAACAAGGCGCTTGCCAATTTTTGTTCCTTTTTTAGTCAAGACCAAGCCTCTGTATTTTTCATAAACTAAATATTCGTCTTTATCCAGTTTTTGTACCATTTTGGTAACCGAGGAAGGATGGACAGATAATGCATCAGCTATATCTGAAACGCGGGCATATCCCTTGTTATCAATTAATAAATAAATTTGTTCAATATAATCCTCCATGCTTGGCGTTGGCATGTGGGGTTCCTCCTCATTCATCTCCAGCAAAAAAAGACGTGATCATTAAAAAGTTTACTATAAGGGAGGTGTGGACACAACTCGTTCCATTAAATTTCGCCAGGTTTATGGAACCGTTTTGCTAATTGACCGTGACGCGGACTAAATAAATAACTAAAAACAAACAGGATTCCAGTAGCAAAAGCCATTGAACCTGAAATCGATGTATTCAGCCAAATGGCAATTCCATATCCCGCACAGCTTGATGCTGCTCCAATAACAGCACTGATGATCAACATCGTCAGCAGCTTATCCGTCCATAAATTTGCCGCAGCTGCAGGTGTAATAAGCATGGCAACAACCATTATTGCCCCCACTGCATCAAAAGCCGCAACGGTTGTGACTGAAACAAGTGTCATAAATACGTAGTGCATCAGCAGTACGGGAATCCCCAAACTGGCTGCAAGAGCAGGATCAAAGGTTGTCACTTTCCACTCTTTATACAATAATGCAATCACTGCAATGACTATAATTGTAATGATCATTAACAATAGAGTCGCCTGGGGTATTTGACCGATTACAGGAAGATTAACCGTATTCCATGGGATAAAAGAGATTTCACCCATTAAGGCATGATTAACATCCAAGTGAACATTTCCTACTGAGGTTGAAATTAAAATTACACCAATTGCAAAGAGGGTTGTAAAGACAACTCCAATCGCTGCATCACTGTGTATGCCGGTTGACTCAAACCATTGAACCAGCCACGCTGTCAATAATCCTGCAAGCATTGCCCCAATCAGCATGCTTCCCCCATCGAGTGAAGAAGAAATTAAATAAGCGGAGACAATCCCTAGTAGAACCGTATGGCTGATCGCATCTGCCATCATGGCCATTTTTCTTAAAATCAGTAATACCCCGACAAGACCGCAGCTGATTCCCACAAGAGAACCTGTAAGGAGGACCCAAGCTGTATAACTCATTTTTTGCCACCTCCACTCGTCCCGTCAGACTGCATTGAAGTTTTCCTTAGATACCGTTTTAAATGGAATAACCCTTTTTCTGCTCCAAAAAACAGGGAGAGAATAAAAATTGCTGAAGATGTTACCACAATAAAAGGTCCTGTAGGAAGATTGCTTTCAGCTGAGCTGATAAGCGTTCCCGCCGCTCCTGCAAATCCACCGAAAAAGCCTGCAAGTAAAAACAGGATAAGCAGTGAATGCGTCCAGTACCTTGCACTCAAAGCGGGGATGATTAAAAGGGCAGCCATAAGAATAACTCCCACTGCCTGAATGCCGATTACAATAACAAGAACAAGTAAAAATGTATATAAGCTTGAAAATAGATGAGCATTAATTCCCATCATATTGGCATGCTGTGGATCAAACAGGACGACTTTCCACTGTTTAAAAAATATAAAGATTAAAAGCATGACCAGGAGCGCAAGACCGCCCATCACATAGGTATCCAATCTTACCATTGAAGCAGCCTGCCCGAAAATAAAGCTGTCAAGTCCGCTTTGCCCCCCGCCCGTCCGGTTGGCAATGGAGAGAAGCATAATGCCTCCACCAAAAAATACGGACAGGATAATCCCCATTGCAGCATCTCGTTTAATTCGTGTGCTTTGTTCAATGCCATATATAAAAAAAGCAGCGACCAATCCGCTTATTCCTGCCCCAATAATCAGCACAGGAAGCTGTTTTTCACCCGTAAGCAAAAAAGCCAGTATTACACCAGGAAGAGCTGCATGAGAAATCGCATCACTCATCAAACCCTGCTGCCGCAAGTTGGACATGACCCCGACCATACCCGCCGCCATCCCCAGCAGAATGGTGGAGAAAAACACCCATTGAAAATTACTGCTTTCAAAAAGACTCAGCAATCTGATCACTTCCCATCCAATGGATTTCTCCTCCATACGTTTTTTTCAAAGATGTTCTTGTAAACGTTTCTTCCGTTGGACCATAGGCAATCAACTGTTTATTTAACAGGAGAACATGATCAAAATAGGCAGGCACAGTCTGGAGGTCATGATGGACAACCAGCACCGTTTTGCCTTTGCTTTTGAGTTCCTTTAAAACTGAAATGATGGTTTTTTCTGTTTTTGCATCGACCCCCGCAAAAGGTTCATCCATGAAATACAGATCTGCATCCTGAACAAGCGCTCTTGCTAAAAAAACTCTTTGCTGCTGACCGCCTGACAGCTGACTGATCTGCCTGTTGGCATACTCAGCCATGTTCACTTTTTCAAGGGCTTCAATTGCAAGCTTTCGATGTTTTTTTCCTGGATACTGAAACCATCCTATCTGCCCGTACAGCCCCATCGTAACCACATCGAGAACATTTGTTGGAAAATCCCAGTCTACCGCTCCGCGCTGAGGAACGTAGCCAAGACGATTTGTTAATTTTTTTTCTTTGCCATTAAAAAATTCTATAGAGCCGGTCATTCGGGGCTGCAGCCCAAGAATCGCTTTTATCATGGTAGACTTGCCTGCACCATTGGGCCCCACAACTCCAGTAAGTGTTCCTTCTTCTATCGAAAAGGTGAGTGAGTCCAGTACAACTTTTTTTTGATAAGCAGATGATAGATTTTTAACAGAAAGTGCAGTCACTTTATTCACCATCCTCTTGCAAAGCTTTTGAGATTGTTTTTACATTATGAAGATACATTCCAATATAGGTTCCTTCTTCTGTTCCTTCTTCACCCATCGCATCGGAATACAATTCTCCGCCAAGACTTACTGTATGTCCTGACTGCTCCGCTCCCTGAATAACAGCTTGTATGGAGCGGTCACTTATGCTGCTTTCTACAAAAACAGATGGGATTTCTCGTTCTGTAAGAAGATTAACGGTTTGCTGAATTTCATTTATCCCTACTTCATCCTCGGTGCTTAAGCCTTGCAAACCGATGACTTCCAGGTCATGCATCCTTCCAAAATACCCGAAAGCATCATGAGCTGTTACCAGTACTCGTTTTTCTTCGTCAATGCTTCCCATTAAGTTTTCTGACTCTTCAATCAGACTGTCCAACTCCTCAAAGTAGGCATTTTTTTGATCCTCCAGCACTTCTTCATCCTCAGGCAGCAGGTCAACAAGCTCTGATGTAGCACTTTCTAATGCTTCTTTCCATAAAGGAACATCAAACCAAATATGTGGATCCACTACTTCGGGATTATCCGCATCAATCAGCAGGTTTTCTTCGTCTAAAGATTCACCAAGTGCAAGAACGGGCTTTGAACCTGATATCTGCTCAAAGATTTCATCCATTTTCCCCTCTAAATGAAGCCCGTTATAAAAAACGATATCTGCGTCCTGCAGGGCATTGATATCGTTTTGAGTGGCCTGATAGGTATGCGGATCAACACCTGGCCCCATAAGTGAAGTTACTTCTACCAGATCTCCCCCTATTTTTGAAATAGAGTCGCCAATTTGAGAGGTGGTTGCCACAACTTTAACTGGGCTTTCACCTGCTTGCTCGTTTTCCTCCCCACAGGCTGTCATTAATCCCCCAACAATCATCAAACCCATCGCAGCACTTAGTTTTTTCATTTTAAATTCCCTCCTGACAGTAAAATTAAGTTTATTATATTGTTCATACACCAAAGTATTCACCTAAGTTATAAAAGTTTCCTTAAGGCAACTTTAATTTATTCACCGCTCTTTGTCAAACGAATTAATTAATTGAAAATTCAATCGTTTCTTGACGCTACTTTTCCTTTTGATGTATAGTATACGTATCGTGTACAGTTGGGTGATTAAGGCTCAGCAGAAACATGATAAAAAAAGGGCTTGGGCACGGTGCTGTGCTTCTTAGTATTAGGAGGATGTTACATGCAGAATGGCAAAGTAAAGTGGTTCAATAACGAAAAGGGATACGGTTTTCTTGAAATTGAAGGCGGGGAAGATGTTTTTGTGCACTTTACAGCTGTCCAGGGAGATGGCTATAAGTCACTCGAAGAAGGTCAGGAAGTATCATTCGACATAGTAGAAGGCAACCGGGGTCCTCAAGCAGCTAATGTGGTTAAGCTATAATTCCATCCTATATTTTAAAAAGCTGACGAATAGTTCGTCAGCTTTTTTTCAGGCGTAATTTAATTTTTAGTAATAAACGAATAGTGAGCTTCCAGCAGTACACCTTTTACCAGCACATTCAGGAAAGGTGCTTGCCATAACGCATTATTTTTTCTCCTATGGTGCACTCCTGGATACAAAAGCGGTGCGCCCTTGTTTTTCCTCTTTCTATTCGGAGCTGTTTTTTAACCAAACAGTCCTTGCAGTATGTTACAAACAACTCATCCACTTCATCAATTACCTTTTTTCTTTCCAATCAAATCAGCTCCTTTCAAAAGATTATATCTCGCTTTTGCTTTTGATCTCGGATCCCTCGAGAGCCTGTGATGCCAGTTTGTCTGCTTCCTTATTGTCATTTCTTCTGATCGCAAGTAAATCCGCCTGAACGGCCATTTTTGTCATTAAAGCCTCTATTTTATCCATCCAGTTGTTTAATTCGTTTTCATAGCACGGCCATTCGCCCTTAAGCTGATTGACAACAACCAGGGAATCACCCAGAAGCTTAATTTTCTGATGCGTAACTCCCAGCTCTCCGCACAGCTGAATCCCTCTGTATAAAGCAGCATATTCTGCTTCATTATTGGAATGCAAATGAGTCAGGAGCAGATTCTCCCGTACTCTGAATTTCTTCTTGCCTTCTGTGTAAGTAAGAACGATTCCGGCACCAGCCATATGAGTGACAGGATTAAAGCTGCCATCAAAATACAATTGAACATCTTTAATTTGGTCTTCCTCTTTAACCAGAAGTTTTTTATACTCTTTCAGGGTCCACGTCTGACCCATGTCATCTTCTATTTTCAGCTCTTTCATTCTTCCTGTTTTTTCTAAATCCTGAATCATTTTAAGTGAAACATCTTCATGAATCCAGTCAGATGAAAAAGCAACGGAAGGAAGGGTCGGGTGCTTGTAGTCAAAATGAAGCTTGATCTCCATAATCGTCTCCTTTCCTGACACTCGCTATTCCTTCATTCTACTCTGATATTGTTCCCCTATGCAAGTAAGGCTATAATAAGTAAATAAAGGAGTGTTCCCATTGATTGAGTTATTTATAGACGGGGCAAGTGCTGGAAACCCGGGGAAAAGCGGTGCAGGTGTTTTTATAAAAAACGGCCAAAACTCGCATAAACACTCTATTCCTCTTGGTGAATTAACCAATCACGAAGCGGAATTTGAGGCGTTGATTCATGGTCTGACATTATGCCTTCCCCTGAAAGATCATATTATTTCGTGCAAGTCAGATTCACAGGCTGTAATCGGTGCAGTTGAAAAGAGGTTTATCCGCAACAAACAATATGCTCATTATCTGAAAAAAATCACGGATCTGACAGATCAATACCCTTTATTTTTTATTAAATGGATTCCAAGTAAAGAAAATAAAGTAGCAGATGAACTTGCCAGAAAAGCCATCTATCTTAACGCGTAAAATCCCTCCGCTCTTTTTCGCTGCGGAGGGATTTTACTTAAATTGAAATTCCTTTTTTTCTGAAATGATCCTCTATTTTATTGCGGGATGTAAGATTCGATTGCGTAATCTCCTCCAGCACCGACATATAAAACCCCGAATCAAAACGGTGCTGCAGTTTCAATGTTACTTCAATAGCGGCCTGTACTTTTGAATCAGCGGCATCTGTATATTTTTTTCCGAAATAAATAAATTTGATTGCTTCATCATCCAGTTTAAATCCTTTTGTATGCAAGTCAGCCAGAAAGTTTTCCAGAGAAGTCATGCCTGACTTCCTGCAAAAGAGCTGTAGCTGTCTAAAAAGCGCCGGACGGTTTTCAGCTCATGTAAATCAATTACTTCATGAACAGCACCTGGAACGCCGGACCATTTATTGTACATGATTTCTGGAAGAGGTACCTCACAGTGTATCGCTGCGAGTTTTCTGGAAAGATGGAGCATATCCATATCCATCTCGATTTTTTTCTGCTGAGATGGGGTGAGTAAATGAAGATTTTCTATGATGCCATCAATAGATTGATGATCACGAATTAATTTAAACGCCGTTTTCTCCCCAATCCCTTTCACACCAGGATATCCGTCACTCGTATCACCCATTAGCCCTTTAACATCTATAAATTGAGAGGGTGTGATGCCGTATTCATCTGTGAATCGTGAATGGGTAAAACGGCTGTATTCTCCATATCCTTTTTTGACCAGCCAAACTTCAACGTGATCATTCAATAGCTGCAGAAGGTCTTTATCCCCGCTGACTATGCTGATTTTAGTTTCTTCATCTGCCTGCTGGGCAATGGTTCCAATGCAGTCATCTGCTTCATAACCGGACACGCCGATGTTCGCAAATGAAAAGTGAGCTGCAATTTCTTTAACGAGATCAAATTGTGGGATCAATTCAATCGGAGCAGCCTGCCGATTAGCTTTATATTGCTCATAAACCTCATTTCGGAAAGTTTGCTGACCCATATCCCAGCAAACTGTCACATGAGTGGGCTGAACCTGTTCGATCGCTGTAAGCGAATGTCTTAAAAAACCTTGTATTGCATTTGTCGGATTGCCGTGACGGTTAATCATAAATTGATTGGATATTGCCGTGGCAAAAAAAGAACGAAATAGTAATGCCATTCCATCAATTAAAAGAATATGTTTTTGATGCATGCCTTGCTCCTTTCACACTTACTTTTTAAAATGAGTTGAATCTCCCAATTCAATTTCGTTGTCGTCGTAGGAAACCCAGTCACTATAACTCCCCGGATATAGTTTTACGTTTTCAAAGCCAGCCTGCTTGAGGGCAATGAAATTGGGGATAGCTGTCACTCCGCTTCCACAATAAACGACAATCGGACGGTCTTTTTCCCAATCTGAAAATCGGTTCGCCTGTTCAGCATCCTTCAGAAAAAAACCTTCGTTAAGACTATCCATCCAATCCCGGTGTATCGCTCCAGGAATATGGCCTGCTACTCTGTCAATGGGTTCATTTTGACCAATGTAGCGGTCATAGGAACGCGAATCGATTAAGATGGAAGTGGACTGACCTCTTACGATTTGTTTAATTTCCTCTATATCTGTCTGCCATTCATCTTTTATATTTAAGGAAAACGTTCCGGCTGCAGGAGACGGCACCTCGGTGGCCAGTGGTAGTCCCTGCGCCGTCCATTCTTTAAAGCCTCCGTTTAAAATAAAGACATTCTCCAGACCGTAATAGCGCAAAAGCCACCATAGCCGGGCTGCAAAGGCGCCTTCTCCTCCATCGTAGATGACAACAGTGGAGTGATTGGAAATACCAGCCCGCTCCGCCGTTTTTTGAAATACTTCCTTTGAGGGGAGCGGATGGCGTCCACCATGTTTTTGCGGTGGGCCTGACAAATCATTGTTCAGATGAAAGTAAACCGCACCAGGAAGATGCCCTTCGAGGTATTGTTCCCATCCGGAATCTGGCTCTGACAAAGAAAATCTGCAATCTGCTATCACTGTATTTCCCTCTAAGTTTTCCATCAGCCACGCTGCTGTCACAGTATAACCCATGTTAGTTACCCCCCTTGTTTTTCTATTAACTTTTTAATATGGGATTTTGGTTCCCAGCAATTAAATTTATATTCGGGCCTCGTTTCAAAACCGAGCCGCCTGCAGCGGTAGATCATTCCACCTTTTGATTTTAATGCTTCAAAATGCACACAGGTGGCACAAGCATGAAAATCCCTGCTCATATATCAAAACTCCTTTTATGGATAGCTTCTAATGACTTTTTCCACTCCTCCATTACTTCCTGAGATTGATACCCGCTCAGCTGACCTTCTATTTGCTCGAAAAGATCTTCTCTCCATCTAGTATACAGTTCTTTTCCGGCGGCGGAAAGATGAAGGTCTATCCAATTCTCTATTCTTGTTTTTTGATCAGAAAGGAGCTTTTTACCTTCTCTTTTTAATCGTTCCTCTAAAAGCTCTCTAATGATTTGCTTTTGATTTTTTTCAAAGAACAATCTCGTATTTTTAAATGCTGCTAATTCTTTTTTAAAGTCTGCTGGTGCAAATTCAGTAAACAGCGGAGAAAATGACAGAAGCTCCATTTCCTTTATCTTCATTGAAGGCTTTAACTCATCTGGCAACAAAGCCTCAACTTTACTCCACTCCAGTTCCAGCTGTTCTTTTAATTGTCTCTTAATATATTGGGCGATCCTGTGATTCACGACCTTTAATTCCTGAGAGAAATCATAACCCAGGCTATTTAAAAGTGAGCTTGTTGCTTTGTTCAGCGCTTTTGCAGCAGCATGATCTGCAAATAAAGTCGGATGAAAAGATTCCTTGAAAAAATCAGTAAATCGAAAAAACACACGCTGCTCCATGTAGATAAATAATTCATCCAGCTCCTGGTTAATACGGGAATGAACGCCATTCAAATCAGGCTGGCTAAATTGTTCTGCAATTTTTTCTTTTGCTTGTGCAAGCTGATTTATTTTCAGTTCTTTTTGAAGCGAGTCCTGCTCGGCATTTTCTATTATTTTTTTAAGTTGATGAACCGTTTTCTCTGTGTTTACGTGAGCAGTTTTTACGGCCATCCCTACTAAATCGTTTTGTAAAAACGAGTGAAATGATTGATTAAAAGAATCAATTCCCGACTTTTCAGATACAGATGGTCTGCTGCTGACTGCCTGCTGACTGGAAACACCAAAAATCCTGGGATGTCTTATGCCGAAATTGATCAGCTGGTTTTTCATATACGTTATTACCTGGTTTTTTTCTTCCTCTGATTCCGCAAGATCAACCGCATTGACGATAAAAAACATCTTATCGAGTTCAAAGCTATCCTTTACTCTTCCAAGCTGAATCAAAAATTCCCTGTCTGCTCTGGCAAAAGCATGATTGTAATAGGTGACAAACAGAACTGCGTCTGCACGGCGGATATACTCAAAAGATACATCAGTATGCCTGGCGTTTATGGAATCAGCCCCTGGTGTATCAACAATAGTGACTCCTTTATCAGAAATTGTGGAATCCAGATAATAATCGATCGCCTCTACAAAGCAGGATTGTTCTTCCTTCGCCACATAATCTTCAAATTCTGATTGATCAACAATGCGTGCTGAATTAAGATGATTCTTTAATTGCGGCCAGCCTGAATGAAAAGCTTTAAGAAAATTAATTTTTGCATCCATATTGGATTCTTTTTTCTCACAAGCCTCCGGTACTTCTTTGTATGCCTGCTCAAGGCTTTGCGGATTCATTTCAAGTTCGCGGAAGATGAGCTGCAAATCTTCAAGCAGATCCTTTTCCTTTTTAAAATAAACTTTTACCGTTCCATTTGGAAAAGACGCCGATGCCGGCTTAATTCGATTAATGGAAGCCGTCGTTGGATTAGGAGAGACAGGAAGCACTTTTCTTCCAAGCAAAGCGTTAGCAAATGATGATTTACCAGCACTAAACGCCCCAAAAAGAGCAACTGTAAAATCCTTGTTTTTAATCTTATCCATACTGGTTAAAAGATGCTCATGCTGTCTGGTAAACCCTTTAAGACCTGCAAGTTCTTTTGCGGCAACCTCCAGATTATGGAGAACAATATCTTCGTCTAACGCCTCACCGATGCGTTTTTCTTCAGGTGATGGATTGATCATCGGTTTTTCTTCTGAAGTCTCCTGAAACGTATTTAGGTCGGAAACCTGAGTCATGTTCTTCAGTTCCATTTCCCAGTCATTTACCCATGATGTAATTAACGCGCTCTCGTTTGACGGTTGAAGAGTAGTAAGACGTTTAAGCTGATCTTCTATTTTCATAATCGTTCTAAGAGCATTTGCCTTTTGAAGAATAATGTCGGATTTTGTTTCGGATCCACCTAGATAATCCTCTATCTCATCAGAATGTCTTTGAAGAATCTTTTCTTTAATTTCTTCAATACGCTGTTTCGCCTGTTTTTGAATGTGGTCAGATAAATCGCTGCAATAATTCAGAAGTGCTTCACCGTTTATTTCTGCACCGGGTTTTATTCGGCTTTTTACAAACGGAGCATCTATTTTGAAACTGAGCAGTTCGATATTTTCCTCAATTTCCCGGTCTTTTATGCCTGCATTTTTTAAGAATGAATGGCAGATGTTTTTTAAATGCCAGTCAAGCTGCTGCATGACCGTCTTGTTTAAAAGATTGACAAAATCTTCTTCACGCTTCATTTTTTCCTCTGCTGTTTTCTTCGATGAAAAGAAAAATCCCATTTTAAACGACTGTTCGTTGGCTTCTAAATACCGTCCTGCTTTTTCTCTGACATCAGAAGGCATTAAATAAGCTGATTGGATAACCTGGTCTCTCTTTTTATTAAATTTATGTTCCCAGTCATCAATCGTAAAAACCTGATCCTTATTTTTAAATTCTTTTTCAGCTTCCAGTATTTCTTCCCGGCTTCCCGTTTTTTTTAACGACAAAAAGTCCTCATATGTATCCATCATCTGATCAAGCTGATCAGTTAAAAATGACTCATGCTCTCTTTTTAGCAATTTGAGTGAGGAAGATGCAGTAAGGATCATCATTTTATCTTTGTTTTCGATTATATTATTTATTTCTGCTCGTATATCACTTAACTGATTAAAGGGGTGGCTGTGCTCTTTTAAAGAGGTGTAATAAAATGCATGAGGATTAGCCTCTCCTTTTCTGAACGCCTCCTCATTCAGTTTTTTAAAGGTTTCAAACGTAAGCTCTTCCTCATTATGTTTATCAATTTGATTGACGATGGCATGAACCGGTCTATAAGCAGACATATTCCGGATCCAGTCAAAATTCAGCTGCGACTGAACATGGTTGTAATCCATGACGTAAAAAATCAGATCAGCAATATGTATGGCAGAATCAGTCGCTTGCTTATGAAGATCATCCACTGAATCTATTCCCGGTGTATCTAAAACTGTCACCCCTTGAGGAACGGATGAATGCTCTCTGTATAAATCAATTCTTTTAATATCCCGTCCGTTCTTACCAAGCTTCAAAATAGTTGACTCATCTAAAGGGGGCATAAGCTGAATCTTTTTTTGATCGAGCATAGTCAGGATTACATTTTTCGATTCTCCTGTATGAATCGCCACCAGATTTGCACTTGTAGGGATAGGGCTTGAGGGAAGAAGGTTTTCCCCCATAAGTGAATTGATCATCGCCGATTTGCCTGCAGAAAAATGTCCGCAAAACCCAACAACCAATTCATCATTATAAAGTTTGTGAGCCAGACGCTTCGTCTTTTGAGCAGTAAATTCATCCTGGTGATCGGTGCAAATCGACCAAAATTGAGCTAACTGATTTAAGATATCTTTCTTCTCATCCATATATACCGCTTCCATTCTTATCTTTTTCCTAATCGCTTTTAGTGTACTAGATTTTTGCTGCAAATCCTATGTAAGCAGTAAATTTATGTATGCCCACATTATAAGTAAACTGAATGGCTGAGTCTTTTTCAACTTTACATGAAGAAATAAAGTGAAAGTTTTTATAGACATTTAGATCAATTGTCATGGTATAATATAACTAGAAAACATTCGGAGGTGCTACATGATCGCGACCAAAACAGTCACAAATACATTGAATGGAACGATTCATTCTTTAAAATCTGTCATTCCTCTTCCCGTGGTCATTAAAAAGCCTATTTTGATTGATCACCCATATGAGCAGCAAAAAGTCGGAGTGATGATCGGCATGACCGGTGAAGTAAGGGGGCGGATACTGATCGATGGTGAAGAAGATGATTTTAGTGCATTAGGAAGCCGAATGTTTGGAATGATGCTTGAAGGTGATATGCTGCTTTCTTTCATCGGTGAGTTCGGTAATATGATTGCGGGCACTCTTGCCACATCGATTTCGAGCACTGGAGCTGAACTCGACATTACCCCTCCTACAGTCATGAGTGGAAAAACAAAATTATACGGCTTTACTAAAGCAATTCTTCTCCCTTTTTCCATTGATACAGTGGGTGAATTTTCAATATTGGTAGCTATACAAGATAAATAAAAATCTACATGAGCAAAAGCCAATCGATGTTGTTGGCTTTTGCTCATGTTCAGTTAAAGTGAAAGCATTATTGAATAACTGTTACTTAAAAGCCGTGTATGGTCATTCCGCCATCAACAAACAAAGTTTGACCGGTTACATAACTTCCCGCTTCGGACACAAAAAAGAGGGCGGGACCAATCAATTCTTTTAGCTGTCCTACCCTGTTTAAAGGTGTTACAGCAAGAATATCTTTCAAATACTTTTCATCAGACAACAGCTTTTCTGTTAAAGGGGTATCGAAATACCAAGGCCCAATGGAATTTACACGTATTCCATCTTTTCCCCACTCAAATGCTAAAATTTTCGTCATTTGAATCAAAGCGGCTTTAGATGCACCATAAGCTACTCCCGTTCGCAAGGCTGTTTGTCCCGCAACAGAAGAAACCGATAAAATACTTCCACCGGTCCACTGTTCTTTCATCACTTTTCCTACCTCCTGAGACATCATAAAAGCAGATTTAAGATTGGTGTCCATTATAGTATTCCACTCAGAATCTGTAACATCCTCCGCTTTTGAACGTATATTCATGCCTGCATTGTTAATGAGAATATCGATTCTGCCGCTTTTTTTTCTAATTTGCCCAATTGCCTGATGAATGTGTTCGCGGTCCGTCACGTCAACAGTGAGATAGTACGCTTTGCCGCCCCTATCCTTGATTTGGCGGGCTGTTTCTTTTAATTCTTTTTCAGTACGTGAAAGCAGAATCACTTCTGCACCAGCTTCAGCCAGTCCTGCTGCCAGGGCTTTGCCGATGCCTCTTCCTGCTCCTGTCACTATTGCAGTTTTACCGGTCAAAGCAAAAGAAGGTAATTCCATCGTGAATCTCCTTTCATTTACAAAGAATAGATCCTGGAGTATTTTTCAGTCAGATAATCAATTAAATATTGCGCGTTAAGTCCTTCACCGGTTGTTTCTTTTATAATTTCCAAAGGTTTTTTCATCTTGCCGTAGCGATGAACATTCGTGCTCATCCACTCTTTAATCGGTTTAATATTCCCTTGAGATAGCAGTTCGTCAAATTCCGGGAGATCTTTTTTCATCGCATGCTTAAACTGTGCAGCATACATATATCCCAGTGCATAGGATGGAAAGTATCCGAACGCTCCGCCTGACCAGTGCACATCCTGAAGAACTCCTTGCGCATCATTTTGGGGTACAATGCCCAGATATTCTTTATACTTTGCATTCCATATTTCCGGAAGATTTTCCACTTCTATGTCACCATTGATCAGTCCTTTTTCAATCTCATATCTGATCATTATATGTAATGTATAGGTTAATTCATCTGCATCTACACGAATGAGAGACGGCTTAGATTCATTAATGGAGCGGACAAATTCTTGGAGGGGAATCTGTTCAAACTGTCCATCGGAATATTCTTTTAATAAATCATAATAACGGCTCCAAAATGCCTCTTGTCTCCCTATGAAATTTTCAAAAAACAATGATTGAGATTCATGAATACCCATTGATGTTCCGCTGCATAAAGGAGTGCCAATTAAATCTTCGCTAATGTTTTGCTCATACAATGCATGACCGCATTCGTGAATCGTTCCAAAAATGGCGCTCCTGAAATCACCTTCATCGTATCTGGTTGTCACTCTGACATCCCCGGGGTTTAACCCTGTGGCGAAAGGATGTACCGCTTCATCTAGCCTGCCTGCCTCAAAATCATAGCCAAGTTCTTCAAGCATCTTTAAGCTGAATTGTTTTTGTGCGTGCTTTGGAAAATGATTAAAAATAAAAGAGGTGTCCGGCTTATTTGGTGAATCCTGTATTTTCTTTACAAGAGGCACCACTGCCTCTCTGACCTGCGCAAAAACACGATCGAGAATATCGACTGTTACTCCCGGTTCAAACCGGTCCAAAAGGGTATTATATGGATTTCCTTCATAACCCCAGTACTGTACAAACCTTCTGTTGGCTTTGACCAGTTTTTCTAAATAGGGCTTGAATAATGAAAAATCAGATTTCTCTCTGGCTTCTTCCCACACACTTTCTGCTTTTGATTGAAGAATCACATATTCTCTAAATTCGTCACCCGGAATTTTTTTATTTCGCTCATATTCCTCCTGGCATTCCTCTAAGGTTTTCACTGTAATATCACTTAGCTGATCCTTATGTGAAGAGAGGCCTGCTACAAAAGAAGCCATTTCATCTGAAGTGGATAAATCAAATAATTCTCCGGATAAGGTGCCGATAACCTGCGATCGCTGATCTACAGCTTTTTTAGGAGCACCCGTCCTCAAATCCCAGAAAATTAACCCCAAGGCTTCTTCATAAGCCTGCATTTTGTTTACATATGTAAGAAACTCTTTTTCCATCTTTTTCGTTTCCATCATCTTCCCCCTTTTCTTTCGTACCGAACCATTTTATCATATTTTTCAGAATTGAAGGGAAACATTTGCTCAAGTCCGAATGGCGTTCAAAGACCATCTGCAAGTCAACACAAAAAAGAGCCTGGGACAAAAGTGTCTCAAGCTCTACGACTGGTTCACTTCGCTTCAGGGGGACGCTTTCCGCAGGGACGGCACTGAGCCCTCAGGCTTTGCCTTGCGGGGTCTCAAGCAACCGTCATATCCTGCAGAGAGTCGCCACCTTCTGCTCAGTTCACCTACTACTATTTTTAAATATATCGTCATTTTTAAACTTTTTTGAGTTTTGTTAAAGCCTCAAGTGATGATCGTCTTATTTAACTTTAAACTTGCCCTGCTCCCTTAACCTTTAATGATTAGCGGCTTGACCGGAAGTATATGTTCAATTTCATGCAGCCATTTCTGATCTTCATCACTTAAAAACAGGTGAACCTCTCCTGCATCAGATGACGTTCTGATTAATCGGCCGATTCCTTGCTGCAGTCTGAGCAGCATATAAGGAAGGTCCACTTCGTTAACAGGGTCTGAGGTATGATTTCTCTTCGCTTCGAATACTGGATCCTGAGGAGGAAAAGGAAGCGAATCTATAATGACTTGACTAAGGCTGTCACCGGGAATATCAAGCCCTTCCCAAAGATGATAAGAAGACAGAATACTTGAGTGGTCATGTTGAAATTTTTCTACCAGGGTGCTGATCTCTTCATCACCTTCATAATAAAGGGAAGTTTCCTCTCCTAATTCGTGCGCGTAGCCATAGCGGTAAAGCTCCTGATCCTCTTTTGTGTTAAATAATATCAAACTTCCGTGCGGATGACTTTCAAGCAGCTTTGTCTGCTTTTCGCCTTTTTCAAATTCATCAACAAGATGAATCTTTACGTTCATTGTATTTGAGTAATCAAAGGGCGACGATACACTGAAAGAGTCAAATTGATCAATTCCCAGACTTTTAGCAAGATATGAAAAATCCTCTTTGACTGAAAGAGTTGCAGATGAAAAGATGGTAGGAATTTTTTTGGAAAATACTTCTTCACGCAAGATATCCTCGACCAGTCTCGGCATAATGACGAGCGTTTCATCATCTGCCGCTTCTTCAAGCCATATGATGGCGCCATCATCATCCAGTAATAATTTGAGTGAAAATAATACCAGCTCTAGATATTCTTCTACAATTTTCAAATCATACTCATCAATCACATACAGTTCGGATTCAAAAACGAGCTCTTCAAGAAGCTGATCTATACTTCCCTTAAGCTTTCTGGAGTTGGTTAATACTTCTTCATGTCTGTGAATAGCCCGGCGTTCCGAAACACTTTCATGATCTGCGTGCTTGCTGATGGAAGCAAACCACTCGTCATGCTGCTCCACGATGCGATCGATTAAATACAGCGTTTTTTCCCGGATATCATTGCTTGTCAGTTTATCCAGAATGATAGATAAATTGGAAAGTGACGTCCGGTATGTCAGCGCTTTTTGAGCGGCAAATTCCAGCAGATGGCCTTCATCAAACACCACAGCGCTTGCTTCAGGAAGAAGAGGCAATTGTCCTTCTCTTTTTCTGGCATCCTTCGTCCAGATATGTTCCATATAAAAGTCATGGGAACAAATAATTAAATCACCTGCTGAACGGTAATGCTCACGATTTAAGGTCTGCCCGCACCGGTGGCGTACATCACATGATAAACAATCCTGGAGGGAATCCCAGTTGATCTGCTTCCACTGATCATCATCCAGATATGGAAATTCTTTGCGGTCACCGTAAGGGTAAAAAGAACTCATGGAACCTTTGCCGTAAACGAAGTCAGGTATCTGCTCATACACTTCATCAAGTTCTTCATCGTCACTTTTCGAAGTAGTTTTATCTAATTTTTTCAAGCATAAATACTGTTCTCTTGACTTGGCAAGTCTGACGTCTACTGTGAGACCAAGAAGCTCCTCCAGCTTATGGATATCCCCTGTTTTTTTCACCAGCTGCTCAATTAATGTTTCATCAGAGCACGCTATGATCGCTGGCTTGCCGGTATATCTAGCATAAGGGATGGCATATAGCAGGTACGCTAATGTTTTGCCAGTGCCAACACCCGCTTCTGCAAACATGATCGACTTCTTTTTAAATGCCTGCTCTAGCTGAAAAGCCATAAAGATTTGTTCATCCCTTAACTCAAGACCTTTTTCGGGTAAAATATCGTAAAATACGTCCCCGATCCAGTCTCCTAAGGCCTCGTAAAAAGATTGATCACTCGTCAGTGGAAAAGGCAATGATTTTGTCTTCAACTTCGCGTTCCCCTTTCTGTTCCATTCACATCATTAAAACAGCAAGAAAGACATGCAGTTCTTCAGCATGTCAGTCCCGGAAATTCTATTGATTAAGACTCTTTTCTAGGTGGTCTTGTGCCCCAGTATTGATAGTAATCTGTCCGGATAAAACCATTGAAGAGTTTTCGTTTTTTCGTTGCAGGCTTTCCGTACAGGTTTTCAAAAGAAGGATGTGAAGTAATGATGTACTTGGACCATGTTGGGTACTTTTCAAATGCTTCTCCCATTTCTCTGTACATCGTTTCAACCGCTTCTTCCTCACCGATCCGTTCGCCATATGGCGGATTTCCGACAATTACACCGTAATCCCGGGAAGCAGTAAAATCTTTTACCTGCATTTGCTTAAATTGAATAAGGTCACCAAGGCCTGCTTCTATTGCATTTTCTTTTGCAATCTCCACCATGCTGTGATCAATGTCTGTCGCGTAAATTTCCAGCGGCTGATCATAATTGGCTTGTGATTCAGCTTCCAGACGAACCTTATCCCACAAATCTTTCGGAATAATCGGCCATTCTTCAGAGATAAAGTCCCTGTTAAATCCAGGTGCAATATTCTGCCCAATTAATGCAGCTTCTATTGCAATGGTGCCTGATCCGCAAAAAGGATCATGAAATGGACGGTCAGGCCTCCAGTTGGTCAGCTGAACTAGGGCTGCAGCCATCGTTTCCTTTAGCGGCGCTTCTCCCTGTCCAACCCGGTACCCCCGTTTATGAAGACCTGCTCCACTTGTATCAATGGTTAATGTTGCTACGTCATTGCGAATCGCAATTTCTATTTTATAGGAAGGTCCGGATTCATCCAAAAAGCTCATGCGCTTATAAGAAGATTTTAATTTTTCAACAATCGCTTTTTTAACAATGGCCTGGCAATCCGGCACACTGTATAATTGTGATTTAATAGATTTTCCAGATACAGGGAATGCAGCATCAACAGGCAGGAGCTGATCCCACGGAAGAGCTTTTGTTTGTTCAAACAGCTGATCAAATGAATAAACTTTAAATTCTCCCATCACAATCTTCACTCTGTCTGCTGTCCGCAGCCACAAATTTGAACGGACGATTGCTTCTTCGTCCCCTTCATACATAATCTTTCCGTTTTCTACTGTAGTTTTGTAGCCCAGGTTCTGTACTTCTTTAGCTACCACTGCTTCAAGACCCATAGCTGCTGTAGCGATTAATTTATATGTGGTCATTTCGTCACCCTCTATTTATATACTTCCATTACGCGCCTAATTTTTATGGTCCGAGTATTGCCGTATCAATAAAAAAAGGGCAGACCCGCATTTTTAAATGAATGGTCATGCCCTTGAACGTTCTTAGGTTACTGCAAGAATTGGTGCAACCAATCATGATGATCTGTAAGCCATGTTTTGTTGCCTTGTACTTCAAGCACGCAAAAGCGCTCGTACACAGGTGGCAATCATCTATCTATCAGCAAATCAGCTGATCCTTCCCTTTGTTCATTTCCTCAGGGAAAGTGCCCCTACCATAGTTTGAGTTTCTCACTCGTGGGGTTTACCTCGTTCCACTTTCATCATTTCTGATGAAACTACGTCACTGTGGCACTTTCAAGAGATGCATACCATATTCAATAGAACTTAGGTATCCTCTCTGCCGTCAAACCGGTCTGACCGGAATGCCCCCGCTTATTTTTTCGCGAGGCACGAACACTACAGGCATCTCAGCACCGTGTGAGCATGGACTTTCCTCTATAGCTTGCGCTACAGCAATTGCCCGAACATCATGATCGATTCGCCAAGATTTAATTATACACGAAAAAAAAACGGACTGCAAGCTGTTTTAATAAATACACGTGCATCCGTTATTTATGTATCCTATTGATCTTCGTACAGCTTTCTGCCGAATACTTCTTTTTCCAGGTTCGAAAGCCTTTTTAATATATCAAAATTTGTGGTTCCGGTGTTCGGTGCCTGATGCTGGACAGCTGACCGTTTTGGCGATTCTGAGGTTTGCTGCTTCAAACGATTATTTTCGTTTTCCAGCGCCTCAATTCTTTCATGAAAAGCTTCGTAATCTTTTATGATCTGATCCAGAAAAGCATCCACTTCTTCAGGTTTATAGCCTCTCATAGCCGTTTTAAATTCACGCTCAAGTATTTCCTTTGCTGTAAGCTGAGCAATGTTTTCTTTCATTTATCTCTCACCTCTGCTATCTATTGCACTTTATTCATTTTTTCAAAAAGAACGGGAAATGTCAATCGACAATCGATGAATCTTTATCCAATTGATCTTCCTCCACCAGCCATTGCAGGTCCTGAAAATTTATTTGCGTCACACTATACTCGTTGATTTTACTCCAATCACGAGCCATTTCCCATAAAAATTTAGGGGAGCCTTCTTTTTCTTCATCATAAATCATCAACAGGCCATCTGATTTGGTCAGATGAAATAGATTTTTGTTTTTTAGCTGCTGGGGATTTTGATAGGGCTTTTTAGATATTGCGTCAACAAAGTCAGCTTCAAGCACAACCTGCTGATACATCTCTTGATTATTTTCGTTCCATTTCTCCTCATGTTTTTCAAAAGCAGTAAGAATGGCGAGCTTTAACTCTGGGAAACGGTCTTTAAGCTCAATCACAACTTCTGCAGCCCACATTTCGACACCAAGCTGTCCCGACACTAATACCCATTCGAGCCCTTCTCCCACTTTTGCTTCAATATGCTGTTTTATGGCTTTTTTTATTATTTTTACTGCAGGATCCGATTGTTTATAAATTCCAATCTCATGCGATTTATATCCCGACACCGTTAAGATTTTCATAACTGTCAACACCCTTAGCATAATATGATGAACGGTAAAAGCGACTGGTTTATAAGCCAGCCGCCAATGGTTCAAAAATCTTATATACCTTTAGAAAGGTCTGTTGCACATAAATTGCTGATTTGCTACAGTTTGTTCTGCGTTCATAGTCTGCGGGAAATAGTGCTTATGCTGATAGATCTGATGATTTACATTTGTAATTTGAATCGGGTGGATATGTGGAACTTCAATGATTTCCGTCGAATGATTCGTACAACACATAGTTGGATGCACGATCGGCGGACAAATTCTTCTTCTACAATGCACGTTTGCTCCCCCTTCCCTGGTTATCGTTAAATAACCTTCGTTTCTATAGAATATGAAGGAAAGGAGGGTTTGACCTATGCGAAACGCTCATTTATTGTAAAGTTGTCAGTTGATCACCAATTGTTGAAAAAACAAAAGCCGTGACTCCAATAAGCAAGAAAAACAAAACTAAAATGAATCTTCTCATAATTTCAACCCCATTAAGTTCTATACATTTATATTACAATTGTTTAGACGCTGACTCAACCGGATATGATCTAAATTAAATTGAACGTTTTGTGAACTTTTCCTGAAACCAGAGGATAAATTTGTCGAGCAGGAAGAAAAATATGCTTATTTTGTCGTACCCAGGGATGAAGATTTTAGCGAAAACATGAGAATTATGCGCTTGCCCGGGAAATGATGAAAAGAGAATATTCATTATTTCCGCAGCAATTTGTTCTTATTTCCTGTTTAATCTTTGCAGTCTGTGATGAATTTTATTCATTTCATTTTTCTTAACAGTTAACCTGACGTTTTCGTCTTCTATAAGAGACAGTCTGGCTTTTTGTGTATAGTCGATTGCAAGATCAATGTTCTTTTCATGATGTTCAAAATATTTCGCAAGTTCAACGGCTGCTTCTCTTTTTTCTCTAGGAGTTCCATTTTCACATACTTTTTTCCAAAGCGCTGCCGCCTCTTTAATCTCCCCTTTTTTCTTTAAGGAGAAAGCCAGCGAATGGGCTGCAGTATAATTTTGCAAATCCTCGGAATAAGCCTGTTCGAGCAGTAATGTGGATGCTGAATGATCACCTGCAGCTTTGTACCATTTGCCTGCTTCGACTTTTTCATAGCTTGTCTGTTCTTGATCCTGCCCCAGCAATTGAAAGGTAATATGTGTGTATAGGGAGATCAGGGATAATATGTCTTTTTCGTTGTGATCGAGCACCTTAATGATTCCTTCAGGATGTTTTCGCTCCACAAAATCAAAATAAATTGCAGGAGCTAAATAACCGGGCAGATCATCCTTCCTCTCAAATTTTAAGATGTGCTTTTCCACGTCAGTAAGCTTGACCGATTCCATTTTATGCTTCCATAAACGGCGGGAAGCATGATATAAATCAAAATGCCCGGTTTCAGGAAGATTAGGCACATGATCACGTATGAGTGTATGCCGGCTTTTAACCTGTGGCCAGTCAAAGGATTTTCCATTATACGTTACAAGTGTTGTATAATCCACATTTTCCAAAAAGCTCAGATAAAGAGGAACTTCATAGCCCGGATGAGTTAATATATGCTGTTTAAGAATTACTTCATGATCTGTGAATTGTGCATAGCCCAGCATAAAAATCGTGCTGCCTACTCCACGCAGACCTGTTGTTTCCGTATCAAAGAAAAACAGGTCTTTCAATGAATGACCTTTTGCTGATAGAGGATGCTCATTTTCAGTGCAGTTCCAGGCATCTACAGCTTTCAGGCACTCACCCAGTTCATATCTTCCCTGCTTATAAGATAATGGATATCGAACTTCCCTTATCAGACAGTATTCCTGATCTGCCCAAAATGGACTTACATCATTTTCTTCCCATATTTCCTCATAAGGAACTGCTTCATTTTTCAGTTCACTCGAAACAGTTGTAAAACTTTTCTCCGGTTCCTTTTCTTTTTCTGAAAGATGGACTTTCATCCTTTTCAGCTTATTCTTGAGACTCATGAATTTCACCTTCTATAGCTTTAAAGAACAAGTTTATGAGCTTAATTGTATCCTCTTTTGCTGCAATGCCCTGTGGATCCGTTCCGATGCAGGATGGACAGCCGGCTGGGCAGTGGCAATGCTGAATCATTTGGGAAGCTTCTTTTAATATGGATGATCCAATATCAAATACTTTTTCACTTAACCCGATTCCGCCCGGATACCGGTCATAAACAAACAATGTAGGCAGTTGATTATGAGTTGCCTTTACCTGAGGAACAATTTGAATATCCTGTGGATCACACATAACGTGCAGCGGTATGATTGCCTGCATAGCATGCGCTGCGCCAATCAGCCCCTGTTCAATGCGGTCTTCAGTTAATTCATGCAATTCGGCTTTTAACGTGAACCACGTTGAACTCGTATGGAGCTCTTCTTCAGGAAGATGAATCGGCCCCGATCCAATATTTTCATGAGTGTCGAACTTGATTTTTTTAAAAATCGTTGCCATTGCCCTCACTGAAACATCTCCGTAGGAAACAATGGCCTGTTCTGTATTCTTTGACTTGTCCTCTTCCAATACAGACAATGTAACAGCCAGATTAGCATCTGTAAAATAATCAATATCAACTTCGCGCACATAAGCTTTTTTTTCATCCCAATCTAGGAATTCGACCTGAAACTGAATGCCCTGATGAAGATAAATCGCTTCATCATGCAGGAGGGTCATAGCGCTGAAACGGTCCATCTCTCCAATGACTTTTGAATGCGCCGTTTCAGATTGATCGATTATAATCACATTTTCCTGAGAAGCTGAACGAAGGCTGATATTGTGAGCTGGAAATGCATCGTTCATCCAATACCATTTACTTCCAGACCGATGCAGGACTCTTTCTTCAACAAGATAATCAAGCAGCTCCTCAAGGTCATGCTCACCGAATGATTCTTCTGTTGTAAAAGGCAGCTCAAAAGCCGCACATTTTAAATGATCAAGCAGAATAACCAGATTATCAGGATTAATCCGGGCTGTTTCAGGAGAAGTTTCCAAAAAGTATTCTGGATGTTTGATGACATATTGATCAAGCGGACTTGAACTCGCAACCATTAATATGAGCGCTTCCCCCTGCCTTCTTCCCGCTCGGCCGGACTGCTGCCACGCGCTCGCGATGGTACCGGGATAGCCGGTCATAATGCAGGCCTGGAGCTGTCCGATGTCCACCCCGAGCTCAAGTGCGTTGGTGCTGACAACCCCGTAAATGTCACCATTTCTTAAGCCTTTTTCAATTTCTCTTCTTTGCGTTGGCAAATACCCGCCGCGGTATCCCTGAATCGACTTGGGCCCCAGTTCATTAATGACCAGATCCTGCAGATAGGAAAGAATGATTTCCACTCTGACACGGCTTTTGGCAAAAATAATCGTTTGAATCTTCTGCTTCAGTAGAATGCCTGCAAGCTTCCTCACTTCCAATGTAGCGCTTCTTCTTATATTCAGCTGATGGTTCACGATTGGGGGATTATAAAAAACAAAATGCTTTCTGGCTGAAGGGGCGCCATTCTTGCTGATCAATTTCATCTGTTGTCCTGTCAGTCTCTCAGCTAATTCTTTTGGGTTGGCAATGGTTGCAGAAGTACAGATAAATTGAGGAGAACTTCCGTAAAATTCACAAATTCTTTTCAGCCGGCGAATTACATTTGCTACATGACTGCCAAAAACTCCCCGATATATATGGAGTTCATCGAGTACGATATAGTGAAGGTTCTCAAACAGAGAAACCCATTTTGTATGATGAGGAAGAATGGCTGAGTGAAGCATGTCGGGATTCGTTATCACAATTTGACCTGCTTTTCTGACTTTCTGCCGGATAGAAGCCGGCGTATCTCCATCATACGTATAGCAATTAATGGCAGCGTCAGCTAAGTCGAGCCACTCATTTAATTCAGTTTTCTGGTCCTGAGCGAGTGCTTTGGTGGGAAATAAGTAAAGGGCTCTCGCTGAAGGGTTTTGAATAATGGTCTGCACGACCGGAAGATTATAGCATAAGGTTTTTCCGGATGCGGTAGGTGTGATCGCTGTCACGGAATGTCCTTCCATGACATTTCTATAAGCCTCTTCCTGATGGCTGTACAACTCCCCTATCCCTCTAGACTGAAGAGCTTGTACTAATTTTGGATGCACAGACTGCGGGATGTTTGTATACACTGCCTCAACGGGTTCAATTGTATGCCATTTAACAATCTGCTGCTGAATATCCCGGTCTGTTTTAAAGTGATCAACCAGATCAGCTAAAGATTTTTTTCTCATTCCATCACCTCGTCTGTCTATTATATCGAACATACATTCTTTATCGCAATGGAAATGGACATCCTTCCATTTAAAAATCAGATAACCGCCAGCTGAAATTCAACTGGCGGGCTTTTAAACTTTCGGAAAAATGGATCCGATTCCCTTTACCAACGACCCAAACTGCTGCGCTGTACTCATCATCTGACCTGCAGTTGACATAACTTTATTAACGTCAACATGTCCTTTTTCAGTTTTAAAAATTTCAAACCAGGAGGATTGCGGTTTTTGCTGCTGTGCATAAGGGTTATATGGATCCTGTATATAAGGTTCAGGCTGCAACGGCTGCTGAGGCACAGGAATAGCGGTCTGCTGAGGCTGCAATGGCATGCTGACAGGTCTTTGTATCGGCAATGGCAGCTGGCTGTATCCCCAGCTAGCCGGACCCGGATACAGCTGACCCGATGAAGGGACTATCGGTCTTCCGTACGGCACCGGGAAATTTCCTGGGATAGGAGGATGAACAGGGTACCGCTGATAATAGGTTCTATACATGGTTAACCACCCTTTTCCATAGCTTATTCCACTCCTGCTATTTGGGTGATTCAAAATCTTTTAATATATCGTTCACCTGTTCAATGACATAAAAGCTTGATTGAATATAACTCTTAAATCGATTATAGCTTGTGGCAGGAAAAAAACACTGCACCGATAACAGTTCAACGTTTTCTACAGTCGCTTTAATTTGATTTGGATGAAGATTTTTTTGAGGATGACTGCGCAAAAATTGATCCGCTTCCTTCCCCCACTCTTTAGACAATGTATGAGCCCTGTCTGCAAAAGGCTTTACTTCAGTATAAAAATCTCCTTTGAGCTCTGTATTTCTTCTATTGTCATACTCCTTCTGTGCTGAATCAACAATTTCAAGCAGTTCAAGAGTTTTATGATGTAATTCTTCGTATTTCATAGTAAGACCTCCTCTGCAGTAGTGACTATTTCTTATTGTATCAGACAATTTTTTAAGACGAAATGAAACCTTTTGTTTCAGGATACGTCTACTATATGGAGTTTCAAGAAGAAGCCGGATTCTATTGGTTTTCCTTCAGGCTGCTTGGATTGGGGCATGCCCGGTTTATTTGTTTCTGTTATGATGGTCAGGAGAGGTGTTTAAAATGGCTTATCATTATCCAAATGGCAAAAAATTTACTTCTCCTAAGGAAAAAACAAAGCCCGGTTTAAAAAAAGTGAATCAGCAGGCTATATCCTATGGAAAAAGGGGAATGACTCTAGAGGAGGATTTAAATGAAACAAATCAGTTTTATCTTGCTGCAGGTAAAGCTGTCATTCATAAAAAGCCCACTCCGGTGCAAATTGTTCAGGTAGACTATCCTAAAAGAAGTGCTGCAGTGATTAAAGAGGCTTATTTTAAGCAGGCATCCACTACCGATTACAACGGGGTGTACAAAGGGCATTACATCGACTTTGAAGCAAAGGAAACACGAAACAAAAACTCTTTCCCATTACAAAATTTTCACGAGCACCAGCTTACTCATATGCAGCAGGTTGAACAGCATAATGGGATCGCTTTTGTTATCATTCGATTTTCATCATCTGAAGAAATTTTTTTGCTTCCCTGCTCCCCCCTTCAAAAATATTGGGACCGGATGAAAAAAGGGGGCCGTAAATCCATGACCAAAAATGAAATCATGGAGGACGGGCATAAAATAGCATTAGGCTTGCAACCAAGAATTGATTACCTTAAAATTATTGATCATCTGTGCTTTGAAACAGATGACAGGAATTGTTGAAAGAGAGGAACGGCAAAATGGCAGATTACTCATCAAGAGAAGAAAAAAGAAAGGCTCAAAAAGCCTCTGCTAAAAATAAAAATAAAAAGTCAAAAAAAGGCAAGAAGTCGATCTTTAAACGCATTATATTAACGGTCTTCCTAATAGGACTGGCGGGCCTGATTGGCGGAGGAGCTTTATTCGCTTACTACGCTGCTACTGCCCCTGAGCTGAACGAAGAAGATTTTATTGATCCGGTAACAACTGAGATACTGGATATGGACAAGAATGTGATCGGCAGGATTGGTGCTGAAAATCGTGAGCTGGTCGCTTACGATGATATTCCGCCGCTCGTGGAAAATGCAGTCCTTTCCATAGAGGATGTTCGATTTTATGATCATATGGGTGTGGATGCCATTCGTCTTGCAGGAGCTGTCCTTGCTAATATTACGGACGGCTTTGGTGCAGAAGGAGCCAGCACACTTACCCAGCAGGTAATTAAACAATCCGTTCTCACACCTGAAAAGTCCCTTGAAAGAAAAGCACAGGAAGCCTGGCTCGCTTTTCAGCTGGAGCAAAAATATAGTAAAGAAGAAATTTTTGAGATGTACGTAAATAAAATCTATTACTCTGATCTTGTTTACGGTATAAGAACCGCTTCTGATTATTATTACAACGCCGAGCTGGATGAACTGGAGCTTCACCAGGCAGCCCTGCTCGCAGGCCTCCCGCAGCGGCCAAATGCTTATAATCCCTATACGAACCCGGAACTTGCAAAAGAAAGACGCGATACTGTATTACGGCAAATGCATAACCACGATAAGATTTCCGAAGAAGAAATGCAGCAGGCTGTAAGCACAGATATTATGGATGGAATCGTTGAACGCACAGAAGATGAAAGAAAAAAATTAGCGGGCACAGAATCGGGAAATGATGCTTTTATAGACGCAGTGATTGATGAAGTGGAAGACGAAGGTGATTTTAACCCCTTTGAGGATGGACTGAAAATCTACACCACTCTTGACCCTGAGGCCCAAACTCAGGTGGAAAATGTATTAAACAGCGACGTCATCGATTTTCCGGATGATATGAATGGTGAACGTTCTCAAGCTGGTGTGACGGTTCTCGATACAAAAACTGGGGCCGTACGTGCCATTGGAGGAGGAAGAAACTTCGGTCAGGAAGTCCAGCGGGGCTACAACTTTGCAGTTGACAACGTTCAGGAAGTAGGATCGACAATTAAACCTCTTCTTGACTATGCCCCTGCTATTGAGCAGCTGGAATGGTCCACAGCTCAGATTATTGTAGACGAACCAACTACTTTTAGTGAAGGATATGAGCCTGGCAATTACGATGGTCAATTTTCCGGACCCATCACGATGAGAGAAGCTTTATATGATTCAAGAAACATCACCGCAATTAAAGCTTATAACGAGGCTGGCCCGGAATTTGCTACCGGCTTTTTAAGCAATATGGGATTTAATTTTGAACCGAATTGTGGAGACGCGTTATGCGAGAGCGCCGCAATTGGCTCAGGTACTGGAACCAATACATTGAATATGGCTGGCGCCTACGCTGCTTTTGGCAACAATGGCGTATATAATGAGCCTCATTTAGTAACTTCTATTGAATTTCGGGATGGGTCCTCAATTGATCTTGAACCTGAATCAGATGTCGTTATGAAGGATTCTACAGCTTATATGATTACAGATATGCTTAAAGACGTTTTAGAGCCTTATGGAACAGGTCCTTTGGCAAAAGTACCCGGTCTTCCTCTTGCAGGTAAGTCAGGTACAACCAATTACCCTGAAGAGACTCGTACTGCCAATAATATTCCGCCTGAGGGATCACCGGATTCGTGGTTTGCTGGATACTCAACTCAATATACTGCCGCTGTATGGCTGGGTTATCCTACAAACAACAAAAACTATCTGCTGCCTCAGGAGCGCCAGGCCTCACAGGAAATTTTTAAGGCTGTCATGCAGTCGGTTCACGAAGGCGTTGACACCCCTGATTTTCCAAAGCCTGACACTGTTGTAGAAGTTGAAATTGAAAAAGGAACAAATCCGCCTAAGCTTGCCAGTGAATACACTCCTGACAACCAAAAGACAACAGAATTGTTTATACGCGGTACTGAACCTACTGCTGTGTCAGAAGAATTTGTCGTTCCTGACCTGGAATCTCCTTCAAACCTCCAGGCAGACTATGATGAAGAAGCAGGAACAATCCAGCTGAGCTGGGATCACTCACAAGATGAAGATGATGACCGGGAAGTGGAATTCGAAGTAAACTACAGTATTAATGGCGGAGAACCTCAGGAGCTTACAACGACTGGAGACACGGCTCTCACAGTGGAACAAGCAGAACCAGGTTCCAGCTATACCTTTACTGTTACAGCAATTGCAGACTCCCAAAGAAGCGGTGAAGCCACCGTCAGCATCGATGTTGGCCAGCGTGAAGAAGAGCCTGAAGAAGAACCTGAAGATGAAGCGGAAGAAGAACCAGAGAACGAGGAAACTCCTCCTGAAGAAACAGAAGAAGAACAGCCTGAAGACTCAGGTGATGATGAAAACAATGAAGAAAATCAGGATGAAGGAAATGAACAGGAAGATGGTCAGGAAAATGATGAAGATGGTGTAACTGAAGAAGAGCCTGGAGAAACGGATGAAGATACTCCACCAGATGAGGAAGCACCTGATGATTCAGCACAAAACGAAGAAGATCAATCAAATCAAAATAACACTGAAAATACACCTGAATAAAGTAAAAAGCACGCAGCCTGGTTCTTGGCTGCGTGCTTTTATTTGATACTTATTATTCTCGGGATTTTTTTTTCTTAAGAGCGTTTATCGCTGAATTTTTTATGCTTTTCTTATAAATTTCTAAAATCAACTCATTTAACTGAATTCTGGCAAAGTAAGAGTCCGCATTCTGAATCACGAAATTTAAGCGTTCAATCAGATTTAAACACGTTATGTCAAGCTGCTGACTGGATGTCTTCCAGCTGTTCACATCTACCGGCTTCCCATTAGACCAGTAAAGCATCATAAAGAAGAGGGAAAATCCTTTGATCATATCGTCAAGGACAGCAGAGGATTTCGTGTCATAGCCAGCTATCAAACTTTCGTTTAGTATATCCCACTCATTCTTCAACACCGGAAGCCAGTGATCTATTTCTTCCCAGGGAGGCAGCAGATTATGCTGCTGCGACCGGAATTCCGGCTGAAAATAAGGAGTAAACAGATCTCCCTTTTCCATTGAAGCAGACAGCTCTATCTCCTCTCCCTGAAAAAATAATTCATTTTTATACCTGACCGGCAGTTCGAATCTATTGTTCACTTGTAATTTTCCCCTTCATACGCTTCTTCCCTTCTCTGCATAGAGATAAAAGCGGACATTGATCGCATTTGGGAGACTGCGCTTTACAGTGATATCTTCCAAAAAATATCAGACGGTGGTGCGTGGCAGACCACTCATTTTCAGGAATTTTTCTCATCAATGTGTTTTCAACTTCCGTCACAGAGTCTTTCCATCTGCAAATTCCGAGCCTTTTAGACACTCTTTCTACATGGGTATCCACCGCAATAGCCGGTTTGCCGAAGGCAACTGAAACTACCACATTTGCTGTTTTTCTCCCTACTCCGGGAAGGGTGACCAGTTCAGCATGATCAGATGGAATTTGTCCATTATAATATTCAAGCAGCCGCTGACATAAATTTCGGATATGTTTCGCCTTATTCCTGTAAAGTCCAATTGAGCGAATATCCTGCTCCAGTTCTTCCAGCGGAACAGCCAGATAATCTTCAGGCGTTTTATATTTCTTAAATAAATTTAGCGTTACTTTGTTTACCAAAGCATCAGTGCATTGAGCAGACAATAATACGGCAATGGTTAATTCAAACGCATTTTCATGTCTAAGTTCACAATGAGCATCAGGAAACAACTTCTCCATTTCATCCAGACAAAATCGTATACTGGCTTTCGTGAGCATATCCTACCTCCATCACTACTTTTCGAGCCAATTGTAAAACGGTACTTTTTTTGTTGGTTCTCCTTCGTGAACGGGCTCATGTTTTTTGGGCTGGCGGAATTTCTCACTTTGCTTTCTGGCTTGATCAACCGTTTCAATCCCTTGTTTTTTCCATTCAAATAAAATCCGGTCAATATAACGGAAATTCAACTTATTTGAAATAACCGCTTCCCGAAGAGCCGCTTTGATCAGACTTGCAGTTTGATGATCTTTGTCAATCCACATAGCCAGGGTTTCACATTCGAGCGGCGACAACGGTCTCCCAAACTCCTGTTCAAACAAAGTATAGAGATCTGTTTGTGATTTCATTGTTGTTTCTATTTTTTCTCTCTGATTTTCCTTTTCAAGCTTATTCATTAATGTATTCCATAATGGCATCAAGGAATAACTTTCTTCTCTCACATCTTGCACAGACGATTCACTGATTTCAAGAAGTCCCTTTTTAAGCAGGCCCTGGATTGTAAAAAAACATTCCGGCGAAGAAAGGGTCATTCGTTCTGCGAGTTCGTCAGGAGTGGGAAAGGATTGCCCCTTTTCCACAAAAGAATGAATGTGGAGCAAAAGCATGCATTCTTCTTCATTAATTCCAAGTGCACTGTAATGCTTTAAAAGGATGGCAGGAACTGAAATATACCCATCCTCCATCCATTGCTGCCAAGAACTTAAATGGCTCACATCAGGCCCTCCTTTCTGGTAAAAAATGACCGAACTGCTCTGTAAAAGCGCGTTCGGTCTTCCTTGCTTTTATGGATAAAGACGGTTTAGCAGTCTAGGGAATGGAATGGACTCTCTTACATGCTCCACTCCGCTGATCCATGCAACTGTCCGTTCCAGTCCTAATCCAAATCCTGAATGAGGTACTGAACCATATTGTCTTAGCTCTGTGTACCATTTATAAGCTTCAGGATCGAGCTTGTGCTCATCAAGACGTGTTTTAAGAAGTTCAAGATCATGTATACGTTCAGAACCCCCGATAATTTCTCCATATCCTTCTGGAGCAATCAAATCAGCGCACAGGACTACATCTTCTCGCTGTGGATCCGGCTGCATATAAAATGGCTTAATGGCAGTCGGATAATGTGTAATAAAAACAGGTTTTTCGTAGCTTTCTGCTATTGCAGTTTCGTGCGGTGCTCCAAGATCGTCGCCCCATGCAATATCAGTAAAGCCTTTGTCATGAAGAAACTTAATTGCATCATCATAGTGCACTCTAGGAAAAGGTACCTGAATGGCTTCTAGCTTGCTTGTATCTCTTCCCAGCCGTGTCAGTTCCAATTTGCAGTTTTTCAATACAGATTGAATGATAAAAGAAACGTATTCTTCCTGAACAACTAGATTATCATCAAATTCGTAAAAGGCCATTTCAGGCTCAATCATCCAGAATTCAATTAAATGACGACGTGTTTTTGACTTTTCAGCTCTAAATGTCGGGCCGAATGAAAATACTTTACCGAGGGCCATAGCAGCTGCTTCCATGTACAGCTGTCCACTTTGAGAAAGATAGGCATCTTCATCAAAATATTTTGTATGAAACAGTTCAGAAGTTCCTTCCGGAGCGCTTCCGGTCAAAATAGGCGGATCCACCTTTACAAAGCCATTCGTATTAAAAAACTCATAGGTGGCTCTTATAATCTCGTTTCTGATTTTCATAACGGCATGCTGCCGGTTTGATCGAAGCCACAAATGGCGGTGATCCATTAAAAATTCCGTGCCGTGTTCTTTTGGAGTGATCGGATAATCAACCGATTCACTGATCACTGTAAGGTCCTGTACTTCAAGTTCAAAACCGAACGGCGAACGGTCATCTTCCTTTACTGTGCCTGTTACATAAACGGATGATTCCTGAGTCAGCCCTTTTGCTTTTTGAAAAATTTCCTCGCCAACTTCACTCTTTACGACAACACCTTGAATAAATCCTGATCCGTCCCGCAATTGCAGGAAAGCAATTTTGCCACTTGAACGTTTATTTCCAAGCCATGCTCCGATGGTCACTTTCTGTCCAACGTGCTGACCTACCTGACTGATGGTTGTTTTCACTATTTTCCCTCCAAAAAACCGCTGCATTCATTTTTCGTTACTTTACATTGATACGCACATAATTATACCGTTGATTTTGTTGAGATTCAATTCCCCGACTGAGTTTGCCCGTCCACATAAACATGAATCCGTCTGATTGCTTCTTCCAGAGAAGAAAGATCAGTGGCATAAGACAACCTTATATTATCGTCTGCTCCAAAGCCTGAACCAGGAATTACGGCTACATTCGCTTTCTCAAGTAAATCAGCCGCAAATTCATCCACTGTTTCAAATCCGCATGCAAGAGCCGCCTCTTTTACATTAGGGAAAAGATAGAAAGCCCCCTGCGGTTTAATGCATCTGAAACCTGGAATATCCTCCAGTGAAGAAAAAACTTTATTTAACCGGTTTTCAAATGCTTTTCTCATTTCTTCAACAGGTTCCTGCGTACCCTGATATGCAGCAAGCGCTCCAAACTGGGCCGTAGTAGTTGGATTTGAAGTGGAATGACTAGCTAAATTGGTCATTGCTTTTATGATGGATTCTTCACCGGCAGCATACCCTATTCTCCACCCTGTCATAGAATGGGATTTTGAGACGCCATTTACAATGATGGACTGTTTTTTGTATGTTTCTGAGATCGAAGCGACCGAAACGGGTTCCTGTCCCTCATACGTTAATTTTTCATAAATTTCATCTGAGATGATTAAAATATTATGGTCTGCGCAAACCACAGCAATCGCTTCAAGCTCTGATTTAGAATAAATCATACCGGTTGGGTTGCTTGGAGAATTAATAATAATCGCTTTAGTTTTTTCAGAAATTGCTGAAGCAAGCTGATCTGGTGTGATCTTGTATTGATTCTCTTCTTTTCCTTCGATATACACAGGTCTGCCGCCTGCAAGTTTAACTTGTTCAGGATAGCTTACCCAGTAAGGTGTAGGAATGATAACTTCATCATCTGTGTTTAAGATGGCCTGAAAAAGGCAGTAAAGTACATGTTTAGCTCCGCTGCCCACAAAAATTTCCGCCGGAGAGTAAGTAATGAGTTGATCACGCGAAAATTTATCAATAATGGCTTTTTTTAATTCTGCCGTTCCTGCTGCGGGTGTATATTTCGTCTCACCGGCTTTCATCGATTCATAAGCTGCTTCAATAATATGATCAGGAGTATTGTAATCCGGCTCCCCTGCTCCTAAACCAATTACATCTTTGCCTTCAGCTTTTAATTCTTTCGCTTTTGCTGTTATCGCAAGGGTTGTGGAAGGCGTTAATGCCTTTACTCTGTCTGCCAGTATATTTTTCATATCCGTTTCACTCCTTAAAGGTTCCGTATCGTCCTCCACCATTCACCGCTGTCAAACAGTACATAGTAGTAATTTAACGTTTCTTCTTCATCGAGATAAATAATTTCCCATACTGGCCCTTCTGATTCAAGTCCGAGTTTCGATGACATAATTTTTGAAGGTGCATCTTCTTGATTAAGCATTGCAATTGCTTCATCCTCAGAAATTCCTTCGTCCATCTTTCTTTTTACAATTTCTTCTTCATTGTCTTCAGGTACGAATACGATCACATCATCCTGGTTTTCGTCCGTGCCCACAAAAACAGTATAAGCCTTTGTGCTGTTGTATTGATAGGATTCTTCAATTGAACTGAGCTGCAGCTCGTCTCCCGCTTTTGTCTCTGCTTGATCGATTGAATCTCTTAGCGGTCCTCTGGCAACACTGTAGACCGTTATAGAAAACGCAAGAATGATTAGGATCAGCCCTGCGGGAACCAAAACCATCCATTTCTTCATCTCATCCCTCTTTTATGTACGGTAAATTGTAAAAACAGCTTTTTCTTCATTTTCTTTGTCCAGTGCTAATCCAAACATTAAATCTCTGTCCTTCAACGTACGATTTAATGAATCTACGATCTTGTATAAATCAGGGGATTTTTGAATGGTAACAGTAGACAGCACTTCAATTTTACTTTCCATTTAAATCGCTCGCTTTCAATGGTTGGATTTCAATATTTAGTATAACAGTTTTCGACGAATTTTTTATCATTTACAGCCAATCTTCAATTTCTTTCACAATTGAATCCAGCCCTCTTTCTTCTACGGGCAGGGAAGGGATGGAGGATAAAAAATATTTTCCGTATGAAGTTGTAATCAGCCGGCGGTCAAAAACAACGATAAGTCCACGGTCATGCTCGTGGCGAATCAATCTGCCAAATCCCTGCCGGAAGCGAATGATTGCTTTTGGCAAAGAAACTTCTTTAAATGGATTCTCCCCTTTTTCTTTTGCATCGTTCCATAACGCTTTGGTCAGCGGCTCATCTGGAGGAGAAAACGGCAGTCTTACCATAACCAAGCAGGACAAATCTTCTCCTGGAATATCAATCCCTTCCCAAAAGCTGCTGGTGCCAAATAAAATCGCCTTGTCGAATCGCTGGAAATTTCTTGTCAGTTTCGTTCTGCTGCCGCTCGTAATCCCTTGCGCCATTAAGATAAAGTCTTCCATTAACCCACTGTCTTTTATAAGTTCGTATGTATGCCGCAGCATTTCATGTGAAGTAAAAAGAACCAGCATTCTTCCTTTTGTTGCCTGACCCATGGCAATTAAATGGTCTGTTACCATCTCCACATATTCATCATGGGTAACCGATTTAATATCCGGAAGATCTTTTGGCACCATTAACCTTACTGCTTTGTTGTAGTCAAATGGAGATGGATAAATATTGCATTCTACTTTTAACTGATCTCCTCCGAGACCCTTTAAAAAATAGTCGAATCTTCCATCGATCGTCAGTGTAGCACTTGTAAAAATGATGGCTTGATCGCCTGTAAAAAAATGCTCGTTGATTTCTTTTTGCACCTGCACTTTTCTGGACAAAAGTGAAAGGCTTCCAGGAAGAGAGCGTAAATCCCCCTCCAGCCAGCTTATTGACGTAGAGTCATTCGTGATAAAAAAGAGCCGAATGGATTGGATCCATTCATTCCATTCCAATAAAAAAGAATGAATTTCTTCAATAACTGCTTTTTTCGAATCAGATATACTATCTTTGCTTTTTTTCACAATTTCCAAATTATGCTGGATTATACGATCGATTTTTTTCATGTGTGACAGAAGCCGTTCGAAGGCGTATTGAACCTGTCTCCATCCCTCATTTTCCCGAATCCCGTCTTCCAGCGATAGCAAATATTTTTGCTGACCTTTTTTATGCTGTATGGAAGATTTAAGCAAAGCACCCAGCTGATAAAAAGCCGCGTCAGCCTCTGTGCTTAATTCAGCTGCCATGTCTTCGGTCAGCGGGCTGCTTTTTTGGTCTGCGCTGACCCTGCTTTTTAGAATAGCTGCCAGTCTGCCGGCCAAAAGATCTTGAGTATCGTGGCCAAGCTGACCGATCGTGTATTTTAATTGTATATAGTCCAGCTGCTTGCCCCATTGCCTTCTGCAGGCATCTTCAAAATGGTGAGCCTCATCAATGATGAGATTCTGATAAGCAGGAATTAATGGCCTGATACGCTGGGTATCCTGAACGAGCATTGAATGGTTTGTGATAATAATATGAGCGTCATATGCTTTTTGCAGAGCATTTAAGTAGAAATCCTTTTCTTTCCACGGATCCTTGTCTTCCCCTAAAAACCATCCTGCATGACGGATCCGATTCCAGAAAAGCCTGCCTCCACTCGTTAAATTCAGCTCATCCACATCCCCATTGACTGTTTCTGTAAGCCAGGTCAGTATCTGCATTTTGGTCAGAACTACATCATATTGAGACTCTTCTTCTGCTAAAGCCTGCTCAAATTTTAACAAATGGAGATAGTGGCTTCTCCCTTTTAATAGCGCGAATTGTAAACGGCAGCCAGTGATTTTTTTAAATATGTCTGCATCTTTTAATAATATTTGCTCCTGCAGCTGTACAGTTTGAGTGCTGATTACCGTTTTCATGCCTTTTAAAGCATAGTTTGCTGCGGGAAGCAGATATCCCATTGTCTTGCCTACCCCTGTCCCTGCTTCAATCGCTATTTTTGAACGGTTTTCCATGGCTTCATTAACCTTTTCGATCATGGATAGCTGCGACTCACGTTTTTCATAAAAGTGTACATAATTCTGCAAGACTTTTTCGGGGTCTTCAAGAGAAACAGGATGGAGCTCATCTGTTTGATCTTCTGTTTTTTTTCTGATGGCAATTCCCCTGAAAACTTCTATATTAGCAGGAAGGGCCTGAATATTTTTTCTTTTATCTTCTGTTACACTTTTAAAAAGTTCTGCGATATGGCTTTTTACATACACGCTTAAGTGTTCGAGTCTTTCAAGTGTTACGAGCGGAAGCGAATGCAGTTTTTGGATAAAATACAACAAGATATGTGCTGTAGCCAAAGCGTCGCTGTCCGCCTGATGCGGCCTGTCATGAGTTAGCTGAAACTGGCCGGTTAAATCGGATAGTTTAAAGCTGTCCGTTGTTGGAAGAAGAATTCTTGCCAGTTCTACTGTATCTAATACTGAACCATGCCAGCTTCCGCTGTAGCCTGCAGATTCAAGTTCAGCCTGCAGAAAAGGAAGGTCAAATTGAACGTTGTGCGCCACAAAAACAGCGCCTTCCAGCCTTTTCAGAATTTCAGTAGCTATATGAGCAAACAGCGGCGCACCTTTTACATGCTTATCCGTAATCCCTGTCAACTCAACAATAAACGGCGGAATCGGCTGCTGAGGATTAACATAGGATGAATACTCATCAACAATCTTATTATCCTCAATCAATACGATCGCAATTTGCATAATGCGATCTCCTTTTTTGGGAGCATTTCCTGTTGTTTCTATATCCACAACAGCCATTTTGTTTTTCCACATTGCCGTCACAACCTTTGCAAATTAAAAAATCAGATTTAAGACATGATTGTCGCTTCCGGTTCATGAGCAATCATGTCCACAATATCATTATGCTCATTCATAATTGCCACTTTTGGCTTGTGATTTACTGCTTGATCATCGGGTACAAGTTTGTATGAGATCACGATTATCACATCGCCTTCCTGAACGAGTCTGGCTGCAGCACCGTTCACGCACATAACTCCGCTTCCTCTTTTTCCTTTAATGGTATAGGTTTCAAAGCGGGCTCCATTATTGTTATTTACAATCTGCACTTTCTCATTTGCCAATATGCCTACAGCATCCATGATGTCTTCATCAATCGTGATGCTGCCTACATAGTTTAAATTCGCTTCTGTCACGCGAGCACGATGAATTTTTCCGCTCATCATTGTACGAAACATGGTTACTCCTCCTCCAATATAAAAATAACGTTATCTATCAGCCTTGCTTTATCAAATTGAACGGCAAGTGCAATAATGATTTTTCCTTTTAGTTTCTTCACCGGCGTTAAGTCAGGATATTGAAGAATTTCAATATAATCAATTTGCCCGCTTGATGAAGATAGGATCATCTCTGCCATTTCTTTAGCTGTTCCTTCAACACCAAGTACAGGCAGCTGTTTTTTTCCTTTCATTAATGCCTTGTAGAGGATGGAAGCCTCATTTCGTTCATCTTCAGTCAAATAAACATTTCGTGAGCTTTTTGCCAGTCCATCTTCTTCTCTGACTGTTTCAACAGGAACGATTTCTAATGGGAACATCAATGAGTCTGCCAGCCCTTGAACAACCGCTGCCTGCTGAGCATCCTTCTGGCCGAAATATGCCCGGTCAGGCTGCACCAGGTGAAAAAGAATCGTAAGCACGGTAATTACGCCATCAAAATGCCCCGGCCTTGATGCCCCACACATAACGTCTGCCCTTTGCTCTGCCTTCATGGAAAGGGATAATGAAGAAGGATATATTTCGTCTGCTGCCGGAATAAATAATACATCCACCCCATTTTGACGGGCTAATGCTGTATCCCTCTCAAGATTCCGTGGATATTTATCAAAATCCTCATTTGGGCCAAACTGCAGCGGGTTGACAAAAATACTCATAACCGTTGTGTCGCATTCAGCAAGCGATTTTTTAACTAAAGAAAAATGACCTTCGTGTAAAAATCCCATTGTTGGAACAAATCCTATGGTTTTATCCAGTTTACATTCATTTCGAGCAAATTCAATCATTTGTTTTGGGGATGTTAAGATAATCACTGATTCCTGCCTCCATAAAGCGCTGTACGTTCTTCTTCTTTCATATTAAATGAATGGTTCTGCGCAGGAAATTCTCCGCTTTTCACTTCGTTAATATATTGGCTCAACGCTTCTCCTATTGAAGCGTACACATTCGTATATTGTTTTACAAACTTGGCTAATTTATAATCTCCATACCCAATTAAATCATGGTATACAAGTACCTGTCCATCCGCCTGCACTCCTGCTCCAATGCCGATCGTCGGGATGGAAAGCCGGGAAGCAGCCTGCTCTGTTATTTGCTGAGGGATGCATTCAAGTACAACAGCAAAAGCACCTGCCTGCTCGCACTCAATTGCATCCTGGGTTAATTTTAGTCCCTGTTCTGCCGTTTTGGCTTGAACTTTAAATCCTCCCAGTACCCCGGCGCTTTGAGGCGTTAAGCCGAGATGCGCCATTACCGGCACTCCCGCTTCAGTTAATGAGCGAATCATTGGAATCACATTATTTGCGCCTTCTACTTTCACAGCATCAGCTCCGGTTTCCTGAAGCAGGCGGGCCGCATTCTTTAATGTCTCCTGGGTAGATAAATGGTAGGTCATAAAAGGCATGTCCACTACAATAAAGGTGTTGGGCGCTCCTCTTTTAACTGCTTTTGTGTGATGAATCATGTCCTCAAGCGTCACCGGAACTGTAGAATCATATCCCAAAACAACCATTCCCAGGGAGTCGCCAACCAGAATCATGTCAATTCCTGCCTGTTCAGCTGCTTTAGCTGCAGGAAAATCATAGGCTGTGACCATCGTCACCTTTTCGTTCTTTTCTTTCATTTTCATAAAATCAGTCGTGGTTTTCATTTTCGTTCCTCCTCTTATTCAGAGGTACAGAAACATGAATAACGTACTAAAAAAATCCTTCTGAATAGACAGAAGGATGTAAGCACAATTCATGGTTTCGATCCTCTGTCCCTGTCGCTAATGGATCAAGGCAGAATTATTATTGGATTTTAAATTGCAAGTAAAGGTGCAGTTCATCAGATACTGCCCATCTTCAGTATAGCAGATTTTCACTCATTTTAGCGATTTTTAGCGTTTATCTCAATGTCAGCGGAATAAATAGAATGTGTAACTCCCTGATCATCCTCAAGCAAAAGAATGCCCTCTTCTGTAATTCCGCAGGCAATTCCGGACAGTTCGCCGTTAAGTGTTCTCGCTGTAATATGTCTTCCGATTGATATAGCATAGCTTTCCCATAAAAGTTTAATCGGAGCAAATCCTTTATCCATATATAACAGATAATATTTTTCAAAATGGTACATAATCCGCTGAACAATTGCTGACCTTGAAACCTTGCTGCCTGTTTCAATAGCCAGGGAGGTAGCCAATTCATGTAATTCTTTCGGAAAGTCTTCCTGCTGCTGATTGATATTCATTCCGATTCCGATAATCAAAGAATGAATCTGCTCACTGTCTGCCTGCAGTTCTGTCAATATTCCTGTAATCTTGCGGTCATTGACTAAAAGATCATTAGGCCATTTAATTTCGACACTGACATCACACACATCTTCAATTGCCTGTACAACGGCTACAGCGGTCAGCAGCGTGAATTGTGGAGCTTTCTGAGGAGGCAGCAAAGGCCTTACTAACAGACTCATCCAAATCCCGGTTCCTTTTGGGGAGTGCCAGGAGCGTGACATTCTTCCTCTACCCGAGGTCTGCTCTTCAGCAATCACAAGTGTACCTTCTGGCGCCTGTTCCTGTGCAAGTTTATGGGCTATTTTTTGAGTAGAGTCAACCGATTCGTAATAATGGATGCTTCTCCCTAGTCTCTTCGTTTGGAGACCGAGCAGAATATCGGTTTCAGTGACAGTATCCTGTTGATTTGACTCAATCAATTTATAGCCCTTTTTTCTTTTAGAATCAATGGTGATCCCTTCTTTTCTTAATTCTTCTATATGCTTCCATATGGCTGTTCTCGAGCATCCGGCTTCTTTAGCTAGCCTTTCTCCCGAAAGATATACGTCCTGATGAGCTGACAAAGAAGCAAGCAGCGCTTCTCTTATTTTTGATGCCATGATTTCACCCACTTTTTAATTTCAGACTTGCTGTTTTCCAGACGGCCTCTCAAAACTGCTTTTTCCAGGTCTGAAAACAGCTTGCCAATCCATGGTCCTGCAGGATGGTCTGACCAGGCAATCAGCTCTTTACCGTTAACTGCCAGATCCTTTTGGCTGTGAATGGGCAAGGCTTTCCAAAGCTCGTGAATCTTCTTTTCATCACTTTGCAATTGATTTACAGCTGCGTAAAGTTCATCAGCCTGAATGACACGTTCTTTTCCCCAGGCATAAACCTCCATGAAAGACCAAAAATGATCCGTTCTCTGGTAATAGAGCTCAATCATGTCTTTTATATCGTTCATCCTTTTTTTTGAAAGCCGCCAGTTTTTCAATGCTGTTTCTCGTTCGCTTTGATCGAGCTTCATCATAATTAATGCCCATCTCTGATCTTTAGACAAATGCTGTACACTCATTTGTTCAAAGTCTTTTATACGGTCTTCCGTTACTGGAAAAAGCGGCAAATAAGGAAGAAATTGAGCCTTCTCCGCATATTCGAGTCCTTTTGTCCAGTTCCTCCCCATGAGAAGCTTATCCATTTCCATTCTCTTTCGTTCGACTGCTATATGCTGCAGCAGTGAAGAAAGTTCAGTCATTGAATACAGTGTCTTTTCTTCAATATCAAATGATAATTGAGCTGCAAAACGCGCTCCTCTAAGCATCCTTAAAGCGTCTTCGCTAAAACGCTCTTCAGATGCTCCTACGGTCCTTATTATTCCATTTTCAAGATCTTGCACACCGCCGTATAAATCCGTTACTTTAAAATCTGCCGTCATGGCCATGGCGTTTATTGTAAAATCCCTTCTCTGCAAGTCTTCTCTTAAAGAGCGGACAAACTGCACCCCATCCGGTCTCCTGAAATCCGAATACGCGGTTTCTGAGCGGTACGTCGTAACCTCGTATCCTTTACCGCGGTCAATGATCATGACGGTGCCATGTTCAATGCCGACGTCTACCGTATTCCTGAAAAGAGATTTTATTTCTTGCGGTGTGGCAGAGGTAGCGATATCAACATCCGCAACCGGCCTTTTCAGCAAATAGTCCCTGACACATCCCCCTACAAAATAAGCTTCATACCCTCCTCTTTGGATTTTCTCCAATACCGGAATAGCTTCTTTGAAAGGATCTGGATGACTCATAGTGTCACCTTTTCCTTTAGAACTTTTGCATATACTTCTTCGTACTCCTTCACAATTTTCGTAGAGTGAAATCGCTCATTTACTGTATCCATACAGGAAATCGAGAATTTTCGATATTTTTCCTTATCCCCGAGTAATTCTTCTGCTTTTGCTACAATATTCTCTATATCGCCTACTTCACAAATAAATCCGTTCACTCCATCGCTGATGACTTCAGGAATACCGCCTACATTGGTTCCTATACATGGAACACCGCACGCCATGGCCTCTAAAGCCACTAAACCAAAACTTTCTTTTTCTGACAGAAGGAGCATAAGATCACTTAATGAATATAATTCTTCCACATTTTCTTTTTTTCCCAGAAATAACACATGCTCTTTGATTCCAAGCTGATTCACTTTTTTGCAAATCACAGACATTTCCGGTCCATCGCCCACAAGCAATAATTTGGCAGGTGTTCTTTTTCTGATTTGGGCAAATGACTGAATAACATCTTCCACGCGTTTAACGGCTCTGAAGTTTGAAACATGAATAATTACTTTCTCATGTGATGAAATACCGTATTCCTTCTTCAATTCCTGAGCAGGAACTTTACGGTAGACTCTTTCATCAATAAAATTATGAATAACATCCAGCGTTTTGTCAGGTGAGATAAGTTCATGCGTCTGCTTCGCTAAAGCATGAGACACAGTCGTCACCCGGTCTGATTCTTCAATCCCAAAACGGATCGCATCAGTTAAAGACGGATCAAACCCCAGAACTGTTATATCAGTGCCATGGAGAGTCGTCACGATTCCAACCGATGACTTTGCCATTTGCTTCCCTAAAATGGCACACACAGCATGCGGGATTGCATAGTGTACATGGAGAATGTCCAGCCCTTCTCTTTTTATGATTTCAGACATTTTATTAGCAAGGGCAATATCATAGGGAGGATATTGAAAAACGGAATAATGATTTACCTCTACCTGATGAAAAAATATATTGGAGTACATTTTATTCAGCCTGAATGGAATGCTTGATGTAATAAAGTGTATTTCATGCCCTTTTTCAGCAAGGAGTTTCCCGAGTTCAGTCGCAACAATCCCCGACCCTCCTACAGTCGGGTAGCAGGTAATGCCTATTTTTAACTTCATTAAAATTCTCCTAATAAATCATGATCTAGTAAAATCACCCGGTCCGTTATAAATCCTTCTGCGTATAAACATCCTGCCTGCTTTCCCGTCAAAAGATCTCTCGCTATGACAGAGTCCACATAGCCTTCAGTTAAAGGCGTACTGACTCCTCCTGCGGGTTCAAATTGGCTTTTATATGCAGCAAGAGCTTTTTTCTTCTGTTCAATCTCTGCTGATATATTGGCAGCAAAATTAGGTGTATGTATGCCATTAATCATATAATAATAAACCGGTGATTTACATATCGGGGCAGAGTCCGGATTGAATTTCCGTATCCCTGCTGAAAACGCAGCTTCTTTTACAAGAGAAGAAGCATTTCCGTGATCCGGGTGTCTGTCTTCAAAATATGGAGCAAAGATTATTTTAGGCTGATATTTCCTTATCACGTTTACTACCGCTTTTATTTGCTCTTGCGAATTTTGTATGCCGCGATCCGGAATCCCAAGATTTATCCTCTCCATTACACCCAGAATCTCAGCCGCTTCTTCCGCTTCCTTTTTGCGGATTTCAACTGTTCCATTTGAAGAAAGCTCCCCTGCAGTTAAGTCACATATAACAATTTTCTTTTTGCGTGAAGCCCATTTGGCAATCGTCCCGCCCATTCCTATTTCAATGTCATCGGCATGAGCACCGATTGCCAGTATATCAACTGGCTCGATCATATATAAACCACCTTTTAAAATTCGTTTTCCTTTATCGCTTTAACGAGAATATGAGCCATGCCAATATTTGTTGCCATTGGGATTCGGTACACATCTCCAAGTCTGATTAAAGCAGATACATCAGGTTCATGAGGCTGGGCTGTGAGCGGGTCGCGAAAGAAAAACACTGCATCAAGCTCCTGATTGGCAATTTTAGCTCCAATCTCCTGATCTCCTCCAAGCGGTCCTGACTTAAAACAATGAATTGGGAGACCAGTTCTCTCGTTGACCTTCAACCCGGTGGTTCCGGTTGCAAACAGTTCGTGCTGGCTGAAAACATCTTTATGTCTGGTGACAAAGTCCAGCAGCTCTTCTTTTTTCTTATCATGTGCAATTAAAGCAATTTTCACAGATACCCCTCCATTGTCGTGTTAATCTAAGATATTTTCCAAACCATATACAAGTGTACTTAAATTCATAACCGTTTCTACACAAATACGGACACCCGACATGAAAGAAGCACGATCATGGGAATCATGACGAATGGTTAAAAGCTGCCCCTCACTGCCAAACAGCACCTGCTGATGTGCAATAAGACCTGGAAGGCGTACACTGTGAATTTTCATTCCATCAATATCCGCTCCCCTTGCTCCGGGAATAGTTTCTTCTTCAGATGGATGGCCCTGTTTTTTAGGTTCTCGATTTTCTTTAATCATTTGTGCCGTTTTAATTCCGGTTCCGGATGGTGCATCCAGTTTTTGATCGTGATGCATTTCGATGATTTCTACATCTTCAAAATATTTAGCTGCCATTTGAGAAAACTTCATCATTAATACTGCTCCAATAGCAAAGTTTGGCGCAATGATCACACCAATGTTTCTTTCCTCTGCAAGATCAGTCAGTTCATCCAATTGTCCGCTTGTAAACCCGGTGGTCCCCACTACGGGGCGCACATTGTGCATTAAGGCCGTTTTTGTATGTGCATATCCGGTTTCAGGGGTGGTCAGGTCAATTAAAACATCAGGGGACGTCTCGTCAAAACACTGGTTCAGATCACTGTAGACAATTGCAGTATCCTGAAGATAGGTAAACCCCTCGAGCTCGTTCAGATTTTTGCCTGTATTCTTGTAATCAATCACCGAAACAAGCTGCATTCCATCTTGTTCTGAAACCATTCTCACTGCTTCCCGGCCCATCCTTCCTCTGGGTCCTGCTATAACAACTTTTATTTTATCTGCCATAATTATTCCTTCCCTTCAATACGCGTCCAGCGGTCTTTATCTCTTGTTTTAAATTTAGTCATTACTCGGTTATGTGCTTTTTCGAGGCTGATATTTTGCTGGTTTGCAAAGCACGTAATGACAAAAAGCAGATCACCAAGCTCTTCTTCAATCGTACTTTCCTCTTCAGCTGTTTTTTTTGGTTTTTCACCGTAGTGATGATTGACTTCTCTTGCTAACTCACCAAGCTCCTCTGTCAATCTGGCCATCATTGACAAAGGACTGAAGTATCCTTCTTTGAATTGTCCTATGTATTGATCCACTTCCTGCTGAATATCTTTAAGTGTCTTATCTTTTTGCATGATTTCCCTCCAATATCAGATTGCTTTCAATCATCGATTTGACTATAATTGCTTCGTATGCACAGCAAAGGGGAGATGTTTATGCCATTTGGGTTAAGATTGAAAAATTGTTTGTTTATTTTACTTGGTTCATCCATTTTCAGCTTCGGTATCGTTCATTTTAACATTCAAAACAATCTGGCTGAAGGTGGTTTTACCGGAATTACGCTTTTATTATACTTTATTTTCGATATAAAACCTTCTATAACGAATTTACTCCTTAATATTCCCATATTCATTATAGGATGGCGGCTCCTGGGCAGAAAAGCTTTTTTGTACACGATCCTTGGCACCATAAGTGTATCAGTGTTCCTGGAACTCTTCTACAGATACCAGTTTTCCATTCCTTTGTCAGATGATTTGTTTTTAGCGGCCTTATTCGCAGGAGCTTTTATAGGGGTAGGCCTTGGCATCATATTTCGATATGGCGGCACCACAGGCGGTGTTGATATTATTGCACGTCTTGCTAATAAATACAGCGGATGGAGTATGGGCAGGACCATGTTTTTATTTGACGCAGTCGTCATCCTTCTCTCTCTCATCACGTATTTAAACTATCGTGAGGCGATGTACACCTTAGTAGCGGTATTTGTCGGCGCCAGAGTCATTGACTTTATGCAGGAGGGTGCTTATGCAGCAAAAGGAGCTATGATCATCTCTCCACTTCAATCCGAGATAGCTGACCGAATCACACTTGAAATGGACAGGGGTGTTACTGTCCTGAAAGGAACTGGTCATTATTCAAAGGAGCCCAGGTCTGTACTTTATTGCGTAGTGGGAAGAAATGAAATTGTGCGTTTAAAAAATATCATTACCTCCATCGATCCTCATGCGTTTGTTTCTGTAACAGATGTCCACGATGTTTTAGGGGAAGGTTTTACTTTAGATGAAAATAAACACCCACTAGAGTAACCAAAATTTAAATGACAGTGCAGCGGAGCAAATAATAAAGAAGAGCCTGAGACAACGTCGTGTCTCAGGCTCTTGTATAGTTTAGTCCTTCACTTAAGGCGCAGTCTCTAGACTTCCTCTTGAGTTAAACTGATTTCAGTTTATATCTGGCTTCTACTCATTTTTTTCTGTTTAAAAAGGGCGGCTTACTCTTCGCCATTCATTCCCAGAAACATGAATATAAATCGTACTAATTCAAGCAATGCGATTAATGCAGCGGCTACATACGTTAACGCAGCAGCATTTAAAACTTTTTTTGCATGCGGCTCTTCCTCATTGCGGATAATTCCACTGCTGACCATCTGATTCATCGCCCTCGATGATGCATCAAACTCTACTGGAAGAGTAACGAATTGAAACAGCACGGCTGCTGCAAAAAAGAGAATACCTACCAGATAAAGTCCTGTCAGCTGTAAAATTGCCCCGCCTATGATTAAAAAGATCGACAAGTTAGAACCCAAGCTTGCAACAGGAGCTAAAGCAGAACGGAATTTTAGAAATGCATAGCCTTCAGCATGCTGGATAGCATGTCCTACTTCATGCGCTGCTACAGCAGCCCCTGCAACTGACATTTTGTGATAATTATCAGGTGATAAAACAATTTCTTTTGAACTTGGATTGTAATGATCGCTCAAAAAACCTCTTCCTGGTTTAACGGTTACATCGTAAATATTATTGTCCTCAAGAATTCTTCTGGCAACTTCTGCCCCTGTCATATTGGCGGTTGTTGCAATTTTAGAATATTTTTTATACGTGGTTTTTACTCTCCTGTTTGCCCATAAAGGAACAAGCAAAATAACAGCAAAATAAATCAGAAAATCCATAGTGTCCCTCCAAGAAGTATGTTTGATTAAATTTTACCTTTAGATTCGTTTTATTGTCAATCAGAATGATTTCGTATTCGCTTTCTTCTTTTTTCTCCGACATATTTTCGCCATGAAGCGTACGTCAATGAGGAAATAAGAACCCCGCCTGTGACCACAGACACCAGTATTAAGTTTGACCCTGCCAAATGATCTTCATACCAAATGTGAAAAGATGGTACTGAGTTTCCGGGCTGAATAGCAGCAGCCATAACCAGATCATTTTCAGAAACCGAGGCTTGTTTCATCGCTTCCACATCATTATTTTGTGCCATCATCTGCAATACAGGGAGCATGGCATCATATACTTTGTTCATGTCCTCAACCTTTACCTCATTGCTTCCGGTATCTATATCAGCCAGGGAATGAAAATAACTGTTTAAATATCTTAAATAGTCAACCCTGTCTTCGGTGATATATTCAGCTGCAGAAAAAAATGACCATAATTGAAGCAATTTATCCTCATGCACCATATATTCTGAAGAAAGCACCGATATCAGCTTTGAATATGGTTCCTCCAAAGGTTCTCTTTGTACAGCAGAAAGGGAAAGATACCAGTCATTTAAACTTGAAACACCCTGTTCATAATCGTGGCTGGATATATAGTGAAAAATTTCATTAAATTTTGTTTCTGCAAAAGTGGTTTGAAAGGGAAATCCTATAAACAATATAACTAGCATCCATACTGCGCAACCTTTCTTCACGTTCATCCCCCCTGCACTAAACTATGCAGAAGGAAAGTCTTTAAGAAGAGAAATTCAGCAAGTTACGCTTTGAGCTGTTTTTATAAATCACCAGCCAATAAGCCAATCCAATCGAGGCAATACTGAGCCAAAATGTGAAATAGCCAATCTCCATAACAAATTGATCCAAGCTGGAATACACAGGATACTGACCAAAAACATAGTCTATAACATCATTATGTAAAGTCCAGATAGACGCCAGCACTAAATGCCACCATGAGAAACGATAGAACGGGGAATATAGAATCCCTTGCAAAGCCATTGCCCCATGAGAAAAAATCAGCATCCAAGCCTGAAGGGAAATGCTTCCTGTTACCTGGCCCGTTAAAATATTCATGACGACAGCCCAAATTCCATATTTAAAAAGGGTGACCAGAGCCAGAGCCTCCATTATTTTCCATCTTTTACCTAAAAGAAAAAAGCCAATGACAATTGTAAAAAATAAGCTCGCCGTAGGAGAGTCAGGAACAAAAAGCAAAAAGATCGGTTCGGTGTTCATCAGCTGATACTCATACCAGTAATACCCGTAGAGAGTGCCCAGTAAATTCACGGTAAATAATATAATTAAAAAAGTCCGGTTTGTCAGACACGCATAAAGCAGTTCTTTCATATGTCAGCTCATCCTCACTTTCAAAAAAAAGAGCCAGTCAGCACCGGCTCTTTTTAGTCTTTATTATTCAGCTCCAACTTCTTCAACAAATGCTGCTAGTTCTTCCAATTCTTCATCGCTTCCCTGGAAGAGATCCGCAGGCATATTTCCTTTTCCGTTTACAGCTATGTCAGCAATTTCATCTGCTTCCAAACCTGACCCGGCAAGTGAAGGAGCAGCAGAACCGCCCTCTAAGTTATCACCATGACAGGTTATGCATCCCTGTTCCTCGTAGATTGCATAGCCTTCAGCTTCCGTATCTACTTCCGCCTCGGCAACAATTTCACCTTGTGAACGCTGCTTTTCCCAATCATGATACGCAACAGATTCCCATGTAAGGAAGATGGTTGCAGCTACACCAAGCAGCATAAAGCTTGTTGCAAGCGGGCGTTTACCTGGACGGCGTTCTGGTCCTCGATCGATAAACGGCGCAAGCAGCAGGGCTCCAAATGCAATACCCGGAATAACAAATGCTCCAATCACATTGTAAGGACCTGATGCAAAATCATACTTAAGTAATTGATATAAAAATAAGAAGTACCAGTCAGGCAACGGTGTATACCCAGCATCCGTCGGATCTGCAATTTTCTCTAAAGGCGGCTCATGCGCCACTGTTAAAGAAAGGTATCCAATTAAAAATACTGCACCTACCAGCCATTCCTTAAGTAAAAAGTTTGGCCAGAAAGCTTCCGTTTTACCCGGGAACTCCGAATAGTCCTTCGGAATATTCGGTTTACGATTTGCAGGTACTCGTGAATCACCTACAAATTTCATCCCTTTTCCGCGATGCATAGCTTTTCCCTCCTTTATTTCTCTAAATGGATGAGCAACTCAAGTTTAAAGTGGTCCCGAAATACCTTGTTTACGAATCATGATAAAGTGAGCTGCCATGAGTCCAAGAAGAGCTCCAGGCAAGAAAAATACATGAATCGCGAAGAAACGCGTTAAGGTTTGAGCACCTAAAATGGTCGGATCACCAGCAAGAAGCGTTCTGATCTGTTCTCCAATAAATGGAGTAGCAGCCGCAATCTCGATTCCTACTTTTGTAGCAAATAGTGCTTTCATGTCCCATGGAAGCAGGTATCCAGTGAAACCAAGTCCAAGCATTACGAAGAAAATAAGTACACCTACAACCCAGTTCAATTCACGAGGCTTTTTATATGCCCCGGTAAAAAATACCCGTAAGGTATGAAGAAATAGCATAACGATAACCAAACTCGCTCCCCAGTGATGCATACCACGCACAATAACACCAAAGGCTACTTCATTTTGAAGATAATAAACGGATCTCCATGCGTTCTCGATATCCGGAACATAGTACATTGTTAAAAACATACCGGACAGGATTTGGATGACAGTTACAAAGAATGTAAGACCGCCGAAACAGTACACAAACGCAGAAAAGTGATGAGCAGGGTTAACGTGCTCAGGCACTTCATGGTCCGCGATATCACGCCACATTGGTGTGATATCTAATCGTTCGTCGACCCAATCATAAATCTTATTAAGCACCAATTACGCCCCCTTTACTATACAATCTTGTTTGGTACAACCTGTCCGAGCTGTAAAATCCCATCATCGCCTACTCTGGCTTCAAACTGATCCAGAGGAGCCGTTGGCGGCGTTCCCGGTACATTCTTACCACTTTTTTCATATAAACCGTTATGGCATGGACAGAAGAAACGATTTGGATCGCTCTCTCTTCCTTCCCAGCTTACCGTACATCCCAAATGCTTGCATGTCGGGCTGAGTGCAACAATTTCTCCCGCTTCGTCAAGGTACACCCAAGCAGTTTGTGTAACATCAGAAGTATACCATGCATCAACTTGTTCAAAAGTGAAATCAACACGAATCGGCGTCTCTGATAATTCCTCTTCAGATGTGCCAGTTGTAATAAAGTCCCCACCTGCTTCAGCAGTAAGAACTGGATCGATAGCAAACCGCACCATCGGCATGAGCATTCCTGCCGCCATGAAACCGCCTACACCCGTGAGTGTATAATTTAAAAATTGACGACGTGAAACACGTTGGTTACTCATTATTTTCCCCCCTCTATCTTCAGGTCAGTCCGTCCGGACATATTTCGCACAAATATATAACTAGGACATATTCATGATATATCAATATATTATCAAGGTCAATATTGCGTTGACCCTTTTCATTTCAACAATGTGAAGTTTTTTTGAACGTTAATTTGATTGCCACTTCTGCACAATTAATTTAACCAATTGATTTACTTGATCATCGATGATTTTTCTTTTATATTTCTCCTCCATATGTTCAAGCGGAATGGATGGCATCCAAATCAATTTTCCGCCAAGTTCTTGTTCATATTCTTTCCACTCGGAATCGGAAGTCAGGCAAAAAACATGTTCAAACTCATTCGCTTCAAGTTCTTTGATCCATTCCTGCAGTTTTTCAGCCTCTCCTTTACCTTGTCCGCTCAAATACGTAAAAGGCGGGACCAGAAGCATTCTTCCCTTAAACTGTTTTTCCAATAGACTTGTCAGCAATGTAATAAACTCTGCCTGCTCGGCCTCCTGTCTTGTCCGGTCAGAAAAGCTTAGCGGAATCATTGGAACAATAACAGTATCAATATAGGCTTTTTCCTTTAAATATAAACCGATTTCTTTAGCATTCCATAACATAGCAAAATTACCCCCATTTCTTCATCTTTTGTAGTTTACCATAAAAAAAAGAGCCTGGGACAAAAGTGTCTCAAGCTCGTTGAACGGTTCGCTGCGCTTCAGGCGGACGCTTTCTGCTGGGAAGGGGGCTCAATTCTTTTTAGGGCTTTACCCTGTATAGTCTCAAGCAGCCATCATATCCTGCAGGAGCCGCCACGATCTGCTCCGCTCACCTCATATTATTGATAAATACTTACTTCTTATTTAACCTTTTTTGAGGTTTGCCACAACATCTAAAAAATTATTTATAAAAGTGTCACATTTTTTAATTCTTCTGTCAGTTTTGTAAAAGTTTCATGGTCCTGAGCATCCAATGCGCGGTCTATCTCATCGAGCAGCTTTTGTCTTTTAAATGTGACAATGCTTTCCTTTAAGAACTGTTCGGCGACAATTCTATCTTTTTCCGTAATACGCAAATATTTCGGCATAAAAGGATTCTCCTCCATGACTGCCGCATACTGATGAGTAGCATGGGAAGCATGGAAATTAAGCTGTATAAAGATATCTTCATCTCGATGAAGGCGTATATCATGAAATGATTTTTCAGCATCTGTTGTCATGATATTGCCTTTATAAAACCGGAATGCCACGTCATCTACACACTGAGTTGACATAACGATTCCTCTCGGACAATATTGGGCTTCCTCAACAAAATGCAGATTTTCCATTAATTCATCGTGACTCATTAAGTAATTTAAAATCCATACGGACTCTCTTCTTTTAAGCTGGTAATGATTTAAGAACCATCTAATAAAATCTTTTTTTTCGTGTACTGAAACTGGTGCGGCCATGCGATTCCCCCCTTTACCCATTGATCAGTATGACGACAGGTATTTACATCTGCTCCAGACGCTCAAGTGTTTGCTGCCAATCTTCGTTAGTAGGATCCTTTTCAGCTAGCTTCAGAAAGATTTCCCTGGCTTCTGAAAGCCTGCTTTCTTCTAAAAGAAACAATCCATAATCCTCAAGAAAATCTATATGATCATTATATACCACATATGCTTGAGTATATTCATTAGATGCCTTCTCAAATTCTTCTAGCCATTCAAAGGCCTTGGCGGCGTCCCAGTGAAATTGAGGGTCACTTTCCCCGGCATTTTCAACCAGACTGATCACTTCCAAAATGTCTTCTGCTTTTTCCTGTTTGATAAGCAGCCGGTTCAATAAAAGAGCGGCCTCTAAAAAATTTGGATCAAGTGCGATCGCCTGTCGGAGATTGGACTCAGCGTTACGCTCATTTCCTTCTTTTAAATATAATTTTCCAGCATATAAATAAAGTTCTTTGTTAAAAGGGTCGGCCTTTAATCCTTTTTCAGCTGCCTCCAATGCCTCTGCAAGCTGTTCTTCATGCTCATAGGCTTTGGCAAGCAGAAGATATGCCGAATGGTACTCAGGGTCAATCTCAATCACTTCAGATAAAATTTCTATGGAGGTTCTGTGATGTGAAGCCTGAAAAGCTGTAAATCCATATCCAAACAGCGTATTGATCTCTCTGCTGTCTTCAAGTGCTTTTTCGTAGTATGGAAGGGATTCCTCAAAAGCACCGCCTGCGCTGTAGCATTCGCCCAGCCGCTGCTGAATATGAACGCCAGCTATTTCTTTTATGTCCTGATTGAGCACTTCTTTGTAGTGTCTGATTGCTTCTAGAAAGCGTCCCTGCTCATTATATAGTTCAGCGAGTGCAAACTGAATAACCGGTTCATCAGGAAGCTTTTGCACTGCCTGCTTTAATTTTCTTTCACTTACCTCGTACAGACCCTGCATTTGATAAAGATCAGCAGCAAGGAGCAATGATCTCGGGTAAAACTCATCATTGCTATTTATATTATCAAGCTGCAGCAATGCTTCTTCAGCCTGATCCATTTCAACCAATGTTTCTGCGAGCAGAATTTTCAGCTCTGCTTCATCTGGATAACGCTGAATAAGAAGCTCAAATAATTCCTTCGCCTGTTCCAGAAAGCCCAGTTGAAAAAGTTCTTCAGCCAGCTCAAATTTTTCATCGTCTGTGCCTGTTTTTTTTACTTCGGTAAATTCTTTTAAACCCTGTTCTAATTTGCCATCGTGCAATGATTGGATCATTCGATTTGATGCACTCACGCTTTGGTCCCTCATTTCTTTCTTTTAAATCTATTTTATATCCTAAAAAAAATCCGGCCAATTAGCAAATTATACCCTTTGGAAATCACTTAAAAAGATAATTCGTCAAAACACAATGAATATCCTTTTAAAAATTAAAAAAAGTAAACGATGCCGATCGACACCGTTCACTGATTACTTGTTATGGATTCCAAATGAGATAAAAAGTCAGGATATGATACACTGATCGCTTCAAAGTTTTCGATTTGAACTTCTTCACCGGTCAGCAAGGAAGCTACCGCAAGCATCATGCCAATACGATGATCCCCTCTGGAACTGACTTTTCCTCCATGAAGAGGTGCTGGTCCATGAATTTTCATCCCGTCTTCAGTTGCCTCTATGTCTGCCCCAAGTTTTTTTAATTCCTGAACGACAGCATCGATGCGATTCGTTTCTTTTACTTTCAGTTCTTCAGCGTTTCTAATGGTAGTTGTCCCATTCGCCTGGGTAGCAAGCAAAGCAATGATAGGGATTTCATCTATCAGTTTTGGTATGATCGCTCCCCCTATATCAACCGCCTTTAGCTGACTGCCTTTGATTACGAGGTTTGCTACCGGCTCTGCTTTTTCTTCTTCAGTGTGGATCGTTAAATCTGCTCCCATCCTAATCAGAACATCAATAATCCCATCCCGCGTAGGGTTAACTCCTACGTCTGTAAGCGTCAGCTCACTTCCTTTAACTGCCGCACCCGCTGCAAGGAAAAATGCTGCTGATGAAATATCACCCGGAACCTGGACCGTCTGTCCTTTTAACTGCTGTCCGCCTTCGATTGTTATACGATTGTGCTCACGATTTATAGACCCGCCAAAATGTTTTATCATACGTTCAGTATGATCTCTTGTTTTTTCGGGTTCAATAATCGTCGTAATGCCTTCTGTTTGCAGCCCAGCAAAAATGATGGCAGATTTCAGTTGTGCACTTGCATGCGGCATAACAAATTCGATAGGGGAAAGCTTTCCTCCTCTGATCGAAATGGGCGTATACTGGCCATTCTCCCTTCCGTCAATGTCGGCCCCCATCTGCTTCAGAGGGTCTGTCACACGGCGCATAGGGCGTGAAGCGATGGAGTCATCACCTATTACAACTGAGTGAAATGGAAGCCCCGCTAATATTCCAAGTAATAGACGGGTAGTAGTGCCTGAGTTCCCAACATCGAGCAAGTCTTTTGGCTCTTTAAGTCCCTGAAAACCCACACCATGAATGACAATTTCATCATCCATTTCGTCAATCTGCACACCCATGCTCCGAAAGCACTTGATTGTACTTAAACAGTCATCTCCTTTTAAAAACCCCCTGACTGTCGTCTTACCATGCGCTAATGCTCCGAACATGATGGAACGGTGAGAAATAGATTTATCCCCCGGGACTTTGATGGAGCCTTTTAATACAGGGTTTTGAAAAAAAAGAGAATGAATCATCTGAAAAGCTCCTTTCATTACACTATAAAAACTTCATATGGTGTAGCAGATCTTAAGCATGCTTCCCCTTTTTTACGGTCTTCCTCCGTTTGAAAGCTGATCGCAAGTACGCCGTATATATCTTCTCTTGTTTCCATAATTCTGATATTGACAATACTAATTGCTTCTTTTGCCAAATGACCGGTTATTTCATGAATGATGCCCGGGTAGTCAGGTATATCTACAAAAAGGTCATAAAATGAAGGGATGGCTCCTTTTTGAAGAATGGGCATATCATCTCTGAAATTTTTTGCTTCTTTAAAATATAGGTACATGGCTTCAGAGTCTTCCTTTTCCAGCAGCTGAACCACTTTTTGCATTTCTTCCTGCCAGCCCTCAAGAAGACTCTTTAATACACCTGTATTATGCATGGTAATATCCCGCCACATAACAGGATCAGAAGATGCGATCCTTGATAAGTCACGAAATCCGCCTGCTGCAAGTCTGGAGACCAGCGGCTGCTTTGCATGAACTTTTTTAACCTGATGAACAAGAGAACTGGCTACTATATGAGGAAAGTGACTGACCATGCCGGTTATTTCGTCATGCTCCATCGGATCTACGACCAAAAATTTCGCCCGGGTTCCAGCCAGCCATTTCTTTAATTGCTCCACCTGGTGTTCAGACGTTCTGCTTCCGGGTGTTAATAAATAAAATGCGTTTTCAAACAATAACACTTTTGATGCTGCAACTCCGCTTTTATGTGAGCCCGCCATAGGATGTCCCCCAATAAACGAGTACCCTTTCTCAGCGAACAGTTTGGCCTTTTGCATAATTCTTTTTTTAGTACTGCCTACATCTGTTATAATTGCATTTTGCTTTAACTGCCAAGAAGAAATTTCATCAATCAATTTTTCAGTTTGAAAAACTGGTGTGCATAAAAAAACCAAATCTGCTTTTTCCACATCCCGCTGTAAATCTGAGCCTTTTTCTGATATGGCGTTCATCGCTTTAGCAAGGCGAATTTCTTTGCGGTTTAAATCGTAGCCGATAACATGTGCACGGGGATTCTCCTGCAAAATTGATAATCCAATTGAACCGCCAATTAGACCCAAGCCGATAATTACAACCGTTCCTTCCATATAACCACACCTTACTTTAGCGCTATAAACTTTTGCTTCTATAAACTAAATCATTTAAATAACGGGCTTATGCGGTCAGCCAGCATCGAGCTCAGTTTTTAAGAATTTCTTTCAGGACGCTGATAATTTTTTCATTCTGGTCCTTTGAACCAATGGTGATTCTAAGAGCTGTAGGGTATCCCAGCGCCTGCCCGCTGCGTACAATATAGCCTTTTTTCATCAGCTCTTGAAACAGGAGATCACCATCGCGGTTAAAATCAATTAAAATAAAGTTGCCCTGCGAAGGAAAATAGGACAGTCCCTGCTCTTCGCAAAATTGATAGTACTGCTCTAATCCTAAACGGTTCTGCTCCCTGCAATTCTGTAAAAACGTTTCATCTTCTAAAGCAATTTGAGCAGCGGTTTGTCCTAATACATTGGTGTTAAAAGGTTCACGAACAGGTTCAATTGCCTGGATGATGGAAGGAGAAGCCATACCATAGCCTACCCTGAAGCCTGCAAGTCCATATGCCTTGGAAAACGTTCTGGTTACTAAAAGATTCGGATAAGACTCGAGCAGTGAAATGGCATCATAATAATCCTCCGCAACAGCATATTCATGATAGGCTTCATCAAGCACAATAAGCACATGACTTGGCACAAGATCAAAAAACGAGATTAGCTCCTCTTTGTTAATATATTTTCCTGTAGGATTATTCGGGCTGCATACCCAGACAATGGCTGTTTGCTCGTTAATTGCCTCCGCCATTTTTTGAAGATCATGCGCACCGTTTATCAGAGGAATTTCGATTGCTTCAGCACCCTCTATGATGGCATTATGTTTATACTGTGGAAAACTTGGTGCAGGCATGATGGTGTTTTTTCCGTTTTCGAGCATCGCACGGGAAATGATTTGAATAATTTCATCTGATCCATTCCCCAAAATGAATTGTTCTGGAGAAAGTGAATATTTTTTAGCAAGAGAATCACGTAAATTAGTTGCATAGCCATCCGGGTATATAGCATGATTTACTCCATTTTCCTTAAACCATTCATTAACCTTTGGTGAACAGCCAAATGGATTTTCATTAGAAGCAAGCTTTACTATTTCACTTAGTCCGAATTCTTTCTTAACTTCATCAGAGGGTTTTCCAGGTTTGTAAGGAACTAAATTTGTGATCTGCGCTTTAATATTCATGTACATCATCCAATCTATTTATATAGTAGGTTTAAAATGATAGTGCTGCTATTTTCACGATCCATTCTCCATTGTCAGATCCGGCCTTAATTGCATGGCATTTTCCTGATAGACATGGTGGATCTCTTTTTGTGGTTTTTCTGTGTTTACATGCATCATCACTCTTACACAAAAAGGCAAAGCGTCTTTAACCGGGATCTCCTGCATGCACATAACGGGAACATGACGCCAGTTTTCAAACTGCCGAATCGCTTTTGCCGGAAAAGCTGAAGAAATATCCGGAGTAACAGAGATAAAGACAGATGCGACAGTTTCCGGATCCACCTTGTTTTTCTCTATCATTTCTTCTAACAGCTTTTGGGATGCAGCAAGAACGGATTCTTCCTGATCTGCTGTTATGGTTGTTGCTCCTCGTATTCCTCTAATCATTCTATCTCTCCTTTAGCGCTTCGAATCAGTTGATCCGCTTCTGCCAATTCCCGGATTTCTATTTTCTGCAACGCCGGCTTTCCAATATCCTTCAGCAGAACGAATCGAATTTCACTATCAATTGTTTTTTTATCTTTTAACATAAGTTGTACCAGGGCGTCAAATTCAGCTTGTGCAGGAGGTGCTGCTGCATAACCTAATTTTTTGATCCATCGAATAAATTCGTTAATATCAAAGGCGAGATTATTGTACTTCCTGCTTAAATGCAAGGAATAGATCATTCCCACCATAATGGATTCCCCATGGCTCCACTTTCCATAACCGGCCCAGGCTTCTAATGCATGACCATATGTATGACCGAAATTTAAAAAAGCTCTGATACCCAGCTCTTTTTCATCTTTCTCGACGATCGCTGATTTAATTTCGATTCCTTTCTTTAACGAATCGATCAGCAGATGATGATCCAAATTATCCAGCGTGTTTAATTCAGTCATTAATTCCTGAAGCCAGTCCGGGTCGGCAATCATGGCATGCTTAATAATTTCCGCAAATCCTGATCTGACTTCCCTAACCGGCAGAGACTCCAAAAAATGACTGTCGTAGATAACAGCTTCAGGCTGATGAAAGCTGCCAGCCATATTTTTTCCCAAAGGGTGGTTAATGGCCACCTTTCCACCGACCGCACTATCGTGAGCGAGGATGGTTGTAGGAAGCTGGATAAAGCGGATTCCGCGCATATAAGTGGCTGCTGTAAATCCCGCTACATCTCCTGTAGCTCCTCCCCCGCAGGCTATAATAAGTGAGTGCCTATCCAATCCCTCCTGTAGAGCAAAGCCAATCGCATTCTGGTAAACTTCAAATGTTTTTGCCTTTTCCCCCGGGGGTGTAATAAACGTTGATACTTTAACATGGTTTGGCAAGTATTCTTTAATATAGTCCTCATGGATGGTATACACGATTTCATCAGCGATCAGCAACACCGATGTGACAGCTGGCTTTAATTGTGATACATAGCCGCTAAGCTTCTCAATTGCACCTTTGCCCAAATAGACAGGATAGGATGAATGATCCGTTTTTACCGTTAATGTCTCCATTTTAAAAACCCTTTGTGTAGTCACGGTACTGACTGACTGATTTACTAAAGTGATCCATTCGATCACTTTCAAACTGTTCAACCAAAGCAGATGCGACTTCCCACGCTACAACCGCTTCGGCAACAACAGCCGCCGCAGGGACCGCACAGCTATCTGATCTTTCAATGCTCGCTGTAAAAGGCTCCTTCGTTTCTATGTCAACACTTTCAAGTGGTTTATATAACGTCGGGATGGGCTTCATTACGCCCCTCACAACGATTGGCATGCCGGTCGTCATTCCGCCTTCAAAACCGCCTAAGTTATTTGTTTTTCTTGTATACCCTTTTTCTTCAGACCACGCAATTTCATCGTGAACCTGGCTTCCGAAACGCTTTGCCATTTCAAATCCCATGCCAAATTCAACTCCTTTAAAAGCGTTGATGCTCATAACGGCAGCTGCTATTTTAGCATCGAGCTTTCGATCATAGTGAACATAGCTTCCTACTCCGGCAGGCACTCCCTCTATCACGACTTCAACAACTCCGCCGATGGTATCCCCCTTTTTCTTGGCCTGATCAATAGCTTCTTTCATTTTTTCAGAAGCATCGGGATCCACACAGCGGACTTCACTGCTTTCTGCGCGCTGACGAATTTCTTCAACTGAATGAACATCTTCCGTATTCGCCGTGATGCCGCCTATTTCCTTTACATGGCAGGATAGTTTTATGCCCAGTTCCTCAAGAAGCTTCTGGGCAACGGCGCCTGCTGCTACCCTGACTGTGGTTTCCCTTGCAGAGGAGCGTTCCAAAACATTTCGCATGTCTCTATGACCATATTTCATGCCTCCATTTAAATCGGCATGCCCGGGTCGCGGACGGGTTACTTTCCTTTTTACTTCATCCTCTTCATTCTCAGACAATGATTCTGCGCCCATAATTTTTGTCCAATGTTTCCAGTCTTTGTTTTCCACTACTAGTGCTACGGGAGAACCTAGTGTCCTGCCATGTCTCACACCGCTTTGGATTTGTGCCTGATCTGTCTCAATCTGCATTCTTCTTCCGCGTCCATAGCCCTTTTGCCTTCTTGCCAAATGTTTATTTATATCTTCTGAAGCAAGCAGCAAGCCTGCGGGAAGCCCTTCAATAATTGTTGTTAATTGGGGTCCATGTGATTCTCCTGCCGTTAAATATCTCATTTCACTTTCTCCCTTCAACTCGCTAAAGCAATTTTGATACACTATATCATACTTTTTAAGCTATATGTAGTCAATAACAGCATCTTCTGAATTTCAGCACGTACTTGGTGCCACTGTTACCTCTCATCCCTGTATGTTCTCTCAAGAGGGTGTATAAGCATAAGTAACTGAAGATTATATAAACTGAAAGACAGGCGATACGTTCTGCCTGTATGAGAGGATATTCCCAAAGATGGTGATGGATCTATCTTTAGCTCTGACTATTTGTCCTTTGAATTCTTTTAGTTAGATTGTTTCCTGTAAAAAAACGTATCGGCTGATAGTAAATCATATTTGGAAGCGCTGAAGATTTGCTCTGTACTGCCTACAAATAATATGCCATTTTTTTTAAGCGCACCGCTGAATTTATGATACAGTAAATCTTTCGCTTCCTCAGTAAAATAAATCATAACATTTCTGCAGACAATTAAGTCAAATTGAGATTCAAACCGGTCCTTGAGTAAATTCTGCTGTTTAAACGACACACAGCTTTTAATCTCGTCTGAAATTTTATAGTAAGCACCCTGATTAATGAAATGCTTGCGCTTCATGTTTATCGGAATTTCTGCTAGTGATCGTTCTGAATATAGGCCGATCTGGGCCTTTTCAATGGCGGACGCATCGAGATCAGTAGCGATGATGGTGAAAGAGGAAGCTGGAAGAAGATTCAGCATCACCATGGCTAATGAATACGGCTCTTCACCTGTTGAACAGGCGGCACTCCAGATCTTAATATGATTATTCCCATTTAGTAAATCCGGCAGTATTTTTTGCTCCAGTACTTCCCATCTCTTTACATTTCGATAAAACTCGGAAACATTAATGGTTATTCTGTCTAAAAATTCTTTTAACAATTTTTCATTTTGGTTAAGCGAGCTGTAAAAGTCTGTAAACGACGTATAGCCCTTTTTTTCATAAAGAGAAGTGAGCCTTCTTTTCATTTGCGCTTCTTTATAAAGAGATAAATTGATACCGGTTTTTTTATCTACTGCCTCAATAAAGTCATAATAATCTTTTGACATACGTAAACTCCCATCTCAATATACTCCAGCTCTTAACTAAATTATAGAAAACACACAGGCACTATGGCAATCCTTTTGTAAGAAGGGAGTGTGTGAACTCTCTTTTATGTCCACCCCATTTATACAATACCACCAAAACAGCTAAAATAAAAAAGCACCCTGACAGGCGCTTTTAGTAGATCCATTGTTCAATTGGTTTTTCATAGGAAACTTCTTTAGAGGTGCCAAAAAATAATTCAATTTCTCGCTCTGCACTTTCAAGGGAATCTGAACCGTGAATAATATTCTTCCCTACAGTCAAGCCTAAATCTCCTCGAATGGTACCGGGAGCAGCCTCACTTGGCTTAGTGGAGCCCATCATATGACGTGCTGTTTTAACAACTTCTTCGCCTTCCCAAATCATCGCAAACACAGGTCCGGAAGTAATAAAGTCCACCAGCTCTCCAAAAAATGGACGCTCTGAATGCTCTCCGTAATGCTCTTCGGCAAGATCTTGTGAAATAACCATCAGTTTTGCAGCTGAGAGTTTAAATCCTTTTTTTTCAAAGCGATTTACAATTTCACCGATTAATCCTCTTTGTACTCCGTCCGGCTTAACCATCAAAAACGTTTTCTCCACGTTCCATTCCCCCAAATTATGTATGGTGAGTCAAAAGCGACCCTCTAAAAGAGTACCATTACATATGTTTTTTGGCAACGTTTTCATTCCAATTTAATACTTTCTTTTTCCAATAAAGAGAGCAATATCCCTTAATGATTTTTTCGCTTTGGACGGAGGCAGTGCATCTAATTCTTTCAGTGCCTTTTTAAGATAGAGCTGACTGAGATGAGCAGATTTTTGAATCGCATCTGTAGACAAAATCTCTTCAATTACATGAGTCATTTCTTCTTTTCGGGTATTTTCCTGCACGCTCATAATCTTGGGAGCTACATGTTCGTTATTTAATGCATAAAGAACAGGAAGCGTAATATTCCCTTGCATTAAATCGCCGCCAGCCGGTTTACCCAATTCTTCTTCTGATGAGGTAAAATCTAAAATATCATCTGTAATCTGATATGCCATCCCCACATAGTACCCGAAGCGATACAGACGGGTATGAACTTCCTCAGGCACTTTTCCTGCAACGGCCCCTAATTGACAGCTGACTGCAATCAATAATGCAGTTTTTCTTTTAATTCTTCTTAAATAGTCGCGCAAATTCTGATCAAATCGATATTTATCTTCAATTTGGGCAATCTCACCAATGCAAAGCTCTACAATTGCATGGGATAAAATCCGATGGGCAACAGGCTCATCTATAATAGTCATATAATCCAGCGCCCGTGCAAACATATAATCACCCGTATACATGGCTACCTGATTATCCCACTGAGCTTTAATCGTCGTTCTTCCTCTTCTTAGTTCTGCATCATCAATCACATCGTCATGTACTAAAGATGCCATATGTATAAGTTCAAGCGCCACTGCTACGTTTTTTATTACGTGTATATCATATTCACCCGTTTTAGCTGACAGCAATACAAATACAGGCCGGATCCGTTTCCCCCCAGCCTGAAGAAGATGAAGGGATGCATCCTTTAATAGGGCTGCATCGGATTCAATCGCTAAATTTAATTCTTTTTCTATTTCATCAATATCCGTTTTCAAGAACGAATACAGCATCTTGAGTTTCATACAATTTCACCCTAGCTGTCTTTTTTTCACGGCTTACGCTTTTTTGTATCCTATATGCATGGCTGCCGCTCCGCCACTGAACCCTTTGTATTCGATCGATCCAAAGCCTGCTTCCTGAAACAATTGAGCGAGCTCCTGCATTCCCGGGAAATCTTTAGCTGATTCCTGAAGCCATGAGTATTCCTGAAAGCTTTTAGCAAAAATTTTACCAAACAACGGCATAATATATCTGAAGTACAAATTATATCCCTGTTTGAAAATCGGCATTGTAGGCTGTGAGGTTTCTAAGCATACAGCCATTCCACCGGGCTTCAGCACACGGTTCATTTCTTTGAGCACCTGCAGATAATCGGGTACATTTCTAAGTCCAAACCCGATCGTAACGTAATCAAAAGAATGATCTTCGTATGGAAGTTCCATTGCGTTTCCATGCACTAATGAGATTTGCGGATAAGGCTGCACCTTCTCATGACCAACCTTAAGCATATTTTTACTGAAATCAAGACCGATCACTTTGCCTTCAATTCCCGCCTCTTTAGCTAGGGAAATGGTCCAGTCAGCGGTGCCGCAGCATACATCCAATGCAGTTGAGCCTTTTTGGACATTCATTTTTTTCATCGTATAATTCCGCCACTTCACATGCTGCTGAAAGGAGATGACAGAATTCATTTTATCGTATTGACCATGTATTTTTTCAAAAACATTGTGAACTCTCTGTTCTTTCGAAGGCTGCATTAATACCCTTCCTCTACGTATATTTTAGACTGCACTGCCGATTCAAAAAAAGGAGTGAACACACTGCCTTTTAATGAATCGAAAGGGATTCCCAGCTCATTTATTTTTGAAGCGATCTGACTTTTCTTCTGAGTTAACAGGTTAGTGTGCGTATCAAAATCTTTTTTTGGATACACAGGAGGAACAGTGGATGAAAATTTAGCTAATTGGTGAAACAAAATAGAATGCTCACCAGATAAGAATTGATCTTTTTCCCGTGTGAGACGATTTAGTACAAGCAGGTCTTCAGCAAGGGAAATGTATTTTTCAAATCCTCTGTGCGCATAGACCTGAGTAATGATGGCACTTTCTATTTTCGTTAAGCTGATCAGAATATCTTCAATTTTATTCAGTTTTTTAGAAGTAATATCAATTTTATGCTCATTAATTTCCTGAATGGCATGTGCAATCCTTCTGATAAGAGGGATATCGGGAATCTGAGCTAATATTCGATAATACAGTCCGCTGTAGAAGTCGCCGGCAAGGACGGTCAGCTGGCGCTGTTTTAAAGAATCCGAATCGCTGGTCGAAACTTTTTCATGAGTGTCAAGCGCCGTTTGAATCAGCATGGCAGTGGACACATAGAATTTATCCAGCTCAGAGTATGAACCCGTTAGTTGGAAAGGAAGAAGGAGCAGCGATAGTCTTTTTTCGTCTATTTCGGGAGCTCCTATAGCATTATGGAGGTATGAATGATGAAGTTGTTTATTTATATACTGAAGGGTTTCTTCCATCCAGCGGCTGCTTATTTGTGTGTTCATCTCTTTCTCCCCGCTTCCATTCTGCCTGCTTTTACTGCTTTCAAGAATATAGATTCAAGTATATGTATGTAAGCATTTGTTCTATATTTTTTTCTAAACAAGAACGATTAAGGCGATATTTTTATTATATCACAACCATTCTCACAGGTGCTAACGCCCAGTCTTCTTGAAAAATCAAAATGATTGACCATTTTTCCCGTAATAACAGGAAAAAGTCAGCCAGAGAATGTTCTCTGTGCCGACCTGATTTCTCATTAAAAATTCACCATTATTTTTTTGTCTCACTGAGCACTTCACCATGTGAAGTGAGAATAGAAGCTTTGCCCCTGATCTTAACTGCTGAAGTATGCTCAGTAAACTGGGCGATCATCACTTCTCCTTGATCAAGTTTCTCTGAATGGTGAAACTTCGTATCGGTACCTCTTGTAAGGCCAATGACGTTCACACCATCTTCAAGTGCTTTTATCGTTATAAAATCTTTTTCAGATGACATAATCAATCTCTCCTTATCCTTTTTATAGGACTAAGTATTTTTCATGAGAGCCAGAACCTCGTTGCGTCTGATTGCATCGTCTTCAAAAACGCCTCTCGCAGCAGTAGTAATGGTCATCGCTCCCGGCTTTTTAACTCCACGCATAGTCATACACATATGCTCCGCCTCCACAATCACCATTGCTCCATGCGGAGACAGCATTTCCATGATTGAATCAGCTACTGTTGAAGTAATACGCTCCTGCAGCTGCGGTTTACGCGCGGTCGTTTCAACTGCACGTGCCAATTTACTTAAACCCGTAACCCTTCCTTCCTTTGGAAGATAAGCCACATGTGCTTTTCCGAAAAAAGGAATGAGATGATGCTCACACATTGAATAAAAAGGAATATCCTTCACAAAAACGAGTTCTTCATGATCCTCATTAAACACCGTTTTAAAATATTCTCTTGGATCTTTATGAAGACCTTCAAATAACTCTTCATACATTTTAGCCACTCTTTTAGGCGTATCAATCAGACCTTCTCTATTCGGATCTTCACCAACCGCTTCAAGAAGCATTCGAATGGCTGCTTCTATCTGAGGCCGATTTACTTTATTTTTTTCTTCATTAACTGTCATAACTGTATAATCTTTGCTATTTTGATCCATCTTCAGATCCTCCTACTTCTGTTGCACATGATGCTGAACACTCTTCATATTAGCATAACAGGGTTAAAGTGCGCAAAGTGAAGCTCTCCATTTCCCATTGTCTCTATGCCGGCGTCAAAATAAAACTGGATACATAATCTGATCGAGCTGCATCCATATAAACGTTTGAAGATGCTTCTATGTCCTTATGCATGCTGAACGATTTTGCAGAAGGAGTTGGATTTGCTCCCTTCCGCTAAAAGAACCTGAAACAAATTTGGTTTCAGGTTCTTTGGACGGTTCCATTCAGTTGGACATTTTTAGCAGCAACTGGGGGCAGTTGTGCGTGCATTTTTCGGTTTCAACATGCAGTTCCATTCTGAAGAGCAGCGGCCCTGCCTATGTTCATCTAACAAACGGCAGAGAATGCTCGAGATTCTCTCTACTTAAAAAAGCCGCACATAATGTGCGGCTTCATCTTACGCAAAAGGTATGTACTTATTTTACAGCATCCTTAAGCGCTTTACCTGGTTTGAATGCAGGAACTTTACTTGCTGCAATCTCGATTTCTTGACCAGTTTGAGGGTTGCGTCCTTTACGAGCAGCACGCTCACGTACTTCAAAGTTACCAAAGCCGATTAATTGTACTTTGTCTCCCTTTGAAAGAGCGTCTTGAACTGAATCGAATACAGCATCTACAGCTTTTGTTGCATCTTTCTTAGAAAGTTCAGCTGATTCTGCTACTGCGTTGATAAGTTCTGTCTTGTTCACACCAATCACCTCCTCCCAATGGAAATCGTACATGGGCAAGTTTTATTGCATTTATTAACATTTTTCAACTAATACATACGTAATTCTATAAAAGAATCCCGGTAAAGCCCATAGAATCAATGTTTAAGATCAATTCTGTTAAAAGATTATCATATAAAAAAAACATAAGCAAGAATAAATGAATATTTAATGGGAATCTCTTCATGGCAAGAGGTATTCTGTGTAAAAACGCGCAAAGACAGCCTTTTTACGGGCTGTCTTCAGGTTTAAGCTGATTACAAATCATTTTTGTAAATTAACACTTCTAATCTTGGGTTCAGTGATAGATGAGTACATGTAAGTACTGTCTGAAGCTGGTTACAGAATAATCGCAATCATACCGCCAGAACCTTCATTGATGACTCTTTCAAGTGTTTCTTTCAGCTTGTAGCGGGCATTTTCAGGCATGATTGCAAGCTTGGCCTGAATACCTTCCCGAACAATGGAGCTTAAGCTTCTGCCGAATATATCGGAGCTCCAAATGGATAGAGGATCGTCTTCAAAATCCTGCATTAGATAGTGTACGAGCTCCTCACTTTGTTTTTCTGTACCGATAATCGGAGAAAACTCTGATTCTACATCTACTTTAATCATGTGGATAGATGGAGCTACTGCTTTAAGCCTTACTCCAAACCTGGCTCCCTGGCGTATGATTTCAGGCTCATCAAGGCTCATATCAGACAATACAGGTGCTGCGATGCCGTACCCTGTCTGTCTTACCATTTTGAGTGCATCGGCAAATTGATCATATTCTTTCTTGGCATGTGAATAATCCTGTATCAATTCTAAAAAGTGATCTTTAGTAGAAACCTTTTCCCCAATCATTTCATGCAATATATCTTCAAATAAATGATCTGCTGCACGAAGATCAATGCTTGCAACTCCCTGCCCCATATTCATCCCGGCTAAATTTGCCTCCTGAACATGTTCAAATTCCTCAAACTGCCTGACCACACGGTCTACATCCCTTAACCGTTTAATGTCGTGTATGACCTCTGTCACAGCTTCCTGAAAATGCTCACGAAGCCAGTGTCTTTCATCCAGAACCATTACCCAGCTCGGCAGATTGACGTTAACCTCAAGCACAGGAAATTCATACAATGCTTCTCTCAGGATCATCAAAACATCAGATTCTCTCATACTTTCCACACTGAGTGCGATCACTGGTATGTCGTATTTTACCTGAAGCTCTTTTCGCAGATGGTCGGTTTCTGACTGGTGCGGCCGAGCGCTGTTCAGTACCATGATAAAAGGCTTGCCTACTTCTTTTAATTCAGCAACAATTCTCTCCTCTGCGTCCACATAGCTTTCCCTTGGTATTTCACCTATTGTTCCATCCGTTGTCATCAGCACACCAATAGTTGAATGATCCTGTATAACTTTTCTGGTTCCAACCTCTGCTGCTTCATGAAAAGGAATGGGTTCCTCGTACCAGGGTGTGTGTACCATGCGAGGGCCATATTCATCCTCATGTCCCTTGGCACCAGGGATCGTATAGCCTACACAGTCTACGAGCCTGATATTGACTTCAAGACCGTCCACAACCTGTATGCGCACTGCCTGATTTGGAACAAACTTCGGTTCAGTCGTCATAATGGTTCTGCCGGCTGCACTCTGCGGCAATTCATCCTGAGCCCTGTTTCTTTCCGCCTCATTTGTCATATGAGGGATAACAGCCAATTCCATCATTTTCTTTATGAATGTAGATTTCCCAGTACGCACTGCTCCCACTACACCTATATAAATATCTCCGCCAGTACGTTCAGCTATATGTTCGAACACATTTTGTTTCTCCATTAAAGCGCCCCCTCTTTTCGAACGTTCTTCGCATAATTAGTGTATTTAGGACATGCATATTTAAGAACAAAAAAGAGCTGATTTTCATTCGGATTTTTCATTCGAATGAATTCAGCTCTTTTTTTAAGAAGAGGAATACGTTATTTCGTTTTCTTCATTAACCTCATATTCAGGAGAATAGGCCGGCACAAATGAAGATTCTTCATGAAGGATTTCTCTTATATCGTCAGACTCCATTGAATCAATCGGAAGCTCGTTTTCCTGCGCAAACTGATAAAGATCGGTCAGATAATCTACATAGATCGTCCCGTCTCCATCGGCGATAATTGGAAGCTCCTTATTGGTAAATGGACTCAGAACCTTAGGATCCTCTTTGTATCCAAGTTTTTCAAAATTTATGGAGTAATATTTTCCGCCAAGCGAAGATTCAAATGGAATTCCCCGATTAGCCTGAATTTTAATTTGAAGGGATCTGATTTCTTCAGCAATACGCAAATCAAAAATATGAACAGTAGGATCTTCTTCCACATCTAAAAGAAGATATTGAAAGACGCCTCCATTTTCATATGCATTTCCCGGCAGCTGATCCATATATCTTGGTTTGATCTTGGAAAAATCAATTAAATACTTTTGATAAATTGGTGTATCTTCTTCCAAAGTTTTTATAGGCAGCAATCCGCCAGAATCTTCTTGAAACCTATCCACAGCTTCTTGCACATTCTGAATTTGATCTTCATACGGAATTTCATTCTCAGACTTTTGCTGAGAAGGATACATACATCCCTGAAGCAAAAAGACAAGAAAAATGGATGCTGTTCGTACACCCTTTTTCATGAAGCACTCTCCTTCTTAATGGCTCTATAAAGTAGGACCGCTGAAAACCACAAAAATCATAATCAATCCAGCCAGGATCATTAGAACATAAGCAATAAGAGCCGTAAAAAATTTTAAAAACTTATTGGATAGTTTATACCGGCTGAAATAGATGGTGATAATTGAAAAAAACATAAAGCCCATGGATCCAAAAGAAATCCACATCTTAGTTAAGGCAGACATTCATTTCACTCCTCCAGCTGCGAGACACAGCTATAAAACAGTCATTTGCTCAGAATTATAGCATAGATAAAACATTAAACTGGCTGCGAAGGGCAATTTTTCTTAAAACGTTCATAATCTTCATAAGAAAAACTGAGAGTCAATTTCCCTCAGTTTCCTGCTGTTCGCCTAATATATCAACTAAATCTTCCATTTCATGCGTTTTCATTCTGGACATGAGCTGATCTACTGCTTCTTTAGGCTCGACATCGTTAAATAACACCCGGTGCAGTGCTTGAGTGATCGGCATCGAAACCTCATGCTTATGCGCCAATTGGTAGGCAGCTTTTGTGGTTCGCACTCCTTCCACAACCATTCCCATTTCGTCCAGCACTTCATCCAGCTTTTTGCCTTTTCCGAGCATATTCCCTGCCCGCCAGTTTCGCGAGTGAACACTTGTACATGTTACAATTAAGTCCCCAATCCCCGTCAGTCCCGAGAATGTTAACGGATTGGCTCCAAGAGTAGTTCCTAATCTGGCTATCTCCGCAAGCCCTCTTGTGATCAAAGCTGCTTTTGCATTGTCCCCATATCCAAGGCCATCTGTTATTCCTGCTGCCAGCGCGATAATATTCTTGAGTGCTCCTCCAATTTCAACCCCGACCACATCCGAATTTGTATACACCCTGAAGTGCTGATTCATAAATAAATCCTGAATGTTCTCAGCTGCTTCTATATTGTAAGAGGAAGAAGTGACTGTTGTCGGGTGTCTTTTTACAACTTCTTCAGCATGACTGGGGCCAGATAAAACCACGAGATCCTTCATGGTCTCAGAAGATAATAATTCGTCCAGAATCTGAGAGATGCGCAGATGTGTATCCGGCTCAATTCCTTTACTGACATGAACGATTGTCTTAGGACCCTGATTCACTTCTTCTACTTTATGGGCAACTTCTCTAATCGCTTTGGTTGGTACAGCAAAAATAATACAGTCTGTTCCCTTAATGGCTGCAGACAGATCTGAATAAGCGGTAATGGCATCCGGAAGAATCGTATCCGGAAGATACCGGTCATTTTTTCTTGTCTGGTTGATCAAATCTGACTGAGACGGATTGTGCGTCCACAGCCTTACCTCATGAGCATTGTCTCCCAGAACAAGGGCTAAAGCTGTTCCCCAGCTTCCGGCACCTAGTACTGCAACTCGCCTTGATTTCACCATAATTGGGCTCCTCCCTTATATTAAAGCAGCATTACTTTCTGGCTCTCGCTATTAAACGGATTGGTGTTCCTTCAAATCCAAAGGCTTCCCTTATACGGTTTTCCAAGAATCGTTCATAAGAAAAATGCATCAATTCAGGCTCGTTTACAAAGACCACAAATGTAGGCGGTTTTACTGCTACCTGAGTAGCATAGAAGATTTTTAGGCGCTTACCATGGTCAGTTGGTGTCGGGTTCATTGCAACAGCATCCATTACTACTTCGTTCAATACGCTTGACTGAACACGCATGGCATGATTTTCACTTGCCATATTTATGACAGGAAGAAGTGTATGGATACGTTTTTTAGTCATAGCAGAAAGAAAAACAACTGGTGCGTAATCTAAAAATTGAAAATGATCCCGTATCTTTTTTTCAAATCGATCCATTGTCTTTTCATCTTTTTCTATTGCATCCCATTTGTTTACTACAATAATGACAGCCCGTCCCGCATCATGTGCATAGCCTGCAATTTTTTTGTCCTGCTCAATAATGCCTTCATCGGCATCCAGGACCACTAGTACAACATCTGAACGCTCTATTGCTCTAAGAGCTCTTAACACACTGTATTTTTCGGTTGTTTCATATACTTTACCCTTTTTTCGCATACCTGCTGTGTCAATAATGACATATTCCTGTCCATCATATTTATAAGGGGAATCAATCGCATCTCTGGTCGTTCCTGCTATGTTGGATACAATGACCCGGTCTTCACCTAGAAGGGAATTAACAAGGGAAGATTTACCAACATTTGGTCTTCCAATCAGAGAAAACTTAATAACTTCCTCACCATATTTTATTTCTTCCTGAGGGTTAAAGCTGGCAGCCACAGCATCGAGCATGTCTCCCAACCCAAGACCGTGAGAACCGGAAATAGGATAGGGCTCGCCAAATCCCAGTGAATAAAAATCATAAATCTGATCCTTCATATCCGGGTTGTCTACTTTATTCACCGCTAAAACAACGGGTTTGCTTGACCGGTATAGGATTTTTGCCACCTGCTCATCAGCAGACGTAACTCCTTCACGCCCATTTGTCATGAAAATAATTACATCAGCCTCATCGATCGCAATTTCCGCCTGCTGACGAATTTGTTCGAGAAATGGTTCATCCCCGATTTCTATTCCACCTGTGTCAATAATATTAAAATCATGCGTTAACCATTCTGCTGAGCTATAAATTCGATCCCTTGTAATCCCGGGTATATCTTCTACGATGGAAATTCTTTCTCCTACAATCCTGTTAAAAATAGTGGACTTCCCAACATTCGGACGCCCTACTATTGCAACGACTGGCTTTGCCATGACGTTCACCCTTTCTTATATCCAACTTATCTATAGTATATCAAACCGTTCGTTTCCACATAAGACTACCGTAAAAAGACAGCAAGTTGGTTCTGCCTTTTCTAAAATGACTCGCATAATTGTACCAATAAATCATCATAAAAACAATCCGAATTCCTGACTGTATGGCTGAATAAATGGAAAGTCATTTAAAGAGAGCCTGAGACAAGGTGTCTCAGGCTCTCTGACCGGTTCACTGCGTTTCACTCGGGCACTTTCTGCAGAGTCAGTTCTTTAAGCCGTTTCAGGGTTCATCCCTGTAAAGGCTCAGGCACCATTATATCCTGCAGGAGCCCCCGCCCTTTCGCTCCGCTAACCTAATATTAATAATAAATTATGCATGATTTTTTGCCCAACCTCTCAGCTACTACCTTCTGGCAAATCTTTCAGGCTGCATATCCCGCATGTGAAGCCAATGGTAGGTTTGACCGCTGATAATAAGAGGAAGCTTCCGTAGTTCTTCTACGTTTTTTGCACCGAGTGCTGTCATAAGAATTTTTTGCTCCATTTTCATGGCATTAATTTCTTCAATCAATCCTTCAGTTCCATTCTCAGTTAAAATTTTCAGAAATGATCCTGCTATACCTGCAGCACTGGCGCCGAGGCTTAAAGCTTTAATAACGTCAATGCTCTGACTGATTCCGCCTGAAGCAATGACGGAAGAAAATGCTTCTCCTGCTTCCACAATGGATGGAACCGTCGGGATGCCCCAATCGTTAAAAAACGTCAACTGTCGCTTTTGGCGGTGGTTTTCAATTTTTGAAAAATTGGTTCCCCCATAACCGCCTACATCAATCACCGAAACACCGGCTTCTTTTAATTTGCGGGCTGTTTCTTTGCTCATGCCAAATCCGGTTTCCTTTACGATCACCGGAACATCCAGCCCGTTCACAATCGCTTCAATGCGCTTTAATGCTCCTGTGAATGCTCTGTCCCCTTCCGGCATCGCAAGCTCTTGAACCACGTTCAAATGAATTTGAAGAGCATTGGCTTCAATCATATCCACTGCGTACTTAGCCTGATCAAGAGACGCCTCGCTTCCAAGGTTTCCTGCGATCATTCCGTTGGGATTAACTTTTCTTGTAACTGTATACGTATCTCTCTCACCAGGCTCTTTAACTGCTGCCATTTGAGAACCTACTGACAGCATTAATCCGGTTTCCCGGGCAGCAATAGCAAAACCTTCATTAAGAGTTTTAGTCTGCTCTCCGCCTCCGCCAGTCATCGCATTAATAAAAAAAGGCGAACTCAAAGTCAGCTCGCCCATGTTGGTTTGAAGTGAGATGTCATCTACAGCGCTGTTGGGAAGACTTTGATGCACGAATTTTACATCCTCAAAGCCCGCTCCACTAGCAGCAGCTGTAGACAGCGCATAATTTATATGATCAATTTTTCTGTCTGCTCTGCTCAAAACTCTCACCTTTATTATGAATTATTTTTTAGATTTTTTAATTTATCTCCGATCATTTCACCGAGCTGAAATCCTTTTGATTCCTCCGGCAGATCATATGATTGTTCTTTCTTATATTCATTTTTATTTTCTTCGAGTTCTTTTATGGAAAGAGAAAGGCGCTGATCACTCACATTAACATCAAGCACTTTTACTTTTACATCCTGGCCTTCATCGAGAACTTCATGCGGAGTGCCGATATGCTGGTGAGAAATTTGTGAAATATGGACAAGACCCTCCACTCCTGGAAATACCTCTACAAAGGCACCGTATGATACAAGCCGGCGCACTTTTCCTTCAAGTGTTGAACCCTTCGGAGCTTTTTCTTCTATATCTGACCAGGGTCCGGGCAGTGTTTCTTTAATTGACAGGGATATTCTTTCATTGTCACGGTCTACGGAAAGAACTTTCACCTGCACCTCCTGGCCTTCCTCCACTACATCAGAAGGCTTTTCTACATGCTGATGGGAAAGCTGGGAAATATGAACGAGTCCATCTACACCGCCAATATCTACAAATGCTCCAAAATCAGTGATCCGTTGAACTGTGCCGTCTAAAACGTCACCTGATTTAATGTTTTCAAGCAGAGCTTTTTTCTTTTCGGCTTTTTCACCTTCCACCACCGCACGATGAGAAAGGATCAGCCTGTTTTTTTCTTCATCAAGCTCAACAATTTTAAATGCCAGGCTTTTGCCTCTATAATCCTCAAAATCCTCTACATAAAAATCTTCAACTAAAGACGCGGGAACAAACCCCCTTACCCCAAGGTCAACTACAAGGCCGCCTTTGACGACGTCTTTAACTTCTGCATCAAAAACTTCTTCAGCTTCATAGCGGCGCTTCATCTCGTCCCAGGCTTTTTCAGCTTCCACTTTCCTTTTTGAAAGAACAAGCAGTTCATCCTCTACTTTAGTGACGACCAGATCCAGGCTGTCTCCTTCTTTCACTACATCGGAAGCTTTTTCTACATGGAGGCTCGACAGTTCACTGATGGGGATAATTCCATCTACTTTACTGTCCTTGACATCAACAAGAACCTGCTTTTCCTCCACTTTCGTTACGGTACCGGTCACACGGTCTCCCACCTCGAGAGAGTTTACTTCGATATGATTCATGTCTTCTGCCATATGTACTCCTCCTTAATCCATGACTACTGAAATAGTATTTAATGTGAATATTATCACATTATAATTAAAATTCAGAATATACTACTAACTTCTAATAAACTGATCAGTTTGTCAAGCGGGAACTTTTAGCGATGATCATTTATGAGCTGCTGAATATGGCTCATGATTACTTCGGTTGCTTCTTCTGCTGAAGCTCTGCGGCTTCTTAAATCTTCCATCGGAATTGGCTTGCCATAGACGACTTTTAATCTTCGAAACCTCTTATAGGGGCCGATAATAGCACAGGGCACCACTGCAGCCTGGGAGCGGAGAGCAAAAAATCCTGCTCCTGCGAGTCCTTTTTTTAATTCCCCGTCTTTACTACGTGTACCCTCTGGGAACAGTCCTATAACATTATTTTCTTTTAAAATTGATAAACCTTTTCGCAAAGCCTCCCGATCACTCATGCCGCGCTTTACCGGGAAAGCCCTTAAATTAGGCAGCAGCCTTTTTAAAACGGGCATTCGAAACAATTCTTCCTTTGCCATAAAGGAAACAGGTCTCGGAGCCGTAACGCCCACAACAGGAGGATCCAGAAGCTTGATGTGGTTGGCACACAAAAGCACTCCACCGTCTTTGGGGAAATTTTCTCTTCCAATTATTTTAAATCGGTAAATAGGCGTCAAAACCGTTTTTACCAATGATCTTGCAAAATGATATAAATTCATAGTAAACCTCCGCGTGTATTAACCATGTGCATAATCTTTTCTACTACCTCGTCAATTTTCATGGAAGTAGTATCAAGTTCAACTGCATCTTGTGCTTTTCGTAAAGGCGATTCAGCTCTGGTAGAGTCCAGATGATCGCGTTCTGCTATTTCTTTTTTCAGCCCTTCAAGACTTGATTTGATCCCTTGATCTTTATGATCCTCAAATCTCCTGCGGGCACGTTCCTCAACTGATGCAACCATAAACACTTTTACTTCTGCATCAGGTATAACATGGGTTCCGATATCTCTGCCATCCATTACAATTCCGCCGTCTTCTACAAGCATTTGCTGTCTTCTAACCATTTCTGCGCGGACAGATTTATGCTTTGCTACGAATGATACCTGGCTGGTAACTTCGTTAGACCGGATTTTTTCCGTAACTTCCTGTCCATCAAGGAACACTCTTTGTCCAGTTTCGCCTGGAATGAGCTCTATAAGTGTATTCAATAGAAGTTTGGATAATTCCTCCTCATCCTCAACATCTATTTTCTGCTGAATTGCTTTGTAGGTCAGTGTTCTGTACATCGCACCCGTATCTATATAAATAAAGCCGAGTTTTTCTGCCAGCTTTTTAGCAATGGTGCTTTTCCCTGCTGCTGCAGGACCGTCAAGCGCAATCCTTATGTTCTTTCTTTTCTCTTTCACCAAACATTCTCCTTCATTTCCTTATTCAAAAATATTGTACCATAATTCGTGTTGAAAATGAGTTTTGACCTTATTCTTGCACCAGCAATAACCAGCTCTTCAGCATGAATTTTTAAATAAAAAAAGAGCCTGGGACAAGTGTCTCAGCCTCTTTGACCGGTTCGCTGCACTTCAGGAAGACGCTTTCCGCAGGGAGGGGGCTTGAGCCTTTTTCAGGGCGGTGCCCATAAAGACTCAGCTTTCCGTTATCTCCTGCAGGGAGCCGCCATTCGCTACGCTCACCTCTTACTAATTATAAATACTGCCTCGTTTTTTAAACTTTTTTGAGTTTTGTCGCTGCCTCTCAGCTTTAGATACATCACAAATTTACATAACACGATCCTTTTGTTTCAATGAAAGCTGACGCTCGAAAGTATACCGCATGATCTGCTGCTGCTGCATGCTGGTTGCTTCAATAAAATTAACAGAAGCAATCTGAGCTCCATTTCTGTCTTTCGTCCGGATAAATTTCCCTCTTACTTTTACATACTGATTTTCTCCGCTTTTCATCGGCAGCACCAGAAATAGATCCATCTCTTCGTCTTTTTCAAAAACCGCCCTTTGGCGGAGAATAAATGAAAGTCCTCCGGCACTTAAATCCACACTGATAAAATGATAAAACTGATTGTTCTTTTTTACTGCTATATCCACAGCTGCTTCAACTCGTACATACTGTCTGCGCTGAATTTTAAAAATAGCATCAGCTTCAGGAAAGAACAATGAAATCATTGGGATTTCTCCTTTGACTCTCCCTTTCACCTCAGTCTCAAAAGTAAACGAATCACGGTTATCAAGAGTGAAAGTGACTTTGAGACGAGTGCCGTTAACCAGAAAAGTTGTTTTATCAGTAGCAGAATTAACAGGATAATCAATATAAATAGACGTGGCAGACATTTCTACAACCTTGCTTCTATATTCGTCGCTGTTCCGGCTGTATAAAGGTTCAAGCGTCAATGGCATTCCTATAGTCAGCATCCCTAAGCACTTCCAATCGTATTCTTTCATTTCTGATTTCTATTATGCCACGATTTGAAAGCAGTTCCAATATTTTATTTTTTTGATAAAAAGATTTTACAGTTTCTCTACTTTTTCTTCCTGGCCTGTTTCACCATTTATAAATATTCGATACGTGTCTTCTCCCAGCGTCCCGATAAATTCTCTGCACAGTACTTCTTCACCCATTTCATTTCGTATAATCGCGAGTCTTGATTCCTGTACAGTGAACTTTGAATGCAGGAGTTCGATTGCTTCATCTTCAGAGATGCTTGGCTCTCCAACGTCCCTGTCCTCACCATTTTGAAGATAATCTACGCCTAAAAACCCGATGACGTCCCCATTATCTAATGCCACTTTAATATGAATGGAATCTGAGTTCACATACACCTGCTCCGGCTCAATCAAACGGATGAAAGTCAGCATGGCAATGCCGTTATCCTGACGGCTGTTTTCAAGAACTACGTCCTCAAACCCTTGTTCTTTTAAAAATTTTGCTGCTTTTTCTCCTGCATCATATAAACTTAAGGTTTCTTTTCCTACCTTGCGATTATTCAGATAGTATAAAGGATATCCGCCTTTAACTGTTACGTCCATATTTGACTGGTTTCCATCCTCTGATTCCCATGAAACTGAGTAAAACGGATAATCTGCTCCATCTAAACTTTTGGAGACTTGCATTTCTTGATCTTTATTAACTGAAGTGAAGTCTTTTACCTTTTTGACAGCTTCTTCTTCTGTTAAGTTATCTCCTTTTATATGTTTCAGCTGTTTTTTTCGAATCTCTGTCGTTTCCTGCTCCGTCATCACAAACGTTTCAATCGCGTACCCCTTCACTGACTTATCCACTTTTTTAAATCCATCAATCACTGAATTATTTTTAATGTCGTCACCTGAAGCAAGCAGGCTCTCGAGTTCCAGCCATTCCAGGTTATCCGCAAGTACTTTTTCCTGTATTCCTCTCAACTCATTTTGCAGCTGTTCAGACTGACTATATAATGTTTCAAGTTTTTCATATTCTTCTTCGGTCATAGGTGCAGAATTCAGATCTCTTACAGCCGTCTGATAACTGAAGTTTCCGATGCTTGTAAGGAAACCTTCCATTTCATTAAAAGGAAGCAGCCCCAATGGAAGCTGGCCGATATCTGCGTGAATTAAAGAGGTTAATCTCCATACTTCTGTTAGCGCAGGTGTCAAATTCTTTCCTGCATTCATTGCCAGTGCAGAACCAATCTGGTCATGAAGCAAATCCATTTGATAATTTATCTCATGAAATGCTCTCTGGTATTCATTTTCCATATGGCTTCTTAAAACTTCTTTCTCCTGCTTTTGATATGCTCCCCATGTGACAGCAGAGAAGATACCGATGAAGATTAGTGAAAAGAGTATTGTTTTTTTCATCATTGGAACTCACTCCCTCTGTTATAGGCAGAAAATATGCTCACCTATTTGTTTTATTTGCGGTCTTGTCCAAATCCAGCCGCTTGTCGCTGTATCAGGATTAAAATAATACAGCGCATTTTCAGATGGATCCCACCCATTAATTGCATCTATTACAGCTTCTTTAGCCTGTTCATTCGGTTCAAGCCAGATTTGGCCATCTGCTACTGCCGTAAAGGCAAGTGGTTCAAAAATAACCCCGGATACAGTATTCGGAAAATCCTCATCCTCAATCCGATTTAAAATAACGGCCGCTACTGCCACCTGACCTATATATGGCTCACCTCTTGCTTCTCCATAAACGGCATTAGCCATCAGCTGAATGTCATTTTCAGAGTATCCTGATGGATACTTTGGAGCCTTTTTCGGGACTGATTCTTCTTTTTTCACCTGCTGGTCAAGAGGAACACCGCCATAGTATGTAAAGCGATTTCCTTTTTCGATATTTGTACGCACATAGTTTTCATCGTAGTCTGTATTATTTACAAGTTTTGTTCTAGTGGTTTCTCCGGCAAGACCGTCAATATCCAGACCATAGTCCTGTTGAAAGTTTCTCAAGGCCCAATAAGTGCCCCAGCCGAAATCACCATCAATCTGCCCTTCATAGTAGCCTATATATTGAAGTCTTGCCTGAAGTTCAATGACATCATCTCCATAAGCCCCGCGCTGAATCGTTTGTCCGCTGAACGCGCCGCTCTCTGCACTTGGGAAAACACCCTGAAAGATTAACAAACACACGATTAACAATCCACACCTTTTCATACACTGCCTCCGTTCTAAACGAGTAATTGATCGAAGTTAGTTTTAGCGATTCATTTGTCTGCTATACATAAAACAAAAAGCCGGCTCTTTTTTTATTAAAAAAGAACCAGCTTTATATTTTGAACTGCTTATGGTGAAGATGTGTTAAGATATGTGCTTTTTTAACTTTCCAAAGACCCAGCCACCATAAAAAGAGCATGAATGGGATTATAAAATAGATCCAGTTGTGAAAACTTAATAAGATAAAATCATAAAAACTATGTAAAGCTACTGGAATGACGATTGATAAACATAATATTTTTTTTCTGGCAGGGGGTAAAGAAAATTTAGCTTTTCCAATATAAAACCCCATAACTACACCAAATAATGCATGACTCGAAACTGGAAGCAATGCCCTGCCAAACGCTGTTTCAAGTCCATTTACTGCAAGAAACAGAACATTTTCAAGCGTTGCAAAGCCTAACGAAACTGCTGCTCCATAGACGATTCCATCATATGGCTCATCAAACTCAATAAGATGAAAAATAAAAAAATATAAAATAAACCATTTAAAAAATTCTTCTAATAAACCATAGGATACAATGGATTTGAGCAAAGCCGACGAAAAAATCTGCTCAGTTTCAATAACATACTGAACAAACATGATCGGAAATGTAATAGATATTCCTAAAATAAAGGCCCGGAACACCGTTTGGACAGGCTCTGTGTCATATTGGTCTCTTAAATAAAAGTAACTTAAAAGAGCCAGACCAGGTGCAATTGCGGCTGAGATAATGGCAAACATAAAAGTGCCTCTTTTCAATCTGTTTTACTCATCGTATCATGTAGAAGACGTGTTTTACATAGTGAAAAGGGCTTGGAGGGAAAGGAAATGGCAAAAAAACTTATTTTACTGATACATACAGGTGGAACCATTTCGATGGCGCAGGATCAGACTGGGGCCGTTATACCAGGGAAAGAAAATCCAATAGCAGAACAATCTGCTCAAGTGAGTGACTACGCAAATCTGATTGTGGAGTCTCCTTTTACACTTCCTTCTCCGCATATCACACCGGAGCATATGCTGCAGATAAAGAAGCTCATTGAAAAATACTACCTTGATTCAGGTATTGAAGGTGTGGTCATCACCCATGGCACGGATACGCTTGAGGAAACTGCTTATTTCCTTGATTTGACCTTGCGCCTTTCCATCCCAGTGGTTTTAACAGGTGCGATGAGATCTTCGAATGAAATCGGATCGGACGGTCTTTATAATCTAATCAGTTCAATTCGCACAGCCTGCTGTGATGAGGCATACGGAAAAGGTGTTCTCGTTGTATTAAATGATGAAATACACACGGCTGTTAATGTTACGAAAACACATGCAAGCAACGTATCCACCTTTCAAAGTCCTCAATATGGTCCAATTGGAATCGTAACAAAAGGAGGTGTCGTTTTTCACCACACCCCAAAACTTGATCTTAAGTATTCACTACAGGAGCCATCTAAAAAAGTCGTCATCATAAAAGCATATGCTGGAATGGATTCAAGGCTTTTTACAAGCTTGTCGGAATTGGGATTTGACGGGGTAGTAATAGAAGCACTGGGACAAGGTAATCTACCGCCTGGCACTGTGGAAGGAATCCAGAGTTTGATCAAAGAAAACATCCCCATCGTGCTCGTTTCCAGATGTTTCAACGGCATCGCTCAGGATGTATACGGGTATGAAGGCGGCGGCAGACACTTAAAGGAAATGGGTGTCATTTTTTCAAACGGTTTAAACGGTCAAAAGGCACGAATTAAATTAATGATTGGATTAGCACAATCGTGTGATCATCAGTTTATCTCCAATATGTTTAAATGAAGAAAAGCCTGGGACGACGTGTCTCAGGCTTTTTGAGAGGTTCACTGCGCACTGGAAAGAAGCTTTCTGCAGGACAGGTGGCTTGAGCTTTTTCAGCGCTCTGCCCTCTAAAGTCTCAAGCCGTCGTCATCTTCTGCAGAAGCCGCAGCTTTTCGCTCCGCTCACCTCATATTACTGATATTTAATGACTCATTTTTCATCTTGTTTTGTTATGTTCTACCCTGATCATGATTCTTTTTTTCGATAACCGCTTTGGCTATTTGTTCTCCATGAAAGCGTCCATTTTCGATGAAAATTTCATTGGCATTATTTCCTGCTGCAATTACACCCGCGATATAAATGCTTTCGATGTTCGTTTCCATCGTTTCCGGATGATAAATAGGTCTGCCCGAGCATTCATCTATTCGTACGCCTATGTTTTTCAAAAAGGCATGATCCGGGTGATACCCGATCATTGCAAAGACAAAGTCATTTTTAACAGTGAAAAGTTCACCATTTTTGATGTATTCAATCGATTCTTCATTGATCTTAGTAACCGATGCATCAAAATGCATATCCACGGACTGATTTTTAACTAAGCCTTCAAACTGCGGCAGTATCCACGGTTTAATGCTGGGAGAATAATCACTCCCTCTATAAAATACCGAAACTCTCGCTCCCGCTTTTTCAAGTTCGATGGCAGCATCCACAGCAGAATTCTTCCCTCCGATAATTGCCACGTCCATATCAAAGTAAGGATGTGCCTCTTTAAAATAATGGTGAACTTTAGGGAGTTTCGCTCCAGGCACCTTAAGCTCATTCGGGTGGTCATAATAACCGGTTGCAATCACAATATGTTCAGCAGTGTAGGACTGCTTTGCAGTCGTTACGAGGAATCTTCCGCTCGTTTTTTCTATCGACTTTACTTCTTCAAACCGGTTAACCGGAAGATCCATTTGCTTAACGACTTCTCTGTAATATACGAGCGCCTGGTTTCTTTTAGGTTTATGATCCTCAATAATAAATGGCACTTCGCCTATTGCCAGTTTTTCACTGGATGAAAAAAAGGTTTGGTGCGTCGGATAATGATAAATCGTATTCACTATATTACCTTTTTCAATGATAAGCGCATCAATGCCGTTCTTATGCAATGCAATTGAAGCGGCCAGGCCGCACGGGCCTCCCCCAACAATAATGACTTCCCTATGCTCCATTATGCGTCACTCCTGCCCATGTTACGATCTTAATTAAAAAACCCCATATCTTAATTCATGATAGGGGATTTTGAAGCGCTTTTCAATGATCCTGATTTTATTCAATAGTACAGTTTGTTTTTTCCTGATTAAAGACATGAACCCCGGACTACATGTGAATTTTTGTTGAAAGCCAGTTGTCCCATTCTTCTTTTGATCTTCCAACGAGGTGGTCTCTGTATGTCAGCTGGTCATCTTGAGATAGAAAATCTACAGCATGACCTCCAATCCCCACATATAAATCCGGGCGATAAGCAGAGAGCCTGCTGATTAATTCAAACGCAGCCTTCAGGTTTTCCTGAAGTGTACATGAAAGAAACAAAAATTTTGGTTCTACTGTATCCAGAACAACCTCAATATCGCCTTTTTTTATGCTTGCACCAAGATAAATGACTTCAAATCCTTTCCTTCGAACATATAACGTAAAGATTAATAATCCCAGCTCATGCCATTCTCCTGGTGCACAAACAGCCACCACTTTTGGAAGAAGCTCATTATGTGGAAAAGAGTGCATTAAAATTCCTATTCTAGAGCGGAGAATGGAAGTCGCAAAATGCTCATGAGCCGTTGTGATCTGACCGGTTTCCCACTGTTCTCCAATTCTGATAAGAACGGTGCCTAAAATGTCGATAAGTACTTTATCAATTGTATAAAGTGAAAAAGCCTGATTTATCAAATCATGAGCCTTATTTTCTTCAAAATTTAAAAGGGCTGCAACCAACTCGTCCTGGAAATTCTGGATTCTATCTACAGGACCTTCAAACGTTTCTTTAGGCTGTTTAACATCCTGTTTTTCAAGCAGAGTAACTGCCTGGCTGATGGTAAAGCCTGAGTTTATCTTTTGAACAAGCCACTTTAATTTTTTTACGTGTTCATCCGTATAAAGCCTGTGACCGGAATCATTTCGGACAGGTTCGATAATTTTATATCTTCTTTCCCACGCACGCATAGTGCCTGGCTGTATGCCGACCATTGTGGAGACAGCTTTAATATTGTACTTGCCTTCTTCATTATTCATTACATTTGTCCTCCTGCGGCTATGATCGTTCTTCCAAATTATATCTCTCAATTAATTTTGTGTAAACTTTGTATAGGTTTTATACAACGCTTCCGTTCTTTTTAGAAAGAGAGATATAATGAGTTTCAGACCTGGCGCCCAGCCGCAAAGGGATGAAGGTTGTTCCAAACCCGTTACTAATCAGCTGATAGGTTGTATTTATTTTTTTCAGAGTTCCAGGTTCGTAAGGGCCGGCTCCAAAAAAGCGTATTTGTCCTCCATGCGTATGACCGCTTAGAATTAAATCAACTTTTTTGTTTATATTTGCCAGCTTATGAATGATGACTGGTTCATGACTTACTAAAACAACAGGATATGATGAATGAACCATTTGCAGAGCTTTTTGGACATCGTCTTTTTGATAACTGATATCACCAACTCCCGCAATCCAAAGGATATGATCGTTTTCAATTTGCAGCTTTACTGCTTTATTGTCAAGGATCGTTACATCATTTTCCCTTAATAACTTATTAAGCTTTTTCAAATCAACTTCCTCATCATTATTGCCGTATACAAAATAAACTGGTCCAAGCTTTGATAAAAGTTGAATGTTTTTCTCCACTCTTGAAAAAGGAACTCCTTTTTCAATTAAATCTCCGCCTATGATGACTGCGTCGGCTGAGGGAATTGTTTTTATCCAATTAATATCCAGTATTCTGCGATGAATATCAGAAATAAAGAAAATCGAAAAGTCTTTTTCGGACGTATAGGTTTTTAATGGAATGTTTATATAGGTAACATTATTTTCAAATGCTCTTTTTACCATCCATCCAGCCAGTAACAGGAAGGACAGAAGGGTCGCTGCCATATACTTCAACAAAAAATTCCTCCATTCTAAAAAAGCCTGCTGCTCGATAAGATGAGGAGGCTTAGATAGCAAATTGCATTTTTCTGAAAATCCGGCCTTTCAACTTCATAAAGCTGCACATAATAGAAGCCTGGGACATAGTGTCTCAGGCTCCTGGGCCGTTTCTTTGATTTTAAGCGAATACTTTTCTGCAGGAACGGAAGCTGAGATTTCTTAGGGACTTGCCCGGCAAGGTCTCAAGCTGCCCTCCTCTGCTGTAAACATAACGGAACAAACGATTACAAAGCTAGTTCAAGTTTTTAGTCTTCTTTAATATCTAAAATTCTGAAGCCGGATTTCTCTAATTTTTTCAGGAAACGATCTATATTATCCTTTTTTTCGATTTTTAATACAATTCTTCTCACAAGCTTATCCGTTTCATCGAACGTGACCAGAGAAATGACGGATTCGTGGAACTGCTGGATGATATCTGCCAGACGTGAGATCCTGCCCTCCGTTTCAACAGAAGTAAACGCAATCCTGATCCCTTTTCTGTGCATTCCAAAAGCACTCCGAAACTGGTTAAAAACATCATAACGTGTAACAATTCCTTTAAAATCACCTGCTTCGTCTACAACGGATAATAAAGGAAAGTCGTTTAATTCAAATAGAGTGGTCTCAAAGATTTCGTCCCCTTTTAAATATGTATCCTGATGTGTTGCTACATCCAGTGCAGTAAAAGAAGTATTAAATTCCTGCCTGGCTCTTCCGGATTCAAAAAATGCCTTATAAATATGATATCTAGTGGCTATGCCCTCGTATTGAGATCCGTTTAAAACCGGGACTCCGTCAATCCCGTGCTCTTCTAGAAGCGTTATTACTTTTTCAATCGAGTCAGTTGATTGAACTGTGTAGCATTTAGTTGCAGGCACCATTGCACTTTTAACAAACATTGACTTCACCTCTTTTAATTTATAGTACTTTCTTCGCTTTAAATACGATTAAGTCCTTCTTTTTATCATAGATTCCCTAAATAGATTATTGAGCAGGAATTTTCAGCACCTGTCCTTCTGAAATTTCGTTGCTGCTGAGTCCATTTATTTCTTTGATTTTTTCAACCCAGTCCCCGTTTCCAAAATAATTAACGGAAATCCGGTACAACGTTTCGCTTGACTGAACTGTGTGGGTAGCAGAAGATGTCGTTTCCTCTTCCGTTTCAGCAGCAGGCTCCTCTTGTTCTACTGCTGGTTCTTCTTCAGGTTCTTCTTGAGTCTCCTGAACTGTTTCTGCCGTTTCACTGGAATCATCATCTGCTTCATCTGCCTGGGCTGCATTGTTTTCACCTTCTATACTTTCCTCAGGTGTTTCCGCACTCGCAGGTGTTTCATCAGCTTCTTCCTCTTCTTCATCCTCCGCAGCAGATGCAGATGATGGAGAAGGGTCCTCAGTCTGAGCGTTCTGGTTTTCCCCAGTGCCTTGAGCCCGCTCAACTTGAACCGTGTTATCCCGGTCCATTGTCGCATTAGTCATTCCACTTTCCGAATTATTCAATATTAAAGATACTATCGCAACGGTAACGGGAAGAAGTACGAACAAGCCAACAAGCACCCTAATAAGCGGAAAAGGTTTTTTTTGTGCAGCTTTTTCTTCTCTTTTTTTTCCATGCAGTGACAGCCTGGATGTCTCAGCTCCCCCGTCTATTTCCGATTGATTATGTTGATCCACTGCGCTAATTTCCTGTCGTGTTTTATTTGCCTGATCACGATAAGGATCTCGTTTCATGTAATTCCCCTTCTTTTCTTTTTTTATGTTTTGCGGATTGCTGAATATACAATCCTAATAGTAAATTGACAATAAAATGAAGACAGATGGTTGACCATATATTATTAGTCCACTCATATATTCCCCCAATGATGAAACTGAGAATCACTATATTGAGGGTGAGGTACCAATGATTTAAGTAACGAAAATGAACAATGGCAAAAAGGACACTGGCAAAAAACCAATTCGTGTTGGTTTGAATAATTCCGCGAAACAGCAGTTCTTCTGACAGCGCGACAATCATTGCCAGCCAAAGAAGCTGAGCAATGCTCGCATTTGAAAACAATTTTTCATTGATTCCCCCATCGTCATAATACCTTCGGGGAAGGAGTTTCATCAGCCAGATGTCGATGAAAACAATAATCAGGCCTGCTGCAAGACCAATCAGAATGATAGAAGGTGAAAGGGCTCCTATCCCGGTAAAGATGTGATCCATTTTAAATAAAAAGGTTCCGAGTAAAAATGCAGCTGTTAAAAAGAAAAGCTGAGTTCCTACAACTGAGTTCAGCAGCTGCTTGTGCGTAATACGATCAAGAGTTTTTTGTTGACCGGACATTTTCACTCTCCTTAAAGATTGTTGACAGCCTCTCCTGCCAGGTTAAATACGTATTCAAAGATTCCGATTTTCTTTTAAATGGATCAAGCGGCAAACCGCATTGATCACAGCAAAGCAGCTGAGGAGCAGGCTGCTCTTCATCAAAACACTGGGTAATCTTATGTCTCCTGCAGGCATCTGCAGTCACATATTCAGTCATTTGAATCATTTTGCTTTTTTTTTCTAAAATCCGAGTTGAAATCTGCTGATCAACACGATTAACCCAATTATTTCTCATGCTGTCATTTTTAGCGTAATAATGTAGAACTCTGTTTTGAATTTCTGATAAGCCTACTTGTTCTTCAATCTTCTTGAAATCAGAGGCTGTAGTAAACATTTTTTCAAACTCGCCTATTTGACGTATGGAAGGTCTTTCAAGTTCCAGTAAATTTGTCGTAATTTGTTCATCCTTAGATAAGTATAACAGGATTGACAAACTTTTATTACCGTCGCGGCCGGCTCTGCCAATTTCCTGAACGAACGCTTCCATGCTCGAGGGCATGTGAAAATGGATGACCGTCCGGATATTCTCTTTGTTAACGCCCATTCCAAAGGCACTTGTAGCAAAAATCCAGTCCAGCTGATCTGTGATAAATTGCTGCTGGATAAGAATTCGCTGATCCTGCTCAAGTCCTGCATGGTAGCTTGAAATTTTTTTAGTGGTGGTTTGATTCAGCTCTTCGGAAAGTTCATCCGCTAATTTTTTACTTGAAAAATACACAATACCCGGTGAAGCAAGAGATTCTATATAGTCCTTTAATTTTAGAACCTTTTCCTTAAAAGTTGAAAGCTGCTCAACCTTCAACGCAATATTGGGGCGATTGACTGAATAAACCCATTCATCAGGGTTATCCATTTTTAAGGTTTGACAGATGTCAGCCCGGATCTTGACTGTAGCGGTTGCGGTTAAAGCGAGTGTAACCGGACTGCCTAATTCTTCTTTTATTTTCCCAAGAGTGAGGTAATCAGGTCTGAAATCAGGTCCCCATTGAGAAATGCAGTGAGCCTCATCCACTACAAATAATTTAATGCTGCAGGAAGATAACGCTTCTGTAATTTCGGCAATATTCAACATCTCTGGTGATATAAAAATGAATCTGTAAGAACGGAGATTTTTCAGCGCCCGTTTTCTTTCTTTAAAAGCTAAAAATGAATTAAGCGCGATTACATTTTTTTCCCCTCTGTATTTAATCTGCTCAACCTGATCCTGCATGAGGGAAAGTAAAGGGGAAACGATGAGGACCTGTGATTGTGAAAGATAAGAAGGAAATTGATAGCACAAAGATTTACCTGAGCCTGTCGGCAGCATAGCTACTGTATCCTTTCCTGCCATTATGCTCTCGATTATTTCTTTTTGACCATCTCTGAAAGACCTGAACCCAAAGTGTTTATATAAGGTTTCTTCCATTCGCTGTCCATCCTTCCTTTTGATACAAGAACCAGCCTGATTTGAAAAAAGCTTGCGTCGGGCACCATTTCTTTAATTTCTTTCATCCTTTTATGGTTCAGCTGAGAAGCTGCCTGCCAAATTTCATCCTGCATCCTTCGCTGTACATAACGGTCTATAGAAAAAGATTGAATCATTAAGGCAATTTCAATTATATGATCTTCTATTGTGCTGTTCTTTAGATTACGAATTTGCGCAATTTGTTCCACTGAATACGCCTGGTTAATGTACGTCATCGTTTTTTCCGTGGAAACGGTCAGAACAAATTCCTTTTGTGTAATATCGTCCTGCATCGAGTAAAGAATGGGATATTTATTCTGATTCTGGATTTCACTAAAAATAAAATGAAGACTGTTTAAAAAACGAATATGTACTTCCCAATCATCAATGGAGAAATAGTCAGCCAGCTGGTTCGAAGTCATTCCAATTAGCTGATAACCAGTCATCTGCTGAATGATAAAATCAGGATGGTCTGGGAATTTCTTATCCGAACATAAGTCTGTAAGTTCTGAAAGCAATCTTTTAGTATAATCAATTCGATCGTTTCCCCATTTTAAAAACATCGATTTAACCCAATGCTGAACGTCCGGATCACGCTGAACAGGATAGAAACGATTTTCCCTGTAAGCATAATTAGACAGGGACTGCGTGAGAAGCAGGAGCCTCTTCCAGAAAACCGCTGCACGATCATGATACAGCCAGCCTTTTAAATAAATAGGAAAACGATGAAAATTAAAATAGTTTATAAGCGCTTTATCCCCTTCTTTTGAAACATTCCATCTTTGTTCATCCAGTTGTATTAAATAGTTTCTCTGCGCCAACTGTGAACAGCTGTCATCAAACGCTTCTCTGGTTATGCCCGGGAAAAGTTGAAAAAAATCCTGCGCTCCATATAAATGAGCGTCTTGAATCGTTTGAGAGGTTTTTTTTCCGGATACCAAATGAAAAATTGCAGAGCGGCTTCGATCCCCATTGAACAATCGAAAACCGACTAGTAAGATCGCATCCAGATACGTCATAAAAGCTCTCCTTTCAAGAAGTCATTGCTTCATTTTACCATGTTTTTGTCGATCATTGTCCGTTTTCTTTTTGTCGAATCGGGTAAAATTTACGTATAAAGGTGATTTCCATCTAAGATTAAACATCTTTCTATTGAAAATCTCCAATGACATGTTTAGAATGATACATGATACTTTTTTCTTGTTTTCAGAGGATTTACTGAATTAGGAGGGAATTTAATTGGCGAAATATACAATTGTTGACAAAGATACATGCATAGCCTGCGGCGCATGTGGGGCTGCCGCTCCAGATATTTATGATTATGATGATGAAGGGATCGCTTTTGTCACACTCGATGACAATGAGGGTACCGTGGAAGTCCCGGACGTTTTATTTGACGACATGCTGGATGCTTTTGAAGGTTGTCCTACTGATTCCATTAAAGTTGCCGATGAGCCATTTAATGGAGATGCGCTTAAGTTCGAATAGATCGTAAAAAACTGCGAAAACCATGGGTTTTCGCAGTTTTTTATTAGATGCAGTTTTTTATTTGATCATGTACTTATTGGGGCCAACTGGAACTGTGAGTGGTTTTTCAAGATCAAATCCAAGATCGTCCCTGTCTGTTATATTTTCAAACAGTACCTCTTGAACCCCAAATGATTCAGCCGTCAGGAGGACTGCTTCTATAAAACGATTCTTCTCTTCAACTGAATATTCATTAATTTGTTCACTTGGAGTTACGGTTAACGAGTCGTTTTCATGTGCCGTTTCTATTGTCAGATCTTCAGGTAGAGCTTTCTTAAAATCTTTATTAGGATTGTCTTGCTGCATTTCCATAAAAGCGTCTTCAATTGTCTCAAATGATTTTTCAGATTGAACGAAATAAATTTGGGAATTACGCTCATCTTTGAATAAATAATAACCTTTATTGTCATTATTCAACGGAATTTCCTGTTCCACTTCCTCATCAAAATTGATCTTATCACCCTCTTCATTAACAAAAGTAAATCCAGTGTAGTTTTCGCTTCCAAACGTCTGCGACAACACTTGTTCCGTTAAATCGGGAGAAAAAGAATTCTGTATGTTCGAATCGATTACACCATTGATGCCGTTTTGCTCTGTTTCTGTCAAATGATTTGCTACAGGATGGTAATTAATAAAACCCATTCCTTCTTCATCAATTTCATTTGCCCATCTGTTATACAAGTTAACAGCATTGTCTTCATTTACTTTATCCGGCAGGAGAAAAGTGAAAGGGATGACGTACCCTTCCTCCGTTACCAAAGCTGTTTTTAAATAAGTGTGCCCGGCCGCTTCGGCAGGAAATAACGAAGTTCTTTGAGAAGGATCTTCTTCAGCGGGAGTTTGAACCGCTGCATCTTGATTTTCCTCTGACTGCTCTTCCTCACTTTTGGGCTCTGTATAAGAATCAGCTTTAAAATCACCGCTGCCGCTGGAATCTTCTTCTGAAAAGTCTTCTTCCCGGTCCTGAGTGCTAGTATGGTCTTCAGGTTCTTGTGCTGCCCTTTCATCTAGATTAAGTTCCTCTTGATCTTCTTCAATCGAGTTCGCTGAAAAATTTTCTGCCTGTTCCTCATCGTAACGATCAGCGGCAGAATCAGACCCTTCATTGCCAGAAGAAAGGTTATACTGGTCACTGCTGTCAAAAAACGGAGGAATTAAAAGAAGGAGAAGCAGTACAGCAGCTAAACTGGCTGCAACGGGAATCAGGGGTGTTCTTTTTTTATCCTTCTTGCGTTCGTTTATTTTGATATTTTCGTACATTGCTTGGGCAGATTGACTGCTTTTAATAACAGGCATTTTATTCAGCATCTTTTCAATTTCCTTCTCATTCCACTTTGAACCGCTCACTGCCTTCTTCCCCCTCTCTTTTAGACATTTTATCTCTCAAGCTTTTTATCGCACGATGTTGTGTAGTCTTCACTTTTCCTTCTGTCCATCCTAAAATCTGTGCCGTTTCAGCTATACTCAACTCTTGAATATACCGCATAATGACCACCATCCTCTGATCGGTCGTGCATTGATCCAGACACGCATACAACTCTCTCATACTTTCATTTAATTCAGCTATCTCAGATGGTAAGAGGGAATCAGCAGCTTGCTCTTTTTTAGACGCGTCAAAACTGCTCATGATCCTTTTTCTTATGGTCGACTGCTTTCTGAAATGATCTATGGCTACGTTTTTTGCAATGGAAAACAGCCAGGTTTTTTCAGAACTCTTCCCCTGAAACCCTTCATAGGATTTCATTACACGTATAAAGACCTCCTGCATAAGATCTTCTGCTATATCTCTATTTTTCACAAGATAGATTAAGAATTGAAAAACATCCTGATGATAATCCGTATATAATCGTTTAAAAACGGAGTCCATATCAGTCTCCTCCCCGTTCAATTCATTAGTCGTATGAACAATAAAAAAGTTTCACATCTAGTGTACTATAAGTGCAAACGATTAAACAGATGAATGGGGACAGACTGCCAGTCGGTGAATGAAAGCTAGGTGATTGCATTAAAAGGTTGGAAAGCCTGCCAAAATACCTATCTTATATTGCTTGGGGAGCTTTTAAGAAAGATGGGTTGATCTGAAAGAAAAAATCCTTTGCTTGCTGTTTCCAGGCCGCAAAGGATTTTTCTCCTTACTATCTTGCTATTGAATCTAATTTTTTCTTTTTTTACAGCTGTTTGTAAGGTAAACGAAATCTGAACGTTGTACCCTGATTTACATTGCTTTCTACTTCGATTGAACCATTATGTGCTTCAATCAGATTTTTTACAATGGCAAGACCAAGACCTGTACCCGCACGTCCACGCGTCCTTGCCTTATCGGCTTTGTAAAATCGTTCAAAGATATAAGGCAGATCTTCTTCCGGAATTCCGATACCAGAGTCGCTTACTTCAATGGTTAAACTCCGCGCATCAGTGGATAAAGCAAGCTGAATCAGTCCACCATCATGTGTGTGACGAAGTGCATTGTCTAAAAGATTCGTTAGTACCTGCTCCATTCGATCCGGGTCAAAATTCCATTCCTCTTCGCTGGAAAGTTCAGAGCTGATCGTAAGCCTGATATCTTTTTCTTTTGATACCACATTAAATTTATTAATAATTCTCTCCATAAAAGGGAGCACGGGTAGTGTCTCATAACGCAAGGTAATATGACCTGCTTCAATTCTGGCAAGATCAAGAAGTTCATTTACGAGACGTCCCATTCTCAGAGATTCATCGTAAATAATTCGAGCGATTTCCTTCCTCTCTTCATCTGACTGAGGAATATCGTCCACGATGGCTTCGCTGTATCCCTGGAGCATTGAAATAGGGGTCCGGAGCTCATGAGATACATTTGCAATAAAATCTTTACGCAGCTTCTCAAGCCCTCTTTCTTCTGTCATATCCCGTATAACCGCTACCGCGCCGCGAACGGCATTTCCGCTGTAGAGAGGGCTGAGAATCGTCACAAATGTTCTTCCTAAAATAGACACTTCGCCCACCTGTTCTTCATCCGTCTCCATTACCCGCTCAAGAAGGTCCTGGAGCTGTGGAGGAAGAGCTTCATTTCTGCCTGATTCCTGCTCTTGATACCAATATTGAAGAAAGCGGTCAGCTGGCGGGTTAGAAATTAAAATAGTACCATCCCTGTTAAACGTAATGACTCCATCTGCCATTGAACTCAATATACTCGAGAGCTGCTCTTTTTCCTGACTCAATGCATCCAGATGATGCTTAAGCTGTCTGCCCATTTGATTAAAAGCAGTGGCAAGCTCTCCGATTTCATCCTGAGTAAGAATGGGAACCTTTGTATCAAATTTACCTCTTGCTACTTCAAATGCTCCTTCCCGCATTCTTCTCAGGGGAGCGGTAATTCTGGTGGAAAGAAAAAAGGCGAAAATAGTTGTAAGAATTATAGCAATACCTGCAGCAAGAACAATGATTCTTGTCGTTTGCTCAGTAGTCTGCTGAATGGCTTCTAACGATTGGTAAACGTAAACAGCCCCGGTGCTTCCATCTGTAAATGTAAATGGTACACCTGTAATAATAACGTTATCATACCGGTTTGTAGATGTATCTGACTCCACTGAAAGCTCCTGCTGAACAGACTTCTGCTGCTCGGTTACAGCAGCAAACACCCTGTTTTCTTCAATAAGCTCTCTAACGTCCTGCTGATATTCCGTATTCCCACCTGAAGCAAATGTACCAACATTATCGATTGTGACCAGCGCATAAACAGGCTCATCTACAATCTCAGAGATAATTTGAAGGCTGAGATCCATATCACTGTGGTCTTCTAAAATCCTGGATATTTTCTGAGCTTCAAACTGCAATGACTGCTCAACTTCTTCCACATGGTAATTTTGAAAGAATTCAAGCAGCAGTATAGTTAAAATGAACAGGACAAAGCAGACAAGCAATAGAATTGTCATCCATAGCTTGCCAACCACACTTCTCCATATTCTCATTCATCAAGTACCTCGAATTTATATCCTACTCCCCACACAGTAACAATCATTTTTCCGGCTTGTTCAGACACCCTGTTTAATTTTTCACGCAAACGCTTAACATGGGTATCCACCGTTCTCAAATCGCCAAAAAATTCATAGTGCCATACTTCTTTCAACAATTGCTCTCTGTCATATACTTTGTCGGGACTTTTCGCAAGAAACAACAATAACTCATACTCTTTTGGCGTAAGGGTTACTTCATGTCCGTCAGCTGTGACGCGATGTGCATCATTATCGATGACGAGATGCGGGTAGGCAATCATATCTTTCGCTTTTGTATCTGTTTGAAGATAGTTTGTAGTAGAAGATCTGCGAAGCAAAGCTTTCACTCTGAGCACTACTTCCCTTGGGCTGAATGGTTTAACAATATAGTCGTCTGTTCCAACCTCAAACCCCTGCACCCGGTTTCCCTCTTCTCCCTTGGCTGTCAGCATAATCACTGGTGTCGCTTTCACTTCTCTTAATTCGCTGCATACCTGGATGCCATCTTTACCGGGCATCATTAAATCAAGTAAAATGCAATCAAAGTTTTCTTCAAGGGCAAGAGAAAGTGCCTGGTCCCCGTCTTCTGCTTCAACGATTGAATAGCCCTCGCGCTCAAGATACATTTTTAAAAGGCGTCTGATTCTTTCCTCATCATCCACAACTAGAATATGGCCCATTTCACTCATTTTGTTGCCTCCTTATGACGTTGTCCGGTCATTTAAATAGAGAGCTTGGGACAAATGTGTCTCAAGCTCTTTAACCGGTTCGCTGCGCTTCAGGCGGACGCTTTCCGCAGGGACGGCGCTGAGCCTTTCCAGAGCTATGCCCTGTAAGTCTCAGCTTGCCGTCAAATCCTGCTGGAGTCGCCACCTTCCGTTCCGCTCTCCTCTTTCTATTCAAAAATACATCTTTATTCTTCAATCTTTTTTAGTTTTGCAACAGCCTTATATGTTTTACGCGTAGGAATGCAAACCGGCAATGATTAAATTAACTGCGACCAGATTAAACATAATAATAGCAAATCCTATAACAGCAAGCCAAGCAGAACGGTTTCCTTCCCAGCCCTTTGATAATCTTAAATGAAGGAATGCGGCGTAAAAAAGCCAGGTAATTAATGCCCATACCTCTTTGGGGTCCCAGCCCCAGAATCGTGTCCAGGCAATTTGCGCCCAAATCATAGCGAACACAAGACCGCCTAACGTAAATACAGGAAATCCAATAAGAATTGAACGGTAGCCTATTTCGTCCATCAGATTTAAGTTTACACGTTTAACAAGCGGCTGAAGCAACGCTGAAATACTTTTTCTTGTTACTAACCGCAGTATTACGTAAAGAGCTGTACCTGTAAGAATGGACCATAACACTGTATTCAGTCTGCTTGCATTGACAATAGCCGGCATTTCGAGCGAAGTGGCAAACTGCCCTTCTGTCAGCAGCTCCGCCTGATGCGGAACTACAAGAGCAGGGAGAGCAAACTGAGCTGTTTCCGTTTGCTCTTCTGGATTTATATAAGAGAATTCTGTTTCATAACCTGCAAGAGATCCTGCAGTCGTTGACACAATAAACCCAACCACTATCACTAAGCTGAATAGAACGGCCTCCAGCCAAAATCTTTGTTTTCCTCTTCTGGTTAAATCCACATCTTTTAAAAGATAAATTAACCCGGCCACAAAACTCACAGCAAGAATCGCTTCACCCGCAGCGACTGTAGAAACATGTATAGCCAGCCAGTCACTCTGCAGTGCGGGGATCAGCGGAGACACATCCCGTGGAAACATGCTCGAATACGCTATAACGAGAAGCGCAATTGGCAGAGCAAAAACCCCTAAAACATGGGTGCGGTAAATGAAATAAATGATGATGAAAGCTGCAACAAGCATCATGCCGAAAAATGTGATAAATTCAAATAAATTACTTACAGGGGCATGTCCGGCTGCAATCCATCTTGTAATAAAATAGCCGAGCTGTGAAATGAATCCCGTAATGGTAATAATAATGGCAATGGATGCCCATTTATTTTTCCCCGTCTGGTTTGTATGCTTTTTTGATTTAATCGAACCAGCGAAAAAAACAGTAGCGATTAAATACAGCACGAACGCTGCGTAAAGCAAGGTACTGCTAATACTAACTAGTTGAGTCACGGTTATTTTCCTCCTTTGCGTCAGCGGATTCTTTTTTATTCAGGTTTTCTTCCTGGTGGTCTTTCGGCTTTTCTAAACCGGTAGCTTCAAATGCAAATTCGAGATCTTTCCGGAACCCAAACCAGTTTTTGTTCGTATGGCCTGCAGCTAAAAGTCTTCCATCAGCCGTCTTTTTCAGCCACAATCTTCTATGGTTCCAATAAGCGCCCTGGACAACTCCGATCATAAAGACTGCTCCTCCAAGACCTAAGATCCAAAGTGTTAAATCTTTCCGAACGGTTAACCCGGATACATCTCTTGTTTCAACCCCCGCAAATTCCAAAGCATAGTCATTTTCACCAAGAGGTTCCAAGTTCCGCTGGATGCCGATAAACGCTACTTCTCCATCCGGGTTTTCAGGTGAATATAATTTGACCAGAAAAGCGGGGTTATTGGGGATCGGTGAAACGGACTGAGGTTCACCATCTTCAAACCCCGAAAAGTCAGGGTAATACTCAGTAAGTTCGACGCTGTAGCCATTATCCAATTCATATACTTTTTCCGGGTTATCGAATCGTATCGTAAAGGACCCGACTGATTCCTCTGAAGCTTTCTCTGTCATATTAAAACTCATAGATAAGTATTCATCCTGCCGGAAGTCAACCTGATAAAGAGCAAATTGATCAAACTTAAATGGCTGGTTAACCTGAATGGCTCCCTGCTGAACTTCAACCAGTTCTCCCTGCTGTCCGGCAATACTGCCTTCTTCTCTTTTATAAAGATGGGCGTCAGTCTGATAGTTTTTTGCAATGGCACCTTCACGCTCGATCGTATTGTTAAATACCTCAGAATCTTCCCCCTGCTGGTATGTCTCAACTGTAAATCCGTCGCTTTTTAAAAAGTATTCCTGCCCTGTACCGGGAATTGCCACTGTTTCACCTTCGCGGATCCACATATTTTCATCCACATACATTCCGGGAACAAAACGCAGCATTCCACCGATTAAAAAGATAATAAGACCAATGTGATTTATATACGGACCCCATCTTGCGAATCTTCCTTTTTCAGCAAGCAGGTGGCCTTCTTCTTCACGAATGCGATAGCGCTTTTTTTGAAGGCGTTCTTTTATTTGAGCAATCGATTTTTCAGGCGATTCTGTTGAGTAGTCTGAAAAAACCCTTTGTCTTTTCATAAATGATTCATGGCGGTTAATCCGCTGATGTTTCAGTGCTTTATAAAGAGGTATAACGCGGTCAAGACTAGCAATAATAATAGATGTCCCAATTGCTCCTATTAACAGAAGATACCACCATGAACTGTATAAGTCGTGAAAACCGAGCACGTAATAGATTTTTCCGGCTAATCCGTATCGTTCTTCGTAGTAAACATTTTCTGTTCCATCTGGAATAAACAGTGCCTGCGGGAAAATGGTTCCGAGTGAAGAGGCAATTAACGTAATGACAATAAGCCATACACCTACTTTAACGGATGAGAAAAAATTCCAAATTTTATCTATAACAGAAAGGTTGTATGTTTGAGACCTTCTTGCCATGCCTTCATACCGCATTACATCTGCTGTTTTTTTGTTTTCTGCATTTTTTGTTAAAGCGCGCCCACATGATAAGCATAGCTCTGTTCCTTCCGGATTCACATGACCGCACTTGCAGGTTATTTCATTCATGCGTAAGACCCCTTACCTTATGGCTTAATCATTTCCATGTATTCAGCTATCGTTTCCTCTGTCATTTCACCTGTAACCACCTTCACTACCTCACCATCCGGATTCACCAGCAGGGTTGTAGGCAGCGGTCCGATTGAATAGGCATCCATAACATCTTTTTGGGCATCGCGGACTACAGGAAATGATAAGTTATACTCATTCACAAAATTAGCAACCTGAAATTCTGATTCCCCCACATTAACGGCAAGAATCTGAACCCCTTCATCTTCATACTTTTGATACTGATTCTCCATATATGGCATCTCTTTTTCACACGGTTTACACCAAGTGCCCCAAAAATTCAGAAAAACTCCCTGACCTTTATAATCGGATAGACGATGAGTTTCCCCGTTAATATCTGTCAGTTCAAAGTCCGGTGCGGCGTCTCCTGCCTTTACCAGCATTTTTTCGTCATCTGTTAAAGTTGAGTACAGTGTATAAACAACTGCTGCAATTAATACTGACAAAATGGACACCCGTATAAGCAGGCGTTTCTTTTTGCGTTTATTCAATGTTAGACCTCCTGATACAGCATAGTTCATTTCAAAGCTCGGATAGATTCCTAGCCATTATAGCACTTGTTTAAGGAGCTTAAGGGTTCAGTATTTGAATGAACTGTGAAAACTAGTCTTATATAGTCAGTATTGACCCTAAATACAAGATAAAACCACAATCCCGATGAAGGATTGCAGATTCAGCCGTTCATTATTTTGTGCCGCTTTCTGCCAGAGCACGCAGCTGCTTAACTTCGTGCGGAGTCAATTCTCTAGAATCCCCCGTGCTTAGTCCGCCTAAATGAAGAAAAGCATATCGCTCCCGCTTCAGCTTTTGCACAGGGTGGCCGATTGCATCAAACATTCTTCTTACCTGTCGATTTCTCCCTTCATGGATGGTTAGTTCCACAATGGTTTTGTTTTTTGCTTTGTCTGCTGAAACCACTTTGGCTTTTGCAGGTGCTGTCATCCCATCCTCAAGCTTTATACCCTTCTCAAGCTTTCTGAGGGATTCCCTTGACACAAGACCTTTTACTCGTGCAATATACGTTTTATGCACTTCGTACTTCGGGTGAGTCAGCAGATTAGCAAACTCCCCATCGTTTGTAAGAAGCAAAAGACCTGATGTGTCATAGTCCAGTCTTCCCACTGGATAAATACGCTCATCTACATATGGAAGAAAATCTGTAACTACTTTTCGATTCTTATCATCACTTACAGCTGAAATGACCCCTGTTGGTTTATATAAGAGAAAATAAACTTTATTTTCACGTTCAATTTTTATACCTTCAACTTCAATTACATCCGAAGGAGTAACTCTTGTGCCAAGTTCAGTAATGACTTTGCCGTTGACTTTAACTTTTCCAGATGAAATCATGTCTTCTGCTTTTCTTCGTGACGCGATTCCCGCGTGAGCAATTACTTTTTGTAAACGTTCCATTCGTGCACCTCATTTTACTTGTTGTCGTCCTTAGTGCATTATGGCACATAACGTCTTAAAAGCAAACTCTCTGTCAATTTATATAGGCTAATTGAAGGTTTTCTCCTATTGGAACCTCCGCTGGGATGTTTTATACTAAAGTGAAGATGATTAAAGGAAATGGTGGTTAAAATGGAATACAGCGTAAAAGTAGATGCGTTTGAAGGTCCACTGGACTTATTGCTTCATCTTATTCAGGGACTTGAAATTGATATTTATGATATCCCGATGGCGGATATTTCTGAACAATACATGCTCTATATCCGTGCAATGAAGGTGCTTGAATTAAATCTTGCGAGTGAATATCTTGTCATGGCTTCCACACTGCTGGCTATTAAAAGCCGTATGCTTCTTCCCAAGCACGAAGAATCATGGGAACAGGATGAAGAGGCCTTTGACGAAGAGGATCCTCGTGATGAACTAGTGGAAAGATTAATTGAGTACAGAAAATATAAGCAAGCAGCCGCAGAATTAAAGGAAAAAGAACAGGAACGAGGAAGCTTCTACACGAAAGCTCCGGTTGATCTTTCTCAATTTGAAACACAAAAACAAGATACACTTGAGGATATGCAGATTGACCTTCATGATCTGCTGGGTGCCTTTAATAAATTATTAAGAAGAAAGAAATTAAAAAAACCCATGTCAGCCAGAATCTCCAGACAGGAGATATCGATTGAAAAAAGAATGGAAGAAATTTTATCAGATTTAAGAAGCCGCAGAACACCTTCATTGTTTCATGAAATGTTCCCCGTCACAGAGAAACCGCATATGGTTGTTTCTTTTTTAGCGGTGCTGGAGCTTATGAAACGAAATGAAATTACGATTAAACAGGAAGGTAATTTTTCTGCTATTTTAGTGGAAGCATTTGAAGGAGTGAACTTAGTTGCACAACCATAAATTTGACGCCGTCATTGAAAGTCTTCTTTTTGCTGCCGGCGATGAAGGGTTAAGCATCTCCCAATTGTCCGCTGTACTGGATATTTCCATGCAGGAAGCGGAAATCGAGATCAATACATTAAAAGAGTCCTATTCTGATCAAAAAAACCGAGGCATTCATCTTGTAGAATTAGCGGGCACCTATCAGCTGGCTACCAAAAGAGAGATGACACCTTACATAAAAAAACTTGTTGAAAGTCCGGCAACTTCCACCCTGTCACAAGCAGCTCTTGAAACATTGGCCATCGTAGCCTACAGACAGCCTATTACGAGAATCAGCATTGAAGAAATCAGGGGCGTAAAAACGGACAGACCTTTGCAGACACTCGTTTCAAAAGGACTGATTAAAGATGCCGGCCGTGCTGAGGGTGCAGGACGAGCTATTCTGTATGGCACTACACACGAATTTTTAGATTATTTTGGCTTAAACGACTTATCGCAGCTCCCCCCGCTGACAGAGGATTTAGATGGTGCAGATGGTGAAGAAGAAACCGATTTATTTTTCAGATCTTTGCAAAACAGCTTAGGAGAAGAGCCAATAGAGAATAAAGAATAAGTATACTCATACTGTAAAATGCTTAATAGAAGAATGTTTTTAAGAATGATTGAATGTTTGTTCATCGTTCTAAAAACATTCTTTTTTATTTTCATTTTATCGAACATGTTTCCAACATAACGTAAAAATGTGTTCTATTAGAGCGCACTAATGTCTATAAAATTCTGGCTGCATATACTATTTGCTGATCTTTATCCTGATCATGGCACAGCCTCTTTTTTGTCATGAAGGACAAGTTTGCACATACGCTATTCTATACATTAATGTTGGATGGTGAAAATAGTGAAGCAAATTGGCAAATTACTCCTGATATTCGTTTTTTGTTTTCCGTCCATCTCATTCAATGCACACGCTTCCCCTGCTCCTTCTGCTTCAGCTGATCAGGCCATCCTGATAGAAGCAGAAAGCGGACGGGTTCTGTTTGAAAAAAATGCACACAGGGAGCAAAAGATCGCGAGCATAACTAAAATCATGACTGCACACTTGGCTTTAAAGCATGGCGACCCTGCTTCATTAGTAAAGATCAGTCCCGAAGCTTCTGTTACGGAAGGGTCAAGCCTCTATCTTAAGGCAGGGCAAAAAGTCTCTCTTTCTGACCTGGTCTATGGACTGCTTCTTCGCTCAGGAAATGACTCAGCCGTGGCAATTGCAGAACATATCAGTGGAAGTATTGAAGACTTTTCAAAGCTGATGAATGAAGAAGCAAAAAAAATCGGGATGAAGAACTCTCATTTTACTAACCCTCATGGACTAGACCTGGACAACGAGCACTATTCCTCATCCTACGATATGGCTTTGCTAACAAAGGAGGCAATGAAAGACGACTTATTTGCGGAAATCTTCGGCACTAAAAGTCATAAAGCAGAATCCCTTGATCCTTCCCCTGTCTGGAATAATAAACACCGGCTTATTACAGGAATGTATCCCCACGCCACAGGAGGGAAAACAGGTTTTACTAAACAGGCTGGACGTACGCTCGTAACCACAGCAAAAAGAGATGGCATGACGCTGATTGTTGTCACGATCCGGGCATCAAATGATTGGAACGATCACATGAATCTGTTTGAATACGGATTTGCGAATTATAAGAAAACAGCCATTCTTCACCCGGACACACTACCCCCTTTTCCCGGTCAAAATAAAAATGAATTTTACTCGCTTGTGGAACCCTTTGAATATCCTTTGTCAGACAAAGAAAAGCCGCTCGTAACCATTGAAGGGAAAATTCCTTACAGCAGAACTTCTCCCCCAGTTGTAACCGTAAAACTGGATGAAGAGGTCATTCATGAACAGGAGCTTATAAGGGAAACACGCACCTCCTTTTTTTCAAATTGGGAGAAATTTCTCGAGAAGGTGATCTTTTGGCAGTGACAGCTGATGGTTAATTTAATTTGGATCGGAATGATCGTGGTCGGTCTTGTTTATAGTGTTGTGAATGGCACAACCTCAAAGGTCAATACAGCCATGTTTGATGCTTCTACTCAGGCTGTTCAGCTGGTAATTGGGTTTATAGCGGTTTTTACTTTCTGGCTTGGCATGATGGAAATTGCCAAGCAGTCCGGACTATTAGATAAGCTGACTGCCTTTTCACGACCCATTCTATTAAAGCTTTTCCCTGATCTTTCTCCTAAAGATCCTGCTCTCGGATTTATTATGTCAAATATGACAGCTAATTTTTTTGGTCTTGGAAATGCAGCTACACCTTTCGGGTTAAAAGCGATGACTGCCCTGCAGGCAAATAATCCTGATCCTGCAGTGCCAACGAGATCTATGATTACTTTTTTATGCCTGAATACAGCTGCTCTTACTTTGTTTCCCACAACTGTCATTTCTTTGCGAATGACGCATGGAGCGCCTGATCCAATGGACATTGTTGTACCCGCTTTTTTAGCAACCTGCTTTTCCTGTGTCATTGCGATAACATTAGACCGGTTATTTTATATTTTCACAGTGAAACGCAGCCGTAGGAGGAGATAATGAATACCATAGCAGCTATATCCACCTTTTTTCTCCCGGTTTTGGTAGGCGGAATCCTGCTTTATGCCCTTATTAAAAAAACAGATGCTTACGGAGCCTTTACTGAAGGAGGCAAAGAAGGCATCCGGCTATCCGTTTCACTTCTTCCTTTTTTACTGGGGATGCTTGTAGCAATCAATATATTAAGGGCTTCGGGATTTTTGGATGCAATGAATCAGGCGCTGTCACCTGTTTTAATCTGGCTTTCGATTCCGCCGGATTTACTTCCTCTTTTGTTTATAAGACCTATATCCGGGTCAGCGTCACTTGGCATGGTTGCAGACTTAACTGCTACATACGGGACGGAACATTTTATTTCAAGAGCGGCTGCTGTCATTCAGGGAAGCACAGACACGACTCTTTATGTATTAACGGTTTATTTTGGTGCTGTTGGCATTAAGAAGATGGGACGGGCGCTGACAATCGGTTTACTGGCAGATCTAGCGGGCATGACTGTAGCGATCCTGATCACTATTTGGTATTTTGCTTAAATCTTTTTGATTCTTGAACTTATGTGCTACTATGGTAGGAAGATTGGAGGTGTAAGGGTGATTTATCAATATCCTCAATCCTATATTGACTACCTGGTTCATTTCCATGGTGATCGGGACTATTTTGAATGCCATGAAATACTTGAAGAGTATTGGAAAGAAAATACACCCATGAGAAGAGATTCGATTTGGGTTGGCTGGATCCAGCTGGCTGTGGCCCTATACCATCAGAGAAGAAATAATTTCTCCGGAGCCGGTCGAATGATTAATAAAGCACTTGAGAAATTCAGGCTTCATTATGAAGAACTCAAGACGTTTGGAGTCGACAGCAGCTATTTTATGGAGCAATTGCAGGAACTAAAAGCCGCTATTCAAGCTCATACTCCCTATACAAGCTTGCAGCTGCCTATTACGGATCATGAATTAAATCAAATATGTCTGCATAGAAGTGCTGAAAAAGGGTTTCAGTGGGGCAAAGAAAGTGATCTGAGCAATCAAATGATAACCGATCGCCACAGACTCAGAGATCGGCAGGATGTCATTCTGTTAAGAGAAAAAGAATTAATCAAACGAAAAAACAGGTAAGCATCTGAATAAGATGCTGACCTGTTTTTTCGCTTCTGCTGCCTTGCCGATTATTCAGTTTCTTCATACATACACTTGGACAGAAATCGCTCAGTGTAATCCGTACTTTCAAACCGCTTGTCCGGGTGCATTTCCCGCAGCGTTGAGATCATCTTTTTGCCAATCCCTTCGTTTCGATGGGAAGGACTGACTGATATATGCTGAACAAGAATTTTATCTTCTTCCGCTTTTATGCCGACTAAGCCGATTATATCTTCTTCTTTCCATAAGAAAAGCCGATTCGCCTTGTCTTCTTCATACATTTTCATCGATAACTGCAATTGTTTAATATCCTTTTCTGTTGGCATAAAGGACATTAAGCCCATGGCAATCTTTTCAAAGGATTTTTTGTATCTGATTAGCATAGTTACCCCTCATTGTGGTCGTGATAGTATACATTCATTACAAGCAGGGATCCGCACTTCCTCTGCAACCGTACTTAATCATACTAAAAAAAGAGAGGTAATTCAACTATAGACCCAAATCCCCTAAACGATAAACGCCCAATAAATAATTCCCCAAACGATTCCACCTGCTACTAATACTCCAAACAGCAAGCCATTCTTTGATTTCAACTTCATCACTCCCTTACGTCATAAGCGTCCCTAAATCAATAACTGCCGCTTATTTGTGTGCGTAGAGGGGCAGATCCTGCCGAACTAAATCAGCGTAAGATTCCCTTTTAATCACCAGTGAAGCCTTTCCATTTTCTGCAAACACCACTGCTGGTCTCGGGATTCGGTTGTAATTGTTTGCCATCGCGTATCCGTATGCTCCTGTACAGAAAACAGCTAAAATATCCCCGGGCTGTGCCTTAGCAATCGGCAGATCCCAGATCAGCATATCCCCTGATTCACAGCATTTACCTGCAATGGCTACAGTTTCTTCATAATCAGCTTCCGGACGGTTTGCAATCACAGCTTCGTACCTGGCATCGTACAATGCAGGTCTTATGTTATCACTCATTCCGCCATCAACCGCCAAATATTTCCTGATATCCGGTACAATTTTAGATGATCCAACTGTGTAAAGTGTCGTACCTGCATCTCCTACGAGAGAACGGCCAGGCTCTATCCAAATCTCAGGCATGGAAAGCGATGCATTCTTCATCAGCGCTTTTACTTCAGATATTATATCCTGCACATATTCAGATGGAGCGATCGGAGTATCTTCCTTTGTGTAGCGGATCCCAAACCCGCCGCCTAAATTAAGCACTTGAGAGGTGTACTTGTACTTTGCTTTCCAGGAAGCAAGTTTTTCAATCATTTTCTGCGCTGCTTTTTTAAAGCCTGTTGTTTCAAAAATTTGCGATCCGATATGGCAGTGCAATCCGAGAACATGCAGTTCACTTTTTTCCAAAGCCAGCTTCAACGCTTCTTCTGCCTGACCGTTTTGAAGATCAAATCCAAATTTCGAATCTTCCTGCCCTGTCAGAATATAATCATGGGTATGCGCTTCAATGCCAGGGGTTACGCGCAGCAGGATGGAAGCTTGTGCTTTTTTAGATCGGCAGACTTCCGCTAACATCTCCAGCTCGAGAAAATTATCCACAACAAAACAACCAATCCCGTAGTCAATGGCCATTTCAATTTCTTCTTTACTTTTATTATTGCCATGAAAATGAATGCGGTCCGGATTAAACCCTGCCTGAATAGCCGTGAAAAGCTCCCCGCCTGAAACTACGTCTAAGCTCAATCCTTCTTCTTCAATAATTTGAATCATTGCAATAGATGAAAACGCCTTGCTGGCATAAGCCACCTGGGATGTTACACCTAAATCGTCAAAAGTCTGTTTAAATCCTTTTGCGCGCTCACGAATAAGCGCAATATCGTATACATAAAGAGGAGTGCCGTACTCTTTTGCAAGTTCAATGGTATCCACCCCGCCAATGGTTAAGTGACCGTTTTCATTTGTACCAGATGTGCCATAATAATGCATAATACAGTTCCTTTCTTTCCGGACAAAATATCCTTTACTGAATAGTTGAACTGTACCATAACCACGCATTATAAATCAATTTCATTCTCCTGTAGGCTTTTGTCTTACACGGTCTTTTGTTTTGACAATCATAGGTCTCAGCATGGCGCTGGTCATAGGAAGCCTCATAATTATTCTAAGCATAGCCTTAGGTCTGAACGGGACAAGCGGCCAAAGATATGGGGTTGAAAACGATTTTATATTCATAAGGTATAATATATAAATAGTCAATCCTACAACCAGACCATCTATATGAAAGATCCAAACCAGCAGCAGCAGCATAACCCTTACCATTTTATTCGCAACACTCAGCTCATAACTCGGGGTTGCGAATGTACCAATAGCGGCAATCGCTACGTATAAAATGACCTCTGGTACGAATAACCCCACATCGATTGCGATTTGACCGATCAGAACGGCAGCAATTAAACCCATGGCGGTTGACAGCGGTGTAGGCGTATGGATAGCAGCGATTCGTAAAAATTCAATTCCTATATCCGCTATTAGAAGCTGAAGAATCAGCGGCACATTCGTATCTTCTTTCATACCTAGAAAATCCAGTGAATCCGGTCTGAGAGCAGGGTCAATGGCAAGCAGGTACCATAGAGGCAATAGAATCAGGGATGCAATGATTCCCATGAGACGAATCCATCTTATAAATGTACCTACAGCAGGAGACTGGCGGAATTCTTCAGCATGCTGCACATGGTGAAAATAAGTAGTCGGCGTTATCATTACGCTAGGCGAGGTATCAACATATATACATACATGTCCTTCTAGCAGATGAGTGGCTGCAATATCTGCCCTTTCAGTAAACCTCACTAATGGATAAGGGTTGAATCCCTGTTTAACAATATATTCTTCGAGCGATTTATCTGTCATCGTCAGGCCGTCCACATCAATGCCTTTTAATTCTTTTTTTATTGCATCGATTAAGTCCTGATTCGCCAAGTCCTTAATGTAGCCTACCGCCACATCAGCTTTGGATCTTTGCCCTACCTCCATCATATCGAAACGGATTCTTTCATCCCTTATACGCCTTCTCGTCAATGCTGTATTTACAATAATATTTTCAACAAATCCATCACGGGAGCCACGTACTACTTTTTCAGTATCAGGTTCTTCCGGCTGTCTTCCCGGATAACTTCGGACATCCACAATATAGGCATGCCTGTCCCCTTCAACCTTAATGGCAATAAGTCCAGAAAAAACCTGACGGATTAAATCCTCAACTGTGTCAACAGTTTCAACCGATTGATGAATTAAGCGATTATGTATGAGTGAAGAAAGATGAGACCTGTCATTTTTCGGAATGTCAATTTCCACAATTTCTTCCAGCAGCGGCATGATGAATCTTGTCTCACATAACCCATTGACTGCGTACAGATGAACGGGTATGTCTGAGATAACAAACTTTCTTACCATAAAGTCGAAGCTTTCACCTAATCCAGCTCGTGCTGTTAATATCTCATCTAATTGTCCTGCTTTTAAAGGTAGGGACTGCATAGTTAATCTCCTTTATGATATGGAATAAAAAACAACCAGTAAAATAGTGATCCTGAAACCTTTCCTAACACAATCGCAAACATGATGGACTGCAGCTTTGCAGCCATGCCAAGCCTTCTTGTAACTAAAGGTATGACGTCGAGCACTTCCGTTAAAGCCGCTGCCAGCATTCCAATAAAAGCCCCGGCCAGCAAACCGACATATGGGACAAATAGAAACCCATAAAGAGTCTTTACTTCATACAAGCTGCCTGCAAGTCCTGTCAGGGCACCTAATATGACTGCCCATTCAAGGGCCCTTAAATGGTTTTTATTTTTTGTCAATTGAATAAGCCGCGGAACAATTCCAAGAACACTTAAAAAAGCAACAAATCCTCCGCCTACAGCGAGCCCTGAAGCAAGGCCGACAAAAATCACGAAAAGATTAATGATCATATTGTGCGGCTTTCTTTCTTTCCTGATCTACAATATAATCTTCCAGCGATTGCTCATAGTTATACACTTCAACATCAAGAGGACTTGGTTCTTCATTAAACTTTTTCTGAAAAATATGATTAAAAAATAAAATCATTCCAATGCCAAGGCCGAACGAATAGGGTATCTGAAACCATAACGGATGCTCAAGTCTTTTGCCGGTCATCATCTGAACCATTGTGATCTGTGTTTCCTTCATGCTGACGTCTTCATGAAAATACATAATCGTCAGACCTGCACCGACAAATAACAGACTCCAAACAAAAAGAAAAAGAGGAAGAGAGCCTTTTTTTTCAACATTCCTTAATTCTACAAGCGTAGCAGAGGCCCCGAGAAGCTCAATTTCTGCACTCGGCATATGTTTTCTCATAAGCTCAATCATATCCAGCTGATCGATCAGAACGTAGGTTTCAGACGAACTAACATCTGTTTCCACTACTTTCATTTTTAAGAATCGATCCATTTTAATATGAGGAGCTTGAATGTCTGCTACATCTTTAACGAAGATCGGTTTTCCTTTTTGGATATTAATTTTCCGCCTCAGCCTTATATACACAGTTTGTGACATGCTCTCTTCCTCCTTTCTGATTTCTCATGCCTCTTTTACGTCATCCATCCATTCTCTGATGGACTGCAAAACTCTTTTTTCAATTCTCGATACCTGCACTTGCGAAATGCCAAGCTTTTCGGCTACTTCCGACTGTGTATAGTCTTTGTAATACCTTAGGAAAATAATCACTCTGTCACGTTTTTCAAGCGTCAGCAGCGCTTCTTTCAGCGCGAGCTGCTGAAACCACTGCTCTTCATCTTTAGAAGCCATCTGATCGAGAAGCGTGATTGGATCCCCTTCATTTTCATAAACCGTCTCATGGATGGATGCAGGAGATTTGGATGCTTCCTGTGACAGCACGATATCATCTACAGTTACGTCAAGCTCCTCTGCAATCTCTGATAAAGTGGGAAGTCTGCCATACTGACTGCTTAGCTTTTCTCTGGCACGCCTCACTTTGATCGCGAGCTCTTTTACAGACCGGCTTACTTTAATTGCCCCGTCATCTCTTAAAAAACGTTGTATTTCCCCGATAATCATCGGAACTGCATAGGTCGAAAACTTTACGCTGTAGCTAAGGTCAAATTTATCCACTGCCTTCAGCAAACCGATTGATCCTATTTGAAACAAGTCATCCGGATCATGCCCCCGGTTTAAGAAGCGCTGGACTACTGACCAGACTAACCGGACATTTGTCTCGACCATACGGCTTCTTGCTTCCTGATCTCCCGCCTGACTTAACCGGATCCATTCCCTGACCGTTTCATGGCTCGTCGTCGTTTTCGCACTCATATGAGCACCTAATGACACTCAGCCTGGACAGAGGCTAAATGTTTGCTCATTCGAATTGTTGTCCCCTGTGAGGAAACTGACGTCACTTCAACCGCATCCATAAAATGCTCCATAATCGTAAATCCCATACCGGATCGTTCCATTTCAGGTTTGGTTGTGTAAAGAGGCTGCATGGCTTCTTCAATATCACTCATTCCAATGCCTTCATCTCTTACCTCAATAGTTAAAACATTCTCTTCCATCATCAGTGTCATGTATACCCACTGATCATTTTTCCCATCATAGCCGTGGATGATGGCATTCGTCACAGCTTCAGACACAACCGTTTTTAAATCTGTTAATTCACCTATAGTCGGATCGTATGGAGCAATAAAAGAGGCGACCACCATGCGCGCAAACGCTTCATTTTCACTAATTGAACGGAATTTAAATACCGCTTCATTATTCATTACGCCACCCCCAATCTCATTAATGCCTGATCTTCAGAGGATTCAATAATCATGATGCGAAATAATCCCGACATTTCAAAAAGCCGCTTGACCGGTTCTGAAATAGCACAGATAATCATACTTCCGTTCTTTTTTTGAAGATGCTTGTATCTTCCGAGCATAAGACCGAGTCCTGAACTATCCATAAATTCCAACTCTTCAAGGTTCAGCACAAGATGAGCTATGTCGTGCTCTTCCATTAGATTCAGCAATTCTTCTCTGATTTTTTCAGTTGCGTGGTGATCAAGCTCTCCCTGCATACGAAGCAAAAGCACATTCTTTTTTATCTCAGCCTGAACAGTAAAAGCCATATGACTCCCTCCTTTTTTTCATACAAAGGGAGTATTCATGATCGTTTTTCTTTATTCCTGCATGGTGACAATAATAGAAGAAACTAGTGTTTATTCGACTGCTTTTCCTTATCTGGCCATTTCATTCATGGATCTGACAAGCAATTCTCCCCAAGAAGCTTTCACACTGTCGCTTTCTGCCACTATCGGTACTGAAGAGAGCTCTTTTCCATCCACAATTAAGGACATTTCCCCAATTTTCTCTCCTTTTTTAACTGGAGCAGTTAATTCACGGTCAATCGTTACATTTTTTTTCACCTGCTGTTCCGAACCCTGAACAGGTGACAGCCATTTTAACGGTTCACTCAATACACCCGACATGGTAAATGGAGAACCTTTTTCCACCCGTATTTTTACGACTTTATCTCCCTCTTTGGCAAGAGTTTTGCTTTTATACTGGGAAAAACCAAAGTCCAGCATGGAGCTGACAATCTCATTTCTTGCTTTTGAGGTTGGCGCACCAAAAACAACCGCAATAAAACGCATGTCTTTCTTTTGTGCAGTAGCTGTTAAGCAATACATCGCTTCTTTTGTAAAGCCTGTTTTTAAGCCATCTGCTCCTTTATAAAAACGAACCAGTTTGTTAGTATTCACAAGCCAAAATGGGTCTTCGCTGTCTTTTCTCAAGTAATCTTCATAGGTGCCTGTGAATTCAATAATTTCTTCATGTTTCAGCAGCTCTTTTGCAAGTTGAGCCATATCATAGGCTGAACTGACGTGGCCATCAGCCGGCAGACCGGTTGGATTGTGGAAAACAGTATTTTTTAAACCAAGTTCCCTAACCTTGTCATTCATCAACCGGACAAAATCCTTCTCAGAACCTGCCAGATGTTCTGCCATGGCAACGGAAGCATCATTAGCTGATGCCACTGCGATTCCCTTCACCATATCTCTTACGGTCATTTCTTCTCCTGCCTTCAGGAAAATTTGAGATCCACCCATGGAAGCTGCATACTCACTTGTTTTAACTTTGTCATCCCATGTTATTTTTTTATCGTCAATCGCTTCCATAATTAACAGCATCGTGGCAATTTTCGTCATGGACGCAGGAGAAAGTGATTCTTTGCTGTTTTTATCCAGTACAATCATGCCTGTATGCTGGTCAATTAAAATCGCTGATTTCACTTCGTCTAGCGGTAATTTTGTTTCTTCGTTCGCCTGTGTGCTCATAGATGGAAAGATTGAAAATACTAACAATATGCATAAAGTTGTTTGAATCAGGGTTTTCATGATAGCTCACACCTTTCAAATTCTTTTTGTTTATTTTTTCCTTGTGAGCCGTTTTTATACGCAAAGGATGTAACTTACAATAAAAAAACATTTTTACTCTTCTTTCATAATGAGCCTAGGAAGGAAAAAGAGCGGAATTTATTCTCTCGTCATGTCATTTACTTGTCAGAAATATACCGCCAGCCTGAATACAACAAAAAGAGCGCCTCATAAATGCCATTGCATTCATGAGGCGCTCTTTGCTATAGAAATATATGTTCTGAAGTCGAATAATCAAGATATGTTTTATCTTTATTTACTTTAACCCGGTCTCTTATTCTTCTCCAGTAATTTGGCCCACAATTAAAGTGGGAGCATCCACTTTATCTTTTGATACTTTAATACTTTCCAAAAGCTTTTCTTTCACTTTTTCCAGTTGTGAAAGATCATTTGCATAAATGGTCACAAGTGTTTCACCAGCTTGAACTTCATCACCGACCTTTTTATTAAGCATTAAGCCCACAGCCAGGTCAATCTGTGAATCTTTTGTAGCTCTTCCTGCTCCAAGCCACATGGCTGCAGTACCCACGTCGTCTGCTACAATGTCATACACTGTCCCGCTATGTTGAGAAGGAAGATCAATTTTATGTTCCGCCTGCGGCAGCTTCGCTGGATCGTCTACGACACTTGCATCCCCGCCTTGACCTGCTAAAAATCCCTTAAAGCGTTCGAGTGCTTTGCCATTCGCAATCGCTTCTTCTAATTTTTCACGCGCTTCCTGCAAAGAGGATGCTTTTTCTGCCAGGTAGACCATATAACTGCCGAGCACTAAACAAAGCTCAGTCAGATCTTCAGGCCCTTCCCCTTTTAATGTATCTATTGCTTCTTTAATTTCCAATGCATTTCCGATTGCAAGACCTAGCGGCTGGCTCATGTCTGAAATGACTGCCATCGTTTTGCGTCCTACGTTGTTTCCGATGCGGACCATCGCCTGAGCCAGTTCGCGTGCCTGCTCTTCATCCTTCATGAATGCTCCTGCTCCTGTTTTAACATCTAAAACAATTGCATCTGCACCGGCCGCAATTTTCTTGCTCATAATGGAAGAGGCGATAAGCGGAATGCTGTTGACTGTCGCTGTCACATCCCGAAGTGCATACAGTTTTTTATCGGCAGGCGTAAGATTTCCGCTTTGCCCCATTACGGCGACTTTAATTTCATTGACCAGCTTTGTAAACTCATCGCTTGTCAATTCCACGTTAAACCCGGGAACTGCCTCCAGTTTATCAATCGTACCTCCTGTATGCCCAAGACCTCTGCCGCTCATCTTAGCTACGGGAACATCCACTGCTGCAACAAGAGGACCAAGTATTAGTGTAGTTGTGTCGCCTACACCGCCTGTAGAGTGCTTGTCGACTTTTATTCCCTCAATGGCGGATAAATCAATCTGATCACCGGACTCTACCATAGACAGCGTTAAATCTGCACGTTCCTGTTCAGTCATACCCTGGAAGTAAATTGCCATCAGGAGCGCACTTACTTGATAATCCGGAATCTCCCCTGTTGTGTAGCCATTTACAACGAATTGAATTTCTTCCGTGCTCAACGGCTTGCCGTCCCTCTTTTTTTCAATTAGGTCTACCATTCTCATAATGCTGTACCTCTTTTCATCACTTGTTTTAGTTTAAGTCCGTTAAAAAGCTTTTACCGTAGACAGGTTTTTTTACATTGAAATTATCGGCAATAGTGGCTCCGACATCTGCAAAAGTATCGCGGACCTCAAGCTTTTTTCCCTGTTCTTTTCTTGTCGTGTATACAAGCAAAGGAACAAATTCACGAGTATGGTCTGTGCCTTCATGAACAGGATCGTTCCCATGGTCTGCAGTTAAAATAAGAAGATCGTCCTCTGTCATTTTTTCAAAGACCTCCGACAGCCGCGCATCAAAGTCCTCGAGAGCTTTTCCATATCCTGCAGGATCCCGCCTGTGACCATAAAGTGCATCAAAGTCTACAAGATTTAAAAAGCTGAGGCCGGTAAATTTTTTATCAAACGTGTCAATAAACTTATCCATTCCATCCATATTATCAGTGGTTCTTATGGATTCAGTTACCCCTTCACCGTTGAAGATATCTGATATTTTGCCAATGGCAATTACGTCAAGATTCTCATCTTTTAATTCATTCATAACCGTTCGCTCAAATGGTTTGAGAGCATAATCGTGACGGTTTGAGGTCCTTTTAAATTGTCCAGGCTCCCCTATAAAAGGCCGAGCGATAATTCGTCCAACTAAAAATTTTTCATCCAGCGTAATTTCTCTCGCTATTTCACATATACGGTAGAGTTCATCAATGGGAATAATGTCTTCATGAGCAGCGATTTGAAGAACAGGATCTGCAGAAGTATAAACGATTAGAGCCCCGCTTTGCATATGTTCTTCTCCCAGCTCTTCCAGGATCGCAGTACCGCTTGCAGGCTTATTTCCAATTACTTTTCTGCCTGTTTTTTCTTCAAGCAGTGAAATCAATTCTTCCGGGAATCCTTCAGGATAGACCTTGAAAGGAGTTTTAATATTTAACCCCATTAGTTCCCAATGGCCTGTCATCGTATCTTTTCCAACAGATGCCTCTGCCATTTTTGTGTAAAATGCCTTTGGATTTTCCGCTGTTGCAATCCCTTGAATTTCTTCAATGTTTGAAAGACCCAGCTTGGCCATATTCGGCATGTGTAATCCGTTCATATGTTCAGCGATGTGGCCCAAAGTATTTGAGCCTTCATCATGATATTCGATAGCATCAGGTGCTTCTCCGATTCCAACTGAATCCATTACAACTAAATGGATTCTTTTATAGCTGTTATTTGTCATTAGTCCTTGTCCTCCTCATTTATACGTCTTTATTCTACCTTTAATTGATCATTTTAAACAAGAGAATGGTCTGAAGTCTGACAACTTAAATTACACCGAGATTTAAGCTCTCGGGTGAAACTTAGCATACACTTCCCTAATCCTTCTGGTGGAAACGTGGGTATAGATTTGAGTGGTGGAAATATCTGCGTGGCCAAGCATTTCCTGTACGGCCCTGAGATCTGCACCATTTTCAATTAAATGCGTCGCGAAGGAGTGTCTTAACGTATGCGGTGTTAATTCTTTTTGAATATTCGCTTTCACAGCAAGAGCCTTTAAAATTTTCCAGAACCCCTGTCTCGTTAACGAATTTCCTTTCTGGTTCAGAAATAAAGCGTTTGTTGAAGTACGGACAAACTTGCTTCTGGATTGTCTTATGTACACTTCGAGGATTTCTGTCGCTGTTTTACCCACCGGAATAATACGTTCTTTATTGCCTTTTCCTATACAGCGAATAAAACCCATATCCAAATTGACATCATCAAGCTGCAGGCCAGTCAGCTCACTTACACGCATTCCGGTGGCGTATAAAACCTCCATCATCGCACGATCCCGGTACCCGCTTGCTTTTGATAAATCCGCAGCCTGCAAAAGCTGTTCCACTTCTTCAATGTTTAGCACTTTTGGCAGCGTTTTTTCTGATTTAGGTGTGTCAAGATGTTCAGTCGGATCCCCATCACATCTTCTATTTCTTATAAGAAAATGGTGAAAAGAACGAATAGAAGAAGTATGCCTGGCGATCGTTTTGGCAGACTTTCCTTGAGATTTAAGATGAGAGAAGAATTGAAGAATATGTGTTCTTTTCACATCACAAACTGACTCAATTTGTTCCACTTTTTCAATGTAATTCAGATAGTTTTTTAAGTCTCTCTCATATGACTGGACTGTATTTTCAGATAGGCCCTTTTCTACGATCATGAACTGTATAAAGTCAAGAAGCTGATCCTTCATCCCTTCCACCCCTGTTCATTCCTATGAATCTATTGTAGTACGCTTTCATTTTAAAGTCATCTGTTTTAAAGGAAAGTGAAAGAAAAATTCACATGCAAAAAACCATGCTATTCTGCATGGTTTTAGCTTTTATTGGATGATCTGTCATCATCAGACAATTCCTGACACCTGTAACAAATCCCATGAAATGTAAGGCGGTGGTCTTTTATTTTAAACTTCCAGTCTCTTTCAACTATATCTTCTACGTCCTCAAGCAAGTCTTCCTGAATTTCATCAACAGAACCGCATTCTATACAAATAAGGTGGTGATGAAAATGAGCTGCCCCTTCTTTTCTAAGATCGTAACGTGATACGCCGTCTCCAAAATTTATTTTATCGACTACTTTTAATTCAGTCAGCAATTCAAGCGTTCGATAAACGGTAGCAAGGCCTATTTCAGGTGCTTTTTCCTTTACGAGGAGGTATACATCTTCAGCACTTAAGTGATCAGCCTCATTTTCAAGAAGTACTCTTACGGTGGCTTCACGCTGAGGAGTCAATTTGTAGCTGGCTGAATGCAGTTGTTTTTTGATTCGGTCAATTCTGCTTTCCATTTTTTGCCCTCCCTCGCCTGTCAACAACATTATATCAAAAGGAGGGATGATTGCAAACAATAATCATTCCAATAAAGAAATTGTAAATATTATTATATAATAATCATTATATTTAACTCGCTGGATGGAACCATTTTATCCAATATGGCGGTACAAAAGCTTCTATCAGACCTCCGATGCAAACAAAGACGAGCAGGCAGCCAAATAAAACAGTATAGTTTAAGCTGGCTGTGCGGAAAGCAGGTGAGAACGACTGCCTGGTCAATACACGCCTCCATAAGTGGAGAGTAATTTTAATTGCATGAACGCAAATGATTACATATACCGGAATCAACAGCAGGTTATGAGGCAGCACCACGCCAACTGCAATCCACAGACCTTCCCACCCGAACTCTGAAATAAATAAACCTGTAGTGAATCCAAACATCATTCCTTTTAAAAATACAATCAGCCAGGCTGCCGGGATGCCGATGAGCATAAAACCAGTACACCAAATAATGGATATTAGAGCGATATCGATTAGCATATATCCGCGGACCTGCTCACTTAGCAGCGACAGTGCCTGAAGCTTGCCTTCTGACTCGAAAGAAAGAAATGGGAGAAGCAGCTTTTGAAGCTGTTCTTCCGGCAGGCGGTTGACGAGCAGTGCGCCGGTGACGACGCCTCCACCTAAAAGTGCCATCACGAAAATGTAAAGGGATGCATTCTGCTGGATATGGTTCAGTATGGAACGTGCAATGGATTTTTTCATGTTATGCCCCCCAGAAGGATAAATTCTCCTCATTGTATGATGGGTACTCAGGGAACATGAATAACATTTTCGTACCTATTAAGCCCGCTTTGCCTCTTCAAGCGTCTGCTGTAAGCGAAGATATTGAACGGCATAGGCTGTCTTTGCATCAAATATTCTTTGCTCAGCCACATAGCGCTCTGCCTCTTCGAGTGTAATTTCCTCGAGTTCCACAAATTCATCTTCATCTGCACCTCTTGCATTCTCAATCTTATAAAGATTTTTTGCAACAAAGACATGAACCAGTTCATCTGCAAAACCGGGAGATGTATAAAAAGATATCAGGTGAACGAGCTGCTCACTGCCATAGCCTGTTTCTTCTTCAAGCTCCCTTGCTGCAGTAATAATAGGTTCCTCTCCCTCCTCAAGCTTGCCTGCAGGAATTTCTAGTATTGAGCGCTCAAGTGCTTTTCTGTATTGTTCAACCATGACCAGCTTTCCTTCATCAGTAACGGCAATTACACAAACTGCACCAGGATGTTTGATAATTTCTCTTGATGATTGCTTGCCATTAGGCAATTCCACTTTCTCTACTTGCAGATTTATAATTTTCCCTTCGTAAAGCACTTGTTTTTCGATCGTTTTTTCTTCAAATTTTTTCATTATTTACCCTCCTGATTAATTCACGCATCTTTTTAATGAAACCATCAGCTCTTATTAAAGTACAGCGACAGCTTTAACAAACTCAATAACATTTTGCTTCCTTTGCTTCCTTACCCTTATCCACCCCTTTTTAAATCTTGTTTAAAGCGGTACGAGAAGGAGTATATACTATAATAAGACAAATTGAGGAGTTGGTTTAAGTGGAGAAACGGAAAATCGGTTCATCCCAGCTTGAAAGTTCCATATTAGGGCTTGGCTGTATGTCGATTGGCAAGGACGATTACAAAGCCCAGTCTATCATAGAAGCAGCACTTGAAGGCGGGATTACATATTTTGATACCGCCGATCTTTATGATTTCGGGGTAAATGAAAAACTGGTAGGAAAAACGTTAAAAGGTGTCCGGGACGAGGTAGTGATCGCCTCAAAAGTTGGAAACCGCTGGGAGGATGGAAGGGATGACTGGACATGGGATCCTTCCAAAGAGTATATAACCGAACAAGTGAAAAACAGTTTAAAGAGGCTTGAAGTGGATTATATAGATCTTTATCAGCTCCATGGCGGCACTTTGGAAGATCCAATCGATGAAACCATTGAGGCATTTGAACAGTTAAAATCGCAAGGATATATAAAAGAATATGGGATTTCCTCTATTCGGCCAAATGTGATAAAAGAATATGCTGAAAAATCAGGAATGGTTTCAAATATGATGCAATACAGTTTACTTGACCGCCGTCCTGAGGAACAGGCTTTCCCGATCTTAAATGAGCATTCTGTGTCAGCCATAACAAGAGGACCGCTGGCAAAGGGGCTGCTGAGTGAAAAATTGCTGTCTAAAGCCAGTGAAAAAATCAAAGAGGATGGATATCTTCATTATACATATGAAGCGTTGGAATACACTCTTGACACGCTGCATCAAAAATTTAAGGACAGCCGGTCAATGAATGAAGTCGCTTTAAAATTCAATGCTGCTAATCCTCTAGTGGCATCAATTATAGCAGGAGCCAGTTCTCCTGATCAGGTAAGATCCAATATTGAAGCAATAGCTGGAGATCCGCTTACAGAAGCTGAATATGAACTGCTGAAAGAAATAACAAACAATAAAGGCTATACGGAACATCGTTTGTAACATGATTAAAAAAGTCCTCTTACGGATGCTGTAAGCCTTCGTAAGTGGACTTTTTTTCTATTTTTTGTAATCCTGCCAGTTCATCTGACTTTCTTCCAGTAATTCTTCAAATGACTTGTTTTGTTCTCTGAGAAGACGTGCTTTTTCTCGTTCCTTCTGTTTTTCCTCTTCCCTCACTGCTTCAAGATCGGCAAGATTTTTCTTTGTTTCTTTCAGCTTTGAGAGCATTTCCTCATTCAGGGAGTCTCTCAGGGTTGGAGTCCGGTCTTCACGCTCACTCGCTTTCCCTTTTCGCTTCATTCCGCTCCCCCTCTAATTTGTGTTTGCTGTTAAAACGCATCTAATTTAATAACACCTGAAACATCCAGTTCAGGTTCAGTGGACTGCACAACTTCTTCAATCGTATAACCCTTTGCAACTTCCGTCAAACGTAATCCGTTTTCTGTGACATCTATCACCGCACGCTCCGTAATGATTCGGTCCACTACACTTTTCCCTGTCAATGGAAGAGAACAGGTTTTTAAAATTTTCGACTGTCCTTCACGGTTAACATGATCCATTATTACAATGATTTTTCTGGCGCCGTGAACGAGATCCATAGCACCGCCCATTCCTTTAATCATTTTGCCGGGAATCATCCAATTTGCGAGATCCCCTTGTTCGGATACTTCCATTCCACCTAATATGGCAATATCAACATGACCTCCCCGTATCATTCCAAAGGATTCGGCACTGTCAAAATAAGAGGCGCCGCTAACCGCTGTCACAGTTTCTTTTCCAGCATTAATAAGATCGGCATCCACCTCTTCTTCTGTTGGATAACGACCGATGCCGAGGAGTCCGTTTTCCGATTGCAGTACAACCTCTTTTTGGGGTGATAAATGATTTGCGACCAGCGTAGGCATGCCAATCCCTAAATTCACATAGTCTCCGTCATTAATCTCTTTTTCAGCTCTTTTTGCTATCGTCTCCCGGATTTTTGCTTTATCCATACATGCTGCCCCCTCGTAATCAAGTTATTTCATTTGTTAGTAATCGTTCTTCTTTCAATTCTCTTTTCCTGATTTCCCTCGAACAAATATTGGATATAAATACTCGGGGTATGTACTTCATTCGGATCAAACGCGCCTTTATCTAGAAGCTCTTCTACTTCAGCTACAGTGATTTTCCCTGCAGCAGCCATCATAGGATTGAAGTTTCTCGCGGTTTTGCGGTAAATTAAATTACCCATACGATCTCCTTTCCATGCCCTGACAAAGCTCACATCCGCTGCTAATGCCTCTTCGAGTACATACTCTTTTCCATCAAATTCTCTCGTTTCTTTTCCTTCTGCAACCGGTGTTCCGACGCCTGCTGGTGTATAAAAAGCGGGAATACCAGCACCTCCTGCTCGAATTTTTTCAGCAAGCGTTCCCTGTGGAACCAGTTCAACCTCAAGCTCTCCTGAAAGAACCTGCCGTTCAAACTCTTTATTTTCACCTACATAAGAGCCGATCATCTTTTTTATTTGCTTATTATGCAGCAATAAGCCTAATCCCCAGTCATCTACACCGCAATTATTTGAAATCACTGTTAAATCCTTCACTCCGCTGTCACGCAAAGCGAGAATTAAATTTTCAGGGATTCCGCACAAACCAAATCCCCCAACCATGATGGTATCTCCGTCTTTTACATGCAGCGCTGCTTCACTTGCAGTTTCATAGATTGTTTTCAATGGGATTCCTCCTTTGACTCGGCTCTCGATACAACAGTCGCCACTCCCTGTCCCCCGCCTATACATAGAGCAGCAAGACCTGATTTTGCATCACGTTTGATCATTTCGTGTATCAGTGTAACTAAGATCCTCGCTCCGCTTGCTCCGATTGGATGTCCGAGAGCGATGGCACCGCCATTTACATTTAAAATTTCCTTATTAAATGAAAGTTCCCGATCGACCGCCAATGACTGTGCAGCAAATGCTTCGTTTGCTTCGATCAGTTCAATATCCTGCAATGATAGAGAGGCTTTTTGCAGAGCTTTGTTTACCGCTTCCACAGGACCAAGACCCATGACTGCAGGATCTACTCCAGAGCTTGCATTTGCTTGAATGGTTACAAGCGGAACAATTCCCAGCCTGTCTGCTGTTTCTCTTGCCATTACCACAACGGCTGCTGCCCCGTCATTAATGCCTGATGAATTTCCGGCTGTTACAGTTCCATCCTTTTTAAATGCAGGACGAAGCTTTCCGAGTGATTCTGCTGTCGTTCCTTTTCGGGGGTATTCATCCACGTTAAAAAGAATCGGATCTCCTTTTTTCTGAGGAATGCTGACAGGTGTAATCTCATCTTCAAATCTTCCGCTCTGAATCGCATCTGCTGCTTTTTGCTGGCTCGCAGCAGCAAATTCATCTTGCTCATCTCTGCTTACTGAGTATCGGTCGCATAAATTTTCAGCTGTCTGACCCATATGATAATCATTAAAAGCACACCACAAGCCGTCTTTAATCATACTGTCTTTGATGGTTTGATCGCCCATTTTAAAGCCTTCTCTGCCATTCTCGATCAGGTAGGGGGCTCTGCTCATATTTTCCATGCCGCCTGCAACGATAATATCCGCATCACCTGAAAAAATAGCTTGAGCAGCCAGATGCACTGATTTCAAACCGGATCCGCATACTTTGTTGATGGTCATAGCAGAAACATGGTTAGGCAGTCCAGCCTTAACTGCTGCCTGTCGTGCAGGATTTTGCCCCAGTCCGGCCTGCAACACATTGCCCATGATGACTTCATTTACTTGTTCTGGCTGAATTCCCGCTCTTGATATCGCTTCTTTAATCACAATTGCTCCAAGTGTTACAGCGCTCACTTCCTTAAGCGCTCCATTAAAGGTTCCGATTGCGGTTCTGGTTGCACTTACAATAACTGCTTCTCTTGACATGCAGCACCCTCCTTAAATAGAATCTCATTATATAAGTTTCTATGAAAACGCTTTAATTCCTTCTTTTTCGCTATAAAACTTTCTGTTACGATAAATTTAGTACCGATTAAACAAGGGGGAAAAACAATGAAGCTGCCTGACTCTGTTACTTTAATCGAAGTGGGTCCACGTGATGGTCTGCAAAATGAAGCACAATTTGTGCCAACGGACACGAAATTGGCGTTTATCCGGCATTTATGGTCTGCAGGTTTTAAAGAGATGGAGGTAACTTCTTTTGTCTCACCAAAGTGGGTTCCTCAAATGATGGATTCAAAAGAAATAATGCATCTAGCGGGCAATCAAAAAGGAACCATTGTCCTCGCCCCGAATAAAAAAGGAATTGAGGCTGCTTTATCTTCCGGAGCAAAATCAATCGCCGTTTTTCTTGGAGTCAGTTCTACCTTTAATCAGAAAAATATAAATAAATCCACTAAAGAAGCGATGGAAGATCTCATCCCCCAAATAAAAATTTTGAAAACGAAAGGTGTTTTTGTAAGAGCTTGTATCTCCACCGCTTTTTATTGCCCCTATGAAGGCCGGATTGAGCCACAGAGCACACTGGATCTATGCCGTCAATTCGCTGAAGCGGGTGCAGATGAGCTTAGTGTAGCTGATACCATCGGCAGGGCAACTCCTAAGGAAGCTTTCGAGCTTTTTTCCCTGTTGAAAAGCAGGCTGCCTGAAATGCTGCTGACTGCTCACTTTCATGATACGAAAAAAATGGCCCTGGCCAATATCTATGCATCACTGCTTGCTGGAATTGACCGTTTTGACAGTTCAGCCGGGGGGCTTGGAGGCTGCCCGTTTGCACCTGGAGCGAGCGGCAACGTAGCTACAGAGGATGTGGTCTATATGCTGGAGAATATGGGGATTCAAACCGGCATTAATCCCGACGTGCTTGTAGAAGCAATCTCAATCGTAAAGCCTTATGTATCCAGACCCATCCTAAGCGGGTATTATATTAGCAGTACAATTGAAAAAGGGACTTGAATATGTAAGGTGACCTTTTCAGCATATATAAAAATACAGCGTTTGAGGTGATCGGATGAAAAAGAGGGCACTATTGATTGGCAGTGCAGTCGCCGGAGCAGCCGGAGCATTAACTGCAGGTCTTGGCTTCTATTTATCAAACCGGATCATGTATATGGCGATAAAAGAAGATACTGTCATTCTTGAGCGTGAGGTCTCCGCTAAGCGTCTTATTCTAAAGGAGTATGATTCTCTCCCTAAAGAAGAAATATGGATTCAATCTCCTCAGGGCTATCAAATTAAAACTATTATCGTCCATCCTCACCCTTCAAAAAGGTACGTAATTTTTTGCCATGGCGTAACTGAAAATAAAGTAAACTCTATTAAATACATGAACCTTTTTTTGTCCAAAGGGTTCAACGCCATCATTTTCGATCACAGGCGGCATGGTGAGTCCGGGGGAAGAACGACAAGCTATGGCTTTTATGAAAAGCTTGATTTAAAAGCAGTTGTAGACACTTTAATCCAACGGGAAGGAGAGGATGTTATTTTTGGCATTCATGGCGAGTCCATGGGAGCAGCTACTGCGCTGCTGTATGCAGGATCTGTAGAAGACCGTGCCGATTTTTATATTGCAGACTGCCCCTTCTCCGATTTCAGAGAACAACTGGCCTTTATGATTCAAAAAGATAGAGAAGTGGTTGGCTCCCCAAGGCTTGCTATCTCGCTGGCCGCTTTTTTTATCAGGCTCAGAGACGGCTACAGCATCCATTCTGTTTCTCCTAAAGAAGCCACTGCCAGCATAAAAAAACCGGTCCTGTTTATTCACAGTAAAAATGACGGATTTATACCCTCTCATATGACAGAACAATTATATGAAATAAAAATAGGCCCTAAAAAGCTTTTTATTGCTGAAAACGGGGACCATGCTCAGTCCTATGTCGCTAATGAAGAAGAATACAGCAGATGTATAGATGATTTTCTGGCCGAGAATGGTTTGTAGGAACGTCTTGTAAGAGAGGAAAAACAGATTCTCTTGATGGATGGGCAGATTAAGTCTGAGGCGGGTTTTGGGAAGGTTCAAGCTTCTGTCTCTGCAAAAATCCCATCATAAAAAACATTGAACCGTAAAAAAACCTGAGAGGCTGTCTCTATCAGGCTTCATTTACGGTTCTTATTTCATGCTTTAAACAAATTTTCAAGTTAATGATGATTGATTTTTAAAGCCCATTCGGCCGTTAATCGTCTGACCAGGACTCTTTAACTGAAACATTTTAGAGCCTTCCGAATAGTCAATCTTTAATTCTTTATCGTAAAAGACCATCTTGGGCTTTTCCACAAGGATCGGAAAGAGATTCGTTTCAATCGATACATCCCCTTCTTCTGCCTCATCCACATACCAAAGCACCGGCACTCCATTCATCACACATCCGGTTCCTTCCGTATCATATTTTAATTTTACAAAGCCATTTTTATTTATCATCTTTTCACGAATCTTTTCAGCAGCTCGTTCTGTTATTTCAATTTTCATCATCGATCCCTCCTATTTTTTTAGTATATCACCTGTTGGGCCACTTTAAGAGCAACTTGCTTTTTAACCTAATTTGCCTCATGATTTAAGTGAAAATGGATACTAAAATGGAGGTTTGATCAATGGAAAAAGCGCAAATTAAAGTGATGGACAATGGTTCATTAAAAGTAACCGGTGATGTCGAGCTTATCGATGCAGAAGGAAATCTGTATCAAACAAAAAAAGTGTTTTCGCTTTGCAGATGCGGTCTATCCGGGAATATGCCTTTTTGTGATGCGTCTCATAAAGGGAAGTTTGAATCCTGCGTCCGTGCTGAAAAAATTCTCGACGAATAATTAGCATGGTTATTTTGTATGAAAACCTTTTTTGCCGACCGTTTCCACTATAGAAGGAAACAGGGTATGGATGACAGACAGGGCATTCATCCATACCGGCATATTAATTTCCCTCTTATTTGTATAAATAGAGCTGACGGTTTTAGCTGCAACTTTTTCAGGATCAAGCATCCACCGCTTGACGCTTTGCGCATATGTACCTGATGAATCTGCCTGATCAAAAAAGGAAGTATTGATCGGCCCGGGATTAATAACTGTCACTCTTATATTTTCATCTGCCAATTCCATTCGAAGACTGTTGGAAAAACCGATCACTGCAAACTTGGTGGCAGAATAAATGCTAGATTTAGGTGTGGCAAGTTTACCTGCCTGAGAAGCAATATTAATGATATGCCCTTCACTTCCCCGTTTCATTAAGGGAAGAATGGATTTAGTTAGTGCAATCATAGAAAGAACGTTAACATTAAACATGTCTTGTATGATTTCGATTGAGGTTTGCTCAAGCTTTTCAAAAAGTCCAAAACCTGCGTTATTGATTAATACATCGATTCCGCCAGCTTGCTGATCAATTGATTCGATCAGTGTTTGAATGTTTTTCGTTTCTTTCAGGTCCAAAGCATAAGCCTGAACTTCAGGGGAGCCAAGCAAAGAGGTTTCCTGTACAATCGCCTCAAGCCTTTCTTGATTTCTTCCAACCAAAAAAAGGATGGATCCCTGCTCAGCGCATTTTTTGGCAATTTCACCTCCAAGTCCGCTCGATGCGCCAGTGATTATAATCTTTTTACCTTCCAATTTGCGGTTCATTTACTGGCTCCTTCATTTTTGTCAACGCCCGGTAAAGATACGCATCCCCCCGGCGGTCTACTGTTTCTATTTCCCCAATTGCCATTAAATAATCAATTTGACCCATCGTTTCAGAAAGTGTTAACCCCAGCTGCCTGCGGTAAACTGAAGGAAACAATTGCCTGCATATATCAAATGCTGTTAACTCTTTAAGCAGAATCAGCCCTTTCACATACATAGCCCGTTCATGCTGTTTTTTCAGCCTGTGAGAAATCAGTGAAACAACATCTGTCACCAGCGAACCATGACCAGGAAGCACGGCAGAAAGCTTCATCTTTTGAAGTCGTTTCAGCGATTCATTATATTGCAGCTGAGGGAATGGCCTTTTCTCAAAAGAAGTAAATGGAGGTTCGATTAAGGGGTTGGATGAGACTTTAGCAAGCAATACATCCCCTCCAATTAACAAGCCATCATTTTCTCGATATAAAGAGATATGTCCTTGTGAATGGCCGGGTGTCTCAATAATTTTCCACTTAGGTAAACCTTTCAGCACGTCCCCTTCTGATACGGCTCTATCAAGTCCTCTGTTTCCCAGTGTGAGCAGCGGTTCCTTCATTTTTTCAATGAGCACTAAATACGAGTCGGGGAGCCCCATCGACCGGAAAAACTCATTATAAAAAGCATCATGAAGAGTAAAAAAATCATCATTGCGAACTAAAAACCTTTCTCCCTGCCTGGATCCAATAATTTCTGCCTTCGGAAACTTCTCGATTAAGCCTGCGTGGTCAGGATGATGATGCGTCAGGACAATCTGATCAATATCATCAGCAGCAAGACCAATTTCTGAGAGCTGTCTTTGGACTTCTTCCCAGGCCTCCTTTGTCTTGGGTCCTGTATCGACTAAAGTGATACACTCTCCTCTTAACACATATACATGAACATCTCCTACAGCAAACGGAGTAGGGATGGTTAACTGAGCAATCTCATGGTTAAAAATGGTCATCTGGTGCCTCCCTAATTAAATGAATAGTCATTCACTTCTTCTCTAGTTTATCCCTTATTTTAAGAAAAGTCATCTTCTTCCTAAAAAGGCTTGACAGAAAGATGGATGGTGCGCATAATCACTTATAATCAAATCATCTGCTAATGCAATGACAAGGACTAGTAGATAATGCTGAAGCGAAAGAGACCGGAGTTCACAGGCTGAAAAACTTCGACGTTTATCACATTATCGAACCTGCCTTTGAGTGACAGGAAAACCTGTCCGTTCTCCCTCGTTACGGGAATTAGAGAGTGCCGAATCTTTAAGATCCGGCAAACTAAGGTGGTACCACGGAAGCAGCTCTTTCGTCCTTTTATATGGGATGAATGGGCTTTTTTGCATTTCGAAAAGTGTGATCATTACTTTTATTTAGGCTTTATTTTTCATGCAATTAAGAACATGCACATGAAAGGCAGAGAATAAAACCATATGGAACACTCTTAATTTGCACATTGGATAAGACTAATATAAGGAGGAATAAACATGAAAGTTGTTTTTCTCGGAGCCGGTTCGATGGCAGAATCACTGATTCAGGGAATGGTTCAAGCACCAAATTTAAAAGATATTAATCTTTGGGTAACAAACCGCTCTGACTTTGCACGTCTTCAGAAAATGAAAGATTTGTACCGGGTTAATATCAGCTACGATCTGGGTGAAATGATGAAAGGGGCAGAAGTCATTCTACTGGCAATGAAACCTAAAGATGCCAAAGCAGCTCTTGAGAGTATTCGATCTTATGTCACGCAGGATCAGCTGATTATCTCGGTTCTTGCGGGATTATCGATTGAGTTTATTTCAGACCGGCTTACTTATTCCGTACCAATTGCAAGAGCTATGCCTAACACTTCCGCTTCCATTCAGCAATCAGCAACAGGCCTGGCTTTTAATAATCATGTTTCCCCAAGACAGCAGGGACTGGCTATTTCTGTTTTTTCTGCTGTAGGCACCGTGACAATCGTGGAAGAAAGCAGACTTGATCTTGTGACGGGATTATCCGGAAGCGGTCCTGCTTACATTTATTATGTAGTCGAAGCAATGGAACAAGCTGCTGTTGAACTTGGCCTCTCGCCGGAAGAAGCCAAACCGTTTATTCTTCAGACACTTGAAGGGGCATCTAAAATGCTGATAATGACAAACCAGTCCCCATCACATCTAAGAAAAGCCATTACAAGTGAAGGCGGAACAACAGAAGCTGGAATCAGGGAGCTTGAAAAACATCATGTGAAAGAAGCATTTAAAGCCTGTATTAAAGAAGCCACTGAACATTCAGGAAGGCTGCGTACTTTATTCGAGCAGGCTGATTAAGCACTTACATTTGCAAGCCGGTCTTTTATTCCGGTACCATTAATTAAAAAGGAAGAAATCGCGATGTTTATATTATTAAGTCTTATTACGCTTTTCTGGCTTTTTGTTGCGATTGATACATTTAAGGGGCTTTCACAGCTGCAGGACCTCTCAAATGAATCTCCAACGGTTTCAGCAGGAATGGTCAGCTTTGTCATAGCCGCGAGAAATGAAGAACATACCATTGAAAAAAGCATCCGCTCTCAGCTTGAACAAACGTATCAGCCTGTGGAATGGATTTTAGTGAATGACCGGTCAACAGATGCAACCGGAAGAATAATGGAAAGGCTCGCTCAGCATGATTCCAGAATTCATGTCGTGCATATTGAAAAACTCCCTGAGGGCTGGCTTGGCAAAAATTACGCTCTTCACACAGGAGCCAGAAAGTCTGCAGGCAATCTGCTGGTTTTTACCGATGCTGATGTTCGATATGAACCGGACCTGCTTGCGAAGGCAGTTGCTTTTTTTTCAAGAAATGCACTTCATCATTTAACTATTTCACCAAATTTGGTAGCAAAGACTTTTGTATTACAAGGATTTATTTCTTTTTTTCTATTCGGTTTTTCCTATTTTAAGCGTCCATGGTCTGCAAACCAAGATCATAAGAAAACGGGGATGGGAATTGGTGCTTTTAATATGCTGAGCCGGAAAGCGTATCAGGAACTAGGCGGTCATCAGAAAATCAGAATGCGTCCGGATGACGATTTACAGCTGGGGATGCTTGTAAAAAGACACAGGCTCAAACAGCGGATGGTGACGGGTCTGTCGCTCCTTCATGTTGAATGGTATCCTTCACTTAAAGAAGCGATCCGTGGCTTAGAGAAAAATACTTTTGCAGGTCTACATTACAGCTATCTGCTAGCTGCAGCCGCAGTCACAGGTGTGTTTGCTTCACAATTTCTTCCTTTTATCACTTTATTCCACAGTGCGCTCCCAGTTCGAATGATGAGCATTTTAACGATCCTTTTACTAGCCGCTATAAGCCTGGCGATTACAAAAAAACTCACTTTATTTTCACCCTGGACAGTAGCGATGTTTCCGCTTTCCGTTCTCTTATTTATCTATGCGATAAGCAGAGCAGTTTTTCTAACACTGATTAGGGGCGGGATTAAATGGCGAGATACTACTTATCCGATTAAGGAAATCAAAAAACAGCTGAAAAAAAGCTAATCTTTTGGTTCTGCCAGGCCTGCTTGGTATACTACTTAGGAACTCTAAACAGTGCAGGAGGCATAAAAATGACAACCGCTCTATTTTCACCTTATACAATCAAAAATGTAACATTAAAAAATCGAATCGTCATGGCGCCTATGTGTATGTATTCGAGCCATAATCAGGATGGAAAAGTTGAAAACTGGCATAAAATACATTACAGCAGCCGGGCAGCAGGACAGGTCGGACTGATTATGCTGGAAGCTTCAGCAGTTACGCCGCAGGGGAGAATCTCCAATGAAGACCTTGGGATCTGGAGCGATGATCATGTTGAAGGTTTGAAGGAGCTTGTTTCTCTTATCAAGGAGCTTGGCTCTAAAACCGCGATTCAAATTGCTCATGCGGGAAGAAAATCCATGGCTGACGGAGACAGTATCGCTCCAAGCAGCATTCCTTTTAACGATCAAATGAAAACACCGGTTGAAATGTCGATTGAGGATATTCAGGAGACGGTGGAAGCTTTTAAACAAGGCGCAAGAAGAGCGGCTGAAGCTGGATTTGACATCATCGAAATTCATGCAGCCCACGGTTATTTGATTAATGAATTTTTATCCCCCCTATCCAACCATAGAACGGATCAGTATGGCGGATCTAAGGAAAATCAATATCGCTTTTTAAGAGAAATTATTGATGCTGTTAAAGAGGTGTGGACCGGTCCATTACTTGTTCGTGTTTCAGCCAGCGACTGGGATGATCGCGGTTTATCTGCTGAAGATTATATTCCTTATGCACAGTGGATGAAAGAACAGGGTGTGGATTTAGTCGATGTCAGCTCCGGGGCAGTGGTGCCTGCGAGAATTCAGGTGTACCCTGGTTACCAGGTGAAAATGGCTGAAACCATCCGTCAGGGTGCCGGGATTCCCGTTGGGGCTGTCGGCCTGATTACAAGCGGGATTCAAGCAGAAGAAATTCTTCAAAACGAGAGAGCTGATCTTATTTTTCTTGCACGTGAACTGCTGCGTGACCCATATTGGCCGAGAACTGCCGCAAAAGAGCTAAAAACTGAAATCAAGTCGCCGGTTCAATATGAACGAGGCTGGAACAACTAATAAAACACCTGGAGCTGCTTTTATGCGGCTTCAGGTGTTTTTACGTGTAACAATGGAGGTTTCACTAAAATCATGAGCAAGATGGCTATTGGGGAAAATGGCTTTTGCTTCTTCTGCCAGCCTTTCGCAGTCGTCCTCAGTATAGCGGGAACTGATGTGGGAAATCCACAATTCATGAGCACCAGCTTCTTGAGCAACAAAGGCTGCCTGGGCAGTGGTTGAATGATAATATTCATGCGCCATCTTTTCACTTGAGCGTTCAAACGTCGCTTCATGGACTAAAAGATTCGCATCTTTTGCCAGTTCTATCGAACGATTGCACAAGCGGGTGTCTCCAAGAACAGTTATAATAAGCCCCTTTTTATCCTCACCAAGAAAATCGGAGCCATTCAGTTTCATTCCATTCCATTCAACAATCTGTTTTTCTTTCAGCTTTTTATAAATCGGTCCTGGATGTATACCAAGTTTCATCAAGCGATCTGCCTGCAACTCCCCAGGCCGGTCTTTTTCTGCAATGCGGTAGCCGAATGATTGGATTGCATGATCAAGTTCTCCCACTTCTATTTGAGTCTCATCATCCTCAATAATCATTCCGTCATGCACTTCAACTATTTCTACTTGGTACTTCAGATGAGTTGAACTGACTTGAAGAGATGTTTCGATAAAAGCTTTGATTCCTTTAGGACCATATACTGTCAGCGGGTCTTCGCCACCCTGAAAGGACCGGCTGGAAAGAAATCCCGGCAACCCGAAAAGGTGATCGCCATGGAGGTGTGTAATAAAAATTTTTTCAATTCTCCTTGGTTTTATCACTGTATGTAAAATTTGATGCTGGGTCGCTTCCCCGCAGTCAAAAAGCCAAATGGCTCCTTTTTTATTCAGCCGTTTTAAGGCAATAGCAGATACATTTCGATGCTTTGCAGGCACCCCTGCCCCAGTTCCTAAAAATAATAATTGCATGCTGCACCTCCGTTCGAGCAATATCATACCATAAGATTTATTTTTCTGTGAAGAATTAGTAAGTTTACATAATATTATTATGAATTATTTTGTTAATTATTAGTAAATGACTATGAATTGCTTACGCTCATTGCAAAACGGTTGCATATCCTCGCCTCCATCTATACAATTTAGATATTGTAATTTTTGCAGTTAGTTTGATTAGCTGAACGAAGTATGATAACTATAAAAGTGAGGTCCTGAACGTGACACAAGAAAAAACACAACCTACATTAATTATGATTTTTGGTGCAACAGGCGACCTTGCGAAACGAAAACTGTTTCCATCTCTTTATCAGCTGTATTTAAAAGGAAGCTTGTCTAACAGCTTCGCACTGCTTGGCGTCGGCAGAAGAGAATGGTCGCATGACCGCTTTAAAGAGCATGTGCGGGAATCGCTTGAAGCCTCTTCCCACTCAAAAGAGCATATTGAAACCTTTATTGAGCACAGTTTTTATCAGTCTCATGATGTTTCTGATTCCGACTCCTACATACAACTAAAAACACTCGCAGATCAGCTTGATGAAACCTTTGCGCTGAACGGAAACCGGATTTTTTATCTTGCAATGGCTCCGGAATTTTTCGGCACCATAACAGATCATCTAAAGCAGGACGGTCTGACAGATACGAAGGGATTCTGCCGCCTGGTCATCGAAAAGCCATTTGGTCATGACCTGCCGTCAGCATCAGCCCTGAATAAACAAATCCGTCAGTCATTTTCTGAAGAGCAGATTTACCGGATTGACCACTATCTTGGCAAGGAAATGGTGCAAAATATTGAAGTGATCCGATTTGCCAATGCAATCTTTGAACCGTTATGGAATAACCGATTTATATCAAATATCCAGATTACATCATCCGAAACACTCGGCGTGGAGGAGCGAGGCAGATATTACGAAACAAGCGGCGCACTTAGGGATATGGTGCAGAATCACATGCTGCAAATGGTTGCCCTTCTTGCCATGGAGCCGCCAATCAGCCTCAGCACCGATGAAATCAGAAGTGAAAAAGTTCGTGTGCTTCGGGCAATGCGTCCGGTAGAAGGCAAAGAAGTAGATGATTATTTCGTGCGGGGGCAGTATGGCAGAGGCACAGTAAATGATGAACCGGTAGATGGATACCGTGACGGAGAAAATGTGGATTCATTGTCCAATACAGAAACCTTTGTTGCAGGTAAAGTGTTAATTGACAATTTCAGATGGGCAGGAGTGCCATTTTTCATTCGCACAGGAAAAAGGATGGCTGTAAAATCTACAAAAATTGTCGTTCAATTTAAGGACATACCAATGAATCTTTACTATAATAAAGAACACTCTCTCGACCCTAATCTGCTTGTGATACACATTCAGCCAGATGAGGGTGTAACGCTGCATTTAAATGCTAAGAAAACAAGCGAGGGCGTAAATACTAAGCCTGTAAAGCTTAGTTACTCAGCCAGCAGCGTGGATGGCATCAATACACCTGAAGCTTACGAAAAACTGCTTTATGACTGTATTATGGGAGATGCCACGAATTTCACCCACTGGGATGAAGTGCGGAGATCGTGGAGTTTTGTTGACAAAATTTCAGATCACTGGGAGTCCACAAAAGAAGAATCATTCCCTAATTATGCACCTGGTTCTATGGGGCCGGATAAAAGCTTTAAATTACTTGAAGATGATGGCTATGAATGGTGGTCTGTTGGAGAACTCGACAACAAGTAGCCATTTTAAGCCCCTAAAAGACTAAGGGACACAATTCAGCAGTACATGACAGCTGCTTGAGACTTATGCAGGTAAAGGCCTTGAAAGTCTCAGTGCCTAACCTGCAAAAAGATCCCGCCTGAAGCGCAGAAAAACAAAGAGCCTGAGACATATGTCTCAGGCTTATTTTTATTTAAATAACGTCAAAATTTACTTCTCTCCTATTTTTCTTGCCCACTGAATCATTGGCCACTGAAGAAGCACTCTTATCCAAAGCAGAAGAGGCATAGGTTTATGTCCCTTTTTCAATGGTTTGTTTTGAATTGCCATATAGACGTTGGCCGGCCATACAGCTAGCAGCAGCCAAGTCAGCATTTTACCCGCCATCCTCGATCCTTTGTTTATAACGAGTAATAAGCCGATCATAACTTCTGCAATGCCTGATACGATCACAAGCATTTTTTTAAATGGCAGAAAAGGCGGAACAATTCTCATAAACATCTTTGGTTTTTTAAAATGCATAATTCCGGCATATCCCATAAAGGCACCGAACACTCTTGACAAAAATGTCATATCAACATCTCCTTTGTAAAAAGACCTCTTTCCTGTGAAAGAGGTCTGATCCTGAACTTTTTATTCCATCCACTCTGTGTGGAAAGTGCCTTCTTTATCTACTCGCTGATACGTGTGGGCACCAAAGTAATCACGCTGAGCCTGAATCAGGTTTGCAGGCAGAGTTTCGGTGCGGTAGCTGTCGTAGTATGCCAATGCCGTTGAGAATCCTGGAACAGGAACTCCGTTTTGAACGGCAAGGGAAATCACTTCACGCAGAGCAGACTGATAAGATTCAACAATCTCTTTGAAATATTCATCCAGCATTAAGTTAGTTAATCCCGGTTCACGGTCATAGGCCTCTTTGATTTTTTGAAGGAATTGAGCGCGAATAATGCAGCCACCTCTGAAAATCATGGCAATATCTCCAAATTTAAGATCCCAGTTGTACTCCTCTGATGCTGCTTTCATCTGAGCGAAGCCTTGAGCATAGGAAGCAATTTTAGACATATAAAGGGCACGACGAATCGCTTCAATTACTTCTTTTTTATCTTTTTGAGGAGCAACAGCTGCTGGACCGCTTAGCACTTTGCTAGCATGAACCCTCTCTTCTTTTATGGCTGATATAAAACGGGCAAAAACAGATTCAGTAATAATAGGCAGCGGCGTTCCCAGATCAAGAGCGCTTTGGCTTGTCCATTTTCCTGTTCCTTTTTGACCTGCTTTATCCAAGATCACATCGACCATTGGTTTACCGGTTTCTTCATCTTTTTTCCTGAAAATGTCCGCAGTAATCTCGATTAAATAACTGTCGAGCTCTCCTTTATTCCAATCTGCAAAAACTTCGTGCAGATCTTCTGCGGAAAGACCCAGAACATTTTTCATAAGGAAATAAGATTCTGCAATCAGCTGCATATCAGCGTATTCTATGCCATTATGAACCATTTTTACGTAATGTCCTGCGCCGTCCGGTCCAATATATGTGCTGCATGCTTCACCGTTTACTTTAGCTGAAATCTGTTCAAAAATAGGAGCCACTAAATCGTATGCTTCTTTTTGACCGCCAGGCATAATAGATGGACCGGTCAGCGCTCCTTCTTCTCCGCCGGACACGCCAGTTCCAATAAAATGAACACCATGCTCGCTCAATTCCTGATTGCGGCGGATGGTATCTTTATAGAACGTGTTTCCTCCATCTATTAAAATATCACCTTGATCAAGCAAAGGCAGCAAGCTGTTAATTGTAGCATCCGTTGCAGCACCCGCTTTTACCATTAACAGAATTTTTCTTGGGGATTCAAGTGATTCAACAAATTCCTCAAGGCTGTATGTACCATATATCTGTTTTCCTTGGGATTCTGAAATCATATCATCCACTTTGGAGGATGAACGGTTATACACAGCTACTGAAAATCCTCTGCTTTCAATATTCCAGGCAAGGTTTTTCCCCATAACTGCAAGACCCACTACACCAATTTGTTGTTTTGACATGTTTAACGTCCTTTCTATTACAAGATGTATTGCTTTTACAAGCATCCAAATAATCAATCACTATTGTAACACTATTTCAGCTAAAGGCGAAAAAAATGCCTTCATTCATGATCCTTTAGAAAATCTTTACTGAAACTCGTTTCTGCAGCAGGAAAGTGATTATTTTTTTTGACCATCATTCCCCTGCTTAATTTACCGGTGCCATACCGTTTCTTAATCTCATCCAATACTTTATCTACAGGTTCATGCCTGGCATCTTCTTCATACGAAAAAAGATCCAGCTGCTTGACAGCCTGCCTTCGTTCCACTAATTCCTGACCTGTTACACCAAGCAGCCTGATCGATGTTCCATCCCAGTGAGACAAAAACAGGGATTTTGCAGCAGCAAGCAAATCATCCTGATGATCAATCGGACTATTCAGCGTACAGCTTCTGGTAATGGTTTTACGATCTTTAAAGCGGATCATTACAGATAGACTGTAGCAAAGCATTCCTTTCGCTTTAAGCCGCTGACTCACCTTTTGGGATAGTTTAAATAAGACAGAAATCAATTCAGATTGATTTGAAACATCCTTTGGCAGGGTCATCGAATTGCCTACACTTTTAAAATCATAGACGCTTTCAGGATCTACTTTTCTTTCATCCACTCCATTTGCCCTGTCCTTTAATCTTTTGCCGTTTATGCCAAGCAGGGCTTTGAGCTGGACCTCTTCTCCATTCGCAAGATCCCCTATGGTCTTTACTCCGATGCCGTATAGCTTTTGGGCTGTTTTTTCACCAATTCCATGCATGGCACGGACATCCATGGGCCACATAATGAGGGGGACATCTCTTTTTCGAAGGACGGTAATACCGAGTGGTTTTTTCATATTTGAAGCCATTTTAGCTAAAAACTTACTTGGCGCAACACCGATGCTGCATGGCAGATCAAGTTCCCGCAGTATTCGCTCCTGAATGGTTTGTATAAGCTCAATCGGGTCTTGATCGATTAGCTCTGACATGTCCATATACCCTTCATCGATAGATACTGGCTCTACGAGTTCTGTATAAGAGCAAAGGATGGCAAACATGGCTTTAGACGCTTCCCTGTATCGGTCAAAGTTAGGTCTCATCACAATTAAAGAAGGGCAAAGCTTTTTTGCTTCCCAAAGCGGCATTGTCGTTTTCACACCATACGATCGTGCTTCATAGCTGCACGTCACTACAATTCCTTTTCTTTCTTCCGGGTTGCCCGCAATGGCCAAGGGTTTTCCTTTTAAAGAAGGATCATGCGCTGCTTCAACAGATGCATAAAAACTGTTCATATCAACATGCAAAATGATTTTTCCCCTTTTTTTCATACCGGCACCCCCTTCATCTTATTGTACAACAATTTTTTTTGTTCTTAAATGAAGAAGAATCGGACCTACCAATACATTGAGCACCCCTCTTTTACCGGGCTATAACTTGTCGCTTAAAGTGGTGGCGTTCTCGCCATTTTATTGTTAAAGCTGCAGACATGAGTCTTTATTGATCAAAGTAAAATCCTTCTACAGGTAGAGATTAGGATCTATTATGAAGCATGATCATAAATAAAAAGAGCCTGAGACTAAATGAACGTCTCTGGCTCTTTGACCGGATTAATACGCCTTTAGCGGTCGCTCTCCGGTATATGTCCAACTCTATTAAATTTATTGCGGTGCGTTTATTTCAGCTTTAACCTCAACCATATAATCGAATATTTCTTTGATGCCTTCCAGACTGTGAGCCATAGCCCCCGGGTCCACAACAGTAATTAACCGGTCCCCTGCTTGTGCAATTCCTGTAAAATACTTAGCTTTGGAATACGCGATAAGACCCAATTCCTTTATGGAAGCAGCAGGAATATCCAGAATTTCTCTGGCTTCTGTTACACGAAGTGCCAGCAGCAGATTATCCGTTTTTAACACAAGAATTTTTGCTTGAGTTAATTCATTTCCTTCAGGCTGACCCAGAATTTTTTCAAAGTCCAGAACAGGAAGGAGATCTCCCCGCACATTTGTAATGCCGATCATATACGAGGGCAGATGCGGAAGAGGAGTGCGATGTTCGTCTTTCTCAATTGAAAGTATGGATTCAATTTTAACCGCATATTCTTCATTGCCACTTGCAAATACTACATATTTTTGACTGTCATTCATGTGTGAACTTCCCTCCGATTAGAATAGATAAGTCTAATGTACCATATTCTTGCCAAGAGAAGGATACCTTTTTTTGCAACTTAGCGGTTTGAAACTTCTTTTACAATTGAAACCAGGAGTTCAGCTAATTTATTCAGCTCTTTAATCGGCATTTTTTCATTTTTAGTGTGAATCTCTTCATATCCGACCGCCAAGTTCACTGTCGGCACGCCCATTCCGGCAATGACATTGGCATCGCTGCCGCCTCCGCTGGTTAATAAAGATGAGGTTCTGCCAATTGCTTCGACTGCGGCTAAGGCAATTTGCACCACTTCGTCCTGCTCTTCAAATTTAAAGCCTGGATACATGATTTCAATTTCAACTTCTGCCTTGCCGCCCATTTCATTTGCTGCGTTTTCAAACGCTTCTTTCATTTTAGCTGCCTGAGCTTCCATTTTCTCTGGAACTAGAGACCGTGCTTCTGCCAAAATATCAACTCTGTCGCAAACGATATTTGTTGCACTGCTTCCCTCAAAGCGTCCGATATTCGCTGTTGTTTCTTCATCGATGCGTCCAAGCGGCATGGAGGCAATTGCTTTAGAGGCAATCGTAATAGCAGATATACCTTTTTCAGGAGCAACTCCCGCATGCGCTGTTTTGCCGTGAATCACGGCTCTTACTTTCGCCTGTGTTGGGGCTGCTACGATGATGCCTCCAACATCTCCGTCACTATCAACAGCAAATCCGTATTTCGCTTTTACATAAGAAGGATCCAGGGCTTTAGCTCCGACAAGACCAGATTCTTCTCCTGCTGTAATAATGAATTGGATGGTGCCGTGGGGTACCTGATTTTCTTTTAGCTGGTGAACTAATTCAATCATAGCTGCGATGCCGGCTTTATCGTCGGCACCGAGAATCGTGGTGCCGTCAGAATGAACATATCCATCTTTTACGACTGGCTTAATTCCTTTTCCTGGAGTTACAGTATCCATATGGGAAGTAAAATAGATCGGATCGGCCCCTTGTTTCGTTCCTTCAAGCGTGCAAATCAAATTATTGGCTCCGTGGCCGGTTTCGCCCATACTGCTGTCCTCTTCCACATGCACCCCAAGACCGCTGAACTTCTTCTTCAGTAGCTCCGCAATTTCAGCTTCAAACTTCGTCTCAGAGTCCACTTGAACAAGCTCTAAAAATTCATCTAACAATCTTTTCTCATTAATCATGTTATTCCCTCCAATTATGTATTCACGGTGCTTAGTATACCGTGAAACCCGGTGATTCACAAAGCCTTGCTCTTAAAGAGGGATATTTCCGTGCTTCTTTTTAGGGCGATCTTCCTTCTTATTTCTGAGCATTTCAAGCGATTGTATTAATTTGATCCTTGTTTCACGGGGATCAATTACATCATCGACCATCCCCCTTGCTGCTGCTACAAATGGGTTTGCGAATTTTTCCCGGTATTCTTCAATTTTTTTGGCTCTTGTCTCTTCAGGATTTTCACTTTGTGCAATTTCTTTTGCAAATATAATATTTGCTGCGCCTTGAGGACCCATTACGGCAATTTCAGCATTAGGCCAGGCAAAAACCAAATCCGCTCCAATTGATTTACTGTTTAAAGCAACATAAGCTCCTCCGTAAGCTTTTCGCAGTATGACAGTTAATTTGGGTACTGTTGCTTCTGAATAAGCATAAAGGATTTTAGCGCCGTGCCTGATGATTCCGCCATGCTCCTGCTTGATGCCAGGGAAAAAGCCCGTTACATCTTCAAAGGTGATAATGGGAATATTAAAGGAATCGCAAAATCGGATAAATCTTGATGCTTTGTCACTTGAATCTATATCCAGCCCTCCAGCCATTACCTTCGGCTGATTACAGACGAGGCCGACCACTTCGCCTTTAATACGGGCAAGCCCAATAACAATGTTTCGCGCAAACTCCTTTTGTATTTCCATAAATGAATCTTCATCAGTTACTTGTTCAATGACGGTCCGTACATCATACGGGCGTACGGGATCGAATGGAATAGAATCGGCAAGGTCCGGTCTGTCATCTGATGCGGATGCAGCAGCCTCTCTCGGCGGCTTTTCTTCATTAGATTGAGGAAGATAGCTTAACAGTTTTCTTACCTGCTCTAGTGTTTCCTTTTCGGTTTGGGCTCTGAAATGAGCATTTCCGCTAATGGAATTATGTATTTTGGAACCTCCAAGATCTTCAGAGGAAATCTTTTCACCCGTAACGGTTTCAATTACTTTAGGACCTGTAATAAACATTTGGCTCGTTTTGTCGACCATAAAAACAAAATCAGTAATCGCTGGCGAATAAACGGCTCCGCCCGCACAAGGTCCCATTATCACAGAAATTTGCGGCACGACACCAGAATAGACGGCATTCCGGTAAAAGATATGTCCATAGCCATCAAGAGAAACGACGCCCTCCTGAATGCGTGCACCCCCGGAATCATTTAACCCAATAAAAGGTGCACCATTTTTTGCAGCAAGATCCATTACATTTGCAATTTTTTCAGCATGCATTTCACCCAGCGCCCCGCCAAACACGGTGAAATCCTGTGAAAATAGATAAATCGGCCTTCCGTTTACTTTTCCATACCCTGTGACTACACCGTCTCCGTGACCTTTAATTCCTGCCATGCCGAAATCAGCTGACCTGTGCTCAATGAACGGATTCAGCTCCATAAACGTTCCTTCATCCACTAAAAGGTCGATTCGTTCCCTAGCTGTGAGCTTTCCTTTGTCATGCTGGCGGGCAATACGCTCATCTCCGCCGCCCAATTCAATCTCTCTTCTTCTGTCATAAAGCTCATTTATTTTTTCAAACATATCACTCATGATTCGACTCTCCCTTTTCTCCTGTATGCTCACATAATTCAAAAAGAACGCCATGCGCCTGTTTAGGATGCAGAAAAGCTACATCAGCTCCTCCAGCTCCTTTTTTGGGTTTATCTGAGATGAAGATCAGTCCTTTTTCGTTAAGTTCTTCTATCCTTTGTTCAATTCCCTCCACCTGAAATGCAATATGATGAATGCCCTCTCCTTTTTTTGTTAAAAATTTTGCAACAGGCGACTCGGCGGTCAGTGGCTCGAGAAGTTCAAGCTTGATATTGCCTGCATCAATAAATGCCACTTTAACTCCCTGATTTGCAATGATCTCTTCTTTAATAAAAGTAAGCGCTAACATTCCGGTGTAAAAAGGAAGTGATTCTGTAATTGACTGCACAGCAATCCCAATATGATCTACTTTTTTCATGCCTTTCCCTCCTGCTTTTTTCTTCTCTTCTCTTATGATACCGTTATCTTTATCTATTGACTACCTGCTTGCAGTTTTTCCGATAGGAAGATAAAATAGAATTACAATGCCTATTAATAAGGAGAGAGCTTCTTGCGTAATCGTACTTTCAGAAAAATTGTTGTTTATTTAATGATCTTTGCCATGCTGGCATCCACTCTGGCAATTGGATTATCAATGGTATTATAATTTAAGTAAATGTGAGGACAGCTCAAGTCACTCCTGCAGGGTGTGACTTGAGCACTGCAAAGCTGCCAGCCTTATGTGCAGTAAACCGGTTAAAAGAGGGTGAGACATATTTGTCCCACCCTCTTTTTTATCTTGTTTTTTTCCATTTCTATTTTTCAGTTGAAATGGATTGAAGATGATGACAGACTGCCTGAGTCACTTCTTTTGTTGAATAAGAGCCCCCGACGTCAGCGGTTTTAATTTCCTGACGAGTCACTTCATTAATCGCTTGAATGATAGATTCAGCCCCATTTGAATAGCCAAGATGATCAAGCATCAAGGCGGCTGTCCATATTTGTCCGATTGGGTTCGCTTTTTCCTGTCCGGCTATATCTGGAGCTGAACCATGAACCGGTTCAAACATGGACGGGAATCTGCCTTCAGGATTTAAATTAGCAGAAGGTGCAATGCCAATGCTTCCCATCACGGCTCCTCCGATATCTGTCAAAATATCTCCAAACAAATTTGAAGCCACAATGACATCAAAGGTTTGTGGTTTTGTAACCAGGAACGCAGCCAGTGCATCTATATGCACGGATTCTGTTTTAACATCGGGATAATCAGCCGCAGTCTCCTGAAAGATCCGATCCCAAAAGGGCATAGAGTGAACAATGCCATTTGATTTGGTGGCGCTCGTTACCTTTGAATTTCTTTTCCTGGCAAGTTCAAAAGCATAGCGAATGGTCCGTTCAGTAGCCTTTCTAGTAAATATAGCATTCTGTACTGCAATTTCATCCTTGCCGTTGTGAATCACCCCGCCTGATTCACTGTATTCACCCTCGCTGTTTTCACGCACGACAACAAAATCGAAATTTTCAGGTGAGTGTAAAGGAGATTGGATTCCGTCGATTACCCGTGCAGGCCGGATGTTCAGGGAAAGCTCTAATTCACGTCTAATTTTAATTAACATGCCCCATAATGATATATGGTCGGGTACGATAGCCGGATTTCCAACTGCTCCTAGAAATACCGCATCAAACTCTTTCAGCTTGCTGATTGCATCTTCAGGCATCATCTGGCCGGTTTTAACATAATGATCCGATCCCCAATAAAAGTCCTGCATTTCAATCTTACAATCATCCTGAGTGTGTACCCATGATTGTATAACTTCTTTCGCTGAAGCCATAACTTCCAGCCCGATTCCATCTCCTGGCAGGCATGCAATGGTTTTAGTAGACAATAAAATCCCTCCGTTTATCTAAAGCTTTCCGGAAACACTGTAAGATCGATATCAAATATGATTGGCAGATAAAAATACACCGCAATCGTAATAAAAATGACGCACGCTATATTGACCCAAAATCCGTTTTTAACCATTTCAATGATTTTGAGCTTCCCGGTAGCAAAAATAATTGCATTGGGAGGTGTCCCAACCGGAAGCATAAACGCACAATTCGCAGCCATTGCAGCCGGTACCATTAAAGCGTAAGGATGCACATTTATCGCGACTGCTAATGATGCTAAAACAGGAAGGATCATCGTCGCCGTTGCAGTATTTGAAGTGATTTCAGTAAGGAAAAGGACAAGCGCTGCGGTGATGACAATCATTAAAATAAAACTTACACCTTCAAGAACAGTGAGCTGTTCCCCGATCCAGCTTGCAAGCCCGGTTTCCCTGAAACCTGCTGCTATGGCCAAGCCGCCTCCAAATAAAAGTAGTATTCCCCATGGGATGTCTTTAGTTACAGACCAGTCAAGCAGCTTTCCGCTCCCTGATTTTGCTGGGATTAAAAATAGCAGAATTCCTGCTGTTATCGCGATCATGGTATCATTGATGCCAGGGATAACAAAAAAGTTTTCATTTTCCCATAAAAAAGATCGGGTAATCCACATAAATGCGGCAAAAGCAAAAACGGCTGCTACCATTTTCTCCTCATACGATGTTTGGCCAAGTTTCTTTTTCTCCGATTGGATCAGCTCTTTTCCTCCCGGTAATTGCTTAAGCTTTATCGGATGCGCCACTCTTGTTAAGTATAGCCACGTACAAAACAGCAAAATAATCACGACCGGGGCAGCAAATAACAGCCACATCGCAAAAGATATCTGAATATCATATAGTTCACTTACGATGCCGGCAAGGAGAAGGTTTGGCGGTGTTCCGATTAGGGTCCCGAGCCCACCAATTGTTCCTGCGTACCCAACAGCGAACAGCAGTGCTTTAGAGAATTTCTCCTCTTCACCAGAATAGTCCTGATCAGAATTTTTTAAGCTTTGCGAGACCTGATAGGTTATCGCGGTTGCAATAGGCACCATCATCATGACTGCAGCTGTATTTGAAACCCACATGGACAGGAAACCTGTTGCAATCATGAATCCAAGGATGATATTGGAGGTGGATGTACCTACTACAGAGATAATATTTAAAGCAATTCTCTTGTGCAGGTCCCATCTTTCCATTGCTAATGCAATCATAAAGCCGCCCAGAAATAAAAATACGATGGGATCTCCATAGCTTGCTGTGACAGCGGATCCATCAAGAGCCCCAGTCACTGGCAAAAGGACGATAGGAAGGAGAGAAGCTGCCGGGATGGGGATGGCTTCTGTAATCCACCACGTTGCTACCCATAATGTGGTCGCAAGCACCATGACTCCGCCCAGGGAGAGAGTTTCCGGCTGAAAAAACAGGACGGTAAGGAAAAATAAAAGTGGCCCCAGAATTAACCCGGTCCGCTGTGGAGTCGTATAGCTGGGTCCATTTTGTGATGGCTGTGTGTTTCCATTTTTTGTTTTTGCTTGTGAAGGCTCTTCATTTACGTTTTCTTTTCCATCCAGTGAGAAGAACAATAAATTTTTCGTTTTTCTGTGTGCACGCCAAAGTGAATCTGACAAATTCTGATAGAACAAAAGATTACCCCCTTTGTTTTTAAAGCGCTTACATATATAATGAAATAAAAACTGTCGACTGTCGACAGGTATATGTTCAAGGATACAAATTCAAATCCGTTACGTCAATAATTAATTTAAAATTCCGACAATATTCTCATTGTTTAGCTTTTTTAGCACGTATAAAGGTGGGGGCAAATGGATAATCCAATTAAAAAATATAAAACGATTCACGAACAAGTCTATTCTCTTTTAAAAGAACGGATCATTAAAGGAGAATACAGGCCTAATCAACGTCTATTTGAGGCACAATTGGCAAGGGAATTCTCTGTCAGCAGAAGTCCCGTAAGAGAAGCGATACGAATGCTTGAACAGGAAAGTCTGATTACTCAAAATGAACAATCCATGCTCTTTGTTTACTCCCCGAGTATCGAAGATGTGGAGCAAATCTATCAATGCAGAGAAGTGCTTGAATCACTGGCTGTCTCTCTATGTGCAAAAAAAGCTGAAAAAAAAGAGCTTAAAGAAATTCTCGATACAGCCGTTATTTCTCTGCAGTTCGTCCACTCAAGCCGGGAGAAAGACATGCATCGATTAATTGAACTGAATAGTTTGTTCCACGATTTAATTATTCGCTCAAGTCAAAATAAACGGCTCGTAAAACAGCTCGATGACTTAAGAACGCTGACGTTTGTTTACAGGAGAATGAATATGAGCGATTTCAGCAGAAGAAAAGAAATTGCCGATCAGCATATTCAAATGGCTGAAGTTTTAATGAACAGGGATTCGGAGCAGGCATCTTTGATGATGAAGAACCACATCATCCGTGACAAACACTTCTTGATGACTATGTTTAAGGAGATAAGTGAAAATGAAGATGAAAATTAACTAAAAAGTAGAAAGCGGGAGGCGGTAGGTATCCTGTTGTAAGGTGAGAGCGGAGAGGACATCAGCAGCAACAGTAAAAGATAGTTGTTTTGAGATTTTGAGGGCAATTCACCTTAAAAGCTCTGTGCGGTCCAAACTGAAATCGACTGCCTGAAGCTCACCGATGTGGTTTAAACCAGTCTTTTTTAGAGAACAAAATAAAAACAGTTTGTGTGATTAACTCATACAAACTGTTTATTCATTTTTTTAGAAGGGATTCCTCTAAAAGACTGCTTTAATTGCAAATATTCTTCCATTTCACGTATAAATTGATACAAAGCTGCTCTCGTTTCAAATTCCTCACGATTTTTTGGCATTTCCATGTCTTCAAAACGAATTTTCATATCATATAGTTTCTTTAAATATAAAATCGCTGTATTCCCTGGGTGAATATGCTCACTCAGGTCCTCTACAAAATCTCCAATCATTTCACGCTGTTCAACAGAGGAAGAAAGTGAAGATATAAGCGGGAGCATTCTCTCTATCAGCTCAAATTGCTTTTGTCTCATTGAGAAATATAAATAATAGTGATTTTCATTCCGTAAAAAATGATTTTCTACATCCTGGAAAGCCAGTGTCTTTGCTTCTTTAATCATCTGATCTGTAGAAGTAATTTCCCTGCCGCTCCATTCTGCGTTTTCATCTTTTAAATAAGCCGCCATTTGCAAAAAAATTGTGTGAAAGTTGGCTTCAATCTTTTGCTGAAATTTTATCAGCTTTGCGTCTACACTTGGCATATATAAATTCATAATTAGGGCAATTCCAATTCCTATTATGATCAAAAGAAACTCATTCAGAAGAGAATCAATTGTCACGCGGCCGTCCATAAAAATATGAAGAATGATTACGCTGCTGGTCACAATTCCCTCTTTTATATTTAGCGACACAGTGACTGGTATAAAAAGCAAAAGCATCAGCCCTATTACGATGGGGTGATAGCCTATTCCTTCAAAAAAGACAGATGAAAAAACCATCGCCAGCATGCAGGCTGCAAACCTGCTCCACGAAGCATCTACTGATTTTCTTTTTGTGCTTTGAATACAAAGGATGGTTATAATACCGGCTGAAGCGAAATTATTTAAATCAAAAAACTGTGCAATCATAATGGCAATAGCGGTCCCAATTGCTGTTTTTAATGTACGGTATCCGATTTTAAGCATTTTCTTCCTCCCTTCATTCATCCTTCTCGCCATCAGTATCTACAAGCAGGATTTTGTTAAAGTACTTTCTGCAGGAAAGCTCTTGCCCTTTCACTTTTTGGTGCAGAAAAAAACTCAGCAGGTTTTCCTTCTTCAATCAATTTCCCTTCATCCATAAAAAGTATTCTGTCCCCTACTTCTTTAGCAAACCCCATCTCGTGTGTCACAATAACCATCGTTATTCCCGTAACGGAGAGGGCTTTAATAACATCGAGAACTTCCTTTACCATTTCAGGATCAAGGGCAGATGTAGGTTCATCAAAAAGCAGCAGAGAAGGCTCCATTGCAAGGGCTCTAGCTATGGCAACACGCTGCTTCTGCCCGCCTGACAGCCGGTTTGGATACTCTTTTGCTTTTTCACTTAATCCTACTTTTTTTAAGAGCTCCATCGCTTTTTGCTCAGCTTCTGGTTTTTTATATTTTTTTACCTTTCTTGGTCCATATGCAACATTTTCCAGTGCCGTCATATGAGGAAATAAGTGAAAGTGCTGAAAAACCATGCCTGCTTCAGATCTGAGTTTTAGTGGATTAAACCCTTTGGCTGTTATATCGTTTCCGTTAATTTGAATAAATCCGGAAGACGGCGTTTCGAGCAGGTTCATGCACCTTAGAAGCGTTGATTTGCCTGAGCCTGAAGGACCAATCACAACCGCAGCCTCTCCTGCGTGCACAGCAGTATGTATACTCGATAATACCTTGTGTTCCCCAAATTGTTTAGTTAATCCCTCTATTTTAATCATATACGTATTCCTTTCCGATCAAACATGGTTAGCTCATAGTTTTATATGTGAATATAAATTCAATATAAAAAACGTATGCGTTTGCATACGTTTTTTACGCTTATTTAAATTTCCTCACAGTGTACTTCAAACAATCCCTGAAGATGTGTGATAACGGACATAGGATCATGCCCTTCAATTTCATGACGCTCTACCATAGATAAGATTTTTCCGTCTTTTAAAAGAGCAAATGATGGTGAAGATGGCGGGTATCCTTCAAAATAACTCCGCGCCTTTGCAGTTGCTTCTTTATCCTGGCCTGCAAAAACGGTAACCAGTCTGTCTGGACGTTTATCATAATGAATAGAATGTGCAGCTGCCGGTCTTGCAATGCCCCCGGCACAACCACAAACTGAATTAACCATCACAAGTGTTGTACCTTTTTCTTCGACAGCGGCTTCCACTTCTTCAGGAGTCGTCAGCTGCGTGTACCCTGCTGATTCAATTTCTTCCCGCGCCTGACGTACGACGTCATTCATAAAAATATTAAAATCCATGCTCATAATACGTTCTCTCCTTTTAAAAAGGTATCTGCCTATTTATAATAGTAGAAATTTCAGACTGAATCAACTAATTGAATTTTTTATAAAAAAAGGTTTGTGAGTTAAAAACTTGGGTAAACTGAAAAAGAATCTAGCTTTAACCCCAAAACTCCCTAGATGATTGGATGACTTCTTTTAGAGGTCATCCCTTTTCTTATTCGGTAAAAAGCTGTTCTATCGCATCTGCAGGAGAGATATTTTTTGAACGCACCTGCTGTTTTAAATGTTCAAGCTGCTCTTTTCTACCCTCTTTTTCCATGAACTCATTCATTAGCCTATCCATCATCATTTGATTCATCCACTCTATTGCCTGTGATGACCTCCGTCTTTCAAATATTCCGTTTTCCTGCGTTTCTTTTTTAAATTGCAGAATGGTCTTCCATATATCATCAATTCCTGCTCCAGTAATCGCTGAGGATGTAAAAGACGGCGTTTTCCAGCCTTCTGTGGCAGGCTGCAGAAAATGAAGGAGTTGACGGTAATCTCCTTTTGCCTGTTCGGCTTTCCATACATTATCCCCATCTGCTTTATTAATGACAATGCCATCGACCAGTTCCAAAATTCCTTTTTTCATGCCCTGCAGTTCGTCTCCGCCTCCTGTTAAAGCAAGCAGCATAAAAAAATCCACCATTCCCCTTACTGTACTTTCACTTTGCCCGACACCCACTGTTTCTACTATAATTACATCGTAACCTGCTGCTTCACATAGTAAAATGGTTTCACGAGTCATTCTGTGGACGCCTCCGAGTGTACCTGCTGCTGGTGACGGTCTAATAAACACATCTGGTTCATGAGCAAGCTGTTCCATTCTAGTTTTATCTCCCAGGATGCTTCCGCCTGATAAAGTCGAGCTCGGGTCAACGGCGAGTATGGCTATAGCATAATCTTTTTTGATCAGTTTTTTTCCCAGCGCTTCGATCCATGTACTTTTCCCGGCGCCGGGTACACCTGTAATGCCAATTCGAATACTTTCACCCGTAAACGGTAAAACTCGCTGAATGAGTTCAGCTGCCTGACTGCGATGATCAGGCGAGCGGCTTTCAACCAATGTGATGCTCTGCGCCAGTGCCTTTCGATCTCCGGTGCGCAGTTTCGCTACAAGATCATCCACCTGCACTAGGGATAATCCCTTTTTTCTGAAAACACGTTTCTTCTTTCCTGGCCCCGTTTCATGACCCTTTGAGTCACTCATTTTGCTCCACTTCCTCATAGCCAAGACGCTTGTATATTTCTTCAATCACTTTTTCTGCGGCAGCAGGTATAACCGTACCCGGTCCAAAAATAGCTGTTGCTCCATTTTGCAGCAGAAACGGATAATCCTGAGCCGGAATGACACCGCCGATGACTACAATAATATCTTCTTTCCCCCATTTTTTAAGCGCTTTCATCAATTGCGGCAATAGCGTCTTATGACCTGCTGCGAGTGAACTGACTCCAATAACATGGACATCATTTTCCACAGCCTGGGCGGCAGTTTCTTCAGGCGTTTGAAACAGCGGACCAATATCCACATCAAATCCAAGATCTGCAAAAGCAGTAGCAATTACTTTTGCTCCTCTGTCATGTCCATCCTGTCCCATTTTTGCAATTAAAATCCTCGGCCGTCTTCCTTCCGCTTCCAGAAATTCATCTGCCATGTCCTTCACGTGCTGAATGTCACTGCCTCCTTCAGAATACGACTGGCTGTAAACTCCGCTAATGGAGCGAATGACAGCACGGTGCCTCCCTTTTACATGTTCAACCGCTTTTGAAATTTCTCCAAGGGTAGCTCTCGCTCTTGCTGCATGAACGGCGAGTTCCAAGAGATTCTCCTCACCGCTTTCAACCGCTTTTGTTAATTGATCTAATCTATTTTGTACTTCCTGGCTGTTCCTTTCTCTTTTTAAATCATTCAGACGCTTAATCTGGTTATTTCGAACGGTTTCATTATCGATTGATAAAATTTCAATTTGATCTTCCTGCTTTAGACGGAACTTATTCACCCCGATAATAATTTCTTTGGCTGAATCGATTTTTGCCTGGCGTTTAGCCGCCGCCTCTTCGATTTTCATTTTCGGCAGACCGGTTTCGATAGCCTTTGTCATGCCGCCAAGTTCTTCAATCTCATTAATATGCTTCCATGCCTTTTCCATTAGCTGGTTTGTAAGCTTCTCAACATAATAGGAACCGCCCCATGGATCTATAACCGGAGTTAACCCTGCTTCTTCCTGTAAAAACAGCTGTGTATTTCTTGCAATTCTCGCTGAAAAATCAGTTGGGAGGGCGATCGCTTCATCAAGTGCATTGGTATGAAGTGATTGAGTATGCCCCATCACAGCCGCATGGGCCTCTATAAGTGTTCGCATTACATTGTTATAGGGATCTTGCTCAGTCAGCGACCAGCCTGAAGTTTGGGAATGGGTTCTCAGCGCGAGTGATTTCTGATTCTGCGGTTGAAATTCTTTCATCAGTACTGCCCACATTCTTCTTGCTGCCCGCATTTTGGCTACTTCCATAAAATAATTCATCCCAATTCCCCAAAAAAAAGACAGCCTCGGTGCGAACTCATCTATATTGATGCCGGCTTTCAAACCGGTTTTAACATATTCCAGGCCATCTGCCAGTGTATAAGCAAGCTCCAAATCAGCTGGAGCACCTGCTTCCTGCATATGATAGCCTGATATGGAGATTGAGTTGAATTTTGGCATCCGGGAAGCGGTAAAAGAAAATATATCAGCTATAATTTTCATGGATACTTCAGGGGGATAGATATATGTATTTCTTACCATATATTCTTTTAAAATGTCATTTTGAATGGTACCTGAGAGTTTTTCAGGAGAAACTCCCTGTTCTTCTGCAGCTACTATATAAAATGCGAGAATGGGCAATACTGCACCATTCATCGTCATAGACACAGACATCTTATCAAGCGGGATTCCATCAAATAAAATCTTCATGTCTTCTACAGAGTCAATTGCCACCCCTGCTTTTCCCACGTCTCCTGCCACCCGTGAGTGGTCAGAATCATACCCTCTGTGCGTAGCCAGATCAAAAGCGACAGAAAGCCCTTTTTGACCCATCTCAAGGTTTCTTCTGTAAAAGCTGTTGCTTTCTTCTGCAGTTGAAAAGCCTGCATATTGTCTGATCGTCCACGGGCGGTTAACATACATACTCGGATAGGGTCCGCGCGTAAATGGTGCTAGTCCGGGTAAATCGTTAAGATGCTGTAAGGATGCTACATCATCTTGATGGTATACATTTTTCAATGGGATTCCTTCATTTGTTTCTACAGGAGTCCCTTTAGGAATAGAAGTTTGTTTTAATGATTCCCATTGAAATGGATGCTGGCTAAAGACTGGTTTCATCTGAACTCACCTCTTTAAGCTGTTTTACAACATTCTTCAAAAATGAAATGATGTTTTTACCGTTACATATCGAGTCGGTTAGTCCTGAATTTTTCCACTTTTCTACTTGTTCAGGCTGCAATTTCCCAGCAACATAAACGGATTGATTGACTTGTTTTTCAGACAGAAGCCGGTCTAATTCGAGTGTGTAGGCTTCGTTTGTACCGCAGATAATTTGAACAGGAGACCCCTTTAAAACGGTTGTCATTTGATAGGGCAATCCGACCGTATTAAGGATGCCTGTAACAAAATCCATTCTTTCTTTATGCTCCTTTACTTCACCTAAGCAGACGATCTCAACGGGCCTCATGTTTTCTGACAGCGTCTCGCCCTGCAGACTGAATAACAGCGCCTCCCACTGCTCACTTAATCTATGTTTTTGGAGGGGTTTAATTGCTCCTCCTTGATCTGTTTTATTTTGCGGCTCTGCATGTAATTTGTTTACAGGAGCATATTTGTTTGTACCAACGATTGTGGCTTTTCTAACAGCTGTATCCATCACTCTTTGTTCCCACACTTCATTAATTTTGTTTTGAATAAAGCCTTCACTTAAGGCATCCTGCACTCCGCCTAATTCCTCAATTTCAAGAAAAAACGTCCAGGCTTTTTCAGCAAGCTGTTTTGTGATCGTTTCAATGTAATAAGAGCCGCCGCCAGGGTCAGCTATTCCAGTTAAAAAGGTCTCTTCTTTCAGAAGCAGCTGGATATTTCTGGCCACTCTTACTGCCAGTGATGAGGGTATGCTATTTAACGAGTCATAGGGTTCGACGTGCTGATAATTAACTCCGCCAAGTGCTGCAGCAAATGCTTCATTGCCAGCGCGCAGGATATTAACCTGTGGATCCTGAATGGTCTTGGTCAGAGGAGAGCTTTGACTTCCAACCGAAACGGGCAGATCTCCAACCTGATAGCACTCTGCAAAATGACTCCAAAGGGCACGAAACGCTCTGATTTTAGCTATTTCAAGAAAAAATGTTGATCCCGCTGCAAATTGGATATGCATTTTTTCAACAATATCTTCCACTTTCCAGCCTTCCTGAGCCAAATGATTAATAATCCAGGATGATTCAGACAGTGCGGCAGCTAATTCCTGAACAGCTGAAGCGCCAGAATGGTGGTAAGGTACAGTGGAAACCACAATCGATTTTAAGGAAGGCTGCGCATGCGATAGCTCGTTGATTTCTTCCACCCAATTAGTTAAAAACTGCTCATTTACCAGTCGTCCCAATTGAGCTTCACCGGAAATAAAATCATAGCCGAATACACCTTCTATCGGACATGAATCTTTAAACGCTATTAAAGAAGGAAGCCATTTTTTTCTCACCTCGCTATCCAAAATGAAAAGATGAGGTTTTTCCTGAAGAGATAATAACTCTTTAATTTGTTTTGTGGACCATTGCCCCTCCACGTCTTCTTTTAAAGCGATCACTTCAGAACCATTCATCAGCTCGTTTTGTACAGCATTATAAGCTTCCTCCGGTGTTTTAGCCCATACCTGTTGTGCTGTATACCATGTATGGTTTAATTTCCAGCCGCGTGAAGGATGAAACCCATCACTAGACGGACGTTCAGTGTAGAGGGGTTCAAGAGTCAACCCTTCATACGTTTCAGTTTGCAAATCCTGAAGTGAGCGTCCCTTTAACGTTGATTCCACGAGTTGCTGCCATTGTGAAACGGAATACTTTTCAAACTGCACATGTTCTCTCATCGTATCGCTGCCCAGCAGCTTCCCTCCTTCATATATATGTAATCGTTTTCAGATTGATATATACTCATTCTAGTATAAAGCGGCGCGGTTTAAAAGAATAATCATAGACAGGCGCAAATCTTTGCTGCGTTTTAAAACAAAAGAAGAAACCGGCATCCATAAGATAGCCGGTTTTTATGAACACGTAACTGTCCACCCTGATTATTAGTATACTGACGTATTGTCTTTCGAAATAGTTTCGAGTATTTCTTTTACTCTTTGCAGGAAGCGCCCGCAAACCAGTCCATCAAGGACACGGTGATCGAGTGATAAGCACAGATTCACCATATCGCGTACTCCAATCATACCATGGTCCATAACAACTGGTCTTTTTACAATGGATTCTACTTGCAAAATGGCCGCCTGCGGGTGATTAATGATGCCCATAGACTGAACAGATCCAAATGAACCAGTATTATTTACCGTAAAAGTACCACCTTGCATTTCTTCCGATTTTAATCTGCCAGCCCGAACTTTTTGAGCAAGTTCATTAATCTCTCTGCCGATCCCTTTTATTGTTTTTTCATCAGCATGCTTAATCACAGGAACGAATAAGGCATCATCCGTTGCCACAGCAATTGAAATATTAATGTCCTTCTTCTGAATAATTTTGTCTCCTGCCCACATACTGTTCATTTGCGGGGATTCCTTTAATGCCTGCGCAATAGCTTTCACAAAGAAGGCAAAATACGTTAAATTAAATCCTTCTTTACTTTTAAATTCAGCTTTCAACGAATCCCGGTATGCAACTAAGTTTGTCACATCTACTTCCATCATCGTCCAGGCGTGAGGAGCTTCATGCTTGCTTTTCAGCATATTAGCTGCGATCGCTTTGCGTACTCCAGTTACAGGTATTTCAATGTCCCCGGCAGAAGAAGCAATCTCTGGCTGAGAGGTTTTCTTTCTCGCTGCAGCAGCCTCGTCTGATTTTGCTGCCTTTTGGGCAGGTTTATTTTCTTTTTTCTCACGGTCTTGAGCTTCATTCGGCTGTGGAATGTCCCCGCTGTCTATGAGCTTCTGTAAGTCTTTTCGCGTTATTCGGCCTTCTTTTCCTGAACCAGTTACTTGGGTTAGATCTATACTGTGCTCTTGTGATAAACGTAAAACAGCGGGGGAATAACGAACAGATGAAGAGGACTCCTTTGATTGAGCCGTCTTTGAATTCCCTGAATCAGGTGAGGGTGTTTCTTTAGCTGTTTCTTCTTCATCCCCAGCCGGTTTTTCAGAACCCTCTTCTCCTTCTACATCAATTGTGCAGATTTCTTCCCCTACTTCAAGCGTCTCACCCTCCTGCGCAAGAAGCTCTTTCATTATTCCTGTAAAAGATGAAGGTACTTCAGCATTTACTTTATCCGTATTAACCTCTGCAATTGGATCGTATTTATTTACGTGATCCCCCGGGGAAACCAGCCACTTTTCAATTGTGCCCTCTGTAACCGATTCTCCAAGCTGAGGCATCGTCATTTTTTCAACTGCCACGCGTACGCCCTCCTTAATTCTTCATTAATATTCAGCTAATTCCTTCATTGCTTTTTCAACTTTGTCAGGATTCACCATAAAATATTTTTCCATTGTTGGTGCATAAGGCATAGCCGGAACATCAGGACCGGAAAGTCTCATTATTGGAGCGTCAAGGTCAAACAAACAGTTTTCTGCAATAATTGCGGCAACCTCACCCATAATACTGCCTTCTTTAGTATCCTCGGTTAAGAGCAGCACTTTTCCCGTTTTAGAAGCGGCTTCTATAATCGCTTCTTTATCCAGAGGATACACGGTTCTAAGATCTAAGATATGAGCATCATACCCATCCTGAGCCAGTCGTTCAGCTGCCTGGAGGGCGAAGTGCACACATAACCCGTAAGTAATAACGGTAATGTCTTCTCCCTTTCTTTTCACATCCGCTTTTCCGATTTCCAGCGTATAATCCTCTTCAGGCACTTCCCCTTTAATCAGGCGGTAAGCACGCTTATGTTCAAAAAACAGCACAGGATCCTCATCGCGGATTGCCGCTTTCAGCAGCCCTTTCACGTCGTACGGTGTGGAAGGCATAACAATCTTAAGACCCGGCTGGTTGGCAAAAATCGCTTCTACCGATTGAGAATGATAAAGGGCTCCATGAACGCCTCCTCCATAAGGAGCACGAATCACCATCGGACAGCTCCAGTCATTATTCGAGCGGTATCTGATTTTCGCTGCTTCTGAAATGATCTGGTTAATAGCCGGCATAATGAAGTCCGCAAATTGCATTTCTGCAATCGGCCTCATTCCATACATAGCAGCACCGATTCCAACACCCGCTATAGCTGATTCAGCAAGAGGCGTATCAATCACCCGCTCTTCTCCAAATTGATCATAAAGACCATGTGTGGCCTTGAATACGCCGCCTTTTTTTCCAACGTCCTCTCCGAGAACAAACACTCGCTCATCGCGTTCCATTTCCTCTTTCATTGCTAATGTAACAGCGTCAATATAAGACATTACCGGCATCGGTTTGTTCCTCCCTTAGTTTTCTTCCGCATACACGTATTTCAAGGCTGACTCAGGTTCTGCATATGGTGCCTTTTCTGCGTAGTCTGTGGCTTCATTCACTTCTTTCATGATCCGGTCATTAATTTCTTTTTCTGTTTGATCATCCATTACGCCGGCTTCTTTAAGATACGCGCCGAATGTAATAATTGGATCCAATGATTTAGCTTTTGCTACTTCATCAGGTGAACGGTATGCCCGGTCATCATCATCAGAGGAATGAGCTGTTAATCGATAGGACACCGTTTCAACTAGAGTAGGTCCTTCTCCGCGGCGGGCGCGTTCTGCTGCTTCTTTTACCACTCGATAGACTTCAAGCGGATCATTTCCATCTACAGTTACACCCGGCATGCCATAGCCAATCGCCCGGTCAGATACATTTTCACACGCCAGCTGCTTTTCAATTGGAACTGAGATCGCGTATTTATTGTTTTCGCACATAAAAATAACCGGCAGTTTATGTACCCCTGCAAAGTTTGCTCCCTCATGAAAATCCCCCTGATTCGAAGAGCCCTCACCAAAGGTTACAAAGGTTACCAGATCTTTCTTTTCCATCTTCCCGGCTAAAGCAAGGCCGACTGCATGAGGGACTTGCGTCGTTACAGGAGAAGAACCTGTTACGATCCGGTTTTTCTTTTGACCAAAATGCCCAGGCATTTGACGTCCGCCTGAATTTGGATCCTCTGCTTTTGCAAAACCAGAAAGCATTAACTCCCGTGCTGTCATGCCAAAATGCAGGACTACCCCCATATCACGATAGTATGGCAGAGCAAAATCCTTTTCGGTATCTAAGGCAAAAGAAGCGCCAACCTGTGCAGCTTCCTGACCTTGGCAGGAAATTACAAATGGGATTTTACCGGAACGGTTTAAAAGCCACATCCGCTCATCTATTCTTCTGGCCATCAGCATGGTTTCATAAATCTTAATTACCTCTTCGTTCGTAAGACCCAGCTCTTCATGTCGATTTTTAGTCATCGTTTAGAACCTCCTTTTTTTATCATTTGCCGTTTAAGAATGGATTGCTTTTCCATCAACTGCCAGCGCTGCTTCACCTATCGCCTCACTAAGCGTAGGATGAGGATGGATAGTTTGTCCTACTTCCCACGGCGTTGCATCGAGCACACGGGCAAGCCCTGCTTCTGATATCATATCTGTTACGTGCGGACCAATCATATGTACGCCGAGCAAATCGTTGGTTTTAGCGTCTGCAATCATCTTAACAAATCCGTCTGATTCACCGAATACCAGTGCTTTCCCAATCGCTTTAAAAGGAAATTTTCCGATTTTCACATTAAATCCCTGATCCTTTGCTTCTTGTTCGGTCAATCCTACACTTGCAGCCTCAGGGCTTGAATAAATACATTTAGAAACCAGTGTATAATCAATTGGTGTAACGTCCATATTTGCGATATGCTCCACAGCATGAATTCCTTCATGAGAAGCAACATGAGCAAGCTGAAGACCGCCAATCACGTCCCCAATGGCATAAATATGCGACTCTTTGGTTTGAAGCGCTTTATTTACAGCTATAAAGCCATTTTCAAGCTGGATATCTGTATTTTCCAGCCCGATTCCTTCAACATTTGCCTGGCGTCCAACCGAAACCAGCATTTTTTCCGCTGTATAGGATTCAACTTTCCCCTTTACTTCAGCTTGAATCGATACTTCGCCTGATTTTGTCATCGCACTTTCTGAATCAACCTTAGCACCTGTTACAATCTTAATTCCTTTTTTCTTTAAAAGCTTCAGCATTTCAGATGAAACGTCTCTATCTTCTGTTGGAATAATACGGTCGGCATATTCCAGTACGGTAACGTCTACACCAAAATCATTCATCATAGAAGCCCACTCGATGCCAATAACGCCTCCGCCGACAATTATGATAGATGAAGGCAGCTGTTCAATTTCAAGAGTCTGATCAGAGCTCAGGATTTGATTGCCGTCAAGTTCAAGGCCTGGCAGTGATTTTGGTCTTGAGCCCGTAGCAATAATTACATTTTTTGGGATGAGCATTTCGTTTTCCGTTCCGTCTGTCATTTCTACTGAAACGGTACCCGGCATAGGAGAAAAGATGGAAGGGCCTAAAATCCGGCCAAACCCGTCGTAAACATCAATTTTTCCTTGTTTCATCAAATGCTGCACACCTTTATGAAGCTGATCCACAATTCCCTGCTTACGTTCCTGAACTTTGTTAAAATCCAGCGATACCTCACCTGTCAGTACGCCAAACTGATCAGCATGTTTTGCAGTTGCATACACTTCTGCGCTTCTGAGCAAAGCTTTACTTGGTATACAGCCTCTATGTAGACAGGTGCCGCCTATTTTTCCTTTTTCAACGATTGCAGTAGTCAGACCCAGCTGGGAAGCTCGGATCGCTGCAACGTATCCACCGGTTCCACCGCCTAAAATCACAAGATCATATTCTCTGGACATACATGAACCTCCTAATTAATTACGTACCTTCCGCAAAGCATTTGGATATTCTTTTGCTTCTTCCTCTTCTCTGAGCACTCTCAACGCGCCTTCAGCAAGAGCCTGAAGTTCATTTTCACCCGGCTGCACAATTACATCTGCAATCCAGTCAATTTTTTCTCTGATCGCATGAACAAAGTCTTTGCCGTAAGCCAGTCCACCAGTGAGGATGATGGCATCCACTTTTCCTGCAACTACTGCACTTGCTCCGCCAATTTCTTTCGCTACCTGATAGGCCATCGCATGATAAACTTTTTTGGCTTCTTCATTGCCTTTACTGATCATTTTTTCAACTTGAACAGCATCGTTTGTACCAAGATAGCCTACCAGCCCGCCTTGACCTACAAGTTTTTTCATTATTTCTTCGCGATAATAATCTCCTGAAAAGCACAGCTCAACCAAGTCGCCAGCTGGAACTGTTCCCGCTCTTTCAGGACTGAAAGGCCCATCCCCGTGCAGTCCGTTATTTACATCAATCACACGGCCGTTTTTATGAACGCCTACTGTGATTCCGCCACCCATATGTGTCACAAGAAATGTTGATTGCTCATATTTCCTGCCAAGCTCTTTTGCTACACGACGTGCCACCGCTTTTTGATTCAGTGCATGAAAAATACTCTTTCTCTCAATCAGTGAAAATCCTGAAACTCGGGCAATATCATCAAGCTCATCCACGACTACAGGGTCCACAATATAAGCTGGAACATTCAGACCTGCAGCAATTTCGTAGGCAATAATCCCACCTAAATTTGAAGCATGCTGACCTGAATACCCTGCACGCAGATCCTTCAGCATTTCATCATTAACTGCATAGGTGCCGCCTTCTATCGGGCGGAGCAGACCGCCTCTTCCACATACTGCATTTAATTTGGAAATGTTGATGCCTTCTTCATCTAGCGCTTCTAATATCGTCATTTTTCTGAATTCATATTGATCTATAATTTTTGAGTAAGTTTCAATCTGAACCGTTTCATGGCGAATTGTTTTTTCAAGCACAGCGGTTTCTCCATCAAATACCCCTATTTTTGTAGAAGTAGAGCCAGGGTTAATGACTAAAATACGGTATTGAGTTTCCTGCACGATATTTCCTCCAATCTAACAGACTTATGCGCTGTTTTTTAGCGCATAAGTCTAAAACTCTTTTTATCTGCGGCTTAAAATATGATGTCCCTGTTGTAGAAACTGGCTTCTTGATTTGCTCATTCTTGAAATGCGCTCCTCCGCCATTCTGTCAGCTGCAACATAGCTTGGCACATGATCGCGTTTTGCGATCTCAAACACTTTAGCTACGTTATCGTAAATTTTTTCTACATTCTTCATTGCCCGTTCACGGTTGTAGCCGTACAATTCATCTGCCACATTGATCACTCCGCCGGCATTAATAACATAATCCGGTGCGTAAACAATTCCACGTTCATGCAGAATATCGCCATGACGCGTTTCTTTCAATTGATTGTTTGCTGCACCAGCAACTACTTTTGCTTTTAATACCTCAAGCGTGTCATCATTGATTACAGCACCAAGCGCACAAGGAGTGAAAATATCACATTCTACTCCGTAAATCTCATTCGGTTCAACTGCTTTTGCTCCAAATTCTTCTACAGCCCGCATGACTGCTGTTTTATTGATATCTGTAACGATTAACTTTGCGCCTTCTTCATGAAGATGGCGGCATAAGGTAAAGGCAACATTTCCAACGCCTTGCACGGCAATGGTTTTTCCTTCAAGAGAATCATCACCAAAGGCTTCCATCGCAGCCGCTTTAATTCCCCGGTAAACTCCGTAAGCAGTTACAGGTGAAGGATTACCAGACGACCCAAATGCAGGAGAAATGCCTGTTACATAATCGGTCTCTTCATGAATTAAATCCATATCCATTACAGTTGTTCCTACGTCTTCAGCCGTAATATAGCGTCCTGCAAGTCCCTGTATATATCTTCCGAAGGCACGAAACATTTCTTCATTTTTATCTTTTAATGGATCTCCAATAATAACTGTTTTTCCGCCGCCAAGATTCAAGCCTGCAGCAGCATTTTTATACGTCATTCCCTTAGCAAGACGCAGTGCATCTTCAATAGCAGCTGCTTCATTGTTATAAGTCCACATTCTAGTTCCCCCAAGCGCTGGCCCAAGGGTCGTATCATGAATTGCAATGATGGCCTTTAAGCCAGATGTCTTGTCCTGACAGAAAACAAGCTGCTCATAATCGTATTGTTCCATATAAGTAAATAGTTCCATTTGTAATTCCTCCTAAGGGATGTTGGTATTAAGTAGCTGAACAAATTGCCATTGCCAGTGAATTCAGTTTGCTTTGAGCCGAATCTGAACGGGAAGTAAGAACAATCGGTGCTTTTGCACCTGCGATTATCGCTCCAACCTGGCTGCTGCCAAAGTACATTAAGGATTTATAAAGCACATTACCTGCCTCAATAGAAGAAACGAGTAGAATATCTGCCTGTCCCGCCACTTCGCCGCTGATTTTTTTCTGCTTCGCTGCCTCCATTGATATGGCATTATCAAGTGCCAGAGGACCATCCACAATGCAGCCGGTGATTTGGCCTCTTCTATTCATTTGTGTCAATGCGGCTGCATCTAATGTTGCCGGCATTGCCGGGTTAATCACTTCAACAGCTGCCAAAGGGGCGACTTTAGGCTTTGACACTCCAAGCTTATGCGCCACACTTACAGCATTGGAAACAATCTGAACCTTTTGCTGAAGATCGGGTGCTACATTCATAGCAGCATCCGTCACAAAAATACTTCTTTCAATCGCGGGTACTTCAAAAAGAGCAACATGGGAAAGGACGCTTCCTGTTCTCATTCCTTTTTCTTTATGCAAGACCGCTTTTAGAAGAGGCGCAGTTTCAATATGGCCTTTCATCAAGACAGCCGCTTCGCCCTCTTTCACTGCTTGAACTCCTTTTTCAGCAGCGGTCAAATGATCCGCGGCATGACGGGTTACGACTCTTCCGTTTTGGAGAAGGGATGGATAGTTTTGAGCAATTAGATCATCTATTTTTTTCTCATCGCCAATTAAAATAAAATTAGCAAGCTCCAGTTCCGTTGCCATTTCAACTGCTTTAAGCACTTCATGATCTTCAGCTTTTACGACGGCAACGGTCACTTCAGTTTTTCTGCCGGCCTCTTCTATCAATTTTTTAAAGGTATTCATCTTAGCCTCCCTTTTCTACTTCAACCTCGTATTTTTCGATTTTATAATACAAGTTGCGAATGGAAATATCCAACTCTTTTGAGGCAGCCGTTTTATTTCCTTTATATTTCACTAATGTCTGTTCAATAATTTGCTTCTCAAGCTGTTCGAGCTGTTCCGCTAGGGTACCTTTTTGCTCGTCTGTTTTAGTCTGCTGAACATGACTTGTGTGCAGCGGGATCAGATGCTTAGTTTCAATCATCGTCTCCTGATGATGCATAAAAATCATTGCTCGACTTAAGACGTTTTCAAGCTCCCTCACATTCCCCGGCCATGCATAGTCCATCAGCTGTTTAATTGCAGCGGGGGACACTCCTTTTACATGTCTGCCGAATGCCTGATTTAAATTTTGCACCAGCCGTTCGCAAAGCAGCGGGATATCCATTTTGTGATTCCGCAAAGAAGGAAGCTGAATGGGGAGCTTTGTTAAATAATAATAGAGCTCTTCAAGAAAGTTCCCCTCTGCAATCGCCCGTTCTAAGTTGTGATTAGTCGCAGCAATAATTCTCGCCTTTAACGGAACGGCGTTTTCGCTATGCAAACGGGTAATTGTTTTTGTCTGAAGCGCCTTTAATAGGGCTTCCTGCGTTCCCATGCTCAATTCACCAATCTCATCTAAGAAAATACTTCCTTCTCCAGCTTGTTCCAAAAGTCCTGTTTTCACAAACAGATCGCCGCTTGATGGATCTGTTTCTTCGCTGCCAAACAGCGCTTCTTTTAGAAAAGCTGTAGGCATGGATGCACAATTTACCTTTAAAAAAGAATAATACCTTCTCTTGCTTGCATTGTGGATCGCATGAGCAAAAAGCTCTTTCCCCGTACCCGCTTCGCCTCTGACAAGGACTGTAGTAGACGTATTCGACGCCACTTTTGCCTGTTCGATCACCAATTGTATGTCATCTGATTTTCCGACTATGTCATCAAAGGTATATTTTGCTTCCAGAGTCCGAATAATACGTCTTGCTCTGTCAAGTTCAGAGGTCAAAGATTGTATTTCGGACATATCATGTATGACGCCTACACTTCCTTTAAGCTGTCCATTCACGATTACAGGTGCAACGTTTACCACTACTTCTTTTTTATTGGGACCAACCCTCATGTTTGCCCCGCGCACAGGTCTCCTTGTTTTCAAGACCTGCATATGCATGCTTTCACCTTCAGAAATGTCTGTTGTAGCAGGCTGATTAATGACTTCAGATTCGCTGAGCCCAGTTAAGCGCGTATAAGCGGGATTGATCAGCAGCCCCCGTCCGTGCTCGTCCACAACGGAAATGGCTTCATCACTCGATTGAATAATGGCTTCAAGCATCGTTTGAATTTCTCTTAAATTCGTCATCTCTTCTGCAAGATTGACCACTTCCGTAATGTCTTTAAATACAGCAAAAGCTCCGATAATCTCACCGCTGTCATTAACCATTGGGATTCTTGTTGTAACCACTTTCAGACCATTATCAAGAATGAGCTCCTGATTGCTTTCTGTCCTGCCGGTTTCTATAATCCTCGGCAGTCCGCTCATGGGAATAACATGATATATTACTTCTCCCATAGCCTTTTCTTTTGGAACCCCGACCATGGCAGAAGCCTGCTCGTTAAAAAGAATAATACGATGGCTGCAGTCGATGCCAATCATCCCATCATGAGTAGAATTCACAATCAGGTCTCTGATAAACGAGGCGTTCTCCATTCGTTCTATGAGAGATTCTTTTTCAGTGAGGAGCTGGTAAATAAGAGATGCTACACTTCCGGGAACCAGCACCGTGTGCGTTGACCGTGCATTTCTAAGATCATTAAATGTTTGTGCATCGCCTGTAACGTCTATAATAATATCCGTCTCCTCGGACAAATGCTCCTTCCACTCTTTACCTGTTTGTATGTGCAGGGACTGTGCTAATGCAAGTCCAGGCGCCTGAGGGTTCGGATCTACCACTGCGTACACCTGAAAAGCATCTGATTCTGCCATCACCCGTAACAAAGCCGTTCCACCCCGCCCGGCTCCTACTATCAGCACTTTTTGCAATTTTTTTCATCCCTTCTGATATGTAACGCAACTTCTTGCAACTACTTTATTGTACATGAAAGCCTTTTCCTTGACAATCATTTTTCAAAGCCGCATAGTTTTATGTAGAACCTTGCAAGGAGTATGAGAGATGTCCCGAATAATTGCACTGATTATACTGTTAATTCCAGGAGTAATCGCAGCTTATGGAATTAAATTAATGAGAGATATGTTTTTTGGCGTTCAGGCTTCCTGGCTGCCTGCACTATGGCTCCAGTTTACCGTGGGGTTCATAATGTTTGCTGCCGGACTGAGCTTTATCGGCGGTTTTTTATTGCACCGTGACAGGAGAAATAATAAAGTTCAGGAACGGTTTAAGAGAAAATAGCTTATGATACAGTGCCTGCAGCTGTATGCGGCAATTCATATACCAGCTTGAATAATCTTGAAGCATAGAAAACACCCGGGTCACTGAGCTCCGGGTGTTTTTTGTCTTGATAGTTATTTTTGATCACTTTCCAGCTTTTTTACACCATCTTTCGATCATCGCAAAAATCCTGAAAAGGGAAATAAGCTGAGCATGCTGCTATACAGTGATACCTTCTGAATTGTTGTTTTATCTTTCATACCCCTTGCCATTACAGCACTCAGCAGATTATATTAACTGTCGTTTCTTTGCAGGGATTCCCTTACTTTTACTGCCCTGTCAGGGAAATCCGTTATCACGCCTCCTAGACCCGCACCGATCCACATTTTAAGCTTGGCAGGATCATTTAATGTATACAATCGCACTGGTATGTTCATTCGTTGACAGGCGTCCATCAGCGCAGGCGTCATGACACGGTGATTGGCATGTATCGCATTAGCCGAAAGCGATGAAGCAAGCAGAGAAGGGTTCACCCCTTTTTTTGAATAAATGGGTGCAATAGAGACCGAAGCATCCAGCTCTCTGAGTCTTATTATGGATTGCAGATTAAATGACGAGTAAATAATTCTGTCGTCAAGATTGTACTCTGCAACTTTTTGCAAGACCTCTTCTTCCATTCCTTTATAATCCACTTTATCATTTTTCAATTCAATATTGCACAGCAGAGGATTCCCCCCAAGCCAATCCAATACTTCGTCCAGGGTGGGAACTTTATTGTTTGAAAACCATTTTTTCTTATTATATGAAGCATCCAGTGCCCGTATCTGCTTCAGAGTTAAGGATGCCACTATGCCCTTTCCATTAGTGGTTCGATTTACAGTTTCATCATGGATGACCACCAAATGGCCGTCTTTAGTACGCTGTACATCAAGCTCGATGCCATCGCATCCTGATTTTTCAGCTTCTTTAAATGCTTTCATCGTATTTTCCGGGTATAATCCCGAAGCTCCGCGATGAGCAAAAATCTGGCTCATTCTACCACACTCCATTTAAATCCTTATTCTATGTCATTACCCGCTCACAACAAAAAAACTCTCAATAGTTTTTTGATTTTCTTCCATGCAGCTATTTTGAGACAGGCTGTAAGACCTGTATTGTACCTTAACCTATTTTACGATCTCTTCCAGCACTGCTTTGTACGACTCCCTCAGCTCTTCTGTTCCCCACAAAAATAAATAGGAAGGTGCCCAAGAACTGCATTTAAGCTTTCGATCCCAATTGCTGATTTTAAGCATTTTTCTAAGTACTCCAACGCCTTAAGCCTCAAGAAATATATTTGCACAGTATAGAAATACGGAATATGTCTTTGAATGCATTTCAATCTAAAACGGTTAGTTTTAAGGTAAAATGCGTAAAAAGAGTTGAAGCTTTCAACAGGCATTATCTTTTTTAAGTGCCAAATATTTGCAAATATCAAATTACTGCCAGCCCCGCCATGTTTTTGAGTTCCAAACCCTTCTCTAGGCACTCCCGCATCTTCTAGAATGTGCAAACTTTTTTCCGGACCTCGATATCTCCTTGCAGATTGATCAATAGGTTGCAGAAGTAGTGAATCGCTAATTTATTTCCAATTAAAGGAATTTATTTTTTATAGGACTCCAGTCCATCCGAAATGTTTAAAATATCACTTTCATAATCAGGTTAAGCAGGATCGAGAAAATGATTAGACTGAGTCAGAATAAACGGAATGGAATTGGATATGTATAATGAACATTCTCCGATTTTAAGGAATAGAGCCCCTCAGAGGTATGCGAAGGACAGCAGATGATCAGTTTAGGGTCTTGCATGCATCCACCGCTTCCCATAAGAGCATGAGCAGTGTGAATTTCTTTTTTGCATACTCTCCGTCCCATGCTCCTTTAATAAAGAAATAATCGTTTGCTTCTACATCTGAGCCGTGCAGCAATTTAATAACAGGTCCATTAATCCCTTTTATTAAACACCATGCCAACCGGGGAAATGCCTTCTAAGAGTGAGCTTATGATCTTCATGCCAGCCTCCTGCTTTATACTTTTGGTCCCTTCAGTATATTTTTGGATTCCTGACATTACTCCCACTTCTTCTATAAAAGATTCTAAAATTAAAAAACGCCTCTAAACGGACATATCGTCAGTTACTAAAGGCGTATTGTATACTATGCAGTTTGATTAATACTCAGACTCTAACTCGCTTTATACTCAAGCCGCAGCTTATCAGCTACCATGGCGATAAATTCTGAATTGGTCGGCTTGGATTTAGCCACGGAGACTGTATAGCCGAACAGATTGGAAATCGCATCCACGTTGCCTCTGTTCCATGCCACCTCAATGGCATGCCGAATAGCACGTTCAACACGTGAAGCAGTTGTGTTAAATTTTTTGCCGATATCAGGATAAAGAACTTTTGTTATGGAGCCCAAAAGCTCAATGTCGTGATATACCATCGAAATTGCTTCACGAAGGTACATATAACCCTTAATATGGGCAGGAACGCCAATCTCATGAATGATTCCTGTAATGCTGGCATCTAAATTTTTCGGTTTTGATGCTGTTTCCCTTGGAACTCTGCGGGAGCTCGCATGCGATTGTACATTTTTGCCGCGCACCTGACGAATATTCTGAACTAGGTTTTCCATATCAAAAGGTTTAAGGATAAAATAAGCCGCCCCCAGCTCAACCGCTTTGGTGGTCACATCTTCCTGACCAAAAGCAGTAAGCATGATGACATGAGGATGTTTTGGAAGCTCCATCTGACGCATACGTTCAAGGACATTCAGACCATCAATGTGAGGCATGATAATATCCAACAGGCAGACGTCAACTTCCGTTTCGTTTAGAACCTCTAAACAATCCTGTCCGTTGTAAGCAGTTGCCACTACTTCCATATCAGGTTGATTCGCTATATATTGCTCTAATGTCGCCACCAGTTCTCTATTATCATCTACAATGCATACTCTGATTTTATCCACTTTGTAAATCCTCCTCATTCGAATTAATCTTCCCTACAAACCATTCGACATGCCAGATCAGAAACCCTTTCAGTTAAAAAATTTTTCTAAAAAACCATTGGAAATCTTATCTTTTCTCACAAATACTCTCTTTTTTGATATATTTCAACATTTTTAGACATTCTGTCGAATCAATCTATGTACAGTAGTGTACCATGAGAATAAAAAAATCACCAGATCATTTTGGGCATATTATGAAAACGCATTTAAATTAGTGCTTTAGAAATAGTTTTACTTTTTAAAAAATAAAAAAACAGGCAGAGTTCGCCTGTTAGAGATGCGTTCAAATATGGACTGTCCGAAAATCTAGGACTAAGAAGCCTTTTTTTGCAATGAGGTTTGGCCGCTTTGTTTAATCATTTCTTCAATGGTCAGTGCATAGCCGGATGTAGGGTCATGTACCAGCACATGCGTGATCGCTCCGACAAGTTTTCCATCTTGAATAATCGGACTGCCGCTCATTCCCTGAATAATGCCTCCGGTTTTTTCAATTAGCTTCTTATCCGTGATCCTTACCAGCATACCTGTAATTCCTCCAGGTGCCTGGGTTTTTGAACGAACAATTTCAATCGAAAAACGTTCAATTGTGTTATCCCGGAGAACGGTCAGCATTTCTGCCTTTCCTTCTTTAATTTCGGACTGCTTGGCTACAGAAAGTGGGCTTTTGAAAAGCTCATGAGCAGGTACATCCTGGAGGTTTCCAAATATTCCATATTGAGAATTCCGTGAAACTGAACCCAATATCGGGTCATTGGTTGAAAAAATGGCGATTTTGCCTCCCGGCTTACCGGAAATTCCTTTTTGAATGCCGTCAATATGAGTTTGCATAACGGTTCCTTTTCTCATATCGACTGCCCGTTTTGTTTCTGCATCTGCTACAACATGGCCTAAAGCTCCAAATTGTCCAGTTTGAGGATCAATATACGATACGGTGCCGATGCCTTGAGTGTGGTGACGGACATACAATCCCAATTGAGGAACCCCATCCTCATTAAACGTAGGATCCACTGATATTTTCTTTACTTTCCCGTCCCGTTCAATTTCAAGCTGAATATTTTTCTTTGTTTTTGTTTGCTGGGAAAGAACCTGTGACAGATCGGCTGCTGTGGATACCGACACTCCATTTATCTTCCTTAATGTGTCCCCTACTTCAAGTCCTGCTTTTGTCGCTGGCGTGTCTTCAATCGACGAATCATTCACTGAATGAAACCCGACGATCATGACCCCGTTTGTTTCTAATGAAATCCCAATCGATTGCCCGCCAGGAATTAATTTTACAGATGAAGCATGTATCGATTCGTCCATTGAAGGGAACAACAACAACATATTTATGCTCAAAATCATCAATACTTTATTAATTCTCAAACCATTTCCCCCCTTCTAGACTGCCGAGTACCTTCTTAATGTGAGCGAATGTGAAGGGAATTATCACAGACAAAAAAATAAAAAGCCATCCGAAAATGGATGACTTTGCATAATGGAATAGATACCTGCATGATTCGTTCATTATGTCTGAAAATGACTGGATAAACTGGCATTAAGATACCGCGGTTTTCTTTATGGAATGCGCAAGATCAAGCAATTCTTTTGCGTGACTGAGCGTAAGGTCCGTAATTTCAACCCCCGAAATCATTCGGCTGATTTCCAAAACCCGGTCCCGTTTCTCAAGCGGTTCTACATGCGTGATGGTCCTGTCATTTTTAACTTCTTTTGAAATAAACAGGTGTCTGTCGCTAATCGCAGCAACTTGCGGCAGATGCGAAATACAAAGAACCTGTGAATGAATCGATACTGCATAAATTTTTTCAGCAATCGCCTGTGCCACCCTGCCGCTGACACCGGTATCCACTTCATCAAATATGATCGAGGTAATCCCCTGATGCTTGGAAAAAATCGTCTTCAGCGCCAGCATGATTCTGGAAATTTCACCCCCGGAAGCTACTTTTGTTAATGGTTTTAAAGGCTCCCCTGGATTAGTGGAAATAAAAAATTCAACTGTATCCACTCCATCCTTTTTAAAGTGGAATTTTTTAGCATCACGAACAGCCGATTGATGAAACCGCACTTCAAAAATCGCTTTATTCATATGCAATGCCTGCAGCTGATCGTGAATTTCATCTGTAAGATTTTTTGCCCATTGCTGCCTTACAGACGTTAACTGATCCGCTTCTAATTGAAGATCTTCAATAATCGAAGCCCTTTTTAATTCAAGTTCTTTAATGGTGGAATCGCGATTAGTAATTGATTCAATTTCTCCCTCAATGGCTGCAGCGAAATGCACAATTTCCTCAATCGATGAGCCGTATTTCCGCTTCAGCTGATTAATTTCATTTAAGCGGTCTTCTATGACCTGCAGCCTGTCCGGATCAAATTCCAATGAATCAAGCTGCTGGCGTATGGATTGAGCTGCTTCTTCTAGCAGATAAAAACTGTTGGCAACACTTTCACTTGTTTTACCCAGTGCAGGATCAATTTCAGCTGATTGTTCTAAATTGGACATGGAAAGCCCTATCCAGTCAAGACCTTTTTGGTCTCCCTGCAACGCATTGTAAGCAGTTTGCAAAGAACTGAATAAACGCTCAAAGTTTGCGAGACGGGTTTTTTCTTCCATTAACTGATCATCTTCTCCAAGCTGAAGGTCCGCTTGTTCAATTTCATTAAATTGGAATTGTATCAAGTCAAGACGATGTGCCATTTGCTGTTCATCCTCAGTTAAAGCCCGAATTTGCCTCTGCACCTGTTCATATTCCCCAAACAGCTCAAAATAAGCAGATTTTGCAGGTGAAATATCCTGACTACCGAACTGATCGAGAAGAAGCAAATGCTTCGTTTCATCCATAAGCTCCTGACTTTCATGCTGACCATGTACATCAATCAGAGTGGATCCTACTTCTCTTAAGAGAGCAATCGTGACAAGCTTTCCGTTTACTCTGCACGCGCTTTTTCCTGACTGCGATATATCCCTCTTTAACAACACCATTCCGTCTTCAATGTCTATCCCAAGCTCCTCGCATTTCCCGTAGCACGGGTGATCATCATGTATGATAAAAATCCCTTCGATTTCCGCTTTCTTTTCACCGTGACGGACAAATTCTGACGATCCTCTGCCTCCGACGAGCAACTGAACCGCATCAATGATAATGGATTTACCTGCTCCCGTCTCACCTGTCAGGACGGTTAATCCTTCTTCAAGAGATAGAGAAAGTTCATCAATAATGGCAAAATTTCGTATAGATAGTTCCTGTAGCATGTCTCTTCACCTCAATCTACTAAAGCATATCGATAAATCGCTGAGAAATGATGGAAGTATCCTCTTCCCGTTTACAGATAATTAAACACGTATCATCGCCGCAGATCGTCCCCATAATTTCATCCCAGTCCAGATTATCAATTAATGCGCCGATAGCGTTTGCATTCCCAGGCAGTGTTTTCATAACAAGAAGATGTCCTGCCCCATCAATACGTACAAAGGCATCTGTAAGTGTGCGCTTTAGTTTTTGCAGAGGATTAAATCGCTGATCTGCCGGAAGGCTGTATTTATAACGGCCGTCAATCAGAGGAACTTTTACCAGGTGAAGCTCTTTAATGTCTCTGGAAATCGTTGCCTGAGTAACTGGAAAACCAGCGTTTTTAAGCTGGTCTACTAACTCATCCTGTGTTTCAATATCATTGTTGACAATGATTTCTCTTATTTTAATGTGACGCTGGCCTTTATTAATCATTTTTTTCACTCCAGGTTTCATAATGAATATTTATACTTTTATATACGTTTATCCTAACGTATATAAGGAAATTTGTACATTAAAAGCAGGGATGACATTTTACTTTTTTAAAAAAGCCGGCCGAAACCGTTCCTTAACCTTGTGGTAAGGATGCGGTTTGGGCCGGCTCTTTATTTTACTGCTTTAAATTCATTATGCGCCTCTTTTACGATGCCTTTAATATCGACATCAGGAAGTTGGCTTAGCCTTGAGTTTCCAGTCCATCTTAAATGAAGAAGAAATTCAATATTCCCATCACCGCCGGTAATTGGAGAATGCGTTGCATCGGCAATTTCGTAACCCTCTGCAGCAGCGAATTCAGTAATTCGGCTTAAAACTTCTTCATGGATGGCAGATTCTCTTACGATCCCCTTCTTGCCTACTTGTTCCCTGCCTGCTTCAAATTGCGGTTTAACAAGGGCAATAATATCACTGTTATTCATAAGCAAGGTTTTAAGAACCGGCAATATGATCCTCAAAGAGATAAAGGATACGTCGATTGATGCAAAATCAGGTGCACCATTTGTTAATGCCTCCGGAGTTAGATAACGGAAATTAGTTTTTTCCATTACAACAACTCGTTCATCCTGACGAAGCTTCCAGGCAAGCTGATTGCTCCCTACGTCAACAGCATAAGACATTGCAGCCCCATTCTGAAGAGCGCAGTCTGTAAAACCTCCTGTAGAGGAGCCTACATCAATCATCCTTTTACCCTTAACATCAATATCAAAATACTGAAGCGCTTTTTGAAGTTTCAGTCCTCCTCTGCTTACATAGGGAAGAACGTTTCCTTTTATTGTAAGGACCGTATCTTTAGGAATTTTTTCTCCCGGTTTGTCCAGCCGTACTTCATTGGCATAAACAATCCCGGCCATAATGGACCTTTTTGCTTTTTCGCGGGTCTCTGCCAGTCCCTGATCAACCAGCATAATATCGATTCGCTGCTTTTGTACTTTCATGATTACGCCCTTTGCTGTTTTACTGGAGCAAGTGTTTGAATAACTTCAACCGCTCTGTCGTCCGTGAGATTAATTTCTTCTAATAATTTATCCACGCTTCCGTGTTCAATAAACTGATCGGGAATCCCCATTCGTTCTATTCGTACATGTTCTGCGCCATGGTCATGAGCAAACTCAATCACTGCACTGCCAAATCCGCCTTGCAGAACGGCTTCTTCTATTGTTAGAATCGGCAGGCCTTCAGCAAATAAATCTTTCAGCATGGCTTCATCAAGCGGCTTAATAAAACGCGCATTTACAATTCTTGCTGATATGCCTTTTTTTGCAAGTTTTTCTGCAGCACTTTTAGCAAGAGGAATGGTTGTTCCAAATGTAAGGATAACCGCATCAGTACCAGGGCTCAGGACTTCCCAGCTGCCAATTGGAATAGTTTTAAGCTCTTTATCCATTTTGACGCCAAGTCCATTGCCTCTTGGATATCTCATGGCAATAGGGCCTCCATTGTATTCGATCGCAGTATTCACCATATGCTGCCCTTCATTTTCGTCCTTCGGCATCATTACCACCATGTTTGGCAGATGTCTTAGAAAAGCAATATCAAAAACACCCTGATGTGTTTCACCATCTGCTCCGACTAATCCTGACCGGTCAATGCCTATAAAAACATTCAGGTTCTGCCTGCAGATATCATGTACTACCTGATCATACGCCCGCTGAAGAAATGTTGAATAAATCGCAAGAAACGGCTTCATATTTTGAGTGGCAAGTCCAGCAGAAAGTGTAGTTGCATGCTGTTCAGCAATTCCTACATCAAACATTCTGTCAGGGAACTCACTGGCAAACCCTTCCAATTTTGATCCAACCGGCATGGCGGGTGTTACTGCTACAATTCGTTCGTCTTCTCGAGCCAGTCTTCTCACTGTTTCACTTACTAAAGAACTCCAGGCAGGAGCAAGATTTTTTGATTTTATTAAATCGCCTGTGTCAATCTTATAAGGGCCTGTACCATGCCAAGTCCCCACGGTATCCGTTTCTGCCGGATTAAACCCTTTTCCTTTTTTGGTTATAACGTGAAGGAGAACGGGACCTTTTGTTTTTTTAGCATATTGAATGTTTTCTTCCAATTCTTCAAAGTTATGGCCGTCCACTGGTCCAAGATAAGTAAAGCCCAGCTCTTCAAAAAACACTCCTGATACAAGAAGATATTTTAAACTGTCTTTCACACGCTCAGCGGTCGTCGCAAGCTTCCCGCCGACTGCTGGAATTTTTTTAAGGAGATATTCTAATTCATCTTTAGCCCAATTATATTTCCCAGCTGTCCGCAATCGCCCAAGTACGCTGTGAAGCGCACCAACATTTGGTGCAATGGACATTTCGTTATCGTTTAAGATAACGGTCAGATCCTTTTTCTCATGCCCTATATGATTCAGCGCTTCCAGGGCCATACCGCCCGTTAATGCGCCATCACCGATGATCGGCACGACGTAATTTGAATCTCCTTTAATATCTCTCGCAATCGCCATGCCCATTGCAGCCGATAGTGAAGTGGAGCTGTGTCCTGTCTCCCAGACGTCATGCTCACTTTCCACCATTTTAGGAAAGCCGCAAAGTCCTTTGTATTGACGAAGAGAGCCGAATTGGCTTCCTCTTCCTGTTAGTATCTTGTGGACGTACGACTGATGACCGACATCCCAAAGCAATTTATCTGTGGGGGAATCGAAGTGCTTGTGAAGAGCCAGTGTGAGTTCCACCACACCAAGATTCGGTCCTATATGCCCTCCAGTTAAAGATAAATTCTCGATTAAAAAATGGCGAATGTCTTCACTCAGTTTTTCAAGTTCTTCTTTCCCCATATTTTTTAACAGGGACGGATCCTTTATTTTTGAAACATCCATCGGGATCACTCACTTTCATCCAGGTTAATTATCCTGCTGATTTTTCGATTTGATTTTCTTTGTATCTTTTATTATAACAATATGTAGCTTTTCCTCAACAAATTGTAGGGTTTTGCCGACCTGAAATATATTATTTCGGGAAAATTTGATGAATAATGACTCGCCGAGTGCTTTGCCGCCTATCGTCAGTGCAGCGACTACAGAGATCAGACCGGTATATAAACTGTTTTCCAGCCGCTGCAGCTGGATATTGATGATCGTGGCAGCTGCTCCGCTTATTATACCCGCCATGTCTCCAATTACATCATTACAAAAGCTCGCAAACTGGCCCGCATTGCGAACAATACGAACCCAATGGCGAGCATTCTATACGTTATTGGCAGCCATTGTATAAAAAGGCTTCTCATCCGCTGCTGCAATGCCCAGCACATCAAAAAATACACCGATAATGACAATCGCAAGAAACGACCAATCCAATGGTCCAGCTTATCTGTTTTAGAACACTTGTGGATGCAAGCGAAAAAATAGCCGCTAACACAGCTGTGATAACGGCTATACTCATACTCCAATTTAGTGTTTTATGTACGTTATAGACCGCAAGCTAAACCAAAAGTTGAACTCCTAAAGGCAAGATCAGGTACTTCACCGATATGGCCTTTAATGGATTTTTAGCCCTTTTGACAGGAGGCCAACTAGAATACTGCACCAACCAATTAGTCATTAGTGTAACATAAATTATCTTTTTTTTTTAGCCGGAAGCTTATGAACTGCGCGTGGCGATCATGTCCGTAATGGAAAGAAGAAGACTTTTTTCAAACTGAAGCAGCTGTAACCTGCTTTTTGCCTCTTTTATATGAAAGTCCAGCTTTTGCTTTGCTCCAGCCATTCCCAGCAGCGCGGGGTACGTGCTTTTGTTTCTCGATTCATCGCTTCCCACCGGTTTCCCAATCTCTTCTTCTGTTCCTTCAACGTCGAGAATATCATCACGGATCTGAAATGCCAGACCTATATGCATGGCAAATTGTTCAAGATGGCGAAGCTGAGTTTCTGTCGCTCCGCTGATTACGCCGCCAGCGAGCACTGCAAATTGCAGCAGTCTTCCTGTTTTTCTATAATGAATCGATTCAAGCTCGCCGATTGTAAGTTTTTTATTTTCCCCCTCAATATCTGCTACCTGTCCCCCAACCATTCCTTCAGGACCTGAGCATCTAGCAAGTTCGCTGATCAGTCTCACTTTTTGTTCTGAAGAAAGGCTGCTCGCAGTAATTAGAGAAAAACTTTGCGTCAGTAAGGCATCACCCGCAAGAATAGCAAGCGCTTCACCGAACACAATATGATTAGTGGGCTTCCCCCTTCTTAAATCATCATCATCCATACTTGGAAGATCATCATGAATGAGAGAATATGTATGAACCATTTCCAGTGCTGCAGCTGTTTGCAGTCCTTTTACACATTCTTCTCCAAATGAGTGGATGGTGGCTAAAACAAGAATCGGGCGTATGCGCTTGCCTCCTGCATCAAGTGAATAGTTCATTGCTTTTTTTAACGAATCCGGAGCACTTGACTGATGTATTGCTGCAGCCAGTTCACGCTCGACCTCTTTTTTGTAATGTTCCACAAAAGATTCTAAAGTCGTCATGCCGGGTCTTCTCCTGTCTCCAGGTTAAGAGGCTTCTCACCATCTTCAGTCATAACGGTTGCCATTTGTTTTTCTGCGTGCTGAAGCTTATCATGGCATAGTTTAGAAAGGTCCATGCCCTTTTGGTATATGGTTAAAGCTTCTTCAAGTGGCACATCTCCTTCTTCCAGCTTTGATACAATCGTCTCAAGTTCATTCATAGCTTCTTCAAATGTCAGTTGCTTTTTTGCTGTCATTTCACTTCACGCTCCTTGACTTCTTTAACAGTGCATAATAAATCTTTAGAAACGAGCGAAACACGGATTTCCTGCCCGCTTGCAACGGCTGATTCATCTTTAATTAGTTTATCTTCTTTATCATACACCAAACTGTAACCGCGTTTCATAACTCCCAGTGGACTAAGCGCCTGCAAAGTTCCAAGAGCCCCATTAAACTGAGATGATTTTTGTTTAAGGATTTCATTCATGCGATAGGAAATTAAGCGATTATGTGATTTAAGACGTTCTTTTTGAACTGAAATAATTTGATTTGGGTGCATGCGTTCAAGTCTGTGATCCAGACTTTTAAGGGTTTCAAAGCGGGATTCTGAAAGCTTATATACTTCTCTTTTCATTTGAAGCATGAGTCTGTCGAGCCGTTCCATCTGCTGCTGGTAAAGCCTTTCGGGTTTTTTGAAAATAATGGACCCTGTAAGGATACTCAGCTGATGTTTTTTGTGTTTCACCAGTTCATTCATCGCTCTCATATTTCTCATTTGCTTTGTCATCAGCCGTTCCCGCACTTCATCAATATGAGGCACTGCCATCTCTGCTGCTGCTGTTGGGGTTGGAGCACGGTAATCAGCTGCAAAGTCAGCGATAGTGGTATCCGTTTCATGCCCCACAGCAGAAATTACCGGGATGGGAAAATTCGCGATTTTCCTTGCCACCGCTTCTTCATTGAAGGGCCATAGTTCTTCAATAGACCCGCCGCCTCTTCCCACTATAAGCAATTCGAGTGAGGGATCTTTTTGGGCTAAATCCATTGCCTTCACTATGCTGCCAGATGCTTTATCCCCTTGCACAGAAGCTGGAAATAACTTTAGCTTTGCAATGGGATATCTCCGCTGTACAGTGGTGATAATATCCCGAATGACAGCACCTGTTGGAGAAGTAACGACGCCGATTGTCTTAGGATACAATGGCAGGGGCCTTTTATGTGAAAGATCAAATAACCCTTCCTTTGCCAGTTTCTCCTTTAATTGCTCATAGGCTAAAAAGAGAGCTCCAACCCCTTCAGGCTGCATGGATTTTACATATAACTGATACTGACCGGAGGCTTCATAAACTGAGGCGTCCGCTGTAATAAGCACCATCATGCCGTTTTCAGGGGTGAATTTTAACTTGCTGCTGTTAGCAGAAAACATCACAGAAAGAATTCTCGCTTTGTCATCCTTTAGGGTAAAATAGCAGTGCCCGCTTGAATGTCGTTTAAAATTGGAGAGTTCACCCTGTATATGAAGATTGGTCAGGTGAGGGTCTGCATCGAATTTCTTCTTTATGTATTTCGTTAATGCATGCACAGTGAGATATTGTCTTTCGCTCATTCGATATTCACTTCCCTTCTCAACTTAGCTTACCTAAACGAGGTCTGTTATTTCAACAATTTAAACCAGCCTCTCCACTAAACATCTCTATATGCAGGGAGTACAATGATATATTATGTCTATTTCTTCAATTTTTTTATAACAGTGCTTCATGCATCGCACCCACAGCAAAGGAGCCGGCTTTAAATGGCCGGCTCCTGGAGAATGATTCATAACTTGAATTAAAGTGAATGCTTTTCCGCTGAGGTAACGGTATTAGCGAGCAGCATTGTTATGGTCATAGGACCTACCCCGCCAGGTACAGGTGTAATTGCCCGAGCCTTTGAAGAACATCCTTGAAAGTCAACATCTCCACACAGCTTACCTTCGTCATTACGGTTCATTCCAACATCAATGACGACCGCTCCCTCTTTTATATGTTCTTTTGTAATGAGTTCTCTTATTCCAACTGCAGCAATTAAAATATCTGCCTGTTTTGTATGGTATGCCAGGTCCTTCGTTCTGGAATGACAGTATGTAACTGTAGCATGTTCCTTTAAAAGCAATTGTCCCATCGGTTTTCCTACGATATTGCTTCTTCCCACAATTACAGCGTGCGCTCCTGACAGTTCGATGTTTTCATATTTAAGCATTTCAATGATTCCATACGGTGTGCAGGGAACAAATCCATCTCCCCCTGTCATTAATCGTCCAGCATTTATGGGATGAAACCCGTCTACGTCTTTTGAAGGATCAATGGTTTCAATGACATTCGTTTCGTCAATATGAGAGGGGAGAGGCAGTTGAACCAATATGCCGTGAATGGCAGGATCATTATTTAATTCAGTTACTTTATCTAAAAGTCCCTGCTCTGATATATCTTCATCCAGCCTGATTAAAGTAGAATATATTCCGTGTTTTTCGCAGGCTTTTTGTTTCATGGAGACATATGTTTTAGATGCTTGATTATCTCCTACTAAGACGACAGCCAGTCCCGGAGTAACGCCGGAATTTTTTAGGGTCATGACTTTATTCTCAATTTTATCGCGCATATGCTGAGATATTTTTTTTCCATCAATGATTGATGCAGACATTGAAATTGCCTCCCCGTGAGTTTAATCCCGTGAATGCAATGTACCTAAGATCTTAGATAGAACCCCATTCACGAATTTGCTTGATTTGTCATCGCCGAAACGCTTGGATATTTCGACCGCTTCATTCAAAACAACATTATGAGGTACATCTTCATTTTTATATAGTAATTCATAAAGTGCTACACGAAGAATATTCCGGTCTACCCGTGCCAAGCGCTCTAACTTCCAGTGCTGTAGATGGTCCTGAATCATGGTATCAATTTTTTCTTTATGTTCATTTACTCCAACCACTAATGATTCAAGATAGTCATCCTGTTTTTCATTTTCTAATACATTTTCAATAGCCTCAAGTGGCTCCATCTCATTCATGTCCATTTGAAAGAGGGCCTGAAGTGCTTTTTCCCGAGCCGTTCTTCTTTTCATTGCTTCATAAACTCCTTCACTAATTACGTTTGATTCCATGTCATAAAAAGATCATAGCATAAAATAACCGCACCGCATAACGGAACTTTGCTGATTCATTATTTTCGTAAAAATGAAAAAACAGGCGCATATTCACTATGCACCTGTTAATCCGTTATTCTTCTTCGTTTTCATCCTGTTCAATCTTTTGCGATTCAAATTGAATACCCACAACGTGAATATTTACTTCCTCTGCTAAAAGGGCAGTCATGTTTTTGAGTGTCTGCCGTATATTGTCCTGGATTTTTTGAGCAACAGAAGGAATGGAAACACCAAACTTAATGGTGCAGTAAACATCTACTACGATGCCTTCTTCTCCAAGTTCAACTTTGACACCTTTGCCATGATTCTTTTTGCCAAGCCTTTCCACAACGCCTGAAGCAAAGTTTCCTCGCATCTGGGCGATTCCCTCAACTTCTGATGCAGCGATCCCGGCAATGACTTCAATCACTTCAGGAGCGATCTCAATTTTTCCAAGCTGGTTATGCTCTAAGCTGTTCATTTGCAAAAGCTGCGGTTGATTTTCAGCCATGTAATCGACCTCCTATTTAGTCCTTTTTAGCCATAATATCATAGGTCTCTAAAAATTTCGTGTTAAAATCTCCACCTGCAAACGTTTCATGATCCAGCAAGCGCATATGGAACGGAATGGTTGTATGAACACCTTCAATTACAAATTCATCAAGCGCCCGTTTCATTTTTGCAATTGCTTCTTCTCTTGTGGCTCCATGTGTGATCACTTTTGCAATCATTGAATCGTAATAAGGAGGGATTATATAACCAGGATATGCAGCAGAATCAATTCGTACACCCAAACCGCCCGGCGGCAGATACATTTCTATTTTTCCTGCCGATGGCATAAAGTTTTTTTCGGGATTTTCAGCGTTAATTCTGCACTCGATCGACCATCCAGAAAATGTCACTTCGTCCTGAGTTAAACTTAATGCTTCACCTGATGCTACGCGAATTTGTTCTTTTATTAGGTCCACACCTGTAACCATTTCAGTAACCGGATGCTCGACCTGGATTCGTGTGTTCATTTCCATAAAGTAAAACGATTGTTCTTTCGGAGCATAAATAAACTCTACTGTACCTGCTCCCGTATATTTTACTGCCTGCGCTGCTTTTACTGCGGCTTCTCCCATTTGAGATCTGATCCCCTGATCGAGAGCCGGAGATGGCGTTTCCTCAAGCAGCTTTTGAAGTCTGCGCTGAATGGTGCAGTCTCTTTCTCCCAGATGAATCACCGAGCCATGATTATCAGCCATTACCTGAATTTCAACATGTCTGAAGTCCTCTATAAATTTTTCTATGTAGACTCCCGGATTGCCGAAAGCTGTTTCAGCCTCCTGCTGGGTTACTTTTATTCCTTTAATAAGATCAGCTTCACTGCGCGCTACACGGATGCCTTTCCCGCCGCCGCCTGCCGTTGCTTTAATAATGACTGGATATCCCATATCATTAGCAAGATCAATTGCTTCTTCCTCGCTTTTTATAATTCCTTTTGAACCGGGTACGATTGGTACTCCTGCTTTGCGCATTGTTTCTCTGGCAACATCCTTTGTTCCCATTTTGGAAATGGCTTCAGGACTTGGCCCAATAAAGATAATATTACATTCACGGCAGAGCTCTGCAAAGTCCCCATTTTCAGCTAAAAAGCCATAACCCGGATGAATAGCGTCAGAGCCGGTAAGTTTTGCAGCGCTAATGACATTAGTGAAATTCAGATAACTGTCTTTGGAGGTTTTGGGTCCTATACAGATTGCTTCATCTGCCATTTGAACGTGAAGGGCTTCTTTATCTGCTTCAGAATACACCGCCACGGTTTCAATATTCATTTCATGACAGGCACGAATAATCCGTACAGCAATTTCTCCCCGATTGGCAATTAATATTTTTTTGATCATTCGTATTCTCTCCTAACTATTCCTTCACAAGAAAAAGTGGTTGGCCATATTCAACTAGCTGGCCGTCTTTTACTAAGATCTCAACAATTTCCCCTTTAACTTCTGCTTCGATCTCGTTAAACAGTTTCATTGCTTCAACAATGCATACCGTAGAGTCTTCGTTTACTTTTGTCCCGACTTTTACAAAAGGCTCAGCATCTGGTGAAGATGCATGATAAAAGGTGCCTACCATTGGGGATTTAATTTCAATCGTGCCTTCTGCAGCAGGAGCTTCTGTGTTGTGCTGGGTTTCAACTTCAGCTTTTGCTTTTTCAGCAGGTGAAGAGGCAACAGATTCAACTGGCGCCGTCTTTACCTGCTCTGTTGCAATTTCAGCTGCCGGCTGCTGCTTAGCAGACTGCACCTGTTTTTTTAGTTTAATTTTTTCACCATCATTTTCATACGTAAATTCATCAATTGTAGATTGATCAATTAGTTTAATAAGCTCTCTGATTTCTTGTACTTTTAACATAGTGGACACTCCTTGGCCTTTAATAATAAATTAGTAGCAGCTGCTAATATCATACGTTAATTTATTGTTTAAATTCAACAGCCACCTGAAAAAAAGTCATATACAGGTGAAATGGCTTACACTGTTGCCATTGTAACATACTAAGATAATGTTAGGTCAGTTTGGTTTGGGCGGTTGAGAGGAATGTGCTTCTCAAATAAAAAAAGAAACTAGCCAACTTGCGCTAGTTTCAACACTTTTGCTATTCTCCTGGCTGGAACTCTACATGAACCACCTTCGATTCTCCAAGCTCTTTTCTTCCTAATTGAATTAATTCATTGGCAGCTTCCTTTGAATGACTGTTGTCGGCTGATTTTACGGAAATAATGATACGATCTTCTTCTGACCGGACTAGAGCATCTTCATAGCCCATGCCTTTGATCATCGTTTCAATCATCGCTTCTTTTGTTTCAAGGTTTGTTAAATCATTAATTTCGGTGAAGGCTTCGTTTTTCTCGTCAGCCGAAAATTCATTTGACGCCACTTTCGTTCTTAATTGATCTTTAAGAGCATTTCGCTGATCCTGCACTTCCATGCGAAGCACCTCAAACATCTCATCTTCTACGGCTTCTGCTGAAACATCCACATCATCTTCAATTACCCATTCTTCCCCATCTTCTCCAAGCACCATATCTGCTGTGTCATCCGGCATAACCGGTGAAGCCTGGTCTCTTGGTGAGGTCACATAATATACAGACAGGACTACAACCAAACTAACCATTGTTAACAGCCAAACCGTTTGTTTTTTCAGCATTATTCGTCACGACTCCTTCTATTGGGTTGAAATAACTGCCACACGGTGAGTGGAGATATCCAGCACACGGGCAACTGATTCTGTTATCCATTTTTTAACCTTTATATGATCTGCTCCTTCTGCCACGATCATGACACCCAGAACAGTTGGCTTTTCTACATAACTTAAAATGGGATCTCCATTTTGCCCTTGATTCCCGAGAACAAGTTCCCTTGTGGAGGAGCGTCGATCCATGGAAGATTGTTCATTCTCCCTCTGGTCAGCAGATTGATCCTGCTGGAGCGTTTCATTTTTTTCATATATTTTTCGTTCACTTGTGGCCAGATTGACCATCACATTTACCTCGTTTGTACCAAGTGCTTTTTTCAAAATATCTCCAAGCTGCTTTTCAAGGTCCTTTTCCATGTCCGCTATGGATTTGTCGCTTGAAGCTGCATCTTCACTGACAGCGGCAGCCGGGTTGGAAGGAAGCTCCTGAGCAGGAGGTTTCGTTCCCTGCAGCAGCATCATTAATGCGCCTGCTACGATTAAGATCATGACCAGCTGGAGTTTTCGATTTGACGTCGGATCTCTGGAGGAAGCAATCCAATTCCTCAGCTTGTCCCATCCCTTTTTATCTGCCACAGTTTCACTCCCCTATATGCGTTAATGTAATGGATTCCGCCGGCACTCCCCATTCCTCAGCCAGCAGCAACAGCAATTCCTGTTCGTTATCAGAAGTAATTTGTGACAAACTGTTTAACTCCACCTCTACCTCCCCCTTGAATTCTTCTATTGACGAGTCATTCGGCCAGACAGTCACATTTGAAAGCTCGGTATTAAACTGTTCCAAAACAATTGGATTGACCTGTTTTGCCAGCTTGTCTGATACCTCACTCCATATGTATGATTGATGTTTGTTATTCATGTCATGAATCATTGCCTGACCTTCTTCTTGTTCAGCTGCAATGCTGTCTTCAATTTGTGAAAAGGGAACTGTGACAATTGATTGCTCATTCCGAAAAAAATAAAACAACGGCTCTAAAAGTAATATAAGCAGAAGCCCCCCAAGAGCGAGTCGAACAAATGGCCTCCAGGAATTTGAAGGAATCAGTAAATCTGACAACGCCATCAGCACTACTAGTACCAATAGATTAATCACCCATTGATAAACGGCATCCATAGCTTTTCACTCCTTATCGAATCATCAATGGAATATTGCTGACAATCATCAGAACGACAATTCCCAGCAAGAACATAATGGATACTAATACCAGTGCTCCGCAAAGATGAAAGAGTCCTTTGCTGACAGCATCGACAGCCTGTACCATTCCAGGGTGGCCCAAGGGCTCCATAACGACAGCACATATTCTATACATAAACGCGATAACAAGAATTTTTAATGCTGGGAAAAGCACCATGGTTCCTAAAACTAATGCACCAGCCAGACCAACCGCATTTTTAGCCAGAACAGATGAGGCCAGCAAGAGATCTGTTGTGTCTGCTACAACTTTTCCAATGAACGGAATAAACTGACCTGCAATGGTTTTAACGGTCTTGGCTCCCACACCATCTGCTACAGACGTTGTCACTCCCTGAACAGAAAAAATAGACATATAGATCATGACAATAACGCCTAAAAGCCAGATCCCGACCTGTCTGCACAGTCCGGCCATTTTTGATGTTTTAAAAGAAACAGATATCGTATCCACAATATCAAGGAGAATAGAGAGCACAAACAGCGGTACCAGAAAGTACTGCATAAGATAATGGCTGAATTGAACGATAAAAAGAAGAATCGGGTGGGAGGCAGCAGCCGTTGTGATGCTCCCGGAAAGTGTCAGCATGGCCATATACAAAGGCAATAGAGCATACATAAAATCCGCCATCAGATCAATTGTTTCATTCACATATGTCACACAAATCTGGACGCTTTCAATCACAATCATGAGAAGCAGTCCTGTCATTGCTACTGAACTGACAGATGCTACACCATTCGATGAAAAAGATTGCTGGAGTGTTTGCAGTATCGACCCGATCACGAGTAGCAGCAAAAGCCAAAATATAATATGCGCCTGCTCAGCCACCTCGTGAAAAATAAAACGCATAATACCTGAAAACCATTCCATAATGCTGCTTTTCGGTTGAAAAACTATGGCCAGCAGATCATGTTTAGTAAGCGAAGGCAAATATTCACCGTAAACACCGGTCAGCTGATCCCAAAATCCCAGCCACGCTTCATGATCCTGACCTTCGAGCTGCTCATTTACCTGCTGGTTAACTTGTTCATTTACTTGTTCATTTAGATTTTGAGATGGAGTTGTCTGTTGATTGATACCAGGCTGAGCGCTCATGAAGCTGATCATCCTCTCATTGTGCTCCGGGTAATAATGTCAGCATTCTTTGAAGCAATTCGTAGAAGATGGGCAGCGCAATCATTAAAATAAATATTTTCCCTGTCCACTCTACAATTGTTGCCAGCAGCTGCTGACCGGCACCCTTTAAAAGATGAGCACTAGTTTCCGAAATAAAAGCGATCATTAACACTTTAATAAGTGTAGATATATATAAATCCATTTGGGGCAGGTAAGCAGAAAAGCGCTGCACCATTCCAAGAACCAGCTGAATGGAAAAAAACAACTGAGTTAACAGCATGGCAGCAGCGCACAAAGATAAAAGCATCGAAATGGCTGGGGATTTCTCCTTTAACATAAGCGACATAAAACCAGCTAAAAAACAAATTCCGATTGTTCTCAGCAGCTCATCCATTGGGGGCTCCTATTCATAAAACATAAAAACTGAGCGAATAGTGGTAAAGAAAGAATCCAGCGCCTGCAGCACAATAAAGAGAACGTATAAAAACCCCGCAAAAGCCAGCCACTGTGCAAAGTCCTTTTTTCCAACCTGGTCTAACACTGTGTATAGAAGCGCAACTACTAGTCCTACTCCTGCGATTTTAAATAAAGTGTCAATGTCTATTGCCATAGATATCGCTCCTATCTTTAACTAAGAAGCAAAACAATTAAAATGCCTCCCATTACCCCCAAAGCTTTGTAGACTTTTCCCATCTTTACAGCCCGGCTTCTCGCTTCCTGATGGCAGGTTCTTAACATATCGATAATAAAGCTTAGTTCCTTTTCAATGGATTGACGGTCATAAGGCTTGATCGCTTCTCCAATGCGCATCAGCCATTCCAAATCTTCAGGCAATAAATTTGATACAGGTTTATAGTCATGCACCGCTTTTGTCCAAGCGTCACTTAAAAGAGATTTATTTTTAGTTAATTGCTCCTGGAAAAAGCCAAAAAGGACTGCAACTTCACCTTTTCGCTGTATTTGAGTATGGATAATCTCCAAAATAGGTGTTTGTCTTTTCACAATTTCATTTTGCATCCAGGTAAGCGCTTGGGCAAATTCGACTAATGCTAGCTGTCTTTTGTGCAGTTGATTGGATCTTCTAAACCCCTCAAGACTGGACCCTGCAACGATTAGAAGTGCTCCTATCCAGTGAATAGTCATCGTTTTCTTTCAGAAACAATGATTTCTTTGCCATTTCTAAACAAGGTATATCCCGTCTGATTGCAAAGAATATAATGTCGAATTTCAGATTGTAAGAGCTTGTCCATGATCGAACGTTTCTGTAATTCCTCGATTGAATTGGCATGTGCGGTCATGATCATTGATACGCCTGTATACATCGCATCCATAATGGCATAAATGTCCCGTTCATGACCTATTTCATCGACAATCATCACTTCAGGGCTCATTGACCGGATCATCATAGTCATCCCTTCTAATTTCGGGCATCGATCTAAAACATCTATTTTTGTACCGAATGTAAGCTGAGGAACTCCATGATGACAGGCAGCAATTTCAGACCGCTCATCGACAATGGAGATTTTTTTTGAACGGTCTTCACTACCCGGATGATGCAGAGAGATATACCGTGCAAAATCCCTTAATAACGTCGTTTTACCGCTTTTTGGAGGTCCAATAAGCAAGCAGTGCTGCCACCGCCTGGCAATGGGATCCCATAGCTCGTCCATAAAAGGATCTGCACACCCGATCTGCTCAGACGCAATTCGAATAGCAAAAGATGAAATGGACTGGATTGCTTTGACTCTTCCCTCCTCAAGAGTTACTTTTCCGGCAATTCCTACCCGGTGGCCGCCTTCAACCGTCACATACCCCTTTTTCATTTCTTCTTCCAGGGAATAAAAGGAATGTTGAGAAATCTTCTCTGCGATATGCTGACGGTCATTATGTGATGGAACGTAGTCTAAATCAGCCGTTCCATGATTGTTTTCAATTTGCACTGGCCGGCCGATTCGAATTCTGATTTCTTCAACTCCGACTAATGAAACTGTAAAGCTTTCAACCAGTAAATGCTGCAGCCTCTCAGGAAATAAAGAAAGTATCGTATGCATTCCATCAACACCCTTGCAATTTATCATTGTGGTTTATCCTATTGGCCGGACTCCTGTTTTATGACATAAAAAAAGCTGGGACAAAAGTGTCTCAGCCACATTGACCGGTTCGCTGCGCTTCAGGTGGACGCTATACACAGGCAGTGGGTTTGAGGCTTTCCAGGGCCCTGCCCTGCAAAGTCCCAAGCGGCAGTCATCTCCTGTAGGCAGTCGCCACCTTTCGCTCCCAACTATTGATAAATACTTCCTCTTTTTTTATGCTTTTTTAGAGATTTGTCCCAACCACATAAAAAAGCTGCAAGGAGTATTCCCTGCAGCTTTAAATCATTTTTTATTGAGCTCTTGATACATATGTGGAATCAGTGGTATTAATGATTAACACATCATCTTCATTAATAAAAAACGGTACATTGACTGTCAGTCCTGTTTCGACTGTTGCAGGTTTAGAGCCTCCGCTTGATGTGTCTCCCTTGATTCCCGGCTCGGTCGCTATTACTTTTAACTCAACCGTATTAGGCAGTTCAACACCTAATGTTTCAGTTTGATACATCATGATTTGTACTTCCATATTTTCTTTTAAAAACTTCAGTTCATACTCGATTTGGCTGGCAGGAATTTCAATTTGGTCATAGGTTTCGTTGTCCATGAATACATGCATATCGCCATTTGCATACAGATACTGCATTTTACGATTATCTATTTGCGCTTTTGCTACTTTTTCTCCCGCTCTGAAGGTCTTTTCCTGTATAGCTCCCGTGCGGAGATTACGAAGTTTAGAACGGACAAATGCCGCGCCTTTTCCCGGTTTCACATGTTGGAAGTCAATGACTCTCCAAATCGAACCGTCTACTTCTACCGTTAACCCTGTTTTAAAATCATTAACTGAAATCATCATAATCCTCCTATTTCTTGACCTTATAGAATAATTAAATCCTTCGTTGAGTGGGTCAAGGTTTCATTCCCATTTTTTGTAATAACTGTATCATCTTCTATTCGAACACCGCCAAGACCAGCGATATAGATGCCAGGTTCCACTGTAACAACCATATTTTCAAGAAGTTCTATGTCCGATCTCGATGAAAGTCCCGGCCCCTCATGAACTTCCAATCCAATGCCATGTCCGAGAGAATGACCAAAATACTCACCATACCCCTTGGAGGAAATATAATCTCTGGCAATAGCATCCGCTTGTTTTCCTGTTAAACCAGGTCTGATTTTCTCCATCGCAAGCAGCTGAGCATCAAGTGTTACCTGATAAATTTCTTTCAGCTGGTCACTTGGCTCTCCTACCGCAACAGTCCGTGTGATATCAGAAACATACCCTTTATGAAGAGCGCCGAAATCCATCGTTATCAATTCCCCGCTTTGAATAATCTTATTGCTTGCAACCCCGTGGGGAAGTGCAGAACGTTCACCCGAAGCAACAATGATATCAAAAGAAGAGGATTGTGCACCAGCATTTCTCATAAAAAACTCAAGTTCATTCGATACTTCAAGTTCTGTTTTTCCAGGCTGTATAAAATCCAGGATGTGTTTGAATGCGGCGTCCGCAATGTCTGCTGCTTCCTTTAATATCTTAATCTCTGAATCTGTCTTAATCAAGCGCAACTTTTCAACGACGCCGGATACCGGCACCAATTGAGTCTGTACGGCTTCTTCATATTGCTTGTACGTGCCGAATACCACGTGATCCTGTTCAAATCCCAGCCGTTTAATACCAAGCCTTTCCACCTGAGAAGCTACTTCCTGATGTATGGGGCCCTTATGCTGCACGATTGTAAATTCCTTCGCCTGGTCTGCTGCCTGCTCAGTGTACCTGAAATCGGTTATAAAAACCGCTTCTTCCTGAGAAATAACAGCGATACCTGCTGAACCTGTAAAATTTGATATGTACTTTCGATTGTATGAGCTAGTGATCATTAGACCATCAAGATCATGCTTAGCCATTTGTTTTCTCAGTTGTTCTACTTTACTCATTCTTTTAACTCCCCCTTGTTTAGTTTCAATAATGCGCTAAATGCAAGTTCATAACCGAACACTCCTAAGCCTGCAATCTGTCCGAAGCAAACGGCAGACAGAACGGATGTGTGGCGAAACGCTTCCCGTGCATGAATATTCGATATATGTACTTCAATGACGGGTATTTCTACTGATGAGATTGCATCCCGAAGTGCGTAACTGGTATGAGTGTAAGCCCCGGGATTAAAAATGATCCCCTTCAGTCCGTCATCCGCTGCACGATGGATGGCATCAATCAGCTCACCTTCATGATTGGATTGTTTCGCCTGGAGTTCCGTTTGGTTCTCTTCTGCGATTCGCTGCAGTCTTACCTCGATATCACGTAAAGTAGCAGAACCATAAATATCCGGCTCCCTTTTACCAAGACGGTTAAGATTTGGACCATTTAATACTAAATATGCCATTATGAAGCCACCCTTTTTCGCAAAGTCATCCAGCTAAGTGTATCATAATGATCCAAATTGTCCCACTACTTACTGCTGCCCTTTTCATCAGTATAAGGCTCATCATAGGAGATAGAAAAACCGACAAATGCACCGTGCAAAATAAATAAACAGCAAAAAGAAATAATGGAATGATGTTTCAAGTCAGTTACGTCAGGACCCAAATCCAACCACCATCCGAAAAAGATAAAAATTATACCAAAGAGAATGACATTTATAAAAATTCCGGGCCACATAGTATCTGATTTCCTGATCATCCATTGATAAAGCAAGGCCCATATAATAGATAGAATGCAAATCATCACCCACCATAAAATGTGGGGTACTACTCCTTTTTGCCATGCGGGAGCCAGAAATTCCCATGTAGGCATGAGTGTATTTTTGGGAATAAAATGAAAGTAATGAAATCCCTCATAAAATAAGCTGAAGAATAAACCGCCTGTCAGACCGATCGCAATCGTCAGCGGAGTTCGTTTTATGGTTGGCAATTCAACATTGGACATTCAGCGTTCACCCTTTTTTCTTTTCAGTATGTCCATTGAAGGTCCATTTTTAATCGAAATAACGGAATAAAAATTCTTTCATCTAGTAGGAATGCCTTTTTTTTAGTAAACTAAAGATACCTTTATTTAAGAAGGAATGTAAAACAGTAGGTTGGTGCATGTAAATGAGTAATCAGAAAAAACCGGCATATGGCGGTCAGGCAGTAGTTGAGGGGGTCATGTTTGGGGGCCGTCACCACACGGTTACCGCAATACGCCGCAAAGACGAAACGATTGAGTACTTCCATCTCCCGCGCAAAACCAAACCATCATTTCAAAAAATGAAAAAAATTCCGTTCTTAAGAGGGATTATTGCCTTAATTGAATCAAGTGCCAATGGTACACAGCATCTTAATTTTTCTAGCGAACGATTCGATGTTTTGCCTGAAGAAGACGAAAAAGTGCAAAAAGAACAGAAATCCTCTAAACTTGAAATGATTTTTGGCATTGCTGCGATCGGTGTTTTATCTTTCCTGTTTGGAAAATTTATTTTTACATTAGTCCCCCTGTTTTTAGCCGCTTCACTTGAATTTGTTTTTTCCGGCCGAACAGGCCAGGTTATATTGGAAAGTGTTTTTAAAGTGATCCTTCTTCTATTGTATATTTACTTTATCTCAATGACTCCCTTGATCAAAAGAGTGTTTCAGTACCATGGCGCTGAGCATAAAGTAATTAATACATTTGAAAACGGCCTTTCCCTGACAGTGGAAAATGTTCAATCTCAATCCAGACTTCATTACAGATGCGGTTCAAGCTTCATTCTGTTCACTGTCATTGTAGGCATGTTTGTTTACCTGCTTGTACCTCATGATCCGCTGATTGTAAGAATTCTTAATCGGATTGCCTTAATTCCGGTTGTACTGGGAATTTCTTTTGAAGTCCTTCAATTAACGAATAGAGTCCGCTCCATTCCGGTACTGAAGTTTTTAGGCTACCCGGGACTGTGGCTTCAGCTGCTGACAACAAAGGAACCGAAAGATGATCAGGTTGAAGTGGCTATTGCCTCATTTAACCGAATGATGGAACTGGAGAAAGAGTCAGAATCAGGTTTAAAAAAAGCGGCACTTGTCTAAACTAAAAAGTAAAGGATTGTTTTATGGGAGGTGGCTAGTGTGAATGCTAGGATGGCCGTTTTTTACAGTATAATTGCTTTAGCGATTTTTGGATTGGTTTATACCCTTATTACCGATCCGGCAGGTCTACTCGGACAAATTTTAACTTACGCTGTGATCATTGGTGTGATCTATTTACTCTATCGTTTATGGACCGCCCGTAAACCTGGACGGCATGATCAGCAGGCTTTTAAAAAAGCCGCGCGGCAATCTAAAAAGCGTTACGGCAACCCCGTATCAGCATCTAAACTTAAAAGTACCGGCAAACACGCTTCTTCTAAAAAAGCAATTCCTTTAAAAAAATCTTCGGTATCCCGATTAGATGGTCCGAAACTGACTGTAATTGAAGGAAAAAAAGGGAAGAAAAAGAAAAAGATATCACTTTAAATTAAGTGATTCCAAATAACTCAGTGTATGTGCACGCCCCGATTTTATCAGGGCGTGCATTTCGTTTGTGGTCAGAAATGCATCCGCTGGAGATAGATCCGGTACCGGGATGATAAGGACATTTTTCCTGTCAATCTGCTCGAGGTGCCTGGCGTCATGTGCTTCCTTCATGGTAATAAATAAAGCAGAGTATAATTCAATTACATTTTTGATTTTTCTAGCAGGCTCCTTTTGACTGGCAGCCTGCAATTGAAAGCCGATGATCGGAATGGATGCGACCGCGCCTTTTTCCTCCAGCAGCCAGATTGGAAAGTTGCTCAATACCCCTCCATCTACAATTAAATGAACATTCTTTCCTTTTGTCCATTTTACAGGCTGGTAAAAAAATGGAAGGGAAGCGCTCATTCTGACCGCTTTTGCGATCTTCAGTGAAAGCGGGTCTCGATCATAATAAACAGCATCATCCGGTAAAACAATCATTTTTCCAGATGTCAGATCTGAAGCGACCATTTTAAATGAGCCCATAGGGAGGTCATTAAAGGATTGAATGCCTTTGTCATTCAGTTTTTGTTCCAGCCATTCCAAAAGTCCATCTCCTGAGTACAGCCCTTTTTTCCAATAGAGCTCGATCCACTTTACCCAGGAAGGCAGCCATTTATTCCGCTTATTTTCCTTGAAAAAAAGATGTGATAAAGCAGGCAGCATATTTTTTATTTCAGACGAGGTGTACCCAGCCGCTACCAGAGAACCAATTACCGCACCTGCACTTGTACCGGCAACCCTTCTCACTCTAACCCCTTTTTGCTCCAGCGCTTCAATGACCCCTATAAACGCAATCGCTTTTACTCCTCCGCCGGAAAAAACCAGATCTATGATCATCCCTACACCTCCATACCCTCATTTATATGAATGATTTAGGAAACAATGAAATAAAGTAGGGAAACCACTCTCGTGGCTCCCCCCTTATCAAACCGTACGTGCCCTATTAAGGCATACGGCTTACCCATATGTTACAATGCTTGATCAAGAGGATGCGTTCCAGGCATTCTGCATC
>NZ_JBNILO010000009.1:0-196395 GCF_050107735.1 Jeotgalibacillus proteolyticus
CCCGTCCGCCGCTAACTTTCTGGAGCAAGCTCCAGAAAATCCGCTCGACTTGCATGTATTAGGCACGCCGCCAGCGTTCGTCCTGAGCCAGGATCAAACTCTCCGTAAAGTGTTTGATAAAGCTCATAATGTTTCTTGTAAATCTTGTACTAACGTTGACGTTTTTGGTTGTTTAGTTTTCAAGGTTCAAGGTGTTTCGTTTGTGTGTTGCTCTCTCAAGCGACCAATCTATCATAACATTTATCTCAATATGATGTCAACAACTTTTTTTATTTTACTTAAGCTGTTAAATTAGTGCGCCTCAAAGCGACGCATATAAATATACCATGCACTCCATTTAATAGCAACCCCCATTTTCAAAAAAAGATTAATTGTTTAAAAGGGAACTGATAAACAGAGTGACAGCAGGCACCGACCGGTACTTTGTTACTTCATCCATTCTGTTTTCTTCATATAAAAGACCGCCGCTGCCCCCATTCCTGAAATAAGCAGAAACGCAATCATGAGGGTGGGGATAGTCCCTGCAAGAGAATCTCCTTGAATAGCCTTGTGAGCATAAACTGGCAGATTGCCTGGGCTCCATTTTAATAGCTGTTTAAAAACGGAGGGTAAAATCGTCAGAATCATAAGGAGCAGAATACTTACTGCACCCACTGCACCGGTTTTTTTTAATATAGAACTGAAGAAAAGGACAACGGTAAGAACAAAGATGAGCCAGATTAAATAATATCCTGAGGAAGCAAGTACATTTTTAAAAGGCAATGGCTCAAATAATAAGTGGATGTAATATAGGGCTGCTATGACTCCAATAATATAAGAAGTGGTGATTAAGAGGATCGCTGCAGCCCATTTTGATAAAAAGTAATTTGTGTAGGAGACCGGCTTGGTTAAAATCATCTGAGCGATTCCCTTATTTCTCTCGTTCGCAAACATTCCCATTAGAGACAGCGTGATCAGCAAGATGCCGACTTGCGAGAATTGTGAAAAAGTATCAATGAATACTTGAGTGGATGAAGGGATGGGAAAGTCAATAAGAGCTGCATCAGGAATACCGCCAAATTTTTTTAATAGATCCTCAAGATAGTAACTGGTTAAAGGCTGCATAATGCCAAGAGATAGAAATAATATGGGCATCCACAAAAATTTATAGCTTCTCCACATTTCAGTTAATTCTTTTTTAAACAGGATGTAAAACTCATTCATGATGCATCACCTCATGGAACACCTCTTCTAATGTAGAGGTGCCGAATGTAATGGACCGCACTGGAAGGTTGCTTCTGCCGATTTCATCTAACAGACTTCTTCTGAGATCACCAAGATTCGATCCCATCACTTCTACTTCGTTTCCCTTTATTTGAATCTCCCATTTTGAGTAACGCTGCCGCAGGTCTGCCACCCATGGCATAAAAGAATGTTCAAATGTGATAACCATTCGTGGTTTGTCAAATTGCTGATAAATGTGGTGAAGAGAATCGAACAGGATCATTTTGCCTTTGTTCATCATGAGCACGTTATCGCAAAGCAGCTGGGCATCATGGAGAACATGAGTAGAATAAAGAATTGTCATCCTTTCTTTTAATTCGTTTAAAAGAATCATAATCTCTTTACGTCCAATTGGATCAAGTGCTGATACAGGTTCATCCAGCAACAAAAGCTTCGGCTCGTGCACCAGGGCCTGCGCGATACCGAGCCGTTGTTTCATGCCGCCTGAAAAACCGCCAATTTTTTTACGGGAGGCATCTGCAAGTCCTACAAGCTCCAATAATTCTGAAGACCTTATGCGTGATTCTTTGTTTGACTTTTTCCCTAATCTCGCTGCAAATTGCAAAAACTCTTCCGCTGTCATCCAGTCATGGAATGCGGGGTATTGGGGAAGAAAACCCAACTCTGTTCTTGGATCTTTTTTTGCCGTATCGTAGTGAATGCTTCCGCTGTCTGGAACAGCTAGACCGCTTAGCATATTTAACAGGGAGGTTTTCCCAGCACCATTCGGACCGACAAGGGCTGTTGTCTTTCCTGTTTGTAACGAAAAGCTGACATCGGTTACTGCTTTTACCTGTCCAAATTTCTTTGTAACTTTATGAAGAGTGATCAATGGTTACGTCTCCTTTCTGCCAAAGATAAAATAGAGGATGGGGCCAATGGTACTGATTAATACTATACAGAGCACCCAAAGTATTTTAGGTCCGTTTGTTGATGGCCGCTTGATTACATCAACCAGTGCGATAATAGCTAATAGAAGACTGATAATAAGCAGCGGAGCAATCACCGCTAAGTTAAAATTCTCCATTCCTTTCCCTCCTTCGCTGAATCGCCGGTGTCACCACTCTTGACCAAAGCAAATAAATCAGGATGGGCATCGGCGTCTGAATCATTCCCCACAATCCCCAAAACCACCTGGCATGCCCCCTTTTTCTTGCATCAATAAACAAATAGATGCTTTGGGCAAGCAAGATAATGGCTAATAAAATAAAAAAAACTATCGGAACCTCTTTAAGATCATTCATGGCGATGCACCTTTTCCTTGTAAAAATAAATGACTCCGCAAGCACTCACGAGCATAAGTATAAGAAAGTGAACCATTAGATATAATGCCGGTGAATTCATGAGGAATACAACCGTAAACAATGCAAGAAAAAGAGCAATGGTCATAAATAAATACAGTTCCATTCTCATCCTTTTCTTTGTTTGATGAACCAGCATTTTCATTGAATCTACAGAAGGAACCTGGGTTTCTACCTCATCTAATGGCCGAAGACCTTCTTTAATAGAATGTTCTAAGCGTTTATTCTGTTCCATCTCCAAGCTCCTCTCTCAGTTTTCTTAACCCATTGTTTAATCTCGACTTCACCGTCCCAATAGGTACACGGCAAATAACAGCAATTTCTTCATAGCTGTAACCGTAATAGTGTTTTAAAATAACAGGAATGCGGTGGGTATCTTTTAACTTTTTTAGTGCTTCCGTAATGACGAGCGATTCATCACTCTTTTTTTGACCCAGCTTCCACGAAAGCTGCTGTTTATTTAGATAAGTCTTCTCCCGCTTCTTTTTTCTTTTTCTGTCCAGCCATAAGTTTGTGCCTATTTGGATCATCCATGTAGTAAATGCTGCTTTTTTGGGATTATATTGATCGAACCGTTCAATGCACCTGACGATCGTATCCTGTGTTAAATCCTCTGCTTCTGAAGGATAAAGGGTTAACTTTACTAAATATAAAAATAAAAATTGATAATGTTCTTGCAAAAGCATCGCAAGGGCTTCATCATTCCCGGCTATTGCTTGCTGGATTCGTTCCAAATCCCTTTCCTTCACAGGTTTCACCTTCTTTTTTGCAATCTTACTTCTTATACGCTTAAGATATGAGGTTTGTTCATTTTTAATTTAAATGCCGAAGAAAATAAAATTAGGGGGATCTGAATTTCTTAAAGAGGTGAGCGGAATGTGTCGACTCTTGGAGGAGATGGCGGTTGGTTAGAGAGCTGAGAATTCTCATCCTTTTTACTTCGTAATGCATTCGATTGAAGCGCAGCGAACCGGTCAAAGAGCCTGAGACACGTTGTCCCAGGCTCTCGCAGTAAAATTATGTGCCATAGATAGTCTCTAAAGCTTCTGTTATCACAGGATGCGCTCAATAAATAGCGCTCTTTGCTTTGAAAGGTCGAGTATTTCTTCTGCTGCCATTCTTTTAACCACTGGTCTTGTTACATCAGTTGGGGGTGTATAAACAACTTCTGCATGCTGGCCGTCTGATAATTGAACCTTTGTTCCAGGAGTGAGATTCCCTATGATGTCCTGCAGTGCTTTTACTACAACGATATCAAACTTGCCGAAGCTGTCTTCCGTTATAATTTCAAGAGTTTTAAATGGAGACTGCCTTTTTTTGTACAGCCGTTCTGAAGTCATTGCATGGTACATGTCGGCAAGTGCAATGATTTGAGAAAACATGCTGATCGCCTGCCCTTTCTCTCCAATTGGATACCCGCTGCCATCTAATCGTTCATGGTGCTGGTAAATGGCCTTTTTCATTTCTTTTTTCAAAAAGGGTGTATCCATAATATATTGATAGCTGAAAATGGAGTGCTTTCGGATCTCAATGGCTTCATCCCGCTCAAGACCGGTTGATTTTTGAAGAATAGACATAGGCATTTTAGCCATACCGGCATCTGCAAGTACACCCGCAAGCGACAGCTGCGTGCATAAACCATCATCATACCCCATTTTGCGTCCAATCAGATGACAAAGGACACCAACAGCAATAGAGTGATGTGCGATATATTCTTTCGCTTCACACAACTCATGAAGACGGTGAACGTACTGATCTATTCGGGAGCTTGTAATTACAGGCAGAATGGCTTGCTTGAGTTTGACAATATCCACTTTGCTTCCGGACTGCCAATTGGAAAATTCATTCTTATAAAACATGACCGCATCTTGATATTCACGTTCAAATTCAGTGCGTGGACGTGCGATAGAAGTACGTTCTTGTCTTTCTTCATTGATAGAGGCTTCATCAAGCGCCTCTGCTCCAAACAGACTGCCATCGTCTTTCTTCGTTTTGACAGCTACATAGTCAATTTGAAAGGCCTGCAAGACCTCTATATGCAGCGCCGTAATAGACGTATTCGACTTCATTATAGGATAATTTGTTAAACCCATAATGTTCTCAGCAATAATACAGCCTTCGTGTAAATCCTCCACTTTTACCTTCATTCTGCTCACCCCGTCATTATACCTAGTTCTTTATTATCATTTTACCACATAAAAAAAAGAAAACAGGAAGTATTTTTCCTGTTTTCTTTACTATTTACTCTTCTGAATCTTCGTCTGAGTCTGAGGAATAGTCGGCTGTAATATCCGTTTCTTCTGTTTCCACAGGATCTGCAGGCGCAGATGTTTCAAGCATTTCTTCTATCTCTTCTTCTATTTCTTCTTCTTTTTCAATTCGGGTGACAGTCGCAACTGATTCCTGGTCACCGAGACGAATCAATTTAACCCCTTGCGTACTGCGGCCTGTTTGAGAAATGCCGCTGACATCCATTCGGATCAGGACGCCTTGAACCGTGATGATCATGACATCTTCTTCACCCGTTACCGCTTTTACTGCAATGAGTTTACCGTTTTTATCCGTGATGTTGCAGGTCTTGATCCCTTTTCCGCCACGTGATTGAACACGATAATCCTTCTCTGTTGTCCTTTTTCCGTACCCATTTTCCGTTACAACAAGAATTTCATTATCCGGTTCGAGAATTTCCATTCCAACGACGATATCCTCACCTTTGAGACGAATACCCCGGACACCTGTAGCCGTACGCCCCATTGACCGGACGTCGGATTCTGGGAATCGGATCAGCAGTCCATTTTGCGTACCGATAATGATTTCCTTATTTCCATCGGTCAGTTTAACCGAAATAAGATCGTCGCCCTCTTTTAAATTAATGGCGATTAATCCATTTGTTCTGATATTCGCGAAATCAGATACAGGCGTACGCTTAGAAATACCATACTTGGTCGTGAAGAAGAAGAACGAGTCTTCTTTAAATTCTTCTACTCTGATCATCGCGTTAATATCTTCATCCTTATCAATTCCTAGTAAATTGATAATTGGCAGTCCTTTTGCCGTTCTGCTGTATTCCGGAATTTCATATCCTTTTGTACGGTATACTTTCCCTTTATTGGAGAAAAACAGAATGGTATCATGCGTTGACGTTGTTAAAAGATGTTCGACAAAGTCATTTTCATTGGTTCCCATTCCCTGTATCCCGCGTCCGCCCCGTTTCTGGCTGCGATAGGTAGAAGCTGGAAGACGTTTAATATAGCCGTTATGCGTGAGAGTGACGATTAGGTTTTCACGCGGAATTAAATCCTCGTCCTCTATCATCTCAGCTCCACCGGTTGTAATTTCAGTCCGGCGCTTATCATTAAAGCGTTCTTTAATCTCTGTGAGTTCTTCACGGATAATTTCAAGTACACGCTCGTCACTGTTTAAAACTGCTTTTAAATCTGCAATTAATTGAACGAGTGCCTGATATTCTTCTTCTATCTTGTCGCGCTCCAGACCGGTTAAACGCTGAAGACGCATATCCAAAATAGCCTGAGCTTGTTTTTCCGACAAATCAAATTGCTCCATCAAGCCTTCTTTTGCTGCATCTGCCGTCTGAGATCCACGAATAAGTGTAATGATCTCATCAATATGATCAAGTGCAATGCGGAGTCCTTCTAAAATATGAGCACGTGCTTCTGCTTTTCGAAGCTCAAACTCAGTTCTGCGGCGTATAACGACCTTTTGATGCTCCAGGTAATAGTGCAGCGCTTCTTTTAAATTCAGCACCTTCGGCTGACCATCAACAAGTGCCAGCATATTAATTCCAAAGCTTGTTTGAAGGGCAGTTTGCTTATACAGATTGTTCAGCAGAACATTGGCATTGGCATCGCGGCGGACTTCAATGACTATCCGCATTCCGTTCCGGTCAGATTCATCACGCAGATCGGTAATGCCATCTATTTTTTTATCGCGGACCAATTCTGCGATTTTTTCAATTAGTCTCGCTTTATTTACCTGATAGGGAAGCTCGTGAACGAGGATCGTTTCACGTCCGTTTGCTTTTTGCTCAATTTCCACTTTTGCACGCTGAACGACTGAACCCCGTCCTGTTTCATAGGCACGTCGGATTCCGCTGCGTCCCAAAATGAGACCGCCAGTCGGGAAATCCGGACCTGGGATGTGCTCCATGAGTTCTCCGATTGTGATTTCTGGATGCTGCGTAAACGCAAGAAGTCCGTCAATGACCTCCCCCAGCTGATGAGGAGGAATATTCGTAGCCATCCCAACAGCAATTCCGCTTGAACCATTAACAAGCAAATTAGGAAAACGGGACGGTAAAACAACAGGCTCCCGTTCTGAGCCATCATAGTTATCGCGGTAATCAATCGTGTCTTTGTTTATGTCGCGAATCAATTCCATGGATATTTTTGACATTCTCGCTTCCGTGTAACGCATAGCTGCTGCTGCGTCACCATCTACAGAACCAAAATTACCATGTCCCTGAACCAGCATATATCGATAACTGAAATCCTGCGCCATACGCACCATCGTATCGTAAACTGCGGAATCTCCGTGAGGGTGATACTTACCAATTACTTCACCGACGATACGTGCGGATTTCTTATAGGCTTTATCAGAAGTCATCCCCAGATCATTCATCGCATATAAAATACGACGGTGAACCGGCTTTAACCCATCTCTTGCGTCAGGAAGGGCACGCGCAACAATTACGCTCATCGCATAATCCAAAAAAGATGTACGCATTTCCTGACTAATATTAATTTCGTGAACATTTGAGCTCGGCGTCTCAGCCATAATATGGGAAACCTCCTTATTTAAAAGCGGAAGGCGTCTTCAGCTCAGGCAATCATAAGACACTCCGGCCTAGTGAACAGTGTAGGTTCACCGGGACGGAGAGGTTGATGACTCGAGGAGCTGACGCCTGCTAAACATGATCTGACTATAGTTTAAACGCGAAGAAAGGACGGCAGTAATCACTGCCCCAGTCTTATACGTCCAAGTTTTTAACATACATCGCGTTGTCTTCAATGAACTGGCGTCTCGGTTCAACTTTATCACCCATCAGGATCTCAAACGTCTCATCTGCTTCGATGGCATCCTTGAGGCTTACCTGCAGCATAGATCTTGATTCAGGATTCATCGTCGTCTCCCAAAGCTGCTCGGGGTTCATTTCTCCGAGTCCTTTGTAACGCTGAAGGCCAGGCTTTGGTGTAGGCGAAAGTTCTGCCACAACGTTATTCATTTCACGCTCTGTGTATGCATATTGAATTGATTTTCCCTGCGTAATTTTATATAGCGGCGGCTGTGCGATGTAGATGTATCCCGCTTCAATGATGTTTCGCATATAGCGGTACAAAAATGTCAGCAGCAGCGTTCGAATATGCGCTCCATCCACATCCGCATCGGTCATAATAACCACTTTATGATAACGCGCTTTGGCTAGATCAAAATCTTCTCCAATGCCTGTTCCAAGCGCTGTGATGATCGCGCGGATTTCATTGTTGGAAAGAATTTTATCAAGACGGGCTTTTTCAACGTTGATAATCTTTCCGCGAAGCGGCAGAATGGCCTGGAAATGACGATCCCGGCCCTGCTTGGCAGATCCTCCGGCTGAGTCCCCCTCCACCACGTACAGTTCGCTGATTTGAGGATCTCTTGAAGAGCAATCTGCCAGTTTACCCGGAAGACTGGACACTTCAAGTGCACCTTTGCGCCGTGTTAATTCCCGGGCTTTTTTGGCTGCGAGACGGGCGCGGGCTGCCATAAGGCCTTTATCTACAATTTGTCTTGCCACGACCGGGTTTTCCATTAGAAATTTATCAAAATGCTCCGAGAATAAGTTATCCGTAATCGTACGGGCTTCAGAATTCCCGAGCTTTGTTTTCGTTTGTCCTTCAAATTGAGGGTCCGGATGCTTGATTGATACAATTGCAGTCAAGCCTTCTCGAACATCTTCCCCAGACAGGTTGCTGTCTGCATCCTTCATCAGATTGTTCCGGGATGCATAGCTGTTAATCACACGTGTCAGGGCAGTTTTAAATCCTGATTCATGCGTTCCGCCTTCATGGGTGCTGATATTGTTGGCAAATGAATAAATATTGCCTGCATACCCCTGGTTGTATTGAAGCGCGATTTCGATTGAAATTCCGTCACGCTCCCCTTCAACAAACACCGGTTCTTCGTGAATAACTTCTTTCGAACGGTTTAAATGGGATACATAGGACTTGATTCCGCCTTCGTAATGGAATCGTTTTGTCAGTGGAGAGCCATCTTCTTCTGTTACCCGCTCGTCTGTAATCACAAGTGCCAGTCCGCGGTTTAAAAAGGCAAGCTCCCGAACCCGGTTGGCAAGCGTGTCATAGTCGTACTCTGTAGTTTCTGTGAAAATTTCAGGATCTGATTTAAAACGGGTAATCGTACCGGTGCGATCGGTTTCACCGACCACTTTCAGGTCGTAGCTCGGGACCCCTTTTCGATATTCCTGGTTGTAGACTTTGCCGTCGCGGTGAACAAAGACTTCCAGTTTTTCAGACAGGGCGTTTACAACGGATGCACCTACTCCGTGCAATCCGCCGGAAACTTTGTATCCTCCGCCGCCAAATTTACCGCCGGCATGAAGAACAGTCATAATGACTTCAACTGCGGGACGGCCCATTTTTTCATGCATCCCGACTGGAATTCCCCGGCCATTGTCTTCTACAACGATTGCGTTGTCTTTTTCGATACTGATTTTAATTTCATCACAGTGTCCAGCGAGCGCTTCATCGATGCTATTGTCGACAATTTCCCATACAAGATGATGAAGACCTCTTGCTGCTGTTGAACCAATATACATTCCCGGTCTTTTTCTTACCGCTTCAAGACCTTCGAGTACCTGAATCTGATTCTCATCATAAGCCTGCGGTTGCATTTGTGTGTTATCTGTTGCCACACGGTTCACCTACACTTTCTCTCACGTTGCAATTTTCTTCGAATTTATTTAAAAATTGGCTTGACCATTTTTTCTGATCTTTTTTTAAGTGTGCTTGAGGACAAGGGAGACAGGTAAACTCTGAAATCAGTAACTACAATGGATTTACAGTTTGATTCGCATAGATCGACGATGCCATTATCGTTCTCTTTCATGAATTCTTCCATGATAAGAGAGGATTTTACAGACTCTATATCCATTATTGCCACGATGTCATGCATTCTTACCATCGACTCGCCTCCTATATGAACATACATAGGATCAGCCCTCCTCTGTTTTTCTGCTTATGCTGCCATTTTCCACAATAAACGTTGTGGCTTCCCGCAAGGTTTGGTGATCAATCCCCTCTACGCTTGTGGTTGTAACGAAGGTTTGAACCTTTCCCTGTATGGTGTTAAGCAGATGAGACTGACGATAGTCGTCCAGTTCGGATAAAACATCATCCAGCAGCAAAATCGGGTATTCCCCAATCTCTGCACGAATAAGTTCTATTTCAGCCAGTTTAATGGATAACGCCGTTGTACGCTGCTGTCCCTGGGAGCCAAATGTCTGAACATCATGGCCGTTGACCAGAAACTGCAGATCATCCCTGTGAGGGCCAATCAGTGTAACGCCTCTGTCAATCTCTCTTTCGCGAAGCTCATCAAACTTTTTCCTGATCACAGACTCAATGCCTTCCCTGCTGTCTTCATTTGTCACCTGAACAGAAGGCTTGTACACGACTTCGAGCGTTTCGATCCCTCTCGATATGCCGGAATGAATCGGCTGGGCCCACTGCTGCAGAAGATCAATAAATTGAAAACGGCGCTGAATAATTTTGACTGCCATTTCAATAAATTGGTCTGTCAGAACATCGAGCATGGTCTGATCCCGCTGTTTTCTTGTCTGGAGCTGTTTTAAATAATGGTTTCGCTGCTGGAGAATTTTTTGATAGAGAGAGCTGTCATGCAGGTAAACGGCTGAAATTTGTCCGATCTCCATATCAATAAAACGACGCCTTACTTGAGGGCTCCCTTTTACTAAGTGGAGATCTTCGGGCGCGAACATAACAACATTCATATGGCCAATATAATGGCTTAATTTCGATTGCTCAAGATGATTCAACCTGGCTTTTTTCCCTTTTTTTGTCACTGTTAATTCCATGGGAAGAGAGCCATGATGCTTCATCACTCTACCTTTTATTTTAGCATAATCTGAGTCCCATTGTATTAAATCTTTATCATTAGAAGTCCTGTGAGATTTAGCCATCGCAAGAACGTAAATGGATTCCATGACGTTTGTTTTTCCCTGAGCGTTTTCTCCCAGGATCACATTGACGTTATTATCAAATTCCACCGTCAATGTATCGTAATTGCGATAGTGGGATAGCTCAAGCTGCTCAATATACATGTTTTAACATCCTTCTAATCGTTAGACTTCACCACATAAGAGCCTACATCCGGGATCTGCACTTCATCTCCGTCACGCAGCTTTCTCCCTCTTCTCTGGTCAAGCTCCTGATTTATATAAACTTCATGCTCGCTTAAAAACCATTTTGCCATTCCGCCGCTTTGTATAACATCGGCTAATTTTAAAAATTGGCCAAGCGTAATATACTCCGTACTGATCGTGATCGTTTCTTTCATTTCGCTCACTACCTTCTAATATTCTCTAATATCTTATTTTACCCAATATGAAGGCGGAAAACAAAGAAAAATTCACCTAAACGCCTTTTTCCTGAAGAATGCTTCAATAAAACAACCAAATGCCTATTGTTTCCCTTTGAAACAATAGGCATTTGGATAAAATTCACGTGTATTTTTTCCCCTAGTACGTGCGTACAGGAGTGATCAACTGAAGGATGGTGTCATCTGAAGTAGGCCGTAAAACAAACGGTCTCATCGCGCCTGTGAACTGAATATTTGTTTCAGCTCCTTCAAACACTTTCAGTGCATCCATCATATATTTTGCGCTGAAGGAAATGTTTAACTCTTCCCCATCGGTTGCTTCGCTTTGAACTTCCTCCACTACTTTTCCGATTTCAGGAGTATTAGACGAAATTTCGACTCTGCCATCTTCGCCAATTGACAGGCGGACAACATTATTTCTTTCTTCCCTTGCGAGCAAAGAAGCCCGGTCGATTGCCTGCAAAAATTCCTTTCCGCCGATGGTCAGCGAGGTTTTGCTCTCAGCCGGAACAAGCCGGGACGTATCAGGATAGTTTCCTTCAAGCAGACGTGAAAAGAATAGAACATGCTTTGCTCTGAACAGCACCTGGTTTTCTGTAATGACGATTTCAAGTTCATCTGACGTGTCCTCAAGGATTTTGTTTAACTCATTTAAGCTCTTCCCTGGAATAACCGCTTTGCTTTCATTTCCGTTTCCTCCGCTGATCGGCGCTTTCCGCATGGCCAGCCTGTGACTGTCTGTTGCGACGCAGTTTAACAGCCCATCTTGAATATGCCAGTTTACACCTGTCAAGATAGGGCGTGTTTCTGAGGTGGACACTGCGAAAACGGTTTGTCGAATCATGGTTTTTAATAGGTTTGTCGGAATTTTTAGCACGTGATCTTCTTCGATTTGCGGCAGATGCGGATATTCATTAACATCCAGCCCGTTTAAATTAAATTCTGATTTACCGGAACGGATAACGGTTTGAAGGTGAGAATGCACGTCAATTTCAACGGTATCCATCGGCAGTTTTTTTACGATGCTTTCAAAAAATTTCGCTTGAAGGACGATTCCGCCAGTTTGCTGGACCTGTACAATTTCTTTGCCGTCTTCTTCTCTTGGAATAAATGATTCAATCGAAATATCAGAATCACTGCCTGTCAGGGTGACCCCTTCCTCGTGAGCGACAATTTTTAGTCCCGTTAAAATCGGAATCGTTGTTCTCGAAGATACAGCCTTCATTACATCGTTTACGCCGTTCACTAAACGATCGCGTTGAATTTGAAATTTCATTTTCAATGCCTCCAAAAGTTAGTAGTCTCGTGCTTTATATATATAGTTATTAATTCTTTTAAAATAATAGTAATACTAGTAGGTGCTGTGGATATGTGGATAAGCCTGTTGATGACTTACAATAGCGACTTTTCCCCATGTGGAAAACATGTTCTTAAACGTGCGCTCTTTGTCCACATTTACCCACAGCTTGCAGCATTTATTTTTGAAGAGTTGATTTTATATCCTTTACTTCCTGCTTTAAGGACACATCGTGATCGAGCAATTTTGAGATTTTTTCATGGGCATGTATAACGGTCGTATGATCACGTCCGCCGAACTCTTCCCCAATCTTAGGCAGGGAGAAATCTGTCATCTCTCTGGAGAGATACATGGCGATTTGCCTCGGAAATGCAACGGTCTTCGTTCTTTTCTTCGCTTTAAAGTCCTCCAGTTTAATACTGAAGTGGTCCCCAACAACTTTTTGAATATCTAAAATAGTGATGACCTTTGGCTTCGAGCTTGGCATGATATCCTTTAATGCTTCAGCAGCTAAATCAGCATTTATATCTTTACTTACTAATGAAGAATAAGCGACAACCCGGATCAGTGCTCCTTCGAGTTCGCGAATATTTGAATCAATCTGATTAGCAATATACAGCATAGCTTCATTTGGAATATCCAATCCTTCCGCTCGTGCTTTCTTTCGAAGAATTGCGATTCTTGTTTCTAAATCAGGCGGTGTAATATCTGTGATTAATCCCCATTCAAATCGGGAGCGCAGCCGGTCTTCAAGCGTCGGAATTTCTTTTGGCGGACGGTCACTTGAAATAACAATTTGCTTGCTTTCTTCATGTAATGTATTAAAAGTATGAAAAAATTCCTCTTGCGTTTGTTCTTTTCCAGCAAGAAATTGAATATCATCAATTAACAAAACGTCCACGTTTCGATATTTATTGCGAAAATCGACAGCTTTATTGTCCCGGATCGAGTTAATAAATTCATTTGTAAATTTTTCAGAAGACAAATAAACCACTTTTGCAGAGGAGTTATGCTCAAGCACATAGTGGCCAATTGCGTGCATCAAATGTGTTTTTCCAAGCCCTACTCCCCCATAAATAAACAGCGGATTATAGGCCTTTGCCGGCGCTTCAGCTACAGCCAAAGAAGCTGCGTGTGCAAAGCGGTTGCCGGAACCGATCACAAACGTATCAAATGTATACTTTGGATTCAGCATGCTCTGCGACCACTCCTGCTGATCATCATCTTTCACAGGCTTTTTGGGCTGAATCGCAAAATTAAAATCATCCTGATTCTGATTTTGGGGAATAATGAATTTTACAATTAGCTCTTCCCCTGTCACATCCTTCAGTACACCTGATATTAATTGAGAGTAATGGCCTTCCAGCCAGTCTCTTGCAAATTCATTTGGAGCCGTAATCGTAAGTGTATCGCGTTTTAATGAAAAGGCCTTTGTCGATTTTAACCAGGTTTCATAGCTTGGTTTGCTGATTTTTTTTTCGATATGCTCTAAGGCCCGGTTCCAAAGATCCGTAATATTTTCCAAGTAGCAGACCCTCCTTACTTAATTATTTTTCTAGAAAAGTTACTTTTTCGAAGGCCCCTTATATATATTCATTCTGATGAATAGGGTAAAAAAGCGTTTTGTATATTTATCGACATAATCCAAAGCCTGTGGACAAGATTCTCCATGCATGTTGAGTAAACTATCCACAGCCTATCCACAATTGTGGATAATGTTTTTTATGCAGACAACTTATCAAGAGTGAAAACACACTTATAATAGCAGAAAATCCTTTGCCTTGCAAGGGTTGTGATTATTTATCCACAGCGCGCTGCACACTGTGATTGATCTTGTCCACAAGGGTTGAATGTGTGAAAAACATGTCGATAGGTACTGTGGATAAAGAAAAACGTGTCGAAAAAAATATCCACAGTTGTACACAGGCTTACAAGAAAGAGTCGAATTTTAACGTAATGCATAGCGAAAGAAAAAGAACGATGTTTTCCATTAAGGTTGTTTGCGATCCTGGAGGAGAAAATTGTGAAGAATGATGGCAGAGAGGAAAAAATAATTAAGCAGAATTTTTTCGAAAAGTAATTTCACTATTGAAGTAAAGGTTTGACTCTGCTATGATATAGAGGTTGTATGAAATGAACATTGACATTTGATATGTGAAATCTATATAATTATTTAGAATGTCTGTAGCTTGGTTGCCTCGAGTGACCAATTAGGAGGTGTCTTATACATGAAACGTACGTTCCAACCAAATAAGCGTAAAAGAAGTAAAGTACACGGATTCCGCGCACGCATGAGCACAAAAAATGGCCGCAAGGTTCTAGCTCGTCGCCGTCAACGTGGAAGAAAAGTATTGTCTGCTTAAGACCACTGATTCCACTCAGTGGTCTTTTTTCACTTATACCGGTGCAAAATTAACGATATGTGGGTGCTAAAATGAAAAAAGAGCAGCGAATCAAAAAAAATCCGGAATTCCAGCAAGTATTTCGCCATGGATCTTCCACGGCAAATCGGCAGTTTGTTTTGTATTATTTGCAGAAAAAGGATCAAACCTCTTTTCGACTCGGCTTATCTGTCAGTAAAAAGGTAGGAAATGCTGTGGTACGAAACCGCATTAAGCGGTACATTAGACAAGCATTTTTAGAGCTCTCCCCTGAGCTTCGGCCTGATGCCGATTATATTGTTATTGCAAGAAAACCCGCTGCCGACTTTACTTTTCATCAGACAAAAAGCAGCTTGATTCACGTGATGGGAAAGTCAAAGGTTCTTCAAAAGAAAGTGAATTCAGATAAATAACGTGATACAATTACGTGTGGTATGCACATTACTATTAGAATAGGGAGGAACATCTGGGTGAAAAAACGATTACTGCCCCTTTTCATGATTGTGGGGTTAACAGCTCTTTTAACAGGTTGTATGGAGATCGATCAGCCGATTACAACCGATAGTGAAGGAATATGGAACAGCTATTTTGTTTATCCATTGTCATGGCTCATTACAGCGATCGCGCAATGGTCTGGAGATAACTACGGCCTTGGGATCGTACTGGTGACGTTAATTATTCGATTCGCGCTTTTGCCGCTTATGATTAAACAAACAAAAAACACGAAAAAAATGCAGGAAATTCAGCCTGAAATGTTGAAGTTGAAAGAAAAGTATTCTTCTAAGGATGCTCAAACTCAACAAAAGCTTCAGCAGGAAACCATGGCAATGTTCCAGAAAAATGGCGTAAATCCATTGGCAGGGTGTTTTCCACTTTTAATACAAATGCCGATTCTTATCGCTTTTTATCATGCCATTGTGCGAACGACAGAAATCTCGAATCACAATTTCCTATGGTTTGACCTGGGCGAAAGAGATCCATTCTTTATTCTTCCGCTTGTAGCAGGTGTGACGACGTACTTGCAGCAGAAGATCATGATGGCTGGAAATCCGGCAGGTATGAATCCTCAAATGCAAATGATGCTTTATTTAATGCCTGTTATGATTGTGGTATTTGCGATTACATTCCCATCTGCATTATCGCTTTACTGGGTTGTTGGTAATATCTTTATGATTGTTCAAACGTTAATTATTAATGGAACGGGCAGCAAAAAAGTAGACCAATCTGTTCAATAGACAGGGGGAGCCATGAAGTGACTCAAATCACGATGACGGGTGCAACAGTGGAGGAAGCGGTCGCTGCCGCCCTTGCGGAATTAAAGATTTCCAAGGAAAATTCGGAAGTTACCGTGATCGATGAAGGCAAAAAAGGGTTTTTAGGATGGATTGGATCAAGACCTGCAAAAGTACTTGTTAAAAAACGGGTTGATGCCATTGAAGAAGTGGAACGGTATATTAAAAATGTAACCGCCCATATGGGTCTTGAAGTAGTGACGAAAATTCAAAAAAAAGGTAAATTAGTTGTTTTTGAATTACAAAGTGAAAAGGTTGCCCTTTTAATAGGCAAAAGAGGTCAAACACTTAATTCCCTTCAATACCTTGCTCAACTCGTTGCCAATCAGCATTCCGACCAATTTTTAACCATCATGCTGGATGCAGAAAATTATCGCCAGCGCAGACAGGAAACACTGGAGCAATTAGCGAAAAAAATGGCAGATCAGGCTGTTCGGACAGGCAGATCCGTAAAGCTTGAACCGATGCCATCTTATGAAAGAAAAATCATTCATAATGCGCTTACTGGAAGACGTGATATTGAAACGAATTCAGAAGGTGCAGAACCCCACAGATATTTGATGATACAAGCGAAGAAAAATAAAAAAGAATCCTCTGTTTTTAAATAGAGGGTTCTTTTTTTATAGACTCGTTATTCATTTAATTTAAGGGATAAAGTGGAAATAATTTAATTTAATTATAAATATTTTTACTTTATTTATCATTTAGTTAAAAAATTCACTCTCTCACAAGTATGCCCTTATTTAGAGATAATGACATTTAAAGAGACCGGAAGAAAACACAAAAAGTTGCCCACATGTGGATAAAGGAAAAATAGTTTTTCCTGGCATGCTGTGGCTGTGGATAAAATCATTCCATTTTCTTTTTAATTAGGGCAAAGTGTGCTATTCTAATAATTTAAAGGATGCCATATTAGCGTAAGTAGGTCACGCTGTTATATAGAACATAAACAGGATCAGATTTCGACTGCGTTTAATGGACCAATTCTATTAAACAGCAGTCCTGAATTGAGGTGAATGAAATGGAGTTTGACACAATTGCAGCGATCTCAACTCCGATGGGCGAAGGAGCGATTGCCATTGTCCGTTTAAGCGGAGACGAAGCGTTTTCTATTGCAGATCGTGTATTTAAAGGTATGGGAGGCAAACAGCTGCAGGCTGTTCCTTCCCATACTATTCATTATGGGCACATAGTGGATCCGGCTACTCAAACAACTCTTGAGGAAGTAATGGTTTCTGTTATGAAAGGCCCCAAGACATTTACACGGGAAGATGTTATTGAGATCAACTGCCATGGAGGGCTGGTGTCGGTCAATCAGGTGCTTCAGTTAATCCTCCGTCAAGGTGCAAGGATCGCTGAGCCGGGCGAATTTACAAAGCGGGCGTTTTTAAATGGACGAATTGATTTGTCCCAGGCAGAAGCCGTTATGGACATGATTCGAGCCAAAACAGACCGCGCGATGTCAGTGGCGATGGGGCAGATGGAAGGAAAGCTCTCTAAGCTGGTTCAGTCGCTGCGCCAGGAGATTTTAGAAATCCTTGCTCAGGTGGAAGTGAATATTGATTACCCTGAGTATGATGATGTTGAAGAAATGACCCTATCTATGATGATGGAAAAGTCCACGTACGTTAAAGGACAGATTGAGCGCCTGCTTCAAACATCAGAGCAAGGGAAAATCCTTCGGGAAGGTCTTTCCACGGTCATTATCGGCCGCCCAAATGTCGGAAAGTCTTCCTTATTAAATAGTCTTGTTCATGAAAATAAAGCGATTGTGACGGATGTGCCCGGAACCACACGGGATGTCATTGAAGAATACGTCAATGTCCGCGGTGTGCCGTTAAAGCTTGTCGATACAGCAGGAATTCGGGAGACAGAAGATATTGTAGAGCGAATTGGGGTAGAACGTTCCCGAAAAGTGCTGAAGGAAGCCGATTTGATTTTGCTGGTATTAAATTACGGAGAGGCATTATCAGAAGAAGACCGCAGACTGTTTGAAGCAGTTAAAGGCATGGATGTCATTGTAATTGTCAACAAAACAGATCTTTCGCAGAAAGTGGATATGGACGAAGCAGCCCAGTTGGCCGCTCATCACCCTATAGTTACAACCTCTCTTTTAAAGGAACAGGGGGTAGACGAGCTGGAAGAAGCCATTGCGTCTTTATTTTTCGCAGGGTCTTTAGAAGCTGGAGACGGAACCTATGTGTCCAACAACCGGCATATTGCATTGCTCCATCAGGCGCTCGCTGCAATCAATGAAGCCATCCAGGGTGCTGAAATGGGTACGCCTGTCGATATGGTCCAAATAGATTTGCGCAGGACATGGGAAACACTAGGAGAAATAATCGGAGATACCGTTCAGGAAAGTTTAATTGATCAGTTGTTTTCACAATTCTGCCTTGGGAAATAAAACGTATTTAAAGGAGGAGCGTTCATCGTTATGGTGAAAAAATTTGAGGCAGGTTCTTTTGATGTAATTGTCGTAGGAGCCGGTCATGCTGGAGTAGAAGCTGGACTTGCTGCTGCACGCATGGGAGCCAAAACGTTAATGTTAACAATTAATCTGGATATGGTCGCGTTTATGCCGTGCAATCCTTCAGTAGGAGGGCCGGCAAAAGGAATCGTTGTAAGAGAAATCGACGCGCTTGGCGGTCAGATGGGACGCACGATCGATAAAACCCACATCCAGATGCGGATGCTGAATACCGGTAAAGGACCGGCTGTTCGCGCGCTGCGTGCACAGGCTGACAAAGTACTTTACCAGCAGGACATGAAAGAAACGATTGAAAATGAGCCGAATATCACGCTATTGCAAGCGATGGTTGAGGAGTTAATTATAGAAGATGGGGAGTGCACCGGTGTTATTTCAAAAACAGGTGCCACCTATCGCGCAAAAACGACTATTATCACAGCTGGAACCTTCCTGCGCGGCGAGGTAATTGTCGGTGATTTAAAATATTCAAGCGGACCGAATAATCAGCAGCCTTCCATTGGTCTTGCCGATCATTTACGTTCACTTGGCTTTGATATTGTCCGTTTTAAAACAGGTACGCCGCCGAGGGTAAACAGTCAGACGATTGAGTATTCTAAGACTGAAATACAGCCGGGAGATGATGTTCCCCGTGCATTCAGTTATGAAACGACTGAATATATTACCGATCAGCTTCCTTGCTGGTTAACGTATACAAATGAGGAAACACACACAATTATTGACGAAAATTTACACCGTTCTGCGATGTATTCAGGTATGATAAAAGGAACTGGTCCCCGTTATTGTCCGTCTATTGAGGATAAAGTGGTCCGGTTTAATGATAAACCGCGCCATCAGATTTTCCTTGAGCCAGAAGGACGCAATACAAAAGAAGTATATGTGCAGGGGCTTTCTACAAGCCTCCCGGAAGATGTACAGCAGCAAATTCTTACTTCCATACCAGGACTTGAAAATGCACAGATGATGCGCTCAGGCTATGCGATTGAGTACGATGCGATTGTTCCGACTCAGCTTTGGCCTACACTTGAAACAAAAAAAATTAAAAATCTATACACAGCCGGCCAAATTAACGGTACTTCAGGCTATGAAGAAGCAGCAGGACAAGGACTGATGGCAGGGATTAACGCTGCGAGACGTGCCTTTAACAAAGAAGAAGTCATCCTGAGCCGTTCAGATGCTTATATCGGTGTGCTGATTGACGATCTAGTCACTAAAGGCACGAATGAACCTTACAGACTGCTTACATCAAGAGCAGAGTATCGATTATTGCTGCGTCATGACAATGCAGATCTTCGGCTGAAGGATGTCGGCCGTGAAATTGGTCTTGTGTCAGATGAAAGCTTTGAAAAATTTGTGTCGAAAAAAGAAATGATTCAAGGTGAAATCAAGCGTCTGCAAGCAGTGATTATTAAGCCAAATGAGCATGTACAAACGCTGCTGGAATCTATCGGAAGCAGCTTATTGAAAGATGGAATTAAAGGATCAGACCTTTTAAGACGTCCGGAAATCACGTACAATCATATTAAGGCGATCATTCCTGCTGACAATGAGCTTCCATTTGATGTTGAAGAACAGGTCGAAATTCAAATCAAATATGAGGGATATATTGAAAAATCATTGCAGCAAGTCGATAAATTAAAGAAGATGGAAAACAAAAAGATACCAGACGGCATAGATTACGATGCGATCTCAGGCATTGCAAGTGAAGCAAGACAAAAACTTCGCGATGTTCGACCGCTTTCGATTGCACAGGCCTCTCGAATCTCAGGGGTAAACCCGGCAGATATTTCAATCCTGCTTGTTTATATTGAGCAGGGACGGATTGCGAAAGTATCCGGGGAATAACCTAAAGGAGAAAACACATGAACCAGGAGCAATTTCAGCAGCTGCTGAAGGATAAAGGAATCATCCTATCCAATAAGCAGCTTCATCAGTTTGACCGTTACTATGAAATCCTCGTTGAATGGAATGAAAAAATGAATCTTACGGCAATCACAGACCGTAAAGAAGTTTATTTAAAACATTTCTATGATTCAATTACAGCGAGTTTTTTCGTAGATTTAACCCAGCCCCTTTCTATTTGTGATGTAGGAGCGGGAGCTGGATTTCCGAGTATTCCACTAAAAATTTGCTTTCCACATTTAAAGGTATCCATCGTTGATTCTTTAAATAAACGAATCACATTTTTAAATCATTTAGCAAGCGAGCTTGAATTAGATCATGTTCAGTTTCATCATGATCGTGCGGAGACGTTCGGGCAAAACAAATCATACCGGGAAACGTATGATCTTGTTACGGCAAGAGCAGTGGCAAGGCTTTCGGTATTATCTGAGCTTTGTCTGCCTCTCGCTAAGCCGGGCGGCACCTTTGCAGCCATGAAGGCAGCAAATGCTTCTGATGAATTGAAGGATGCCAAAAAAGCGATCAGCGTACTGGGCGGAGGAAGCATTGACGTTCATTCGTTTGAGCTTCCTATAGAATCCAGTGAGCGTTCTATCATTATCGTTGAAAAATCAGCTTCAACCCCTAAAAAGTATCCGAGAAAGCCAGGGACCCCAAATAAGTCCCCGCTGTAAAAGATCGGTTCCCCTGTATAGCATATGAAACAGGGTACATGAGCAGAGATTGCGAGTTTCATAAAGGTGGTGTGTCTTGATGAAGACTCCGTTTTCACGGATCTTTGGCCTTGGTGATAAGGAAGAACCTGTTTCTCCCGAAGCCTTGGAACAAAAAGAAGAAGTTAGGCAAATAGAAATCCATCAAATACAACCGAACCGTTTTCAGCCGAGAACGATCTTTGATGATGAAAAAATAGAAGAGCTTGCCAGAACCATTCATACACATGGCATTATCCAGCCAATCGTTATTCGGGAAAGCGGAGACGGCCAGTTTGAAATTATTGCCGGGGAACGCAGATGGCGCGCCATGAAATCGCTTGGGTGGGAAAAGGTACCGGCTATTGTAAAAAATATGAGCGATACCGAAACAGCTTCTGTTGCCCTGATCGAAAATTTACAGCGCGAAGAGCTCTCACCCGTGGAAGAGGCAATGGCCTATCAAAAACTTTTAGACCTCCACCACCTTACACAGGAAGCTCTTGCACAGCGTTTAGGAAAAGGACAATCAACGGTGGCCAATAAGCTTCGTTTATTAAAGCTTCCTGAACAAGTGCAGCATATTCTTACTCAGAAGCTGATTACGGAACGACATGCACGTGCGCTGATTCCATTAAAAGATGAAGAGATGCAAGTAAAACTTTTAGATGAAATCGTGGAGCTGCAGCTGAACGTAAAACAGACCGAAGCCCGGGTGCAAAAGCTGCTTGAAAGTCCGGACAAAAAACCAAAGCCTAAAAAAAAGGCCTTCAACAAAGACGTCCGCATCGCGGTAAACACCATTCGTCAGTCACTCAATATGATCTCTGACTCCGGCATGAAACTCGACTCAGAAGAACAAGAGTTTGATGATTATTATCAAATCACGATTAAGCTTCCTAAAAAGAAAAAATAGAAACGTTCAAAAAGCGAAAAACGATCTGAGGATCTTTTTTCGCTTTTTTAATGCAGTAAAGCACAAAAGGGGCCTGGCCCCTTTTGTGCTTTACTTTATTACACTGCTCTTTTTTACCGGTGGATGTTGATTTCATTTTATTTGAAAACTACCAATTAATTTAAAAAGTCTGTTAAAATAAAGATAAGATTGCCCGGAAGGCAGGAAAAGGTTGCTTTAGAGGTTGAAAGACTTGACGTTTTGCATCCAGAGTTCCCGGCATTATAAGGATAGGTGAAAGTCTTATGGGTAGAATCATTGCGATTACAAATCAAAAAGGGGGAGTTGGTAAAACGACGACTTCTGTTAATTTAAGTGCTTGTCTTGCATATCTGGGAAAAAAGGTTTTACTGGTAGATGTAGACCCTCAGGGAAATGCGACGAGTGGTGTTGGAATCGACAAAGGAGAAGTCGATCAATGTATATATGATATTTTAGTAGATGATGTGGATATTCGTCCGATTATTAAGGAAACAACGGTTGAAAATCTCCATGCGATTCCTGCAACCATTTCTCTTGCCGGAGCCGAGATTGAACTGGTTTCCACGATATCAAGAGAGGTGCGCCTTCAAAAATCGCTGCGGGAAATACAGCCGAATTATGATTATATTATTATCGATTGTCCCCCGTCCCTCGGTCTTTTGACCATAAATGCGTTAACGGCTTCAGACGCGTTAGTCATTCCTGTTCAGTGTGAGTATTACGCCTTAGAAGGGTTAAGTCAGCTTCTCAGTACGATACGCCTTGTGCAAAAGCATTTAAATCACCAGCTGCTCATTGATGGAGTACTGCTGACAATGCTTGATGCAAGAACAAATCTTGGCATTCAGGTCATTGAGGAAGTGAAAAAATACTTTCAGGACAAAGTGTATCGCACCATTATTCCCAGAAATGTACGTTTAAGTGAAGCGCCAAGCCATGGTCTGCCAGTCATTTTGTATGATCCGAAATCAAGAGGAGCAGAAGTGTATCTTGATCTTGCAAAGGAAGTGATAAAGAATGGCTAAAGGTTTAGGAAAGGGCGTACATGCACTATTTAAAGATATGTCGTCAGTGGGGGATGAGCAGGTACAGCAGCTGTCACTAAAAGACATCCGGCCAAATCCTTATCAGCCCAGAAAGATCTTTCAAAAGGAGTCCATTGAAGAACTGAAGAAGTCCATTCAGCAGCATGGCATCCTGCAGCCGATCATTGTTCGGAAAAGCATTAAGGGCTTTGAAATTGTTGTAGGGGAACGGAGATTCAGGGCTTCTAAAGAAGCGGGACTGCATCATATTCCCGCTGTAGTGCGGGACCTGACTGACCAGCAAATGATGGAGCTTGCTATGCTTGAAAATCTTCAGCGGGAGGATCTAACTCCGATTGAAGAGGCAAATGCATATGAAACGTTAATGAATAAGCTTTCCATCACACAGGATCAGCTGGCAAAAACACTGGGGAAAAGCCGTCCTCATATTGCCAACCACGTTCGGCTGCTGACACTTCCTGAAGCTGTACAGGACCATATATCAGAAGGTGAGCTGTCGATGGGACATGGCCGTGCACTCCTTGGTTTAAAGAAAAAAAACCAGCTGGAGGAGCTGACGGAAAAAGTCATCAAAGAGAAGATGACGGTGCGTACATTGGAGCAGCTGATTCAAAAAATGAACGATGTTCCACGTGAAACAAAGAAAAAGCCCAAAAAGCAGATCCCTTTTTATCGTGAGCATGAAGGCATTCTGCGGGAACGATTCGGCACCAGTGTCGCCATTAAAAAAAGCAAAAACAAAGGCAAGATTGAAATCGAATTTATGACGGACGATGATCTTGAAAGAATACTGTCTCTTTTAAATGAAAATCAGGAAGCATAAAAAAACACGACTCGGTGAGAAGCAGGTACTCACGGGTCGTGTTCTCTTACATAGAAAAAAAGTAGTAATAGAGATGAGGAATACGGATGGTTTTGTTAGGAACACTGGTGAATGGTCTGCTGATCGTCCTTGGCACGCTCCTGGGGAAATTGCTCCATCGAATTCCGGAGCATATCAAAACAACCGTCATGTCCGCTATTGGACTGGCTGTTGTGGTGCTGGGACTTCAAATGGGGTTTCAAAGCAATAATTATTTAATTGTCATTATCAGCCTGGTCTTTGGTGCAATCGCTGGGGAGTGGATTGCACTTGATGAAAAGTTAAACGCGGTTGGACGCTGGATTGAAGCTCGGGTTGGATCAAAGGGTGATACAAGTATCTCACAGGGCTTTGTTACAGCAACCCTGATTTTTGTGATCGGAGCTATGGCCGTCATTGGGGCTCTTGACAGCGGCATACGCGGCGATCACCAGGTGCTGTATACCAAATCGATCATAGACGGCTTTACTTCAGTCATCCTTGCTTCCACGCTCGGAATCGGTGTTCTGTTTTCAGCAATCCCCGTCATTCTTTATCAGGGCTCCATTGCTTTATTTGCCACACAGATTGATCGGTTTGTGCCGGAAGTCCTGATGGAGAGCTTTATCTCAGAAATGACGGCAACCGGCGGAATCATGATTTTTGCGATTGGCTTAAACTTAATCGGGTTAACAAACATAAAGGTGGCAAATCTGCTGCCGGGCATTTTACTAGCAGCCCTTGCTGTAACGATTCAGTACGCTTATCAGTTATTCGTATAAAACCGGTTTATTTTCGATATAAAATGTTGGAATAGTGAATGGCATCCGTCATAATATTGGCCATTTCCGTCACAAGATACAAACGGGTATTTTGCAGCATGGTCAGCTCCATAAATCCTCCAACGTTTACAATTCCGACAAGATGGATGTCTCCAACGTCGGGAAGTTTTTTTTGAACACCTGCTCCGGGTCTGACGGGTCCATTGTTTATTTCGATAAAACCGACACTTTTCATCTGCCCGAGACAAGCGTCAATACCGACGATAAAAGATCCGGGATGGTTTTCGTGAATCATGTTCATGGTTTTTTCTAAATTCAATGCATGAACAGGTTCTTTCAGTGTCCCATAGACATAAAAGCCGGGAAGCCTTCTTTTTTCAAGAAGAGTGCCAATAAGCGGTCCCAATGCATCTCCTGTAGATCGGTCCGTTCCGATACAAACAAAAACGATAGGGTCTCCCTGAACAGGATAACGAAGCACCAGCTCTTTTGATAGATGATGAGCCGTTAACGGTTCATCCATATGGCTTCTATAGGCAGGCGGGAACAACGGCAGTGAACTTGGTTGAGTGGTCATTAAACTAGCTCCTTCACCAGAGGATATGAGTCACAAGTATTGCCAATTTCAGATAATAAAATACCTTTTCGTTCATTATATAATACAACTCGTTCTTTTTAAAGAACAAAATGTGTTATTATTTCTCATTTGAACCGGGACTTGTTAAGATAGATAAAAGTTTTGTACTTTAAAGAGGATGTGCAACGCGTGAACTCATTGAATTCATTTTGGCAGGATTTTTCAAACTATGTCTCTGATGAACAAATCTGGGTATCTCTTGGTCTAACGCTATTAAAAATTATTTTCATTATTTTAGTGGCCGGAATTGTTGTAAGACTGGCAAAAACACTGATTTTGAACATCTTTAAGGTGCGTTCAAAAGCGCCGCTCCATGTGTCTGAAAGAAGGGAAAAAACACTTCTTAAATTGCTTCAAAATGTTGTTTCATATGTAGTTTATTTTGTGGCGATTCTAGCTGTATTGTCTGCTATCAATATTGACGTCACAGGGTTAATTGCCGGAGCAGGGATATTAGGATTGGCAGTCGGCTTTGGCGCGCAGAATTTGGTGCGTGATATTATCACCGGGTTCTTCATTATCTTTGAAGATCAATTTTCAGTTGGAGATTACGTGAGAATTGGGCAGGCAGAAGGAATTGTCGAAGAAATCGGTCTTCGGACAACGAAAATTAAAAGCTGGACAGGCGAATTGCATATTTTTCCGAACGGCAGTGTAATTGAAGTCGTAAACTTTTCGATTCACAACAGTGTTGCTGTAGTGGATGTCAGTATTGCGTATGAAGAAGATATTGAACGGGCGGAAAAAGAACTGATGACGTTCCTCGATTCTTTGGAAGGAAAATATGAAGAAATAATATTGAAGCCTGAGCTGCTGGGCATCCAGACGCTGGGAGCTTCAGAGGTCGTGATGCGGGTGATTGCCGAAACAAAGCCTATGCAGCACTTCTTTGTGGCAAGAGCTTTGCGTAAGGATATTAAAAATCATCTGGACAAACTAGGCATTGAAATTCCATTTCCCCGCATGGTTATGTACTCGCGGGAGGAAGCAGCGCAAAAGGCAGTATCTAAAAATCAAGTACAAGGTGAATAGGAGGAACATGAGTTGGAGGAAAAAGATTACGGCCTGAATGATGTGGTGGAAATGAAAAAACAGCACCCGTGCGGTACGAACAGGTGGAAAATTATCCGCATGGGGATGGACATCCGCATAAAATGTGAAGGCTGCTCCCACAGTGTGATGATCCCTCGTAAAGAATTTTCAAGAAAAATTAAAAAAGTACTCGTAAAGCATGAAGAATAAATTTCTGGAGATTGGGACAAAACTCAAATAAGTTTAAAATAGAGGATCTATCTAGTAATAGTAGTAGGTGAACGGAGCGGAAGGTGGCGACTCCCTGCAGGACATGACGGTTGCTTGAGACTCCCAAAGCAACGCCTGAAGAGGGCTCAAGCGCCGTCCCTGCGGAAAGTGTCCGCCTGTAGAGAAGTGAACCGGTTGTAGAGCTTGAGACACATTTGTCCCAGGCTCTTTAACTATGCATCAGAAACTGTAAGGAAAGGGGACGTACTTGTTTTTTATTCACCCAAACTCTATAATTGTGTGAGGTTTAACTAGTAATCTGAATGTCTTTGGACGTTAAAATAGAAGATGAAATTGAGGAGTGAAGATATATGGCTCTTACAGCCGGAATCGTTGGGCTGCCGAACGTTGGTAAATCAACCTTATTTAATGCCATTACAAAAGCGGGGGCAGAGTCTGCCAATTATCCGTTTTGCACCATTGACCCTAATGTGGGAATTGTGGAAGTGCCGGATTCCCGTTTGACTAAATTAACAGAACTTGTGGATCCGAAAAAAACCGTTCCAACAGCCTTTGAGTTTACGGACATAGCAGGCATCGTAAAAGGAGCGAGTAAAGGAGAAGGGCTTGGCAACAAGTTTTTATCTCATATTCGGGAAGTGGATGCAATTGTACAGGTTGTCCGCTGTTTTGCAGATGACAACATCACACATGTATCAGGAAAAGTGGATCCAATCGATGATATAGACGTCATCAATCTTGAATTAATTCTGGCGGATCTTGAAGCCGTTGACAAAAGAATTGCGCGCGTTGGAAAAATGGCAAAGCAGAAAGATAAAGATTCCCTTGCAGAGTTAACCGTACTCGAACTCGTAAAGGAAGCGTTAGAAGAAAACAAACCTGCCCGTACTGTTGAGTTTACTGAAGATCAGCAGCGGATCGCCCGCCATCTTCACCTTTTAACAAGCAAACCGATGCTTTATGTATCAAATGTCGGAGAAGATGAAATCGCAGATCCTTCAGGCAACGAATACGTACAAAAGGTTCGCGAATTTGCAGCCAAGGACAATGCGGAAGTCATTGTGGTGTGTGCTAAAATTGAAGAAGAAATTGCAGAGCTTGATGATGATGAAAAAGCCATGTTTCTTCAGGAGCTTGGCATTGAAGAATCGGGTCTGGATCAATTAATCCGGGCTACGTACAATCTTCTTGGCCTTGCGACGTATTTTACAGCAGGTGTTCAGGAAGTGCGGGCATGGACATTCCGCCACGGCATGAAGGCACCTCAATGTGCAGGCGTGATTCACACTGATTTTGAGCGTGGATTTATCCGTGCCGAAACCGTTTCCTATGAAGATCTAATTCAAACAGGCTCCATGACAGCAGCAAAAGAAGCTGGAAAAGTCCGTTTGGAAGGAAAAGAATACATCGTAAAAGACGGAGATGTTATCCACTTCCGCTTTAACGTGTAGAACACAAAAGGCCAGGGGCTCATTTAGTTGAGCACTGGCTTTTTTATGGAAAAGAAAACCAAAATGCAGTGGACAATAAAACCAGCATTTGATAAACTGTCAGTAACTTGCAAAGCAAGCTACTTGATTCCGCTTGGTAACTTGCATAACAATATACTAACAGGAGATGATCAAACTGAATAAAAGCCAGATGCTTAAAGGGGTCCTTGAAGGATGCATCCTTGCTGTAATCGAAGAAAGACCTACATACGGCTACGAATTATACCTGCGATTAACAGATCAGGGGCTTCAAGCCGTGAGTGAGGGCTCCATTTACCCTGTTCTGCTCCGATTACAAAAAGAAGGCCTGATCGAAGGGACCTTTGTAAAATCAGCAAACGGTCCGAACAGAAAATATTATTCTTTGACTGACAAAGGAAAACAGGCCCTGAAGCACTTTAAACAGGAGTGGATCGTCCTATCCGATTCCGTCAGCCAAATTGTGTTAAACAAAGGGGGCAGAAGTGACGATGACCACCACCGCATTCATCGAGCTAAATAATAAACGGAGAAAAGAACTGACAGCTCAAAATGAAGCGTTCTATAAGGACATTATGCTGTATGTCAGAGGCAGCAATGTGGATCAGCGGGCTGGAGAAGAACTGCTGCTTGAACTGCTCGAGCATTTAATAGATGCGCAGGCCAGAGGGAAAAGAGCCGTGGAGGTGTTTGGCATTCATCCGGAGGAGTATTGCAAAAAGCTGGTCGATGCGCTGCCCAAGGCATCCATCAAAGAAAAAGCAGCTCTTTATGGATCCGTACTTTCCTTTGGCGGCATGTGGCTGTTCGGTTTGCTTGGTGCAGCCCAGCTTTTATGGCCCGAGCTTCAGCCCTCAATCGCAGTTTCACATATTGCTGCAGTTGTCCTGGTGATGCTCCTCCTGCCCGGAACCGTGCTTACCCTCCTGAAAAAGAGTCTGTTTTCAACTGAGAAATCACGCATGGAAAATATGATATGGGCGATCACCATCGGATTTACCTGGCTGGTACCCATTGCTATTATCTATTTCGTGCCAGCCACCTTAAAAATCGAAGGTTCATTCTTCCTGTATGGATCTGTTTTTGCGGGTCTTTTGCTCGTACACGTTCTATTAAAGAAATTCAAGTAACCAAGTGTGTCGAAAAGAAAAAGGAAATTTGGAAAATGCATTGTCTTTCCTCTCACAATATGATATACTTCTACATTGTGAGTAATATAATTATTATTCCTTGCATCCCAGCATTGGGAAGCCGCACAGACCATAAGGAGGTGAAACCGATGAGAAAGTACGAAATTACGTACATTATCCGCCCAAACGTGGACGATGAGCAAAAGAAAGCTGTAAATGAGCGTTTTGCGAATATCCTGACTTCTAACGGAGCGGAAATCATCGAATCAAAAGAGTGGGGTAAGCGTCGTTTAGCTTACGAAATCAACGAATATCGTGAAGGAATTTACCATATCGTCACATTGACTTCTGGTTCAGAAGCAATCAATGAATTTGACCGATTGGCTAAAATCAGTGAAGATATCGTTCGCCACATGACAGTTCGTCTAGACGAAGATAACTAATCGTAACGATAAAAGCTATCCAATGAGAGGGCTTTTGCCTGATCGGGGAAAAAGGAGTTGATTCTGATGATGAATCGAGTCGTGCTAGTGGGTCGATTAACGAAGGATCCAGATTTGCGCTACACGCCAAGCGGTGTGGCAGTTGCAACCTTTACACTCGCTGTAAATCGTCCATTTTCGAACCAGCAGGGAGATCGTGAAGCGGATTTTATCAATTGTGTTGTTTGGCGTCGTCCAGCGGAAAACGTTGCGAACTTTTTAAAAAAGGGCAGCCTTGCCGGTGTCGACGGTCGTGTGCAGACACGAAGCTATGATAACCAAGAAGGAAAGCGTGTGTATGTAACAGAAATTGTTGCAGAAAGCGTACAGTTCCTTGAACCGAAAAATGCATCTGGCGGACAGTCTGGTGGAAATTATGGAGGAGACCAGGGTTATCGCGGTAACCAGGGAAACCAAAATAATAATAACTTCGGTCAGAATCAACCTCGTGATAATAATCAGAACAACCAAAATTACACCCGGGTGGACAAGGATCCATTCTCAAATGATGGTCAGCCGATCGACATTTCAGATGATGATTTGCCATTCTAGGATGTAATCGTATAAAACCATAAAAAGAAGGAGGGGAATCTCATGGCAGGAGGACGCAGAGGCGGACGTCGTCGTAAAAAGGTGTGTTACTTTACTTCTAACAACATCACAAGCATCGACTACAAAGACGTAGATCTTCTAAGAAAGTTTATTTCTGAGCGTGGAAAAATTTTACCACGTCGTGTAACTGGAACAAGAGCGAAATATCAGCGTATGCTGACAATCGCAGTAAAACGTTCACGTACAATGGCATTACTACCATTCGTAACAGGTGAATAAGCAGTAAAAAAACCGTCGGATCCCTTTAGGATCTGACGGTTTTTTTGCCGTGTAGTTTATTTGTGTCGTAAATTAAAAAAAAATAGCTATGATTAACGATTTTTTACTAATAAAGATCAATATTTTATGAAAATAACCGATCAACTTGTATATACGATTACAACGCAGATCGGGGGATCCATATGAATCGAATCGTTAAATCAATAAAAACAAAACTGCTGGTCGTGACCACATTTGTTTTGTTCATCTCCTTTGTCTTTCTTTTAGGGGTGACCGGATGGCAGCTTCATGAAAGAACACAGAAGGATGTATTGGAACAAGCTGAGGGAATTGCAAAGGAGCTGAACAATTCCACGAACACCTTTTTAGGGCAATATGGCAGAAGCATTGGTCAGATTGCAGCTACTGAAACGGCCTTGAACTTTGCCCGTGGTGAAGAGGAAGGGGAAACGGAATTGGAGGACCTGATGCAGGATTATTTGGGCCTGTATAATGAGTCGAGTCAAATTTATGCCGCAGGAAATGATGGACAGCTGTTGATCGAACCTGATGCAGACTTGCCTGCGGATTTTGATGCCAGAACGCGCGATTGGTATAGCAATGCGATGGAGAATCAACAGGTGGTTCAATGGAGTGAGCCTTATTTGGATGAAGCGACCAGAACGTATATCATTACAGCTTCAACGGCAATGGTTTCGAATGAGGAAGTACTTGGGGTTGTAGGTGTTGATATAACATTGGCAAGCCTTTCAGAGAAAATGGCTCAGTCTCAAATTAGTTATGAAGGATATCCATTTGTTTTATCATCCGAAGGAATTGCGCTTATTCACCCTTCTCTTGAAGGAGAAAGTCTAATGGATTTTGAATTTATCCAGGAAATTTATAATAGCCAGGAGAGCAGCGGTTCTATTACATATGAGTTAAATGGTTCTGAGAAAATGTTAGTATACACGAGAGCAGAAGATACAGGATGGCTGATCGGAGTTGCATTTGATCAGGAAACCATCCAGAAAGAATCACAAACCGTGATCCTTATGCTTGCCTTGCTGGGACTGATCACGCTGGTCCTTTCCGGTTTTGTCATGTGGTTTATTGCGGGTCGGTTTACAAAGCCGATCCTGCAATTGCGGGAGACCGTCAGCCGAGTGGCAAAAGGTGATCTGACCGGGCGGGCTCAAGTAACAACAGGTGATGAGCTTGGTGAACTGTCGAATGAATTTAATTCCATGGTGGATTCAATGAGCGGCATTATAAAAGTAGTCAAAGGATCGGTGGAAGACGTAAGAAATTCTGCAGAAGGGCTGAGTGCAGTTGCAGAAGAAACCAATGCATCAGGAGAACAGGTTGCGGGGGCTGTATCGGATATTGCTGAAGGAGCAGCGCAATCTGCTGTGGAAGCAGACGAAGCAAATAAGCAGTCAGCCGGACTTGGCAGCCAAATCAATACGATTTCAGGGCAGGCTGAACACATGACCGTGACAGCTCAAGAAGCAGGGGAAATGAATCAAAAAGGCATCAGCCAAATGAAAAAATTACAGGAGTACCATGGAACATCTGCAGCATTTATTCAATCAATGGAAACCGTTATACAAGGGCTCGAGGTAAAAGTGCAGTCGATTGAAAAAGTCATGGCTACCATTACAGACATTTCTTCTCAAACGAATCTGCTGGCGCTGAATGCATCCATTGAGGCTGCAAGAGCCGGAGAACATGGAAAAGGATTTGCGGTTGTGGCAGAAGAAGTAAGAAAGCTTGCCGAGCAATCGGCCTCTGCAACAAATGAAGTAAAACAGACTATTGTGGCTATCCAGGAGAGCTCAACTCACGCTGTATCTGAAATGGGACGGACAAAAGAAACATTCTCCGATCAATCGGAAGTAGTTGAACAAACCCATGAAATGTTTAACCAGATGTCACATGTAATGAGCAGTATGGAAGCCTCCATTCTCACAATTTATGAAGAAATTAAGGAAGTTGCACACAGTAAAGATGCGGTAAGCAGGGTCATACAGGAAATGGCCGCTATGGCCGAGGAAACAGCAGCTTCCTGCGAGCAGGTGGCAGCCTCAACGGATGAACAGACAAGAGCCATTCAAACCGTTACAGCATCAGCTGAACGTCTAAGTGAACTTAGTGAGGAATTGAAGGATGCGGTCAATCGCTTCCATGTAGAATAAAGGAAGAGGCTCTTTTAACAGCATTTGTTAAGAGGGTCTTTTTCATCTTTACTCACCGTAAAATATGACAACTGTGTAGACATCCTTTTAAATAGTTGAATGGGCGGAGGATGACAGGTAGAATTAGCTTGATACGGTTTTAATGAACGTGTACAGGGAAAAAGACTGAGGTGACCCAATGAATGATTCACACGCCAGAAGGATAAAAGAAGGGGCTGTACTGACAGCGATTTTTGCAGTGCTCCTTTCAGTGACGGTTTATGTGCCTCCTTTAGGTTCCATTATCCAGTTAGTATTGGTTTTTCCATATATTATTTACAGCTCAAAGTATTCCTTTAAATCGTCCCTGTTGATGATTGCTGCAGGAATTGGTGCATCTGCAATTGTCGGCACGGCTGCTGCGATTCCTTTCGCCTTTGCGTTCAGTACAGCAGGTGTGCTGATGGGATGGATGATTAAAGAAAATAAAAGTAAATTACTTATTTTTATTTCATCTACCCTGATTTTTATATTTCACGTGCTTTTGTTTTATGTAGGCTCTATTCTTTTATTGGGAATCAATTTAATTGATGATTTGTTTAACGCCTTGAATGAGTTCTTCCAGGAATTTATTTCTCAAAGCGAGGCAGCGGGCGTCGATGTGGCAGATTTGTCAGAGCAGTGGACGGGCTATATAGGAACGCTTGAACTGCTGATGCCAACCTGGATTGTCGCCACTGTAGCAGTTTGGACATGGCTCATTCTGCTTATAAACTTTCCGCTTGCAAAAAGATTTTCTGTCAAGGTCCCGCGTTTTAACCCTTTTCATGAACTATCTTTTCCTAAAAGTGTGATATGGTATTATTTAATCGTTTTAATACTCGCGTTGGTAAGTGCGCCTGATGAGGGAACGACGTTTGCCTTTGCTCTGCTCAATCTGCAGGCAGGACTTGAGCTGATCATGCTGGTGCAGGGCCTCTCCTTTATTCACTTTTGGGGTCATTTAAAAGGCTGGGGAAAAGGACGGCTGATTCTGTTTACGATAATTGGCATGATGCTGAATCCGTTCACCCGGATACTAGGTATCATTGATTTAGGTTTTGACCTGCGTGAGCGTTTGAGATCAAACGGGAAATAACGGCAAAAAGTTTGCATATTGCGGAATTATGCCTATAATTATATCAATAATTAGGAAAATCAAGCGTACATTTCCCGTACAGCTTGATAAAATCATTTAAACGGAATCATCCGTTTTGGGAGCTGAAAGCATGCCAACTTATTTTCAACATCGGGTAATGCGAAGATTGTTAATCGGGCTTTCGGTTTCATTAGTACTTTTAGTAGTGGCATTTGCCTTTTTCAACTGGTGGATTACATTTATCGGGCTTCTTGTGATTGCCCCTCTGCTATGGTTCTCATTTTCCTATGAGAAACGCTTTTTTGAAGACACCGAGCAATATATTTCAACCCTGTCCTACCGCATTAAGAGGGTAGGAGAAGAAGCGCTGATGGAAATGCCTGTAGGAATTCTTTTATTTAACGATGACTTTTATGTGGAGTGGGCAAACCCCTATCTCTCTTCCTTTATTGAGGATGGACCTATGATCGGCCGTTCATTATATGATGTGGCAGATGTTTTGATTCCTGTCATTAAAAGGGAAGGGAATACGGAAGAAACGGTCTCCTGGAGCGGGCGTATTTTTCGTGTCGTTCACAAGCAGGATGAGAAGCTGCTCTACTTTTTTGATGTTACTGAGCAATCCCAGGTCGAAGAGCAGTTTGAAGCAGACCGGACCGTTTTGGCTGTTATTTTCCTGGACAACTATGATGAGCTGACACAGGGGATGGACGATTCGGCCCGCAGCAATATCAACAACTCTGTTACCACTCTGCTGAACACCTGGGCCAACGAGCATCATATCTACGTGAAAAGAATTTCCTCAGATCGTTTTATCGCAGTGATGAACGAAAACATTTTGCGTGAGCTTGAGCAGGAAAAATTCACGATTTTAGATTCAATCCGTGAAATGACGTCAAAACAAAATGTGCCGTTAACCTTGAGCATTGGAATAGGCTCCGGCGCCGAGAGCTTGCCTGAGCTTGGACTTCAGGCGCAATCAAGCCTTGACCTTGCACTTGGAAGGGGAGGCGACCAGGTGGCCATTAAGCAGCAAAATGGCAAGGTTAAATTCTTCGGGGGAAAAACCAACCCGATGGAAAAGCGCACCCGGGTGAGAGCACGCGTAATTTCTCACGCGCTTCGTGAACTGATTCTTGGAAGCGACCAGGTCATTGTGATGGGACATAAACGACCCGATATGGACGCGATCGGGGCCTCTATCGGCATTCGGAAAATTGCTCAAATGAATGATCGTGAGGGCTATGTAGCTGTAGATTTTTCACAAATCGACAGCGGGGTGAAACGGTTAATGGATGAGATCAAAGGAAAACCCGATCTCTTTTCCCATATGATCACTCCCGAAGAAGCGCTTGAAATGGCAACAGAAGATACGCTTCTTGTTATTGTGGACACACATAAGCCAAGTCTGGTTATTGAAGAACGGCTGCTGAATAAAGTGGAGAAAGTGGTCGTCATTGACCATCATAGACGCGGAGAAGAGTTTATACAAAATCCTCTGCTGGTTTATATGGAGCCATACGCTTCCTCCACCGCAGAGCTAGTTACGGAGCTGCTTGATTATCAGCCGAAGCATGAGAAGATCACGATGCTTGAGGCCACGGCACTGCTTGCCGGAATTATCGTTGATACTAAAAGCTTTACCCTCCGGACAGGATCAAGAACATTTGATGCAGCCTCTTATCTAAGAACGCTTGGAGCAGATACGGTACTCGTGCAGCAATTTTTAAGAGAAGATGTGACTACCTATGTAGAGCGGGCCAAGTTAGTGGAAACCGTCGAGTTCTTCAAGCATGGCATGGCTATTGCCACAGGAGAAGAAGATCGGGTCCACGACTCTGTCATCATTGCGCAGGCAGCGGATACGCTGCTGTCAATGGAGGATGTAGCGGCATCGTTTGTAGTAGCGATGAGAGAAGAAAATGTGGTTGGCATCTCCGCCAGATCGCTCGGTACAGTGAACGTACAGCTGATCATGGAGCGGCTTGAAGGCGGAGGACATTTAACCAATGCAGCGACACAGCTGTATGACACCACCATTGATGAAGCCGTTGAGCAATTAAAAACGGCCATTAACGAACATATTGAAGGGAGTTCTGAAGAATGAAAGTCATTTTCTTGAAGGATGTAAAAGGAAAAGGGAAAAAAGGCGAAGTGAAAAACGTGGCAGATGGCTACGCACATAACTATCTGCTTAAAAACAAACTTGCTGTTGAAGCAAATGCAGGCACGGTGAACCAGCTTGATGCCCAGAAAAAGAAACAGGAAAAGGCTCAGGAAGAAGAGCTTCAACAGGCTGAAGAACTGAAAGAAACACTTGAAAAGCTGACGGTTGAACTGACAGCAAAATCGGGTGAAGGCGGCCGTTTATTTGGTTCGATTACCTCAAAACAAATAGCAGAAGAGCTTAAAAAGCGTCATCAAATCAAAATTGACAAACGTAAAATTGAAATGAATGATGCTATTCGCGCACTTGGCTTCACCAATGTTCCGGTTAAAGTGCATAACGATGTGACTGCCACACTGAAAGTGCATGTGGCAGAGGAAAAATAAGGAGACCTCACGAAAAAGGTCGAATTCATGCTATACTAAGAAAAAAATGTGATCAGGTCTGATCACATTTTTTTTGATCAAAACCCTTTTTAAAAAAGAGGGAGGGGACAGAAAAAGATGAATGAACAATATGCGGATCGCATTCCGCCTCAAAATATAGAAGCAGAGCAAGCCGTCATTGGAGCTATTTTTCTTGAGCCTCAGGTGCTGATTTCTGCTGCAGAAATCTTAATGCCCGAGGATTTTTACAGAAGCTCGCATCAGAAAATCTTTGAAGTGATGATGAGTTTAAGTGATAAGGGAAAAGCCATCGATTTAATCACCGTAACTGAGGAGCTATCTGCTGCAAAAGAGCTTGAAGATGTAGGAGGAGTTTCCTATTTAAGCGATGTGGCAGCTTCTGTACCGACAGCAGCGAACCTCGAATACTACGCCCGCATAGTGGAAGAAAAATCACTCCTGAGACGCCTGATCCGTACAGCAACCACCATCGCCCAGGACGGCTACGCAAGAGAAGATGAAGTGGAAAATCTTCTCGGGGAAGCTGAACGCAGCATTATGGAAGTCGCGAACCGGAAAAATACGAGTGCGTTTCATTCCATGAAGGACGTACTCGTCAGAACCTATGACAATATTGAGATCCTTAACAGTCAAAAAGGCGATGTCACAGGAATTGCTACGGGCTTTAACGAACTTGACCGCATGACAGCCGGTTTTCAGCGCAATGATTTAATTATCGTAGCAGCGCGTCCATCTGTAGGTAAAACCGCCTTTGCACTGAATATTGCGCAAAATGTCGCGACTAAAACGGGAGAAAACGTCGCGATCTTCAGCCTTGAGATGGGTGCTGAACAGCTTGTTATGCGTATGCTTTGTGCAGAAGGGAATATTAACGCACAAAACCTGCGGACAGGCGCGCTTACAGATGAAGACTGGCGCAAGCTCACCATGGCGATGGGATCTCTGTCGAATGCAGGAATATACATCGACGATACACCAGGCGTCCGGGTGCAGGATATTCGTGCGAAATGCCGCCGCTTAAAACAAGAGCACGGACTGGGCATGATTTTGATTGACTATATGCAGTTAATTCACGGAAACGGCAAGCCTGGTGAAAATCGTCAGCAGGAGGTTTCTGAAATCTCCCGTTCCTTAAAAGGATTGGCCAGGGAACTTGAAGTGCCGGTAATCGCACTATCTCAGCTTTCGCGTGGAGTCGAAACACGTCAGGACAAACGCCCTATGATGTCCGACCTTCGTGAATCAGGAAGTATTGAGCAGGATGCGGATATCGTTGCTTTCCTTTATCGTGATGACTACTATGATAAAGAAAGTGAAAATCAAAACACCATTGAAATCATCATAGCCAAGCAGCGTAACGGCCCCGTCGGCACAGTTTCTCTTGCTTTTATCAAGGAATACAACAAATTCGTCAACCTTGAACGAAGGCTGGATGATTCCGGTTTACCAGCGTAAAGGGGCCAGGCCCCTTTAACGGTTTAAAGCACCACTTGAAAGCAAATTACACGAATATATAGAACCAATTATTCATTATTGTTCGTCTTTTTATTGACGCGGCGATGAGAGATTGGTACACTGATCTTGTTTGAAAAAAAGGGTGCAAGCAGCCTATCGGAGGTGCATTTCATGTCTTCAGTCGTCGTAGTAGGTACACAATGGGGAGATGAAGGGAAAGGAAAGATTACGGACTTTCTCTCAGAGCATGCAGAAGTAATTGCGCGTTACCAGGGTGGTAACAATGCAGGACATACGATTAAATTTGGCGGGGAAACGTACAAGCTTCATTTAATCCCATCAGGTATTTTTTATAAGGATAAGATTTCTGTGATCGGCAACGGAATGGTCGTTGATCCAAAAGCTCTTGTGACGGAGTTGAAATATCTACATGACCGCGGTGTTTCAACAGACAATCTACGCATCAGCAACCGGGCACATGTGATTTTGCCTTATCACTTAAAGCAGGATGAAGTGGAAGAAGAGCGTAAAGGTGCCAACAAAATCGGCACGACGAAAAAAGGAATCGGACCGGCTTACATGGATAAAGCAGCCCGCATGGGAATTCGTATGGCGGATCTTTTAGACCGTGAAGCATTTGAAGAAAAATTAACGCACAATCTTGAAGAAAAAAACCGTATGCTTGAACGTTTTTACGAAGTAGAGGGCTTCAAGCTTGAAGACATCTTTGAAGAGTACTATGAATATGGCCAGCAAGTAGCTAAATACGTCTGTGATACATCTGTTGTATTAAATGACGCATTAGATGAAGCACGCCGTGTCCTGTTTGAAGGGGCGCAGGGAGTCATGCTTGATATCGATCAGGGTACATATCCTTATGTGACCTCATCCAATCCTGTAGCAGGCGGAGTAACAATCGGTTCTGGAGTAGGCCCAACCAAGATCAGTCATGTTGTTGGCGTTTCAAAAGCCTATACTACGCGTGTAGGAGATGGACCGTTTCCAACAGAGCTGAACGATGAGATCGGCAATCAAATCCGTGAAGTAGGCCGCGAATACGGTACAACGACCGGACGTCCGCGCCGTGTCGGCTGGTTTGACAGTGTTGTGGTGCGTCATGCACGCCGAGTCAGTGGATTAACGGATCTTTCCATTAATTCCATTGATGTATTAACTGGAATTCCAACATTGAAAATTTGTACGGCTTACCGTTTAGGGGACGATATAATTACAGAATATCCTGCCAACCTCCGTACACTGGCGAAATGTGAGCCAATCTACGAAGAACTGCCAGGCTGGGAAGAAGACATTACAGGTGTCCGCTCGTTAGACGAGCTGCCTGACAATGCACGCCACTATTTAGAGCGTGTTTCCCAATTAACAGGCATTCCGCTATCCATCTTTTCAGTAGGACCTGACCGCACGCAAACCAACGTGATTAAAAGCGTTTGGCGCCTGCAATAAGCAAAAAGCGGTTGGGACATAACCAAAACAGCCTGAGACACTTAGTCTCAGGCTGTTTTTTTTATAATTTCACTGCATTTGTCCAGGTGTCTATTGCCTGTTTTACGGTAGAATAAGTGTTAAGTCCGGAAAATGAGATCCCGCTTAAGACAATACTCTGAGCTAATTCAGGTCTTAATCCTGTTATATTGACTTGAATGCCAAGCAAATCTAGGACACTCGTAATCGAAAAGATATGCGCAGCAACCTCTGTGTCGATTTTATGAATCCCTGAAAAATCAATGATTAAACAGTCGATGTTCAGAGAACTGATTTTAGGCACTGCTTTTGTCATAATATGCTCGGCCCGTTCCTGGTCAATTGAGCCGACGAGCGGCAGAATGGCAATGTCATGCTGGAGCGGGACAACAGGCGCTGCCAGCTCGATAATTTCTTTTCTATTTTGCCGGCTGATTTCATTTTTATACCGTTCGTATTCTAATATGGACAGGGCTAATCGTGTATCAAGAAGGTAATGGAGGCGGTTTATGACTTCAAGCGTTTCTTCTGCGGAAAGATCATGCATGAAACAGATTGCTGTCACTTTCTTACTGAAATACAAACGATTTTCAGCAAAGGGTTTCACCAGGCTTGATACTTGGTCATAGATGATTTGTTGATTTTCACCGTACTCTTTATTCCAAGCTTTGAATTTTTCCAGCATGATGTTTTGGTTTTCTTCTAAAATTGCTTCGGCAAAAAAAATGAAAAAAGATTGCTGCATCACTCTGGCTTGCTTAATCAGCACATCAGGGATCGTGACCGCTACTTGTTTCAAGCTAAACTCTACTAGTTCTTCAGCAAGCACTGTTGCATGGTTGGCAAAATAGTCTGCCACATTGGTGAGCTTACTCATCTATACTGTCTCCTCTGTGTTTTATCATATCTATCTACTTCATAGTATACTTCTTAAGGATTTAAATAAGCTACAAAAAATATAAGGGTTATTATGTTAATTTATTTAAATAGAATTTATTTAAATAAATTAACATAATAGGGAATAAACTAATGAATTGCCCTCTTTTTGAAGCGTCCGCCTCGAACCTCTGCAATACTTCCGACTGCCAGAAAAGCAGCAGGGTCGATATCTTCTACAATACCCTTCAATTTTGCTTCTTCCAATCGGGTGATGACGCAAAAGATCACTTTCTTTCCATCACCTGTATAGGCGCCTTCTCCATTCAGATACGTAACACCACGCCCGAGCCGGTCAATGATTGCCTGACCAATTTCTTCATAAAAATCACTGATAATCCATGCAGACTTTGATTCGTCGATTCCCTGAATGACAATATCAATGGTTTTAAACGCAATAAAGTAGGTCATCGCTGAGTACATGGCACGGTCCCATTCAAATACAAAGCCTGCCACGATGAAAATAAAGAAGTTAAAGAACATAATAATTTCTCCAACGGAAAACGGACTGTTTTTATTGAAAAGAATAGCCAGAATCTCCGTTCCATCCAGAGAGCCTCCGTAGCGGATGACAACGCCGACCCCCATCCCAAGAATAATGCCGCCAAATACGGTGGCGAGCAGAAGGTCATCCGTAAAAACAGGAACGGAATGCAGAAAAAATGTACCTAGTGATAACACGCTGATCCCGAGTAAAGTGGAGAGGGCAAACGTTTTTCCAATCTGTTTGTAGCCAATAAAGAAGAAAGGAATATTTAAAACAAAAATAAACACACCCAGTTTCCACCCTGTTAAGTAGGAAAGAATAATGGAAATTCCGACAATGCCTCCATCGAGCACCTGGTTAGGAACAAGAAAAAGCTCCAAACCGATCGCCATCAAGAGAGCACCAAGAATGATAAAAGTCGAGCGTTTAAAAATAGATTGATAGGAAAGTGTTTTGTGCTGATTTCGCCGGGGAGAAGGAGCGGGAGGCTTTTGAAAGTATTGACTCTTTGCCAATGGACATTCCTCCTTATAGTGGTATCTAATAGTATATAGGAAAACAGACAAGATAGAAGAATGGTCTTGTCCATTTTTCTTTTTGTTTTATAAAAAAAAGACGAAGCTCACTCCTCCGTCTTGTAAATCGCTTTTAGTTTTTCAAATGTTGAATCGTGACAGATCACATATAATGTATCGTCTTCCTGCAGTTTTTTCTGAATGGCCTGCCGGAAATCCATGTCTTCATTCACTGCAATTAATACGGCCCCATCGTCGAGCAATCGCTGAGAAGCATCCCTGTACGTTTTCCAGCTGGATTTAGATTTTAATACATGGATATTGTTGCCGAACTTTTTGCTTAACAGCTGTCGGAAAATGGTCGTGGTTCCTGGCTGCAGCGTAGCTTTTGCCATCAGAAGAGAAACAGAGTCATCAGACAAAATAAAGTCGTCGACGTGAATATGATTAAACTTGGCGATATGCCTCTCTTCACTGATCTCTACAACCGTCTGGATGTCCAGGTTATGGCGATGAGCTAAAGCTTCTACAGCAGAAGCAATGAGCAGGCTTTTGCCATCACGTAAAACCGTTTCATGGATTTTAGGATCAGAAAAGATAGCGACTCGCCTGGCTTCTAATACATTGCTTTTGACGAGCGTTGCTTCATCCGTTGGATCTCCACTGATAAAATGAATGTGATCGTTAGCAATCGGTGTTTCAGGTAAATCATCAATCAGGACAATGGAAGCCTTAGGGTCGTGATTGAAAATTTCCTTTATTGCCTGTTCAGTTTTTTTCGACCAGCCTATGTAAATAAAATGTCCAGACTTCTTATACACAAGGCGTCCCTCCTTTTTCAAGCGTTGATAGGTGCTCGCTGCTTCGACGATCTTTCCGATGAGCACCCCGATCAAGCCGATGCCAAAAATAAAAAGAATGATTCCGACTAAACGGCCTGGTATGGTAACCGGAAAAAAATCGCCATATCCGACCGTCGTAACCGTCGTCATGGTCCACCAAAAGCTGTCAAACAATGTCGGAAATGTTTCCGGTTCAATAATATGTACTGAAACAGTGCCGAATAAGATAATAAGAGCAGACAAAATGGATATCACCCGAAAATCCATTTCCGATAGCTGTTTCCAAAGTCGGAAAAGAATGGCCATACAGATCCCTCCAGTTCTAAACAAATATCAAGTTTAAGTATATCGGATTGCAGAGATAAATGGTTTGAAATACTCAAATTTCTGTCAATTAGTTTGAAGAACATTCGTGTGCTTCAGGGAGCATGGGTTCCCATTAAATTAAAAATAAAAAAGTTTTTTAAAAAAACATTGTCTTTATAAAAACGATTATGGTATATTTAGATTCGTTGTTAAGAAGTTGTAACAAACGGCCCGTTGGTCAAGCGGTTAAGACACCGCCCTTTCACGGCGGTAACACGGGTTCGAATCCCGTACGGGTCACCATTAATATTTCACAGGCTTACAATAAGCTCATATTGTCGCGGGGTGGAGCAGTTCGGTAGCTCGTCGGGCTCATAACCCGAAGGTCGCAGGTTCAAATCCTGCCCCCGCAATTACCAAGGTCCCGTGGTGTAGCGGTTAACATGCCTGCCTGTCACGCAGGAGATCGCCGGTTCGATCCCGGTCGGGACCGCCATCTACAAATTTAATGATTCAAGGCTTTGTAGCTCAGTCGGTAGAGCAATGGACTGAAAATCCATGTGTCGGCGGTTCGATTCCGTCCAAAGCCATCAAGATATGCTGCAATCGCGGTGTATCTTTTTTTTGCGTTGATTTATAAAATGACCTGTCAAAATCCCCTTCAAACACCTGCTTATGCAGCACTTTCCATGCGTTTAACTCCCTCTATTTCCAGCATTTCTATTGATTACTACAGTTCCTTTACAGTTTTTCTGGTGGCCGTTTTTTCTTCATTCAATGTGATACATTGAGTTGGTGTAAAAACAAAGAACCAGGAAAGTGGTAATAAATTCCGGTTCGAACTACTTTTTAAAAAGCGGAAGGAGCACCACATGAGTACAAAGAATTCGCGCACATCATTTACTTCTATAGATAAGGGCTCAAAAAAATTAGGAGCCATCAGTATGGTCTCAATCTTATTAATCAGCATCCTGACAATAAATGGAGCTGAAGCGAAGGAAAAAGGAGATCAAGGGCTTGAAAAGATGTATCACGTTTACACTGGCGATCATTACCTTGGGGCAGTGCCGGAAAAAGAACCGGTCCTCGACTGGATGGACAGTAAAAAGAAAGAATTAAAAAATGAACATGGTTTAACTGCCGATGTGTATCTTGAAGATAAACTTGCTATTATTCCTGAACGCGTATTTCAGGCGCATGAAAAAAATGAGAAGGTACTGGACGAGATAGAGGAAACCGCCATATTTAAAACAGAGGCTAAAGCATTGAAGGTAGATGGAGAAACGATTGCCCATGTGGAAAATGAACAAGAGGCAAAGAAAGCACTGGAGCTTATAAAAAAGACGGCGGTTTCTGATAAAGAGCTAGCTTCTATTCAAGATCAGAGTGAAGCTGCAGAAGAGTTAAAAGCAGGTGAATCAGCTGTTACAGATATCCAATTACAAGGATTTGACCAGGCAGTGAAAGCAGAGGTTTCCCCTGAAAAAATCCTCTCTGCAGAAAAGGCAGCAGAAAAATTAAAAAAGGGAACAAAAAAAGAATCCTCCTATAAAACTGTAAAGGGAGATACACCTGAGAAAATTAGTGAGAAATTTAATATGGAAGACGAAAAACTAACGGAGCTGAATCCCGATCTTGATCAACTGACACCGCTGAAGCCAGGCACAGATCTTAAGGTGATCAAGCGAATTGAAGGAGTATCTGTTCATGTCCAATTAACAGAGCGTGTGACTGAAAGCATTCCATATGATAGAGAAGTCGTGAAGGATAAGGATCTGCACGTGGGAGAAACAAGAGTGGAGCAGGAAGGCCGGGATGGTAAAAAAGAATTCACGATTGTGACCACAGAAGAAGACGGTGAGGAGAAGTCACAAACCGTCAAGGATGAAAAAGTAACGGATAAACCGGTGGCTGAAATTGTGGCAGAAGGAACGAAAGAAATTCCCTCTAAAGGAACCGGATCTTTTATATGGCCTACGAATGGAGGATATATATCCAGCCATCAGGGGCCAAGATGGGGTAAGCACCATAAAGGAATTGATATTGCTCAGCCGGATGATTACACGATAAAAGCAGTTGATAACGGAACGGTTATTTCAGCTGGAAATGAAGGCGACTACGGCAATAAAGTAGTTGTGGACCATAATAACGGCCTGCGTACCATTTATGCTCACTTAGATAAGATGCATGTAAAAAAAGGTCAAATTGTTAAGCAGGGTGAATCCCTCGGCATCATGGGAAATACGGGGTTTTCGACTGGGATTCATCTTCATTTTGAAGTCTATTCCAACGGAGAACTGCAAAATCCAATGGATTATCTGGAGTAGTTTAGTTAAAGAGGCTGGGACATACTCATAAAAATTTAAAAAATGAGGATATATTTTTACTAGTAGTAGGTGAGCGGAGCGGAAGGTGGCGACTCCTGCAGGATATGACGGCAAGCTGAGACCCCGCAAGGCAAGGTCTTGAGGAGGGCTCAGCGCCGTCCCTGCGGAAAACGTCCGCCTGAAGCGAAGTGAACCGGTCGTAGAGCTTGAGACACTTTTGTCCCAAGCTCTTTTTCATAGAAAAGGATTATTGCCTGAATTATTTCCAAGGAAATAGTAAGATTATTCATGATCCATTATGGCGGGAGCGGCTTATGCGGACACAATAATAGAAGTTTCTTTCCTTTATTTAGACTTGTCATTCTGTGACATTTCCTCAAACGGTTTCTTCAAATGAGTGAATTATATGGTGTAACATGATACATTAGCTATACACGCGTTTGATAGGATAGATGAAATATAAATGAGTAACCATTTTGTAATAGAGACGAGACATAAAGGAGATCGATGATATGGATAAAAAAATATTAGTAGTCGATGATGAGAAGCCAATTGCAGATATTCTTCAATTTAATTTAAAAAAAGAAGGGTACGAGGTGCATTGTGCGTATGATGGCGATGAAGCGATTGCGAAGGTGAATGAAATTAAACCGGATCTGATCCTGCTTGATATCATGCTGCCAAGCCGTGATGGAATGGAAGTATGCCGGGAAGTCCGCAAAACGTTTGAGATGCCGATTATTATGCTGACAGCAAAAGACTCAGAGATTGATAAAGTGCTGGGTCTTGAATTAGGGGCCGATGACTATGTCACAAAGCCATTCAGTACCAGAGAGCTTGTCGCACGTGTAAAAGCGAATCTCAGACGCCACCAGGCACTGAAAGGACAGCTTGAAGAAGAAAATGAAACGAATGAGATTGAAGTAGGGGCACTGACGATTCATCCTGACGCCTATATTGTTTCAAAACGCGGAGAGACGATTGAATTAACACACCGTGAGTTTGAATTGCTTCACTATCTGTCTAAGCATATCGGTCAGGTCATGACACGTGAGCATTTATTGCAAACGGTTTGGGGCTATGATTATTACGGCGATGTCAGAACCGTCGATGTAACAGTCCGCCGTCTGCGTGAGAAAATTGAAGATAATCCGAGTCACCCAGCGTGGATCGTTACGCGTCGCGGAGTCGGGTATTATTTGAGAAACCCGGATCAGGAGTAATGTAAATGAGAAAGGTTGGTTTTTTTCGGTCGATTCATCTGAAGTTTGTGTTAATTTATGTTTTGCTGATTGCACTTGCGATGCAGATTATTGGGGTATATTTTGTTCGTGTGCTGGAAGAAACACTGGTGGAGAATTTCACCACCTCGATCATAGACAGGCTCGGCCCCTTGGAGTACAGCGTAATTGAAGAACTGGATGCAGATATACAGGGGAACCGGACAGAAGAAGACGGGCCTCTTGCGAATACAATTGAAGTGCTGCTCGGAGGACTCGATTCTGATGATATTGATGAAGTTCGAGTGGTGGATACAAGAAGCCGTATCATCGGGGCCTGGTCGGCTGATGACAACAATGAACCGATTATCGGCCAAAGGTTGACAGCTGGTAATCTTGTGCAGGAAGCACTTGACGGAGTCGGGGCAGGCATAGAGGACAAGCCCAATCAAACCTTCGTTGATCAAAATGATCCGGATCTTGGCCGTATATGGGTTGTGACATCACCTTTGATCTCGAATGTGAACGGAGAAGTGATCGGGGCCATCTATATTGAGTCTAGAGTGGAAAAAGTGTACGCCCAGATGAATGACATCAATAGCATTTTAGCAGGTGGAACAGCAATTTCCCTTGTTATTACAGCGGTTCTCGGTGTTCTGCTCGCCCAAACGATTACACGCCCCATCTCAGAAATGAGAAAGCAGGCACTGGCGATGTCAAAAGGGAATTTTTCCAGAAAAGTTAAAGTATACGGCTACGATGAAATTGGCCAGCTTGCCATCACGTTTAATAATCTCACGAAAAGGCTGCAGGAAGCACAGGCAACGACAGAAGGAGAACGAAGAAAGCTTTCCTCGGTTCTTTCCTTTATGACAGATGGTGTTATCGCGACCGATCGAAGAGGCCGTGTGATTTTAATTAATGATCCTGCAGCAGGTTTGCTGAATGTTTCACGTGAAACAGTACTGTCACAATCGATTACAGAAGTGCTTGGGGTGGAGGAAGAATTTACGTTTGATGACCTTCTTAACCAGCAGGATTCCGTTATTTTGAATTTCAGTACACCTGGACGTCCGTATGTGCTTCGTGCGAATTTTTCCATCATTCAAAAGGAAACCGGTTTTGTTAACGGATTGATTGCTGTGCTGCATGATATTACCGAGCAGGAAAAAATAGATGCTGAACGAAGAGAATTTGTGGCCAATGTTTCCCATGAACTGAGAACCCCGCTGACCACCATGAGAAGCTATCTTGAAGCGCTTGCTGAAGGAGCGTGGGAGGACAAAGACATCGCGCCTCAATTTTTAAATGTTACACAAACAGAAACCGAGCGTATGATCCGGCTCGTGAATGATTTGCTGCAATTATCGAAAATGGATAGCAGGGATTACCGCTTGAATAAAGACTGGGTTAATTTTATTGATTTCTTTCAGCGGATCATCGACCGTTTTGAAATGGGAAGATCTCAAAATGTGACATTTAAAACCAAGCTGCCGAATGAATTGCTGTATGTGGAAATTGATACAGACAAAATGACGCAGGTGCTCGATAATATCATTTCCAACGCCTTGAAGTATTCTCCTGATGGCGGACAGCTCCGGTTCAAAGTGGAGAAAAAGGAAAAAGAAAAAGAACTGGTTGTCAGTGTCGCTGACCAGGGAATGGGCATCCCGCGGGAAAATGTGAAAAATATTTTTGAGCGCTTTTACAGAGTGGATAAGGCACGGACTCGCCAGCTTGGCGGAACGGGTCTTGGACTTGCGATCGCCAAAGAAATGATTACAGCACATGGCGGCAGAATCTGGGCATCAAGTGTGGAAGGCAGAGGAACCACCATTTACTTCACGCTTCCATATGACCCGGCAAATGAGGATGAATGGTCATGAATATTGAATTGTTTAAATCCATATTGCTGACGCTTCTTGTGATCTTAAGCGGTCTTTTGACGTGGAATATCTGGTCGTATCAGCCGCCGCTTGATCCCATTGACAATCCCCCCTCCACGGTGGACATCTCAATTGCAGATGAACGAACCAATAGAGAATTGATTAGGCCGGGACGCTTTTTAGTCCACAGTGATGAAACAATCCGCGGCACCTCAAGCCTAAATGAACTGAACGAGCTTGTGGCACTGATGGAGCAATGGACGCTTTTTAACCTGCGTGAAAACACCTCATTAAATGAAGAGGAGTTTGAAGAAGTGGTTCATGGATCGAACCGTCTTGAAATTATTTTTCCTGCACAAGTTCCTTTTACGACCTACCAGGATGTTCTTAACTTTGAAGTATCCCAGCTTCCGGATGCCACCTTTGACCGGGTAGTGGTTAAAATGCCTGAGGAGGAAAACGCAACGTTTACCGTATACTTTGTTTCCTATGATGCCAAGCAGGTGTTTGAGGCAAAAGTGGACGAAGAGGATTTTGATCCTGTAAATGAAGCGATTATCGCCGAGGCTGATGAAGAATACCCTGTATACTTTGAGTATCGAGCAGGCAATCGCGTTCATTATCTTCCCCAGGCCTCGAGTGAAGTTTTGCAATACAATCATGTAATGGATGAGCTGAGAGAAGTGCAGTTCCGTAATGCGCTATTCCAGGATGTGAATGATGTTGATTTAAACTCCATCAGCTCCAATAAAAAGCAGTATTTTGATCAAACGAGCCTGATGGAAGTTGATGAAGGGGTAAATATTTTCAATTATGTGAACCCATCAGTCAGCAGATCCGCTGTACCGGCTAGTCCAGCGGATCTCCTTCAGAGAAGCCAGCGATTTGTAAATGAACATAAGGGATGGACGGATACGTACTATTTATACAATCTTGATGTTGCATCGCACCGCGTCAGCTATCGGATGCATGTGCAGGGTCTGCCGGTTTTTAATGACAAGGGTCAGTCAAACATCGCGCAGATTGATTTGCAGTGGGGAGAAAACCGCATTTACAAATACGACCGCTCTCTAATGCAGCAGCTTCAGGGGCCTTCTACGACTCAAACAGCTTCTGTTGCTTCGGGATATAACGTGATTGAAGCCATTGAGGACCGGGAAGATTATGACCCCGCTCTGCTTCAGGACGTGCTGGTCGGTTACTTTATGTCCATCGAGCCGAGGGAAGAAGATCTTTATACGCTCGAACCAATGTGGTTTTATTTATACGATGGGAGCTGGCAGCGAGTTCCTTTAGACGGGGGGGACCCAGTTGGATTGGAGTAAAACAAAAACAATTTTTATTATGGTGTTTTTAGTATTGAATGTATTTCTGTTTATTTTGTTCTTAAACAAATATGAAGACAGTCAACTATCTATACGGTCTCCTCTGTCTGCGGATGAGCGGCTGGTGGAGGACAATATTACATTTTCTAATCTCTCTGATGAAGCCGACCCGCAGCCATACTTAAATGCTAAGGCCTATGAGTTTACCCAGACCGATGTGGAAAGCCTGGAACAGCAGAGTGCGGTTGTCCGGAATGAAATCCTATTAGCTTCCGAGCTGGAGCAGCCGGTAGATATTGCCGATCCCTCTGATCCAGAGGAACTTGAGGCACTGCTTGATGAATTCATCATTGGCGGGGAAGATTATTCATTTTGGAGATATGAAGAAGAAGAACAGCGGCTGATTTATTATCAGGAGTTTGAAGGCATGCCGATTTATCATAACATCACGGGTAGAATGGTGATCCAGTTGAATGATCAGAACCAGGCTGTATCCTACGAACAGACGATGATGGGCACGATTGAAAAATTTCCGGATGAGCAGGATCTGATCAGTCCAAGAGAAGCGTTTCTTGAGTATTACAAATTGAATGCTGTTGAACCGAATTCAGAGGTGGTGGAGTCGGAGCTTGGCTACTACTCCATTATTCAGCTGACGGATGCAGCTTCGGAGACGCAAGTGCTGACACCTGCCTGGAAAATAACAATCGAGCTGGAAGACGGAGACAGAGAAGTACATTATCTAAATGCGGTAAATTTTAGTATAATAGAGATTGACTTTGAAGGTCTGGAATTTGAAAGATTAGAAGAAATCGAAGATACAGTGGAGTGAAGCGGGATGACGATGCACATGAGTGTGCTCGCAAGCGGAAGTACAGGAAATGCCGTATATGTGGAAACAGAGGATCATTCGTTTTTGGTTGATGCGGGATTGAGCGGAAAACAAATGGATCTGCTGTTTCAGCAAATCGGCCGTTCGATGAAGAATTTAAGCGGCTTGCTTGTTACACATGAACACAGCGATCATATAAAAGGGCTTGGCATTGTAGCAAGAAAATATCAGCTTCCCGTGTACGCCAATGAAAAAACCTGGTCAGCAATGGAACCGTTAATAGGAAAAATTGACGCTGGACAGAAGTTCGATTTTCCAATGGAAACCATTAAATCCTTCGGAAGTCTGGATATTGAATCCTTTGGTGTATCGCATGATGCGGCTGAACCAATGTTTTATGTTTTCCACCAAAACGGCAAAAAACTTGTACTGATGACCGATACCGGCTATGTGAGCGACCGAATGAAGAAAATCATCGAAGGAGCCGATGTATACGTATTTGAAAGCAATCATGATGTCGGCATGCTCCGAATGTGCCGATATCCGTGGAACATCAAGCGCCGGATTTTAAGCGATGTAGGACATGTGTCAAATGAAGATGCGGCACTTGCGATGAGCGATGTGGTAAAAGATAATACGAAGCGAATTTATTTGGCCCACCTGTCCAAGGACAACAATATGAAGGATCTGGCACGAATGAGTGTCAGTCAAACGCTCGAAGGCTGCGGACATATTGTCGGCGAGAAGTTTGAGCTGTACGATACAGATGCCAAAATCCCAACTGAATTATATGCCATTTGATGGCTTTTGAGTCACAGTCTTGTAGTTAAGGCTGTGACTTTTTCCGGCTGTCATTTCCGAAACCTTTGTGAAACTTCTCAGAACCGAATACAGCGGCTTGAGTAAAAGGGGTATGATGGAGAGAACAGCTCAAACGGAAAGGAGTCCTCTATGATTAAACGGATCCTTGCTCTCCTTTTAATTGGAGCGCTTATTACGATATTATTAATAAATGTAATGGAAGATAAAAAAGAAAGAGAACAACAGCAGGCCTTGCAGCATACGTACGAAGTGCAGCCTGCTGAAAATGACAAAGCCGAAGTGGCCCCTTCTGATGGACTGCTTGAAGAGGGACAGAAAGCACCGGATTTCGATACCGTGACGGTCGAAGGTGAAAACGTCTCGTTAAGCGACTATAAAGGAAAAAAAGTGATTTTAAACTTCTGGGCCACCTGGTGCCCGCCTTGCATTGAGGAAATGCCTCATATGCAAAAGTATTATGAAGAAGATGCCCAAAATCAAAATGTTGAAATTCTCGCCGTGAATTTGACAACTAGAGATAATGGAATTGACCGGGTAGAAAGCTTTAAGAAGGATTACGGTCTGACTTTTCCCGTACTGCTGGATGAATCAGGACAGCTTGGAGAAACCTTTTATGCCTTCACGATCCCGACCACCTATCTCCTGGATGAAGAAGGTACGGTGACGAAAAAACTGATGGGGCCGATGGATCAGGACATGATGAAGGACCTGATGAAGTAAAACGAAATAAAAATGGTCAGCCCATCTCCACGAGGGCTGACCATTTTTTAAAAGATGCTTAAATCCCATTCAGTTGAAATCTGGCGCAGCAGCATCGTACCGGCTGCACTGTTGCCATTTGCGTCGATCGCCGGTCCGAATACGGCGATTCCACAGCCTTTTCGAAACGCTTTTTCTTCAGAATGCCATTTGGGCGGAACGGAGGCAATAATGCCGCCTGAGACGCCGCTTTTTGCCGGAATTCCTACATGTGCAGCGAATTTTCCAGAGGAATTGTACATTCCGCATGTGACCATCAGTACCTTGGCGATCCGAGCGACATCACTGCTGAATATCTGCTGTTTGTTTACAGGATCGTAGCCGTCGTGTGCAATGACCAGTCCAATTTTCGATAAATCCTTAAGTCCGATATTGATGGAACACAGGCGGATATAGATATCCAGTGCTTCTTCTACATCCAGCTCAAGCAAGTCTGATTCTTTCAGGTAATAAGCAAGCGCGCGATTTCGATGAGCCGTCTTCCACTCCGACTGGTAGACATCTTCATCAAGCTCGAGCCGTCTGCCGATCATGCCTTCTACAAATAAAATAAAGCGTTCAAATTTTTCATCGGATGTATCTCCCGGAAGCATGGAGGCAACCGTAATGGCTCCTGCATTAATGAGAGGATTAAACGGCTTGCCGGGACGGTGAATTTCAAATGGAATGATGGAATTAAACGATTCTCCCGTGGGCTCAACATCCACTTTATCCAGAACAAAGTCCATGCCTTTAAAATGACACAGCGCCACAAAGCTGATAATTTTAGATACACTTTGCAGCGTAAAGGTTACATCCGTTTCACCTGCAAGATAGGTGTCTCCATCATAATCCATAATGCAGATCCCTAGCTGATCCGGATCCTGCTCCGCTAATGCAGGGATGTATTTTGCTGTAGCTCCGAGCATGGTGTGGGAACGGTTTTCCTCAACCCATAGCTGCAATTGCTCATACACTTCTTCCATTCGCATGGGTCAGCCCCCCTTTTCATATGAATAGTTCTCATCCTATCATGGCTCTTTTTCAGACGGTTTGTCAAAGAAGGCGTTTCTAAACCAATCAGATCTCTTTCCGGACAACCTCCCGTTGAATAGAAAAGCCCTGATGTTCATAAAATCTTTTTGCCTCTTCATTTACACACCAGTAGTCCAGCTCAATCGTGTGAATCCCGTGGACTTTGGCGCGTTCGACCACTTTTTCCATTAACCCTTTGCCATATCCGGCCCCCCGCTTTGTATGTACGACAGCTAATTGGTGAACATATAAAGAGCTGGATGGTTTTTTAAACGCATTTCCCTCAGCTCGTCGGATTTCAAACCAGACGTAGCCAATCGGCTCCTGATGTTCTTCTGCCACATAGATCTCATGCGTCCCCTTTGAAAGTATGCAATCGAGTTCGAGTGCCACTTCATCAAAACTGTATTCTTTAAAGATCTCAGGCAGCCTTTCTGCGTGCAGAGACTGGACGGTTTCATTTAAACGGGCGATCAGCAGCTTGTCGAATGTCTGGATGATCTTCATGTCAATGGGCCCCTTTTTGTTTTGGATAGGCTAAAGATAACATAAGCCGGGTATAAAGAAATTAATTATTTTTTTTATTTTTTAGCTGTTTTTCATCTGATTTTCATTTTCAGGTTTTATAGTAGACCATATAGAAAAGAGAATAAAGAAAGGGCGATGCAGATGGGCTATTATGATGATCACCAGGAAACGAGGTCCAAATCAAAGCGGGGAAGCAAGGCAGGGTACTTTTTATCGAGTCTTGCCGGTTTAATTGTCGGTGCACTTCTAGTGGTGCTGGCGCTTCCGATGATTGGGGATTATGGATCTGAATCTGCAAGCAGCAATATACTGAATTCAACAGAATCAAATGAATCTGCTCAAACCGAGTCGATTTCCTATGATGTTAATTCCAACGTCACGGATGCTGTGGACATAGCGGGAGACGCGGTTGTCGGAGTAACGAATATTCAATCCGGCGGCGGAGGAATGTTCGGCCAGACAGGGGAAGACTCTGACGAAGCGGGTACAGGTTCTGGGGTTATTTATAAAAAAGAGGGTGACAGTGCCTTTATCGTTACAAATTATCACGTGATTGAAGGAGCAGAGCAGGTTGAAGTGACGCTCGCAGACGGCACAAAGCTTGCAGCTGAAGTCCGGGGAGGAGATGTCTGGACCGACCTTGCAGTGCTTGAAGTAGAAGGTGCACAGATTGAAACCGTCGCTGAATTTGGCGATTCGGCTTCACTGAAACCAGGTGAACCTGTGATTGCAATCGGAAATCCGCTAGGCCTTCAATTTTCTGGCTCTGTAACCACCGGCGTTATCTCAGGCCTTGAGCGTACAATTCCTGTGGATGTAAATCAGGACGGTGCTCCGGACTGGCAGGCGGAAGTTCTTCAAACCGATGCCGCTATTAATCCAGGAAACAGCGGCGGTGCCCTGGTAAACATACAGGGACAGGTGATTGGGATCAACTCCATGAAAATTGCACAATCATCAGTAGAAGGAATTGGTCTTGCCATTCCTATTGAAATGGCTGTACCAGTCATCGAAGATCTTGAAACTTCTGGTGAAGTACAGCGTCCAACAATGGGTGTGACATTGATTGATTTAGCCAATGTTCCTTCTGTGTATCAGCAGGACGAACTGAATTTGCCTGAAGAAGTGAAAACAGGCGTTGTCATTGAGCGGGTCATTCCAAATTCTGCAGCCTCTGAAGCAGGAATGCAGGACCGGGACGTTATCGTGGAAATGGATGGCGAGAAAATCACCAACACGATTGAACTTCGTCAGCATCTGTATACAGAGAAATCTGTTGGAGATGAAATGCAGGTAAAAGTATACCGAGACGGAGAAATGCAGGATCTTACTCTTACGCTTACAGATGATGCGCAGCTGTAAGTAGTAAGTTCACATAAATACGACTCTTATTTCTAAGCCGAATAAAAGTCGGGAGCAGGAATCCTTGAGATTCCTGCTTTTTTCATAAGCAAATAAGTGAAAAAAGAATGTAGAGAATGACTTTGTGCTAAACTAAATGAAGAGAAAAAGGCACTGCACATCATTTTTGATGAGCGGTGCCTTTTTTTATTGATTCCTTATTAAGCAATTCTGAAGAAATTTACTTTGCATTGGATGCTAGACCATACGAAAAAGGTACCTAATTGGTTTGCATTAATGATTTCTGGTACGCTACTGATTTTTATATGCGGATCGCTATTGAAATTATTTTAGCTTTATTTTCATTTCCACATGTATTTAGCTAATTCTGTAGAGGTTAAAGCAAAACTCTAAAATTATTAAAACGAGGTAATAATTATTACTAGTAGGTGAGCGGAGCGGAAGGTGGCGACTCCTGCAGGAGATGACGGCAAGCTGAGACTTTACAGGGCGAGGCCCTGAGAAGGCTCAGCGCCGTCCCTGCGGAAAGCGTCGGCCTGAAGCACAGCGAACCGGTCTAAGTGGTTGAGACACTTTCGCCCCCGCCTCTTTTTCCATGAGCAAATAAGTGAAAAAAGAATGTAGAAAATAACTTTGTGCTAAACTAAATGAAGAAAAAAATGAAGGAGTTTTTTAAAATGAAAATTTACTGCTGTGAAGAACATGTCGAACTGGCACTGGATGTTTTTGTAGATGAAGAAGAGACGTTCCCGGAGTTACGCACAGTGGATAACATAGAAAGGTTGTCCACAAACTGTGAATATTGTCGAAACCAAGCGGCATATCTTGTGGAGAACATTTGATCCCATACGACATGTGGATAGAAATTGTGGATATGTGTATAACTTTTGGGGATAAACTGTTTATAATAAAAGAATAACTTTTTATCAACAGACCTCTTTAATGAAAAAAGTAAACGGTTTATTTTAAAAATGCCGGAAAAACCTATAATGACGGGCTTATATGAAGAACGGAAAGGGGATTAATTTTTAGAAATTAGTTATCCACAGTAAAAAGATTTTTATGTAATTTACCTTTATTTGTAACAACAAAAACGTGGAATGAAAAAAGTGTTAAAAATGTTATAAATAATCCCCATGATAAGCTGTTTTCATTGCGTTTTGACTAGTATACTTATAAGATAGTGGAAATTATGAAACGGATGCTAATTTGAAAGGGGTCTGTTTAATGTACACCGTTTTTTCAACATTTGATGTACCGGAAGGAAAAGCAGATCAGGTCATTACAATATACAAGAACAGGTCGCGATCGGTGGATGGTGCACCTGGCTTTAAGGATTTCCTTCTTCTGCAGAACGATAAAAGAGCAGGAGAGATTACGGTCCAGCTTTTTTTTGATACAAAAAGAGACTATTTAAATTGGGTCAGAAGCGATGATTTTAAGAGAATTCATGAGCTGGAGAAAAAGTATCCGGATGAGGAATTAACCGCTATTGTTCCGAAGGTGACACAATATAAGGTGGTGGCAAGATGAGAGCCATTCAACCATTGGCAGAACAGGCTACAGAGAGAATCTATGAACGTTATCCGTCATTAATAGACCGGTACGGTGAACAAGGCAAAACAAAGTGCTATGAAGACAATGTGCATCATTTCAGGCAGCTTCATTCCGCCTATGAATTAAAGCAGGCCGCTTTTTTCATAGATTATGCTGTATGGCTGAATGGGATTTTATCTAAACACGGCATGAATGAACAGCATTTAATTGATAACTTTAAAATTATGAAAGAGGTACTGAGCGCTTCCTCCCAGGTGGAAGAAGAGGCTTTGCCCGTTTATAAAACGTTTTTAAATCAAGCGATTTCAGCGCTTACCGGGCATTCTGGCAAAGGAGATGATTAAGTTGTCTTTTCCTAAAGAGCTTGCCGGTTATTTACTTGAAGGAAACACAGCAAAAGCATGGAAAGCGATTGAACAGCAAAAACAGCTGTCACTGCTTGATACGTACCATGAAATTATTACGCCTGCCATGCAGCATGTGGGATTTTTATGGGAAAACAATGAAATATCTGTCGCAGACGAACATCTTGCCACGGTGACCTGTGACTTTATCATATCGAGACTAGCCCACGCCCGTCTCGGAAAAGAAAAGCAGCACAGCCGAAGAGCGATGTTCTTATGTTTAGAAGGAGAACAGCATTATATCGGCTTAAAAATGGTGAACAGTCTCTTTAAGGAGAACGGCTGGGAAACAAAATATTTCGGCTCCGATCTGCCAGCGGAATTTGTAGTAAAGTCTGCAGAGGCCTGGAACCCGGAAGTTATCGGTCTTTCCGTTTCCATTGTCTATCACCTGCCCAAGTTGAACGAATACATTACAGAGCTTGGCAAGCTGCCAAAGCCGCCCGTCATTATCGTAGGCGGACGTTTATCGGATCAATATGACCTGCGTCCGTATTGCTCGGAGGACACGATGATTTTAAAAGACTTGATTGAAATGAGAGATTGGCTAAAAAATGAACAGACTACGAGCAAACAAGATGCAGCATTTTAACGAACCGCTTCCGCTCCCTTTTTTAAAATTAGATAAAGAAGGAAACATTCTCTACTATTCTACACTGGCGCTGGAGCATTTTGATTTACGGGAAGATAATATTAAAAGTATTGTCGATGAAGAAAGCTATGAAAAACTGTTGAAATACAGCAGTGATCATCAGACAAGAGAGCTGCAAATGGAGCTGGTCTTTAAATCCCGTAAGACACCGCTTGCCCTGTACGAGGTGCATATGGTGTGGGACGATGATCTGTATGCCAATATGCTGCTTATCCCAAAGGATGGGTCCAACCAGCTGCTGGTGGAAAAAATGGCGGCGCTTCAGCAGCGTCTCGCTTCCACTGACTTTGAGCTCTACGAACAGAGGGAAGAGCTGGAGCAGATTTTAGCAAGACTTCATGAATTGTCCGGGCCTTTTATTCCGTTAACTGAAAAAATGTCGCTCATTCCGCTGTTTGGCGATATCACAGAGGAAAAGATTCATATCATTTCCCAAAGCTGCCTTCAGTCTGTTTTTTCAGGAGAGTACGAGGACATTCTCATTGATTTTACAGCAGTGGGTGAAGTAGAAGTGAAGGGCATGGAGAAGTTTGTTCTGTTATTAAAAACGCTTCATCTTATGACCGGGAAAAAAATAAAGATTATTGGAATAAAACCCAATACCGCGAAAGTACTCAACCAATTTTCGCTCGACGGGTGCATGGAGTTTGACCACTCATTGAAGCAGGTCCTTCACCGGTATTTCACTAAAGAATAATTGTAAAAGTCTTTGCGGAGAGAAGCCCTGCAAAGGCTTTTTAATGTGCAAACTTATAAATCCTTTACAGTAGGTTTATGCTCTCTTAACAATTATTCAGTAAGGTTAAACTAGGACGCAAAAGCGTGCAGCCCCAAAAATAAGGTGACCAGGAAAGCCATAGAACGAGTGAATACGCACGTTTTTATGGCTTATTTTACATCATTCGCGCACGTACTTACCTTTGAGGAGGATCAAGATGACAAATGTGAAGCTGTTTGCCCACCGAGGATCGTGTACCATGTGCCCTGAGAATACAATGGCGGCTTTTCGTCAGGCCTTACGTGAGGGGGCAGACGGAATAGAACTCGATGTCCGCATGAGCAGGGACGGCTATGTAGTAGTAATTCACGATCGCACCGTGACCCGGACCACCAATGGGAGAGGCACTGTGGCAGGTTTGACCCTGCAGCAGCTCCGAAGTTTAGATGCAGGAAGCTGGTACAATGAAGCCTGCAAAGATGAAAAAATTCCGACACTTGAAGAAGTGCTTCAATGGATCCAGGCGACTGAGCTTGAGCTGAATATCGAGCTTAAAACAGAAGATGATCCATACCCCGGCATAGAGCAGGCAGTGCTTGATTTAATCAGTGAATACGCCTTGCAGGACCGCATCGTACTCTCTTCTTTTAATATTGAAACGCTCAAACGGTTAAGAGAACTCGATGCTTCTGTCAAGCTTGCTTATTTGATCAGCGAACAGACCGAAGAAGCCGTCACAAAGGCGCTTTCGCTAAAATCGGATCTTCACTGTCAGCTGTCCTTTATGAAAACAGAAGAAGCGGAAAAAGCAGTTCAGGAAGGCATTGCCATCCGCCTTTATACCGTCAATGAAGCAGAAGAACTGATTTCCATTAACTTAAATTATATAGAAGCTGTTATAACCGATGCGCTGGGTGTGCTGCAAAAAGCATTTAAAGTTGGTTCGTAAGAGCTGAAAAAGTGGACTGGTTTCCCGTAAATTTAAACTTCACCACTGAATGAACATGAACCGGTCAAAGAACCTGAGACATAGTTGTCCACGGTTCTTTTTATTTTTCAAAGCGAATTTGATTTAGAAGTATCAACCTTGAACACATCAATCTTCTCGTATTTCTCATCAGAAACCGTTTCAACCCACGTCCAGCCTCTTTTTCGATAATAATCTGATGCTTCTTCTGTTCGTAAATAAATCTCCTTAAAACCTAATTTTTTTGCCATTGTGATTGTTTCGGCGGTTAATCTTTGGCCGACTCCCTTGCTGCGGTATTCAGGCTTGGTATATAGGGATGCAAGCCAGGGTTTGTAAGCAGGCCTGCGTGCTAAATCGTTTTCAACAAGGGAAACCGTTCCTAAACAAGCCCCCTTCTCCAGCGCAAAAAGCGTCACTGGAAAGGTGTGATCACTGACAGCTGAAAAATGCTGAACGACCTCTTCGTATGTCATTTTGCTATTCGTTTTTAAAACAAATTCCTTGTAAATCATTGTTGAAACCTCTGTTATTTTATCGGGATGATTGTGTAATAACTCTATTTTCATTATAATCTCCTCAATATATGAGCTGTTTTTATTATAAGGACCGCTTATAACCACTTTAATTTATATTAACATACTAATTTTTCACTCCTTTACCTCCTATTAGGTGAATGGTATGCTAAACTACATGATTTACATACGCGTGTCCAATTTTAAAAAGGGGAGAATGAAAAGTGCTATAGATTTCAAAGTAAATCTATATTTTACAGGGTAATAGATTTTATCGCTAAAAGATATAATTGTAAGTGCTTACATTTTGTTCTTATCTTAGAAGCAGACCCAGAAAAACGTATAAAGAAGGACAGGGAGGGGCGTTAGATGGGAAAGGACAACGTTCTTAACATAGCGAAGCTGTACTTTATATTAGAATGGATTATGTGGATTGCTTTTATCAATCTATTATGGATGGGCAGTGTTCTTTTAGGATTAGTAGTGTTTGGAATCTTGCCGGCAACCGTCGCCATGTTTACAGTGGTACGGGACTTGCTGATAAACAATGCGGCCGGAAAAGACATCTTTAAGACATTTGCTTTAACCTACAAAAAAGAATTTTTAAAATCAAATGCGATGGGGTTCATCATCCTGCTGGCGGGGTTCATCCTGTATTTGAATTTTGTATTTGTTCAAGGGATTGAGGGGCTTTCTTACTATGTATTTTTTACAGGATTACTTTTTATTATTTTCGTCTATATCATCTCATTGCTTTATCTTATCCCCGTTTATGTTCATTACGATTTAAGCTTTTTCCAGTACTTCAGGCATGCTGTTTTAATCGGGATGGTTAATCCGCTAGTGACTATCGTGATAATACTTGGATTTATTCTGTTATATTTTCTCCTGAACACGATTCCTGGGTTAACCCCCTTCATTACTGCAAGTACAGTTTCGTTACTCCTCATGAGCTGCACGCTGGCTGCTTTTCGCAGACTTGAAAACAAACAATATGCAACACCTGGCATCAATTAATCTTTGACAGGTGTGAGTTGAATACAATTTTTCTGCACAAGGGTTTTGTTGAATGCTCCGGTGCCTTTTTGAAATGGAGGGAACCTGCAGTGGCGTATAAAGTATTTTTAGTAGACGATGACCGGTATGTTCGAAAAGGGTTAATCAATCTCATAGATTGGAAAAGCTGCGGTTTTGAAGTGTGCGCCGAAGCGGATAACGGCGAAGATGCTTTGGAGTACATTCGTGAAAATACACCTGACTTAGTCATAACGGATATCAAAATGCCTGTAGTGGATGGTCTTACACTCATAAAATCAGCATTGGAATTAAACCATTCCGTTCCTGACTTTATCATTATTACGGGCTACAGTGATTTTAAATATGCACAAAAAGCCGTGAAATATGGGGTGCATGATTTTATCCTAAAACCGGTGGATAAAGGAGAAATTGAGGAAACGCTTAAAAAAGTTGCGAAGGGGCAGGCCGGAAAGCTGAAGCTTAAACAAAACAGGGAGCAAACTCTTGCAGAAGCTGTGTTCAATGAGTTAATCACAGGCGGGCTTGATCAGGATCAGTTGGATGCAAGCATGCTGAATTTAACGGGCAACCTAACAAAAGGAATGGCCTATATTATTATTGAAATCAACAATATCGTGGTAAATACAATCAAATCACGTGAAATCATCAATAAGGTGATATACGGAGAAGAGCTAAGATCGACGGCTTTATTTCGTGAACATGGCAATAACCGAATCGGGATGCTGGTGAAAGGTGAAGATCTCCGGAGATTCAGAGGGGATATTCATGCGTTTTCTGAAAACCTTCAGGATCAGCTTTCTGCCTGCCTAAAAACAGCTGTTACCATTTATGTGGGGAAGGTCGTAGATCATGCGAGCGGAATTAAGGAATCCTATGACACAGCCATGAAAGCTTTGCAATTTAAATTTTTAGAAAAATCAGATAAGATCATCACGTACGAAGACACCGGAAAATCCTCTGTAAACTATATTGAACTGGATCAATCTTTCTACCAGCTTCTGATGGAGCAAATAGAAGAAAATAATACCGATGAGATTAATAAAACAGCCCAGATAATGTTTGAGCAGTTTGAGTCTAAGGCATTTGCGAAGGATGCGGTCAGAACGTCTATTAATCGTGTGATTCATGAGGTTGTCAGAACGGTACGGTCAATGGAGGGGGACGAGAAAAAATTAGCCTCCCTGCAAATGATGCTGAACTGGGATAATTTTCCCCGCACACTGAGCGAAATAAAAAAAATGTTTGCAGCGTTTCTGCTCGAAGCAGCAGCGATGCTGAATCAAATGAATAAAGAATACGGAGCGGTAAATATCCGTCGCATTAAAAAGTATGTAGATACGAATTACCAGTCGGATCTTACCTTAAAGACGATTGCCAATAAATTCTTTTTAAACCCGGTCTATTTAGGACAATTGTTTAAAAAAACATATGGCATGTATTTTAAGGATTATATCTTACAGGTGCGAATTAGTGAAGCCAAGAAAAAACTGAGACAAACAGATATGCGGATTTTCCAGGTAGCGGAAAGTGTCGGTTTTTCCAATGCGGACTACTTTGTCACACAATTTGAAAAGGCTACCGGGATGACGCCGACTCAATATCGAAAAAAACTATAATACAAGGCTGAAAATGGGGTTAAAATGAAATTATTTACTTTTAATAATATTGGGCTTCGGCATAAACTATTAATCATTTATATTTTCTCCGTTTTTATTCCGATCACATTAACACATATTTTGTTTTACCAGGTCACGTCTACGAATGTGAAGACGCAAAAAGAGAATGATCTGGCCCTTTCCGTCGAAAGAATGTCTGATAATTTTCTGGTAGCCATAGATGATGCAGTGGGTATTTCTTCTATGCTCTACACAGACTATGAATTGTATACGTTTCTGGACACAAGCTACGACTCCACCACTCAATTTATCCATGCCTATCACGACTACTATGACAAAATCAGCAAGGAAGTTTCGCTTTACTCACCCGTTCATTCCATTAATCTGTATACGGATAATGAAACAGTGATTTACGCAGGCGGTATCAAGCAAATCGATGGTCCGGTCAGAGATTCCCAATGGTATAAAGATTCTGAGCTTAACCGCAATTCATACCCTATTTTAACACGCAGAATCGGGGAATCCGGATTACTCGATTCATTCAGTTTAATTAGAGAAATGGACAATTATACCACCATTGATTCCAATCAAAAAATCCTGGAAATACGCTTGGACCGGGATCTTATGTACAATATTTTTAGCGATGTTACGTTTCCCGGAGATATTTATTTGCTGGATGGAGAAGGATTTATTGAATACACCACCAATCCGGATGTGAATTGGTCTGAGGGTCATTACAAATTTGCACCGGAGGAAGGAACTGATGAGACGATTGCGTTTGAAGAGGCTTTCAATCTGCAGTACCTGAATAATTGGAGAGTAGTCGGTGTGGCGGAGGAGCATGTGCTGCTTGAAGAAGTGGAAAACTCACGTAACTTCATCTTTTATTTAGCGCTCATAAATTTAATCTTCCCATCGCTTATTATTATTTACATTACAAGCTCCCTGCATCATAGGATCTTCCTGATCTTAAAGCATATGAGAAAAGTAGAGGACCAGAATTTCGAGCTCATCAATGAAGTGAAGCATGGGGATGAAATTGGGGAGCTGACAAAAGCCTTTAACCGAATGGCGTTTAAAATTAAAAAGCTCATTAACGACGTGTATGTAGCCGATATTCAAAAAAAGAGCCTGGAATTAAAACGCAAGCAGGCCCAATTAAGCGCGCTGCAAAGTCAAATTAATCCCCATTTCCTGTTTAATGTCCTTGAAACAATCCGCATGAGGAGCCTTCTGAAAAAAGAGGACGAAACAGCGAATATCATTCACAATATCGCTAGTATGCTTCGGAAATCCTTCATTTGGGGAAGAGATTGGGTGAAGGTTGAGGAAGAAATCTATTTAATCAAATGCTTCCTTGAAATCCAGCATTACCGTTTTGACGACAAAATGAGCTATCAAATCGATGTAGACCCGGATGCCTATGACTGTCTATTACCGAATATGTCACTCATTCCGTTCGTGGAAAATGCCAGTATTCACGGCATAGAGCCCATTAAAGGAAAAGGAACCATCTATATTTCTATAAAAAGCAATCAGGATCAACTGATCTGTGAGATTACAGATACAGGCCAGGGAATGGAAAAAGAAGAATATAAAGAGCTTATGCACTCACTCGAAGAAACGGAAAACATCGGGGATCATGTAGGAATTAAAAACGTCTACTGCCGTTTAAAGCTTCATTATGGGGACAATTTTAAATTTACCATTGCAAGCACGAAGGGAGTAGGAACCACGATCTCGCTCATTTTGCCGTGTGAAAGGTAAGGTTGGAGCGGGGATATGATGACTCTAGTAAATCCTAACCGCCAGTGCATGCCGACGTAAAAAGGCATGCATTGTTTTTTTTTTCGACAATCAAGCTTCTAAAGTTTACAAAGTAAAAGCTATACTTTGCATGGTCAATTCACATCACGATGTAAGATACAATGAAAGGGCTTACAAAGCAGGGGTGTATTAGATATAAATAATAAGGGGGAATCGAATTGATCAAAAGGAAGTCAGGTTTTTTAGCTGTTTCTCTGTCGGCATTGATGATCTTTACAGCGGCATGTTCAAATGAAGAAAGTTCTGGAGATGGTGATGTATTTACGTACAGCTTCTTTAACGCCTCATCCACTGGAAAAGATGTTAACACAGCAGATACGAAAATTGGAAAAATGTTCGAAGAGGAAACAGGCGTCAACTTTGATATTGAACATATTGTCGGTGACAGCAATCAAAAAATCGGTACCATGATCGCAAGCGGTGAATACCCTGATTTACTGAACGCCCAAAATGCAACAAATGATGTCATTGATGCCGGGGGATTTGTCCCGCTGAATGATCTGATCGAAGAGCACGCTCCAAATCTTAGAAAGCTGTATGATCCAATCTGGGAGAAAATGAAACAGGAGGACGGCAATATTTACATTCTGCCATCCGGTGTTTCAAACGGCTATATTAAGCCGCCAAATATTAACCAGTCCGCTTTTTATATAAAAAGAGATGCGTTAAAAGAGCTTGGCTATCCGCATCCTAAAACAGTAGATGAGTATTTTGACATTATAGAAGAATATGCAAAAGCAAACCCGACGACAGAAGACGGCGCCGACACGATTCCGTATACGCTGCTGCAATATGACTGGCATGTCGGACAGCTTTTTGATCCGCCATCCTTCTTATCCGGTGAGCCAGAGGGCATTATTGTCGATAAAGAAACACTTGAAGTATCTGTTCCTCATAACAAAGACATAACAAAGGAATGGCTTGGAAAGTTAAATGAATTAAACGACAAAGGGCTTTTTGATCGGGAATCATTTACACAAAACTTTGATGAATACTTAGCTAAAATTTCATCAGGCCGTGTAGTAGGATGGTTCGGACCATGGTGGGAATCAGAAGCAGCGCTGGAGACGCTTGAACAGGACGATGATCCGTACAATGACTTTATGGGATTCCCAATTGTATTTGAAGAAGGAATCAAAGACCAATATTTGAATCCGGTCTCTTATGTGACTTCTCCTGGAACGGGATTAACTTCCGGTACGTCTGAGGAAGATCAGGTTAGAATTATCAAGTTCTTAGATCATATGGCGAAAATTGATTCCCAAAAATTAATTACCTGGGGGATTGAAGGCGAAACGTATGAAGTGAATGAGGAAGGCCGTTTCTATCGAACAGAGGAACAAATTGCAGAAGTGGCCAATAGAGAATTTGCCGATGAATTCGGCTTTACAGCTCTTGGCTGGTACTGGCCGATCATGAGCGGTACGTTTGATGACGGAAATTCCGTTGATCCGAATGTTCAGCCTGAGGTTGCCCAGATGGCCTATGATGAAACGGATAAAGAATTCTTAGAGGCCTATGACATTGAAATGTTTACGGATTTATTTACAGAGCCGGATCCTGCACCGTGGTTTCCGTTCTGGGATGCACGTATCGAGACCGGGTCTGAAGCACAGCTGTATGACCAGCAGTCACGCGACCTGATCAAACGCTCCTATCCGGATATTATCCTTGCCAGTCCATCCGAATTTGATGCGGAGTGGGACAGCTTTAAGGATTCCTTTGACGAACTGCCGTACGAAGCGTACGAAGATGTCATCGAGGCATCCGTAAAAAGAGAAGCTGAGCTTATCGAGTAGAGCACACATAAATGAAGAAAAGGCTGAATGATCTGCAGAAGAAGTTCAGCCTTTTTCTTTTACATGCGGCTCTTACAACGCCTGCTGAACACGCAATCAAAGAAATCAATGGATTGGAGGGAATTTCGTGCAAGCCCACTCAAATACATCTGCTCCCAGAACCCTGCACCAGGAACAGGAAAAGGGATTAAAACCCTTTCTGAAAAAATGTAAAAGTCAACGAGCTCTATTATTAATGACCGTCCCTTTTGTCCTTTGGGTGCTTCTCTTTAAGTATCTGCCTGTTTGGGGCTGGACCATGGCCTTTCAGGATTTTAAACCTGCCCGTCCTTTCACAGAACAGGAATGGGTAGGATTCAAGCATTTCCTTTTCCTTTTTGAAAGTGAGCGTTTCCTGTGGGTGCTGCGAAACACGCTTGCTCAAAGCTTGATCAACCTCGTTTTAGGCTTTGTGACCGCGATTGGTTTAGCTGTTTTAATCAATGAGTTAATGAATATTAAATTTAAGCGAGTGGTACAAACCATCAGCTATCTGCCGCATTTTCTTTCATGGGTGGTTGCTGCCGCACTTGTTTCGTCTGTTTTATCCATGGACGGCATCATTAACGAAATTTTACTGGCACTGAACATTATTGACACAGAAATTCTATGGCTTGGGGTCGGCGAGTACTTTTGGGGGATCCTGGCTGCTTCAGATATCTGGAAAAATGTCGGCTGGAATACCATTATCTATTTAGCTGCCATCTCGATGATCGACCAGGAGCAGTATGAGGCTGCGAAAATTGACGGCGCGTCCCGGCTGCAGCGAATTAAATACATTACGATACCCGGGATGAAGTCGGTCATTGTCGTCCTATTAATTATGAATATTGGGTACATCATTGAAGCCGGATTTGAAGCGCAATATTTATTAGGAAATGGACAGAACATGGAGTACTCGGAAAACATTGATGTCTTTGTGATTAATTACGGCATATCCATGTTTAACTTTTCGTTAGCCACAGCAGCGGGCATATTCAAAACCGTGATTAGTTTAATCTTTTTGATCGCAGCAAATTCTCTTGCGAAAAAAATGGGGCAAGGCGGTTTGTACTAGGGGGTGCACAATAGAATGAAAGCGAAAAAAAGAAATAAATTACTTAGAACAAGAGAGGATTTAATTTTTGATATCTGCAACATCACCTTTATGATCTTTCTTTGTGTCATCATGCTCTATCCATTTTTAAACCAAATCGCACTTTCATTGAACTCTGCTACGGATTCAGTGCGGGGCGGCATTTATTTATGGCCAAGGGAATTTACCTGGAACAACTATGAATATGTATTCAGCCAGGCTTCCATTATTCAGGGGATTTTTATCTCGGTAGCCAGAACGGTGATTGGCACGGTGATTGGTGTGCTATGTACCGCAATGGTCGCCTACGCCATCGCGCAGGAAAAATTTATGTTTAAAAAGTCCATCACCATTATATTTATTATGACGATGTATTTTAACGGCGGGTTGATTCCTACGTATCTGTTAATGAGAGATTTAGAATTAATCGGAACGTTTTGGGTCTACATTTTCCCTGGATTAATCAGTGCCTTTAATCTGATTATCATGCGCTCATTTATCGAAGGGATCCCGAAAAGTATTTTTGAACAGGCAAGGATTGATGGTGCTGGAGATTTCAGGGTGTTTTTTCAAATCGTGCTCCCTCTATCTCTGCCCGTGATTGCTACGGTGTCGTTATTTCTTGCCGTCGGGCAATGGAACCAATGGTTTGACGTATTCTTATATAATTCCAGCAACGAAAGCCTGACCACCCTGCAATACGAGCTGATGAAGGTTCTACAAAATACAGCAACCTCTAACGGGGACTGGAATTCTGCTCTGGCAAGCGGAGAGCATGCGGACAATACCGTTACACCTAAATCCATTCAAGCCACCATGACCATCGTCGCGAGTCTTCCGATCATTTGCGTCTACCCATTCCTGCAAAAATACTTTGTAAAAGGGATGACATTGGGAGCAGTGAAATAAGGAGGTAAGAAACACATTCTGAAGGAGTGACAAAGATGACCAAACGTGCAGACCAAAGGGAAATCCCAGCTTTATTCAACGTCTTTGAAAATGATTTTTTAATAGGAGCGGCAGTAAATCCTATGACGCTTCAGTCACAGAAAGAGTTTATTAACACGCATTTTACTAGTCTTACATCAGAAAACAATATGAAATTTGAAAACCTGCAGCCGGAAGAAGGACGTTTTACGTTTGAGCAGGCCGATGAACTCATGGCGTTTGCCAAACAAAACGGAAAAACGGTAAGAGGGCACACACTCGTCTGGCATAACCAAACACCCCAGTGGGTCTTTCAAAACAAAAATGGCGGCAGGGCAGACAGACAGCTGGTATTGGATCGGATGAAAGAGCACATCGATACCGTCGTTGGAAGATATAAAGGACAGATTCAAAGCTGGGATGTGGTCAATGAAGCGGTGACTGACAGCGGAGCCAGCCGGCTGAGAGAGTCAAACTGGCAAGCGATCATTGGAGATGACTTCATGGAGAAAGCGTTTGAATACGCCCATCTGGCAGATCGGGATGCTGAACTGTTCTACAACGATTACAATGAATCCGATCCGGAAAAAAGAGAAAAAATTTATACGACGGTAAAAGATTTACTCGAAAAAGATGTGCCGATTCATGGAATTGGCCTTCAGGCGCATTGGAGCTTGCACCATCCTACGCTTGATCATATAAGAGCGGCCATAGAGCGCTACGCATCCTTGGGCTTAAAGCTTCATATTACTGAAATGGACGTCTCGGTCTTTGCATTTGATGATAAGCGAACCGATTTAACTGCAATGACAGCCAAAATGACTCAGCAACAAATGGAACGATACCACCAATTTTTTGAATGCTTCAGAGAATATTCAGACGTCATTTCTTCTGTTACCTTCTGGGGCGTGGCAGACAACTACACCTGGCTTGATGATTTTCCCGTTCAAGGAAGGAAAAACTGGCCGCTGCTGTTTGATCAGGATCTTCAGCCTAAAGAGTCCTTTTGGAAATTGGTAAACAGATAGAGTAATAGAGTCAAAAAATGCGGGAAAGTGAAGGGTGAGGCACATGAAACGCTATGGTTTTGTTTTGATGCTGGCTCTCATGACGGCACTTTCAAGCGGCTGCAGCCAAAGCAATGAAAAAGTACAGCTGTTGTTTTTCTCGGAAATCCCTGCAGGAGCAGAAGAAGAGGCACAGGCGATTATTGAAGAAAATACGGGAGAGGGCACATCCTCTCAGCTGGAATTTTACCCGTATCACCATGAAAAAATCGTCATTGAATTGGCAGGGCGAAACGGGGATTTGTTTTTTGTGCCGTTAAAAGATGTGAAATACCTGATTGATCCCGCTGCATTCACCCCGTTAAACGAAGTGGCTGAGGCTTCCTCACTGGAAGAAGGTGCACCGGATGAGCTTAAAGGGGAGGATCCCGATACAGAAGAGATCCACGTCTATGCAGTGCCCGTAGATAACGATTCGTCCTTTATAAAAGAAATGGGCTGGACACTCGAAGAGCCGCTGGCAGCGTTTATTCCGGCATACAGTGAAGAAAAAGAAGAAGCGATCAGCCTGCTGAAGTCTTTAATCAGCAGCTGACGCGCAATCAAAGGCGAGGGGGAGTTTCATGACAAGCGAACAGGAGCCGCGATTTTATGTAAATCCGATTATCTGGGCAGATGTTCCGGATCCGGATGTCATTAGAGTCGGAGAAATCTATTATATGTCGAGTACCACGATGCACATGAACCCTGGAATCCCCATTATGAAATCTACGGATCTTCTTCATTGGGAAATCGTCAATTATACATACGATGTGCTTGACTGCCAGGATGAGCAGAAGCTTGTAAATGGGAAAAACGAGTACGGCAAAGGGTCATGGGCCAGCAGCCTCCGTCATCATAAGGGCAGCTTTTACGTAGCAGCGGGATCTCTGTCTACCGGGAAAACGTATCTTTTTCAAACGCAAAATATTGAACAAGGCCCTTGGAAGCGCTCTGTGCTGGATGAGTATTATCATGATATGTCCCTGCTTTTTGACGACGATGACCGGGTCTATATGGTATACGGCACCGGCGATCTGAAGGTAATTGAGCTGACAGAAGATGCCGCAGCGATTAAAGAGGGCGGCTTAAACAAAATCATGATCAAAGACGCGAGTTTAGCCGCAAGTACAAAAGAAGACGTGGGGCTCCCAGCCGAAGGAGCCCATATTCACAAACGAAACGGGTACTATTATATTTTTACGATCACATGGCCTAAAAATGGTCCGAGAACCCAGCTGGTGCACCGTGCAGAAAGCATTGACGGTGTCTATGAAGGCAGAGTCGCAGTGAATGACCCGGCTGGCATCGCTCAGGGCGGGATTATTGATACCCCTGAAGGAAATTGGCATGGAATGCTGTTTCGCGATCACGGCCCCGTTGGCCGCACGCCCTGTCTCATCCCGGTTGAATGGGTAGACGGGTGGCCGGTGTTTGGTGACAACGGAAGGATTCCTGCACGGCTGCCTGTTCCTCTTGAAGTAAAAAATGGGACCAGCCCGATCATCCAATCAGACGAATTTGATTCAGGCACCGATGTTCTTCATCTCGCCTGGCAATGGAACCATCATCCTCTACATACGAATTGGTCTTTACTTGATCGTCCAGGATACTTAAGGTTAACCTCCGGAGAAATCAGCTCAAATCTGGAGCAGGCTCAAAATACATTAACTCAACGAACACTCGGGCCGGCATGCTCAGGTCAGATCGCAATCGAAACAGCCCATATGAAAGAGGGGGACGTCGCCGGTCTTGCTGCCTTTCAAAAGGATTATGGCTATGCAGGCGTAAAAGCAGCTGGGAGCTCAAAATCCATTGTCATGGTCAATGCAAGCTCAGGAAGGGAAGAGGAAATCGCCTCGGTGCCTGTTGATCAGAATCGGGTTTATTTAAAGGTTGAGTTTGATTTTCAACATGCGGCAGGCAAAGCCTATTTCTTTTATAGTCTGGATGAAGCGGAATGGCATCCAATAGGACAACCTCTTCAGTTAACGTATAAACTCGATCACTTTATGGGCTACCGGTTTGCCCTGTTTCACTTTGCCACTGCCATTTCCGGCGGTTTTGTTGAGTTTGATTACTTCCGATTTGAAAGCAAAAAGCCATCTCAACGGGGATAGGAGAGTACATACATGAAAACATTTCAAAATCCGATTTTGCCGGGATTTTATCCGGATCCATCTATTTGCAGAGTAAAGGACGACTATTATCTGGTTACGTCATCCTTTGCTTATTTTCCCGGCGTACCCATCTTTCACAGCAAGGATCTGGTGAACTGGAAACAGATCGGTCATGTCTTAGACCGACCCTCTCAGCTTCCTTTAGAGGGGCAAAAGCAGTCAGAGGGAATTTTTGCCCCGACCATTCGCTTCAATCAAGGTGTTTTTTATATGATTACCACGAATGTAGGGCGGGGAGGAAACTTCGTAGTGACAGCGACTGACCCTGCAGGACCCTGGTCAGATCCGTACTACCTAGACTCACCAGGGATTGATCCGTCTTTATTTTTTGATGACGACGGCAAAGCTTATTACTGCGGAACAAGACCGGCCCCTGAGGGAGAGGCATACAGCGGGAACTGGGAAATATGGCTTCATGAATTGGATCTCGACACAATGAAATTGGTCGGAGACTCATACGGCCTATGGAGGGGCGCGTTACGGGAGGTCATTTGGCCTGAAGGCCCTCATCTATATAAAATAAATGGAATGTATTATCTTTTGATTTCTGAAGCGGGAACCGGACACCATCACGCCGTATCCATCGCACGCAGTAAGGAAATCACAGGTCCTTACACCGGAAATCCTGGAAATCCAATTTTGACGCACAGACATTTAGGAAAAGACTACCCTGTCGTGAATGTCGGACATTGCGACATGGTCGAAACGCAAAACGGCGAATGGTGGGCTGTCGGTCTGGCTTCCCGGATTAACGGCGGCTATTATCGAAACCTGGGAAGAGAAACGTATTTGATGCCGATTCAATGGGAGGATGGCTGGCCGATCATGAGTCCGGGCACAGGGAAATTGGAAATGTCCTATCCCATCCCGGAGCTGCCCCAGCAAGAAGTCTCACAGCCTGCTTCTTCAGTCTGTGACCATTTTGAGGAGGATAAGCTTGCTCTTCACTGGAATTTTCTCCGCACACCTAAAGAAGAGTTTTACAGCTTAACCAGCAGGCCGGGCTTTTTAAGCCTGATGCTTAGACCAGAGAAGTTGACCGAACTCGTCAATCCCAGCTTTGTCGGAAGAAGACAGCAACATTTTCACTTTCAAGCCTCAACCGTCCTGGAGTTTGCACCGGAGAGTGACAACGAAGAAGCAGGGATTGTGCTCCTTCAAAGCAATGAATTCCATTTTCGGTTTGTGCACACCAAAAAAGGCGGGGAAAATGTCATCCTGCTAATAAAATGTGAGGCGGGAGAAGAAGAAGTGCTGAAAGAACAACCGGTTCATTCAGAGAAACTTTATCTGAAGGTCGAAGGAAGGGGGCAGGATTTAAGCTTTTGGTATGGCGAGAATCCTTCAAGCTATGCGCCCCTCATTCAGCAAGTGGATGGAAGAATCCTGAGTACGGATGTGGCAGGAGGATTTGTCGGCACGCAGATGGGACTGTATGCCAGCTCGAATGGAGAGAAAAGCGCTACTGTGGCTTATTTTGACTGGTTTGAGTATAGGGGATTGTAAACAAAACGCTTGGGTTCTCCGATCCAAGCGTTTTTTGCTGCTCTTTTACATTTCTTTATAGAATTTATACCGGTAATAGGTCGTATACATAATGACGAAAAAATAGGTGAAAGCAAAAAGCAATAATAGCATTAGATCGATTCCCATGAGGGCAACGGCGAATAATAATGCGCTGATTAAAAAGATCATCATGTCATAGGCTTTTGCTTTGGCCCGATTAGCAATAGCGATGTTGCGCTCATCTTTCTTTTCAATCTCCAGGTCCTTTGCGGCCTCGGGAGCTCTGCTGCTGGCGTGTTGAAGGACGATTTCTCCCATCCCGTGACCAAAAATTACACAGCCAAGTCCAACTGAAAGATAAGGCAATGCTGCGAGCAACCCTTGCAGATCGTCCAAGGTTTTAATGAAGTACACACCCACTGCCAGCAGGCCTACGCCAACAGCGGCAAGTAAATATGCCATATGAATTTTCTTCATTCTTTTTCCTCCTCCTCATAAATAAAAATTTCTTCTATGTTCAATTCAAAGTAACGGGCAATCTTAAAGGCTAACAGGATCGATGGATTATAGCGTCCATTCTCCAGAGAACCGATCGTCTGTCTGGACACTTCAAGCGCTCGTGCTAATTCTTCCTGTTTAATTCCATGCTTTTTGCGTATTTCTTCTAAACGGTTGTTCACCCATGTACCCTCCTTACGGAAAGTTAACTTTCCATAATTGAAATGTATCCTACAACTTACGAGATGTCAAGCTAGCTTTCCATTTTGATTCTTAAATAAAAAAAGAGCTTGAGACGGATATGTCTCAGCTCTTTGACCGGTTTGCTTCCGGTTGACGTTTTCCATAGGGACAGCGCTTAGACCTCCTCAAGCTTTGCCTTTTGGGGACTCGCCACAATTTTTAAGGTTCCCTAACGATTGGTTTTCTTATCGACTTATCACTCTGTGTCTGGAGTTGCAGCAAACTCTATATCGATAATATCTGGTTCTTGTCCTTGTTTTGTCAGGGTGACGATCGCTTGATAATCGTTTTTCCATTCGACCGTTGTTTTATCCGGTATCTGAGTTTTCATCACGCTTTGATCATCGTAGTTAATGCTAATAGTCGGGTCGGGAAAATCGTGTATCATAACAATCTCGATTGAGTTTAGATGATTTGGAGAATGACTGATTTCTAACTGTGTTTCTTGAGAGGATATAAGATACCAGGCGACTATTGAGATAACTGCAATCCCTAAAGCGACTGGGATAAACAGACAGCCCATTTTAGTTGAGAATTTCATTTTTTCCCGTTCTACGCTATCGTCTTTCCAATTCATTGTTACTGTCCTTTCTTCGTTTACATACTAAATGTGCTACAAGAATATAAAAAAAGGTCTCGTCAATTTCAACGATACCTTATTTAGTATTATATAGAACCTATTTTATAATGCTTACACTATTCAAGTACATAACGTAAGCTTTGGAATCACATAAACTTTTTACACTTCGTACAATAAGGCGTCGTGTGGCCTCTTCTAATCACATTGTTGCAATAGGAGCAGCGAATGGATCGTGACTCTTCCTGGGCCACACCTTCCCATCCTTTCGCCATTAAAAGATTTTGCAGATTCATCGATTTCACATTAAAGCGAAAATAAATCCAGATCCCAAATGCACTGAGAATAGCGGCAAGTAATGCCATGTATTTTCCTCCTATAAAGCTGAATTTGCCTTGCAAGGATAAAGAAAATATAGCGAAAGAAGATTAGGAATATTTAGTAAAGTATGGTAACCTAAGTATATCATGTGTTTGCTTTTAAATTACATACCAAGGCGGAAAATAAATGGAAAACAAGACAGAACGGAATGTATTTAAAATTGATTGCGGAGCCCTCTACCTTAAGGAATTTGCAATTGAAGATGCCGAGAGTATTTCCAGCATCGCCAGCCAGCCGGCCATCAGTGAGTTTCTGCCGGATTGGTCTTCCACCAGAGAACAAAGAGAGGAATGGCTGACTCACTATGAAATACCGGCAAATAAAGCTTTTCATGAAGCTGCTATTCAAGGGGACATAGGAGAGCACTTTTTGAAACTGGCATTTTCATCAAGGCAACTGACGAATGCATTGGCTGGTGCTGTACCGGGATAAAAGAGGAGTTGCCTGAGTCAAACCGGGAAATTGTGTATGCGATCTCTGAGCGTTTTCAGGGAAAAGGCTATGCGACAATAGCGGCACAAGGTCTGATCCATTTTTTATATACCAAAACCAATACAGACATGCTAAATGCCATCGCGCTTCCACGTAATATTTCCTCAACGAAGGTAATCGAAAAATGCGGATTTGTTTTTAAGGGGATTCAGATGATTGATGACGAACCTCATCACCACTATGTATTGGAAAAGTCAGAGTGGAGGAGAGTGCATGAGTAATAGAGAAAACGTCTTGCAGGAAATCGAAGAAAAAATGAAAACGTGGAAAGTGCCCGGTTTATCGATCAGTGCTTTTACCGGTAGTGAGTTCTGGCAGGCTCAGCTGGGCGTAAGAGAAGCGGGCGGGGAACCGGTGGAGGCACAGGATCTTTTCCATGCGTGCTCCATCAGCAAGTTCATTACGGCAGCCCTTGTGATGCGTCTTGTCGAGCAGGGAGTGGTTCAGCTGGAGCGGCCTGTAAATAATTATTTAGTAGCTTATAAGATTCCGGATCATGAATGGACTGACGCGCAAAAGGTCACGCTTCAAAATCTTCTTGCACACCAGGGAGGCTTTATTGATCCTCCCGGAAGCTATGGACCGATTCAAAGCGGAGAACATGTTCCGGGTAATCTTGACCTGCTTTCCGGAAAAACGCCTTATCATGCAAAACCCGCTGCGGTTTCGTACGAGCCTGAAACTCAATTTTCTTATTCGGACACAGGCTACGCTGTCGCTGAACAGGTGATTCCGGATGTTACAGGACGATCCTTCTCGTCCGTCTTAACCTCGCTCGTTTTGGAGCCGGTCGGGATGAAGAACACCTTTCTGTGGTCTGCGATGCCAGAGGGACTGCCTATGGCTTCCGGGCATCACAAAACAGGAGAGATCGTTGAGGGAAAAAGAGCAGTGTACCCAAATGAATCGGGCGCTGGTGTATGGACATCATCTGAAGATTTAGGTAAATTATGTATTGAATTAACAAAAGCATGGAATGGCTTATCTGATGTTTTCTCCCAAGCAACAGTAAGAAAGATGCTGAGCTCATTTGGCTGTGAGCCTGCAGCGGGGCTTGGGGTATTTCGTGCCGATAGCGAAAATGGTGTACAGATTGTATCTAACGGATGGGGAGTAGGGTTTCAAAGCCAGGTCAGATTCAATCCTGAAAAGCAGACGGGAGTCGTCGTGATGGTCAATCAGGATCCAGGCGTACCTCAGCCCGACTCCATTGTTGGGGAATGTATGCGAATCGTTGAACAGGCTGTATTAAATTAAGTAAATAGAAGTAAAAGGTAAATTATTCATTTAGTAATGCGTTCGCTCATTCAGTGGAATTGATTTAATAGGAGGAAGTAGGATGGAGAAAAAAGCGTTAGTCGTAATCGATATTCAAAATGACATCACAAAGAATTACAAAGAGATCATTGATAATATCAACCGATCAATTGAGTGGGCAGTCGAAAATCATCTTCATGTTGTGTATATACGGCATGAGAATTTGTCACCGGGTACGAGAACGTTTAAAACAGACACGCGGGGTGCCGAGTTAGCTCCAGATCTGAAGCTGGTATCCCAGAATGTTTTTACAAAATACAAAGGAAACGCCTTAACCAGTGAGGAATTCGCAGACTTTATTAGGGTAAATGAAATAGGCGACTTCTATATCACGGGAGCAGATGCGACTGCTTGCGTTAAGTCAACCTGCTATAACTTACGCAAATCAGGCTACGAGGTGAGTGTACTATCAGATTGCATCACCAGCTATGATAAAAAGAAGATCGATGGCATGATCGACTATTATGAAAGTAAAGGGTGCGAGATCATTCGTTTAGATGACTTGGTGAGTTAAGTATTTTCAGGTACAGAGCTAGTATTAGCAAATCTCGTTACTTAAAGGATCTAAACGCACTACTAATCGGTGAGAAATGAATATAGAGCAAAAAAGGACTCGAATGGAGTCCTTTTTTAATGATCATTTATTCTCGTTGATTACAGAACAAGGGGCTTGGTTTCCATCGTTTCGTTATAAATCCGGTAGCCGTTTTTCCCGTTGTGCTTGATCTCATACATTGCCAGGTCCGCCTTATGAATGAGGGCTTCAAGCTGGTTGCCATGTAAGGGGGAAAGGCTGACACCGATGGAAACAGAAATCGGAATATCAATGTTTTCTGCCAGAAAAGGCTCCTGCTCAAACGCTGCAAGCAAATTGTCCAGGTAGACCTCCGCTTCATTTTCATAGGCGAGAGGCATGTATAAAAAGAATTCGTCTCCTCCCACCCGTGAAGCAAGTCCTGATTTTTTCATGGAGTGCTTTAACAGCTGCGCCACATGCACTAAAAATGCATCCCCAACCTGGTGCCCGTACGTGTCATTCACGCCTTTAAAACCGTCCAGATCAATCAGCACAACAGCGAGCTGCTGGTATTCCCGTATCGCTTTTTCGCCCTGATCGTAAAATGAGCGGCGGTTGGCGAGATGCGTAAGGGAATCGTGATACGCTAAAAAGCGAATCGTTTTTTCATCTTCTTTCGTGGAATCAATATCCCGGATGATCAGCATGGAGTGCAGATGCTGGTCGATGAAAATAAAATCCCCGTCCATCACCACATACTTTTCCGCGCCGGATGCTGTAATGATTTTTGTTTCGTAATTCGTGAATTTCTCTTCCTTGCTGAAAGAATGCTGCAGGTGTTGAATCCATTCCTTCTGACGTTTAACCGGAATAAAGTGCTGGAAAGAAAGCTGGTTTACCTGACCTTCTTCAAGCAGAAGGCGGGCAGCGGGGTTGGCGCTTTCGATTAATCCATACCGGTCAATCAGTACAATCGCAGCCGGGTTAAGATTGTACAGTGTCTCAAACCGTTTATGGGAGGAAGTCAGAAAATCAAATTTTCGCAGCGCGTAGCTTAACGCCACCGCCCAGGCAAACGCCCCGTAAATGTAAGGATAAGGAGGGATCGTTCCTCTAAAGGAAGCGTAGCCAAAAATGACATCCCATACTAGCACAAAGGAAGCTGCGTAAATCAAAAGAGAAAGCACCTTTTGCTGAATAGCTACACGGGCTTTCGTTCGGGCGTAATAAAGCAGGAAGATAACAAATAAATGGAACAAATTTGAGACAGTCAGTGTCACAAGATAAGCTGTGTTGAATTCAGGGTATTTCCACATGCCCACCTGAACAAATTCTTGGCTGTTCATGAAGTTTTCCTGGAATAGATACGTGAGAAGAATCGGGACAAGCGGCAGGTAAAAGATAGAAGGATACAAAAAAGCAGGTAATTTCTTATACAGCAGAGAAGCCTTAAAGATAAAGTGAGTAAACAGCGACAAAATCATAATGCCCGCATTGCCAAACCAGTAGGTCACAAGAGCCGGGCTGTATTCGATCGGCAAGAGATGCCTGACATATTCAGATAAAAACAGCATGCCGTAGCACAGAATCGAGAGACTGACTAAGCGGTGCTCCACCTTTTTCGGGTTGCGCCAAAATACATCCACCGCCATGTAAAACAAGATAAATGCCGGCAGCATATAGACCGCTAATGGGATAAAAACGTCGCGCATGAAAGCACCGCCCTTCTTCTCATATGGTAAAAAAAGCATATCACAGAAGAAGGACTTTCGCATCATATAATGTGTTTAATTTGTTTATGTTTTCCCCATTGCCTGCTTCATCTTTTCTCTTCTTTCCCGCATGGCTTCATGAAGGTCAATGATTGGCAGGGGATAGTCCTCCCCAAGCGTCACTCCGTACTCCTCCTGCTCAATCAGCCCCATCTCACGGGTAGCATGAATCCAGGGAACCGGCACGCGGCGAAGCTCGGGCAGCCAGTGCTTCAGGTAATCGCCTTCCGGGTCGTAATCCACCGCCTGCTTTTCTACGTTAAAGGTTCTGAACTGAATCGGATCGTTTCCAACTCCTGCGCTATACAGCCAGTTGCCGTAATTGCTTGCTACATCAAAATCCACCAGCTGTGATTCAAACCAGGCAGCGCCAATCCGCCAATCCAGCCCGAGGTTTTTCGTAAAAAAGCTCGCAGCATTCTGCCGGGCGCGGTTTGACATAAATCCGGTTTCTTTTAACTCCCGCATCGCAGCATCCACAAGAGGATATCCGGTTTTTCCCTGAATCCAGGCCTGAGTCAGTGACTCGTCCTGCTCCCACGGAACGGAAAAGTCCCGGAGACCGGAAGCGAAAAACAGCCTGTTGCCAAATTTACGGTGAACGAGGTGAAAATAATCTCTCCATAACAGCTCCACATACAGCCAATACGTCGAGCCATTTTCCACGCGCTCTTTTTCATACCGTTTAATTTGCTCATACACAACTCTCGGTGACAGACAGCCATGCGCAAGCCACGGAGAAAACTTCGAAGAATCATCCTCCGCCAGCATGCCATTCCGCGTTTCTTTGTAGACCTTCAGTCGGTCTTTCGTGAAAAAATAATCCGTCAGCCGTTCCTTTGCCTGAGAAGAACCGCCTGTATAGCGGGGAGCACGCGTTAACTCCTCCAGTCCAAGGTCTGACAAAGACGGGCACTCACCAAGCGGAAGCGACTCCGGCAGGGAAACACCGGTTACATGAAGGGGAGCAGGCATCGCCGTTCGTATCGGGATCCCAGCCTTCTCCAGCTTTTTCCGGTATTGAGAAAAGGTCTGCGGCAGCTCCTCAATCGCAAAGGGAAGATCATCCGGATGAATCAGATTGCGTCCGTGTGAAACGGTAAATGAAGCATCCGGCAGCACCTTCCGCACCGACTCCTCAACCGCCTGTTCCTCACTCGCAATATCCTCGTGGAGATAAACCGATTGAATCGACATCTCTTGGGAAAGAGCAGAAAACGCGTCAGCCGGATCCTCATGACGAATTAAAAGCTGCACCCCAATCGTCTCCAGATTCCGTCGCAAATCCTCCACACTATCCTGCACAAACCGCGCTCTATGCCGATCCGTTTTCTTAAAGCCATATCGTGTTTCCTCATATTCTTTCGGATCAAACACATAGAGCCCAATCACCGGCAGCCCGCTTTTTGCCGCCTGCACAAGAGGCTCATGATCATGCACACGCAAATCCTTCCGAAACCAAACCACAGCAGCCTTCTCCATCCGTATCCCTCCTGAATCTCTTTATCTTATGGTTTCCCTAATATTGATGGGTGAATCATGGAGTGGAGTGTTGACGGAAAAAACAGGAAGGAGAAAAATGACAACTAATGAAGGGAGAGGAAAAGTGATACAATAAAAGCATCAAGTTAATCGGAGGAACCACATGAAAATCTCAATCATAACCGTCGGAAAACTAAAGGAAAAATACCTTAAGCAGGGCATCGCTGAATACACCAAGCGCCTCGGAGCATACGCCACCATCGACCTCATCGAAGTACCGGACGAAAAAGCACCCGAAAATCTGAGCGAAGCAGACATGCAAATCGTCAAACAAAAAGAAGGTGAACGCATCCTCAGCAAAATCACTCCGGACACCCACGTCATCACCCTGGAGATCAAAGGCAAACAGCTTACTTCAGAAGAACTCGCCAAACAAATGGACCAGCTCGCCACGTACGGCAAAAGCAAAATTGCCTTTGTTATAGGTGGATCGCTGGGTTTAAGTGAGGACGTTACAAAAAGAAGTGACTTTGCGCTTTCTTTTTCTAAGATGACTTTTCCGCATCAGTTAATGAAGCTTGTGCTGCTGGAGCAGGTTTATCGGGGGTTTCGGATTAATCGGGGGGAGCCATACCATAAGTAAGTGCGGTCATTAATAAACCATCGATTACAGTCGTTTTATTGTAGTTGATGGTTTGTTTTTGATTGCATAGGAGCAAGAATTTGCAGATAGATTGGGATAAGGCACAACATATACTAAAGAAAATTTTTAATAACGGAGCTTAAGCTAATTTATTTTAGTTGGCTAATAGAGAAGAGACAAATAAAAATGTATATTGTAAAAGAGTTTGATGAAATTTTAATTTCTACATAGTCCCCAAGATAGGAGAGATATATTACATGACTGATTTTAATAATGTTCTATCTTTTGAAAAATTTACAGAAGGAATACCTCATTGGCAAAGAAATATGGATTATAACAATATGAAAAACATCTCTCTGGAAAAACATATGGGTGAATATTTTAATTTTTTGTATTCAAGAGCGCTTAATCTTACAGCACTATCAGAAAATCAAAATATCTATTTAGAAGTAGCTAAAATTGCTCAAAAGTATGAAAGAATATTGAATATGGAATCCATAATGACTATTGATATGGATATAGAATTAATTGAGCTGGAAAAAGAAACGATGAAACAGTTGTATCTATCTGATTCTAAGAGTTTACCTAACAAAATAGATGCTTATGCAATATTAAATAGTCTTTCGAATCAATATGGTTATTCAATAAGAAATATACTAGTTAATTTTTCTAGAGAAGAGCTAATAAAAATTTTTGTGGCATATGCAAATACGATAAGTTATATTTGCATGCAATCCTATGAATGGAGTTCTGATGGTTATATAGATAAAAATAGAATGAACCTTATTTCAGAAACATTACATATTATTGAGAGATTTAAAATAAGTGATTTAAGGTTTTTTTTTGGTGCCGATAAAAAAGTTTTTGAATATTTAATTCATTATGTATTGAACAGTGAAATTGACTTTAAAGAAATATCAAATAGCATACTAAATATAAAAGATCTTTTATATGTAACGAATTTACTTCTAAATGTTGAACAAAAGAAGAAATACATTGAATATTTATATGAGAATGGCGGCATTATGAGTATTGAAGATGGAATATTAAAAATTGAGGAATCATATGAAAGTAAAATCAGAAAATATTTCAAATCTACAGGGGCTTTTAAAAAGAATCTTTATAATAAAGAGTTAGAAGAAGTTTATCAATCTTTTGAAGCGAGAAGAGGGTATTCTCCGTTTATTTTAGAAGAGTATATTTATGAATATAATGAAAAGTTCTTAGAAACCAGAACTATAATTTCATTTATAGAAAAGGAAGCTTTAGTAGAGGATATCTATCGTAAAACTGGTAGAGATAAAGTTGCTATTAGATTCATGTTAGATGATTTAGTTTTAAAAAAATGTTCAAAAACAAATTTTATAAAATCTACCTTTAGTGATGATAATAGATTATTTAGAACTCCACTTATAGAAGTTAAAGATTATTATATTTTACCTTTTTATACTTTTGTAGAATCAGCACAGTATTTTAGACAGAGGATTTTAAAAAACCATTTAAACAAAGGGTTAGATAAAAAGACTAAAAGATTAGTGGAAAGAAATTATGATGAATATGATTTAAAAAGGTTAAAGTCACTTTTGGAAAAAGAAGATATTATAGGAGATGTGAATTTTGATTTAAATAAATTTGAAGAATGTAAAGAATTATTTAAATCAAACCATTCAATTTCACAGGAAATAGATTTTTTTTACATAAAGAATAATACCTTACACTTAATGGAATTAAAAAATAGAGATATAGATAATAGTTTATATGGGTTATCCCAAAGTTTATCAAAAGCTAAAGAACATATGATAAAAATGAATGAACGACGTTTGTTTTTACTAAAACATAGAGCTATTTTTGAGGGGATTTTAGGAGGAGGATTTGATTCAGTAGAGCTATATTTGGTTAATAAAAATCCAAATTATTTAGATAATACTTTTAACTCTAAGTATCAAATAAACATTTTCTTATTTGAAGATTTCTATGAGTATGTATCTAAACAAATTTAGATTTGTAGATATAAATATAAAAAGTATTAAACCGCACTTAGGCCCATCAAGGAGAACCTTACCATTCTACTCAATGGGGAAGCGGGAGAACCGTCCCCCTGGTCGACCAGTCTACCACAGGAATGTTACGTTCCAAATAAAAGTAAATGAAGTATAGAATAAGCGCCCCCTGAAAAACAGGTGGGCGCTATTTGACGCTTACGTTTAAATAATGCTTATCATCGATGTTACAAGCACTTTAGGTTAGTGTGATAAAATACTTATACAATATACCTCAACTGTTGCTTACAATCCCTTACATACTGCTTCCAGCAATCTTCCTTCTTAGCCCACTGAGTAACGTTTTGTTCCCCAGCTGAATCCCTAAGAAACTCAAGTGTCTTTTGGGCGATTTCTTTAATGACATTATCCCATCTATCAGAAAGAGATTGTTTGTTCCAAACCTCTTCTAAATTAATTCTCTCGCCATATAATTGATTTAACATTGCTGTAGAGTAGTAGATAACGTTAGCTTTGTAACCCTTTAATCCCATGGAGTTAACAAGCTCTTGTACTTTCCTGTTAATAATAACCCTCGCAATTAACATTTTGTACATGGATGAGGTCATCTCCTCTAATTCCTCTAACTGATTATCATTGTTTCGTTCATACTTCCAAAATGATTTATTGAAGTCCATGAATTTAGTAAAAGCAGCCTCGCCGCCTTTACTGGAGATATGAGGGAAGCCTTCCCAAGACATAAAGTTTTTCGCTAAGTCTACTTTATTTAGAAGGAGTTCCTTTGGAAATTCTTTCTTGAATTCTGTTTGTTCTTTTCCTCGGTTCCTTCTATTTAGATCTACCATATACTGGCCGCGAGCTCTCTCAAAGTACCATTTTGATTCAGCTTTTCTTTTATCCTGAGCTGGAATCCATATAGTCCTTGAGAAATGCTCTAGAGAGGACATATAACGCGTATTAGCTAGTAAGTCTGACTGGTTAATTTTATTTTGTGTATTAGCATATTTAGAAATTTTAGCCACCATATTTTCTTCAGCAATCATAGAACTGTCTGTATTAGAAGTATGAAGAATAGTTAACTTAGTCTGAACGAATACTTCGCTTAAATCAATTCCTGACTTGTAGGCACTATGAATAGATGCGGTTGTTTGTCCACCGTTGACTATTTGCCAGCCTTCAAGAGAATTAATCTTATAAAGATTAAAACTAGATGAGGAGTGATCTAAGCTGCCAGAACGCGCGACACTGGAGATGCCGTTATTGTAAACAACAAATAAATCTTTCTCGTTATCATCCTTTAAAGTGTCTCTAATACCTTTATTGGTAGCACCTCTGGCTTGTAAAAATGATCGGACATTTCGTTCAACTAACTTAGGTCCCCACTTTTCGTATGCTCTTGCTAAAAGTTCGGCAGAAATAAAACCAATGTAGCAATCAAAATTGTTAGGTGAAGCCAATTGGTTCTGTGGTTGAGGCACTTTCATTAGTTCAAAAGATTGATTGAATTCTTCTTGGAAATTAATAAGGATGCTGGTTGAGTCTTGATCAGCAGAAATAATTTGATAAAGCCTGTCAATATCCCAGACTTGAACATCAATAGCAACATCCTTGGACAGGGAGATGTCTATCGGTTTATTAGTGCGATAGTACCTATTAGTTAATATAGTTATATTTAGGCGCTCTACTAAATTATTGTTATCTTTAAGGAGCGCTAATAAATCATTTATTGAATGAGATGGATCAATAGGAAGATTTTTATATTGGGTATAGAATTTTTTTGCTTTATTTGCTAATTCCCTTAGAGAGGTCATTGTGATTTCTTCGGGCTGATCCATAAATTCATCAAAATCAATAATAAATAAGTTTAACTCGCGTTCACTATCCTCATATGAATAAGCGTCGACTTGAATATTTAGATTTGGTCTATAGTATTCTACATAAATTGGTGAAGATGAGGATTCCATATATTTCAGATATTCTTCAAGAAAAGCTTCATACGGTGAAGTTCTTGAAATTTCATTTTCTAAGTCATTCATGAAATCTTCGTAGAATGATTGTAGTTCATGCTTGGCCATAATGGTCACCGTCCAGTTAAGTTAAAGATGTTTGTGCTGTCTATTTTTGAATCTTCACAATGAGATAAGTCTATCGAATAAGAGACATGAGAAATACCTTTTGGTAAAGATTCAACTGGTATCATAGGAAAACGGTTATCTACTGTATACGTTTCTTCTTCTAGTACATTCAAATATAAATCAGTATACTCATTATCACTGAAGCCAGAACTTCTAAGCAAGTCATCAAATTTGAGCCGGAGCTGAAGTGAGAATAAATAGAAATGGATTCTTAGTTCGTCTACTAAATCCTGAAGTGTATGGCCTATATTTCGGCTCTCCTCTAAATAACACACGTATAAATAAATTTCCGGGACAGCATCTGTTATTCTCAACTGTTTTTCATTAGAAATACGAACTCTTTTGTTAATCTGGTCTCTAACTGTCTTTATTTCTACACCGAAACCGTTCGTGCGAAAGTCAACTCTATCACTAAGAGGTCCTCCCCAGCTTTCTAATAGAAGGGGAGGTCTGTCTGGATTATTTTCTATCCATTTCCTCATAAACCATAACTCGCCGAATAATCCTCTCTGCTGATCTTCATTTAATTTTTTATATCCTCCACGTCGGAAAAAGCTTCTCCATTTTTCGAGCACTTTATAGATAACTGTAAATAATGGTTCGTCAGGGTCTCGAGTGATTACGTGGTCAAATAGGTTCTGCATTATAGTTTCAAAAAGGTCTCCAGTATCAGGGTCAGCCTGTATGAACTCAATGAAATACCTATCATTTAAAGGTCCAAATGTATCGTGATGTTCCATTTTTATTTGTAAACCATGCCACTTAGGCAAGGATTTCATTTGTTCATCTTCCCATGGACCATCGGGAATCTCTATGAAAAAGTATCTGCTCTCGGACGCATTATCAATCCCGCAAAATACGATTGCTTGTTCATGAAACAATGGAACCATCGGTATAAGTTCTGATTTATCTTCGTTTTGTTTTTGCGTTAGAATCTGATTAAAAGTATCTATTACAAGTGTATTCACTAAAAGTCACTCTTTTCACTTACAGACTTATTTTTTAAATAGACCTCATCACTAATATCTTGACGGGTCTTTGGAAATGCTACTGCAAAACCAATAGGTACCAAATTACTATCAAAACCCACATTTTGAACTTTGCTGAATACCTCTGCATTAGGATTTAACGGATAAATAAACAATTTAGGTGCAGAGATACTTCCGCTTTTTTTGTTTTCGTCAAAGTACTGTTGTTTTGCTGCCACGATTGCTTTTACATCCACTCGGTCGTTTGGAACATTCTCAGCTTGGGCTCCACGAGTAACTGTATAGGAAAGTGATAATGGTCCAAGATTAACAGGCTGGTTATACCTTTCTCTACTCGGCACACCCTCTACGACAATTACTTTCCATTTTTTCAACTCATCGTATTCTTGAGAGTTCAGAAGTTTTATATATTCGATAATACTTTCTGAAGAAGACTTAGTTGATCCCTCATAAGTCTGAAAGTCTCTTAAGAAATCGGTAATAATGGCTACATCCACATCTGACGCGACATGATACTTTGTGTTTGTTTTTTTATCTTTATCCTCTTGAAGCTTCAAGTTCGGATATACGCTAGTTACTAGTTCTGTAGTAGTCTTCATATTATTCAGAAACGAGGTTTTCTCCTTGGATAGCAATCTAGTCTGATGGAGTTTATCGCTGTAGTTTTGATAAGCAGCCCTTGCATTTTTCATTTTTAGATTACTGGTCAACATCATTTTAGGATGAGATAACATTTTTACAGCATAGTCACTTGGCGATAAATCTTCATTCCGCATTTTATCAAATTCATCTCTAAGCTGATACATGGCAACGGCTAAGTGTTCAAAATTGGACGCTATCTCAATGGAGGTATAAATACGGCATAAGTCTAAATAAGGTTTACGGTAACCAAACCAGCGTCCCATTTGCATTAAGGTATCATACATCAGTGTGTTTCTATAATAGTAACTGATTGATAGACCTTCCAATGTCAGTCCTCTAGAGAGTTTATCTCCGCCTACAGCAATAACATTTAATCCTTTTTCTTTATATTTATGATATTCGAGAGTGTCTTTACTGTCTCCGTTTAATTCCATTACATCAATTCTGGTAGCAATCTTTTTCATTACGGCATAAACAGAAACCCAATCAAAAGTTTCATAGTTAGTATTTGTGGCACTATTCCACTTTTCGGTTTTCCGAACGAACTCCTCCATATAAAGTGTCTTTATCTGATCGACATCAGAACTTGATGGGTTGAACCGCACATTATTAACTATAGTGTCAAACTCTTCCTTAATAACCTCTTTTAAAGACTTCTGTACTAGAGTGAACCTGGAGGTATGAATTAACATAGAATTATGCTGGTTTTCATGGCCTCTCAGGTTTCTGATCGAAACGGTAATTAAAAAAGAAAGGAGAGCTTCTTTTAATTTGGGTGGAACACTTTCAACTTTATAATATTCATCTTTCTTTTTTATACTTTTAAACAACTTTTCATCTTCGTCTTCAATATCGATTATTAAGGATGGTCTGTTATCATCCGCGTTCTCAGCTGCGTTAAAAAACTCATCCGGCCCGCAGTAATTATCTGGCTTTGGAAGTCCAACCAAAAAATCTTTTGGGTATAAATCTTGACCGTGGTCATTAGTTTCTGTATGGGCTCCTATCAGCAGGTTTGCAAATGGGGTAGCCGTGTATCCTACATAGGCCTTTTGTTTGAAGAGCATAAGGGTTTCTCTGATTAAACGATTAATAGTTTTAGGATCTTCACCTTTGTTTTTATCACTTGTATCAATTGAAGCCTGATCAGCCTCGTCGTCAATAACAATGACAGGAATATTAATTAACTCTCCAGCTTGCTTAATAAGACTCGTTAACAATGAAATTAAACGTTCAAGAACATCTTTATTCTTTTTAACAACAAGGAGTGTTTTGCTGCCGCTTAAATTATAGGATATTTGCTGAGGAAGGTCAGTTATATCATTGTCTATGGAAGTTAGAGACTGTATAAAATGCTGAGGATCGTTTGCTGCAATTGATCCTACCCCTTTATTTGATTTTCCTATAACTTCTTCCTCTAACCGAAGCTGCGTCTGAGCACGTAAGTCATTATGGATTCCCGATAATACAATAGTTAACTTATAACCTTCATCAAAAGCTTTATTAATCAGGCCTGTAAAATTAGCTGTCTTTCCTGATTGTACATATCCAAGTACCAGACCTCTGACGTCAAAAGGTTCTTCCCCTCTTGGATTACCTAATGTACGTAAGATTTCATCAGTTGTTTCGTCAATTACATCTATAATATCTTGACTCCAATTCTTTCTTTGAACTAAGTATTGCTGGTACCGACTCCAGAAAAAACGATTGCCTCTTCTTCCAGTGTCATACCAAGGGGAGGGGTCTTTAACTCTTAATACTAGTGATGAAGGCTTATAAACTAAACCGCCGTTTCCATATTGAATCTGCAGTTCCAACTTCCAGTTTTCTATAAACCTAGGCTCTACCTCTTCTATGAAATGATTATCCATAACAGCACATGTTCTTTCAAATAGCTCTTCTTTAGTAAGGTCAGAACTTATTGATTTAAATAAGTTATATTGGGCTTTAAAGTGATTAAAGTATTGTTCCTTTATCTGATTTATCATAAATACTCTCCTCTAATACCGTCTTTATAGTAGTTCGATTAAAACGCTCCATTGAAGGAGTCATCAGAATCACATTGATTAATTCATCTGGATTATTTGATTCCACAAGCTGTTGATACATTTTTGCTAGATTTATAAGTAAATCTTTATCACTATCAGTGATAGGCTGAAGCACCTCTTCTTCAACTTTTGGAACTATAACTATATTAGCTGGTGATCCGAGTTCAACAAGCTTTAAGAACATTTTCAAATCTTTTAAAGTTTCATCAGGAACATTTCTCATTATTTTTTGAAGCAGTGGGTGTGATCGGTTAAGCTTGAAAGAAGAACCGTCCTCGATATCTTCTTGACGCCATGTATTAACATTGCTCCGGATATTAGTGTCTCCGGAACTGCTTTGTGTTCTAAAATAAAACACTTGCTTAGAATATTCCCGTGCTTCCTTTGCGATAATTTTCAACTGGTTCTTTATAAAATCAGGAGGATTAACTGTTGACTTCTTAATATCTACTTGCCATAAATCATCTGATTTGTTTGTTATATCAATCCTAACTCGAGCTAACTGAGAAGCCTGGTCTTTGGGGAATAAATCCAGCCAATTTCCAAAGTGTAACAGTCTATTTTCTCTGTAAACATAAAAACCCTGATGATCATTCCAGCCTTTTAGACCTCCGGCATTTTGGTATTCAGTTTGATTAAGATATGAAGCATGAGGTAAAACGTATGTACTTACCTTTACTAATCCTGCTGTATCTCTTAATGCTCTAGGTCTCAATGGATTTGTATAGTCATGGTCGGTTAAGAAGGGATTCCAGCCTTCTATGAGCGTGCCGTTTATACTAATATTAAGGCTGTCGGAAATCAAGCTGTGAAAAACAAATGCTAAATGCTTGTATATTCTGTCGATTTTCTTATAGAAACTGTCTTCTAGAATAGGGTTTTTTCCAGTCCTCATAAAACGGTCAAGCTTATCGATAAAGACTATTGTTCCTGAATTGCTCTCAATAGAAGACATGTGTCGTTTTACTTCCTCAGGGATTGCAGTAAATAGTTCCCAACTATTGGTTGCTGAGACATGATCCAGATCCCAGCACCGCTCTACAAAGTGCCCATCTTGTTTGCTAATTACGCTTAAACGCTTACCAAGAGAGAAGGCAGCTGTCTTAAGCCCCATTCCAAACCTGCCGAGCTCTTTGTTTTTTCTTTGGTTGCGGGGATCTTTAGAACCGATTGACATTGCTGTTTGAATTTCTTCTGAGTTCATTCCGTGTCCATTGTCTAAAATTTGTATGTAACCATTGCCATAATTATATTTGAAATTTAATTCTACAGAGGATGCTTGTGCATCTATAGAGTTATCAACAATGTCTGCAAGCGCAGTTTTTGAGTTATATCCCAATGCTCTTAGAGCATTAATTACAGGACCAGCAGAAGGCTGGGTTAAAATAGTTTCCATAAAAAATCTCCTTACTGAATAACATGATGTTTAATTATAAAATTCGGACTTTATACTTATATTATTATTGTAGTACAAATCCCTAAATATTGTTATGTTAAAATCCGGATAAAAAAGACAGCTACCTAATTGGAGCTGTCTTTTTGCTGTAATTTATCTAGATATTTTAAAAGAGTAGATGCTATGCCTTTTGCTAATAAAGGAGGGACAGCATTTCCTACTTGCTGATATTGTTCATCTTTACGTCCATAGAATCTAAAAGAATCTTGGAAAGACTGCAGGCGAGCTGCTTCCCTAACACTAAGTGCTCTGGCCTTTCTTGGATGCTGCCACATTGATTTTCGAACATTTACTACAGTGGGAGAAGGTTCATTGTAGTTCAGTCTCAAGTATACGGTGTTCTGAGTTCTTGACGCATCACTATAGCTGGATTTTAGTTCATCGGATAAGCTGTGAAAATTTTTCCCGTTAGTTCTTCGGATTTCCTCAAATCTCTTTTGGATAAGAGGTGAACTATTAGGATTTATGTGATTATACAGGGTATTAGTATTAAAAAGCTTATCTCGATAGTAATCGGTCAAGGGAGACTCGGAGTATTCGGCAGGATAAGTTTTATCATTATATCCTGCAACTTCTTGTTGAGGCTCTACTTCTTCAAGATCTAAAATAGCATCTTTAACAGTGAGGGAGTCGGAAGAATAATGCCCGGGAAGTTCCAGTTCTACCTCTTTATTCTTTATCCCCATCATAATAAACCTTTTTCTTCTCTGAGGCACTCTGTATTTAGATGAGTCTAAAACATTACTTGTCACTGAATAACCATAGTGTTCAAATACTTTTTTTAGGTAATCCACCAAGTTATAAGAGTAAACTTTCGCATTAACTAATAGCCATTCGGTTTCTTCAGAAATGATTAGTTTCGAGCACTCAATTTGTTCGTCTTTTAACTCCTGACAACGGGTTAGAAATCGGTTGTATTCAGTAAATGCAGCTAAAGGTAAAATTAATTGCTCAGAAGCTACTGGATCGGTTTTTAAGACAGTTAAAACCTGTCTTGTATCCTCTATTATTTTCTTAGCAGTATCATTTTGTGCGGTGTAACTAGTCATTAATTTAATGATCATTTCAACTTCATTTATTTCTTTTTTATTCGTTAACTCAGTTTTTTTATTCTTAGAGAACCTGCGTTGAATAGTCCTTAACCTTATTAATAAATCTACATCTTTAATAATGGGTTCCGGAACATCATTTAGAGTAGTAATGTTTTCTAATAATCTTCTAGGGAGAATTTTTGTTTTTAGCAGCTCAATACTATCTTCATTAAAGATAGCTTCTTCATCGTTGGTAATTGTTTTCAAGTGAGTAATCGAACTATAATCCCTTTTTTCATCGCCGTTACTTTTAGTGACAAAGAACTTATGTGTAGAAGATTGCATAGATTTGACGTTTTCCATCACAAAAGCTATTGGTTTTACTTCATCAATGGCCCTTACAAATTCTTTTACCAACTGATTGTTACCTGAAATTAAATAATTCTTTTGGCGGTTTGCATTGGAAAACCCCTGACATGGAGGCCCGCCTACCAAAACAGTTGAATTAGGGTCTAACTGAAGATTGTTTTTAACTTCTTGAAAGTTAATCTTAGTTATGTCACTTTTACCATTATTATCCTTAAGTATTATTTCTGGATTGTTTCCATGATTTTTAATGTAAGTTTCCTGAGCGGCACCATTTATTTCAATTGCTCCAGCCACCTTGAAACTTCCCGTTTGTTCAAAACCATTGCTTAATCCGCCAGCTCCTGCAAACAAATCCAATAAATTATATATTTTATCTTTCATTTATAATCACTTCCCACAAAACTTTCTAATATAAGCAGCATAGCTTAAAAGAGGTAATAGAGCAACTATTAATTATAATCTTCTCTGACTTCTGATGTCTAGTGTTCATATTAAATTACTTCTCTTCCCGGGTCCTATTAGGGATGTGATTCTTTAGCTTCATTAATAAAAGAGATAATTTTATCTATTGTAAGAACATAGTCTCTTTTAAATTCATGCTCCCAAATTCTTAAAAGCCTCCAACCCTTCTCTAAATAATACTCGTTAACTTCTTTGTCCCTTTCCTGATTCCTCTTTAATTTCTTTAACCAGTATTCTTGATTAGATTTCGGCATGTTACCGTGCGAAGGGCAGACATGCCAGAAGCACGAATCAATAAAAATGACTACTTTATATTTTTTTATAGCTATGTCTGGTTTTCCGGGCAGCGATCTAACATTCTTCCTGAATCGAATTCCTTTTTGCCATAACTCTCGTGAAACTCTATTCTCTAATTTAGATTGTGACCTTATTGCTTTCATGTTTTTGGTTCTTTGTTCTTTAGTTAGGTTATCGGACATACTTATCAGTTCCTTTTTTATACCTATTTATATACCTATAATTTCCCCTGAAAAAGTTATTCAGAAACAATATTATGCTTTGGAAATAGAAAGAAAAGGAGTATAGATATTCTGTTCCTCAACTCGGACGAATTTTTATATTTCATTTATTGAACGGAAGTAAGGAGAGAGGACTAAAACCTAGGCCTAGCGAGACAGCTCTTCCGGAGATATTCTATTCTTAATACACCTTCCTTATCTAATGGGCATTTAGGATTAACGACTAGAATTTGGGTTTTTTGGTATAATTATAAAGTGAATTTGAAATTACAACATGAAGTTGGAGAAGTTATGGAGAAGACTTTTAAGGAGATTCAAAGTAATTTACCGATACTTTTAGATGCACTTCTTTCAGCTTCGGGATATCCAATTAAAGATTTAACTGAGGGCAAAAACAAGAAAGTTTTTGGAGAGAGCAGTATACCGGTCCAAGGAATCTTTTTATTAGGGCTCATCTCACCAGACCTCTTTTTAAGCATGACTTAAGAGCATTCCCACGGTTATTCTACATGTCTAACCTACTAACTGGAAAGCGTTTTAACAAAAGGAGCGGCTTTGACCCAGGCTTATTGTGATATTAATAAAACCTTGTAAATTAATATAAATTTTTATTGTTGATATTTGGTATAATGAAGGAATATTCTAACTTATAAGGAGAAATTATATTCGAAGATAACTTGAATATAAAATTGGAAAGTAAGGTGATATAATGAGTGGAATTTTTTTGAGCAGAAATTCTTCTGTATCAGACAACGTGTTTGATTCTCAAATAATTAAAAATGATCATCTAAAATCAATGAATAATAAAGCAAATGATATTGTTGCAACTCTTGCTAACTTAGTTCCAGCTACTGAACAACTTAAGCAAATCATAAATCCAGAAAAAATTTATGTAGCACAATTTCCTAAAGAAATTCTTGAAAAGATGAAATCGGGTGAATATGACCTATGGCATACTAAATCAGGGGAAATTCTATCTAATATAATTGACAAAACCCTACCTAAAAATAGAAATATCATACATAATGTTAGATTAACAGAATTAAATCCCGATAAGGTAAATAAGGTGCAAAGGCTTTCAAATCACGTAATGAACATGGCTATTCAGCAGCAATTAACAATGGTATTAGAAGAATTATCTGAAGTGAAGAAAATTACCGCTTCAATTAAGCGTGGTCAAGAATTAGATCGAATTGGATTAGTATACTCAGGTAAAAGGCAATTAGAAAATGCTTTAGAAGCATCTCCTGAATCAAGAACAAATTTAATTCACCACGCTATTCAGAGTTTAGAAACCGGAAGAACACAAATAGAATATAATTTAAAGGAATCTCTAAATCAAAATAAAGATATTCCAAAAAGTAAGTTTAAAATTCTATTAAAGAATTTATTTAATAATGCGTTCTATGGAGAATGTGAAAATACATACAATAATTTTCAAGAGAGTTTTCGCGCATACTTAGACGCTTCTATATACCTTGCAACGGCATACAGTCAAATTAATAGTGAAAAAGCAATGTTAAAAGTATTTGAACCAACTAAGTCCTTAATTCTGGAGTCTTCTTCAAAAATGAAATTATTATCTTCTATTGCAGTTTCAGGCAAGAATGCAGAAGATTTAATGTGGTATGAAAATACAGGAAATATAATTGGATTTATCGATAACTATTCACAAAATTCATTATTGAATTCTTCTAGTTTTATTACTCTCGAAGTAGAGGGAAAAAAATTAATAATGTGAGGTAAATAAATGAAAAAGTGTCTTTTTTGTAGGAAAAAGAATGAAGGTGCAGTTTGTAATCATTGTTTAGCAAAAGGAGCCTCAAATGTTGGGAAATTTGTAAAGGGTACGGGTAAGTATGTTGGGATGGCAGCCATACCAATTGTGACAGCTTCTATTAAAAATAAATTTGATAAGAAGTAGAATGAGTGAGGAAAAGGATAAATGAGGGCTAATTTATATTTTTGTAAAAAGTGCATCAGCATAAGTAATAGTAACGAGAAGGTATAAATAATAACTTCCATTACATCATGAAATAAATTCTGGAGATACTTTTTTAGAAATAGGGAAATACTACACCCTACCGCTCATCTGCATTTTCCAGCTGCTTGGTGTCGAAGCCGCCCCTCGACCATTTCAGGTTGGAGAGATCGACGGTATCAGTGACACAGAAGTATTGAAAAGGAGTTAATAGCTTTTGATTAACAGCTTCTGTTAAGCGCATTTCGGCTGCGATGTGATCATCAAAGTAGGAGAGGATGCTTTTTCCATCCATCCTCTCAGGGGTAGCGGTCAGTCCTAGGAGAATCTGCGGCAGATAATGGTTCAGCAGCTTTTGATAAGAGCTTGCTGCTGCATGGTGAAACTCATCAACGATAATGAAATCGTAGTACCCGCTCTCTGTATGTTGATGAAGTTCCTTGCTGTAAAGCTTTGGATAGAAACAAATAAGTGATCAAGCGAGGACGGCTGTTGAGCGCCAACAAGCACGTCCCCGAAGTTTGGATCTCGTAAAATCGCACGAAAAGTATTCTGACTATGTTTCAGGATTTCTTCACGGTGAGCGACGAAAAGCAGCTTTGCTTTGCCGCCATTTGCTTTTCTGAAACGTTTGTAATCGAAAGCCGAAATAATGGTTTTTCCCACACCAGTTGCGGCAACCAATAAATTTTTATAGCGATGATGAACTTCTCGTTCTGCCTGAAGCTTTACCAGAATCTCTTTTTGGTAGAAATAAGGCTGGATGTCAAAGAGATATTGAACAGATTCCTCAGCCACTTTGCTTTTTTCCAAGGCGAGCTTGAGAGTCTGGTAGTCTTCCGCATTCTCTCCATTAAACAGCTTAAATTCCCTGTCATTCCAATAGCTTTCAAAGGTGGCTTCACATTTTTTTAATACATCGAAGGAATCCTTCTCCGTTACCTTCACATTCCACTCAAGACCAGAAGTTAGGGCGGGGTTGGATAGGTTGGAAGAGCCGATGTACGCCGTGCTGAAGCCTGTTTCCCTTTTAAAAAGATAGGCCTTGGCGTGGAGTCTTGTCCGCTGCACATCATAGGAAATACGGATCTCGGTATTAGGAAGCTTGCTCAGCTCCTGAATCGCTTTGAAATCCGTTGCTTCCATATAAGAAGTCGTGATGACACGAAGCCTGCCGCCACCCTCAGTAAATGTCTTTAATTCCTCCAGAATAATCCGCAGACCGCTCCACTTAATGAAGGAGACCAGCATATCCATAGAGTCAGAGGAGACGATTTCCTTCTTTAACTCACCCAGCATGTTCGGCTCGTAGCTGGAACCGGTGAATAACGAACTCTCAGATATAGGGGTTATGGGACGAATCACTCCCTGATTTCCAATGCTTCGGATGGAATTTATCTTAGAGTAGATATGGGTAAGGACTTCGCCTTCTTCAGAGATTCTTAGTTTTTCAAATTCTCGTTGATCTAATCGCTGGCTAAGAATGGTGATAATTTCATTACAGGTCTCGATTTGTTTAAGAAGAGCTTGTTGATCATTCCGCTCCTCATCGCGGACAGATTTCAATGCACTCCTAGTGACCGAGCTGATGTAGGAAGAGAGTACTTTACGCGCTTCCTCCACATCCAAAGGAGACTTGCCAATATCAAAATCTAAATCAGAGCCTTTGAGCTCTTCGTAAAGCTTTTCAGTAATGATTTCTTCATAAATTCCTTCTTTAAGCATATGGAGATCCTTCCCTGGTAAATGGTTTTATTTGGTATAATTATATCATATTAATATGAAAAATTACCTAAAGAAAAAGAAGGGGTGAACCATGGGCTGATTAAATTGGTTTTCAAATAACTGAAACCTGAAACCTTTCCCTACAAAATAATGTATAACAATAAAAACCCCCAGAAAGCAGGGATCCAATGGTTAAGAACAAGTTCTTCCTCGTCTTTTCAGCTATCCTGTTTTGCCTTTCCATCGTTATCTATTTCATCATTCCAAACGAAAGAAAACTGCAGGGAACTCTTACTGTGATGAACTTTCCTGTACAAGACCACAATGGGATGGTTGTATGGGGTACAATTGGGACCGTGTTTTTCATCGCGTGTCTATTTTGTCTGGCTAGCGGTTTGGAAAAATATCGCGCGCGATCCGTTATTGGCGTGATAATTGTGTTCAGTTTTTTGCCGGGTATTCTCATGGATGCGTATCAGGAAACCTTTGCTTCCGGGGTAAAGGCGGTATCTTATAATCAAGAGGGCGAATGTTATTTTGAAACGGTTGAAGAAGACCAAATAAGCGGTGAATGCACGTTCGTTTTGCATAACCGGAGCAATGAAGAAGTGACGTTTGAGGTGGAATTTATCGATTCCTTTTATTTCGTTGAAGAAAATCATAAAATGGTATCGCTTATGAATCTCGCTGGCCCGCATAAGATCACCTTGGAAGCGAATGAAAAAAGGTCCATTCGCATGACAGAGCTGCTGGATGTATCTAAGATTCCCAACCACATTGATTCGGGTAGTTCTTATGGCATCGAGCTTAAGTTAATTCAAAGTAATGGTGATCAGGTTCATTTATAACCTGTAGGATCTCATATGTAGAAGTAACCCCTCTATCCTTCAAATACTGAAGTATAGAGGGGTTTTCGGTTCAATGATTTTTAATTGTGTGCCTGTTTACCGGTCACATCCGTACTTGAATTCAGGTTCGGTTTGGATATAATAAGCCGTTCTTACTTCTGCCACCCAAAAGGCAAAGGCTGATCTCCAGGAAACACTATTAAAAAATTCATCAACAGATTGATTGTCAGAATCCCAGACGATTAACGTATTAAGTGGGGGAATTCCGCCGAGCCACAATCCATTTGTTAGGTCGGTGTCATCTTCCCGTACTAATAGAAGGGGAATGCCACGTTGAAAGGCCATTGCCGGTTCGATTTGGGCAAAGCTTGAGCCCTGCCAGAAAGGTTCGGTTGATGGGGGAGGCCCTACATTTGTATCAATGGTTTCAATGAGAAAACGACGGAAGTTTACTGCCAGCATTCCGTAGCTTGAGGAAACCAATCTGCGTACATTGGTTAAAATCGTTTCCGGATAGTTCTCTGTTATAGGACCCGTACGAGGGAATAGTAAAGCATTCTCCATCTCAAAAATAAGACGGTTTAGAAATTGACGTTGTTTTGCGTTCAAGTTATTCGTTGTGCTTAAGAAAACGGGAAGGCGAAACGCGCGGTCAAGACAATCCTGGTGGGGTTTTAATGAGTGGTTCTTACACTCCTGCTCTTTCTCTATCACTCTATCATGATTGCTATCTTGATTTTGATCCATATTTTCACCTCCTTCTATTTACTATATGTAGAAGAAGAAAAGAGAGTTGGACAAAACGTATCTATTTTCGCTAAGGCTGAAAAAATAATACATCTGCCTACAGCAGGTGGCCGTCTATATTAATAGAATTAGCCGCCTGTTTTTTATATTAGAAGAGCTGCCCATCACAATTCCTATACTTTTCACAGCAAATTGTATAGTTTACCTGTTTTTTTGTGAAAGCGGGATTGCTAAAATTTAGAAATAAGTAAGCGCTTTCTCTTTTAACGATACTACATACGCGAAAATGGAGGGATTTGGATGGGACACGCTCATGAGCTGAAGCACAGAATGGCGAACAAGACGATTAAGCTGGTGGATGCAGCGGGACAGCCTGTTGCGGGGAAAGAAGTCGAAATCAAGCAGACGAATCATGCGTTTTTGTTTGGCTGCGGCATATTTGATGTGGTGGATGTAGCCAATCAAAACGTACCTGCAGACCGACTTGCGTTTCAGGAAAAAAAGCTGGATTTGTTTTTAGACGTGTTTAACTCGGCCACGCTGCCGTTTTACTGGGGGAGGTTCGAGCCTGAAAAAGGAAAGCCGCTCACAAAAGAATTACAGGCAGCAGCCCGGTGGTTAAAGGAGCGGAATATTGCCGTAAAAGGACATCCGCTTTGCTGGCACACCGTAACGGCTCCGTGGCTTCTGGAAATGAGCAATGAGGAAATTCTTCAGGCGCAGTTTGCGAGAATCGAGCGGGAAGTGACTGACTTTAAAGGGCTGATTGATACATGGGATGTCATCAATGAAGTAGTGATTATGCCGATTTTCGATAAATACGATAATGGCATCACAAGAATTAGTCAGGATCTTGGCCGTGTAGGCATCATCAAAGAAATGTTTGCAAAAACACGTGAACATAATCCAGACGCGACGCTTCTATTAAATGATTTTAATACATCGATCAACTATGAAATTTTAATAGATGGCTGTTTAAACGCAGGGGTCAAGATTGATGCGATTGGCATTCAGTCCCATCAGCATCAGGGGTATTGGGGTCGTGAAAAACTCGAGGAAGTGCTGGATCGTTTTTCGCATTTCGGTCTGCCGATCCACTTTACTGAAAACACCTTAACCTCCGGGCATCTGATGCCGCCTGAGATCGTTGATTTAAACGATTACGAGCCTTCCCACTGGCCGTCTACACCTGAATTTGAAGAGCGCCAGGCAAAAGAAGCAGAGGAAATGTATTCAATACTGTTTCACCATCCGTTAGTTCAAGCAATTACGACCTGGTCCTTCAGTGACGATGGTTCGTGGCTTGGTGCGCCTGCCGGATTTATCCGAAAAGACAACAGTCCAAAACCAGCCTATGAGGTGCTGAAAAAGCGAATCAAAGGGGACTGGAGTACACATTTAACCGTAAAAACCGATGACAATGGAGTCCTAACTTTTGAAGGATTCCTTGGTGAGTACGACCTGGTATGTGACGGGGAAAAGGTCCCATTTACCATCGAGCAGGAAGCTGAAACCGATCAGCTGATCCTCCGATAAAGACGATCAGAACGGAAATGCAGGGAGTGAAAACACGTATGACAATGAAACAAGGGGTAAATCCGTATCTTCCGTCCTGGGAGTACATTCCGGATGCGGAACCGCATGTCTTTCAAGGGAGAGTGTATATTTATGGCTCCCATGACCGCTTTAATGGACATGTGTTTTGTTTAAACGATTATGTATGCTGGTCGGCGCCGGTTGACGATCTGGGAGACTGGCGGTTTGAGGGGGTCATTTACGAAAAAAGGGATGACCCTCTTAATCCGGACGGAAGAATGTGTCTGTACGCACCGGATGTAACGCAGGGCCTGGATGGACGGTATTATCTTTACTATGTGCTTGATAAAGTGTCCATTGTATCCGTAGCGGTGTGTGACACGCCGGCAGGAAAATACGAATTTTACGGCTATGTGCAGGATTCAAACGGCGCACGGCTTGGGGAAAGAGAGGGCGATCAGCCGCAGTTTGATCCGGGTGTCCTGACAGAAGGCGAGAATGTCTATCTTTATACCGGTTTTTGTGCGGCCGGCGACACGTCAAGAAAGGGCGCGATGGCAACGGTATTGGGTGCGGATATGCTGACAATCGTGGAAGAGCCGGTCTTTATTGCACCGAGTGAGCCCTACAGTAAAGGAAGCAGCTTTGAGGTACATGAATTTTTTGAAGCACCTTCTATGCGAAAAAAAGGCGACACGTATTATTTCATTTATTCCTCAATCGTGATGTATGAGCTGTGCTATGCGACAAGCAAGCATCCGACGAGGGATTTTGTTTACCAGGGCGTCATTGTAAGCAATAACGATCTTCATATCGAGACGTATAAACCTGCCGCGCAGCCGATGTATTATGGCGGTAATAACCACGGCAGCATCGTTGAAGTAAATGGCGGGTGGTATGTCTTTTACCACAGGCATACGAATGGGACGAGCTTTAGCCGTCAGGGCTGCATCGAGCCGATAGAGTTTCTCACCGATAGAACGATTCCTCAGGTAGAAATGACGTCTTCCGGACCAAACGGAGGCCCGCTTGCCGGACGGGGAGAGTATCCCGCACATCTTGCGTGCAGCCTTTTCACAAAAGAGGAAGAAGTGTATTCAGGAACCTTTGGTGCGTGGATGAACGGGAGATTTCCGAAGATTACCCAGGACGGGAAAGATGGAGACGAAGAAAGAGGGTATATTGCCAATATGCAGAATGAAGCAACTGCCGGGTTTAAATATTTCGATTGCAGGGGTATTCAAAAAGTGAAAATTGAGGTTCGGGGCTATTGCCGCGGTAGCTTCGAAGTCAAAACCTCCTGGAACGGACCGGTGCACGGGCGAATTCCGGTGGACTTTACCAATGTCTGGACAGAATATGCGGCCGACCTTATCATTCCGGACGGCAAACAGGCGTTATACTTCACGTTTAGCGGTACGGGGAGTGCGAGTCTGGCTTCCTTTACGTTGGAGTAAGGTTGCAGAGTGAAAAGGATGAACGGATGAACTAACATGTTCAGGCTGAGACAATTGTGTCTCAGCCTGCTTCTATGTTCTGTTATTTCTCATTTGCGCTTATTTACAGCCAATTGAACTAAACTTTGCGCCTCTTTTACCTTAAAAAGCAGGATCATACCTAAATAAATGCCGGCTGCAAGGAGGATGGTCAGCAGAACGCCTATTGTTTCACCTAAAGCCTCCATGATAAAAGGAGATATGAGGTACGCAGCACTTCCCATAACCAGAGAGGCTGTCAGGATCTTCACATTTGAGCGGACAGCCTCATAGGTAAAGAGGGATCCTGTGTGGCTCCGCAGCTTCCGGTACAGCAGAAAGGTCGTAATAAAGGCAGCAATGCTGGTTGCCAGCGCCAATCCATTGATCCCCATGAAAGACGATAATATAAAATTTAATACGATATTAATGGATACGGCAATCGCCGCATTTAGTGCAGGGGTCTTTGTATCCTGCATCGCGTAAAAAGCGCGAGACAGGATTTCCCTGAAGCCATAGCCGATGAGTCCGACAGCGTAAAAGAAAAAAGCGCCGGAAGTCATGGTGACCGCTTCTGCATCAAAGGCTCCCCGGCCAAAAAGCAGCACGACAATTTCTTCTGAAAAAAGAAAGGCGCCGACTGTTGCGGGAATGACAAAGAGACCTACGCCATTTAAACCGCTGATCACAGACTCCTTGAAGCGGACATGATCGCTGCCTGCCGCCATTTTGGAAATGGACGGATACATGACGGTAGCGATCGAAACAACGAAAACACCGAGGATAAAGGCGTTCAGCGTGTTGGCATAGTAAAGAGCTGAAACCCCGCCTTCTGTAATAGAGGAAGCAAGGGACCGGTCAACAAGCTTATTAATCTGGGAAACGGCGGTGCCGAGCATAATCGGGAGAGCAAGCAGCGTCATTTGCTTTAAATGCGGGTCACGCACTTTAAAGACCGCCTGCCAGCGAAACCCTTTTTTTAATGCGAAAAATACAATAATCCCAGCCTGAATGAAGAGCGCTGTTAAATTTCCCGCAGCGAGCAGCACAATATAGCCCGTTTCATGGCTGACGATAATGGATAAGATTAAAACCGCATTCATCGGCAGCCCGATTAAGGTGGGGACAATGAAAAGCTTCTTCACATTTAAATAAGCTGAGAGTAATCGAATGATGGAAGTGAAATAAATCCCGGCAATCGTAATCCTCGTGAACCATACCGCAATTTCCAGTGTTTCTCCCTCGAACCCGGCAGCAAACAACAGAACAAGTGCCTTGGTAAAGACGAGTCCAAGTAAAACGAGAAAGGTGGAGATAACCAGTAGCAGATTCAGGACATGATTCGTAAACAGCCTGGAAGCATCCGGACCTTCATTTTGGTCAATTCTGGTATATAAAGGGATATATCCTGTTGAAATGGCTTTTGCCAGCAGGCCAAAAATAACTGTCGGAATTAAAATGGCAATTAAATACGCATCACTAATGCCGGAAACTCCGTAATAATACGAAAGCAGGATGTCCCGCAGAAATCCGATTAGTTTTGACCCCATGGTAAGGAGCATGATAAACAAAACTGTTTTTTTCATTTTTATTCCTTTACAAACATGGGCATCCGATAGCGCATCATTTTAACATTCCAGACCGGTGCTGCATTTAACGTCTCCCCGTATACCTGGTGCTGAATAAATAAATATGGGAAATTCACATTTGCCCCAAGACTCATTACCTGGCTGCCGCAGAATCTCGGGTTTAGATCCGTCAGCTTAAAGCCATCATCTGTTTCCATGAACTGCAGATTAAAGAATCCGTTGTCAACCAGCTTTTCTCCAATATCTTTGGCTGCCTTCATCAGCTCGGGCATATAGAGAACTTTCCCTTCAAGAACAATGCCGTTTGACACGCCTGTTCGTTCACGCGGGATTTCAACAACCGTCTTTCCATCTGCTATATAAACGTCGACACTATACTCTGCACCGGAAAAATAAGGCATGGCAATTCTTCGCGTTGAGAAGTTCATTTCCAGATAATCGTCATAGGAAACGACCTTTGCCTCTCCTTTTTTCAGTGCCTGCATAAAGCCTTCTCTGTCGGTTACGATTCTGAGCCCCATTGCTCCGTATCCCGTAACCTCCTTTACAATAACCCGCTTCGTTGAGAGAAAATGTTTGTTCATAATGGCGGAAAATTCCTGATTGGAGTCAAAGCCTTTATAAAAGGGGATGTATTCATGTAATTGAAGAGATGCCATTCGCTTGTATAGCGCCTCTTTATCCAGGAGATCGTTAAAATACTCACTATCCGGTATGGCTACGGGGATGGATAATGATTCAAATTGTTCTGCAAGATTTAATTCCTCGTGAAGAGAAGGAAAAAGCACGTCCACTTCTTCTTTTTCAATAATCTCTTCCAGGTCCTTCATATAATGATCAGTAGCTGTATAGCGGGAAATTTGATATGTTTTATCACAAAATTGGTTGCCGGTCGTCATCTCCCGCCTGTCAGCGCCAATGATTCTGACGTCATCCAAGCCCTGAAGCGAATAAAGAATGCCTTGTGCTGTAGGACCCCCAATCCCGGTAATTAAAACAGTTGATGCCTTCATAATAGGGTCTCCTTCCAAAACGTTATTCGTCCATTGTCTCAGATATAGCGTGTTAAAACCATAAATTCCGAATTTTTATTAAATTTCTATTCTGCTTTGTTTTTAAAGACAGGTGCATATCAATCGTAGTTCCTGGTATGACTGTAAAAATATAATAAAAATATCATTCGAATGTCCTGATTCTTACAATAATTGCTATAATAGTGGAGGATAGCATGCAACAGGAAGGGAGAGTGACTAAATGGCTGATGTGAATGAACAGGCGTTTTTGAATCATGATGAGGAAAAGAGGCCGAAAAACAAGGTGGAACGTAAAGAAGGAGAACCGACCGCCGCGTTTAAAGGGGCAAGCTGGGCTGCGCTTATTATTGGCTTATCCGCTTATTTAATCGGGCTGTTTAATGCTGCAATGGAGCTTAATGAAAAGGGGTATTACTTTGCTGTACTGATCTTCGGACTGTATGCAGCGGTTTCCCTGCAAAAAGCGGTGCGGGATAAGGAAGAGGATATCCCGGTTTCAGGTATTTACTATGGCCTCAGCTGGTTTGCCGTTGTAACAGCGATCGCGTTGATGGCAATCGGTCTTTATAACGCAGGAAGCATTATTTTAAGTGAAAAAGGATTTTACGCTATGGCATTTGTTCTGTGCTTATTTGCCGCGATTACGATCCAGAAAAACATCCGCGACACACAGGTTGCGAGACAAAGAGATTAATAGCAGAGAGGGTGTTACTGAGTGCAGTAATGCCTTTTTTTATGGGCTGGACATGTTTCACGCACGATCGATTCCACATACATAAATCCAATTACTTGAAAATTAAAAAAGTTTGCCCTATGCTTAGTTTACCGAATAAACTAAGAGAGCGTATTTGGCAGAATAAAGGAAGCACCAGATGGAGGGTTGATCATGAAAAAAGCAGTAATTACAGGTGGAAGCGGTTTACTCGGTTCAGCAGTTATACAGGAATTTTTAGATCATGGCTATGAAGTGGTGAATGCAGACAGAGTGCATCCTAAAGAAGCGCTTTGCAAAACCGTCATCACAGACCTGACGAATCTTGGAGAAGTGTACGGGGTGCTTTCTGGAGCGGATGCAGTGGTTCATCTTGCAGCGATCCCTGTGGCCTATTCTCATCCGAATGAAGTCACCTTTCAAAATAACGTCATGTCGACCTACAACATTTTAGAAGCGGCAGGAAATCTCGGTATTAAAAAAGCCGTTATTTCTTCAAGCGAGTCCTCCTATGGGATTTGTTTTTCAAAACAGAATTTAGCCCCTCAATATGTACCAATCGATGAGGAACACCCGCAGCTGCCGGAAGAAAGCTATGGCTTATCGAAAATTGTGAATGAAAAAACAGCGGATATGATTCATCAGCGAACGGGGATGCAGGTTGTATCCTTCCGGCTGGGAAATGTGATTTCTCCTGAAATGTATAAAAATTTCCCTTCGTTCATCCACGAGCCTGAGCAGCGCAAAACGATTTTGTGGAGCTATATTGATACACGCGATGCAGCCACCGCCTACCGGTTAGCTGTCGAAGCAGAGGGACTCGGCTCTGTTGCACTGAATATTGGGGCGGACGAGACAAGCATGGATATTGAAAGCAGAAAACTGATGGAGACCTGTTTTCCTGAGGTAAAAGATTTCCGGGAGGATTTATCCCGCTTTGAGCCTCTATTAAACAATAAAAAAGCGAAGAAGCTCTTAAACTGGGAACCTGTTCAAAAATGGAGAGAGAATGTAAAACAATATCTTTAAAAATAAGGAGAGATTCGTATGGGAAGCATTCAGGAAACAACGACATTGCACAACGGCATTAAGATGCCATGGCTTGGTTTTGGCGTCTTCAAGGTAAAGGACGGAGAAGAGGTTGTGAATTCGGTTAAGGCAGCTCTTGAAACCGGGTACAGAAGCATTGATACGGCAGCCATCTATGGCAACGAAGTAGGCGTCGGTCAGGCGATTGCTGAATCCAATGTGCCGAGAGAAGAATTATTTATCACCACGAAAGTGTGGAATTCCAATCATGGCTATGAAGCCACCCTTGCTGCATTTGATGAGAGCATGGAGAAGCTCGGCTTAGATTATTTAGACCTTTATTTAATTCACTGGCCGCTCCCGTCACAGGGGAAATATGTTGAAACATGGCAAGCGCTTGAAACCCTCTACAAAGAAGGCCGCGTCCGTGCGATTGGCGTCAGCAACTTTAAACCGCATCATCTGGAAGACATCATCGCTAAATGTGACATCGTGCCCATGGTCAATCAGGTGGAATACCATCCGCAATTTAACCAGCGTGAACTGCATGATTTCTGTAAAAAGCACAGCATCCAGCTTGAAGCCTGGTCCCCATTAATGCAGGGAGGACTGCTGGAGAATCCGATATTGGTTGAAATTGCTGAGAAACACAACAAATCAACCGCCCAGGTCATTATCCGCTGGGATATCCAAACCGGCGTCGTCACCATTCCAAAATCCGTAAACCCTAAGCGGATCGCGCAAAATGCAGATGTATTTGATTTTGAACTTTCACAGGAAGACATGGACAAAATCAGCACCCTGAACCAGGATCAGCGCATGTTTGCCGATCCGGATGAATTTGACCGGGTATAATTACAATAAAAAATGACTGTCCTTGCGATCCATTTTTCGCAGGGACAGTTTTTTTGTGCAGATTTTAACTCTCCTACTATAAAAACAGGTTCAGTGGAGTGGAAGGCGGTGACTCCAGTGGGAGCAAGCGAGAAGGGTGAGACAGTGAAGATGCGGCAGCATCGAAGTGGCTCACCTCCCACCCCACGGAAAGCATCCGACTGACACGGAAATGAACCGTCCTTTTGAACAGATCAAGAGTAAAATTTTCCTCTTTACAATAAATTAATAGAACAATAACAGAAATTTCTCCCTTATTCGTTGCATTCTGATTTTTTAGGAATTAGACTGTACGTAATGAATGATTGCGAAAGGAGGGACAGGAAAGAATGAGTTTTGAATACAGCAAAATGACTGATTTTACGATGGATTTCTTTCGACTGGACGGCAAAGCGGCCATCATTACCGGCGGAAATTCCGGGCTGGGTCAGGGATACGCACTCGCACTAGCGAAAGCCGGAGCGAATATTTTTGCCGTCAGCATGGGAGAAGACGACGATCAGACTAGAAAACTGGTAGAAGCAGAGGGCGTCAAGTACCACTTGATGATTGGCGACATCACTGAAGAAGGTGTGTGCAAGCAGATTGTGGAAGATTGCTTGGGTCTCTTTGGCCGCATCGACATTTTGATTAATAATGCTGGCATTAGCTTGAATGAAAAAGATGTCACCCGGTTTACGAGACTTCAGTGGGACAAAATGGTTTCGGTCAACCTGACTGCTCCGTTTGAATTAGCCCATGAAGTGGCCAAAACCATGATCGAGCAAAAAAGCGGAAAGATTATCAATTCCTGCTCGTTATTTTCTTATCTTGGCGGACAGTGGTCGCCAGCCTATGCCTCAACTAAGCACGGATTAGCGGGATTCACGAAGGCGTATTGTGATGAGCTGGCTCAATACAATATCCAAGTGAATGGCATTGCGCCAGGTTACTTTGCAACAGATGTCACGAAGGAAACAAGAGCCAATATGGTGAGCAATCAACGGGTGCTTGATCATATTCCAGCCAACCGGTGGGGAAATATTGTGGATTTAATGGGCACTATTGTCTTTCTATCAAGCGATGCGTCAAATTATGTGAACGGTACTTTAATCAATGTAGACGGCGGATTTTTAGTTCGATAGATGGAAGAGTACATATTAAATACGTTTAAAAGGAGAATGACCAATGAATGCACAGATTTTAGAAGAGTTAAAAGCACTTCTTTCAGAGGAGCAGATTGAAACAAATGACGAGGCGCTGTACGATGCTTCCGCGGATCGCTATAAAAAATATGCAAAAACCAAAAAAGTACTGACGGTTCCAGCACCGATTGCCATTGTGTACCCGCTATCAACCGAAGAAGTAAAATCGATTCTTATGTTCTGTAATGACAAAGACATCAATGTGATTCCAAGAAGCGGAAAAACAGGTACAGAGGGCGGTCTTGAAAACTGGAAAGAGACGTCGATCGTCATTGACGGCTCAAAAATGAATGAAATCATTAAGCTCGACACGTACAATATGCAGGCAACCGTTCAAACCGGCGTGAAGCTGCAAAAGCTAGAAGACGAGCTGCGCAAACTTGGCTATACGACAGGGCATTCTCCTCAATCCAAGCCGGTCGCACAGCTTGGCGGACTTGTTGCTACCCGAAGCATCGGCCAATTTTCAACGCTTTATGGAGCAATTGAAGATATGGTAGTCGGCCTGGAGTGCGTATTTCCGGAAGGACAGATCTCAAAAATTAAAAATGTACCAAGAAGATCAGGTGGTCCTGACATCCGGCATATTGCGATCGGAAACGAAGGCTCCCTTTGCTATATCACGGAAGTAACGGTTAAAATATTTAAATACGCACCTGAAAACAACGATTTTCATGGTTATTTGATCAAGGATGTTGAAACAGGCATCAAGATCTTAAGAGAAGTGATGGTAAACGGGTACCGTCCATCCGTTGCACGCGTGTATTCAGAAGAAGATGCAAGACAGCATTTTGAACATTTCTACAAAGATAAATGTGTACTGATTTTTACAACAGAAGGTCCTGAAGGCATTGTGAAAGCAACGAATGCAGGAATTGATGAGGCTGTGGAGAAATTCGCAGAAGGCGTCATTGAAAAAGTGGATTCTTCTTTAATTGAAACATGGTTCAATAATTTGAACTGGGATGAAAGCAGAATTGAGAAGGAAATTCAGGACATGCGCGATCACAATACACACGATGGCTTTACAACGGAAGTATCGGCTGATTGGGAAAACGTGGTGAAAATCTATCATAATGTCATGGACCGGATCAAAAATGAATTTGACCGTGCAGAGGATTTAACAATGCTTGGCGGACACTCTTCTCACAGCTACCTGAACGGCACGAATATGTACTTTGTCTACAATTACACGATTAACTGTGCACCTGAAGATGAGCTGCGAATCTATCACCACCCGATTCACCAGATCATCATTGAAGAGACGCTGAAATTAGGCGGTTCTATGTGTCACCATCACGGAATCGGCAAATATCGTTCAGAATGGACAAAAGAGGAGCACGGCTCTGCTTACTATATGCTTGAAAAGCTGAAAGAAGCGTTTGATCCAAACGCCATTATGAACCACGGAACCATCTTTCCTCAGCCAAATGAAGTGAAGAAATACATCCGCGGCTAGTCAGGAGGAGAGAATTTTGAGCAATCGATATATGATGGGGATCGATAACGGCTCCCAAAGCACCAAAGTGGCTATTTTTGATCGGGAAGGCAAGGAAGTAGCATTCGGTTCACGCACTTTAAAAGAACCGCTGACGCCTGAGCCTGGAGTCGTCATTCACCCCGAGGATGATCTGTGGGACAGTGTCTATGACGCGATGAAAAATTGCCTGGACCATTTTACAGGAGACAAAAAAGCCATTGAAGGCATCGGGTTATGCTCGATTCGCTGCTGCAGAGTGCTCTTGAAGGAAGACGGAAATCTGGCCCATCCAGTGATCAGCTGGATGGATGCCAGGTTATCCGAGCCGTATGATCATCAGGATGACCAGGTAAAATATGTGACGACTACTTCTGGCTATTTAGGCTTAAAATTAACCGGCGAAAAGAATGATGCAGCCGGAAATTGTGAAATCCACTGGCCGATTGACCGTGAAACACTGGATTGGTCAGAGGATGATGAAGTAGTAAGAGCAAACGGTCTGACAAGAGACATGCTGTTTCATCTGGTGAAGCCGGGGGAAAAGCTGGGGTCGATCCGCAAAGAGCTTGCTGAAGAATTCGGCTTGACAGAAGGCATCCCGGTTGTCGCGACATCCAATGATAAAGCGGTAGAAGTACTCGGTTCAGGCGTCAATCAGGCTCAATCGATCATGATCTCATTAGGAACGTTTATTTCATCGATGATCCTGAGAGATGACTACGCGGAGAATGCGAAAAACTTCTTTCCAACGTTCGCATCCATTCCGTTTAAGTATGTCTACGAATCCAATGGAATCAGACGTGGGCTTTGGACGGTCAGCTGGTTTAAGAAGCTGATCGGAGAAGAAGTGGTGAATGAAGCATGGAGGCGGGGAATCTCAGAAGAGGACTTCCTTAATCAAAAAGCGCAGGAAGTGCCGCCTGGAAGCGACGGGTTGATCACCATTCTGGACTGGCTGGCTTCACCGGATCAACCGTATCGAAAAGGCTTGATGATCGGCTTTGACCAGCGCCACACACGCTATCATATCTACCGGTCCATTCTCGAAGCAATCGCCTTTAATATTAAAAACAATATTGAAGAGATGACAGAGGAAATCAACCTGGATCTGGATGAAGTTATTGTCATCGGCGGCGGTTCAAACAGTGACGTCCTGATGCAGATTATCGCTGATTCATTCGGACTGCCCGTTCACAGACGGGTGGGGAGCAGCAGTGCGTGCTTAGGCGCAGCGATCTGCGTTTCGACACATCTGTCTATTTACAAAAGCTTTGATGAAGCCATTGAAAAAATGGTGAAAACAGAGCGGACGTTTTCTCCTGCACCGAATAACCATGCGTTTTATAAAGAACTGAACAATAAGGTCATCAAACAGGTAAGAACCCATACAGATCCGATTTTAAAGCTTACGTATCCGATTTTTAAATAAGGGACCCATTTTTAAGGCTGTGCTTTTCACTTCATTTTTGGGTGAAAAGCAGCCTCTTTTTTATAAAACCAATGAAAGGGGGATAAGGATGATTAAACTCGTGACAGATCAGCTAACTGCGCTTGAGCAGGAGGTGCACAGCAAGCTGTCAAAGGCTGTGTCCTCAAACGAGACACTTAAAATAATTGAAGCCGCTCAACTATGCGGGGTATCAGCTTCTAAAGTGTCAAAAATGGTCCGTAAATTAGGCTTTACGAATTTTAAGCAATACAAATTATACTTCAGCGGGCAGCAGATCAATTTGGAAAAGCAGAAGAAATCAAATGAAATCGAACGTCTGGCGCATTACCTTGAAAATTTTGATCCGCAGATCGTGAATGATTTCGTTTCGATTTTCCAGCAATACGATAAAATCATTTTGTTTGGTCTCGGTCCTTCGTTTATCAGTGCTGAATATTTTGCGTACAAGCTTGCTGCTGTCTCGGATCAAAAGGTGACGGTTACGCAAAGCGAGGATTTTGCAGAACGCTTGATGGATGAACAAACCCTTCTTATCGTTCTTTCTGTGACTGGGAAATTTTCTTCCTTTGAGTCCTTATTTAAAAAAGCCAAGGAAAAGGGTTCAACGAATATGCTGGTGCTTGAAGAGTATGTAAATACGCTTGAGTCTGCAGCTGACTATATTTTTCATCTATCTAAATTCGATCAGGACGCAGAGCTGCTTCCGTTTGAAAAAACAAGAACGGTTTTCTTTATTGTGATTGAAGAAATTATTGCTAAGCTTTCCGGTTTGAAAGGGTCTGTGTGATCTTCTGTACTGGGACCGGTTCATTTCCGCTGCAGGCGGAGGCTTTCCGCGTGGCGGGAGGTGAGCCCCTTGGATGCTGCCGCATCTGCAGTGTCTCACCCTTCCCGCTTTATCACGCAGGAGTCCCCGCCTTCCGCTCCAATGAACCTATTCTGTTTAAGGTGGGATTAAAAAGGTTCTTGCACCAGCAAAATATACGTTCTTAGGTTTGTAAGAGAGAGGGACCGGTTCATTTGCGCTGCAGGCGGAGGCTTTCCGCGTGGCGGGAGGTGAGCCCTATTGATGCTAGCGCATCTGCCTGGTCTCACCCTTCCCGCTTCATCACGCAGGAGTCCCTGTATCCGCTCCAATGAACCTATTCTGTTTAAGATGGGATTAAAAAGCTTCTACGTGCTTTAATACCGGAACCCCTAATACACTTTTTCTTGATCATAGCATGCCTGATAAAAATTTACATATCCTATTTGATAATTGTATTAGAGGAGTGATCAAGTATGAGAAAAAACCTAATCTTTATTTGTTTAATCAGTTTATTAGTGATAGTTAGCACATTTTATTTTTTAAACCAATTAAATAATAACGCCACTGCTCAACAACAACTAACAAGCTCTAAAGAAGTAGAGGAAATTCAACTTAAAATGGAACAGATGAATAAATCAAAGGTTTTTAACCAAATCACTGATAAGTTAACAGCCAATAACTATAAAATTCTTGGAAGCACAGCCATTCAATATAACGTAGAAAATGGTTGGGTGTTTATAATTGATATCCCTAAAGTAAATAGAGACGCAACAAAAGAAGAAGAAATTAAAACAATTTCAAAAGAAGTTTTAGATAAAAGTGAGCTTTCTAAATATAATTTCTCAGTTAAAGTGCTTCCGAAAAATATTCAAAATTAAGCTTTATCAATCTTTAAAATAAACAATAATATTATCAGATGGCTGTAATGAACCAGAAATCTGAAACTTTAATTCTGCTTTACCATTGTCTCCATCGGTAAAATTTCGAGTACTAAATTTAAATTCGCCATTTCCGTTTCCATTCTTAATAATACCGTCCACAAAGCTACTACTTTCACCATCCATTTCATAAACCATTATTGAAATTACATTCAAGGGATCCGCCCCGGTTATATATAATCTATAATCCCCACCGCCTGACCAAAGTTTAGAATCATATATTGTTACCGTACCATTCCCTAATGTAATTGATTTTGTCCCTAATATATCCCACTCTCCTGGACCTAACGGCACTACAGTGTTTCCTAAAGCAGTAGAAGGAATGAACAACCCCATCGACAACGTCAAAACACTCATCCCTAATTTGAATCCCTTTTTAATTGAATTCTTTATTAAGAACTTAAAAACCTCTTTTTAAAAAGAAATTTCATTCGACACCGTTCTAATTTCGAAGTGAGAAGAAATCACGAAGTTTGCTTAACGTATGTTTTCAGCGTTTTGATACAGGAACCCCTAAAGGTACTTAAAGTAACGGGTGCGTTAGTTTAAGAAGTCACTAATAACAACGAAAAGGACTTCCAAATATGTGGAAGTCCTTTCATCATAGTAAAAAACAACATTAAATTTTAACAAAGCTTTATTAAAAAATCCCCCATAGATCGTAAAAGGAGTGCTCCTTTTCACGATATACAGGGGATTTTCTTTTGTTAGAAGAGCTTTTACCTTTTGCTGTGATGCCGTCCGATTAGAGATATATTCAGGTAAAAGATGCTTTTAATAGAGGAAAAGATCCAGATGTTAACCATACATTGTTTGATTAAATTAATGGATGTCCTTTTTCTTAAATCTTCCTCCGCGCACCTCGGTAATGTCTGCGACTGCTAAAAAGGCTGTTGGATCGAGTTCATCTACGAGAGATTTCAGTTTTGCTTCTTCCAACCGGGTGACGATACAAAATACTACTTTCTTTGTGTCACCCGAGTAAGCGCCCTCACCGTGAAAATAGGTAACGCCTCTTCCAAGTCTTGCATTGATGGCATCTCCAATTTCCTGGTATTCGTCACTGATAATCCAGGCTGATTTTGACTGCTCCATTCCCTGAACAACAGCGTCAATTGATTTGGAGGCAACAACGTACGCCAATATGGAATACATTGCGCGGTCCCAGCTAAACACAAATCCTGCCGCGCTTAAGATAAACAGGTTAAAGAACATGACAATTTCGCCTACAGAGAACGGCACTTTTTTATTAATTAAGATGGCCAATATTTCTGTGCCATCCAGCGCACCGCCGTACCGGATGACCAGGCCAATCCCCAGTCCCAGTACCATACCGCCAAAAAATGTGGCCAGCAGTATGTCATCGGTAAAAGCAGGAACCGGATGCAGCACTACGGTAAAAATTGATAGCAGAAATATCCCCAATATAGTAGATATGGCAAAGGTTTTACCAATTTGTTTGTATCCAATATAAACAAATGGAAGGTTCAAAACAAAGAGAACAATTCCAAGCTTCAATCCGGTTATGTGCGAAAGCATTATAGAGATACCGGTAATTCCTCCATCAATAACCTGGTTTGGAACGAGAAAGATTTCAAGCCCCACGGCCATTAATAAAGCCCCGATGCTAATGGCGATTCCCCGCTTAACAATAGCCGCAGGGGATAATTTACTATGTTTTATTTTTGATTGCTTGCTAGTATTCATTTCGGCAAAGACCTTTCTTCAAGAGATGAATTTCCATTTGATAATTGCTTAGCGCTTCTTCGAAAGACAGATCACGCGAAAACTTCTCAACGATGCTGCGAAAAGTCACCGCAATGACAATTTGCAGAAGATGATACAGTTCTTTATCATTTTCAACATTGAGATTATCTTTATTGATTAATGCGTTCAGTTTTTTGAAATTCTCTGTCCGGTCGCTGTCACTGATCATTCCTGCAAAGGAGTTTTCTATTTTGTGTGTCATATTTAAAAAAGAATTTTTTAAAAAATTGCTGTCTTCCTCATTTTGCAGCACGGATGTAAATAAAGTAACCATCGAACCAAACAAGTCTCCGTTATTCTCAGCCAGCGACAGTAAAAAATCTGATTTTCTTTGTTTTGTTTGCTCATTTAACAAATAAAAAAAGACATCCTCTTTGTCTTCAAAGTACTGATAAAAGCTCCCGCGGGAGATGCCGGCAGATTTAATGATATTTGAGATTGAGGCTTCTGATAAAGGAGCTCTTGAGAATTCCTTTTTTGCTGAGTCAATCAATGTTTGTTTTTTATCATCGGATAAATTATAAAATGTTAATTTTGGCAATACCATTCTCCTTTGCTTTTTACACGTAGTGTTTGTGCATTACTTTATAAATCCTGTGCTGAAAAAGTCAGGAGGCAGGAAGAATCGTTCTTTATCAATTAACAGCTCCTGCAAATCCTCTTCTGTGCTAACGGTGTCTTTCAGCTGATTCATTTCTTTTTGAATGCCTTCCATCTTTCGGTCCAGTTGTGCAGCTGAGAGGGCTGCTTCCTTCAGCTCATCAACTAATTTCTGAGGAACTTCTTTGTTATATTTGTAGTAAATTTTGTGCTCCAGGCTGGCCCAAAAATCCATAGCAATTGTTCTGATTTGAACTTCAACACAGACATTTTCCACTCTGTCAGACATAAAGACAGGAACTTCTAGTAATAGATGGAGGCTCTGATAACCATTCGGTTTGGGGTTTTTAATGTAATCCTTTACTTCACATATCTTAATGTCCTGCTGGTTTTGAAGCATATTGCTGAGCTCATAGATATCAGAAATAAACGAGCAGGTTATTCGTATTCCTGCGATGTCTTTAATGTTTTCCTTAATATGAGGCAAAGTAAATGAATATCCTTTTTTATGGACTTTTTTTATAATGCTTTCAGGAGATTTGATTCGTGATGTGACATGCTCGATTGGGTTGTAGTCGTGAATGTAATGGAACTCCTGTTTTAGGATATCAATCTTTGTGTTTAATTCATCTAACGCAAACTTATACAGCATCATAAAACGGACCAGTTCATTTTTTAATTCCTTCATTTGTTTCCCGCTGCTTACTTCTTGTACATCCATTTCTCCATTCCTCTCTCTGAAGAATCTATCTTACATGGCGTGGTTTCGTGACGGTTTTTTACAAATAGATGCTTTGACGCCTTGATTTTGTAATTCTAATGTCAGTTTTTTTAGTCGATCCAAATTAGAAAACTCTTTTTGCATCCTTTTCACCTCTGTTGTGACACTGTGTCACATCTCTATATTTTTATTCTATATGACACGGTGTCATATGTCAATTGAAAATGACACCGTGTCACAAATGAGCAAATACATATGTCCGCGGGGTTCACAAAATGAATAAAAATATGAGCTTTATAAAGCTTATTGATAGAAAATATAATTTAAGGGGGGAAGGATGGAAGTGGGGGTGGACCATGAACCATACTCAAAAGACAGGGCAAACACCTTAATACAGTAAAAGTGCACGCATCTCCAATCTATACTTGTTTCGCGACACTCAAGTATAAAAAGAATGGCAGATGTCGTGCAACTTTTATTTCTAGAGAGCTGAACCATCCCAAGATAGTGGGTTTTTTCACGTTCTATGGCGGGATTTTCTTAAGTTAGGAATGCTTTCTCAATTTAGAGTGATGCCGTCCAATCGGAATGACATAGGGTGATCCGGAAATCGGGTCGTTAATGACGGTGCAGTTCAGACCGAAGATGTTTTCGATCAATGAGCTGGTGATAATTTTAGATGGCTGGCCTTCTGCAACAAGCTGTCCTTCATGGAGTGCAAAAATATGGTCCGCATAGCGTGCAGACAGATTGATGTCGTGCAGCACCATGACGATCGTGGTGCCATATTTCCGGTTCAGGTCAGTTAAAAGATCCAGTATTTCAACCTGGTAGGTGATATCGAGATACGTGGTTGGTTCGTCCAGGAACAGGATGTCTGTTTGCTGAGCCAGTGCCATGGCGATCCAGACACGCTGCCTTTGACCGCCTGAAAGTTCGTCGATGTGACGGTCGGCAAACTCAGTTATGTTCATGATGTCCATTGCTTCACTTACCGCTTCATAATCTTCCTTTGACCAGCCTTTTAAAAATTTCTGGTGGGGAAATCTTCCTCGGCCAACGAGATCTGCAACCGTGATGCCCTCTGGTACGATCGGAGTTTGCGGCAGAAGCCCCAATACCCGCGCCAGCTGTTTCGACGGGATTTTGTGAATCGGTTTTCCTCCGATCGTTACTTGTCCGGAAACCGGCTTGATTAGTCTAGCCATCGTTTTAAGCAGGGTGGATTTGCCGCAGCCGTTTGCGCCGATGATAATACTGATTTTATTGCTTGGAATGGAAACATTGACATCATGAAGAATCGTCGTCTGGTCGTATCCGGCAGTGATATGGTCCGCTTTAAAAGCATGTGTCGATTTCATTATAAGTCTCCTTTTTGATTCATTCTGATAAGCAAGTAGATCAGGTACGGTGCGCCAATGATTCCAGTGATAACCCCGACCGGATATCTCGCTGTAAAGGCGAATTGCCCGACCAGATCCGATGCCAGAACTAAGATGATGCCAACCAGACCTGCCGGGACGATGCCTGAAAAACCGGCGCCCACGAGTCTTTTTGCGATCGGACCTGAAAGGAAGGCAATAAAGGCGATTGGTCCTGTCACAGCAGTAGCGAGCGCAATAATCAGGACAGAGCTGATGATAAGGAATAATCGTGTTCTATCTGTATCAACGCCAAGGGATGTAGCGGCCTGTTCGCCAAGCTCCAGCATATCAAGTCGTTTTCCAAGCGCAATAATAATGGGTGCAAAGATCAGCACGGTAAGAATCAGCGGATAAAGACCTTCCATTTTTGCGCCGTTCAGACTGCCGGTCAGCCACCTCATGGCCGTAGGGATATCATGCTGCTGGCCAATTAACAGTAAATAGGAAACGACCGCATTCAGCATCGCCTGAATCCCAATGCCGATTAAAATTAAACGGCCAACGGAAAAGGAAGTGCTTCTTGATAATAGAAATATTACAGTCACTGTGACGAGCCCGCCGGCAATAGACGCAATGGAAGTAAATGTATTGCTTGCCTGCAGCACAATGATACTGAACACTGCAGCAGCACTGGATCCAGCGGTAATGCCGATTACATTTGGGTTCGCCAGCGGATTTCGCAGCATGGTCTGAAAAACGTGGCCTGCCACACCAAATGCAAAACCGGCAAACACGCCTGCGATCATTCTTGGCAGCCGGATCGTGCCCACTGCAAAGGAAGCTCCGCTAACCTGCTCACCAAGCAATACGCGCACCACATCTGAAACGGGGTAAATGGTGTTGCCAAGCATCAGCATGGTCGAGCAAAGAGCAAAAGCAATGACTGATAAAAGTGTTGTGACGAATAAAAATCGTCGTTTTCGTTTCGTTCTTCCTGACAATATAGGGTAAATCGATGGCTTTATCATAATGCACGCATCTTCGCTTTCATGGTAATCAAAATTAAAATTGGCGCCCCGATAAACGCGGTCACAACGCCGACTTCAAGCTCACCGGGACTTCCAAGAATTCGTCCGGTGACATCTGACATACTTAAGATGATGGCTCCGGATATGGCGGACAGCGGAATCACAAACCGCAGATCAGGTCCAATAATCAGTCGAATGACATGAGTGGCCAGTAATCCGATAAATCCGATGGGGCCGGCAAGCGCCGTTGTGACACCGCACAGCACCACGCCGCCAAACGCTGCAATCAGTCTAAGTGTATCAGTTTGAACACCTAATCCTTTTGCCGCTTCATCCCCTAAAGCCAATGCATTTAATGCCGGAGCTGTGAAAATCGCAATTAGTATACCGATCACCAGGAAAGGGGTAAAGAGAGAAATAGAATCCCAGTTACCTGCACCCACACTCCCTACCTGCCAAAATCTGAATTGGTCCATGACACTTGAACGGGGGATCATAATCGCCATGACAAGCGATGACAAGGCTGCACTTGTTGCAGCCCCCGCTAAAACCAGTTTAAGGGGCGTGGCACCGCCACGACCCATTGAACCGATTCCGTATACAAATATGGCCGTTATGATGGCTCCTGCAAGGGCAAACCAGATGTATTGACTGGCACTGCCGATATTAAAGAAGGAAATGCCGCATACGACGAACAGGGCTGCTCCCGTGTTTACACCTAAGATGCTCGGGTCTGCAATGGGGTTGCGGGTGACAGACTGCAGTAAAGCCCCCGATACCCCAAGTGCAGCTCCGCACATAAAGCCAAAAATGGTTCTGGCAATTCGCTGACGAACCACATTTGCCCCATGAGTCTCGACGTCCGGATAGAATAAACCATTCATAATTTCATTCCATCCGACGATTCGCGACCCAAAAGCGAGTGAGGCAACGACACAGATTCCAAATAACACAAGGGAGAGAATCAGCAGTTTAATAAAATTCTTTGGTGCACGCCACTGCTTTTGTTCTGTTACGGAAAGATCATTCATGCTACTCGAGCTTGCTTACAGCTTCTGACATGAGCGTTAAGTACTCGTCAATGGAGTATTCAATCGAAAGCGTGCTTGGTGTTCCGGCTGCAGCTAGCGGTGTGTTATCTCCAATGATAACGACAGAGCCTCTTTCAATGGCCGGCACCTTTCCAAAGATCGGATCATTTTGAAGGGCTTCAAGCGTGTTCTCATCTCCGTAAGAGACTAATACATCTGCATCATTCAGCATATCGGCATTTTCAGCACTTACTTCGATATAAAAGCTGTTAGGGTCCGTCATTTGGCTTGTGATGCTTTCCGGGTATTCCATTTCAAGCTCTGTCAGGAATTCGCCTCGCGGATCTCCTGGTGAGTAGATAAAGAATGAAGAAAGATCAGCAGCATTCAAGCTGAGAAATGCTCCGGTTTTTCCTTTGATTTCCGGGTGCTCTTCCACTTTTTCAGCAATGAGCTGTTCTGTTTCAGCAATAAGCTGTTCGCCTTCTTCTGCAAGTCCCATAGCCATTGAGTTATAAGTAACCTGCTCGCGCCATGAAGCTACCCATGGACCTTCCTGATAAGCTACAACCGGTGCAATTTCGCTTAATGTGTCATATTCCTCCTGCGTAATGCCTGAGTATGCAGCAAGGATTACATCCGGATTTGTATCTGCAACGGCTTCAAAGTCCAGACCGTCTGTGTCCTGAAAAATCGTTGGCGTTTCTCCGCCCAGTTCTTCAAGCTTCTCAGCTGTCCAAGGCAGCATGCCGCTGTCGTCCTGCACACCATAGTTTGCGGCAGAAAAACCAACAGGCACGACATCAAGTGCAAGCGCAACATCATGATTGGACCAGGCAATGGTCGCCACACGTTCCGGTTTTTCTTCGATAACCGTTTCACCAAGCGCGTGCTCAATCGTAATCGGGTACTCGGCTGATGATTCTTCCGTTGAAGTTTCTGTATTGGAATCTCCTGAAGCTTCTGTTTCTTCTGTGGCTGTATCGTCTGAACATGCAGCCAACGCAAGCATCAGCATCGCTGACATGGATACGGTAACGAATGAAGATCTTCTTTTTCTACTCATTGCCTCTACACTTCCTCTATCTCTTTTTAATTGATAACAATTATCATTATCATTAATGTAAAGGCTTCCTCAATCATTGTCAACAAAATATTTAGAAAGAAGCATATTGAATTGGGTGAAATAAGGACCAAAAAACAAGCGTACACTGGCTCAATAAGAAAAATAGTATACTGAAAATATATTTAGAAGTAATGATCGTCAGGAGCAAATGTGCAAGGAGTTTAAAAAAGAATCCTGAGACAAATGTGTCTCAGGATCCTTGACCGGTTCACTGCGCTTCAGACGGACGCTTTCCGCAGGGACGGCGCTGAGCCTTTCCAGGGCCTTGCCCTGTATAATCTCAGCTTGCCGTCAAATCCTGCTGGAGTCGCCGCCTTCCGCTCCGCTCACCTCATACTACCTATTGATATTGCCTCAGTTTTCTCCGTTACACTGCTATATCCCAGCTTCCACAAACTTACGAAACTGAAAATCCTTCTTCTTCTTTCATGCCATTCTTCGCCATAAATTCGTTCAGCAAATCACGGACCTCGTCGGTTGTTTCCGTCTCCATCAGCCGGTTTCTCAGTTCACCTGCGCCGCGGAATCCGCGTACGTAGATTTTGAAAAAGCGTCGAAGCGGTTTAAATGGACGAGGTTCAAGCTCTTTTGAATACTTGTCATGAAGATCAAGCTGCAGACGAAGGAGGTCAAGAAGCTCTTCGCTCGTGTGCTCTTTCTTTTCCTTTTCAAACGCGAACGGATTTTGGAAAATCCCGCGTCCGATCATTACGCCGTCTATGCCATATTTTTCGGCGAGCTCAAGGCCCATTTGACGGTCAGCGATATCACCATTAATCGTCAAAAGCGTTTGAGGTGCCACTTCATCACGGAGTTTTTTGATCTCCGGAATCAGCTCCCAATGTGCGTCGACATTGCTCATCTCTTTTTTCGTGCGCAGATGAATAGAAAGATTGGCAATATCCTGTTCTAAAATATGCTTCAGCCAGTGGCGCCATTCGTCCACTTCCGTATAGCCGAGACGGGTCTTCACGCTGACGGGCAGTCCGCCTGCTTTAGCAGCCTGGATGATTTCTGCTGCCACTTCCGGATGCCGGATCAGCCCGGAGCCCTTTCCATTCGCTGCTACGTTCTGTACAGGACAGCCCATATTAATATCCACGCCGCGATAGCCCATTTCCGCCATTCCAATACTCATTTGGCGGAAATACTCAGGCTTATCACCCCAAATGTGGGCAACCATTGGCTGCTCATCTTCAGTGAACGTCAGGCGGCCTTTCACGCTGTCTTTTCCTTTTGGATGACAGTAGCTTTCTGAATTCGTAAACTCTGTAAAAAACACATCAGGCCTTGCTGCTCCACTTACCACGTGACGAAACACAACATCCGTCACGGCTTCCATGGGCGCCAGTACAAAAAACGGACGCGGCAGCTCAAGCCAAAAATTATCTTTCATAATCTATCTGAACCCTTTCTTTAAAGGGAAACATGTTCCCGGAAATAATATATGATTTGCCTTTATTTAAATGACGAGTAAAAACACAAAACTTCAATCAGTATCTACTTTACTGGGATCTCGTTAAAAGTGCAAGGGGACGAGCTTTCGTGGCAATGATTCCCTTGGCCACATAATCAATGCAAACTTTTAAAAAGAAATTCCAGTTTGAAAAGATGAGTACGTATTTAAAATGATGCGAACGGTGTAAAATCATCCTATACATAAGGATATTTCGGGGTGCAACGACAGGTTGCGCCTTGGTGCGCGCATAACTCGCTTTACTTCATTTGCTCGATCCATACATACTGAATTTGTAAAGAAAGGCGTTGAATTACATGATTTTTAGTGAACGGTTAAAAAGTGAAAGAGAAAAAAAGGGGTGGTCTCAGGCAGAGCTTGCCGAAAAGATTCACGTCAGCCGTCAGTCCGTCTCAAAATGGGAGACAGGAAAAAACTACCCTAGCATTGAGGTAATCATGGATCTTAGTGATCTATTTGGCATTACGATCGATGAACTATTAAGGAGTGATGCAGAATTGAAAGAAAAAGTGATTAAGGACAGCAAGCAATTGGCGCATCCAAGATGGAAGCTGTTGTTTGACAGTATGTTTTTAGTCGGGGCTTTTCTGCTCGTCTCAAAAATATTCATTATTGCATTGAATTACTTTTTGGGAACCCAATTCCTCATATTCGAAGGGGTACCGAGATTCATGGCAAACTTTCTACCGCTTATATTGATGGTAGCAGGCGGCATTGGCAGTGACGCGTTGAAGGATAAGTATTTAGAGTAAAGGACTCTTGGATATGGATGCAAAAAAACAGCATGACCAGTGATTCACTGGTTACGCTGTTTTTTTACGAACTTTCACGTCCACATACCCCGGCTCGATCTGAACCTCCATATATTCATTCACCATTTCATCCTTTTCACTCCATGGTACACGCACACTCGAGAGCATATTCTCCTGATCGTCCAGAAAATCAAGGGACGTAATATCATGAAAGTTCAAAAGACGTCCAAGTATTTCAGGGCGGTCGTGGACGCGGTTGCTGACCGGGTTGGCTGTATACATGCCAAGTGGTTCCGGCTGCTCCTCTGAATTGTAGTTTAGCTTAGACTCGTCTTTCGTACTGATTTGGAAATGAACAACATCTGCATTAAATACATCATAATGTTCCCGGCTATTCTCCACTTTTCGGAGTGAATCAAAAGTCAGTTTTTGAAACCGGTCTGCTTTCAGGATAATCGATTCCAGATTTTCAAACACAACTTCAATAAAGTGGTGATTGTTCATTTTGCTGCCCCCTCGGCTGTGAGTTATGAATCTGGAAATCTCCAGAATAAAGTAGAAATCAATCCGTTGTTCCCGTGCAATGGGAGGTGAATCTATGGTAAATTTAACAGGAAAAGCTTTGAGAAAGGAAGAGTGAAATCGAAAATAAAATTACATTTACAACCGAACATACAACAGATGATTACTTGAAGATGCAGGTCAAGAGGCTGAAGCTAAGCGGAGAACTTAGAAAAATCAAAAAGAGGGCTTCAATTCTTGGCATGGTTCTCTCCATTTTGCTCATGGTGATTTATGGATTTTTTAACACCATGCTTGGTTTGATTGCGTCCGTGATCATTATTGTGCTGATTGGCGTCTTGTTTCCTGAGCTTATTGAAAAAAGCATGGTTAAGAATTTACGCAGACAGGTCAGCATGCCAAATATGGATCATGCCATCGGCCAGGCTGAATTTAAAATAGATGATCATTCACTGGTAAGAAAAATGAACTATTCAATACTTGAGTTCCGCTGGGATGGAATCATACGTGTATCAGAAGATGAAAAACATTATTATTTTTTCCTATCTAGGATTCAACCCCTGTTTATACCCAAAAAACCAGCTGGCCTGTCGCACACAGAGCAGTTAAAACTAGAAAATAAAATTGAGCAGACGAGAAGAAGGATTAAGCTTGAGCATTAAGTGGATGATCCGTTGAGTAATTTACATTAAATTGAGAGTCTAGACCATAAGTGGCTCAGGCTCTTTGACCGGTTCTCTGCGCTTCAGGTGGACGCTTTCCGCAGGGACGACGCTGAGCCTTTTCAGGGCCCTGCCCTGTAAAGTCTCAGCTTGCCGTCAAATCCTGCAGGAGTCGCCACCTTCCGCTCCGCTCCCCTCTTACCCAGAATTGATACACCGTCAAAAAGTAAACTTTTGGGTGAATGCCTGAGCTTTTTTACTTTCCATATCAAGAATAAATGCCCCTTTTTTCTGAAATATACTGGATAGGAGTGCATGAATGTTGACAACCATCTATTTAGTCCGACACGCCCATTCCATTTACTCGCCAGATGAGCTGAACCGACCCTTATCCGAAAGAGGAAAGGAAGATGCAGTCAGGGTGACTTCGCTATTAAAATTGGAGAAGATAGATACAGTGATTTCAAGCCCATATAAACGCGCGATTCAGACCGTTGAAGGAATTGCTCAGTATATAGAAAAAGAGATTAACATCGTTGAAGACTTCAGGGAACGGCTGCTTTCTGACAAACCTATCGAAGACTTTCAATACGCGATTTTAAAAGTTTGGGAGAATGCGGCGTTTTCATGGGAAGGTGGGGAATCAAACGTGACTGCTCAACAAAGAGGCGTTCAGGCACTGTTTGAGGTGCTTGAAAAACACCCCGGGCAGCATGTCGCAATCGGCACACATGGAAACATTATGGTGCTGATTATGAACTATTTTAGTGAGCAGTATGATGTGGAGTTCTGGCGGAAACTAGCGATGCCGGACATCTATAAGCTGACTTTTGATGGAAAAGTTCTGCAGCAGGTGGAAAGAGTGGGGGGAAGCCATGTATATAAAAGATGATTTATATGGTGCTTTTACTGTAGAAAAGGTCTTAGAAGAGCTGATCCTCAGTGAACCTGTTCAGCGGCTGAAAGGGGTTCACCAGGGAGGGGCAGGCTACATGGTAAATGAAAATTGGAACGTCACCCGATATGAGCATTCTGTTGGTGTGATGCTGCTGATCCGATTGCTTGATGGATCCCTGGAGGAGCAGATTGCCGGTATGCTGCATGATGTATCGCATACCGCCTTTTCACATGTGGTGGATGCAGTTTTTGAAAATCAGGCAGAGGATTATCATGAAAAGATCTATACATCTGTTGTAAAAGAGTCGGTCATTCCGTCTATTTTGGCGAAGCATGGCTATCATTATGAAGATATCCTGCTGGATGACAGTCAGTGGACGCTGCTTGAACAGCCTGCCCCAAAGCTGTGTGCGGACCGCGTGGATTATACGCTGCGGGATATGTACCGATACGGCCATATTACGTTAACAGAAATCAGCCGCTTTTTGCAGGACGTAAAAGTTTTGGAGGGGGAAATGTTCCTTCAAAGCATCGAATCAGCCGAATGGATCGTTGAAACCTACTTTAAAGAGGTCATAGGTTTCTTTATGAATCCATTAAACATCTACAGCAATGACAGACTGGCAAATCTTCTAAAGCTCGCTTTAACTAAACATGTTCTTACAGCAGAGGACTTTCTCGGCAGGGATGAAGATGTGCTTGCTAAGATTCGAGCAACAAATGACAGGGAATTACTGAATCTGCTGAATCAAATCCATCCAAATGTCCGGGTACGAGAAGACAAGGCGCAATTTGATCTACATAGAAAGAATAAGCTTCGCTTGCTTGACCCTTTTGTTTTCATTAACGGACAAATTATTTCTGCATCAGAAGTGTCGAAAAATGTCGAGAAGATGCAGAAGGAAGCATATAAAATAGCGGTGGCAGGGGTTTATGTGAAGATCCTTTCGAGCTGAGTGAGGAAGCTGACTAACGCTGGAAAGCTTCTGTTTCAGAGTTCCTCTTGAGCAGTAACCTCGTACGTAAAAAGAAAATAGAAAATATAGTACCCCCTATGAATCCCCCGATGTGTCCTGCCTTGCTGATATCAGCTATAAAAAACGTTCCTGCAAAAGCCAGAATAATGAATAGGGAAATCATTGCTTTTTGATAGGTCGTAAAATATTCCGGTCTTAAAAAAAGTAAGACAAGGAAAACACCAAGAAAGCCGAATCCTAACCCGGATGAACCTGCTAATGGAGAAGGGTAGTCAGAAAATAAATGAATAATCATCCCAGCAAAAATACTTAGTGCGATACAACTTACCATAAATTTAAAACTACCCATCATTTCTTCTAAAGGTCGAGCAAAGAAGAACATAAAGGGGAGATTAATTATAAGATGAAATAAACTCATATGCCCAAGTGAATACGTAAAGAGGCGCCATACTTGTCCTTCATGGACTAATTGCCAGTCATAAGCGCCTAATCGTATACGAACTTCTTCATCGTAGCCTCCAAGCAATAAGGCACAAAGCGTGAAGATTATATAGATTAGTATAAAACTTATCGTTACTGGAATCGTTTTTATGTATTCAAATTGCTTTCTCTTTCCTATTGGCATTTAGGGCACATCCTACCTTATGAACTTATTTCGAGAGTGTTATATCCATAATTTGTATTGTAGTCTATAATTGCCAATAGTTAAATATAGAAAGAGACCTAATGTAAGAGGAGAACTATTTATATTAGAAAGAGGTGAGCGGAGCGGAAGGTGGCGACTCCAGCAGGATATGACGGCAAGCTGAGACTTCGCAGGGCAAAGCTCAAGAAGGCTCAGCGCCGTCCCTGCGGAAAGCGTCCTCCTGAAGCGCAGTGAACCGGTCGTTTGTCCCGGACTCGCTTTTATTTTTTATAAGAAGGAAGCATATCCCCATGCGCTTCAATTAATTCATCACATAAACGAATAATGGCATCCATAGAAAGTTCAGCTGCAGTATGAGGGTCCAGCAGGGCAGCCTGATAGATTTTTTCGGTTGATTGGGTCATAGCGGCTTCAATGGTTAGGAGCTGCGTATTAATATTTGTTCGGTTGAGTGCCGCGAGCTGTTCCGGCAACTCACCCATATAAGCCGGTGTAACACCGTTTCGGTTGGCAATACACGGGACTTCTACCACTGCTTTTTCCGGCAGGTTGGAAATGAGTCCTCCCGTATTTAGTACATTGCCGGCAAACACGAAGGGGACATTTGTTTCCATGGCTTCAATGATTCGGGAACCATATTCCTTGGACCGTTCATGCGTTAAATTCTTTTCATGCAGGAGGTCTTCTTTTGTTTTCAGCCAGCCGTTAATCTGTGCTTCGCAGCGCCTCGGGTATTCATCCAGCGGAATATTAAATCTGTCAATTAGTTCAGGATAGTTCGATTTTATAAAATAGGGATGATACTCAGCGTTATGCTCAGAAGATTCAGTTACATAGAAACCGAACTTGTCCATTAATTCATAACGAACCATGTCATGATGCTTTGTTTTTTGTTTTTCTTTCGCTCTTTTTTTAATTTCAGGATAAAGGTCTTTGCCATTTGATCTAATTTCAAGCAGCCAGGCCATATGATTGATTCCGGCAATGCGCTCTTCAATGTTTTCATAAGGAATTTCGAGGTCTCTTAATAAATCCTTCGTGCATATTTGTACGCTGTGGCATAAACCAACCATTTTTACCTTCGTATAGCGGGATATTGCTCCCGTTAAGGCGGCCATAGGATTGGTGTAGTTTAATAGCCAGGCATCGGGGCAAACCTCTTCCATGTCCTTGGCGATGTCCAGCATAACCGGAATGGTGCGCAGTGCTCGAAATAGTCCTCCAATGCCGATCGTATCAGCGATTGTCTGCTGCAGACCAAATCTTTTTGGAATCTCAAAATCAATGACGGTGCTCGGTTTATAGCCGCCAACCTGGATGGCGTTGATTACATACTTTGCCCCCATCAGTGCTTCTTTACGGTCTGTGTAGGTCTTAATCGTCACGTCTGCTCCTACTGTCTTTTTCAACGCATTCAATAGCACGTCAGATTCTGAAAGACGGTCTGGATCGATATCAAATAGGGCAAATTCAAATTCCTGCAGAGCAGGTGACAGCATGCAATCCCCCAATACATTTTTAGTGAAAATCGTGCTTCCGGCTCCGATGAATGTAATCTTTTTCATTGTGACCCTCCCATCCTATTTTCAGTTGATTATTTACTCCATATTCATTAAGGTAAATCTTATACCAAATAATACAACGCTTTCATTTGGACAACAATGGTAAATAAAATGGGGAAGTGGGTAATATATTGCTCTATAAAAAGGATGAAATCCACAATAGCTTTGCCTATCACATTCCAAAAGAACCGTTGACTGAAGCGGTCCGAATTAAATCCATAGGTTTTGAAAAGAGGACCTCAACAGATTATTATTGGGATGGCCGATTTCGCCATAATGATCACAATACCTGCATTTTTCAATATACCATTAGCGGCTATGGACATCTTCAAGCTGGAGAAAGTACATACACCGTTAAGCCCGGTGAGGCCTTTATCGTTAAAGTACCGGGGGAACATTGCTATTATCTTCCTGAGGAAAGTCCGGGCTGGGAATTTCTCTTTATTACGCTTGAGGGGTCGAAAGCGCAAGAATGCTGGAGTCAAATAATAGACCAGTTTGGAATGGTCATGAAGATAGGGGCTGATGATCCCCTCATCTTTTCTCTTCGTAAAATTTATCAATTTGCTGTAAGACAAGGCATTCGTGACACGTTTATCTCGTCAGCTCAAGGATACGAATTCATTATGGAGCTCTACCGCTATTCACTGGGGATGAGCAGCACCAACCTTAACCTGCCGGATGATCTTCGTGAAGCTGTCCGCTTTATCGAAACGCATTATGACCAACCGCTGTCCCTTGAAGACATTACAAAACGGGCAGCCCTCTCCAAGTATTACTTCACCAACAAATTTCAAAAATATTTAAAAACAACTCCCATTCAATACCTGACGAAAACACGTATAAAAAAAGCTATGGAGCTTTTAATTACGACCAATAAACCAATACAAGAAATTGCGGTAGAAACCGGATATGCAAATGCTAACTACTTTAGTAAAGTGTTCAGAAAGATGATTGGAATGTCACCTGACAGCTTTCGCAAAGATAAAAGAATGATTGACTTTCAGCATATTATTATTGATTGAATTTTGACTTAGCTAAACTTTTTAGAGAACAGCAGGATATACACTGAAGGTTGAAGAGGAACTAAATCAACCTACCATGCATGGGGAGTAATTGCTTATGCATTTTTTTGTATTTATTTTAGCTATGTTAAAGGTCGTGGTTGATATTTGAATCACAAATACACGATGATAATAAAGGTAATTTAATCCCGGTTATCGAAACACAGGATATAAATAGTTTGTCTACGTTCACGAGATAATCCTATTACTTATTTAACTAACGGGGCAGGTTAGTGGAGTAAGAGAGAAAAATATAAATGATTAATTTGAGTAATATAGTGATAATAATGGGGGGATACAAATGAGGAAAAGAGTCACTTTTTCTTTTAATAGTTCAAGTTATGAAGGTACAGAGGCGACAGAAACATTTACTCTTGAAGAGTTAGGTATTGATGCAGACGTAGATGATAATACATTAAAGCTAAAAATTGATAAGGTTTTTCAGGCTTGGGTTTGGGATAAACTTAATATTTCATTTAGTGTCGTCATAAACGAAGAGAAATGCCTGACTAACATTGACGGTGACGATTGCTGAATATGCAGCCGTCATTGTTAAAGTAAATAAGCAGTACTGTTTGAAGAAGAAAAAAGAGTTGAAAGAAAGATGGGGTAAAGATGACATTTAAAATGGAACCATCACCCAAAAAAGACTTATTTTTCATAGAAGAAGATTTAAAAAAGTTATCAGAGTGCTTAAGGGAAGTCTTAGTTGTTCCAAGAGAAGAATTTTTCAACCATCCAGCCTATAAGGAAATTCAAATGGTCAATAGTTATCTGTATTGGCAAATTTCAGAGAAGGCTAAGTTAGTTATTGTGGCACAACCTGATTGGATAACAAACCTGCCTGAGCAAAGGAAGCGGGAAGTACTTAACATCCAATATAAAATGGAAAGAGGTTTAATCTTTCCCGTGTCATTATTTTCTTCTACAAGCTCACTTCCTGAGGAGTACATTGTTGAGGAGAAAATGGACAGGTTCTTAATCATACAACAGAATATTTGGACGAAACTTCCCTATAAAATCAAAGAGAGTGCAATAAAAGAGTATGCTCAACTATGGGATAGCTGGACCAATTTTGATATTCCAGAACAGACTCCTGCACACATAAAAAAGTATGCTAATAAATTTCCAACAGAGGCGGGAAGTAATTGTTTATCCGCCACTTTATTTGCTGTTACGGGACAAGAGTGGATAATTGGAGAGTGGGTTCACCCTAATACATTTATGATTGGTTTGGAAAGAGCAAACTTTTTACCAATAAACGATGAAATAAAAAAAGGAGACGTTATTACCTGGGTCAATGATGAAGAAGTCATTCAGCACGCGTCTTACCATATTGACAATAACCTCTTCTTTAATAAAAATGGACAAACTTTCTTCAACCCCTGGAAGGTAACCCATTTGAATAAGTTAAAAGAAGAATGGTGCGAATATGAGATGAAGGTTTATCGTAAAAACGCCACTTGTTATTAAACTAACGGGGCAGGTTAGTACAACAAGATTTGCTTTCTTTGTTCGAGCTACCTGGTACAATTTAATATGTTTTTATAAAAAAGGTGGTAATGTTATGGCGATAAAATGGGATGAAATAACACTCGAAAATTTAACACATTTAGATAGGGTCTTTGAGTTATATGACCAAGCATTTCCTATTGAAGTAAGAGAGTCACATAGTATTTTTGTAAATAGTATAGAGTATGCGAGAAATAAAAAGCCGAATAATTTTCGGTTCTTAGTTGGGTTTGAAGGGGAACAGCTCGTTTCTTTTGCAACAGGACACTATTTCGCTGAAGCAAATATAGGATTCATAGTTTATATAGTTAATGATCCTTTTGTACGAGGTAAAGGCTTAGGGGCAAAAACATTATTAAAATTGGAAGAATTATTAAATAAAGATGCCGTGTTAGCAGGAAACAAGCAGCTTAAAGCAATAATATTAGAAACAGAAACACAAGAAATGGTACATACGAAAGAAGAAAAAGAGGACTGTATTAAAAGAAACAGATTCTTTGAAAGAAATAATTATAAGCAATATGAAAGAATTGATTACTTACAACCACCATTACATCTTGGGGATATAAATGTACCATTAAATCTTTTTATTAAGAATCAACAAAGAATTGAAATCACCGAGGCAGAAATTCGTGTAGCAATTCGAGCCATCTATAAAGAAAAATATTATGTAGTAAATCAAATCGATAAAAATGTTCTAAACAAATGTCTTGAAAAGATGGGTATGAATAACGAAACCTTATTTAACTAAGGGGTGGCGAATTTTAAAGAGATACAGCTACTTATCTAAGCAGGTTTAGTGGCTGCTCTTGTTGAAGTAAAGGGTGCTTTAGTTGAAGAAGCCATAAAACAACGAAAAGAGGTTAGAACGAAACTCAAAAAAGTTTATAAAAAAGAGACAGTAATTCTCAATAGTAAGAGGTGAGCGTAACGGAAGGTGGCGACTCCAGCAGGAGATGACGGCAAGCTGAGACTTTTCAGGACAACGTCCTGGATAGGCTCAGCGCCGTCCCTGCGGAAAGCGTCCACCTGCAGTGCAGCGAACCGGTCAAAGAGGCTGAGACATTTTTTGTCCCGGTCTCTTTTGTTGTATTGGAAAACAACATTTAATCTTTAACAATGCCATTATTTTAAATAAATCATTGCGTTTCTTTTTCTGTCTGTGTATATTGTATATAAAGTATATATACACTATATCATTAATGATGAAGAGGGATTCCCATGCAGATTTTAATTTCCAATAGTTCAAAGGAGCCGATCTACGAGCAAATTGCTAACCAGGTAAAGTCATCTATTTTGGCAGGTGAGCTCGAGGAGGGGGCAGCGCTGCCCTCGATCCGTCAGCTTGCAAAGGATTTGCACATCAGCGTGATTACGACGAAGCGTGCTTACGAGGAGCTTGAGAAAGCGGGATTCATTTATTCTGTTGTCGGCAAAGGCTCGTTTGTCGCAGAGCAGAACTTAGAGGTTATCAGGGAAAAGAAGCTGAAGGTGATTGAGGAGCAGCTGTCTGCGGTCATTTCAAACAGCCGTGAGATTGGACTGTCCCTTGAAGAACTGAAAGAGCTGCTGGACATTTTATACAGGGAGTGAATGGGATGGAGCATGTGATTGATTTACAGAATGTAACGAAAACGTATAAGGATTTTTCGATTCCGACGATGAATTTGCAGGTAAAGCAAGGGTATGTGACAGGATTGATCGGAGCCAATGGAGCGGGAAAGTCGACGACTCTAAAGCTGATCATGAATTTAATCCAGCCTGACACGGGGAATGTGAACGTGTTTGGACAGGACTACGCGTCCCATGAAAAAGCGATTAAAGAACGGATTGGCTTTGTCTACGATGGCAATGTGTTTTTTGAAGGTTTGAATTTAAAGGATATTAAGAGAATCGTCGGACCGGCCTATAAGCATTGGGATGACCGGTTGTTTTATCAGTATGTGGAAATGTTTGAGCTGCCGCTTAAAAAACCGATTAAAACCTTTTCAAAAGGCATGCAGATGAAGGCTTCCCTTGCAATTGCGCTGTCACATGAGGCAGAACTGATTATTATGGATGAACCGACAGCGGGGCTGGATCCGGTTTTCAGGCGGGAGCTGCTCGATCTTTTGCAGGAGCTGATGCTTGACGGAAAACGGACGATTCTGTTTTCCACCCACATCACAACGGATCTTGAGCGGATAGCGGATTATATTGCCTTTTTAAATCGCGGAGAACTCGTGTTTAATCAAACGGTTCACGAGGTGTCTGAAACCTACGCACTTGTAAAGGGCTGGACCGATCTGCTGGACCGTGATACGGAAAGATCCTTCGTGCATGTTAAACGTGCATCGACGGGCTTTGAAGCTCTGACGGATAATGTAAATGAAGTAAGAGAAGTATTTGGCTCCTCCGTCATGATCGAACGGGCTACGCTTGAGGATATTATGTTTTATACAAAAGGGAGGAAAAGCTATGCTTAATCTGATCAGACGTGACGTGATCCTGCAGAAGAAATTAATTTTGCTCTTTGTTCCTTTTGCTTTGTTCTTTATTTTATTGGATGCACACCCGATCCTGACCTTTTTTATAGCCAGTATTTACGTGCCTTTTAATGCGTACGCCTATGATGAAAAATCGGACGTGAATATCCTCTTGAATTCGCTGCCGTATACACGTAAAGAAATTATAGCAGCACGCTATCTTGGCGCTCTTTTCTTCATGGCAGCGGCCATCGGGTTATCAAGCATTGCAATGCTGCTATTCAGCAAAGACTTTTCAGCCATAGATGTAGGTATGGGAGCAGGCGCTTTCTTGCTATTTGGCGCGGTTACCTTTCCCCTGTTCTACATATTAAAACAGGGCTATATAACAGCATCCCTCATGTTTCTAATCGTTATAGGGGCTGGTATAGGACCTTTTATTGTAAGAATGGCAGGTGAAAATCTTACGGCAATTACAAATTTCTTTACTCAAACATCCGACACGATCTTATACTCCGGCGCAGCCATTATTGCCGTGGTGTTTTATACTATGTCGTGGATATTTACCACGTTTATTTATCAGCGGAAAGCATTTTAAAGGAAATCCTGTTGTCTCATCTTGAGAGAACAGGATTTTTTATGTAAAAAAGTAAGAAAAGTCAGTCTATATGATAAAATTGACGGTGCTAAGACGAAATAATAAGGAGCCATTCCATGACACGTGATAATTTTGAAGAATACGAAGACCCGGCGTTATACGATAAAGAAAATGGTCACTATCTTACCGAATTGCCCTTTTTGTTAAAGTGGGCTTCTAAAACGAAGGGAACGATTCTCGATATAGCCTGCGGGACAGGAAGATTAACCATTCCTTTAGCTCAAAAAGGATACCGTCTGGCAGGGGTGGATATTCATCGGAGAATGCTGAAAGAAGCTAAAAGAAAATCAGAGGGCGAGGACTTGAACATTGATTGGATCGAGCAGGACTGTACGAAGCTTCATGTAAACGTTAGAAGTCATTTAATTTATTCTGTTGGCAATTCCTTTCAGCACTTTTTAACAAACGAAGCGCAGGACGGCTTGCTTTCTTCTATAAATGAGCATTTGGAAACGGACGGCATCTTTATTTTCGGGACAAGGTTTCCAAGCGCTGAGGAGCTGCTTCAGCCGAGTGCAGAGGAATATTGGAGAACGTATACGGATGATGACTGGAAAGTGGATCTTTCGACCATCAGTCACTATGACGCTTTAAATCAAATTCAGCATTACACGACGATACGCAGGTATAAAAATAGTCACGGTGAAATAGCGGAAGAGAAGCGCACAAAAATCAGTTTACGATACGTCTTTCCGAAAGAAATGGAACGCCTTCTTTATGCAAATGGGTTTGAAATTGTTGAAATGTATGAGGACTGGAGCGAAACGCCTGTGACAAATGACAGCACGGAAATGATCTATGTATGTAAAAAAGTACGGTCCATATAAAAGAGTCTGCTGCCTTAAATGAGCAGCAGACCTTTTGTTTCAGCCAGGGAAGGATACGTGATTCCTCAGACTGTGTGTGATTTGTCCATTCACTTTACTTTTTTTGGCCATCACCTTGATTACATCGTGCTGATATCAATAACGAAACGATACTTAACGTCAGAATCGAGCACGCGTTTATACGCTTGATCGATTTCATCAGCCGAGATAATTTCAATGCTCGGTGCAATGTTGTGCTCGGCACAGAAATTCAGCATGTCCTGGGTTTCACGGATGCCGCCTATCAGCGAACCCGCGAAGGATCGGCGGTGAGGAATCAATGAAAAGGCATTGACTTCCAGCGGCTCTGCAGGTGCTCCGACGTTTACAAGAGAGCCATTCAATGCCAGCAGGGACAGATAGGCATTCAGATCAATCTTTGCACTAACCGTATTAATAATCAGGTCAAAGGTGCCGGCAAGCTCGGTAAAAGTAGCTTCGTCACTTGTCGCGAAGTAATTTTTTGCACCGAATTTCAGACCGTCTTCTTTTTTATTCAGCGTGCGGGAAAGAACCGTTACTTCGGCTCCCATTGCATGAGCAATTTTCACAGCCATATGGCCAAGTCCGCCCATTCCAACTACCGCGACTTTTTTGCCAGGTCCAGCGTTCCAGTGGTTGAGAGGAGAGAAGGTGGTAATACCCGCACATAGTAAAGGAGCGGCTTCATCTAATCCGATGTTTTCAGGGATGCTGAGAACAAATTCTTCTGTAACCACGATATGTGTGGAGTAGCCACCCTGAGTCGGTTCACCGTATTTATCGGTCCCGGCATACGTTGGAATATTTCCTTTTAAGCAATATTGTTCTTCTCCTTCACGGCAGTTCTTGCATTCCCCGCAGGAATCCACCATACAGCCTACGCCTACACGGTCTCCCACTTTGTATTTGGTCACATTTTCTCCTACATCAGTGACTATTCCTGCAATTTCATGTCCGGGAACTAGAGGGTAGTTTACTTCCCCCCATTCGCCATGTGCAGTATGAATATCAGAATGACAAATGCCGGCAAATTTAATTTCAATCAGTACATCCGTAGTGTCCAATTCACGACGCTTAAGTTCAGCTTCACGAAAATTTTGATCGGGACCGTGTACCGCTCTTGCTTTTGCAGTTACCATATAAAAACCTCCACTTGTTAGTTTAAGAGAAACGGACCTGGCAGCAAGCCCTTTGATCCCTGACCCTTTCCCTCATTCTAAACCTTACAGTTAACTCTAGGTCAAGAATGAACATGCTGAGAATTTTGACAGAGTGAAAAGGGGCTGATAGAATCACTTCAATACTTATAGTTAACTCGAAATCTACTGTGTAAAAGGAGATAATAGATGAAAACCTATTCCATCAGTGAAGCAGCAAAGTCTCTCGATTTAACCGCCTACACCTTGCGCTATTATGATAAAGAAGGATTGATTCCCTTTGTGGAGAGAACCGAAAGCGGCACAAGGCGGTTCAAAGAAAAAGACCTTGACGCATTGAGAATGATTGAATGCCTCAAGTCAACAGGAATGCCGATAAAAGAAATCAAGCATTTTATCGACTGGTGTTCAGAAGGGGATGCTACATTACAGCAGCGCTACGAAATGTTTCTTGAAAGAAAGGCCTGTGTAGAGGCACAGTTAGAAGAAATGAAAAAGACGATTGAAATGATTGAGCACAAATGCCGGTACTATCAAACAGCATTGGAAGCGGGGACAGAAGACATCCATAAAGGTGCCCGACTGGAGTTTCCTGAGTATTAATGGTCTGATCATCAATGGGAGATTCTATGCAGAAAAGCTAGGAAGACGTCCGTAATAAGCTATTTTAAAACGAAAAGTTGAAGGATAGGTGCCTCCCAAGAGCGTTTCCTGAGAGGATATGCAAATCGCATGAAATCGAAAGGTCTCAGCAAATCTGCGTTTGTAAAAAGGTCAGACCATATGGGGTTTAATGAGGCAGGACTTTTCATGTACTACTATACTTTCATCTTCCGGCATTTTATACTACTACTATAAAAGAAAGGAGGTAATAATATGGAACATGATATTTTAAAAGCGATTGCTGAGCTTCAAAAAAATATGGAAAGCCGTTTTGAAAAAGTAGAACACCGATTTGATGGGATCGATGAGCGTTTGCAGAATCATGATGATCAGTTTACTGAAATTCGTACTCAGCTAAATGAACATAATGAGCAGTTTACTGGAATCCGCACGCAGTTGAAGGAGCATGATGAGCAATTTACTGGAATCCTCACGCAGCTTAAAGAAAAATTCACAGGAGTTCATACGCAGCTTGACCGTATGGAACATGAGCGTCAGGCAGAAATTATGTCAATGCTCAAACACATCTCTCAAAAACAAGACGTGAACAATCAAAATAATGATTATCTGCTGCACAAAAATCAAGAGCATGACAAAGAAATTTACCATTTGAAAAAACACATCCAAAGTTAACTTCACGTAACCCCGCATGTCTTCAAACTTTCTCTCCGAATGAACGATTTCATGGTAAAACAGCAGTGATGGCAGGTCTGTTTTACCCATTCAAAAATTTGTGGTGCAGTCTAAGGATTTTCTGTATGATCAAAACCAATCGAAAAGTTAGCGAGGATTCCATATGCTTTATCATGAAGAACAGCAAAGACTTATGGTGAAAGTGATTGATTATATAGAAGAGCATCTGACAGAAGAGTTATCCCTGCAGCATTTAGCCTCAAAATCGACGTACTCCACCTTTCATTTTCAGCGTCTGTTTAAAGAGATGATCGGATAAACGCCAGCTGCGTATGTAAAGCGGATCAGACTTGAGCATGCGGCTCATATGCTTATTTATGAGCGGCATCGCTCCATTACAGAAATCAGCATGAATTGCGGCTTTTCTTCGTTATCCTACTTTACGTACTCCTTTACGAACTATTTTAAAACGAGCCCGAAAAATTGGAGGAACGGCGCCTATCTGGAGCGTTTCCCAAGAGAGTATGCAAATCGCAAGAAATCGAAAGTTCTCAGCAGAAAGTTGAAAGCAGACGAGGAGAATGAGTCCTATAATGAATTTAAATGGCTCGATTTAAAAAAGGTGAAGGTGATTCGCCTTCCTGATGCTTACACAATTAATCGCTATCACATCGGCTCGTATGTTGAAGGGATTCCTGAGGTATGGGAAGGTCTTTACCGCTGGGGGAAATCAAGGGAAATGATCTCGTCATCCACGCTGATGATCGGCATACCGAGAAACAATCCGTATATTACCCCTCCCGAAAAAAGCTTTTATGACTGCAGACTGGCAGTATCAGCTAAAGGAGACGAAGATGAAGAGCGATTTCCGTTTAAAGGAGGAAGATACGTCCTGGTTGAATTTGATGAGCCGGTTTGCTATGAGGACCGGGGGACGTTAATCGAGTGTTATTCAGAGCTGTACAGCTACTGGCTGCCTCAATCCGGATTCCGATACCTTGGAAATCCCATTGAGCTGATCGAGATGAAGGAAGATGAGGATCATCTTACACTCCAAACACGGATCTATGCGATCGCCTTGCCCATCGAGCCTGACTAATTTGGAGGGATCATCTATGATCGCATACAGTTCACCTATTGCCGTACTTTTTGGGGCAATTCTCTACATTATTTATGGCACGGTCTATTATTCTATTCTATTGAAGGATAAAAAAGAGCAGAGCACTCCTCCTATTCATTACGTCATTTCCATTATTATTGCTTTTATCAGTTCATTTCTTATCGGAATTCTGGTTCAAAGCACAGGTGCAGAAGGAATGGCTCAGGGTGCACTTATTGGTTTTATCATGGGAGCCGTCATCACACTTGTCTATTTTAAAAATTCCCTCTTTGGGCTGATTACGAAAAAGAATTTTACCATTGCAGCAGGGGATCATCTGGTCATCTTTACCTTGCTTGGCACGCTACACGGATTTTTCATATAATACAGAGGGCAGAGTGAAAGGGGCATGTAAAAAAGTTCCTTGTTTACTCTGTCCATCCCCTTATCATTCACAATTTTTATCGCCATCGGACAGCTCGAGGCGGCATGCCAACTCGTCCAGTAGCCTTCTATAACGGATAAACTCCTCTTCATCCAGACCTAGTACTTCGTTAATTTTCGCAGGGATTTCCTGTGCATCCTCTTTGATCTTCCCGCCTCTTTCTGTCAGTGTGATCACAAGCTGTCGTTCATCATCAGGGTTTCGGGTTTTCTTCACATAGCCAATTTCAATTAATTTTTTGATCAAAGGTGTCAGCGTTCCGGAATCCAGCTGCAGGCGCTCCCCGATCGATTTCAAGGGGATGAAATCCTGTTCCCATAGCACCAGCATAACGAGATATTGAGGGTAGGTCAGGTTGAGCGGCGCTAATAACGGACGGTAGCGCTTGCTTATTTCTTTTGATATAGCGTAAAACGGAAAGCATAATTGGTTGGATAGGGATAATGGATTCAAAAAATCTCCTCCTGAGAGAAACATATAATTTGCAAATAAAATTAAGTTGTGTAAAATTAAATTGTACACAACTTAAATATATCATAATTTACAGGAGGAATCATGTATGAAGAAACTATTTACTTCAACCGCAACAGCAGTTGGCGGACGTCAGGGACGCGTAACATCAGAAAGCGGCTCATTTGATCTTCCACTGGCTATGCCAATGCCTGGAGCAGACACTAAAGGCGCAAGCAACCCGGAAGAACTTTTCGCAGCAGGATACGCAGCATGCTTTGATTCTGCCATGAACATCGTGGCGCAGCAAAAAAAGATCCAGCACGAAGGCTCTGAAATCACAGCTCATGTATCCCTTAATAAAGGAGATGCAGGCTACATCCTTTCAGTTGAAATGGACGTACTGATTAAAGGAGTAGAAGAAGACGTGGCGCGCCAGCTAGTAGAAGAAGGCCACCAGGTATGCCCTTACTCCAACGCAACTCGCGGCAATATGGATGTTAATTTTACGGTTCGTACAGCTTAATTTAAAAAATATGAAACCCGGAGATTGCTTATGGTCTCCGGGTTTTTTGTGTTGGAGTGAAGTTACCGGTTTTTATAAAAAACTGTAAATTCAAAATAGTGGTGTTAAAATAAGTAAATAAACAACAATGGTCAAGGAGGGGTTCAGTGAAGCTTGCAGAAGCGTTGATTTTACGAGCAGATTATCAGAAACGAATTGAACAATTGAGGCATCGCCTTATTCAGAATGCGAGAGTGCAGGATGGGGAAGAGCCGAATGAAGATCCTAAGGATCTCCAAAAAGAGCTGCTTCAGATTTTAAAACAGTTAAAGGAGCTTATTCAGGGAATTAACCGGACAAACCTGACGACCCCTTTTGATGAAGAGAGATCGCTTGCAGATGCATTAACAGAGCGGGAGCTGATTGGACAGGAACGAAGGATTTTCAGTGAGCTGGCTGAGCAGGCTTCTGTTCGGCACGACCGGTATTCCCGCACGGAAATCAAATCTGTGTCTACCGTTGATGTAAAGAAAACACAAAAACGGGTGGATGATCTTTCACAGGAATATCGTCAGCTTGATACAAGAATTCAGGAATTAAACTGGCTGACCAGCTTGATAGAATAGGACAGCCTGCAGGTAGCGATGGAAAAGGCGAGTGCCAACCCACCAATGGGAAAATTGGAAGGTAACTTTATGGTACGGGCTTAGGGGCAGCCCTAATGGTTCGAGTCCTGTCTAACACTGACGCCCATTACGGTTACATGATTACTAATGAGCATTTACACTTCACAACCTGGTACTGATTTTCTTATCGTGAGGGAGGGAACGGGGATCAAAACTTCCGGCAGTTTGCCGGGAGTTTTTTTTATGAATTATGTTAGTTATAGATGTCAGCTGCTAATCAAAACATCATTGGTTTTATATCATTTGCTGCTTGGCGCTTTCTTTTTTATAAGCTATGATAAGGAGGTAATTTGACGAAATAATCTGATAATAAAAAGGAGGAAAAGGGATGGGAAGACTGGTTCATTTTGAAATTCATGTGGATGATATGGATCGAGCGAAGAAGTTTTATGGGGAAGCATTTGGCTGGACGTATGAAGACTGGAGTGAATATACCGGGATGCCTTATTTTGGGGCAGTAACAGGCGATGACAGTGAAATGGGAGTAAACGGGGCACTCATGCAGCGTCAGGGTCCTCCACCAGAAGGAAATCAGGCGGTAAATGGATATGCATGCACCATGATGGTCGAAGACTTTGATCAAACAGAAGAGATCATTCTTGCAAATGGCGGCGTCGTGGCGTTAGCCAAGCATGCGCTCCCGGGAATGGCATGGCAGGGATATTTTAAAGATACAGAAGGCAATATTTTTGGCATTCATCAGCCGGATGAGCAGGCAAAGTAAGGAGGGGACCATCTTTGGATCGATCAAAGATGGTTTTTTAGATTAGCTCCTTATTCTTCTTATACGAGCGCTTAAGGGAGATGAAACTGGATACATACATGAGTAGAAATACCGTCAATAAAAATCCGGAAATTTCCGCCCACTCAGCCCAGGTTGCAGGAAATTGAATAAAAACAAAGTATAAGCAGACAAAAATTAGAATAAAAGAGAATGATTTCACAAGAATCACATTTCGTTCTTTTTTATATGCTTTTTCTGTTGATACCTCTGTGTACTCTATTCCGGATAAGGTGTACCTGCCCGAAATATAAAGGACAAAAACCCCCATCGAGATTAATAAAACAATCTCAGCGTCAACATTAGTGTACCGGTTTAGAAAGGTCATGAAAATCAGTGAGATAAAAAGTAAAACGCCTCCTTCAGCTAAGAAGGCTAGAATTTTTTTCTCTTTATATTCATCATTTGGCAGTAACAAACTGATCCAGGTTTTCATTCCTTTTCCACCTCCCAAAATAAATCATCCAACGTTTTATTCAACTCTTTGGCAATTGACACGCATAGCTGAAGGCTTGGATTATATTGCCCTTTTTCAATGAGTCCGATCGTTTGTCTCGTTACCCCTGTTTTTTTGGCCAATTGCTCCTGTGTAATAGAAGCTTTTAACCTCGTGATTCTAACATTATTTCTCACTTTGTCACCTGCGCAATGTAATATATAGTTTGCATATGCAATTTATATAACATAGTACTTCTGAAAAAGTCAATTGAGGCATGAGATAGATTTAAGAAGCTGCTTCATAACCATAAGTAAAAAAGCAAAGAGCGGGAGGGCTCTTTGCTTTTTTACGTTCGAACCTGATTCATTACATCCCGAACGGCCGGAAGATCCGCGGGCGCCCAAACGAGTGATTCAAGGTTTTGGCGAGGCAGCCAGATGAGCTTTGAATGCTCGGTTGCTACAGGGTTGCCGCTAACGAGTTCAGCTCTGATCGAGATCAAATGGATAATGAACGTATCGTACTCGTGTACATTTTCGTTGAGGATGTCATGCGCTTTTATAGTGCATAGAAGTTCCTCTTCAATTTCTCTTTCCAGTGCCTTCTGCAGCTGTTCACCATTTTCCACTTTGCCGCCTGGGAATTCCCACATGTTTGGAATCAGCATGTCATGTGAACGCAGTGCGCACAGAATTTCGTCTTTCTCGTTTTCAATAACTGCAGCGACTACTTGTACTGTTTTCTTCATAAAGACAGCTCCTGATCAATAAAATTTACTATGTAAGTAGTGCGTGCCAAACGCACCTTTCAGTCTATCTGCTGCTTTTAACGGGATACTTCAATCCGTTTTTCTTGATTTTTTCTCTTACGATTTCCTCTACATCCAAGTTCAGCTCACTGCAGAGGGTCAAAGAGTAAATCAGGACATCCGCTATTTCTTCTTTAATGTTTTCCATGTTCTGCTCAATGGCTTGCTCATTGCTTTTCCACTGGAAATCCTCTAAAAGCTCTGCTGCTTCTATGGAAATGGAGATGGCGAGGTCCTTTGGATTGTGCGATTTCTTCCAGTTCCTCTCCTCACGAAATTCATTAATGGCGTGCATTAGGTCATCTAATTGAGTCATCCGCTTCAGTCCTTTGTGTTTACTCTTATCCTATCATACAGCTTCTTTTTGAAAAGAATTTCTTGAACATTCATGATTCATTGAGTGCATATGAATCTATTTTGTGCGTACGTTCGTATGTATAGGATCGTAAGATTTTATTCCATTAAAAGGGGGTTGAAAATGGAACAGCACAGCCAAAAAAAATCAGAGCAATTACTGCCTAAACTCGCAGCAAAAGCTGGACAGCTTGCAGGAGGCGCTATAGTCGGTGTGTTAATTGCCTCTTATATTATACGAGAAGATGTGGCATTCAGCCTGAATGGTGTGGTCTATCTTTTATTCATCATGGTATTCAGCATTATTCTCAGTGTCATGATTCATGAGACAGGTCATGCGATCGGGGGGAAGCTTGGCGGCATGGAAGTCATGAATCTTTCCTACGGCCCGTTTGTCTATGCAAAAGTAAACGGAAGGAAGCGTTTTTTCTTCCGGCTTCCGGCACTTGGGTACTTAGGACGTGCAATGATGCGTTTTCCTGAACCGATCGAGGAAAGAGACATGCGAAAGAAGCTGCTTCGCTTTATTTATGCAGGCCCGATTTCAAATCTGGTGACCGGTATCCCTGCTATTGCTGCTGCTTATTTGATCTGGCCGTCTGGCGCTTTGTTGATTTTTGGAGTAATCAACCTATTCTTCGGACTGACAAATCTGGCTAATGTTGAAACGTCAGCGGGTGCTCAAAGCGATGGTAGAATGATTGCGGTGCTGAAAGGAAAAGAGCCGGGAGTAGAAGTAATTTTAGTAAGCTATCAGCTGCTGCAGGAGGACCCTCAGGCGATGGGTCAATGGAGCCGTGAAACCATCGAGAAGACAGTGCACGTCATTGAGAAATACAGAGACTGGCCGCTCGCCTCTTCTCTTCTTTCCACGATTGGACCTTATTTCTATACGTCCAATCCGGAACGCTTTCTTGAACTGACTGAAGGAAAAGTCTTTCACCCCCGCTCAAAACAAGGGTCTATTCTGCAGGATATGAAAGATGTGGCTGCCGCTGCTGGACTCTATTTTGCCGGCAAGCTAAAGGACGAAGAGAATATTGAAGAAAAGCTTCAGCTCATCTCAGACCGCGAGCCTGTATCCCGGTATCTGCGTGATGCGTATTTAGCGATTGCAAGAGGTCAAAATAAGAAGGCGTTTGCTGCACTTGATCAGGTGGAAGCCGCAATTGGGGAGTGGCATCCGCTCTACCTTGAAGGAACCGCCTTGCACCAATTGACAAATGAGATGAGAAACAGGCTTTCAGAAAAGCAAAATTGAAAGAATGAAAATTTACTTGTATCAATGAACGCTGCGCCCGTATAGAATCTGGTGCAGCGTTCATCAATCAGAGGAGGCATGGGATGAAACGGATCTCTTTTATTATACTGATTAGTGGCATCCTTTTGTTTTTACTTATCAATAGATGGGTGGACTACAAGGCAAAAGAACTGACTGACGTGTTACATGCGGAAGATATCATTGATGTCTCGTATACGTATGTCCCACAGGGCAGTGACCAGTTTGAAAATAAAGAGCTTGGGAATCCGCAGGCATTGAAAGAACTCCTTGAATTCCTCAGTCAGTATCAAGTGAAGAAAACCGGGTTGAGAGATTTTGAATCCCAATACCCGGATGAGCAGCTCAATCTGCATTTTATTTATGAAGATGGGATTCCAACCTATTCTTCACTATTTGAGAGAGATGTTGTGCTAGTTGTGCTAACGGGTGAGAATCAGTACAAGGTGATCAATGGGCCGCTTGATCAGGAGTGGGTGGAGGAGTTTAAAAAGAAGTATTTAATGGGGGGGAATGGACAGTGAATAAGGTCATTGTTTCATGTGGAACATTCATTAAATAGAAATTAAAGCATAGGCGGGATGCTTTTTCCTATGCTTTAATCAAAACCAATACACTACCGATGCTGATCCACCAAAATTGGATTGCCGTCCGGATCTTCAAGCGTAAAACTCGCAGGTCCTGAACTGTTTTCATCTGTCTCGCTAGTCAGCTGGATGCCGGCTTCCTTAAGCTTTTTCTGCAATTCCCGCACATCTGTAAACGAATCGATGTCCGCTGCATCCTGATCCCATCCAGGATTAAAGGTAAGCATGTTTTTCTCAAACATCCCCTGAAAAAGCCCAATCACGGTTTGTCCATTCTTTAAGATCAGCCAATTCTGCTCAATATTGCCTCCCAAATCCTCAAAACCCAGCTTTTCATAAAATGCCTTTGACGCGTGGATATCCTTTACATTTAAACTGATTGAAAAAGCACCTAATTGCATGTAGATCTCTCCTTTTCATAATAAAAATAGTCTCTTCTTAACGTAGTTCAACATAAGAATGTAGAATCCTGCATCATGATAGCAGTTTTACTAGATATGATAAGCTGGCCGAATTTTATCCGTTCAATCATTTCCTCCTTGACAGCTTAAGTTAAACCCTGTACACTTCATGTAACCGGTTACACAGGTCGGATCGAAATGTAACCCTTTTTTATAAACTGATATGTAACCGATTACATAAATGGCGGGATGTGATGAAATGGCAACGATCAAACAGGTGGCGCACGAAGCTGGAGTGTCGGTGGCTACTGTGTCACGGGTGCTGAATGATAAAGGTTATGTTCACCAGGACACGCGCAAAGCTGTACTTAAGGCGATTGAAGATTTAGATTACAACCCGAACAGTGTTGCGAGAAGTCTTTTTAAGAAAACGTCGAATACGATTGGCCTTTTAATTCCCGATATTACAAACCCATTCTTTCCGCAGCTTGTACGAGCGGTAGAGGACGTTATGTATCCAAAAGGGTATACGACTATCCTCTTTAACAGTGATGAAAATATACAACATGAACTGGACTACTTAAAAGGAATGACTTCAAAGTATATTGACGGTTTTATTATCGTTTCAAATACTCTTAAGTGGGAGCATCTTGCGCCATTAAACGTGCCAGTCGTCGCATTAGACCGCCATATTGATAACAAAATTGCCTCCGTCACGATAGATAATTATGAAAGTAGCCGCAGAGCGCTGGAGTTTCTCGTCGACAGAGGATGTAAAAGAATTGCCCATTTAGCAGGCCCTTCTCATGTGTTTACTTCAGGTGAGAGAAGGAGAGCCTATCAAGACTTTATGAATGAAGAAGGACTGGATTCCATTATTCAGCAAGGAGCCTACGAGCTTCAGAGCGGCATGTTAAATACGATGCAGCTTTTAACTAAAGACAAGCAGATCGACGCTATCTTTGCCGGCAATGATGTGATGGCGATCGGTGCTTTAAAAGCAGCCGCCAAACTTGGTATTAAAGTGCCTAAGGAACTCTCTGTCATGGGTTTTGATGGTGTTGAGTGGGGCACAGCAGTCACGCCGGAATTAACCACTATGCAGCAGCCTATTTATCAAATTGGGAAAAAAGCAGCAGAAATGCTGTTGAAGCGGCTTGAGAATCCTAAAGTGTCTGCCGAGCATGTGAGGTTGAATGCTGAATTAACCATTAGACAATCCACAATATAAGGAGTGATCGCATGATTACAGTTGCAGGCAGTTTAAATATTGACCTCGTGACAGAGGCAGAAAGATTTCCGCTTCCGGGAGAAACCATTTTGGGTTCGGGTTTCTCCACTGTCTTTGGCGGAAAAGGAGCGAACCAGGCCGTTGCAGCATCCAGGCTTGGAAGTGAAGTAAAGATGGTGGGTCGTGTAGGAAATGATCTATATGGAGAGAGCTACGTAGCGCATTTAACAAAAGAAAAGATTGATGTGTCTGATGTGAAACCGGTTACACATTTACCAACAGGCACCGCTTCTATTGTTGTAGCAGAGCAGGACAACCAAATTATCGTAGTGGCAGGAGCTAATAGCGAAGTCACCCCAGAGTATGTTAAGGATGCGATGAAAAAGCTGGAAAAAGGAATTCTTCTTGTTCAGTTAGAAATTCCGGGTGATGCGGTTGAGCAAGCAATGAAAACAGCGAAGGAAAAAGGGTGGATCGTTATTTTGAATCCCGCTCCGTTCAAGCCGCTTCCTTCTCTATGGTGGCAACTGGCAGATTACGTAACACCCAATGAACATGAGGCTGCGGCTCTTCGAAAGGATAACAACTTTTTAGAAGCCTATAATGAAAAATTAATTGTAACCAGAGGCAGTAAAGGAGCAAGCTTTTTCGAAAACGGCAAGGAGGTACTGATTCCTGCACCAAAGGTTCATCCGGTTGATACGACAGGTGCTGGGGATACGTTTAACGGAGGACTGGCAGCATTCCTGGATCAAGGATTTGAATTAAGGGAAGCTGTTGAGAAGGCTGTGAAAGCAGCGAGTATATCTATTACATCGCTTGGCGCACAAAGTGCAATGCCGACCATAGAGCAACTGGGGGATAGCCATGCGTAAAAGTCGTTTCTTAAACAGTGAGATAACAAAAGTTCTTGCGGACATTGGCCACACAGATACAATCGTGATTGCAGACTGCGGCCTCCCTATTCCTGATGGTGTGAAAAAGATAGACTTGTCTCTCACATTAGGAGTTCCTGCAATAGATGTGGTCATAAATGCGGTAGTAGATGAAATGGAAGTCGAGAAAGTGACGATCGCTGAAGAAGCAGAAGTAAGCAATGAAGCGTTCAGCCAATTTGCCAACGCCCGTTTCCACTCTTTAGAAAAGGTCTCGCATGAAGTATTTAAACAACAGACGAAGTCGGCAAAAGCAGTAATCAGAACGGGAGAACATACGCCATACGCAAATATAATTCTGCATGCGGGGGTGATCTTTTGAGCAGCTCGATCATTGAAATGAAGGGGATCCATAAAGCATTTGGACAAGTAAATGTGCTTAAAGGGGTTTCATTTGATTTAAAGAGTGGTGAAATTCATGCTTTGATGGGAGAAAATGGTGCCGGCAAATCGACATTAATGAAGATATTGACCGGGATTCATTCAAAAGACCAGGGCAATATCACGTATAAAGGCAAGGAAATTACATTTAAAAGTCCTAAGGAAGCTGAAAAAGCCGGAATTAGTGTGATTCATCAGGAGCTGAACATTATTCCTGAACTGACGGTGGCTGAAAATTTCTTTTTAGGAAAAGAGAAAACGGCAGGAAAGACAGGTATTTTAAAAAACAAAGTGATGAATGAAGAAGCGAAGGCATGGTTAATGGAGCTGGGGATTAAGCTGGATCCTAAAAAGCCTGCTTCTGAATGCTCTGTTGGTCAGCAGCAAATGATTGAAATCGCCAGAGCAGTATCGGCAAACAGTGAGGTGCTGATCATGGATGAACCCACCGCCGCGCTCACAAAAAAGGAAATTGATGTCTTATTTAATGTGATGGGCGGTTTGAAGAAAAAGGGCGTGGCCATTGTGTATATTTCACATCGTATGGAAGAGATTTTTACGATGTGCGACCGGATTACCGTATTAAGAGACGGGGCTTCCGTTGGGACCAGAGTTATAAATCAAACAGACTTTCAGGAAATAGTCAAAATGATGGTGGGACGAGAACTGGGTGAGCAATTTCCTGAGAGAAAAGGAACGCCGGGGAAAGTCAGACTTACCGTAGACAATTTATCTTCTTCAACCGGAGTGAAGTCGGTGTCATTTGACTTGAGAGAAGGAGAAATTTTAGGTGTGGCGGGACTGATGGGGGCTGGCAGAACAGAGCTGATGAGGGCTTTGTTTGGAGCAGATAAAAGCTCAGGTGTCATTCGAATTGAAGGAAAAACCCTTAAAAAGCCATCTCCGAAAAAGTCAATCCGTGCTGGCATGGCTTTTGTCACGGAGGACAGGAAAGGGGAGGGGCTGATCCTGAACCAAACCGTTAGGGAGAATCTCTCAACTGCTCAGCTTAATCAGCTTTCAAAATGGAGTTTGCTCCGCATAAAAAAGGAACAGGAATCAGCAACGGACATGATTGAGCGTCTAAGAATTAAAACATCTGGGATGGAGCAGGAAGCAAAGTCACTTAGTGGAGGGAATCAGCAGAAAATTGTGATCGGCAAGTGGCTGGCGACAAACCCATCTGTATTGATCCTCGACGAACCGACAAGAGGAGTAGATGTTGGAGCGAAAAAAGAAATCTATCAAATCATGAATGATCTGACCGCAAAAGGTGTTTCGATCATAATGGTGTCATCAGAGCTCCCGGAAATCCTTGGTATGTCAGACCGGATACTCGTCATGCATGAAGGAAAAGTTACTTCTATCATGGACAGAGCCGGGGCAGACCAGGAGAAAATTATGACGGCAGCGACAGGAGGAGAGTAAGGTGAAAAACACAGGTATTATCCAAAAAATAGGTCCATTTCTTGGTTTAATCTTAATTATTGCCGTGTTATCTATTTTAAGTCCCAGTTTTCTTGACCTTAATAATATTCTAAACATTTTAAGGCAGGTTTCTATTAATGCCCTTATAGCATTTGGAATGACGTTTATTATTTTAACAGGGGGAATTGATTTGTCCGTCGGCTCGATGCTGGCACTCGGCGCAGCATTGACAGCAGGCGCGATGACATCCGGATTTGATCCCATTCTGGCAATTTTAATTGGTTTACTGCTCGGGGCGGCAATGGGGGCATTTAATGGCCTGATCATTACAAAAGGGAAGGTTGCCCCGTTTATTGCGACCTTGGCGACCATGACAATTTACCGGGGACTTACACTTGTGTACACAGAAGGACGTCCGGTTACAGGGTTGTCTGATGCGTTTTCTTTTCAAATGATTGGGAAAGGTTATGTGTTCGGCATCCCCTTCCCTGTCGTTACCATGTTTCTTGCCTTTGGTGTTTTATGGTTCATTCTTAAGAAAACAACGTTTGGCCGAGGGGTATATTCAGTGGGAGGCAACGAAGAGGCGTCATGGCTTGCCGGATTAAATGTTGACCGAATTAAGATAGGTGTTTACACCTTAACAGGTGTGCTTAGTGTACTCGCTGGAATCATTCTTACTTCCCGATTAAACTCTGCTCAGCCAACAGCAGGAACTGCATATGAGCTTGATGCGATTGCAGCAGTTGTATTGGGTGGAACAAGCTTGACTGGCGGCCGTGGATGGATAGTTGGTACATTAATTGGCGCTTTGATTATAGGAGTTCTGAATAATGGTTTGAATTTAATGAACGTTTCTTCTTTTTATCAGCAAGTGGTAAAAGGCGGCGTTATTCTGCTGGCAGTCCTGCTAGATCGGAAGAAATCTGCTTAATAATAAATACAGAGGAGTGTTAGAAAATGAAAAAAAATTCTCTATTGGTTTTAATGCTGATTATGTCTCTTGTTTTAGCTGCATGTTCGCTTGATTCGCCCGGTTCTGATAGTGAAGATGCGGGAAGCGATGAAGGGGACGGGAGCAGTGAAAATGATGGTGCGATAGGATTTTCGATTTCTACTTTGAATAATCCGTTTTTTGTGACCTTATCAGAAGGTGCTGAGGCTCAGGCTGAAGAAGCAGGAATGGACATTACTGTCGTGGATGCTCAGGATGATCCTGCAAAACAAATAAGCGATATTGAGGATTTAATTCAGCAAGATGTAGATTTGATTCTTGTGAATCCGACCGATTCTGCCGCAATAGCATCTGCAATTGAGTCTGCGAACAGCTCAGATATTCCAGTTATTTCAATAGACCGAAGTGCAGAGGGCGGGGAAGTGGTGACACATATTGCCTCTGATAATGTGGAAGGCGGACGACTTGCAGGTAACTTCATTATTGAAGAGCTTGGTGGAACAGGTAATGTTGTGGAGCTAGAAGGAATCGCCGGATCTTCAGCTGCTCGTGAACGGGGAGAAGGTTTCAATGAAGTTGTCAATGAAAGTGAAATTGAAATCGTCGCAAATCAGACCGCAAATTTTGACCGTGCTGAAGGACTTTCTGTAATGGAAAACATCATTCAAAGCGGTGCAGAATTTGACGCAGTTTTTGCCCATAATGATGAAATGGCATTAGGAGCAGCAGAAGCACTCGAAGCAGCAGGCATGTCAGACGTAATCATAGTTGGTTTTGACGCTACAGAGGATGCAGTGGCCGCAGTAGAAGCTGGAACAATGGCAGCTACAGTTGCACAGAAGCCCGATGAAATCGGAATGAGCGCCATTGAAACAGCACAAACCGTTTTGGATGGAGAAACGGTGGAAGAATTCGTACCGGTAGAACTGGAACTGATTACTCAATAAGCTAATGAGAGTGGACTGCACCTTTTAACTTGTGCAGTCCATGAATACATAGAATACCTCCGAGGCAGTGCATGATGTGCGATTGTAGGCGGAATTATTTATTTTGAGTGTCACCTCACATAACGGGGAAGAGAGCGCTTTAAACGCGAAGAAAAATAAAGAATGGCATATGCTTGCCCAACAGTTTAACTCAACCATGATCGTCGAAGAAAGGCAGGGCAGAAAGCCGGCTAAAGTGATCATTGACGTTGCAAAAAAATATAAGGTAACACAGATCCTGCTGGGTCAGTCTGCCCGAACCAGATGGGAAGAAATCAGAAAAGGATGATTGTCAATTTGATTATGCGGGAAACATCCAATATCGATCTTCATATCGTTGCGGACGGGCGGTGAGGAGTCGGATGAATATAGTTAAAGTAAGATGAAAAACGGTACCAGATTTAAATTGAACTGTCAGCAAGCCAACAGTACTTAGCTATCCTCTTCTTATTTGGTACACGTATTTTACGTGCTAAATAAGAGGTGTTTTTTTTTGTAAGCACCTTACAGATTTTTTGCAGTTAGACTTTTTGTCAGCACGTCATCAATGGGGAGAAACGATGTAATCTCATTGTATGTGCCAGCTAATGTATACGAAAAAAGGAAAGTTCTAACTCCAGTATTTGATGGTCCTTCAAAGCGTTTTCCTGAGGCATGAATTTTAACATGTCCTGTTCCCCATGCGCCCCCTCTTTTTAAAGAGATCAGCACCCCTCGTCTCCCTTTATTTTGGGGTAAAACAAAGGGGGGCAACCCAGGGTTTGGAATTTTGTATTGTACTGGATTTATAAACATATTTTTCAGAATAATCGAGGGTGTCGCTATGTGTTTGTAACACATGATGGTGTGCTTTCGATTCTTCCTCTTTATGATCATTCTTGGAGATTTTCCTTTTGCGTGTTCGTCTAATTGTTTTTGGCTTTGGTTTTTCTGAGTTCGGTTTGTGTGTACTGGAGAAGGGATGTTTATCAAGTTTTTCATGATCGATAATGGGGGTATTGGTAAGGATTTGCTGTGATTGGTTCTTCCTCGGTTTTCGGATCTTTTTTATAAAAGTTTTTTGTTTTAATTTCTGGGATACATTCATTGCCTCTGACACCACAACCTCAAACTTATGAGTACCCTCATCCTTTAATTCTTCTATAAAATTATCCTCGTTAATTTCTTTGCTATGTTCTTCATGCCCTTCTGATGCCAGGCGAATCGGTGAAAAATCCTCTTCTTCACTCTCCATTTGCTGAGCATACAGAGGGCAAGTGTTATTTATCTTGTCACGAAGCATTTTACTCAACATTTCTTTGCTCATGGCCAGTTTTAATGAGTTATTTAAATCTTTTTTTAATCCAATTAAAAATTCCTGTGACATATAAGGAGTCAATTTATTTATGACAGCCAGCTCTTCTGAAATGGCTTGAGATAAATAATGATTGAGCTGCCGAGCCTGATGCAGCAGTTGATATAGGTCGTGGCACTTGCATTCATGTTTTTCCTGTGAACAGGATCTCAGATCTGAAGCCATATTAACCCCCCATTCGAAAAGAATTCTTACATAGCCTATGCAAGTCAAGAAAGAAAGGTTTTTTATAAAAAGGGCTCGTAAGATGAATAAAAAGCCTTCTCCTATAACAACGCTTTTTCATTATATATATAGAGTGTATAAAAAAGGATGGATCGTTAATAGAATTAGAGTTTTCATAGTTTTCATTCAGATAGAGGCTGAAAAAGAGAGTGATAAAAATAGTATATCTCCACGGCATTGATCACTCTATTTGGTTGAAAAGCTTAAGAAGCGCGGTAAGTGTCCAGTCTATCCAATTGTTAAAGCTCAAATATTATTAGGAGGAATAAATGAATGTCTGTAAACCCATTCAGAAGAACAACATCTGCAAACCATTGTGATGCAGAAAATGTTACACCGCATTCCATCTCAAAGTATGCGGATCCAATTATTAAAGTCCCGGTGTTACTGCAAGAAGTGTCTATTCAAATTCCAATGCATGCTGAAATTGAATTTCCAGAAGGTGAGGAAGTTCTTGAAATTAAGACCATTAAAAAACGCACGTATCTTACTCAATGCCGTCTTCTTAACAGAGCTCCTCATAAAGGAGCATATCCAAGGGACTACAAAGCAAAGTTATTTATTAGTGGATTCGTTCGAAAAAACATTCAGTACGCTGCAAATCCTGTAGTGGACGATGCTGGAGAAATTCTTTCTCAACTTAGATCTCTAACAGTCGAGGTGCCTTTCGATTGCGTAGCAGAAGTAGATGGTTTCATGAACTTGCCAGTAGGACCTTATACAGATTTTCGGGATGAGTTTGGTTATTTAATTTCTCAGGAGCTTCCAAATGGCAGAGATTTTGCCCGTAAAGATCGATTAGATGGAACAGATCTATCCCAATTCCACCAAACAAGCACAGAGTTCTTTAATGAACTTCCGTATTGCGAGCTCGTCCGTGCGGATATTATTGAATTTGATGAGTCCTTGAACCGAAATCCTTTTGCGGATGATAATGAATTTGTCGTAGGTGAAGGCACATTTACAAGAATGTCTGAAAAAATGGTGTTGGATCTTAGACTTAAAGTACTTCAATTGCAGCAAGTTCGCGTAAATTCATTAGGTGTATACGACCAAAAAGAAAGTGAATAATCATTATTCATTCAGGAGAAGAGCGTAGGGCTCTTCTCTTTTTTTGCTTTTATTCAGAAAAGAAAACTTAGCCAGTTAACCGAATACTGCATAGTATGAAATGTAGAATGTAAAACAAGGGGGTAACTTCATGTCCGTTGAACCATTTCCAAGAACAGCATCCGCACATAAATGCAAGGCAGAAATCCTTCAGCCATCTGCACCTGAATCAAAAGCAGTTTTTGTTAAGATTCCTGTGCTTCTGCAGAAGGTCAAAGTGGAAATTCCAGTACATTCAAAGATTTCGTTTCCAAAGGGGGAAGAAGTGCTTGAAATTAATGAAATTAAGAAGCATCTTTACTTAACCCAGTGCAGACTCGTTTACCGGGATGGTGCTTCAGAAGGCCAGCTCTTTATTGCAGGCTTTGTGAGGAAGAATATTCAGTATGCTGCAAACCCAAAGGAAAAGTGCAAGGAAATACGATCCTCAATAAAATCACTGACTGCTGAAGTGCCTTTTGAATGTGTAGCACAAATAGATGAATTTATTGTAGCTCCTATTGGCCCTTCAACTAATTCGAAGGAAGAGTTTAGTTATTCTTTAAAGCAACAGAGGAAGGATTTTTCTGAGAAAGATCAGCTGCTTGGAAATGATCTCTCACATATTCATCAAGTCAGTACAGAGTATTTTAATGAGTTGCCTTATTGTGAGCTTGTTAAAGCAGAAATTCTTGAAATAGATGAGCTGATCACAAGGAATATTCTAAAAGAAGAACTTTCAAGTGAAAAGAAAGAATTTACTGTGGAAGTCGTACTTCAGGAAAGCCTGGAATGTGAAGACCAAGATAAGGGACATGGCGGCAAATCGGTAAAAGAAGTGGAGCTGCATAATTTAAGCGAAAAGTCATTTAGTGAATTATCGGAGATTCTTACGGAAGAAATTTTGGAATATGAAAAAAAATGTGATAAGGAAAAAGAACATAAAAAACCTCATCCCCTGGTAATCAGCGTTTTATCAGAAAAAATGATTGTAGATATCACGCTAAACTTGTTGCAGTCTCAGCAAGTTCGGCTAGGCTGAGTAATCATTTAATCTTAATTCTAAAAATTGGATAGATGATGCAGTTCATCTATCCATACGTTTCTTGATTTTTTTAATATCCTAATATAAGGTGTTGGTTTATCAAACATTATCTATGAAAATCATTTCTACAATTGGCAGGCAATAGAGTACGGAATGAAAAGAAGAAGTAACATAGCAATGTTACAGATCGACTGTGCACCCTAAACACTTTTAAAAGAAATGAGGTGAATAGTGGTGAGCAGAATACACATTGAAATTCGCTTATTGTGCAAGTGTTATAAGGAAAAACATTCCTCGGAATACGAGGGGAAATGGATTTGTGAATGTTCTAAAATAACTGATCACGAAGATGATTGCAAAAAAATAGAAGTGCACAACATCCTGAAAAAAGAGTGGAAGGAAGAGGAAACGGATTACGTAGAAGAGATATCTGTTGATTACAGCGATTGGAAGAAGATCGAGGACCATCATCGTATGGACTCTATGAACAACAAGAAAAAAAGTCAACAGAAAGTGCACGAAAATTGGAAAGAAAAAAAGCAGCACCGCAAGTGCATCTGTAAGAAAAAGAAGAGGAAGAGCAATGAAAAAAATGGTTATAAATATAGTCTGAAGAAAAAGTACGAGTAATCTTCAGTAGAAACGAAAAGGGATGTAAGAAGAGGATGTCCAACACTTCTTCTTACTAAAAATAACATCTCGTAATTTGATGGTCAGAAGAGAGAAACAGGTTCTAAGATGCGTTTAAAAAAGAGTACTCTCATTGGCCGTGAAACTGCCTTCATACTAATAAATTTTATGGCAAAGTTAAGAATACATATGTTCAGCTCCTCTTTTCGTTAATCTGCGCAAAATAGCACATGTACTAAAGAAGACAACCCCACTGGGTTATTTTTGTGATCCTATTTATTATGGAAACCAGGGTTTTAAAAGAGTGAGTATAAGTGGATAGCTAGAAAAAATTTATTTAATGAATGAGTTACAATTATCGGGTTAATTACTCAGTTTGATCAATGTATACAAGCCTCCTTGTTCACACTATATCCTTTCACGCAATGTCTTTCATTTAATATAAATTAACGCTGGACAATTATTGCACAGGAGTGGTCAAATGACTTTTCCGGGAGAGACGCTGCAGACATGAATGGGTCAAAGAACATGCAATCGATTCTGCCTATGAAAAGATTTGAGGAATTAAAGCTTCTATAAGGGGCTTCCTTTATGGTTTCTATAACATAGAAATTTGTTTTGGTACGAAAAAAGTGATGTGGAGCAGTACGGCGTTTGGTGAGGTTCAAGAATTCGAGCAAGCACTTTGTGAAATGGATAGCGGATATTTGCTCGAAATACTCAAATCAACGAATCTACTGAATTGGCGGGCTAAATATGATTTAGGTGCACTCGATGGAACAAAGCTGGTTTGTCGAAGTGGTTAGATCAGGAAGAAATATAGCCAAATCAGGTGATAATCTATTTCTCGCTGACTGGGTAAAATTTTGTGAAGTAATGAGAAAAATTTCGGGAAAAGAGTTTGATGGAGCAGCGGAATATACACCTTTTAAAAAACAGGGAGATCCTTACTTTATGGTGTCCCTGTCATCAACCAATCTGTATTGGATAAGCTGACTCTTCCTTCCTAAGTAATCTTCACTGCCCATTCTGCTGACTTCTTTAAAACCGATTTTTTCGAGCATCTTTCTGGCTCGTCTATTTTCTTCATGTGTTTCAGCAAGAAAAGTGGAGATTCCTGCATACTTTGCCCCATATTTCATCATACATATAGCTGAATGGCACCCAATTCCTTTTCCCCACAGTCTGCTTTCCCCAATGGCGATTCCAAGTTCAGCTGTATGATCCTTGATAGAAGCTAAATCAGCATATCCAATTAATTCTCCATTCAACTCTATCCCTTTTCGAATGAAATCTTTCTCCGCATTATTTACACAATTTGATCACCAAGTATACAATCTTTCCGAAGGCTGATTTTGTTCCCAGCCATTAGCTGAACAAAAAGAAGGATCTTTGCTCCATTTTAAAACACTGTTGTAATCATCCGTGTACAGGGATCTTATTTTTATTTCGTGTAAACAGTTACGATTCTCACTCAATCTCTTCGTTCCCTTCATGATCTTAATAAGTTTTAAGCTTATTATAATTATATTTTTAAATGAATATAAAAAAATTCATTTACTTCAATATAAAGGTTGCTCACTATTATTGTAACGTTTTTCAATCTCAGAAGTTGTATAGATGAAAGGAGGCAAGTGATGAATTTTGAAGGAATCTACCAGGACTATTTTCATGACGTTTATTTATATCTTAGAGCTTTAAGCCGGGATGAAAAGATTGCCGAAGAAATGGCTCAGGAAACGTTCTTTAAGGCGTTAAACGCTATTGAAAACGATACAGGTCCATCGGATATTCGCGCGTGGCTTTTTACCATCGCCAAACATACGTATTTCACCTATTACAAAAAACAGAAAAAACAGATTCTGTCTGATGTAATGGAGGAGACGAATACAGGCGTTGAAATTACGGATCATTTAATGAACAAGGAAGATGCCTTTACGGTTCACCAGTTTTTGCACAGCATGAAGGAACCGTATAAGGAAGTTTTTACGCTGCGCACATTTGGAGAATTACCGTTTAAGAAAATCGCAGAACTTTTTGGGAAAAGTGAGGGGTGGGCAAGGGTCACCTTTCACAGGGCGAGAAAAGAGATCATGGAATATATGGAGGAGATGAATGATGAACGAAGTTAAGTGCACCATTATCCAGGATGTTCTTCCCCTTTATGTGGACGAAGTAGTGAGTGAGGATACAAAAGAAATGGTCGAGCAGCATTTACATCAATGCGAATATTGCCGGCGGGAGTATAGGTCGATGAAGCAAGCGGTTCACATTCCTGCAGAGAACAAAGGGTCTGCTTTAATCAAAATTAAAAAAAGGTGGCGTAAAAAGAAGTGGATCATCGCAATGGCGTCCATTTTAGCGACGATGGCTCTTTTATTTGGAATGTTTGCTTATATCTTTTACTTTGAAACTGTTATACCTTATTCAGAGGAACTGATTACAATTGAAGCGCAGGACAACCAGTTGGTCTCAAGATATTCCGGCAAGAGCTACGCAGGCGTTCACGCCACGCTTCCCATGACTGTTGAAATAGATGGAATAGAAAAGAATGTAATCGTGATGTTTTATACCCAAACGCTTTACGATTCACCTTCAGGCAGCTTTATAAATCCTAAGGAAAATACAAATATTCAAGGGTCCACTTTTCAACTTTCAAGGGAACAAGAAGTTGATTTGGTGTACTATGCAGAATTTGATGCAGAAGAAATCTTCGTTGAAAAAAGAAATGACATTATTGAACGGGCAACGCTGATTTGGGAGCGCTCACCATAATTTAGCTTAGCGAATTGCTACTTAAGTAAAAAGTTCCACGTGGAACAACAATAAAAGCATCCCCAAGTCCCAGGGATGCTTTTTTCTTATTTCTCCGGTGCCAGCTCAATTGCCTGGCGAAGTGCTTCGAGCATGCTGCCTTCGTCGGCGATGCCTTTTCCTGCAATATCAAATGCGGTTCCGTGGTCTACGCTTGTGCGGATGATCGGCAGGCCGACTGTGATGTTCACCCCTGCTTCGAGACCAAGCACTTTGATGGGGCCGTGACCCTGATCATGGTACATAGCAACCACGATATCAAAATCGCCGCGCTGAGCTCGGAAGAAGAGTGTATCAGCTGGCAATGGGCCTTCAACCTGAATACCTTTTGCCTGTGCTTCTTCAATGGCAGGGATGATTTTTTCTTCTTCCTCACCGTAGCCAAATAAACCATTTTCACCGGCGTGTGGATTAATACCGCACACACCGATTTTTGGTGATGAGATTCCTGATTTTGATAGTGTCTCATGTGCCAGCTCGATGACCTTCAGTACACGCTGCGGCTGAATGGATTGAATGGCATCAATCAGTCCCATATGGGTGGTTACATGAATGACCTTCAGTTTTGGAGAAGACAGCATCATGGAAAAATCACTTGTGCCTGTTAGTTCAGCTAGAATTTCGGTATGACCAGGATATTGGTGACCTCCCTTATGAAGCGCTTCTTTATTTAAAGGAGCGGTGCAGATTGCATCAATTTTCCCTTCATTCGCGAGTTCGATCGCCTTTTTCAAATATTGAAAAGCAGCATTGCCAGCTTCAGCCGCTACTTGTCCAAATGGCAAATCAGCGGGCAGAAGGTTGAGGTCCAGGCACTGGATTTCTCCATGCGCCGTTTCCGTCATTGAATCCTGGTCGTTCACTTTTGTTAATTGGATAGGGATGTTAAGTAATTCAGCTGCTTTTTCCAGACGTGAGGCGTCGCCAATGACGATGGGATGTGATTCCTCATATAAATGCTGGTGCTGCAGGCTTTTGATAATCACTTCAGGTCCGACTCCTGCGCCGTCACCCATTGTAATGCCTATAATCGGTTTTTTACTCATGAATTGCCGCTCCTTTCAGTTTGCACATAGCACGGTAAATGGATTGCTTGTTTCCAAATGCGCCGGCTTTTGTAACAATGGTCATCGTGCGCTTAGGTCCAATTAATTCTCCGGCTGGAATTCCGGCTTCGATTTGCTTAATTAGTCTGATTCCGCTGCCTCCGAGGAGCTTTGCGGTTTCTTTCGCTGTGTCGCCGCCTGTTAGAACGAAACTCCTCAGTTGAGGGGAACGGGCTGCAAGATCCCTTACAATTTCACCAAGTGCTGTGGAGATCGTTTCGCCAATTTCATAGCTTGATAGACCAAGCTGCTGTCCCCGTACTTTTACTTTTTCCCGAATGTCTGCATGAGACGGTACGTAAAGGGCAAGATGCAGTTTGCTTTTGATGATTTCTTCACATTGTTTCATATAAAGGACTCTTGTGGCATTCCACTCATCTGAAAAAAAATCGAGTGTATCCACTTCGACGCCGATCACATCTTCTTGTTCTGCAGCATAGCGGACCTGTTCCTGTGTAACGCCCGACAGGCTTCCGCATACAGCGACCACCTGATCAGCAGGTGTCAGTTCACGTTCTGCAGACTTCTGATAAATATTCAGTACATCCGGAAGGACTTCCGCAAGTCCGGCAGAACCTGCCCAGATAATAGAGGAGGACAGCCGGTTCATTCTGCCTGCAAAAAGGCGCAGGTCTTCTTCTGTTTCTGCATCGCACACGAGATAGTCAAAGCCGTCTTTTTTAAGGGACTGGACCTTTTCAGTAAATAGCTGTTCATCTTCCAGATCGTCCTTTTTTAGCAGCCCGACTTTTTCTCCGATTTCCTGCTCAATCAGGCGGGGAATCGAGGACTCTGTGACCGGGTGCTTCGGGTCTTTTGAAATCTCGGTTTCCGATAATGGCTGACCTTTTATATAATGTATACCATCTTTTGTTGTGCGATGCAGGGCAGGGAAAGCAGGGGCAATGAACACAAAATCAGGTGTGAACACTTCCTTTACTGCTTTTAACTCCGTGCCGATATGCCCTCTCAGGGTCGAATCCATTTTTTTATAAATGGTTTGATAGCCGGCTTCCTTTAAAAAAAGTGCGGCTTTTTTTGTTTGCTGAGCTGCTTTTTCTCTGACCAGCGCTCTGGCATTTGTGTCGATGACCAGCCCGCTGTCAAGGGTGTGCGACCGGTCAGAAAGATCAAACAGCACAGAGGTTGGGATGCCCTTTTCCGTCAGCTGTACTCCGCTGTCGTTCGCACCTGTTAAATCATCTGCTATAATTCCGATCATTTTTTTCATATTAATCCCTCATTTAATTCTAAGATGCTTTCGTGGAGCTGTCTTCCGTTGAATAATCTTCCGGCAGTCTGACTCCTTTTTTCTCCAGACGCTTTACTAAAAAGGCAACGTACAGCGGAAGAAGAATCGCTGTTGTCACAACAGAAGCCGCTACCTGAACAGTAGCAAGCTCTGCATTAGCAGCAAAACCTGCACTAGCTGCAGCGATCGCAGCAGGTGTTGCGACCGCATTCCCCGCTGTTGAGCCTTCTGCTGCTCCGACGATCGGGTTCCATTTCATCGCTTTGAATACAAGATAAGCAGCTGATCCTGTGACAAAGACCGTAAGCAGTCCAAGGACCACACCTGCAAGACCGCCTTCAACGATCGCAGTGAAGTTAATTCCCATTCCGAGGGCAAATGCGAAAAATGGGATTAGCATAGAGCTTCCTGTATTTAAAAAGTCTCTCATATCCTCATCCAGGTTTCCTAAAATCATTCCAATTACAATAGGCAGTAAAACGGAAATAAATGATGTTACCGAGAACAATCCGTCCACAAAGCCCATTGCTCCAAAGATGCTTAAGGCCACCATTGTGAGGAAAGGTCCGTCATTCAACGCAAGAAGTGAATAAGCTGCACGGTCTGTTTTATCGCCGTATTGACCGACTAGTGCAACATACAGACCGCCATTGCTGTTTGTCATTGCTGCAATAATAGCAATTGGAGCAAGTCCAAGCCAAAGCCCATTGTCACCAGCAAATGTGTAAGCAAGCAACCCGACAGAGGCTCCGACAACCCATTTCACGGTTAGCAGTGTCGCTCCTTTGCCAAGACTGACGCCTACATTTTTAAAGTTGATCTGAGCGCCGGTGCATAAAAGAAAGAGTGCGATTAAAGTGCTCGCTCCATCTACAAATAGTGCCTGAGTAAAATTCCCGATTCGGAGCAAGTCTGGTGCAATGGTGTTAAGTGTTGCAGCAAGCAACAATGGCACTACCATCATACCACCTGGAATACGGTCAAGTGTAGCTTTAATCTTCATTTTGCCATCCCCTTTGATGATATTTTATATAAATAGTTAAAATATAGCGCTTTCAATTATTAATATAAACCTGTAAGCGCTTTTTTGCAACAGTTAAATTAAACAAAAAATTAGATAATATAATAATGTTGCAATTTTAAACAAAAAAGAAGACTCGATAAGAGAGTCTTCCATCATTCCTCATTTAGTTTACGCCACAGTGTGGAGCGGTTTATTCCAAGACGTTTGGCTGCTTTGGACTGATTGCCGTTTTCTTCGTTCAGCACCTGGTCAATGATTTGTTTTTCCATCTCCTTTAAAGTTCCTGACAATTGCAGCTGGTTAGAGAAAGCCAGAGATTGTTTCGCTTCCAGCAGCTTTTTTACATCTTCCGGTTCAATATAAAAACCTGATGCCTGCCTGCTTAATTCGCGAATGGTTTGTTTCAGTTCATTTAAGTTGCCCGGAAAATGATATTGTTTTAAAAGTTCCATTGCTTCCGTTTTTATGCCAAGCGTTTCACTGCCGGTTTCCATGTGAAAGGATGTTAAAAAGTAGTGTGCAAATGCCGGAATATCTGCTTTTCTCTCCACTAAAGGAAGCAGATGAAGCGCTTCAGCTTCTTTAGTTTCACAATAAGGCTGGTCATCAATGAATAGAATTTGAATATCTGCTGGCAACCGTTCGGTCAATACGGTTACTTGATTTAGTAATTCCGGGTCTGCAGACTGGAGCCGGTGAATAAGAAGGGTTCCTTTTTGGATCGGCAGCAGAATTTTCGTAAGAGTTTCTAAACTGCTTTGGTCCATCTGTGCACCATCGAGAGATATTAACGGTGCTTCCTTAAAGCGTTCAATATGAAGGAATGATGCAGCTGCCGATCTGCCGGTTCCTGCTGCTCCGATAATATGAACAGGCTTGTGCTGGGAGGAAAGTATTTTCAGTTGATTTCTTAATGAATGGGTGTACAAGCTGTCTCCGATGAGCGCCATAGGCTTCACATCAAAGTGAATGGAAACATCATTCCGTTTTTCCAGCCCGTTAGTTGGGTAAAAGATCAGCCCGGCCATATACCGGTTTATACAAAAAATTTGAAGCATGTAGGTGCGGTTGTTTGTCGTAAATGGAATCCATTTGGTTGTTTGGCTGTCTATGCTGTCCATAACAGACCGTTTTATGGAGGAAAAAGTGATCGGTTGGGCAATTCGGTCGAATTCTTCATTCTTTTCCCGGATGGACAATTCCTCATCTACAATCGCCATAGGATAGGGGAACTGTAAAAAGGTTTCGTGCAGAAGTGAGAAATTGTGCTTCACTTTTTTTGAAAGCAAAAATGCCCGTCTTGCTTCTTCAACCGCCTGCAGCAGTGCCTCTTTTCCGGAAGTGATGAGCACCCCGTGGATCCCGGTCGATTCAGCGGTCTGAACTGTAATGACGTCACCGATCACCGCCTGGAAGCCCTGTGCTTTTAATTCTTCGAGCAAAGGCTTTACTTCTTCCCGGGTATGGACGGTTTTTACTTCCACGTCGTATTCAAGAATATTGCAAAGTGTGGCAGCACCTTGAGTAATAGAAGAAAAACCGACAAGTGCCACTTTTTTATTCATATTTTTAATAAGTGTAAATACCCGGAGCATATCATATCCTGTTATATCAATATGGATGACAGGCAATGATGCCGCTTTTTCAATAGTTAAAGCGGTTCCTCCCCGGCTGATCAAAACATCATAATCCTCCAGCTCCGCCTGGCGTGCAAATTCCTCGCCTTCATCCAGATTTGCCACTCGTATATCAAGCGTCACATCTGAAGGCAGGGTGAGCTGCTTCATAACTTCAGCCATCCCGCTGTAAGGGGCAATCAACATTGCTTTCAAAGGCTTCGACTCCTAACGTGTTGCATTTTAAAACACTATCATTATGACATACTCATGGAAGCTTGTCACGACAGGAGATAGACAAACCTTGCCAGAAAATCGAAACCTTTCAATAGAACCGGAATTCAGAAGGCACGGATCCGTCAGACATCTATTGTAAAAATGTCTAACTATTAATGTTATTTTGGAAACAAAAGTAAAAAATGTTAATCTAATAGTGGGTATGGTTTATGAAACATAATTAATCGAAAGGAGGAAAATGTATGGCGAAGTCTTACTCTTGGAGAAGTTATTCTTTTCTTGCGGTAAGTGTACTCGTATCGATATTGATGGTATCCATTGATCCAATAGCTGTTGCGTTTTCAGAAGGAGTAGCGACAATCATAATAAACTTTGTCTTTGCAGAGATACTGCTTTCCATTGTGTTGTCCATTATCACTTTTATTCGCAGTAAAGAGAAACGCTTAATCTCGATTATAGCGCTTATCATAACTCTCTTAAATATAGCTGTCCTTGCATTTTTTCTATGGTTTGGAGCGAATTTTTCATAGTTGAAGCATCTACATGGCATGTTTATTTGGAAGAGCGCTGTGGGGTTTCTTTCATCTAAAGGAAAAAATAAGTCAATATAAAATAAAAAATAATTGAAATTAATTCTCAATTAGTGGTTGATTAACTTTTGCAAGTATCATACAATCAAATTGCGAATGAAAATCATTATCACTAAAAGGAGATTAGAACAATGAACAAGAAATTATTACTTTTGATTGCAGCATGTATGCTTTCAGTGCTTTTTCTTGCAGCCTGTGGAGGCAGTGAGGAAGAAGGATCGGATGCAGCTGAATCGGATAGCGGCAATGCTGCAGAAGAAAGTGAAGCAATTGAAGTTTCGCATGCAATGGGTACAACAACGATTGAAGAAAAGCCGGAGCGTGTGGTGTCACTTTATCAGGGAGCAACGGATACAGTACTTGCATTCGATGTTACGCCGGTTGGAGTGGTTGAATCCTGGGTGGAACTTCCGATGTATGATTACATAAAAGATGATTTGCAGGAGGTTACGTATGTAGGTCAGGAAACACAGCCTAACCTAGAAGAAATCGCTGCATTGGAGCCTGATGTGATTTTTGCTTCTCAGATCCGTCATGAAGAGATCTATGAGCAGCTATCAGAAATTGCCCCAACGATTGTCAATGAAACAATCTATGATTTTAAAGAAACAACGAATCTGATTGGACAGGCGCTTGGAGAAGAAGAAAAGGCTGAGAGTCTTTTAGGAGAATGGGACGGCCGAATTGCTGATTTTCAAGAAAAAATCGGTTCAGAAGAAAACTGGCCGATGAGTGCTGCAGTACTAAATTACCGCCCAGATCATGCTCGAATCTATGTAACTGGTTTTGCGGGGTCCATTTTGCAGGAGCTTGGGTTTGAAGAGCCAATTGAGCTTCAGGGACAAAATGAAGAAATTGTCATGCTAAATGACAAAGAAGCGATTCCTCAAATGAATGCGGATGTTTTCTTCCAATTCATGGAGGAAACGCCTGACGTACAGAAGAATTTTGAAGAATGGACAGCTCACCCGCTTTACCAAAACCTTGAGGCGGTACAAAACGACAATGTGTATACCGTTGATGAGGTTTCATGGAATATGGCTGGCGGCTTACAGGCTGCAAACGGGATGCTGGATGATATTTACGAGTATTTCGAGGTTGAGCAATAAAAATGGTTGAAGGGGAGGCATCATGCGTCCCCTTTTTCTCATGAAAGAAGAGGCGTTTATATGTTGCATTCCCCACTAGTTAAATGGATCGGGTTAATTGGGCTGTTCATGGCTGTTGCCCTGCTGTTTCTAACAAGTCTTGCAGTAGGACAGACCGCCATTCCTCTTTCGGAAACGTGGGAGGCGCTGACTCGATATGATCCTGATATTACCAATCATTTAATCATTGGCACCTCGCGTTTATCGCGAGCGGTCATTTCACTTGTTATTGGCATAAACCTTGCCTTGGCGGGTGTATTTGTGCAGGCGTTAACAAGAAATCCTCTTGCAGCACCTGATCTTTTAGGGATTAATGCGGGAGCGATCTTCTTCATTGTTTTTGCGATTACCTGGCTTGAAGTGTCCTCACTTTCAGGCTATATGTGGTTTGCCTTTCTCGGAGCAGCCATTGCAGGGGGGACTGTGTTTTTTCTCGGGAGTCTTGGACGTGACGGTCTTACTCCGATCAAAGTCATTCTCGCAGGGGTTGCTTTAACCGCTTTATTTGTTTCATTTACACAAGGGATGCTGGTGCTGGATGAACAGTCCATTCAAACGGTCCTTTTTTGGATTGCAGGCTCCGTTGCAGGACGCGATATGGACATGCTCATGTCGGTCATGCCGTTTTTGCTGAGTGCGCTTGTGGTGAGCTTTTTTATGGCGCGGCCGATGGGTGTTTTTTCATCAGGCGATGATGTGGCAAAAGGGCTTGGACAAAAAGTGGGTGTAACCAAGCTCATTCTGGGTCTTTTGGTTATCGTCCTGGCGGGCGGTTCAGTCGCTGTAGTGGGTTCTGTTGGATTTATCGGCCTCATCGTTCCGCATATGGCAAAAAGCCTTGTGGGAAATGATTATCGATGGGTTCTTCCATACAGTGGTTTATTAGGTGCAGCGATTTTATTGTCAGCGGATATCGTGGCGCGCATTATTATTGCCCCCCAGGAAGTGCCGATCGGAGTAATGACCGCGCTGATTGGCGGACCTTTCTTTATTTACCTTGCTAAGAAAGGGGTGGCGAAAAAATGAAGTACTGGACCTTGCGTCTTTTTAATGACCGTATCTCGATTCAGCTGTCGATGCGCTGGCTGCTCACTGTTGCAGGCTGGTTTGCAGTAGTAGGAGTGGTCTTCCTTTTGAGTCTCTCAGCAGGCAGCAATTGGATACCTCTATCTGAAGTGTTTAAGCAGCTATCAGGACAAATTGATCAGCACACATTTGTTGTGGAAACGCTGCGTCTTCCGAGGGCGCTGCTCGCCTTGCTGGTAGGGGCGGCGCTTGGTGTAGCGGGTCTGATTTTACAAAGTCTTGTAAGAAATCCGCTTGCTTCACCGGATATTATCGGAATTACAAGCGGTGCCTCTTTTGGTGCTGTCACTTTTATTTCGTTTGGTGCAGGTGTAATCAGCATGCAGTATCTGCCGCTTGCAGCCATCCTGGGAGGCCTGCTTGCTGCTCTGTTAATCTATCTTATTTCATGGAATAAAGGAGTAACGCCAATCCGGCTGGTGCTGATCGGAGTGGGGCTTTCTGCCATTATGAAGGCATGTGTCACGTTTATGCTTGTCATGAGTGAAACAGCTACGACAACAAAATCTTATATCTGGCTGACGGGAAGCATTTACGGGGCTTCCTGGAGTGATGTCACCTCTATGATCTGGTGGCTTCTTATTCCCATTCCATTTCTCATTGTGTTTGGGAGAGGCCTGAATGTCACAGAGATAGGGGAAGATTTCTCTGTCAGTGTCGGCATTCGCGTGCAGCTTCAGCAATTTATCTTTTTGATGTGCAGTGTCATGCTTGCAGGAACAGCAGCGGCTTATGCTGGAGGAATTGAATTTGTGGGGCTGATGGCGCCGCATATTGCCAGGCGCATGGTTCACCGGTCGTTCCCTGGATTGGCTGTCGTCACCGCTCTAGTTGGCGCATTCCTTGTTATCATAGCCGATCTTGTTGCCCGGACCCTTTTCCTGCCGCTTGATATTCCTGCAGGAGTATTCACAGCCGCAATCGGTGCACCGTTTTTCCTCTATTTATTATTTCGCTACCGTAATCAATAAAGGACAGAATGTAAAGGAGACCAAGCATGGACGTTTTACACAGCTACGGAATCGAAAAAAAGGATGGCAGAGAGGGTGTGCCGGCAGAAAAGCTGACAGAACCGGAAACGATTGCCCAAATTGTCAGCCGCTACGCCAGTGTAAGTGACATCAGACTCGAATCAACGGCTGCATCGCTGATCATCAAGCGGTACGCCGTTTTAACAGCGGCCGCTGCTCTTGAATACTACGGACTTCAAAAGGAAAAAGAAAACTGGCTTAACAATGCTGAATTTCTTTTTGATCGCTTCGCCCTGCTGGTGGATGATCAAAATCCTGCGCTTGACGAGGACTGGAAAACAACTGTATTTGCCCATCATCTCACCCCAATGGTGGAGCAGTTTTCAAAAACATGCAGAATCCCGCAAAAGATTTTATGGGAAAATATCGCCGTTCGTCTGCAGTCTGTTTTTCGAAAAAAATCAACTCACTATCCCGATTCACAGCTGCAAGACCTGTTTGATGAAATGACGGAAGTGGATGCAGAGTGGACGGGATGCAAAGAAAATCCTTTTTCAAAGTACTTGCAGAGGCCTGAAGATTGGCAGACCATTCCGATCAGAGAAACTTGCTGCCGTCTCTATCAATTAAAAGAAGGCCAGGAGCAGCCCTATTGCGGGAACTGTCCGTTGGGTTGAGACAAAGGGATTAAAGAATCGCAGTATTTAACTTGGATAGCACCTTGAGTTACACGCTGACAGGATGTGTAACTCAAGGTGTTATTTATCATTATATTTCTTGTTTTAAAGTGGGAGATAAGAAACAAATAGAAATGTTTAACCGAATACAGGAGGCTGAGACAATTTAGGTCCCAGCCTCAAGCCTTGGTTTGCTAATGGAGTCCCTATGCTCCCTGTCTTCTTGTCATGACATCAAAGATAACTGCCAGTGCAAGAACGCCGCCGCGGATCATGTATTGAGAGGCGATCCCGACGCCAAGAAGGTTCATTCCGTTTACAAGTGTAGCCATTACGACTGCCCCGATGACAGCACCGGTTACTTTTCCGACACCGCCTGCTGCAGAAACTCCGCCTACAAACGCAGCAGCAATTGCATCCAGTTCAAACAGGGTGCCGGCAGTAGTTGTGGCAGACTGCAATCGGGATGTAAATAAGATTCCGGATAAAGCGGAAAGCATCCCCATTGAACCGAAGACAATAAACGTAATTTTACTTACATTGATTCCCGAAAGATGCGCGGCTTCCGGATTGCTGCCGACTGCGTAGATATGCCGGCCGAGGACTGTTTTAGTCGTTATAAAATGATAAACAATCAGCACCAGCAGGATGATAATCATCGTCCACGAAAAGCCGTTGTAGCCGGCAAGAATCCAAGTCACATACCCCATCAAAAAAGAAACGAGAACGAGCTGGATGATAAACAATGGAGCAGAAACGACCTCGAAATTGTACCGCAGTTTGTTTTTTCTATTTTTAATGGCACTATAAATATAGTAAATAATTGCTGCAGCACCAAGCAGTAAAGAGAGAAGGTGAAGGCCTCCGATTTGAGCAAGGGAAGGGATATACCCATTGCCGATGGCGTTGAAAGCGTCATTATTCACGTTGATCGTGCCTGATTTTTCGGTAGCTTGTAAAAGAGCTCCTCTGTAAATCAGCCAGCCGGCGAGTGTTGCTACAAATGCGGGAATCCCGACTTTTGCGACAAGTAATCCGGTAATCGACCCTGCAGCCATCCCAAGCAATAGAATGATGGGAATAACCAGATAGACAGGAAGACCGACCTGTACCAGTAAAATGGCTGCAATGGCGCCAAGAAAACCCGCTAAAAAACCAATGGATAAGTCAATATGGCGTATCACGATGACGAGCATAACCCCGACAGCGAGCACAGCGATATACCCGGCAGAATCAATTAAGTTGCTGATGTTTCGGGATGACATAAAAAGACCATTTGTCATCACGGTAAAAATAAGCATAATGACCAGTAACGCGATGTACATTCCATAATCTCGTATATTATGTTTTAATAGCGCTTTCGCCTCTTTCAATATGTTCATGTCCATCACTCCTATTGTGTAGCAAATTCCATTATTTTTTCCTGGCTGGCTTCTGAAGAAGAAAGCTCCCCTTTTATTTGGCCTTTCGCCATTACATACACGCGGTCACTCATGCCGAGTACTTCACCAAGCTCGGAAGACAGCATAATAATGCTCATGCCGCTTTCGATCAGCTTATTCATCACCGTATATATTTCAAGCTTTGCCCCGACGTCAATTCCACGGGTCGGTTCATCAAGTATGAGCAGCTTAGGACCGACAAAGAGCCATTTGCCAATCGAAACCTTCTGTTGATTTCCGCCGCTCAGATTTCCAACCTTCTGCTGAATGGACGGGGTTTTCACACCGAGAGATTTTCTGTATTCCTCAGCCGTTTTGATTTCTTCATTTTCATTGACCACGCCGTACTTAGATAAATGACCAAGATTAGAAATGGAAATATTGCTTTTTATATCCTGCAGTAAAAATAAGCCGTCTCCTTTTCGATCCTCTGTGACGTACGCAATGCCTGATTTAATGGCATCACTTGTATGGCTGAGCTTTACAGGTTTCCCGTCTATCCGGATGGTTCCGCTTGTTTTATATTTTTTGGAGTTGCCGAAGATACTAAGAGCCAGTTCCGTTCTGCCTGCGCCCATCAGACCGGCAACCCCAACGATTTCCCCGTAATTCACATGAAGATTGATATTCTCTGCAACATTTCGGCCGGTCCGCGGGTCATGAGCGGTCCAGTCAAGCAGCTCAAGCAATTTGTCCCCTGTCGCAGGTACCTTGCGCTTAGGGTAAATGTCTTCAATGTCGCGGCCTACCATGTTCTTAATAATTGCAGCTTCGGTGATTTCTCCCTTTGATGCGTCAAGTGTACAAATGGTTTCCCCATCCCGAAGAACAGTCGCTTTATCTGCAATCGCGATGACCTCATTTAGTTTGTGGGAAATCATAATGGATGTGATGCCTTGCTCTTTCAGCTCTCTTAACAGCTGCAGGAGGTTCTCACTGTCTTTATCATTTAAAGCGGCCGTCGGTTCATCGAGAATAAGGAGCTTTACTTTTTTACTCAGTGCCTTGGCAATTTCAACCAGCTGCTGTTTGCCAACACTGATTTCTTTGATTAAGGTTTCCGGATTGATGTGAAGATTTACTTTATCCAGCAGCTCCTTAGACTTTGTGATCGCTTCATTCCAATCCACGATGCCTTTTCGGTGCAGCTCGTTCCCGGCAAAAATATTTTCATAGATGGAGAGGTCGGGAAAGAGAGCCAATTCCTGATAAATAATCGCAATGCCAGCCTCTACGCTGTCACTGATTGTATGAAACTGCTGAACTTCATTCAGATATAAAATATCTCCCGCATATTCTCCGTAAGGATAAACACCGCTCAGAACCTTCATTAAGGTGGACTTTCCGGCACCATTCTCCCCGACAAGACAATGGATTTCTCCTTGTTCCACTTTGAAATTGACATTAGAGAGCGCTTTTACACCAGTGAACTCCTTTGAGATCTTTTTCATCTCAAGTATTGTACCGCTCATCCTTCTGCCTCCTTAAAACATGATTGTTAATGAATACAGAGCAATCACGTCAAGTGTGAACGGCGTGATTACTCCATTTTTTAACTGTTATTCCAATCCTTCAAATTCACCGGCTTCGTAGTAACCTGAATCAATCAGTTCAGATTGTACATTCTCCTGATCGACCACAATGACGTCCGTTTGTTTCGCATTTACTTCCATGCTGCCATTGTCATACGTTGCCGTAGTTTCCGGCGTGTTTCCGTCTAAAACATCAACTGCCATACCCATCGCATCTTCAACGAGTGTTCGGACGTCTTTAAAGACAGTCATGGACTGCTTGCTGTCGATAATGTATTGAATAGAAGCTTTTTCAGCGTCCTGGCCTGTGATCATGTAATCCGTAATAGCACCGTCTGCTGCAAAAACATCCGCAATGGACCGGGCTGTTCCGTCATTTGGTGCAAGAATGGAGACATTCCCTTTCATATCATCGCCTGCAGAAGTTAAATGAGTTTCTGCTTTGTTTTTGGCTTCACTTGGATCCCAGTTGGTTGTGACCTGTCCAAGGATGCTTCCAAGCTCTTCACGGCTCAGTTCTGTTTTATCTTTAAGTGCTTCAGCTTCACTTGAATTGGCAATGACAAATGTTCCATCTGCAATTTTTGGCTGCAGAACGTTCCATGCCCCTTCAAAAAATAGGAATGCGTTATTATCAGAGGCTGCTCCTGCGTAAAGGTAAAGCGGGATGCCTGAACCCTCTGCATTATCCACCAGATACTGCCCCTGTGCTTCTCCAACCGCTACGCTGTCGAAGGTCACATAATAGTCAACAGAGTCTGTATCCGTGATTAGCCGATCATAGGAAATAACGGTTATGCCTTCATCCTTTGCTGCTTCCACTGCAGACCCGGCAGCTGCTCCATCATGTGGTGCAATAATTAACACGTCCATGCCTTTGCTGATTAAGGTTTCAACATTTTCTTTTTCTTTCGCTGATGATCCCTGACTGAAAAGAATTTCAGTCGTGTAATCCGAATCAGCAAGTGCATCCTGGAATCTTGTTTCATCCTGAACCCATCTAGGCTCGTCTTTTGTTGGAAGCACGATTCCTACGTCCAATTCACTGCCGCCGCCGGATCCACCTTCGCTGCCGCAGCCTGCCATACCCATTGTTAGAACGGCTGCTGTCAGTAACCCCAATGCTTTCGATCTTTTCCCCATTGTTGTAAGATCCCCTTTCAAATATGGAAGTAACTACTACATGGTAAATATAGCATCGCATCCCCTAATGAAAACGCTTACTTGTAGTAGTAAATTAGCTTTGTTCTGTAATTTTTCAATATTCTTATTTTTAGTAGGGGGTGGGTTAGGAAGGGCCGTGCATGTTAAACAGCCCATCCGGTGCACCGGATAGGCTTAATAGAATCGAACTTAAGGAGAGAAAATTTCTTCTTCAAGGTGAAAGCCATCTGCAATAACGGTCTCATGAATATTAGTCTCGTCAACCGGAACAGGGGGAAGAAGGATGGAAGGAACATTAATTTTTCCATTATTAATGGTTTGGTCTTCTGTAATTTCTTCTCCCTCTGCAAGCATAATGGCCAATTCAACTGCTTTTTGCGAAAGCGCATCAATGCTTTTATACATGGTCAGGCTTTGCGTGCCTTCAACAATTCGTCTGACGCCCGATAGATCCGCATCCTGGCCCGCTACAGGAATCTTGCCGGCTAAGCCGAGCTCCTCCAACGCTTCAATCGCTGCACCTGCTGTGGCATCGTTGCCTGCAATGACAGCATCTATTTTTTTGTCATTCACATCAAGCGCAATTTCCATGTTATCCTTTGCGTACTCCGGCAGCCAGTCCTTTGTCCACTGATTAAAGACGACTGTGATTTCGCCGCTGTTAATCAGAGGCTTTAACACAGAAAATACCCCCTGCTTCATAAGATGGGCATTATAATCGGTTTCTGCTCCGCCAAGATAAACATATCTCCCTTTTGGAACCAGCTTTGTAATGGCTTCCGCCTGAAGGACGCCTACTTGTTCATTATCGTACGATACATATAAATCCACTTCCGCATTTCGCACAAGACGATCGTAGGACAGAACCTTAATGCCTGCATCATGCGCTCTTTCCACAATCGCAGCCATGGATTCAGCATTATGGGGCACCACCACTAAAACATCGATGCCCTCACTAATCATTTTTTCTGTCTGCCAGACCTGTTTTACATCGTCTCCGTCTGCAACTGTGATGGTTACCTCGGCTCCAGCTCGTTCAGCTGCTTCTTTAAAAAGCTCCCGATCTTTTGCCCAGCGGTCCTCCTCGAGTGTATCCATGGAGAATCCTATTTTAATTGCTTCAGAGGAAAGGTGGTCAACCGGGTCAGGCGGCGCAGGAACGACAGTGGATACTTCCTCCGCAGGGAGACAGGCGGTTAGCAAAAAGACCATAATTAAAGTGAAAAGAGGCCATAATTTTTTCATTTCTTTGCGTTCCCTTCGTTATAAACTAAACGTTTTCTTCCGGTAATCGGTAGGGGATGTATGAAACGCTTTTTTAAAAACCTTGCTGAAATAATTCGGATCATGGTAGCCAATTTCAATGGATATTTCTTTCATGCTTTTCTCTGGATCTCTCATTAGCTTTTTCGCTTTTTCAAGCCTGCACTCCGTTAAAAAACTGATATAGTTGATGCCGAGTTTCTCTTTAAACAGCTTGCTGACATAGATTGGACTCAGGCCGGCTTCCTTAGAAATAATCTCAAGTGATAAATCTTCATGGGCATGGTCGATAATATAGTGTTTGATTTGTTCAATACTATCCCCATCCGCTTGTTGACTGTGATCCTCCTGTGCATATTTCATACGTTCAAGCATATTCGCCGTTTCTTCACGAAGCTGCTTATATCCCGCGGTCTGCGAGGGGTAGACAGGCAGTTCAACCGGAATTCCCATATCTGAAAGGATGGAAGAAATCAGCCATAGAAGTTCAGCGAGCTGTTTTTGTGCTTGAATAGCGGGTTTATTTTTTCTTTCAAGCCCTTCTGTTATCGTTTTTATCTCTGCGATCAGCGGGTCCCATTGCTGATGACGGAGGTGTTCGTAAAATGTTTGTTCATATGTCTTGTAGGAAGGGGAGGACAGATCCAGTGTGAGGGCTGGCAGGTCTGTATAAAACTGATAGTGAACCGGCTGTTGAAAATTTCTGGTCGCAAGAAGTGATTCCTGATACGACTGCTTTATTTTCCCGGTCGGTCCATACACATTCCCGATTCCGATAAACCAAGCTGTTTTCCTGCTGTCTCTTAACGTAAGAATTTTGTTCGCGAGCGTAATGGCCTGATGCCGAAATGAATTTTTCCCATTTCGGAACACAATAATGGGTACCTGGCGTCCGTTTGACGCACCCGTCCAGCCGCTGCCTGTTTTTCTCACAACCTCTTTCACTGCTGGATACATTTCTGCAGCGTCAGGAGGGAGCAGCAGGCTCATCACAAATGTTTCGTCTGCCATCGGGATATCCAGTAAATCTACCAGCTGATTTAAATGTACTTCATGTACATGATCAAATAACAGCTGCGTCACCACATCGGTTTCAAATACTGCCATGGCTTTTTCCAGTGTGTCCTGATCTTTTTTGCTTTCTTCGGTGTGTTGCTGTTCCATCTTAATCTGGTGGAGTACGCCTTCTACGGTTTTCACGATTTCTGCTATTTTGCTGGGCTTTACAATATAAGCTTGTACACCAAGCGACAGGGCCTGCTGGGCATATTCAAAGGTTGCAAAAGCTGTAACCAGAATGAACTTTACAGAAGAGTGGAGGCTGTGAAGCTGTTTAATCGCTTCAAGGCCGGAGATTCCCGGCATCTGAATATCCATAAATACAAGATCAGGCTTTTGTTGAGCTGTCATTTCGATCGCTAATCTGCCATTGCGTGCCTGACGGATGACCAGATTGTCAAAGTGTCTTGTCAATATGAGCTCAAGCCCATCCCGTTCTGTTTGTTCATCGTCTACGATGAGTACATTGACCATACATTTTTCTCCTCTTCTGCTGGCATTTTAGCTGCGTATGAATGAAACATCCACGCAAGAGAATTTTGTTTACTCAGCCAGGGCGACATCCGCTTTTAAAAGATACAGAGTGACCTTTGTGCCCTGTCCTAACGTGCTGTGGATCTGAACCACGTGTTCACTGCCGTTAAACAGCCTTAATCGCTGAACAACATTTTTAAAGCCAATTCCCGTGCTTTTTTCACTGTCTACATGTTTGCCTTCCAACACTTCTTTGATTTTCTGGCCGGTTATGCCGGGACCATCATCTTCCACTTCAATAATGACCTTGTCGTAATCATCTTTTATTCTGAACCAGATGGTGCCCCCATTTTCACTTGGTTCAACTGCATGAATGATAGCGTTTTCAACAATAGGCTGCAGGGTTAGACCTGGAATAGAAAGGTTCAGGCATGCTTCATCTATTTCACTACTAAATCTCAGACGGTCTGTATAACGGGCTTTTTGAATATGAATATATTGCTGTAGGACGTATACTTCTTCCCGCAGGACGGTTGGTTTATCCATATGCTTTAAATTGTAGCGCAGCAAATCGGCTATACTGACCAGCAGATCACTTGTTTCCGCTGACCCGTCCATATACGCTTTTTTGGATAATGTATTCAGCGTGTTAAAAAGAAAATGCGGATTTATTTGGCTCTGCAGACTAAGCAGCTGGCTTTCCTTTAACAGGTACTTGCTTTTTTGCAGCTCCGTTTCTAATTTAGCCTTTTGCTTCGTTTCATTAAACAACGTATTCAGATTCATCCGCATCTGTTCAAACGTTGCGGCTAAGATAGCGGTTTCGTCTTTTGCATCCGCTTCTATTTTTACATCAAACTGCCCTTTGGATAATTGTCTGGCAGACTGCGTCAGTTTTTCGAGCGGTTTTGTAATTCTGAGCGAAAACCAGTACGTGAAAAACAGCAGCAGTAAAATGATCGAAACAAGAAGCCACATGCCAAGCTCTGTCAACTTTTTCGATCGGTCGATCATCTCTCTGTACACGATGTCATACGTATTCATTTCTTTATCAATAACAGATAATCTCATTTCGGATACATAGTCTGAAATATGAACCGCTTCATTCAGGGCTGCTTTGGCCGGTTCCGTTTCACCTGAAGCCTGAAAATTCACAGCACGCTCCGTCATCTCGACTAAACTTACTGTCAGATTCATGTAATTGGCTAATTCTGATTCGTTCTCCAGGTTTTCATACTTTGTGACCTGCCCGGACAATTCTCCCATTCTGTTTTTATTGCGCTCAATCATTCGCTCATTTGGCTCACTAGGTTCCAGAACGTACGCATTTAACGCAGCAACCAGCTCCTGACTTACCATATGCAGCTCATTTATGACAAGGTATCTTTCCAGAATCTGATTGTACTGATCCTGCATTTTCTGGTTGTAGTAGGTGAGAGAGATCCAGATTACGACCATAATAATCAATACGACGATAGCCAGCAGCCAGATTTTTTTCTGTAAATGCTTCATCGATCTTTCGCGTCCTTTAAAATTCTGGTTGCTGTGTAGTACCCATCAATGGCTAATGGAACGTCCTTTTGATCCAGCCATTCCTTCATTCGTTCAACGCTGACGCTGCCTATATCGTGAGGAGACTGCTCGATAATGCCATCGATTTTTCCATTTTCCAGCAGCGCATATGCTTCTCGTTCCTCATCAAATGTGTAGAGGTAGTAGGGTTCCACATTTCTTCTTGTTTCAATTTCGTTTACTAAATCCTGTGTATACGCAGCGTTCACCGCAATATAGGCCTGTGCATCCGGATAATGATTCAGCAGATCACCAATGGAAGAGATGCCGGCGGCGTTTTCAGTGCCCAGCTTGGCTTCAATAATCTGGATGTCTGATTGGGCAGTTAAATAATCCTCTATGCCATCAAAACGCTGACGCTGGAAGTATTCCTGCTCACTGTCGATCATCAAAACGACTTCACCTTCTGTCCCCATATCTTCAATTACTTGCTTTGCGAGCTGCTGTCCGGCTGAGAATTGATTGGAGCCTACGTATGTCTTTCTAAGGCTTTCTTCTTTTGGAACATCATGCGCTACAGTAATGACGGGTATGCCATAGGAGGCAGCCTTGAGCTTCGCGAGTTCCTTGAATTTTTCATCATCAAGCCCCTGCACAATAATCCCATCAACCTTTGAGTAAATAGCGATTTCCATTTTCCTCAAAAAATCATCTTTATTTGTCCCATAAATGCCGCTAATGTCGAGGTCAATCCCAGCTTCTTGAGCCTTCGTGCGCGCTCCTTCCGCTACATCTATCCAAAAAGGATGATCCATTTCATTCATGATGAGAACGACCCTCGGCATTTCTGCGGATTGAGTGGACTTAGCAGGAAGATCCCAGTCCGTATAAAAAACGGCAGCAGCAGCCTGAAACGTAAAATAAAACAAAAATCCCCCAACCGTCAACACGCTCAGTAAAGCAAATTTTCTCATAGGCGAGAAACCCCTTTGAAATGAATTAATATTCTGTAAATTATATCAAACAACCGTCTAAGCGTATACGTGTGTTAAATAGATAGATTATAGGAAATTTTCCAATGTTCGCATGAACGTTTGAGGTTTTTCGAAAAGGGTATTTTAGATTATGAGGACGACAGAAGAGCAAAACGATTTTAGGCATATTAGGTGAAAATGATCCGGGTATGCTGATTTCGCAAGAGTTGTATTTTACTAAAAAGGAGCGTTTTATATATGCTAAAAACAGATTTTTCACGAATGTATATAGATGGAGAATGGAGAAAAGGCAGCAGCGATAAATCAATGAAGAATGAGAACCCCTTCAACGGCGAAGAGCTTGTCACGATTCAATCAGCCACGAAGGAAGATTTAGACGAGGCGTATGAGGCAGCTACTCGAGCACAGGAAAAATGGGCGGCAGAGCTTCCGCAAAATAAACGGGCGGTATTGGAAAAAGCCGTTGCCGTTATGGAGGACAATAAAGAACTCATTATTGACTGGCTGGTGAAAGAGGCTGGCAGCACTGTGATGAAAGCAAGTGTTGAATTCCAGGCTTCCATTAACATTGTAAAAGAAGCAGCGGGGTATCCTTACCACATGGAAGGGAAAATCATGCCCTCTCAAACACCGGGTAAAGAAAATCGTGTATACCGGAATCCGCTTGGCGTAATCGGGATTATATCTCCGTGGAATTTTCCGTTCCATCTGGCGGTTCGCTCAATTGCACCGGCTCTTGCAACAGGGAATGGAGTTGTCTTAAAACCGGCCACTGATACACCGGTAACGGGCGGTCTGATTTTCGCAAGTATCTTTGAAGCAGCCGGTCTTCCAAAAGGACTGCTGAATGTAGTAGTGGGAAGAGGATCTGAAATTGGGGACGAAATTGTTACGCACCCTGCACCGCGTTTAATTTCCTTCACTGGTTCTACAGAAGTAGGCAGACATATCGGGGAACTTGCAGGCCGGAGCCTGAAGAAAACAGCACTGGAATTAGGCGGCAATAATGCCCTTGTGGTACTTGAGGATGCAGATATTGAACAGGCTGTTGAATCTGCTCTCTTTGGCAAGTTCTATCACCAGGGTCAAATTTGTATGTCCCTGAACCGGATTTTTGTTCATAAGGACATTTATGAGAAATTCGCTGAACGATTTACTGCCCTTGCTAAAAATCTTAAGTACGGCAATCCTGCCGACAAAACCACGAATGTAGGGCCATTAATTAACAAAGACCAGGTGGACCGCATCCTAAAAGATGTGAAAGCAAGTGTGGAGCAGGGAGCAAAAATACAGCTTGGCGGACAAGCTGATGGCAATGTTCTGGAGCCGACTGTTTTAACCGGTGTAACAAATAAAATGCCAATCGCTGAAAATGAAATATTCGGTCCTGTTGCGGTACTGATCCCGTTTGACAGTGAGGAAGAAGCGGTTGAAATGGTGAATAATTATTCCTATGGTTTAAGCGGATCGGTTCATTCATCCAATATTGAACGCGGTACATCATTCGCTCACAAAATTCATACTGGAATGATTCATGTGAATGATCAATCCGTCAATGATGAAGCCCATATGCCGTTTGGCGGAGAAAAAGATTCCGGCCTCGGACGCTTTAATGGAGAGTGGGTACTGGAAGAATTCACAACCTTAAAATGGCTGTCTGTTCAGCATACTCCGCGTGACTACGGACCATTTATCAACCAACTGAAAGATTGAAGAAGTATTTAGTAATAATAAGAGGAGAGCGAAGCGGAAGGTGGGCACTCCAGCAGGGTATGTCGGCAAACCGATTCTTTGCAGGCCAATGGTCTGTAAAGGCTTAAGCCCCCGTCCCTGCGGAAATCGTCCGCCTGAAGCGCAGCGAACCGGTCAAAGAGCTTGAGACACTTTTGTCCCAAGCTCTTTTTCTATCATTTAAGACAATGTTTCACGTGAAACATACTGATTTGACAGGAAAAGACTTCATTAAATAGTGCGAATAATAAGATCTTAATAGATATCAAGTCCGCTATACTTATGTTACACGGAACTTTCCTGGAGGGTAAAATGATTAAATTAATGGCAGATTCCACATGCGATCTATCAAATGAAGTGCTCGAGCAATACAAAATAACCCTTGCTTCATTGACGATAAACATAGAGGATAAAATCTATAAAGACCGAGTAGAAATCAAACCGAATGAATTTTATGAAAAGCTTGAGCATCTTTCTGAATTTCCGACCACCGGAACACCAAGTCCATCCCAATTTGCAGAGATGATTAAGGAAGCAGCTAAAGAAGGGCACACAGACGTTTTATGTATTAGTATGTCGAGCGGTACGAGCGGTTCGTATCAGTCCGCTGTGCTTGGAAAAGATTATTATTTTGAAGAAACACCGGATTCACCTGTCAGAGTTCACATCGTAGATTCTAAATGCATGAGTCATGGGAGCGGGTGGCTGCTGATCAAAAGTGCATTGATGAGAGAAAAAGGGGCCACCTTCGATGAAATTGTAGCGTTTATTGAAAGCCATAAAACCAGAGTTAAGCATTTTCTTTCAGTAGATGATTTAAACCATTTAATCAAAAGCGGACGCATCTCAAATGCAAGCGCTGTTATAGGGAAATTCCTTATGCTTAAACCCGTTATGACCATGAAGGATGGAAAAATAGCCATCGTGTCAAAAGAAAGGGGAAGAAAAAGGGTGTTAAAGCATTATGTGCAGGAATTTATCAGAAGGAACGACGAAGATTTAACAGAGTTCATTATCATTGGCTACACCTCTGATAAAACAGTAGCCGAAACGCTTAAAACAAAAGTTCAGAAAGAAACGGATTTTACAGGGGACATTCACATCATGCAAATGGGTGTTTCAGTGGGTACACACGTCGGACTTGGTGCGATTTCAATGTTTTTTATGGAAAAGAACTCCTGAAAATGATCTTAAAGTGCAGTGCTGTCCTTTCGAAAAGGGGCAGCTTTTTGTGTGGTAAAGAATAAGGAGTCTCACTTCACTTTTCCTTGCCTTGCTATTAAATTAATCTGCGCTGGAGGGTAGGCAGTAACGTTACCTATATTTGCTGGAATTCATGAAAAACAGAACTTAAATCATTTTGTATGGGATAAGTCTCTCTGACTTCCATGATAAAATATGTAGAGAGATCAGGCTCAAACAAATTGGTATTGAAAGGGTGCTCAATGTTGAGCGTTAAAAGTTTTCCCGATTTGGAAACAGAGAGACTCACCTTCAGAAATGTAAGGAAAGAAGATATTGATTTTATCTATCAATTGTTCAGCAACGAAAAAGTATGCGAATTTCTCTATGATGAGGAGTTATTTGTGAGTAGAAATGACGCGGTGGAATTTGTTGAATGGAATGCTGAACCTGAAGAAAAAGGGTGGAATCGGTGGGTTTTAATTGCTAAAAACTCCAGTCGTCCAATTGGTACATGCGGCTATGACAGCTGGGATAACACAAACAATATAGCGGAGATTGGGTATGATTTATGGCATGAACACTGGGGGCAGGGATACATGAAAGAAGCATTAGTCAGTGCCATTGAAAGTGGATTTTCCAATATGGGTCTGAATCGAATTAACGCATTCATAGCGCTGGAAAATGTAAACTCTATAAAACTCTTAGAAAACCTTGGATTTAAGCAAGAAGGGATTTACAGAGATAAACATTTATTTAGAGGGAAATACTACGACCATTATGCATTCTCCTTGTTAAAAAGAGAATGGTGATCTATTTTCATCCTTCACATAAAAAATTTTCTGTATTATATGGACATTGTTTGTTATCACAAATTAAATTTGGAAATAAATTAATCATAGTGATACACTAGTGTATAGAATATTTTGATTATACAGGAAGATAGCGCGGCAAAAGCTGAAATGCATTTTTTTACTATCTTATACGCGAAGGACGGTTAATATGAGCAACAGAGAAAATCAGACAGATGTTATTTTAATTGGTGCTGGCATTATGAGCGCCACGCTTGCATCTCTGCTGAAAGAGGTCGCACCGGATTGGAAGATTAAGGTGTTTGAACGCTTGGGAGGCGCTGGAGAAGAAAGCTCAAACGAATGGAATAATGCAGGTACAGGTCATTCGTCTTTGTGTGAATTAAACTATACAAATGAACTGCCGGATGGCTCCATCGATATAAGCAAAGCAATAAAAGTGAATGAAGACTATCAGGTTTCAAAGCAGTTCTGGTCCTATCTCGTTGAGAGTGAGAGACTGCGAAACCCCCACGAATTTATTCGCTCACTACCACATATGAGCCTGGTTCAAGGGGAAAAGAATGTCACTTTTTTAAACAATCGATATAAAGCGCTTTCAGTTAACCCATTATTCGAAGGAATGGAATTTTCTGAGGACCCCGAAAAGCTGAAAGAATGGATTCCGTTAATCATGGAAGGCCGCACCGTGAGTGAGCCGATAGCCGCAACCAAAATCGATTCCGGAACAGATGTGAATTTTGGTGCACTGACACGAAAGCTGATTACTCATTTGGAAAACGAAGATGTGGATGTACATTATCAGCATCAGGTTGATGAAATGAAACGGACTGAGGATGGATCATGGGAATTAAAGATTCAGGATCTGGAGAATGAGCGGCTTGAATATCATAAGGCTAAATTCGTTTTTATTGGAGCGGGTGGAGGAAGTCTGCATCTGCTTCAAAAATCAGGAATCCCGGAAGGAAAGTCAATTGGCGGCTTCCCGGTAAGCGGACTATTTTTAGTGTGTACAAAACCGGAAATCGTGGAACAGCACCATGCTAAGGTTTACGGTAAGGCACCCGTTGGCGCACCGCCAATGTCGGTTCCGCATCTTGATACGCGATTCATAGACAATAAGGCATCCTTATTTTTTGGCCCATATGCCGGATTCTCACCTAAGTTTCTGAAAACAGGATCGAACATGGATTTAGTTACGTCTGTTAAACCAAATAATCTGGTCACAATGGCAGCTGCCGGTGTGAAAAATATGTCTCTCACCAAGTATCTGATTAATGAAGTCATGCTTTCGAAGGAACAACGCATGGAAGCGCTGCGGGAGTTTGTCCCGAATGCAAAGAGCGAAGACTGGGAGCTGGTTACAGCAGGTCAGCGCGTACAGGTCATAAAGGATACCGATACAGGAAAAGGTACGCTTCAATTTGGCACAGAGGTCATCAGTTCAGCTGACGGATCGATTGCTGCCTTACTCGGGGCTTCACCGGGTGCATCAACTTCGGTTACGGTCATGCTTGAGGTGTTAAAACGGTGCTTCCCGAATCAAATGAAAGAGTGGGAGCCTAAAATAAAAGAAATGATTCCATCGTACGGGGAATCATTGCTTGAACGTCCTGAATTAATTCGTGAAATCCAGCATGCAACTGCTCGTTCACTAAAGCTTGAGGGAGAGATTGCTGAAACTACCGTTTGATGTAGAAGATCTTATTGAATTATATGATATTGTGTAAAGCGGCTCGACTCCAATTACTGGTGTCGGGCAGTTTTTATTTTTGGGACAATGCTTGAAGCGATTTAAAGTAAAAAAACGAAACAATAGATGCGTTTCCAGACTGTAAGAAATACCATTAAAAAAGCTGCCCGCGGCACTGGCCGGAACAGCTTTAGATTTACTCATTTCAATACACCTTATCACCATTAAAAATTGATTTCTTTACAATGACATAATCAACCGTGCGGATCGCCTCGAGTTTGTCTCCGCCTGCGTAGGAGATGGAAGATTGAAGGTCCTGTTCCATTTCTGTCAGGGTATCCTGGAGGGCGCCTTTATGCTCGACGAACATTTTTTTGCCTTCTACGTTTTTCTTTTCGCCTTTTTGAAACTCAGAGGCGGAGCCGAAGTATTCCTTGAACAGCTTGCCGTCCTGCTCTGTGGTCACACCAGGTGATTCTTCGTGGCCTGCAAAAAGCGAGCCGATCATGACCATGGAGGCACCAAAGCGGACAGATTTGGCGATGTCTCCGTGAGTACGGATCCCGCCGTCTGCGATAATCGGTTTGCTTGCAGCTTTCGCACACCAGCGAAGTGCTGCCAGTTGCCAGCCTCCTGTACCGAAGCCGGTTTTGATTTTCGTGATGCAGACTTTCCCTGGTCCGATTCCTACCTTTGTTGCATCGGCGCCGGCATGCTCCAGTTCGCGGACTGCTTCAGGGGTGCCGACATTGCCGGCAATCACGAAGCTCTCCGGCAAATATGCTTTGATATGACGAATCATATTAATCACGGCATTCGAGTGGCCATGCGCGATATCAATCGTAATGTAATCTGGTATAAGATTTTCCTGAGCCAGCTGCTCAATAAAGCCGTATTCCTCTTTTTTTACTCCTACACTGATTGAGGAAATAAGATCTTTAGCCTTCATACTCTTTATAAATGCTGTGCGGGTCTCGGGCTCAAACCGGTGCATAATGTAAAAATACTGGTTTTCAGCGAGGTAGATGGCAATCTTTTCATCAATAATTGTTTGCATATTTGCAGGTACAACAGGCAGCTTGAATGTATGCTTGCCGAATGTAATGGATGTATCACACTCTGAACGGCTCTCAACCACGCATTTTGCGGGAATTAATTGAATATCTTCATAATCAAATACATTATCCATAGTTAACACTCCTAAAAGCGAATAATATTTATATCTTAATTTAAAATTGTTCGTACATACTGTAATTTACAGTATTTTTTGAAAGATGTCAAAGCATTTCAGCCATCCTAATTGCATGTTGATCATCCTATTGCTATATCCTTTGCGCCTTTACTGCCTCAGTAATATATTTTCTAGGCCACTGCGACAGCATGCCGAAAATTTCTGTTTCATGAAGCCCTAACCGTCGGATTTTGTTTGTTGCTTCTCCCAGCAGTGTTTGAACAAGGAGGTGAAAAGACAGCGTGAGCTCAGTTTCTTCAAGGCAGGCTTTAATTTTTTCAAGTTCTGCACGTGTGAGACAGTAATCTTTTACCTGAAATAGAACATCATGCGGCTGTGGCTGCAGAGCTTGTTCTTTCATGAGCAGAACGCTGTAAAGTCCTGCAAGATCAGTCTCTAAAGAATCAATGTTAATCGACTGCCACTTTTCCGCACGTTTTAAGACAGCAGCATCGGGAATGCTTACCTTTTCCAAACTAATGAGATCCGGGGTAATTTTATCCTCCGGCAGCTCCGTCTTTTTCAGTTCTTCGTACAAGCTTAAAGCAGGATGCACCTCATTTGTTTCACCGAGCTTTTCCTTTAGTGACATCAATTTTTCAAAAAGGGGTTCATACGGAGAGAGCTGTTTTTTTAAGCTGCGCAGTTTGTTCAGAGAAGATACGGTCTTCAAGCTTTGTAAAGCCATTTGATCAAACTGTCTTTCAATGGTGGCGATCCTCTTGACTGCCTGCTCGATTTTTACTTCATCCGGCAGCTGCAGCTGATTTGTAAAGGGAAAATATAAGACACTGTAAGAGCATTCTCTGCAGGTGACACGAATTGACTCAGTCGAATAGTCGAGGCTGAAGTCTTTATCATGAGCGCATATTTCGTATTGCCACTCTGGAGGAATGCTCCGATACGGCCGCATCACAATTTCAACGCGATGCCGCCAGTAAGCTAGATCCTCAGGGTAATTAAGCAGACCAAGCAAAGAAGACCGATTCATCTTTTCAACCGCCCTGACAACATTTTGTTTAGATTTTGCAAGAACAATGAATGGGTGCTCCCTGTACGCTTGTTGAATCCGTTCAAGCCATTCATCCTGATTAAGCTTTTGAACCCTGGCGCAAAACAGATAGTCCCGAATGACCTCATGCAGATGCATGGTAAGCTCCCGGGTGGATAGCGAATGATAAGGTGTTTTATAAAAAAATTCTTCATTCAGCGGAAGGCCGCGTGTGGGTGCGTGTATTTTCCAAAGAAACATCTCAGGCTTCAAAAGGGAGGGACATAGACTCTGCTGTTTGCAGACTGGAACAGGCAGCTGGAAAGAAGGAAGATCGACAAAATCGCGTAATAATTGCTGATCATGTATAGAAAGACGATCGAGTTCTATCGAGAGTATTTGCTGAAGACGCGTTAATACCGCCCGTTCTTCTTTCCGGCCGATAGAGCGGATACTCGGATGTTTTCTGCCGACCGGAACCAAATAGAGGGAAGGGTGAGCTTCTGGCTGATAACCAAGCTGATTTGAATTCATATAGAACACTCCCTGATTGTAGTACCTCCATTATACGGTCCAGGACCGCTTCATTTCTAATATCTAACTTAATTGAAATGTAAAGCCAAGCGGGATGATGAAACATATCCATAAGATATTCCAATAATACAAAATTAAACAAAAAAGTACACAATATTACACGATAGACGTAGATAAATTCTTTATAGGCTTGTATACTATCAATATACATATTTAGGGGAGGGACAGGGGTCTAAGGATTTACTCTTCCAGTTACTCAAAGCGTTCAAAAGACCCTTTTTATTAAAGTTTTAACAAAAATTAAAGGAGGAATGAAGAAATGAACAAATGTAAACTTGTATTTACGATGTTTTTCTCAGCTTTAATTGTATTTTTTGCTTTTGGTGCAACAGACGCGTCCGCAGCACAGAATGATGACTATGAAAAGGCTCTTGAACTCATTGAAAAGACCAATGTGGAAATTGATGAAAAGATTGACGCAGCGGTTGAAAAAGCAGACGGCCTTCAATCAGCCTATTTATCGGAGCTGGAAAGCAAAAAAGAGGAAGAACAGCGTAAGGTAGAAGAGCTTGAAGAAGAAAAAGCCGAGAAGCTTGGGGAGCTCGCAGATGATAAAAAAGCGGCAGAAGAAAGAGCTAAATTTGACGAAAAAATTCAGACTGAGCGGGATAATTTCAGTACCTTATACATCACTCTTGAAGAGAAATACAACCATGAGCTTGACGTAGTAATTGATGACGTGTTTAATGAAACGCTTAAAATGTCTACTGATACTATTGCACTAGTAAAAGAGATGGGTGTCGAAGCAGAATGCAGCTGGAAGCTGGTTCGCTTTGCTGATCGTATGGTTTGGATTGATCCAATCCGGATCGTTGGTCACTAATTTCATCTTGTATAAAATGATTGTTATACGTTAGAATAAAGAAGAGTTCAGTATGAACTCTTTTTTTATATCTAATTCATTAGAGGTGGTACATATGGAGGGTCTTAAGATCTATAAAAAGGGTACGTATGTAGAAAAAGTAGATATGAACGCCTCTTCCATAAGCCTTTTGCTTCAGGGTGGCGGTATTGAAGTCATGACTGAAACTATCTTTCAAGATAAGCTTTTTTATTTGTATCCAAGCGATAATAAAGATGTCATGGAATTTATATATATTTTATCTGGTGAGATTAGTGTGGAAGAAGACATAGAAAAACAAATACTTTATGCAGGAGATTATTTTTCTGCAAAAGCTTTAAAAGGGCCAGTCCTGTTTAAAGCGCTAACAAATGTAACATACCTATGGGTCATCACTGAACCGATCTTCCATCAGGTTAGCCAGGAAACCAATTCCCTGCGAGACGTAATTAAGCAAGTCGAGAAAAAAGACCGCTATACGTCTTTGCACAGTGAGAGAGTGACTCTTTCTTCTATAAGGGTGGGAAGGAAATTGAATCTATCTAAAGATGATCTTTATCATCTCCATTTGGCGGCTGAACTTCATGACATTGGTAAAATTAATATACCGGAAGCCATTTTAAATAAACCAGGGAAACTAACGAATGAAGAGTTTGATATTATAAAGAAACATCCAGGTGATGGAGCAGAAATGGTTGCTAAAACCAAATATCAGCATCTTTCTCCCATCATCGAGCAGCACCACGAACGGCTAAATGGAAGCGGGTATCCTCATGGGTTAAAAGGGGATGAAATTTTGCTTGCTGCGAGAATCATAGCAGTTTGTGATACGTTTGATGCAATGACAGAAGACCGTGCGTACCGAAAAGCATTCTCAGCTGAATATGCGATAGATGAAATAAGAAAAATGACTCCTGAGTTTTATGACCCGGATGTGGTTTCAGCGTTTGAAGAAATTCTTAAAGAAGAAAAACGGATTTAAGACGCTCCTTGACACGTCCGGTAAAATCGATTATTGTTAAGAACGCGATGAGCTTGTTTGCATAAGACGCACAAGTACTCCTTTTAGGAACACGTTGTGGAGCGTGACTTGGACGCCGCAAATTTCGGGAAGCACCCTGCCTTTTGAAGGCTGGGTGCTTTTTTACGTTCTTTTTAAATGACTAACAGCAGGACACTATAGGAAAAGAGTCCGAGGCTGAATGCTGCAAAGCTGCTTTCTTTTTCTTCAGGCAGCTCTTCTTTTAACACATTCAGCACGATTCCACCTGCTAAAAAGGCAACTAAAATGGAGATGATGAATTCATGCACCTCAAATAAAGCTCCAATTCCCCAGCCGAGGAGTGTGGCGAATGATAACAAAAGGCGTCCGTAGCGGTCATAAACATGCTGATGATCACTGCGGAGAGCACGGTCATTTGTAATGAAGTGAATGCTGAGGGCGATAAAATAAAAAAACATTTCCCATGCTCCCTGATATTCCTCCCGAATCAACAGGTAGCCGATGACTGCATTGTAAATAAAAAACGATGAAATATGAATCCAAAATACACCCGACGAGGACTCTCCTGTATCAGTCGCCATTCTTTTAGAGGTTTTCACAATTCGCTCCAGTCCGTAAAATGCTGCAAGTCCGATCATCGCAATCAAATAAATATGATTTTCTACAAATCTTAAGGAATCTTCCTGAAGCGTTTCCTCCAATTGGTGCTGATAGTGGTTTAATTCTGGAAGAAGATGAATAAAAACGTAGGAAACTGCGATGCCGCCTGCAAAGGACAGTACGCGGCTCTGGGGTTTGTCCCTTATAAAATCCAAATATTTTGAACTGTAATGGATGAGTGAAAAGCCGATGGCAAACAGTAAACTGAGCCAGAAAAACATGGTATTCCTCCTTTCAGCAAAGAACCGTCTATCTATTTTCTAACATCCCTATTCAGGCTTAAAGGAAACCTTGTTTAAACACGAAAAAATGTCTGATCCACGTGAAGTGCTGGATGCAGACATTTTTGATCACTGAGCGGGCTTATTCTTTTTATTTTTCCTCATGGCTTTCGTAATATAACCGCCTTTAAAATTACGAGGTTCATAGGAAACGATAAAGGCGCTTGGTTCATATTTACTGACAATCCGTATAAATTCCTGCTCTCGATCCCGTCTTGCTGTACAATCGAGTCTATATCTGCGGGCTTCGTTCATTCCCTCTACTTCCGAAGTAGAAACACTGAACCCGTCACTGCGCAGGTTTGTGATCAGTTCTTCGTTTTTACTTGTAATATTCACTTCAATCGAGACAAATCCAATTGCCAGCTTTTGTTCGAGAATCTGACCTATATAAACTCCGACCCCAAATCCTAATGCATAGGCAGCCATATTAAGATAATTGGCCAGGTCACTGAATACGAGACCGAGAGCCATCACATAAATGATGCCTTCCAGGGTTCCAAGGGCGGCAGCTTTTTCTTTCATTCCCTTAACCATCATGATGGTCCGGAGAGTCAGTACCGGAACAAAGATCAACTGGGCAACGAAAATGATGAGGGCACTGATCATTTTCTCACCTACTTCCTAAAACGTTCCGTTAAGTGTAACAGGTGGAGGTTTAGGCAGGCAAGCAATACCAATCTTACTGAAATAATAATGAATTTTCCGGTTAAAAAGAAGTTGAACCACAGTTAGCCGAAGTCTAAAATGAACCAGCGGTTTAGCAGCAGGAGAAGCTTTGAAGGAATTAGGCTTTAAAGGCTATCATCACTTCAGGAACACCACACAATGACTTTTTCAGGTGTAGTCTGCGCCGGAATGCTTTTTGTAGAGAAGCTGTAAACAACGAGCAAATTCCGGTTCGCCGGCGATCGCAGAAAGGGCTGGCCGTTTGTCAGTAAAACAGGGGTGTAAGGGGTCAGGTTTAGTTTTAATTGCCCGTCACTGCTTACAAGTCCGCTGTCAAAGTAGTCTGCTTTTACTTGCTGGTAAGAAGTGTGTTTGACGATAATCAGAGCCTGATAACGGGGTGGATAGATTAAGGGAACAGGTGCGTTGGCGTCATAAAAGCCAGTGATCCAATCGCCTTTTGATACGATTTCCTGGTCAAGAAAAAATGTTGTGGGAGAGACAATAAAATTTACAGTGGCTCCTGAACGGTCCACGACTTCAAGTTGTTTATAGCAGCCCTCTTGTTCTGCATTTTGTCCGGTATAAAATTCACTCACCGACAAAACTATCCCCTCAAAAGATTGAAAATTGACCATATAATCTCCCCGATTTCGTTTTAACTTTTTGTTTCTATGTATGTACTTTATGTTCAAGAAGATGTGGTAGTGATTGGACAGAGGTGAATTCAAAAGGGTATAACAAATAATACCTACTAAATATGTAAAATAAGAGTATAATAGAACTAGTTACTAGTTAATTTATAGGAAATAAAACCCGTATCGGTAAAAAGATACTTAGATAGTTAATTTGTAAGGCAGCAGGAGGGTCTACATGCTGAAGTTCGGTCGTTTATCATTATTTATATTGGTTATACATATCAGTCTCTTTTTTGGGGGGAGCTATGCATGGGAAAGCTTTCCCGCTTCGAGCTTTCTTCAGTTCTCCGCTTCCTTGCTAAGCTTTATTTGGCTTGCTCAGGCCCACCGCTCATCTGGTCCTGCATTAAAGAAGTTTTGGTTTTTGTTAAGTGCAGGGATGCTGCTCTATACACTATCTAATGCGATTTGGTTTTTCTATCAGGTGACTGGAAAAGAGACGCTGATCATTAATTTGACGGATGTGCTATGGATTGCTGCCTACTCGTTCTTTCTGTCTGCTTTGATTGTGAAGACAAGAAAAATGAGCACCTCTTACTCAGCTCAGGCGTATCTGTTCAATATAGTCATCTATATGATTACGTCAGCTGCCGTGAGTATCCATTATTTAGTTACTCCTGTCCTTCAATTAACCAACGATTCGTTAATTGTTACGATTTTTATGCTGATTTATCCGGTCCTGAATTTAAGCATTATTTTTCTTATTACTATTATGTATTATTTAATGAAATCAAGTAAGGAAAAGGATATGCTGCTGTTTCTGGTCATCGGATTTTTCCTCCAGATTATCGCAGATTCATTCTATGCTTATTTATCCTCTTCAGGGTCATATTATGAAGGTCATCCTGTTGATGTGTTATGGGTCATTGCCATATTGTTTATAGGATTTGCAGGCTATCATAAAAAAAGTGTCCTCGTCTCAACAGCCTTAAATATAAAAAATCCATTCGAAGAAAAAGAATTTATTTTCCCTTATTCCAGCATGCTTATCCTGGCTCCTCTTGTCATGCACAGCTATGAATGGAATTTTAATGCACTGACAATTGGATTATGGTTTACCTTTGTGATGACAATAGGCCGGCAGCTGATTATTATCAGTAAAAACAATACTTTGATGAAGGAATACAGGTATCTGGCTTATCACGATCCATTGACGGGTTTAAAGAACCGTGTTCGTTTTCAGGAAAGTTTAAAAAAGCTGCTGAACCGGACAGCTATTCAGTCACTTAGTGTGCTGTTAATTGATCTGGACCGGTTTAAAGTGGTAAATGACACATTGGGACATCAAATCGGAGACCGGATTTTGATGGAAACGGCGGACCGCATCCGATCTACTATTGGAGGGCGGGGAGAAGTCTACCGTCTCGGAGGGGATGAATTTGTGATTATTCACCCGGATGCTTCGGAGGAAACAAGTGCAAAACTGTCTCAAGCAATTCTGGATACATTCCAGCTGCCTTTTGATGTGGAGGGTTATACAATTAATTTAACACCAAGCATCGGAATCAGTCTTTTCCCCGGGAATGGAAGAAACGATGAAGAGTTGTTAAAAACTGCGGATGCAGCCATGTACGTAGCAAAAGAAAACGGGAAAAACAGTTTCCGCTTTTACAATCAGCAGCTTGATGAAACCCTTGCGAGGAAACTCGCCATTGAAAACGAATTAAGACGAGCAATATCACAAAATCAATTCTCTCTTGTTTATCAGCCGAAGTTCCATCTTGTAAACGGGCAAATTACCGGTGTCGAAGCATTGCTGAGGTGGGAGCACCCTGAGCTTGGCTCGGTCTCTCCAGCAGAATTCATTCCTATAGCGGAAGAAACCGGTCAAATGATCTCAATCGGCGAGTGGGTTTTAATGGAGGCTTGTGTGCAGAATAAAAGGTGGCAGGATACTGGCCAGTTCACTCAGCCGATTTCTGTAAATGTATCCGTCCTGCAGCTGCAGCAAGATGACTTTCTGGATACTGTGCAGAACATATTAAATGAATCAAAGCTTGATCCCTCCTATTTGGAGCTTGAAATTACAGAAAGCATTATGCAAAACATATCGCACAGTCTAAAGATCCTCCATGCATTAAAAAGACTGGGAGTTCAAACGGCGATTGACGACTTTGGAACGGGCTATTCCTCCCTGCATATTCTGCAGAAGCTCCCGATCGACACCATCAAAATTGATAAGTCGTTTATCGATGAGATGGAGCAGGCTGATCAGCGCTCAATGGTGAAAATGATTATTGATCTGGGGCATCATTTGGATTTAAACGTGGTGGCAGAAGGAATCGAAACAGAAAGTCAGAGAAAGCTTCTTATGAATTTTGACTGTAAAATCGGTCAGGGGTTTCTCTATTCTAAGCCTCTCTATCCAAATGAATTTGAAAAAATGTTTATAGCAAAAGCCAGCCTCATTTAAATATGGGGTTTTTTCATTTTTTAATCACATGTTCCCCTAACCATATATGTTAAAATAAGGATATAGAAAAGGGGGATGCTTTTTTGTATATCTTTTTAGGAATATTGCTTGTTGGAATCATTGCGACGCTTGCTGCTGCAGCAAAGTTTGCCCCGTATTCTGAAATGATGAACAGCTTTGAGCCGGGTGGCTTAAAAAAAGTGATGATTGTTCTCTCCACAGCAGCAGTTGCTTTTCTATCGTATGGTATTTATTTTGAAGTAACTTATCAGCCTCCGTTTCTGGATATTATGGTTGAGGGTAAGAGCTATACGGTCTTTGGAGATATTGGGGAGAAAGGCTATTATTCAACTAAATTAATCAGAGAAAATGAAGAAACAGAGGTTCATTTAGTTTCCTGGGATTCACTTCAGCTACAAGATCCACAGGTTTTAATTACGTATCCTTCAGGAAGAGAAGTTGTATGGGAGCCAGGCTTTGAGAAAATCAGCGGTGACGACTATCGTGCAGCAAAACGAAAAAATGGTATAAAGGAAATTTATCGATCAACTCCTTATGCATTTGAAGAAACAGGGAAGGTCAAGCTACATATCGAAGGAAGCAGCAGAAAATACCATACGTTTAGGATTGAAGTAAGAGAATAGGTTTTAGGGGATGGGGGTTGAACATGAGAAAGCATAAGATCGTGATAGCAGGGTGCGGTGGAATGGCCGGGACGTGGGCTTCATATGCACTTCAGAGGAAGGATGCAGAGGTAGTTGCGCTTGTGGACATACAAAAGGAAGCAGCAGAAAAATTTGCGGTTAAACATCAGCTTAAAGCACCCATATAGAGGAGAACGGAGCGGAAGGTGGCGACTCCCTGCAGGACTTGACAGTTGCTTGAGACTATACAGGGCAAGGGCCTGGAGAGGCTCAAGCCCCCGTAAAGCGTCCGCCTTAAGCGAAGCAGACCGGTCAAAGAGCTTGAGACACGCTTTGTCTCAAGCTCTTTTGAATTGGTCTTCCCATTTCATAAGGATGAGCCGGTGAATTATTTAACGGCTCCTCTCGTAACATTCCCAATAATCCATCGCTGAGCGACAATATACACAATGATCATCGGCAGCATGGCAAGCAGATAAGAAGCAAATGCAAGATTGTAATTCGTACTGAATTCAGACTGGAAAATGTACTGCGTCAAAGGCAGTGTGGCATCTGCCGGATCCGTCAAAATCACGAGTGGCAGCAAAAAGTCATTCCATGCATACAACGCCGTTAAAATTGCAACGGTTGCATTCATTGGTGAAAGCAGTGGGAAGATGACTTTCCAGAATATACTCCAGGAATTCCCGCCGTCCATGACTGCCGCTTCTTCAAGTTCAATTGGAATGGACTTGATATAGCCCACATAGATAAAGACATTAAAGGACAGCTGAAAGACGATATAGAGAAAAATCAGCCCGATTAGATTATCCATATTCCATACAGCTGTCTGACGAACAAGCGGCAGCATAATGATAGGAAATGGAACGAACATAGCGCTGACAAAATAGTAAAACAATGCTTTATAAAAACCTTTGTGCATATTTCGTGCAATTGCATAAGATACAAGAGAATTGGTTAGAACGGTTAAAACAACCACAAAAAATGTCACGATAAAACTGTTAAAAAAGGCGCTATAAAAATTTGTTAATTCAATGGCATCCAGAAAGTTTTGAAAGCGCCATTCATTAGGCAGCGATAAAAGTGGTTCTCCCATCTCTTCTGGTGTCTTTAAAGCAATATTGATCGTTAAGTAAAGAGGAAATAGGATAAGCAGCGTACCTATAATCAGCAGGGACGTTACCAGCCAGTTTGTTTTGTTTCGTTTCATTACTGCTGCACCTCCCGTTTCTGCAGAACGCGCAATTGAAAGACAGAAAGCGCGACAATGACAACAAAGTAAATGACAGCATTAGCAGATTGATAGCCAAATTGACCGCCCTCAAAGCCTCCGCTGTAGATTAGAACCGAAATGGATTCAGTGGCGTATCCGGGACCGCCTCCTGTTAATGCGATGATGTGGTCAAACACCATTAAGAAGGTTTTTAATGCTAAGACCATATTAATCGTAAAAAAAGGTGCAATCATCGGAAACGTAATTTTCCAGAACCGTTTCCACGGATTTGCTCCATCAATGGCAGCGGCTTCGTACACATCACCCGGTACCGTTTGCAATCCGGCAAGATATAAAATGGTATTAAAAGCGACCGCTTGCCAGACCGCCATAATCACAACGCCAATCCAGGCATAATCCGGGTTCCCCAATATATTTTCAGACAGTGCATCTATCCCAATCAGCCCTGCAAGCTGCGGCAAAAACAGCGTGAAAATAAACTGAAAGATAAACCCGACAATTAATATGCTCAGGATGTTTGGCATAAAATAAATGGCCCGCAATGTTTTCTGGAATTTTACATTTGCATTTAGTCCAAGTGCCACGATTAAGCTGAAAATGTTTACTAGAATCGTAGAAACAATGGCAAATTGAAAGGTAAATCCATACGCACTCCATGCGCGCATATCCTGAAATACGTTCAGATAATTAGAGAAGCCGACAAATTCCCAGTCGCCATAGCCCCGCCAGTTCGTAAAGCTGTAAAAGACACCCTGAAGGAGCGGGAATGTGTGAAATAAGAAGAACAGCACCACTGCCGGAATGGTCATAAGCATAAATGCACGTTGTTTTGTTTTCATCATTGAAGCCCCTTTCTAAAACCGAAGTTGAATTTGATCCCATTCACGGTCCAGCCGCTCAAGAAATGCCTGAACGTCTCCCCGGTATAAAAATTCCTGGATCATATTTTCAGCACCCATGCCGGGCGGATAAAAATGATCGGGGAAGCTTGTAATCTCTCCATTTTCAAATTTCGGCCGGATGCCTTCCATGTATGGATCATCCGAAAGGACTCCTTCGAGCACAGAGAAGGCTGCCTGTTCTGACATGTACTGCTCTGATTGAGCTTCTTCAAGCATGAAGGAGATAAATTCCTCGGCTTCTTCCGGGTGCTCCGTTTCTTTCATCGTAGCGAAAAGGACATCGACCCCTGAAACCAACTTATTTTCTTCCGGATTATTGCTGACAGGCATCGCAAAAACGCCGAGATCAGCATCAGGGTTGGTTGTCAAAATTTCTGGAACCGCCCAGTTTCCTTGGAAATAAAACACACCATTTCCTTGAGCAAATTCCCGATTTCCGTCATTATAACCAATCCCGTACATCCGCTCATGACCGTATTCCAGTAATTCCTTCATTTTTTCAGCCATTTCCACGTGGGTTTCTTCGAAGCTTACTTCGCCGTTTGTTTTACGTTCAGCAAATTGATCAGGCTGAAGGACCCCTGCAATAGAATTCCAGGCAGGCATGGCTGTCCAGGCATCCTGAAGAGTGTAATAAATCGGTATTTCTCCTGCATCCTCTGCCGTTTGCAGCGCAGTGATAAATTCATCCCATGTGGTTGGAACCTCCAGCCCCAGTTCATCAAGCTTTTCTTTATTGTAAATAACTGTATTGGCATTGGCGGCAAATGGAACGCCATGAAGGCCCTCCGCTTCTTTGCCTTCAAGCTCTTTCAGCATGTCCAGATAAGCGGGCTGAATATTCTCAAGCATCGGGCTGTCATCATAATCTACCAGCATGCCTGCGTCAGTCAGTTCACCGTAAAGTGCACTCCCGGCGATTGTCACGATGTCTGGCATATCATCTTTAACGAGCCTTGTCCGCAGTAACGTTTCCGCATCAGGCGGGGCATACAAATTAATGCGAATGCCTTCGTGTTCCTCTTCAAATTTCTCGATTAATTTCTCATATGTAGCAATGTTCTCCGTCTTGTTGGAGAAAAGCTCCAACTCGACTGTGCCATCCTCTGCCGCTTCGTTGCTGCATGCTGGTAGGAAGAGCAAAGAAGCAGCTCCTATTATAATAGGGGTAAAGGAAACCTTCATATCCCAAATTCTCCTTTCTACTCATGGTTTTAAGAGGAGTAAACGTTTACGTAAATAGACAAATAAAAATTATTTCTTTCGTACCGATTTTCTTTCAATCAATGTATGTTGAACCGTAGCACCCGGACTTATGTTTCCGCTTTCAATTGATTGGAATAACAAATCGGCTGCTTCTTTTCCCATAGCCTCAAACCCTTGAGAAATCACAGTCAAGGCAGGAAGAGACATTCTTGCGAGTTTTGTTCCATCGTACCCAATAACAGAAAGTTCATCTGGAACCTGAATACCCCGTTCATGTGCACATGAGATAGCGCTTACAGCGAGCTCGTCACTTGCGGCAAAAATAGCTGTAAGCTGAGGGTGGCGATCAAACAGCTTGTTAAAAGCCATCTGCCCATGTTCAAAATAAAATCCGCTGTCCCAGGCTACCTTTGTTTCAACCCAAGGGAGTCCGGCTTCCGTAATCGCCCGTTTGTATCCGCGAATCCGGGGGGCGCCAGCGAGAAGATCTGTTGGTGGACCGCTGATCATGCCGATTTCAGTGTGGTTATGTTTCAACAAGTAGCGGACCGCATCATAGGAGGCCAATTCATCATCCACTCTTACAGAAGGAATAGCTTTTTCTTCAGAATAGGAAGATACTGTGATAACCGGTACAGCCATCTTTTCAATAAAGGCCGCAAATTCCTTTGTCAGCAGCTGACTTGTAAAAATAATGCCCTCTACCTGTTTTTCCTGAAGCAGCCGCAGAATATCGAGTGTTTTATGTCCATCTGAATCTGTTTTGCAGACGATGACACTGAATCCCCTCAGATGAGCAGCTTCTTCAATGCCCTGCAGCAGCTCTGCACTGATTAATCCGGAAACATCAGGAAACAAAACACCGATCGTGTTGCTCTCCTTGTTAATCAGCCCGCGTGCCATGGCATTAGGAGAATAGCCAAGTTTTTCAATTGTTTGCAACACATGCTGTTTCGTCTTTTGAGAATAGCCGTCTCCATTATTTAATATTCTTGAAACAGTAGCGATGGAGACATTTGCTTCTCTCGCCACATCTTTTATTGTTGGCCGATTCAATCGATTCAAAGGCATCTCTCCTGTAACGTAAACGTTTTCGTTATTTAATCATTTGTCAGAAAATTTGTCAACCAGAGGAAGGGTAAGAAGACACTAAAAGATCAATTATTAAAATATGGTATTGTTATGATGTGTGCAGCTATTTTTATTTCATATTTCGAAATGATCTAAAAAACACTGATTTTTATTCCAAAGTGGCAGAAGACAACGTATAATGATAAGGAAACTAGCCCTAAAAAGGAGGATTCATGAAAATAGATGAGATAGACCGAAAAATTTTGGAGTTATTGACTGCAAACGGAAGATTATCATATGTAGATATAGGGAAAGAATTAAATCTTTCACGGGTGGCGGTAAGAGAACGCGTTTCTCAGCTTACGGAAAATGGTATTATTGAACGTTTTACCGTCGTGATTAACAGTGAAAAGGTCGGTAAAAAAGTCTCCGGTTTTTTTGAAGTTGATTGTGAACCATCTTCGCTGGTAGAGGTGGCACAGGCTCTGGCAGATAACCCGAGAGTGGCAAGCTGCTATCAGATGACCGGCCCTTCCACTCTGCACATGCACGTGCTGGTAGAAGATTTTACAGATCTGGAGAAGTTTATTAATAATGAATTATACGCTCTGGATGGAATTACGAGAGTAGAAAGTCATATTTTGTTAAGGCGTTTCAAAAGCAGAAACGGATTAAAACTTTAAAAGAGGCTGGGACATAACTAGCTAAAACTCATAACTTAAAAGGCATCGCACATCATTTTTGATGTGCGATGCCTTTTTCTTCTGTTATTTTGTTTTGCTGCTAGGTCATTTTGCACTTATGGCGGCGAATTTTCTTAAATTCACCGCCATAAGCGCAAACCCCA
>NZ_JBNILO010000010.1:0-137103 GCF_050107735.1 Jeotgalibacillus proteolyticus
CTTGATGAGGTCGTTTCGGAAAAACATGGTTTCATCATTCCGACCTTCGGTTGTAAAGTTGGAATTTCTTAATCGAATTCCCTGCATTTCACGCTGCAAAGCGCTTATAGCAGAACTTGTCGCGCGCACCCGTTAGTTCAAAATAATTTCCATCTTTCTACTCTTCGTTTTCATCCCAATTGACCTATAAAATTCAATGGCAGATTTATTTTCCTCGGATACTCCTAATTCAATAGTATCCACTTTGAGTCTTCTTCCGAGATCGAAAACGTAATTAGTTAGTTTTTTCCCAACACCTTGCGCTCTAAAGTTATCAGCAACGCATAAACTCTTTATAAATAACACTTCCTTGCCTTTAATAAAAGTATTTTCAGTTACTTCTTCTTCCTTTGTCACTATCACCCCAACTATATTATTGTTTATAGTAGCAACAAAAATATGCTGCTTTCTATCAATCAATTGGTCTTCAAAAAATTCTTGTTCTACAGGAGTGGAATTGTCTTTGTAAAGATCTGGTCTTACAAAAACGTGGAACTCATGAACCTGCCTAAATAACGGCAACAATAACTCGTAATCGCTTTGTTTGGCGTCTCGTATAAGTATTTCCATAGTTTTACACCTCTCAATAATTCCTAATGTTATTCTACCAATTCTTACTCTTGCGAAAAGTGCCTTCCAAAGCTATCCTGCCCCTTTAGTTTAACATTAATTTCCTTTTTACTACCGAAGAAAAAAGTACTTTTGTTTAGTAGTTACTAACTAAAATTCCAATAGAAATAATAAACTCCAGTATTAATGATACATAGTACAATACCTATTACTGAAAGGGACAACCATTTTGATGTGTTAGCTTTTTTAACCCCTCTTACTAACTGGATTACTCCTAATAATATCCCTATACCAGCTATAATCGGAATCCAAGTCTCTATAAACATTAGTAAATCCCAAAAAAATTCTACACCAGGAAACAGATATATCGATAAACTTAGAAAACTAAGAAGAACACCTATAAAAAATGATGTATTGGACATAATTATCCCCCTTAAATGATTTAGCAGGTTCCTTAATACGAAACCTAGGAAGCAGACCGTCACCTTATATTTGACGTTCATCTTGTTGTGTTAAACTGCCCTTAGTTTAACATTAATTTCCTTTTTTTGTTGTCAGTTTTTTGTATTCTTTAAATGAAAAGGTCAATAATCCCTGTATAAAAACTTGCTACAGGAGGAATTACAATGCTTATATCACAAGCATACAAAACCTATGAAGCTGATAAACGAATCGAAGGTTTTTCTTTAAAGACGTTAAAAGCATACAAACTCCAATCTGGCCTTCTCATATTTTCTTTTAATGACGTACCCATTGAGTCCTTATCAACGTGCCCCATTACCGCAACTGTCTCCGTACCACCATTGCTTTTTATACATAAAAAACTTCATGTTCATCTGTAATTCAAATAATCGGCTAGATTCCCGTTCTTAAAAGTACACTTTTACGAACGGTTAAAAAAGATTTAATAAAATTTAAAAGAACGTTCGTAAAGGCCCTAAAACACCTTACGAACGTTCGCATTTCTAATAAAAAAGTATGATCCTGAATTTGTTGTTCATCTAGTAAAGGTTTATCTACTTTATTTTGCTCCTTATAAATTTCTTTTACCATTTCAACATGCTCGGGCAACATGAGAGAAGTCCACTTGATTGTTCCTCGATCGTTCTGCTGCCCCATTATGCTTTCATCCTCTCAAGCGCTTTATAAGGATAAACGGAGAGGATACTATCCTTTTTAAACAAGCGAACTTGTTTTTTCGAGAAACAATAAGCTAGCACATCATTTTCCGAGAATTTAACTACTTTAATAATTCTATGAGAAAGCTCACCGTCAGCATCCAGGTAAATCATTTCTAGCTTCTCCTTATTAGTTAAGGATCGATTTAGCATGCTAACCATTTAAATCACTCCTTTATTCCGAACGTTTGTTCTTATTATATGTAATGGAAAGAATAGATACAATAAAAGATTCCGTTAGTTTCAATTAAAAAAGCTCACCTTTGTTGGTGAGCTTTCATGCTATTAGATACCCTTTTCAACGCTGCCAAGCGGTGTATCAATAGCATAGATTTCTTTTAATATTGGCTTTTCAGTGTCGTATTTACCTTCTTCTATATCCGTTAGTTGACTAAGTAAGAAGTCTTTTGCGCGGTCTTCCAATGTGTGGATTTGCGATTGTAGGACTTTGCGGAAGGGATAGTTCGGTAAATATTCCATAACGATATAACGATCGTCCTCTCCGTTTTTTTAAGGACCATAGAATTCCAATATCACTCTCTTTTGGATAATCGAGTGTGTAACCAAAACCTGAGTCTAAAGTAATGTCACTCATAATTAAAACCTCCTTTAGGACTATATATTCGACATATATTTATTATTTCTTTTCTGTTTTTTAAAAAAATTTATGTAGATAGTGAAGTTTTTTATTTTTGTAAAGTACGGGGATAAGTCACTGAATGGTAAATCCTAAATGTACATAGTTCGAAGGACGATAAAGATATTGGAGAAATTAAATAAATAAAAAGGCCTCTTCCATCATAGTAAAGAGACCTCCTTACACATTGCCACCCCAAGTGTTAACCCTTATAGAATTTGGGCGAAAGATGGCAATTGAAATCGCCACAATTATAAATTGCTTTATAAGGAGTATTATAGTATCACTTTTTCTTAATTAATAAATTAAAAATATAGTTATTCAGCCATTGCGTGGTCTGTTTTATCAATAATAGAACCATCTTGAGCATCAATTTGATAAAGAATGTTAGGAGAAGCTTCATCTTCATTAGCTTCTTTTGATTCAATAATAATTACCCATGAATCAAGTTCTTCCCCGGAATCTCTATATTTCATATCTTTTCTCTCAATACTGTTAATAGAAAAGTCACTATTATCTTTTTTAAAACTTTCTACGTCTTCTAATGCAACTTCTTCTGCTTTCTCCTTACTAATCCCATCACTTTTAGTATCCTTTGGACTATTTCCAGCTTCATTATTGTCATTTGTACAAGCTGCCATAATTACTACTAGCATTAAGCCATGCATACTAACTTTTAATACGGTTGACAAAAATTAGCCTCCTATTATATCAAGTGTTTAATCTAAAGTAGGTGTGCCAGGAATTTTTTGTAAAGTATAATGGATGTGGCTAAACTTCCCATTTGAACCTGTATGAAGACCTCTAAGTTCATTACCCCAATAGATCGTTCCCCCACTGTCACCTCCAGCCGAATCATATGATGCATCCCTTAAATTCGTATAGTACACACTATCCCCATTAGGGTCGGAAATATATCCACTCCAACTCCGACTCTGTATTTCACCTGTTGTTACACCTGTTCTTGCTCCAGTCTTAGCTACTTGTTGCCCTACATAATCTGAATTAACTAATTGATAGCTTGTTAGATCTCGATCCCCAAAGTCATACCTATACAAGGAGTTTGTTGTCCTATCAGAATCTAATTTAACTACTCCAACGTCAGCAGATCCTCCTTTGTCAGTAAGGTAGACACTTCCTTTATATTTTCCGCCTTGATAAAAAGATGACCAATCATCTGTACAGTGTCCTGCTGTTACTATAAAATATCCATCTGAAGAATCCAAGGAAAAACCATTAGAACAATAACCAGAACTTCCTGTGCTATTAGCACTTGTATTTGCTATCTGTAAACCACCATACATATACCAATAGTCTTGAGTACGACTTTCCTCTTTTGGTTTTTCTTTATTCATCACATTAATCATATTTTCCCCGTATGTTTCTTTAAGATATGTCTCTGTTTCACTAGAGTAGGGTTCGATTCCTACTTCTACCATGTTTTCTTTTTCATTAGAGGACACTGAAGATAAAGAAATATTCTTTTCAGCTAAAGTACTTCTGTCCTTTGAAATATCTTCTACAGTTTGATTTAATTCGGCCTCTGAATAATTAACCTCATTGAATTTAATGTTATTTAAAGCTTGTTCTGGTAACTCGCCTCCCGCTACGCGGAAAGCCTCCGGACGGAGCGGAAATGAACCGGTCCCCTTCCCTTTCAATTCAAAGTTGCTTGCAGAAAGAAGAATAGAAAGGGTTTCACATTTTATTTACGAGTGAAATCACAAAAGAATAGGTTCATTGCAGCGGAGACCGGGGACTCCTGCGTGATGCAGCGGGAAAGGTGAGACCATGCAGATGCGACAGCATCAAGAGGGCTCACCTCCCGCCACGGAAATGAACCGGTCTTCTTTAAGGAAAATTATCTATTCAATTCAAATAAAATAACGCTTCAACTTCCCCATCACCTGCTGCAAGTCAGCAGATCCATCATGAAACCCTACATGTCCATCCGGGCGAATGAATAATGTGCTGCCTTTTTTCATCCCAAGATTCCTGTCTAAGTGGCGATAGGAATCATAAATAATAGGCAGTTCATCTCTGTCAGTCAGCACGGTCCCGCCTCTTGCCACAAGATACACCTTCATCATATCGGGAAATGCTTCATTTGCTTTTTCTGTAAACTCATACGCATAATCCACCAGGTCCTGCTGATAGGAATCAATATAAATTAAGCAGACATACCCCATTCTTTGAATGATCGGATACAGTCTTTCATCCGTGGTCCCGTTCATAAATAGCAGCTGATCCGGCACCCGTTCGCCTGCCTGAATGGCTCTTTTTGGCAAAGAAGGATCTTTAAATGAGCGGTTGATCGGCGTTTTATCGTAATCGCTGTGAACATGGGACAAGGCTTTAGCGAAGATAGCCTGAACCCAATCTTGAGTTAAAGCTGCCTTGCCTGCCCAGTTACGGAGCTTTCCTGGTATACCCTGCAAACGAATGAGCTTCAACTCCATCGTGGTGTGTCGAATCACCTCTTTGGCAACAGGAGCCCTTTCTTCATGATACGTATCCAGAAAAGGATTGCCGGCATATCCCTTTAATACCGTATCGATTTTCCAGCAAAGATTCGCCACATCTTCAAGTCCGATGTTCATTCCCTGGCCGCCAAGCGGATTATTAATATGGGCAGCATCTCCTACAAAGAAGACCCTTCCTTTTCGGTAATTGGGGACTTGTCTGTGGGCTGTTCCGAAATAAGCCAGCCACTTAGGGTTTTCGACCTGATAAGATGTATCCAAAATTGTATCTAGGGTGCTTTGCAGTTCTTGAAGCTCCATTTTCCTTTTTCGGGGGCCATCCTGTCTTGTCCGGTCAAATCCCACTACACGGTACGTACCATCCTTGTATGGGAAAAAGGCGGCAGCTCCACGGTCGTTTAGATGAAGATTAATATGAATTTCCTTCATGTCCGGGATTTCCACATCTCCTGTGAAAAATGTAATTCCCTCATCCTCACCCACAAACTCAACGTTTAATAGCTCACGGACTTTACTATGTGCGCCGTCGCAGGCAAGTACATAATTGGCCAAGTAGGTTTTCTTTTCGCCGTGGTGCTGTGCTGTAACATACACGCCTTCAGCCTGCTCATCTACTTCGAGGACCTCATGTTCACGTGAAATTTCTCCACCCCGGTCACTTAAATGCTCCTCAAGAATTTCTTCTATCTCGTGCTGAGGAATGATTAGCAAATAGGGATATCTGCTTTTTATATGATACATCTCCACATAGGAAGGTGCTTTTCCTGCCAAATGAAGCTTTGCACCAGGACCTGGATAGCCCCTTTTTACAAAAGGCTGATTCACACCAAGAAATTCAAATAATTCAAGAGACCTGGCTTGAATCCCGAGGGCCTTAGAAAGAACTGAGCGCCCTGCTTTTTTTTCAAGGCAGACAAAGTCCACTCCTCTTTTCTGCATGACATTCGCGGCCATCAGTCCAGCCGGTCCTGCACCTATAATTAAGACATCTGTTTTAATCACTGCCATATGACGAGCTCCTTTCGTTCATCATTGGTTTATAAAATAAAGATTCGGACTGAGTCAACAACAGTCTCTTTAAAAAACTTCTTGTAAAAAAATCGTTTCAGAATAAACGTAACCTACCATACGATACCCTTATTCTTTTACTACATGCGTAATTTAACCCATAAAAAAGAAGAGACGTCCATATAATGCAATTGGACCCCTCTTCTTTCATTATTGACTTACTGATTTATTTTCTTTACCGGAATCCAGATTTCACAATAGTAATCCTCTGAGTTTGGATCACCTGCAGGATAGACCTCTAAATCCGGAGTACCAGCGTGTTTGTAATTACTCACTGGAAACCATTCCGTGTAAATGCGATTCCACATCTGTTGAATCGCATGCGGCATTGCTCCTCTTACTTCAAACACCGCCCATTTAGATGCAGGCAGTTCCATCTTTTCAAAACGTTCTTCACTGCTTCCATCGTGAGCAACTGCAACCCAATAATCCAGTGTGTCAGCCTTCTCTTTGCTTTTGTCAACGCAAATGCCTAGAATTCCCTCAATCGAACCAGTATTCATCACAGCAAGTTCCTCTGTCGTGCCATCCTCATTAACCCTGTCCCAAATTTTCGGAATCTCTACTACGTTTTTACCATCCACACAACTCACTTCCTGTTTTAATCCGACAATTTGAACAGGTCCCTTTTCAATAATCTCAACATTCATCGGCGTTTCTCCCCTCACGATCACCTGGACCACCAGGCGATTATAATATTTAAGCTTTCCTTTCCCGCTCTTTGCTTCTCTTGGTGAAAGTCCATGCTGCTTTCGAAAGGCTTTTGAAAACGATTCAGGAGTGTGATAGCCAAACTTCAAAGCGGCATCAATAACCTTTACATCTTCTCTTACCAACTCGTGCGCTGCGAGTGTCAGTCTTCTTTTGCGTATATATTCTCCAACTGACATGTCCGTCAGCATCAAAAACATGCGCTGAAAGTGATACGGTGACACCGAGGCCCGGTTTGCTGCTTCTTGCAGCTGAATCTCTTTAAGAAGATGGGTTTCAATGTAGTCAATAGATGCCTGTAATGACTGAATCCAGTTCATAAGCTTCACTCCTTATGATCATCATAATGGATTCGAAAAAAGAAAACATGTCAATTTTTGCTTTTGGGGAACAGGTTTGAATCAGTTCCTTCACGAACATGATGTGAATGCTGCGATCAACAGTAAGAAAGAGCCTGGGACACGGTGTGTCAGGCTCTAAGACCGGTTCACTTCGATTCAGACGAACCCTTTCTCCTAATTTCTTTTCATACTATTAATGCATCATTCTACAACTTTTCAGTTATATCAAAGCTTCTCTTTAAACAATAGTTTAGATTGGCATTTCTACTGGGTCATCCAGCATGTGATTCTTTTATGCTTTTTTTATTTTCCTCTATTATTAATCTTGCCACTTGATAAAGGGATTGGCTGAGCAGAAATAGACCGGGCAAAAAAAACAGCAGGAAAATACCGTTTTTTGACTGAGAAAACTCAATAAGATAGCCGATATAAGGAACCGTCACTCCTTCGTATTCAGCCACTATATTTTGGGGCAGCAGAAGGGCAGTATCCGGCCCGTCATTCGCATCTCCTTTTGTTCTGTACATAATCTCATTGTTTTGCGAAATGACTTCTATAATTCTATGCGTGACGAGCTGATGGCGATTCACTTTATAGGTGACGATGTCATTTTCTTTAAACCTTTCAAGATCTCGCGCAGCTTTTACCACAATGATGGATCCCGTTTGAATGCCGGGCTCCATCGATCCCGATAATACAGTTTTTATTTGATACCCAAATACTTGCGGCGGTTCCCCGGTGACCTTAGATGAAGCAACGAAAAAAACCATGGTCACCAGCAGCAAATAAAACAAACCGGTTATGCATTTCGTTAAAAATAGTACCATTTTTTCCTTCACTTCTATCACCTCTCATTCTCAACTTCTATTTCTTCATCCTCTATAGTGGTATTTTCCTCATTTTCTCCTTCCTCAGCATGTGCTTCCGGCTCTTCAACCTGTTCCATGTCTTCACTTTCATGTTCATCTTCATTTTCACCCTTTTCCTCTTCTTCACCTGCTTCTATTAAATCTTCCTCCTGTTTTTCATCTACTACGTCTGCTTCATCTATTTCTTCTATTTCTTCTATTTCTTCTATTTCATCAATTTCTTTATTTATTACATCTTCATTTTTATCTTGGTTTGATGCTTCGTTTAAATTAGCTGGATCTTCCACAACAGTATTTTCTGCTTTTTCATCCTTGACTGCCGGTTCTTCCTCCATGTCATTTTCTTCTTCAGTTAAGGCAGCAGATGTATCTGTTTCTTCGTTCACCTTCTTTTCGTCCTTCTCTGACTTTTCTTCCCAATGACCTGCCTGGATCGTTCCTGTAAAACGATAGGAGGTGGTATAATAAGCGGTTGTTGCAGAACTTATGTAGGCTGCGATCATAAACATCATATAAAAAACGCCTATAGAGTAAGCGGCTAAAAGATAGCTTTTTTTAATCTGCTTAGATGATTTTATTGTAATCCCCCATTTCTACTCAATGCCGCATTAACTTTTCAGCGTACTTCAATAGCATACTATTACGGTACGCTCAAAATTCAATATATTTCTATTTAGGATAGGAAGGCGAGTTTCCCCACCTTCCCGGCCTTTAGATCCTTTTATTCAATATGCTCTCCTTCACCTTGATTCGCAATAAATTCCCATGTAATCGATAAAGAGTCACCCTGGAATTGATTTTGATCTGACCCGTTATCGATAAATTCAAACTGAACAAACATGGTGTCACTTGTTCCGGCGTCTAGACCACTCTCTTCTCCAAAAGCTTCATCTATAATTTTTTCCACGGCGTCGGGTGTTAAAGATTGCAGATCATAGAGCGTTGTTTGATAAATGATATCGTTATATTCAGCACGGCCTGTTTTATCTGCATTTTCAAGAAAATTCACTTGAATGTATTTTCCAAAGTCTTCTGTATTGTCGTTATTTGAATCCATTACTTCGTAAGAAGAATTTAACATTACTTGCGGGATATCGAGAGACCCATTATTTTCAAGATGAAAAACACGGTTCATCCAGTCACCGGGTTTCATGCCATCAACATCGATAATGGTCTCCGGATTTACTGCAATGTCTAAAGTACCCGCTGCAAACGTACCATTTGCTTCGGCTGCATCTGTGAAGTATGCGTATGTACCTCCAGCCATTAAGGTTAATCCAAGTGCCGCCGGAGCCAGTCCCATTACAAGTTTCTTCTTCATTCCCATTTAAATTCCTCCTCTTATTTGATCACTTGTTGTTCTTTAGTAAGAATATAGTTCTTAATTAAGAACTAATAGACAATAGATATCTCATTTTATTAAACGATTTACACTGTTTTAAACCACTATTGTTCTCTTACAGGATTCCGCATTTTTTTTGGAAAAGAGTAAAGATGTATTAGCTACATCTTCACTCTTTCTTAAGTTATCTGCCAGGAATGTCAGGTCTTCCCGGTATCGGTCTTACAGGGCGGTCTTTATCCCCAGGCGACCAGCTGTTAATAAACAGCTTGCCTTCAGCAAGTTGACGAGCTTCGTTTCCGAACTCATCGTTGACCATGACTTCTACTCCAACCCCATCAGCAATAACGGATGATGTAGCTGTCCAATACGCCTCATATTGACCCGGAGCTACTTCATTGACAGGAAGCTCGGTTACATTACTTGTGCCTGAAATATTCGTTAAAGGCATCCGTAATATAAAGCTGGCATCCAACTCTTCTTCACTTTCAAACGAGATCTTAACAGATTCTCCTGCTTTAAGATAAACATCTTCTGAAGGCTGAAGGTTTTGTATTTCAATTTCGCCAAACTTCGCTTCAACTGTTAAAGTTTCAGTTGTCGAGTTGCCAGCTAAGTCTGTTGCCGTCATTTCAAAGTGATTTTCACCGTTTTCCAGCAGTAATCGCTTGGAGAAGGCACCGTCAGTAACGGAGACGTTCTGCCCGTTAATCGTGAAGGTGTCAAGATGCTCCTCGTTTACCATTCCTGTGATGGTGATCGTCTCTTTATTGGTCTTCAACCCGTCTTCAGGACTCGTCACTTCTATGACAGGGGATGTCAGATCTACTGTAATCGTTACAGGAGAGGACTCGTCTGTCATGCCGGCTTCGGTAGAAACTCTGGCAGTAAGTACATTTTCCCCTTCTGACAAGTCAACAGATACCTCATATTGTCCCTCCTCAGAAGAAGTTGTTGTTGCAGCTTCTTCCCCTTGGTTGTAGACAATTACATCTGTATTCGGTGCTGCATTACCTGTTACATTGACGGATGTTTCATTCGTAAATGAACCATCTGCAGGTGAGGTAATAGACGGCGCTGTTACTTCATAGTCCACAAGCGCACGTATCATATAGTTTCCTTCTTCCTCCGGGACTTGTGACCATGCACCATCAACATACTGCCAGCTTCTGCCAGCATTTGGTCCATCTTCATCTGTTCCAAGTCCAGGGGAATCAGGATCCGCCTTGGATTGAATGTAGACTAAATAGAAGTCTCCTTCTACTACTACACCCTCGCTGCTTAGATCCACCTGAGTCCAAGTACCATCACGCTTAGCTTCAGCATCAATTGGACCTGCTAATTTTTGTCCAGGTGCACCATCTGCTCCGCTCGCATCATAGATCTCTACCTGGAACTCTGTGCCGCCTGGAACCGGCCATTCAGTATCCCAGAATCGGAATAAACCGCCAGTTACGAGTGCCGCATTCTGACCTTCTTCCAGTGACATTTTTACAGCCCAGCCATTTCCAGCTTCATAGAATGCCCGTGCATTTTCAGCAGTTCCATCGTCATAGCCAATTTCACCTGGATAGCCGATGAATGGACGCAGTTCAATATCCTGTTCCACATCCCCTTCGAGTGTTACTTCAACTTCTTCCCCGTAGAAGTTAGGTGCTACAACCTTTAATGTGTAGCTGCCTTCGTAGCCTGTAATGGAATAGTCTCCATTTTCATCTGTTTCAACAGGCGCAACCGCGGCATCTTCCATCAGATATACAGTTGCTCCGCTAATAGGTGCACCCGTTGCCTGGTTGACAACTGTTCCTGTTACCGTTCCTGTTGGAAGCTCTTCAAGTGAGAAGGAAACGTCTGTATTTTCATCTTCCACAACGGCAACCTCTTGAGATTGAGGTGCAAATCCATATGCTTCAGCAAGCAGCGTGTAATCGCCAACCGCATGAGTCATAGAAAACTCTCCCGTTGCAGGGTCTGTATTGACAGAACGATTCGTTTCTTCCACCGTCACTCTTGCACTTACAGGCAATCCCGAAAGAACGGATTCTTCTGAAATTGTATTTTTCTCTTCCGCTTCTTCGGCATTTTTCCGATCGACGGCTTTTTGTGCATCAAATTTAGGTGCACGTTCTTTTTTAACGGGTCCGCTGTCTTTTACCGATTTTACTTTGGTCATGGATGAAAGTGCTTCATCCGTAATTTTGAAATCATCGATATACCAGCCTGGTCTGACAATGGTAAAGTCTGACTCAAGCTCAAAAGCTACAACAATGGTTTTACCGGCATATGCAGATAAGTCATATTGACCATCAATCCAATCACCGCTTAATCCGGTAAATGAGTCAATTAACTCCCATGTAGTTCCCCCGTCCTCCGAGATAAATACATGGCCGAAATCCCAGTTCGTCTCAATATTGTACCAGTGTTTAAACTGAAGATAGGCGGCACCTTCTTCAGGTATGGCAAATGGCGGAGATTCAACTGATTCAAATAAATCATTGTCATAATCTCCAGCTAAATTAGTTGCTATGACTTTCTCACCTGAGAATGCTGAACCAGGACCGGATTCAGGAGCACCCCACTGCCATGTTTGCATTGGACCTGTGATTGTCCAGCCACTAATATTGTCTTCAAAATCCTGCTCGTACCCGACAGTCGGAGGGGCATTAACGGTTATGTCAGCTTCTTCACTAATGGTTTCATTTGCACCAAAATCCACCGCTTTCCAGCGATAAACGATTGTGCCTTCTGAAACCTGAGCGCCATCAATGACTGCACGGTACGTTCCATTAAGATAATCACCGCCAACACGTGATGCAGCTGCCGTTTCCCAAGCTCCATCTTCCTTCTGGTACTCAAGCATTACGTCCGTAACACTTATATCATCTGTTACCGCAGCCTCTAACGTGATCGGGATGCCTGCAAATACTTCATCAGGGCCCGAGTAGTCAATGACAGGAGCAGTAGTATCTTCTCCATCTTTTGTTACCTGACCGCTGATGGTTCCCAGTCCGGAAATGACAGCAGATACTGCGTCAAATACATTGATAATCCCGTCGCCGAAACCATTATTCGGTGCGGTAGGGTATTGTTCATTTGTTCTTGGAGTTGCTGTGTCCATAAGTAAATCTTCTACATCATCAATACTTAGGCTTGAATTAGCCTGAAGGACCAGCGCAGCCGCCCCTGCAACATGCGGTGCTGCCATTGAAGTCCCGTTGTAATTTCCATAAGAATCTCCCGGAATGGACGAGCGAATCGAGACGCCCGGTGCGGATACGTCCGGTTTCTGTGTATCATATGGAGAAGGTCCTTGCAAAGAGAAAGAAGCCAGTTCCTGATTAACATCCGTTGCTCCAACAGCAAAAGATTCAGGGTAATTCCCCGGAGCTGATACGGAGCCAGGCCCGCCTGGATTTCCTTCACGTGTGTTTCCTGCAGCAAAAACCGGAATGATTTCAGCTGCTCTCCATGCCTGAACCATTGGGCGATACCATTCATCAAGTCCAGGACCGCCGCCCCAAGAATTATTTACGATATCAGGAGCCATGGCTGGATTAGGGTTGCCCTCTGCATCAGTAGGCGCTAAAATCCATTCACCCGCTTGCAATAAGTGAATATCCTCTCCGCCTAATGGACCGAATGCATTGGCTGAAATCCATTTAGCCCCTGGTGCGACCCCAACCTGATTGACCTCGTCAGGCTCTGTACCCGTCATCGTTCCGGTTACATGCGTTCCGTGACCATCAGGATCTACAGGTGTGGCAGAGCCATTCACAGGATCAAACCAGTTAAATTCATGGCTGACTTCACCGTTATTGAATCCCCTGTACTGTTCTTTAAGAGCAGGGTGATCCCATTGAGCACCTGTGTCGATAGATGCCACTACAATTCCGGCGCCATCAATACCCTGTTCCCATGCCGCAGGTGCACCGATTTGATCGACACCCCATTCAATGGCTTCGGTTTGATTTTCAGGTGCTGCCGTGTCTGTATCGATTACTGCCCGTATTTCATTCGGATCGATACTTGCTACTTCAGGAAGCAATGCGATTTTTTCCATTACCTCCTTTGAAGCTGTAACGGCAAGTCCATTCACAATGTAAAAGGATTGAATATCCTTTGCATTTCCTTTACTTTCCTGCTTTTGCAAAAGATCCATGACTCTTTCTTGTGATACTTTAGCAGTGGATCTTAATTCATTAACGATTAAAGATCTTTTGGACAATTGGGCTTTTGAAGGCGACAATTTTGATTTTTCGGCGGTTTCATCCGCTTCTTTTGCAACACTTGCCGTATCCACTTGCTCCTTCATCCGCACTAAAAATGTTACCATTTCGTCCTCTTCGTATAGCTGACTTAACTTTTTATCCACTTTACTTTCTACTATTTCCTTACTGCTGCCCAGATAAGAGGTTGAAGGTCCATTTGATTGTGCCGATGCCTGGCCATAAGTGAATGACGGTGCAATTAACAGCATGCACATAACCAATGACGCCGCTCTCGTAATCTTTCTTTTCATGTTCTTATTCATTCTCATCCTCCCATTATTTGTAGTGTGTGAATGAAAAGATCGTTCCCCCTTTCACTATGTTCCCTATGATCCGTGTCAGGCATTGAAAGCAGCAATTCAGAACGCAGCTCCACATGTACGCAGTTGTTTTGAGATCAGTTTTAACCAATCAATTATGTAGGAAAATAGGTATATCTATACTCTACTAATAGTGATAAAAGGATGTTGTCGAAAAAAGAATGAATTTTCAAACTATTTAAAAACAGGTCATATGAAACAAGCTATTATACATACAACTAGTTTTTTGTAACCATATTTTCCTTGATTTGTCATTATAAAATGTGTTTATGAAAAAACTCTGTTTATGAGAGCAGTGTGGAATTTATTAATTCGTTCAAATTTAAACAGATTTTACACATAAATTGTAAAAAAACAGTCGATATAGGTAATTATATAAGGATTTACTTATAGAAAAAAGTCGATTATTGAATAATGTGCATTGGCTCTTTCTGCCTATATGATAAAAATAATTAGATTTCCTAAGGTTTTCTCTCCAGTATAGAACTTTTTGGAGTGTATTTTTTTCTGAAAAATATATATTTCGAGTGTTAGCTGTTCAACAAACTTTTTGTCGAAAGCCGGACAAATATTCAGGCTGCGAAAAGAGCAGCACAAGGATCAAAATAGAGGAGAACGTTCAAAATGAATTTTTCAGCAGGGAAACGTTCACCTCAAGGAACAGACGGTGACCGTTACTGTGAAGATTTATTTCTTCCTCAATCTCTTTAATAGAGGGCATCCATGAGTATCGCGTACATAATAGCCTTCTAGTTTGTAGTCATCTTATCCTTTACTAGTTGATCACTATTCTTCTGTCATAGGTTCTACTCAAGCAAATAATTAAGTCATTTAAATGGTCAGTGTTACGATGATAATCAGGTCTTATTTAGTAGCGGGCTGTTATAAAATATGAGTTCTACAATGGGAGGATTGGTCATGTCTTTTGATAGGGTAATCGGGATTGGTTGGGATGCAGGGGGTTGGATGGGAAGCAATCACGGGATAGCCATTTGTCAGTGGGAACGCCGGACTAACCAAATCAAATGGATTGGAGCTCCTGCAGAAATATCGCTTCCTGTTCAAAGTTTACTTTCTATAAAAGAACTTACTTGTCAAGTGGATCCTTTCTTCACTTTTAAAGATACCGATATGAAGACATTATTTGTCATAGGAATAGATGCTCCTTTAGGATTTCCTGCACCCTTTCACAAACTCTTAAAGGGTGAAATACCTGACATGATAAAACCGGACAAAGAAATTTATAACCCGTTTGCATATAGACTCACAGACAGGGAAATATATTCTGTTTTCGGTAAAAAACCTCTGTCAGCCTCATTCGATCGAATTGGAAATAATGCCACGGCAGCGATGATGCACAGTAGACTATGGGAAAAAGAAGAAGGATTTAAAGCCCTGCCATTTCGTGAAACAGCAGAATATGATAATCGGTTTATCATTGAAGTGTACCCTGCTTTAGTAAAGGAAAAAAGGTTTGAAGAGGTGCATGAGCACTTGAGGCGGTTTATGCCTAAAAATGAAAACCCGGGAACTGATGCCTACGATGCCTGCATCTGTGCACTCTATGCTGTGGCTTTTGGAAGTGAAGGTGAATTACTCCCAAAGCTGGCTCACCCCCCAAACGAAAATGAAGCAGTGATCAAAGAAGAGGGATGGATTTATTATTTCTCAAACATGCACCATCTTCTTTTAGATTAAGTAAACGAATGGCTGAGACACATGGATCCCAGCCATCTTTATTAGAATACAATTCGTTTATTCTAATCATTTCATATAACGGTATTCCATTAAACGGTTCAGCAGGGTGACCTTCTGAAGCAGTTCTTCTCCAACATTTGTTTCCATCACTTTTTTTCTTTTTAGCTCTTTATCTACCAGCCTTTTAACGGATAATACATCTGTTCCATTAATCAAGATGTCTTCTTTTGAATTAAAGTGCTGATGAGCGACCAGCTGCATGCCGTAGGAATTATATAATAGCGTATAGCCCGCGATGCCAGTCTTAGATTGATAGGCTTTTGAAAAGCCGCCGTCAATCACGATCATTTTGCCATTCGCTTTAATTGGATTTTCCCCGTCGATTTCCTTCACCGGTGTGTGGCCGTTAATGATGTGACCCTGATCCGGATTGAGGCCGAATTCCTCAAGGATGCTGCGGCAGATTTCCTCCTTTTCACGTAAATGGTAGTAGGGATTCTTTCTTTCTTTGTGCGCTTCTTTATCCTGAATGAAATACCGTTCAAAGGTGGTCATTTCGCGCTTTCCGAAAAGGGAGGAGTATTGCCCGGTCCACAAATACCAAACCATATCCGTATCAAGGTCTTCGGTTTGATCAGGATGGGCAAATGACCGGCGGAGACATTGCTCAAAAAGATCGAGCAGCTCTCGGCCTGCATAGGTTTCATCTTCGATCATCATTTTCTCCATATTTCCTTTTTCATCTAAAGGAATGCATCCATGAATTAATAGATTCCCATTGTATTGTAAATAAAGACTCCCTTTTTTCATGAGAAAATTCATATGTCTGGCCAATTTTTCTGAATGCTGGACCGAAAATAACAACTTGTCCATCACTTTGCTTTCTTCTTCTAAAAGCTCATCCGGCTGCTGCGGGTTAACCGTTTTAAAGCAGGTATTTTCAAGACCATATTTTTTTCCATTTATATCAATTTCATTTTTTTCAAAATCTATTTTTTCAAGCAGAAGCCTGCCTGACATATTGAAATTAGGACGTCTTTTAATAATTGGGCTTTCAAGCTTAAACTGGATCATCGCAATCGCCTGATGAATTTTCGTTATTTGCAGCCGTTCATGGTCAGAGGTGTTTTTATCCGTTTGGGTTTTTGGTCTGAATACCGGATTATCCTCGTAGTATTTTTCAGCCAGGTTCAAAAGAGGTCTTAAGTTGATGCCATACACGTCTTCAATAATATCCAGATTGTCATAGCGTGCGCAGATTCGAATGATATTTGCAAGACACACCTTGGATCCGGAAAACGCACCAAGCCAGAGCACATCATGATTGCCCCACTGGATATCAACAGAATGATAGTGAATAAGCGCCTCCATAATTTTATCCGGCTCGGGTCCCCGGTCATAGATATCCCCAACAACGTGAAGATGATCCACGACAAGCCGCTGCGTGCTGTAGGCAAGTCCAATAATGAGCTTATCCGCCTGTCCGAGCGAAATAATCTGCTGAACGATTTTGTTATAGTACTGCTCTTTATTCGCAAATTCGTCTTTCTTATACAGCAGTTCTTCAATGATATACGCAAACTGTTCCGGCAAAGCCTTTCGCAGCTTCGACCTTGTATATTTAGAAGATGCATAGGAAATCAGCTTAATCATCCGCTGGATCATTTCTTTATACCAGTGATTCAGCTCTTTTTCGTTATCAAAACTATTTTTAATAATCTGTAATTTCTCTTCAGGATAATACACGAGCGCCGCCATATCATTAATTTCATTTTCATATATGACCCCGCTGAAAATGTCCCTAATCTTCTCTTTCACTCTTCCGGATCCATTTCTCAGTACATGCTGAAACGCCTGGTATTCCCCATGTAAGTCACTTACAAAATGCTCCGTGCCTTTAGGCAGATTTAAGATCGCTTCATAATTAATAATCTCAGTCACGACTTTTTCTTCGCTGTTATATTTCTGCGCAAGTAAATCCAGATAATTTTTGTCCATTACAATGAAGCCCCCTTCTGTTGCATTCACTTCAAACATTTTTTTATGTATTCTTATCGATCATCATTATCCTTCCCTTTCCATCTTATCATTCTATTGGGCATTACTCATGAGAATTTCGAATAGGAATTCTGCCTCGTTCTTATTCAAACTAAATGAAGTGTTTGGAATAGAAACCAAAATCTTTCATATTAAGATTCAGTAAATCGACCTGTGCTATATCGATTTGCTTTATTGTCCTATTGAACCAGAATTTATCAAGCAATAACTCCTTGTTCTCAACGGCTTACTCTATCATTTTATCTATGGGAGATTTTTTAAAGAGTAAAATGATTCATTCCTCACTACTTTTTCACTCTCAGGAAACACAAAAGTAAGCTGAGAAAAGTGTCAGTTTACAAATAATTAACTTGTTATATGATCGGCCTATTCTCTATCATTGCAACTAGAAACATTTCTGTTTTATCTGTCAGATAACAATTATACTATTTAATTTAATGTACTCCCCCTACCCGCGGTATTCACATTTTGTTCAATTCACATGAACAGAATGTAAATATATAAAATTACATACTAGGAGGCATTATTTTGTTAAAAAAATCGATGGTATTTGTTTTTGCCCTGCTTTTGTCTATTGCTGCTTTTCAGTTTGATGCACAGCCAGCTTCAGCCTTTTTGCCAGACACCCCTTCCAAGTCAGCTGCCCAATCTCAACTAAACTCGCTTACGGTAGAAGCGGAAAGCTCAATGGCCGGCTATTCGCGTGATGAATTTCCTCACTGGATCGGACAGGGCAGCGGCTGTGATACCCGTCAATTGGTTCTTCAGCGCGATGCTGACTATTACAGCGGGGACTGCCCTGTCACATCCGGCAAGTGGTACAGCTACTTCGACGGCATCACGGTCTATTCTCCATCTGAACTTGATGTGGATCATGTCGTTCCTCTAGCTGAAGCATGGCGCTCCGGAGCAAGCAGCTGGACAGAAGCACAGCGCCGTGAATTTGCAAATGACTTAAGCGGTCCGCATCTGATTGCCGTAACCGCCAGTGTTAACCGCTCCAAAGGGGACCAGGATCCATCAACTTGGCAGCCTCCCCGCTACAGCGCACATTGCGGATATGCTAAATGGTGGATTAACACAAAGCACACATGGAACCTTAGCCTTCAGGAATCTGAAAAGACTTCACTGCAAACAATGCTTAACACCTGTTCATATTAATTGTAAATTCAAACTGGAAAGGAGTTTCTCTCATGGATAAAAAGTCGACCACTTTCACTGCAACTCATGGCGTCATGACTGCTGAAGTTGGTGTCATCAGTGGAGAGCTTGAGCTTCTCACAACTTGTGATAACAGCGGTATGCTTACCCTTGCCATTACATATGCCGGAGCCAAGGAATGGTACACTTTACCCGGCAAAGACTACCGCCTGAACGATCCGAGTGACCATGAAGTTGTCCACCGTATGCTTGCTGCTGTGCTGGAGCGGCCATAACAAGTGAGTGACGCCATTCCTTCAATGAGTTATGAAGCAGTTTTCCATTAAATAGTTACATAAAAAGACATTGGAAGAATTGACTTCCAATGTCTTTTTTTTACTTTATACCACTGTTACTGCCAAAGCTCAAGTCGATCCTTAATCATTTCTGTGTAATCTGCCTCTGCCTGTTCAACACCTGCACTCTCCAGGTCAGCCATGAAGCTCTCCCATACATCGTCAAACTCAGACGGGTCTGCCAAAATGGCTTCAGGTATTCGTTTTTTCACAACATCCAGGGATTTTTGCATGATCAGTTCAAGATCAGAACCAGCTTCCACCTGCATATTAAACGCTGCACCCCATGGTTTTACAGGGAATTCTTCTTTTTGCGGATAAAGGTCTTTCCACATCTCTACATTGTAGTTGGACAGTACTTCTTTTTCTGTATCGGTGTAAGCATTAATGATTTGATCCGGACTGGCTATGGAATAAGTCTGCCCGGTTGAATCCGTTACCCCATCCCCATACAACGGGGCAAAACCGCTTAATACTCCGATGCCGGTATTTTTCGCATAGTTGGCATTGTTATTGCGCTCGTTCATCTCTTCATCAGAAATGACACGTTTGCCGTCTTCAATTGTATAATGTTCACCTTCGATTCCCCAGTTTTGAAGAATTTGACCTTCCTCAGATGCCAGGTAATCCAGGAACTTTATCGCTCTTACCGGATCTTCACATTCTGTTGTGATTCCGATCCCCCACCCTCCAAGATAACCAGTATCCTGGAAGTTCGGATGTTTATACTCTTCTGTTAAAGTGACGGGATACATCCCATGCATTCTCTCTGTTTTACCTGCTTCACGAAGTGCCCGCTGTGCGTCTCCTACTTCCCAGTCTGTATCAATCAGGCCAAGCACACGGCCAGAGGATATTTTCGCCAAGTACTGATCATACTTTTGAACAAAACTCTCCTGGTCCAGCAGACCTTCAGCGTTCATATGGTTCAGCCACTTAAAGTACTCTTTTTCTTCAGGACGGCGATAATGCATCGTCGCTTCATATGTCTCGGGATCAATATAAAATTCGCCGTCATCCGGAGCACCTGTTGCGTAAAAAGCCGGATTCGTTGTTGAAATCATGATTCTCCAGTCATCAGCCAGCAATGACAACCCGATAGTTGGCTGCCCGTCAATAGTTGGGTTCTTTTCCTTGTAGTCTCTGATTGCATTCTCAAAATCGTCTACTGTACGAATTTCCGGATAACCCAGCTGTTTTACTACATCATGCTGCAGCATAAAGCCATTTCCAGGTGCCCAGTAGGTATGATCCACTTGTGAAGTAGGCAAAATATAAATGGATTCGTCTTCTCCGCTCCATTTTAACCGGTTAAAATAATCACCATATACTTTTTTCAGATTCGGCGCATGCTCTTCAATCAGATCCGTTAAATCAATGAGCGCACCCGCATCGACCAGTTTGCCTGCATTTCCTTTTGGCAGAATCAAATCCGGATATTCACCGCTTGCGATCATAAGAGGAATCTTCTGCTCTCCGCCTCCAACGTCAAATTCCGGCTCAATCGTGACTTCTGTTGCCTCTTTTACCTTCTGGCTGACCGGGCTTTCCATGTTGTCCCACTGGGAATGAGGATCTGCACTAAAGAGTGAAAACGTGACTGGGCCGGTTGTTTCTTCTTTTGTCGCTGCATTGTCACTTTGACAGCCTGCCACTGTAAGCATGGTCCCCATAATGAACACAGCACTTGCTCTTCTCCACTTTGTTTTCATCGATTTCTCCCCTTTTTCTAGTTAGCTTTTTACTGCTCCAAGCGTCATGCCTTGCACAAAAAACCGCTGCAGAAATGGATAAACCAGCAAAATCGGAATAATGGTAACCATTGAGATAGCCATTTTAATCGATTCCGGTGACACAGAAGAAGCTGCCTCCTGACCTTGAGCATCACGGAATGCATTGGCATCTGTAGAACCCATTGTGGTATTTTGCAGTATTTTCATTAATTCAAACTGCAGTGTAGTTAAACTCGGATTGGAACTATTGTATAAGTAGGTGTCAAACCATGAATTCCATTGGCCTACTGCGATAAAAAGAGCGATTGTTGCAAGTACCGGTGTACATAGCGGCAGGATGATCCGCCAGAAAATAGCAAAGTCATTAGCACCATCCATTTTGGCTGATTCCTGTAAAGCAAACGGCAGTCCATCCATAAACGAACGGACGATAATAATGTTGAAAGCATTTACCATCCCCGGAAGGACGTAGACCCAGAATGTATCAATGAGCTGTAAATCACGCATTAACATATAGCCGGGAATCAGACCGCCGGAAAAATAAAGCGTAAGAACAAGAACGGTTGAGAAAGCTTTTCTTCCCTGAAAATCTGCCCTGCTTAATGTAAACGCTACCATAGCAGAGGACACAACACCGAGCACCGTGCCGATTACCGTACGTAAGGTAGAATTTATAAAGCCGGTGATCAGATTATCGTACTCAAAAATGGTCTGGTAATTGGTTAGTGTAAACTCCCGGGGGAAAATGGTAATGCCGCCTCTAACTGTATCGGTGGATTCATTTAATGAAATCGCCAGCACATTTAAAAACGGATAAAGCGTCACGAGTAAAACGACTGTTAAAAATGAATAGTTCACTACATCAAACAGCCGATCATCCCATCCTTTTCTGCTTCCTTTCATAATATCCCTCCTTTACATGACACTTTGATTCGTGTAGCGCTTAAAGATGCCATTTGCAAGAAACAGCAGAACGATACTTACCAGTGAGTTGAAAATTCCAATCGCTGTTCCGTAGGAGAAACGGCCAAGACCGATTCCATAATTTAGCGCATACAGGTCAAGCACTTCAGCGTAATCCACGACAATCGGGTTGCCGAGTAGAAATTGCTTTTCAAAACCGATGGTGATTAAGTGGCCGATGGATAAAATCAGTACCACAAGAATGGTAGGCCGGATCCCGGGCAGCGTTATATGCCAAATTTGACGCAGCCTGCTCGCACCGTCTACTTTCGCTGCTTCGTATTGCTGCGGATCAACCCCTGCCATTGCGGCCAAAAAAATAATCGAATTCCAGCCCATCTCCTTCCACAAATCCGACAGCGTCACAATCATCCAGAACCATTCGCCTTTTGTCATAAATTGAACCGGTTCATTTACAAAGCCTGCTGCCATCAGCATTTCATTGACGATTCCCCCGTCGGTAGAAAGCATCTTGGTAACAATGCCCGCCACAACGACCCATGAGACAAAATGGGGCAAATAGGATACCGTCTGAACCGTTCTTTTAAATGCCCGTACACGCACTTCGTTCAGAAAAACCGCAAAAATAATCGGAACAACAAATCCAATCGCCAGCCCCATGACGCTCATCGCCAGCGTGTTGCGGAGAACTAAATAGAACCGTTCATCCTGAAAAAGGGCCGTAAAGTTCGCAAGACCCACCCACTCCTGCTCCATGAAAGACCTTGCCGGTTTAAAGTCCTGAAAGGCCATGGTCCAGCCCCAAAGCGGGACATAATTAAATACAAGCACCCACAGAACAAATGGAACAGACATCGCATATAAATACTTTTGCTGCTTCATCGTTTTAAAAAATCTGTGCTGTGTTTTGGCAGAACGGTTTATTTTTGTATGCGCTTTCTTTTCAACCGATTCCACTTTATCTCCCCCTGTTCTATACCTCCATCTTACAAGGAAAGATCCAGGTTCAATACCTGCTGATTTGCGTTAAAAATCATGTCAAAATTAAAGGATGTCCGTCCTCATTGTTTTAAAGCAATGGAGAACGGACATCTTTATTGGTTGAACTTGTTTTTAAAAGCCGTTGGAGAGACACCTGCGTGCTTTTTGAACTTCCGGTGAAAGTAATCCACATTTGCATACCCGACTTTTTCTGCGACTTCATATACTTTATAGCCTTTGTTCAGCATCTCTTTCGCTTTTTCGGTGCGGACTTTATCTACATACGTATTAAAGTATTCACCAGTATGGCTCTTAAAGAGCTTTCCCAGATAGGCACTATTATAGTTGAAGATCCCGGCCAGCGTTTCGAGTCTCAAATTTTCGTTATAGCGTGTGCGGATCAAGTCAATCATTTTATTCATGACGCTGTCCGGTGTACCGTCATCCATTATGTCAAGTACCGCTGTGAGAAAAGATTTGCATGATACGTGCATAGCTTCCATTGAAGAAGCCTCATATAACTCCGTTGTTTTTAATCCCGTTTTGAGAAGCAATGATTGTTTTCTGGGATGGACGGCAGCAAGTTTATTCATCACCTGATTGCATAGGGAAGCTGCTTCTTTTTTCACTGTCTGCTCCGGCCATTTTCTTGCTTTCCATTCTTCCATTACCTCATCTAATATGGCGTACGCTGCTTCACTGCTTGAAGCTTCCAGGGCAAAGAAAAGACGATTGCGGTACACATCCGGATGCCATTCTCTTGTTACCACATCTTCACGATCAAACGGCTGCTGAAGGACTGTTTTTTCAGGTATGTAAAATGATGAATCCATTACCCGCTGAATGTCCTTCCATTGCAGCAGGCTATCTTGTACCTGATGAAGAACCGCAGAGGCTGCCACGTGATAAGGCAATGATTCGCCAAGTTCCTGCAGGAATGTAGCTGCATGGGAAGAGACGGGCAAAATAAAAATAAAGAGGTCTTTAATAGGAAAAACAATCACTGATTCCGTCCGGTGGACCAGTTCATCTATCCTCTGCTGCCACTGCTGCAAATAGCGACCAGGCTTTACGACTAAAAGGCGGGAGGGTCCCTGCCAAATTCCTTTTTGTTCAAAAATAGAAATGGCTTCAGTACCATTTTCATCAGGAATATGCTGAAAAAGTTCTTTCCAGGCGCTGGACCGGCTTGGTTGATGGACAGCGGGAATAAAAGATGACTGAATCTCGATAAGCTTCTCAATCAGCTCATCTTCATCAATCGGCTTAAGCAAGTAAGCCTCAGCACCGCAGCTGATGGCACGCCTTGCGTAGTTGAAGTCAGCATAACCGCTTAGAAGAATAAAGCGGATATTGTTTGATTCATCGCGAAGTGTTTCGAGCAGTGTAATTCCATCCATTTCCGGCATTTTAATATCGGCTATAATTAAATCCGGCTTCAGTTGCTGAAATTTTTCATAGCCGTCTCTTCCATTTCTGGCGAGTCCGACCACACGATAGCCGTATTCCTCCCAGTCAATCAGCGTCTTTAGTCCCTCTCGGATCATCGGTTCATCATCTACAATCAAAACGTCACGCATCATGTCACTCTCCTTGTATAGGAATCACAAAATGAATCACTGTACCTTCTCCTTCATCACTTCTAATCTGCAGTCCGGATGATTCGCCATATGTCAGCAGAAGCCGCTGATGCACGTTTCTTAACCCAATTCGATTTTCCTCTTCTGTATCATTAATAAAATGGAGCACTTCAGATAGCCGTTTTTCTGTAAATCCTTTACCGTCATCTTTTACGGTCACTTTCATCCCGCCAGACACGATTTGAACATAAACAGATACCCTTCCTCCGTCGTCTTTATCTTCAAGTCCGTGAATAACTGAGTTTTCCACAAGCGGCTGAATAATAAGAGGTTCAATATACACATCTTTTGCTGAAGGATCTACAAAAAGGTCATAGGAGAGACGTTTCTCATAGCGGAACGATTGAATTTCCAAATAACAGCGGACCATTTCTAATTCCATTTCCACAGGAACCGGTCGCCCGCCAGTCTCAATGCTTTTTCTCATCAGCTTTCCTAACAGCTTAACAATGCCTGCCGCTTCCTTTGCCCCTTCCATATGGGCTTTCATCCGGATTGATTCAAGCGTGTTAAATAAAAAATGGGGATTGATTTGACTTGCCATCATCTTCAATTTTATATCTGCCTGGTTACGCTGCAGCTGTGCTTTTTGGCTGTTTGATTCCTTCAGGGTCTCAATCGATGCATCCAGTTCTTCCACCATGTGCTGAAACTGACGGGACAGTTCCCCAATTTCATCATTGCCTGACATTTCAACACTTGTCGATAAGTCTCCTGTGGCAACTCTGCTGATCCTAACGCTTAGCTCATCAAGCCTTTTTGAAAACAAACGGGACATAATGGCAATAAATCCAATCGCCACAAGTGCAGCTAAAACCGTCATGAGTGCCCCTTTTGCGGCCAGGGCATTTGCGTTGCCAACGATATGATGATGCTGAACAGCAGATACTACACGAAGCCGATTTTGACTTAATTCATCGATTAAAATATCACTAGTTATAATTTGAGAAGCATTGCCATCTACAACCGCTTCATATAGCACCTCCTCATCATCTTCTGTACTGTCGTCCAAAACCGTGCCGAGCTTCTGACCTTTATTTGAAGGGTCATTGGAGGCAACAATATGATCATTTTCATCTACAATCATCGTTAAAAACATTTCCTGATTTAAAATTACATCTAAAACAGCAGGGTTGATCGTAATAATTAAAATAGCGAAGCTTTTTTCCTCTAAAAAATTGATGCGGCGAATCAGGCTTAGATAAGGCTTGCCGCCTTTTGTTTCATCTTCTATGTACTGCCATTTCATAAACCCGGCATCAGCGGCTGCTTCCCGGTACCAGGTTTCGTCCATTATCGTTTCATTCAGTGGGATCAGTTCCCAATTATTGATCATTGTTTGATTTTGTGTATACAATCTGATGGACTGTATATCAGGGTAGTATTGTTTATAGTAAGAAAACGTATTGAATGAACGATAGGCTTCCACCACCTCGTTTGTTCTTGTAAACCGGGTATTGACAAGCATTCTGAGACGGTCATCAAACATAAGGTTGTTGGAGACAAATACAGGCACACGAAGCACTTCCGATGTCCGCTGACGAACCCGCTCATTATTTAATGCAGACTGGGCAATCGCATCATCAAGAGCGTCCTGACGCATTTCATTTGTTAAATAGATACCTGCAGACAGAATCGGAAATACAACGATAATGAGAAAAAACCAAATAAACTTCTCTGGCAATTTCATATTGTTAAACCGCAAAAGCAGCCACTTTTTCACATAAACACCTTCCTGTTCATCTGTAAGCGCTTCCAATTATGTTACCTCATTTTATCATGATCTGTTTTGTTTTCTGAAAGTGTATACTGTATCTATTTTCATGTCAAAATTAGTGATATTCAACTCCAGATACCTGCTGAAAATTGCTTAATTACATATAAACAGCAAAATCCGAACGCAATCGAAACTGAAAAAATTTCGATTGCGTTCGGATTTTTCATAAGGCAAATGTTCCTCAGGATTTTTCATTTGCGCTACTCACTTGCTTTTGAAATGGCCATATCGAGTTTTGATATAGGACGGGTATGCCCGGCACTTTCCATATTCTCCTCCTTTACAAATTCCGTTTGCTGAGTCAGTCTTACCTGATAAAAGCGGTAAAAGAGACTAAACGCAATATAAGCAAGAACAACGGCTGAACAAAAAGGCAGTAAAAAGGTGTAGATAGAAGAGATGTAAAAGAGCGTCCCCGCCATGGCAGCTATCATGACGACAGAGAGCGGTCTCATAGCAGTCATAATTACTGCATTTTTAATTGTGTGCAGTACATTTACGGAAAAATGTACTTGAAACGTAAAGAAAAAGAACATCCATGCCATCAGCCAGCTGCTGATGATGACGATAACCACCTGAGGAAGTGATCCGGCCTGTGCAAGCCAGCCGGTCCAGACAATCGTAAAAAACACTCCTCCGATCAGGCTTTGAATGAAGTTGTCTTTAAAATATTGAAAAAAGGACAACACCGTCTCCTCTTCCTTCAACACCCACTTCCGGACAATCGCAAACAAGGCGGCTGTGGACGGAAAAAACAGCAGCGGCACGAGGGCAATAGGTACACCCAGCCCTAAAGCCAGCTCTCCGCCGTTTGCCCAATAATCCGCCAGTATAAAAAAAAGCGGAGCGTTGCATAAAAACCACAGAAAGTTAAGGCTTGCTCCCTTTGTGATCCAGCTCGCACTCTGGTGCACACTTCCAAGCATTCCGCCCATTTGCATACGATCTCCTCCATTCAAGTTGAATCGGTTCTTCTGCGGGTAAAGTTTGCATCCACTCGGTTCCTTCCTCTTCATTTAGTGACCATCCGGGCTGCCGGGTAAAGAAGACAACGTCCTGCTCTGTTTTTGACTTGATGACCAGCTGCATAATGCCGGCTGGTACATTCCAGTTAAACCGGAGGACAGTCAATCCTCCCCGGCACAGCATGCCTCTTAAGATACCTTTACTCATTTCAACCGGCAGTGCCGGAAGCAGTTCGATCCTGCCTGGCAAAGAAAAGAGTGCCGTATTTTGAACCAGTTCGGGAAACGCCCCATTTGCATCCACATTAAACACATGGTGATTTTCAAAATGTGCGGTCATAAAGCTTGGATACACTGCACCTCCTGAAAGCATCATTTTCATTATATTCACGATGGTTTTACCGTCTCCAAGTCTCGCCGCACAGAGAGCTGCATGCATACGGCCATGAGACGATGTATCTGTATCCGGATTGTACAGCCAATGCTTCAGCTTATTTTGATAAGCTTTTTCTGCCGCTTTCCATAAAACCGGGGTTTTTTCCGGGGTAAATTCATAGCTTTGAAACAGCGGATACAAGTGTGAAAAATGGCGGTGGTTATCATTTTCTTCGTGATCGGCTACAGCCCACTCCTTCAATGCACCATCCTCAGTTAATTCGTAAGAAGGCAGCTTCTCCAGCATCTTCTGCCAGCGTGGAATGTCTTCTTCTCCTGTCTCAAGAAGGGTATGTGCCCTAATCAAATTGGTCAGAAGCTCTCTAACCACCGCAATGTCCATCGTACTATTGGCAGCAATCCCATTTTCCGCTGAATAGGACGGTAAAAAAAGCAGTTTGCCGTCCTCTTCTATTAAAAAATCCTCATAAAACAGTGCTGCTTCCCTCATAAAAGGAAGGGCATGATCACGTAAATATTCGAGGTCTCCAGTGTATTGATAATAATCAAAAAGCCAATGAGCCAGCCACCCTGCGCCGCACGTCCAAAACGCACCAAAAAATGTATCGCACTCCCGGTCCCCCCAGCTTGAATCGCCCCAATGAGTGTGACGTCCGCCCGAAGAGGCACAAACGCCCGATAAAATTCCCCTGCAGCCAAACATCCTTCTGGCATTATAACGGAAGTCATCCATATAGGATTCCAGCAGGCGCGTATAAGGTTCCATTCCGTGCAGCATGTTGGCACTGAAAACGGATGCCATCGCCAGCTGCAAATTCGAGTCCATGGTGTAATCCGAGGACCACGGCGGATCAAAGGTGCCCGTCCAGATCCCTTGCAGATTAGGGGGGCGGCTGCCTGCACTGCACAAGAACATATAGCGTCCTGCGTCGTAGCATTTTTCAATCAGTGCAGGGTGCAGTACACCCTTTTCTTTGATTTCTTTAAGCAGTTCTTCACCTGTCCAGCTTCTTCTTTCTCCTCCACTTAAATCCAATGAAGCCTTGTAAAATAGCTCTTTATGTTCTTTTTGGTGACGTTCAAAGCATTCTGCATAGCTGCCACTTGAGAATAAGAAGTCACTCCCGATTTTTGGAGCCACTCTCATTTTTAGTTCAATCGTTGTCGCACCGTTTATAATTAAACACCCGTCTGCAAATCTCGCTTCACCATTATGAGTTGTTTCAATTTTGCTTCGATACCCGCCACCGTGTGTATAGGAGTGGATTCCGTCCCAGGTTTCCCCTTTGAATTGGACATCGGCTTTTACCCCTGGATGGCCTGCTTCTTCAATTGACAGACGTACATTTTGAAGCGGATGGCTGGATGAAATTCGCAGTATGACGCAGCCGTCCGGACGAGAGGCAAACAATTGATGCGTAAACGTCTCACAACGGGAGGTGATTTCGCCGGTTGCATAATTAACCGAGCGGCTATAGTCTCCTGCTCCACTTGCCTCCTCCTGCTCGATCACAAGTGTTAATGCGGGATGAAAAGGGTCGGTTGAAATAATCGTATGACCCAGTTCCTCCCCTTTTCGGATAAAGTAATCATGTCCAGCCCTGTATCCTTCTGATCGGCTGATTCTCCGCGCTTCCTCCAAATAAGGCGCCATATCCGGAATGGAGTTTGGAGAGCCAAGCGGCATAAAAAGCTCTGCATGGCTTAAGACGATCCGCTCTTTTTCGGGCGGCCCATACTGAATCACTCCCATTTCCCCATTGCCTGTCATATGACCGAATTGCCAGGTTAAGGCAGGAGTCAGACTGTGCGTACCGTGTCTTGGCACTTGCAGGCTTCTGCCGCTCAATGTCCTCTCTCCTTCAATACTGCCACGCCATATGGAGAAAGATCGATGGCCCCTTCATATTCCTCTCCATCCAGTATATTCGTGTAGATTTTATCTAATGAAACTGTCCCGCTCTCCTGTGAATGATTTAATAGGAATATATACGTGACGCCGTCTTTTTCACGCGCCGTCACTTCAACGTCGCCAGGAGCCTTTGACCCAAGCAGAGGCTTAAGACCATGAGAGGTGCACAGCGATGAAACAATCCGCTCCGTAAATTCATGATCCATACTTGCCGCCACATACCAGGCGTGTCCTTGGCCAAAGCGGTTTTTTGTCAGTGCGGGCATCCCCTCATAAAAATCGCTGGCGAATGACGCAACCGCTTCAGCCCCTTCTAAATGAAGCAAATCGCATAAGATGGAGGCCTCGTATTCACTCCCGTCTTCCTTCATCACCACTTTATTGGTTTTACCAGGAGGCAGGGAATCAATTTCTTCCACCCATACGCCAAGCAAAGTGCGAAGTTCACCAGGATATCCACCTGTTACGACTAAGTCGTTTTCATCGACGATTCCGCTGAAAAAAGTGGTAATAAATGTCCCGCCGCTTTGGGTAAAAGCCTCGAGTTTCTTTGCCATTCCCGGCTTCACCATATACAGCACCGGCGCTGCGACGATTTGGTAGCTGCTCAAATCATCCTCTGCACTAATCAGATCTACCGGAACATTGCATCGCTGGAACGCTTCGTAATAGTTAAATACTTCCTCAACATAGTTTAAGTCCCGGCTCGGTCCGCTTGACAGCTCCATCGCCCACCAATTATCCCAGTCAAACAGGATGGCGGCTTTAGCAGGAGTTGTGGCGTGAAGTAGCGTATCTCCAAGAGCAGTCAGTTCATTGCCAAGCGCTGCACATTCTCGGAAAACACGGGTGTGTTCATGACCTGCATGATCAATAACCGCTCCATGAAATTTCTCACACGCACCGATCGACCGCCGAATTTGGAAAAACATCACGGTATCTGCCCCATGAGCAATCGCCTGCCAGCTGTGAAGCCTCATTTCACCCGGCCGCTTCAGTTCATTGTACGGATGCCAGTTAGTTACGCTCGGTGTCTGTTCCATCAGCATGAAGGACTGACCCTGTTTTAACCCGCGCATAACATCATGGCTCATCGAATTTAAAAGCGGGGAAGATCCTGCCTGCGGATAGCTGTCCCATGATACAATGTCCATTTCTTTCGCCCATTTATGATAATCAAGAGGTTTATACGTCCCCATCAGGTTAGTCGTTACACTGATCCCAGGCGTCCATTTTTTTAAAATGTCCCGCTCAAGCTTAAAGCAATCAAGCATGCTGTCTGAGTTAAAGCGTCGGTAGTCGAGTGAAATCCCTTGAAACGCTGTGTAATCATATTGACCCAAATGCTCACTGAGATTATTTGGCGCTACGATTTCGTCCCAGTGGTAAAATGTGTGACCCCAAAATGAGGTATTCCACACCCTGTTCACTTCATCCAGCGAACCGTATTTGTTTTTGAGCCAGTTCCGAAAGCCTTCTTCGCACTGGCTGCAGTAGCAATCTCCTCCAAATTCATTGGATACATGCCACAGCAGGAGCGCAGGATGATTGTGATACCTCTTTGCAATCTGTTCAACAAGCCTCCCTGCGAAGCGGCGGTAGAAGGGACTGTTCGGACAGGAATTGTGCCGAAGACCAAATTTCCTTCTCCGGCCGTCAAAATCTGTCCGCAAAACATCGGGATAACGATGCGCCATCCAGGCCGGATGCACTGCAGTAGAGGTGGCAAGGCATGCAAAGCGATTTTCTTTCGCCAGTAGATCCATAACTTCATCAAGTGTGGAAAAATCGTAGGTGTCTTCATCTGGCTGCAGCTTTGCCCAGCTAAACACATTGACCGTCATGATATCCATTTCGGCAAGCTTTGTGATTCTCATATCTTCCTTCCAAATCTCTTTTGGCCATTGTTCCGGATTGTAGTCGCCTCCGTAGAGCACTTTTTTTACTTTTTCATGAATCATAAATGAGACTCTCTTCTCTCATTTAGTGAAAGAACTGCTTTATCTCCTGTCATAACAAGCGTTTTACCTTTTCCTGCAGCTTCAAGCTTTCCGACGTCAGCCCGGTCTATATCTTCACGATGGAGGTGGAGAGTACAGCCTGACAAGCCTCCTGTTTCTACCGTGATGGTGTTTCCGCTTCGCGAGGCTTTTGCCCACCCTGCTTTTTCTCCCTCTTTTGTCCAAACATCCGCAGCAGCCGTTTCCCCATCCTGAAGATCAAATACATGTACGGTCACACCCTGCAGATAATCGTACTCAGCTGTTTGTTCCTGAGCTCCTGTAATCAAAAGGGACGATCCTTTTACCAGAAGCGGCAAAGTCATATAGCTGTGTTCTTCTGTATACCAGCGTCCGCCTGCCATTTTTTCTTCAGTTAATATATTAGTCCAGCTTCCTTTTGGAACATAATACCGCACCGTTCCTTTATCATTGAAAATCGGCGCAACAAGAAGTGAATCCCCAAGCATATACTGCCGGTCAAGATACTGACATGTATCATCTTCGGGAAACTCCAGTACCATTGGACGCATCATGGCCACACCGCTTTCAGTTGCTTCACATGCCTGAGAAAATAAATAGGGCATCAATCGGTTTTTCAGCTTGGTAAACTTCCGTGTCACGTCCACTGCCTCATCCCCGTATTTCCATGGCACCTTGTATTCAGAATTCCCATGATAGCGGCTGTGTGAAGACAGCAGACCAAATTGTGTCCAGCGTTTATAAAGATCAGGCGTTGCTCCATGTTCAAAGCCTGAAATGTCATGACTCCAGAAGCTGAAACCGGATAAGGTGAAAGACAGCCCCCCGCGAAGCGTTTCCGCCATCGAACGGTAGTTGGACCAGCAGTCTCCTCCCCAGTGGACAGGGAATTTTTGGCTTCCTGCAGTCGCAGAACGAGCAAACAGAGCAGCCTCTCCCTTACCTCTTTTGCGTTCTAAAAGATTAAAGACCGTTTCATTATATAAATAGGTGTAATAATTGTGCATTTTTTCGGGATCTTCCCCATTATGGTATACGACATCAGTCGGGATCCGTTCGCCGAAATCGGTTTTAAACGAATCCACTCCCATGTCCATCAGTACCTCAAGCTTTTCTTCGAACCACTTGCAGGCATCAGGATTGGTAAAATCCACAATCGCCTGCCCTGCCTGCCATTTATCCCATTGCCAGACCGAGCCGTCCTCTCTTTTTAGTAAATAGCCTTTTTGCTGACCTTCGTCAAACAGCTGTGATTTCTGTCCTATGTAGGGATTAATCCACACGCAGATTTTTAACCCCTTCTCCTTTAATCGTTTAAGCATGGCAGCCGGTTCCGGGAATACACGGTCATCCCACTCAAAGTTGCACCATTCAAACTCTTTCATCCAAAAGCAGTCAAAGTGAAATACATCAAGCGGAATATCCCTTTCAATCATGCCGTCTACGAATTGGTTCACGGTTTCTTCATCATAATCGGTCGTAAAGGACGTGCTCAGCCATAATCCGAACGACCATGCAGGCGGCAAAGATGGCTTTCCCGTTAAATCGGTGTATTTTTTCAGCACTTCTTTCATTGTCGGACCATAGATCACATAGTACTCCAGCGACTCCCCTTTAACGGAAAACTGTACATTGGACACTTTTTCAGACCCAACTTCAAACGAGACGTTCTCCGGCTGATTGACAAAAATTCCGTATCCTTTGCTGCTTATGTAAAATGGAATACTCTTATAGGCCTGCTCACTTCCTGTGCCGCCATCTTCATTCCAAATATCAATGCTTTGTCCATTTTTCACAAATGGGCCAAACCGCTCTCCAAGACCGTAAATAAGTTCCCCCACATCCAGTGAAAGCTGTTCGCGCATGAAAACCTGCTTTTCATCACTCATGATATAACTCATATTTCTCGAGCCTGTTTCAGTTAACAGCTCATCGTCCCCTTTAAACTGAACAGACCATCCACCAGACTTGTTCACTTCCGTTTTTAGCCGGCCGCTTTGGAACGTGAACGTACGATCTGTGTCTTCTGTATGAAAGGACGGCTCACCAGATCTTACTTCAAATGAAGGAAATTCCTTCATTTTCCCCTTATGATGAATCAGTTTCACACCAATGACATCTGTTGCCGGTGCTGTCAACTCAATCGTCATCATACCTCCGTCGAGTGTATTCCCTCTATGTACCACAGGAACAAACGGGGCATACAAAACTGCTTTGTCTTCGTGAACGGCTGTATCATGCAGCTGTGACGGATATTGCAGAGTAAAGCCTTCCCTGTCCATCCAATTCCCATTGCTGAATTTCATATAAAACTCCTCTTTTCCATGATGTTTTTGCCAGTATATCATCACAAAAAAGCGCTTACATCCCTTCGTCTTTCACACATAATCATGTCATTTTTAGGGATTGAAACTACTTTAAGAGAAACTGACAGAATGGATTGTATTTATTCAGCACAGAAAAAAGCCTGCGACGAGGTGTCACAGGTTTTTTGAGGGGTTCAACTATACTATTACAGGGACAATGGCATGTTTTACATGACTCACGATGACTGCTTCACGCTAAGCAGCGTAATGGTTGTCAGAATGACCACCATTCCAAGGACTTGAATGACACCCAAATGATCTCCAAGCAGTAAAACGCCAAGCAAGGATGCTGTGACCGGCTCAATCATGGCCACCATAGAAGCAGTTGAAGCGGCAGTCAGCCTTATCCCAATAACATAGAAAATGAAAGACAGTCCCGCCCCCAACAATCCTAATAATAAAAACCAGCCAATGTCATTTGAAGTCAGTACGGCTGCTGCCTGATTATTGTCTGTAAATAAGAAGAGTACTAGGCAAAATGACAAAAATGCGATGGTTAAGATAATAGGAGGCTTACCGTATGTAGATGCTTTTTTGAATCCGAATATAAATAAAGCATAGGAAAGCCCAGCGGCAAGTCCTGTTGCAACTCCTGCGAAACTTACTGAAATAGAACCGGGGTTGTACGCGCCGGTAAGAAGAATAATGCCCAGGAGCACTCCGCCTATGCAGGCCCATTTAAACCATGTAGAGCGCTCCATTTTTAATAAGAAAGAAGTAATCAGTACAAAGACAGGCGCGGTGTACATTAATGTGGACGCTACCGGTACACTGGAAGCCTCGATGCTTAAAAAATAGAAAGTGAAATTCCCAGCTACTCCTACGCCAGCAAGCAGGGACCAGATATATAAAGGTTTAGAGACAATCCAGTTTTTCTTAAAGCGCAGTAAAAACCATACGAGAAAAAGCAGCAGACCGATTGCTCCTCGGTAAAATGAGATGACAAGGGGGCTCCATTCTCTATCCATAAGGATATCCCCAATCACTCCGCTAACACCCCAGAATATAGCGGCAAGCATAACTAAAAATACACCTTTATACTTCATAAGATCCCTCCAAACTAGTAGGTGAATTGTATAAAATTCTCACTGACTTACCTTTTTGACTCCTTTTTCTTCCTTCTTCTTTCAACATGAATGTAAAGCGGCAGCTTAAAACCTTTTATGACCTATGTAATGGAGCCGAAAAAGGCAGCATTGCTCTTCAACTAAAAATTTTATTTAAAAAAAGAGCACTCAACTGAATGCTCTTATTTTATAATTACCTGTTTAATTTGGATCCACTGTCACCATTACTACATGTTTTAAATTAAACTTATGGAGTTTGCCATCTGCACTTTCCAAAAATTTATTCTCATCATGACCAAACATTAGGACTGCGCTTGTTTTATCTTCAGCCTTCACATGATCGACTACTTCTGCTCCAGTAATCAAATGATACGTTACTTTAAATTTTTCCATGGAATTTACCTCCCTGATTTAACTACATATAAACACTTACATCCCGCTAATTACCCTGTGGCAGATGCGGTTAAACGAATTAGATGATATGTACTATTTTTATGCTAAACATTTTTCTTACTGTAAGGATTCTATTTCTTCAGCCTGACGTATGGGAGGATCTGATTCCTCCTGCTCACCATTCCAATACACTAGAACCCGGATGCCCTTCTCCAGCTCTTTCAATTGCTCAGCTTCAACTTCATAGAAGGCGCCCCCATTTTCGCTGGCCATCATCACCAGCTCTTCGTTTCTTTTATTTTCAATATCTTCTTTTTTGAAGTTTGGAATTACTAAAATGTGATCCTCATTTTTCTCCGCAATAATGCCTTCCTGCTGTTTCAAAGCATCGCTATTTTTTTCTTCTTCAGATGTACATCCGCTCAAAATAGCAGCAATTACTATAATAAAAATTGTGATTGGGTATCTCATTGCTGCACCTCCCTGTTCCTTTATACGTATTTACCTTTTAATTTACTGGTAAAACAACTTATTTGTGTTAAGGAAGGAGGAGATTCAAACTATGAACTGGAATAAAAACGGTAAACGGCAATAAAACGGAGTGAAAATATGAAAAAACAATCTCTAAATAAAATCCACATTATCGGCTCTGTAGGAAGCGGTAAAACGACGTTAGCAAAAGAACTTTCCGCCATGTTAAGAATCCCTTATTTCGAACTGGATAATGCGGTTTGGATCAGAAGCAGCAATGGAGATATCAGAAGAACTGAACCGGAAAGAGAAGAATATCTAAACGGCATTCTTCAAACTAATCAATGGATTGTAGAAGGTATCCACAATGAAGATTGGATGCGCAGCAGTTTTAATGAGGCAGATATCATTATCTATTTAAATACTAGATACTCGATAAGAACCTATCGCATCATTAAAAGATTTCTTAAACAAAAGCTTCGGGTAGAAAAATCGCATTACAAACCTACATTCACGATTTTCATGAAAATGTTTAAATGGAACCGATCATTTGAAGATGTTGGGAAAGTTAACTTTTTCACCAACTATGCCATACATAGCAACAAATTTTGGTGATCACATCAACGAAATGGCTGAAGAAATGGATCAAGAGTAGTTGACGTTTAATGCGCTTGTAATCAAAGTTTTTTCTTAATCAGAACTTTTGGTCCGCCCAAACGTAAGAATAGTATCCACATTAAGGAGGAATTTTTATGTCAAAGTACTCCATTAAACAATTTGTTCAGAAAACAAAGCAGGAAGAAAGCGCTCGTGCCTTTTTTGAGCTCGAAACAGACCGGATTTTAGAAGTGAATTTAAACGGACAGGTATGGGCAAAAGCGGGATCAATGATTTCCTATGAGGGAGCCATCAAGTTTGAACGTGAAGGAATGTTAGAGCACGGTATTGGACGATTTGTAAAAAAAGCATTAAGTGGCGAAGGCGCTCAGCTAATGAAAGCCAACGGGCAGGGAAAACTGTATGTAGCGGATATGGGGAAGAAAATCACTGTTTTGGATCTGGAGGGAGAAAGCATTTTTATAAATGGGAATGACCTTCTTGCTTTTCAGGACGGCCTTGATTGGGACATCAAGCTCATGCGCCGTGTAGCGGGAATGATGGCCGGCGGACTATTTAATGTACGTCTCGAGGGACAGGGACTTGTTGCCTTTACTTCTCACTATGAGCCGCTTACTTTACTCGTTACACCAGACAGACCCGTATTCACAGATCCTAACGCAACGGTCGCCTGGTCCGGAAACCTTGAGCCGGAATTCGTAACAGATATTCAGCTGAAAAGCTTATTTAGTAGAGGAAGCGGAGAATCTGTGCAAATGAAATTCTCTGGCAATGGATTTGTGGTAGTGCAGCCATATGAAGAAGTGTATCAGATGCAGCAAAGCTGATAAGGAAAAAGGCCAGTACCCCGTTGTCACAGGAGTGCTGGCCTACGTATTCTTTTCAGCCGATGCGATTATTTAATCGAGTCATTCAGCTTTTGCCGTTCTTTATCTCTCCAGGATTTCGCATCCATGACCAGTTCGTCACAAAAAGCTGCTACGTCACCGCCGGTCACTTCTTTCACGCGTTTGTCATTGGCAGCTGCTTCTTCAAGCAGGTCAATGATGTGAGTAAAGACCAGTTTCGTTTCCTGCCAATCGATTATACCCCCAGTGTTCCACAAATATTTTTGCATTGCTTTGTAAGCATTGTGGTATTCACTTGGAAGTGATTCTGCCCGCGCCTCCATCGCCTTCCATTCCCGCTTGTCGTTCATGCTGCCGATAATCTTCTCAAATATACTCATGTTACACATCCTTTTGAATTTTTTTTGCTTTCACTTCGTTGATTTTGCTCGAGACAAAATCCCATTTTCTCCAAAACGTTTCAAGATGCTCATGTCCTGCTGCATTGAGTGTGTAAAATTTTCTTGGGGGACCCATAGTGGATGGCTTTTTCTTAATGTCCACCAGATTGTTTTTTTCAAGCCTCATAGTAATGGTGTATACCGTTCCTTCCACTACATCAGTGAAACCAAGCTCCCGCAGCTGCTGTGTGATTTCATAGCCATAGGTTTCGCCGCGGCTGATGATCTCAAGTACACACCCCTCAAGCACCCCTTTCAGCATTTCTCTGAAATTATCCATTTTCCCCTCCTGATTCCCTTGCATTTTTGACTTGCCTTACAATATTGACGTTGGTATTTAGTATAACTTACTACTAGTATATAGTAAAACAGAGTAGTGATGCTGTCAAGAATCAAAAATGTTGATAAATAAAAAACCAGCGTAATTCTAAAGGTCAGAATTGCGCTGGTCCTGATAGTCTTAATGTTGTATAACTCCCTTTTAAAACAAATTAATCCCGTAATCTTGAAAAATCACCACGTGTTTTCTTCGCTATATTTTCGAATCCCGTATACTATTCCGATTCCTATAATTAAGCACGATAACCCCCACATGTCCCAGTCATCTGTAAAGCAGCTAATGACACCCCATGCTATGCTGGCCCCTAAGATTGCCCAAAGTGTATGTTTCATTCCGCGTCCCCTATTCAGATTCTTTTACCATCTTTCACAAATAAAAGGCAGCCTGAAAATTCCCGTGCAGTAAGTACACGTAAGAATTTATTACTGGCTGCCCCGCAAGCTTCTATTTAGTTAAGTAGTTTTTCAGTTTTGTCATCTGTGAGTTATATCCTTCGATCATGCCCATCTCGCTCATTTTTTCCAATGTTTCAGGTGAATCAAATGTTGTAGTTGTCACAACCATCGTGCCGCCATCTGCCGGTTTAAACTCCACTTTAATATCCATTGCAGGCATTTCCGTGTTCACGTTGCCTTCCGGATCGGAAAACATGTCCTCATAGTGAAATCGTTCAGGTGCCTGGATTTCTTTGAATTTTCCAATCCCCCATGATTCCATGCCGTAGAAATCACCCTGGCTTTCATCCTCACATTTCATGCAGTAGTGCCAGATTCCGCCCGGCTCAAATTCAAACCGCTTGTTTTCTGTTTGCCAGCCTTCAGGACCCCACCACGCTTCAAGTTCATTTGAATTTGTAAAAGCCTGAAACAGCCTCTCCTGTGAAACAGAAAACGTGCGTTCGGTGATTAACGTATTACCTTCTGCTATTGTTCTCATTTTAAAGCCTCCCATTTTGTAATCCAAGCATCCTTGAATGAATGACAACATCCGGATTTAAAAGCCTGAAAGTAAAACAGTAATACCTTTAGGGCTTGCAGAAAAAATGTTAACCAGAGACTGCGAAGCACTGCAAGCTTGTTTATTCAGAAAACAAATGCACTACAAATAAAAATATATCAAAAAATTCAGTTATTTGGTAGAGTGGTATGATAATTTTTATTATTACAGAAGAAGGAGACTTTGCCTTTCTCAACCTCCTGAATTGGTTAACAAGTTGTATCAATCTTCACAATCATTGAAGAGCGTTCTTTATTTCCGTTCTTAAAAGCGAAAACACCACCGCATCGTGGGACTGATTGTTTTGATAAAGGTACCCTCTCAGCCGTCCTTCTTCTGTAAATCCTGCTTTTTTCAAAAGCTTGATAGACGGTATATTCTGAGGGAAGGTGACAGTACCCATTCGGAATAAATCCAGATGATCAAATGAATAGTGAAGCACTTCCCCTACGGCTTCACTCGTAATCCCTTTCCCCCAGAGCGAGGGCTTCAACTCGTAGCCAATCTCTGCACGCTTTGCCGGCAGATTCAGATTATTCAGTCCGACCGTACCGGAAAACTCACCTGTTTCCTTGAGCACTATCCCCCATCTGATCCCTCTTTTACTCTTATATGTACGTTGCATAGAAGCAATGATACTCTCAGCTTGTTCCAGCTTTTTCAGTGAATCCATACCATAATACTTTGTTAGATCATCATTAGACATAATTTCAAAATAGCTTTGTATGTGATCTTCTTTTATTTCGACGAGTCTCAGACGACTAGTTTCTAATTCTGGAAATGTCATTTATTTTATCCCTTCTTGCTCATGTTTTGAACTAGGAGTTGTTCTGTATCAACTTCATCAGCAGTTCTGAATCTTCCGTTGAAACATGTTCAGCTAATCTTGCCGCAGCAATAATGGGTGCCCATTGCATAATTTCCGACTTTAATAGCCCGCTCTTTTCACAGTAAATAGTCACATACAACTCCGCTAATTCAATTGAAAAAGGCATATATAATAGATAGGTTCGACAGACGTCTGCGCGAATATCCCCTGCACTCGAATCAACCCAGTCAATAACCATAATCTGCTGACCTATCTGAATTAAGTTAAATAAATGAAAATCTCCATGACAAAGCCTGCTTTCATAGGTGAAGGAATCCAGTTTTTTTAACAAATGTTCTTTAATTCTTTGATCTACTTTCTGCAGGGACTCAATCTGCCTATGAAGTTTATCAAACATCGTTTCAATGTTATCCGGGATGACACTGTGAATCTTGAGCTGGGCATCCACTGAAATCGCTAAGTATTCATGCATGGCTTCTCTATTTTGTAAGAACCTATCCCCTAATGAAACTCCATTCACATATTCCATGATGATGGCTTGTTTTCCATTTATGGTGGCCACCTCCAATACTTCAGGTACTGGAAGCCCGCACGAATAGGCATATCTTTGTTTATTGGCTTCCTTTACAGACTCTGTATCAGGCAAAAAATCCTTGAAAACTTTTATAATCTTATTGTTAGAGAGATAGATCTGCGCAGTGTTGCCACTTGCGATTGTTTGTCCTAAATCCATGAAATCACCTCCCTTTCTATGTAGTCGTTCTGCCATAGGTAACTTGTTCTCCCTATCAATTCTATACTCAATGGCTAAATCCTTGTTTATAGTCTGGATAAGATAAAAACTATTTATGTGAAATCACCTAATACGTTCTTTCCTCTTTGCTGTGATACCATAGTTGAGAGTCATATTTAAAGATGGGAGTATCCAGAATGAATCAATTCGCTAAACGGGGATATACCCTATTAATCAGTTTGTACGTTATCATGCATTTTATCGTTTCGTTCATACAAGGTGAATCACTAGTGACAACCTTGTCTTTACTAGGTTTAGCCGCTTTTATAATCGGATATTTTTTTCTCCCGTTGAAACAGGCCTCCATTTCTCTTTTACTTTTTGGAATTGCGGTGATCATTCATTTATCAGCTGATACTTCTCTAATTCAATCAGGCGTTGCGGGCTTTACGGTAATGAGCGGACTGATTGCACTTTTACTGATTGTCCCTTCTATCAGCTGGGTACTTGAAGAAAAGCCTTATATAGAATCGGTTATCCATTTTGCACAAAAGCTTTTGAATACAAGCCGTAAATTTTATTTTGGCATGCTGATGATTACACAAATCATTTCCTACTTTTTATTATTTGGAGCGATTCCAATGGTGTATGGAATGGTAAACGGATTTTTAAGCGATCAAAAGGGTGAAGTCTGGGAAAACTATAAAGGAACAGCTTTACTTCGTGCCTTTGCCTTAACCACCATGTGGGTTGTCAGCATTCCGAGTTTCATATTTGCCGTTGATGCACTTGGCGCTTCATTAGGTTTATCGATTCTGCAGGGCTTTTTCCTCTCTTTTGCAGGGGTGCTGCTTGCTGTACTTTTTTCCTACTTCCAGGAACGGCATTACGGAGTGGACCTGACGGAAGGAATTCAGGAACAGCTCGCAAAAATCTCAAAAAACACGTTTTCTGAAACACAGGGAAAACGGAATGTAATTGAGTTTGTTTTTCTCTTTATTACTCTGTTTGGATCTATTTTTCTGTTAAATGCGATCTGGGATGCCAGTTTACTATTTATCATTCCTATCGTGATCACGGCCTGGGTCACGATCTATTTTTTCATTACCCAAAAAAGCATCAGGATCATAGAAAACGGGAAGCATTATTTGAAAAATGGCATCCCTAATAAGGCACAGCAGTTTTCTATACTGTTAGCTGCCGGATTTTTAATCGATGCAGTCAATCAGTCAGGGTATGGTGAGTATATCGTGGATGGTCTATTTTATGTAACAGATGCCGTTCCATTTTTAAACTTCCTCTGGATTTTGCCTTTTGTGGTTATTATTTTAGGCTTTATCGGACTTGGACCTCTAACTGTGATCGTCTTAGTATCAGGAATTTTACAGGGTGTTGAAGTACCTTATCCACCGGAGCTAATTGTTCTTGGGATCACCTCCGGAAGTGTGATTTCCATCATGCTCTCCCCCCTTATTTTACCGACGATTGTATTAAGCGCTGTAAATCGGCTGAGTATTGTGAAGAACAGTCTGATGTTTAATTACAAGTATGCGATAGCGTTTTATGTGATGACACAGATCTATATGCAGGGATTTGTGCTGCTCTTCTTATAGAATTGATGAGCCTGAAACCAATGTGTTTCAGGCTTTTTTAGCGCTTCTGCATCGACTGATTGGTATTCTAATCACCTTCTGCTTTTAAAAATGAGCTTTTGAATTAAATTCGTAAAAAGGAATGATTACTATTTACAAATCGTAATGATTACGATATATTGTGTTATGTAAAATATGAGGAGGAGATACATATGAGCAAAAAATGGATGATAATGTTTGTTTTTCTAACTGCCTTCACGCTGGCGGCTTGTGGAGAAGAAAATACGGCTACAAATGAAGAGGAAAACGGCTCTGCTTCAGAAGAAGTTGAGGAACAGGAAGCTAACCACGAAGAAGAGCATGATCATGACCATGAAGAAGAGCACGATCATGATCACGACGAGGAGCATGAGCATGGCCACGATCATGATCATGAGGTAGATGAAGAAGCACAAAAAATCTATGACGGCTACTTCGAAGACGACCAAATTCAAGACCGTGAGCTGTCTGATTGGGAAGGCGACTGGCAATCTGTTTATCCATATTTAGAAGATGGAACGTTAGACGAAGTGTTTGCCCATAAAGCAGAAGAAGGCGACATGACGGCTGAAGAATACAAGAAATACTACAAGGTAGGATATGAAACAGAAGTTGATCGCATTGTGATTGAAGGAGATACGTTTACCTTCTTTGAAAACGGTGAAGAATCTTCTGGAAGCTATACGTATGACGGGTATGAGGTACTTGAGTATGAAAAAGGCAACCGTGGCGTACGTTACATTTTCAAACTGGATGAAGAACAGGAAGGATCCATGCCTGCCTATATTCAGTTCAGTGACCACGGAATCGAACCAACCGATGCAGACCACTATCACTTGTATTGGGGAGATGACCGCGAAGCGCTGCTGGATGAAGTCACCAACTGGCCGACTTATTACTTCTCAGACTTAAGCGGTGAGGAAATTGCTGAAGAAATGATGGGGCATTAATCAAACTTCTGATCAATTGGTTATTATACCAATGAGCCTGAGACAAAAGGTGTCTCAGGCTTTTTGAGCATCTTACTGTGCTTTAGACGGACGCTTTCCGCAGGGACGGCGTTGGTCTTCTTGGGCCTTGTTATGCTAATAAGATCAGTATTGAAAAAAGCCAGACCCAATGGCCTGACTTTTTCACGCATCTATCCTTCCCGTGCTATTTGCTTTTCAGTTTTATTCTTTGGCTTCCACAGCTCCCCTATTTCTTCGAGGGTTTTGTTTTTCGTTTCAGGAACAATGGTCATGACAAAGGTGAAGCAAATGACATTGATGACGGCAAACATCCAGAAAGTGAATGCACCGCCCATATTGTTAATCAGAACTGGTGTAAATTGACCGATTGCCCAATTGGCTCCCCATAGAAACATCGTTGCGATCCCGACTGCCTTAGCACGCAGATGGTTAGGGAAAATTTCCGGGATCATAATCCAGGGAATGGGTCCCATGGAAACGCAGAAGGCGGCAGTAAATCCAGCGATAAAGATAATAAGCAGGGGTCCGCTGCTGGCCGGTTCAAAGTAGAATACGCTTCCAATCAGGACCATGAAAATGGCCATGAGGCTGGAGCCAATTGCCATCAGCTTCTTTCTTCCCAGCTTATCAATTAATAAAAGGGCAACGATGGTGAAGACTACCTGCACACTACCGATGATGCTTGTTGCCAGGAATTCGGTATTGTTCTCAAAGCCGACACTTCTGAAGATATCCGGTCCATAATACGTGACAGCGTTCATTCCGATTACCTGGTTGAACAGAGCAAGGAAAATACCTACACCGAGTGCCATACGAAGCCCTGGCTTTAAAAGTTCCTTGGCTGAATAGCTTTGCTCAACATCCAGTGAAGCTTTAATTTCTTTTGATTCTTTTTTCGCGACCGTTTCTCCGTTAATACGCTTGAGAATTTGAAATGCCTCTGAGTCCCTGCCTTTTTTTATCAGGTATCTCGGACTTTCCGGAATGAAGAATAACAGGATTAAAAAAATGATTCCCGGTATGGTTCCATAGCCGAGCATCCAGCGCCATCCTTCTTCCAGCCCCCATGCATAGCTTCCGCTGTTGGCCACGCCATAGTTGATATAAAATGTGGCGCAAATACCAAAGATCGTGAATAACTGATAAAGTGATCCAAGTCTCCCCCGGATAGCCGGCGGCGCACATTCACTGATGTAGGTAACGGATAGTGCGGAAGCAAAACCGATTCCAAACCCGCCGATGATTCTGGCCCAGACCAGCATGGTTACACCTGTCGCAAAGGCTGAACCAAGCGCTGAAATAATAAACAGCACCGCTGCTACGATCATAATATTTTTACGGCCGAATCGTTCACTTAAGAAACCGGATGCCGCAACTCCAAGGACTCCCCCAATCATGACACAGGAGATGACCCAGCCTTCCATTGCGGGGCTTAAATCATATAGCTCCTGCAAATAACCAATCGCTCCAGAAATAACTGCTGTATCAAAGCCATATAACAGTCCGGCCATACCAGCCGATACTGCTATGACAATAACATACCAGGTTGAATGTTTTTCTAACATTTGTATCCTCCTTGTCTGCAAGCACAAGATGCATATAGTGATCCAGGAACGCGTTGGACCGTTTAACAGCCCTCCGCTTCTTGGTAACAGTCAATTTTATACAAGCGAAATCTCTTAAAGTGAGCCGAATCCGTCGATGATATAATAGACGGTCCGGCTCCTCATAGCTAATAGGATCCTGCAGCTTTACTTGATAATGACGTATTCAAGATCAACCAGCTTTGCGTAAGCAACAATTTGATCAGTGGTGAGGTTAAGGGATACGACAGTATGATGACCGCCGCCATTTTCGATCCAGGCCTTCACGCCATCGTGAAAATTCGGTTTAACTTCCCACAGCACGCGTGCCACCGGCAGTTTTGGTGCTTCTACGGTTGGTTCAAACGCTGAAACCTCATTAATCAACAGCTTGAAGTGCGTGCCAAAGTCAGCCATCGACACGACTACACCTTCTCCTGCTTTCCCGTCAAAAACTAAGCGGGCAGGATCTTCCCGGTCACCGATTCCTAAAGGCGAAACCACAATAGCTGGTTTATTGTTTGCAAGCGTAGGATCCACTTCAAGCATATGGGACTGAAGAATAGATTCCTGCCCCGAAGCCAGCTCATACGTATAGTCCTCCATAAATCCAGTTGATTGGTTATGGCTCATAACTTTAAGCAGGCGGTCAAGCGCTGCTGTTTTCCAGTCTCCTTCTCCTGCGAAGCCGTACCCCTGTGCCATTAAACGCTGAACGGCAAGACCCGGAAGCTGCTTCATCTCATGCAGTGTTTCAAAGTTCGAGGTGAAAGCAGTATAACCTCCCTCATTAAGAAAACGCTTAATGGCAATTTCATAGCCGGCCTGTACTCTTACGCTTGCTGTCCAGTCCTCTTTGCTGTAAGAACCGTAATCAAATGCATAAAGTTCTTCATACTCTTTAAACAGAGCATCTACTTCTTCCTCTGAAACTTCCTTTACATACTGAACCAGATCGGCAATCCCATAGTAGTCAACCGTCCAACCGAATTGAATTTGTGCTTCAATTTTATCTCCCTCAGTTACTCCAACATGGCGCATATTATCTCCGAAGCGGGCAACTTTAATGTTGAAACTCTCATTGTACGCAACCGCAACATCCATCCAGTCTGCCATCTGTTTTTGAACCTCCGGCCGTTCCCAGTAGCCGACTACAACCTTATTATTTTTATTTAAACGGGCATTCATAAATCCATATTCCCGGTCGCCGTGAGCCGATTGATTCAGGTTCATAAAATCCATATCAATGGATTGCCACGGTATGCTTTCATTAAATTGAGTCGCTAAATGCAGCAGCGGTTTCTGTAATAATTTTGTGCCCCGGATCCACATTTTTGACGGGGAGAATGTATGCATCCAGGTGATGACGCCCGCTACTTCATCCCGGTAGTTTACTTCTTTCATCATGCTTGTAATCTTATCTGCACTTACTGCCAAATCCTGCAGCACAAGCCTGTACGGTAAGATACCGCTTTCATTTAATGCATCTGTCATCGACTGGGCATTGGCTTTAACCTGAGCCAGCGCTTCTTCTCCGTAAAGCTGCTGTGAGCCTACAACAAACCAAAACTCTTTTTTCTCTGTCATGTTCAAATCCCCTTTTTCATCGTTTTATTATTTTTGTCCATAATAAGCATTCTCGCCATGCTTTCTTAAGTAATGCTTATCTAAAATCCGCTGCGGCAGCTCTTTGGCGAAATGATTTAATTCCCGTGCAAATAAATTCATTTTTGATACTTCCTCGAGCACCACACTATTCATGACGGCGGATGCTACGTCTTTTCCCCATGTAAATGGAGCGTGTCCCTGAAGCAGGACGCCTGGTACAGCTAACACATCCAGCCCTCTTTGCTTGAAGGTTTCTATAATGACATGTCCTGTTTCTGCTTCATAGCCGCGGTCAATTTCCTCCTGCGTTAAAAAACGGGCACATGGGACATCCCCGTAAAAAGTATCTGCATGGGTAGTGCCCATAGCGGGTACATCAAGACCTGCCTGAGCCCAAATCGTCGCCCATGTGGAATGGGTGTGTGCGATGCCCCCAATTTCTTGAAAATGCTTATACAAAACTGCATGAGTGGGGGTATCTGAGGAAGGATTAAGCTCTCCTTCTACAACATTGCCATCTAAATCCACGACCACCATATCGCTTGCTTTCATTTCGTCATACTGCACACCGCTGGGCTTGATCACAAACAACCCACTCTCACGGTCAATCGCGCTCGCATTTCCCCATGTGTATTTCACAAGTCCCTGCTTCGGCAATTCAAGATTTGCCCTGAATACCTCTTCTTTCAGCTGCTCTAACAACTCAATCCCTCCCGTTCAGACAGACTGTTAATGGCAGCCCGTTCAATCGATAGTCCTTCTGTATATCGCTTGATAAATGCTTCAAAGCCTTCAACGTCCACTTGATCAGGATGAATTTCCTGTACCTCAGCACTCGAGAACACTTTTTCATCCAGAAATTCTTCTAAACTTTCATTCTCTTCTTTTTCCTTCATATAATGAGCGAGAATGGCCATTCCCCAGGCTCCCCCTTCTCCAGCGGTTGGCATAACAGAGACCGGAACATTCATTGCAGCAGCGAGTATTTTCTGAACGACAACAGGCGTTTTAAATAACCCGCCATGGCCAAGAAGATGGTCAATGGAGACATTTTCTTCTTTCGTCATAATGTCCACGCCTAATTTCAAGGCGCCAAAGGCTGTAAATAGATGAACGCGCATAAAGTTCGCTAACGTAAACTGACTCTGCGGCGAACGGACAAACAGCGGGCGGCCTGCTTCAACACCTGTAATATTTTCACCTGAGTAATACCCGTAGCTGAGCAATCCACCGCCATCTGGATCTCCTTCAAGGGCCTTGTTCATCAGCACTGTAAATAACTCACCCGTTTCTGCTTTTTGTCCCATCGATTCGTAAAACTCACGAAACAAACCGATCCAGGCATTGAGGTCACTTGAACAATTATTAGCATGAACCATCCCAACAGGACTGCCGCTTGGTGTCGTCACCAGGTCAATTTGTGGATATACCCTTGAAAGCTTCTTCTCCAGCACGATCATTGCGAAAACCGACGTTCCCACAGAGACATTTCCAGTCCGTTTTCTTACACTGTTGGTAGCAACCATCCCAGTTCCCGCATCTCCTTCAGGAGGGCAGAATGGAATTCCAGGCTGCAGACTTTCTGAGCGGTCCAGCAGTTTAGCACCGACGTCAGTCAGCTCTCCTGCCTGATTGCCAGATTGATAGACAGCGGGCATAATATCCTTCAGTTTCCACGGATAGCTATGGCTTCCGATCAGTTCATCAAACGCTTGCACCATCGTTTCATTGTAGGTATGAGTAGATTCATCTATAGGAAACATTCCTGAAGCGTCTCCTATCCCAATCACCTTCTGTCCCGTCAGCAGCCTATGAATAAACCCGGCTAATGTGGTGATGTAATCCACTTTTTCTACATGTTTCTCCTGATCCAGAATTGCCTGGTAAAGATGGGCAATACTCCATCGTTCCGGGATATTAAAGTTAAAATATTCCGTTAATTCTTTTGACGCAGAAGATGTGGTTCCATTTCGCCATGTTCTAAACGGAACTAACAGCTCACCCTTTTTGTCAAAAGCCAAGTAGCCATGCATCATAGCTGAAATGCCAATCGATCCAATTTTACGAAGGGTGACGCCGTACTTGCGCTCCACTTCCTCCTTTAAATCCCGATAAGCTTCCTGTAAACCTGTCAGTATATCCTCCAATTTGTACGTCCAAAAACCATTCTCCAGACGATTTTCCCACTCATGACTACCAGAGGCGATTGTATTAAATTGATGATCCATTAATACTGCTTTAATCCGCGTAGATCCAAGCTCCACTCCGAGTGATGTCTCTCCATTTGCAACGCTCTGGTTTATTTCTGATTGTACTCCACTCACTTTTTCACCTCTTTTGATTGCGTTTTCAACATGTCCAGTATAATTTCTGTACGTACTATTTGTCAAACAAACAATAAATGTACATACAAATAATCCTCTGAAAGCAGGTTAAAGAGTACAGCTTTTCAACCAAATCAAGCTGCGCTATACTATGAGCAGACAACTGACTCCACTAAGCATTTAATCGAACACAGAAAGTAGTGATTTCTCAATGAAGCCAAAGTATCAGACATTGTTTGAGGATATAAAAAGCAAGATTCTTTCAGGAGATTATACAGCAGGAGAAAAAATTCCCACTGAATCTGCTTTGCAGGAGCTATACGGGGTCAGCCGCCATACTGTTCGAAAAGCCATTTTGGAGCTATCCAACGACGGATTTTTAAGAAGTGAAAAAGGGTCAGGGACCTACGTCAGCAATCAATATCTATCAAAGTCCCGTGACAATGCCAACAATAAAATAATTGGAGTCATTACCACTTACATCTCCGATTACATTTTCCCTTCGATTATCCGGGGAATTGAAGAGCGATTAAAAGAAGACAATTATTCACTGCTGTTAGTCAGCACAAACAACGATGTCGAACAGGAAAAAAAGGCCCTTGAAATGATGCTGTCATTCGGTGTGGACGGCCTGATCGTAGAACCGACCAAAAGCAATCTGTACAATCCCAATATTGCCTACTATTTATCGTTCAAGGCACAGGACGTTCCACTTATTATGATTAATGCACATTATGAAGAATTAGATGTCCCGTTTCTCCGGCTTGATGACGTGCAATCAAGCTACCTCGCCACGAAAGAACTAATCTCAAAAGGCCACTCCAATATTGGGCTTATCTCAAAAATGGATGATTTACAGGGGAAATATCGAATGAAAGGCTATATTAAGGCACTTGGCGAGGCAAAGTTAAAGTTCCAACCAGAGCATGTTCTTTCATTTAAAACTGAGACAAAGCTCGACCTATACAACAATTTAAAACAATTTCTAACTCATAATAAAGACATGCTTACAGCAATCGTTTGCTACAATGACGAAGTCGGTCTGGAAGTAATCAATGTATGCAACCAGCTCGGTATCACTGTTCCAGGACAACTATCCGTTATTGGCCAGGATAATTCGTATATTGCAAAAAATGCCAACATCAAACTCTCCACTCTCACCCATCCACAGGAAAAAATGGGACGCGATGCTGCTGAGTGGATTATAAAAAAATTGCAAGGAACAAAAGATCTGCCGAACGAAACGTATTATCAGCCTGTGATTATTGAAGGAGAAACAATCAAGAACTTAGAAACGAAATAGATAGAATAGTACTGATCTTAACGAAGTGGCTGATGTAACTGTACAGCCACTTTCATGCTTTCTTTGGAGGCTAAGCATGGCATGCTGACATAACGCCTTGCGAACCGTACACCCCATCAGTTGTTGTTTACTATTTGGTCATCACCTGCCCCCATCCTATCGCCTCTCTGGTAAACACCACTCATGAACTTTTTGTGAAAACCTATTTTTTTGTAAGACAGCACACATTATCTTCATGACGAGTTCTTTAAACTGGTGAAGGCAGCAGGTATTTAGTTTGGATCCAGAAGAGTAACCCCCTTGCAGAATGTGCTGTTTTTTACAATAGTTTAATAAGCCTCCTCAGAAAGGAATAGACGCATATGACATCCCGATCCCAGTGGGTAAAAGTGATTTCAATCGTGCTGTTATTTATCACAGTTTCATACATTACTCACTTCCATTTTGACATCAGGCCTTCAGATATCAGGGATTTTATTTTGTCCTTTGGATGGTGGGGACCTGTAATCTTTTTTCTGATTTATACAATCGGACCCATCGTATTTTTCCCTACATCAGTTCTATCTCTCGGTGCTGGATTAGCTTTTGGCGTGTGGCCAGGCGTTTTGTATATCATTATTGGAGCTACGGGTGCAGCCACAACGGGATATATAATGGCCCGTTTATTTGGAAGGTCCGTATTAAAAATAGAAAACTTTGCATGGTCAGAAAAGCTTTTTAAACAAATGGAGAAACGTGGTTTTTTATACATTTTCACTTTAAGACTCATTCCCATTGTGAGCTTTGATTTGCTAAGTTACGCTGGGGGAATCTCCAAAGTGCGTTTTAAGTCATTTATTTTCGCCACTATTTTTGGAATGATCCCTGGCACCTTCGCTTACAGCTTCTTAGGGGCGAGTATCGCTTCAGGTGAAGTAATTACGATAATGATCGCTGCAGCTGTGTTTCTAGGTTTACTGGGAATTACATTATATTTCCGCAATCCAGTAAAAAAATGGCTTGGTTTGACTGAAGAATAATCCCCTTTTACACCCGTCCTATAAAGGCAATTCATTGCACAAATAAGGAACTGCCCGGCTGCTCAATTTGAGAAACCGGGTTTTTTTTTACTACCGGACTTTCATGGAGTATATTTTCTCTGGAAACGTTTAAGTAAAATGAAGAGCAGAAGTTATCTTTATTGCTGCACGCCAGCTGCTTCACTTGTAAATAGGACAAAATAAAATTATATTAGTCCTTAAAGACTTCACTATACATTAAATTGAATGATGGTCTAACTGAGAAGGATAAGAAATGTAAGAGGACATAAAATGAGGTGAATGAAAGTGGATAAACTGGCCCTGCTATCTCAAATCAGCTTGTTTGAGGAACTGTCTCGAGAAGAGCTGTTACGTATTAATCAAATAAGCGAAATGAGATCTGTTAAAAAGGGGACGATCATACTCTCTCCTGATAACCCTATTAATGCTTTATTATTATTGAAAAAAGGACAAGTACGCCTATTTCGAATGAATGAGGAAGGTAAACAATTCACGTTGGATATTCTGGTTGATGGAAATATATTTGGTGAAACGTCTACAATTAGTTTAACGGATGATCAAACCTACGCTGAAGCGATGACGGATACCTGCATTTGCACGCTGAGTCATAGTGACTATGAACAGTTCATAAAACAAAACCCACTTGTCGCCTTAAAATTAATCGATATCCTGTCTTCGAGGTTAAAAGACTTTTACGGTCTGAGTGAAAAAATAGCTCTAAGCGGTATTAAACATCGATTATTATACCTATTATTAATGCTCAGTCAAAAGACGGGAAGAAGAAAACAAAATTGGCAAACGATCGAGATGAAGCTGACTCATCAGGACCTTGCCAATATGATTGGTGCTACTCGAGAAACCACCAGCTCCATTATGAGCCAACTAAAAAAAGAGGGTTATATTCAAAAGAAAACTGTATTATCCATTGACGCTGACAGGACACAGGAGTTTCTAAAAAATCCTTAATTGAGCCGTTTAAGTGAAACAGCCCCCTACAATTCTGCCGGCCTCTTCAAAAAGAGTAAGTCATTTATCTTTTCCAGAGAAGTATTTGCCGAAATGATTGAATAATCCCCCTTGATTTCTTTCAAGAGGGACAATCCTTTGATTATGCTTTAATCCATTTAGGGACCATTTCAACATCTGCGGCTACCATAGTGGTGTATACAGGACAGCGCTTGTCTACTTTTTCCTGCAGTTCTTTTAAACGTTCTTCGGATTCACTCGTGTGAACGGATGCATGTACGGTGATTTTCTGAAAATATGGACGAACCTCTTCGTCTCCCATCATTCCACGTGAATCTAGCTCACCCTGCACTTCAAAATCGATGCCTTGCAGATCAAACTCCATTTCTTTTGCTACAAAGTTAGCGATTGCGTTCTCACACCCTGCGAGCGATACCAACAGAGTAGCTAAAGGATTTGCACCTTCATTCGTCCCTCCCATGCTAGCCGGTTCATCAATTACAACCGTATGCTCATGAGATTTACCCTCTGTATACATTCCTTTAGAAATTGCGGTAATTTTTTCATTCATTTTTGCCATGCTGCATTCTCCTCTCAAAGCTTGGTTGGTGTGATCAGTTTTTAATCTAAGATTTAATCCCTTGATACAAAAAAACTATAACAGGAAGCAGTTCCTCTTTCATGCTTGGAGATTCATTCGTAAGATAGCTTACAATTTGGAAAGACATTGCCGGGAAATAGATGTTTGCATTTCCATGCCAAAGCACAATCATCTATTTTTTTCTTACTGTGTATATAGAGATACCAAAAAAGGATGACGTGTTAAACATCATCCTAGTTGATTATCCTTTAACCATTTATGACTGCTAAGGTAAACGAATGATTAATTAGATACTAATCGTGCTGATTGGCCTTACCGTCTTCGCTTGTTTTAACGATTTCATCTCTTCCTTCATGCCTCATCTCCTGAACTTTCTTCAGATTACATTTCTCCGCAGCTAGATTTTCCACTCACATGTGATTGTTAAGTAATTACCCCTTAACTCTGCACGAATCGTTCCATTTATTTTCCCCATCAAACTTTTGGCAATGGGCAGGCCCAGGCCAGTTCCTTTTCCCGTTCTCGTTTGATCTGCTTTGAAAAAACGGTCAAACATTTGCTTTACATCCTCTTCACTTATGTTGTCTGCAGTATTTGAAATTTTCAGCTGTACCACTGAATTCATTTTCTCCAGATCAATGATAATATCGCCTGTAGAATATCTGATAGCATTAACGATTAAATTTTCTATAATTCTTATGAATGCAGAAGAATCCGTCTTCATATAAATCTCATCTTCAGTAATGTGAATATTCGGCTCTATGCGGTTGTTGGTAAATTCTCCGTAGAAACTGAATAATGTATCCATAACTAAATCATTTAGTCGTATCGTTTCCATCTTTAAAGGAAAATCATCTTGTTCAATAATGGATAACTCAAAAAAATCCTCAAGTAAAACCTTCAATCGTGCTGCACTATTTTTAATTGTTGCCAGATATTCTTTTTTTAACTCTGAGCTAATTTCATCTGATTCCAAGAGCTGAATATAGCCTATAATTGATGTCATAGGGGTGCGGATGTCATGAGAAATATGTGAGATCGCTTGTTTCAGCTCATATTCAGTTGAACGCTTCGTCGCTTCCGCCTGTTTCGTTAAATCAATCTGCCCATTAATCTTCATTGCCAGTTCCTCAAAATCCCGATCAAAAAAGGAAACATCCAATTTTTTATTGGTTTGATTTTGGTTCACCTGATGAAGCTGCCGTGCTGTGTTTTTTATTTCTTTTTTGAGCAGATACAGGCGAGTGAGTAGATAAATAAACCCTATTATCGCACCAATCATTAAGTAGAGCATCTACCCTCACTCACCTTTCGTTTACTTAATTTCTTTTCGCATAAAAATAGAAACGCCTATTCCCCAAAAGAGCACGAACGTTAAAACGGGAATTCCATAAAGGAATAGTTTATCCGTGCTGCTTACGTCATTCACAATACTGATATCGTAAATTAACTTGAAAACAGAATGAGAAAGAACTGGTTCAAACGAAGGGATTTTAACTGCTACTAATTGCAAGGGCCAATCCACAAACACAAAAAACATCAGCAGAAACCCTATCGTTTTTCCGCTGTCAGTAAACAAGATAGAAAAAACCGCCATAATCGAGGCAAAAGCTGCAGCATATAAAAGGATTAATCCGATCGTTTGGAAATAGTAGGACCATTCAGGCATGCCTTCGAAGCCAAAATAAACAGCACTCATCCCTGTCATAATGATCGGCAAAATAAGCGATAACAAAATGGCTCCAAGTGAAAATACAAAAAGTTTTGCAGAATAAATGCTCATTCTGTTATTACCAGCAGAAACCATGCTTTTCATGGTCCCTATAGAGTATTCGCTTGTAATAAAAAAGCCGGCGAGAATACTTGGAATAAGCTTTACTATATTTGCATGCGGACCGAGGATGCTTTCAATGTAGTAATCTTTTACAGCAGGAAGCCCGGGAGCCCCATTATCGAATTCCACAAGCGGGCCCAGCACGGCAGCAATCAACAGCATCCAGGTCAAAAATCGGAACGAACGATCTTTCGTTAATTTATACCATTCCGCTTTCATCAGTCTGCCCATGCTTTTCACCTCCGATGCGATTAGTAAAATACGTTTCCAAATCTTCTCCCATCGGCATAAATTGTTCAATAACCAGCCCTTCACCCGCTAAAATACTGGACACTTTTCCAGGAGAATCTACTAAAGTAAATAATTTAATGATTCCATCAGGCATAACTTCAAACTCCCGGGTAGACAACTGACTTTCTATTATCGTTGCCGCCTTCTCTGGATGATCCACTTTTATATGCAAATACTGCTGACATTTCCCCTGCAGTTCTTTTGCAGATAACTGCTCAATCAGCTTCCCCTTATGAATAATGCCATAATGGGTGGCAAGCAAATGCAGCTCGCTTAAAATATGGCTTGAAATTAAGATCGTAATTTCGTATTCCCGGTTCAGCTTCTTTAGTAATTCTCTTATTTCAACTACACCCATTGGATCGAGTCCATTGATTGGCTCATCAAGAATCAGAAACTCAGGATCCCCCAATAAGGCTATGGCAAGTCCGAGACGCTGTTTCATTCCTAAAGAAAAATTCTTCGCTTTCTTTTTTCCTGTATTCTGCAAACCTACCATCTTAAGTGTTTTATCAATACACTCTTTCCCTGGTATCCCTTTTAACAGACGATGGGCTTCAAGATTTTCGACAGCCGTCATTTGCGGATACAAAGCAGGACCTTCAATGATGGTGCCAATTCTTTTTCTTGCTTCAATGATTTCCCTTTCATGAATTTTTCCAAATAATTCATACGTTCCTTGAGATGGAGAAGCAAGACCTGTTATTACACGAATCAATGTTGATTTCCCTGCGCCATTTTGCCCTATAAATCCATAGATGGAGCCCTTTTTAATACGTAGACTCACTTTATCTAGTGCCATAGTATGTTGATATTTTTTTGACAGCCCATTCGTTCGTAAGACATGCTCATTCAATTTGATTCCCTCCTTAAGCTTGATGATTTAACAATAAGCAGAGAACCTTAAAATACTCTTAAGTAAATGCTTAAGAAACTCTTAAGTTTTCAGCTTGTAGCCCATCCCCCAGACAGTTTCAATATATTCTTCCTGCTGATTAGCCTTGGATAATTTATTTCTAATATTACTTAAATGAACATTAATGATATTATCGTCACCATGAAAGGTTTCGTGCCAGACACTTTCAAATAAATTAGCCTTAGAAAAAACCTTATTTGGCGAACACATCATCAAATGCAAGATCTCATATTCCCGAGCTGTCAATTTAATCTCCATTCCACTCACTTCTACAATCTTAGCTTCCTTATCCATCATGATATCTTTATGTTCAAGTTTTGTAATCGTCGTGTTGGACCTGCCGCGTCTTCTGAGACAGGAATCGATCCTGGCAGACACCTCTTCGATATCGAAAGGTTTTGTAATATAGTCATCAGCCCCGCACCTTAAAGCATTAACTTTTGATTGTGTTTCAAGCTTTGCAGAGATAATAATGACTGGAACATCACTTTGGTTTGTCACTTTTTCTAAAAGTTCTTCACCTGATAAACCCGGGAGCATTAAATCAATTAACACCATATCCCAATCCTGGTTTTCCAGATAAACCATCGCTTCAGTGCCCGAAAATGCGGGCTTAGGAAAATATCCGCCTTTAGCTGCGACATCACAAAGCAGTCGATTAATAGCTGCATCATCTTCCACTACAAGAATATGGACCTTCTTATCCAATTTAATCAGCCTCGCATTTCAAAAATTATTTCATGATCTTTTTCTGTCGGATGACCTTTTACCATAGAGCCAAAAAGCACTTCTTTTATTCATCCTTTTCATTTTACTTTACTATTAAACAACGAAGTAATCTGCAATTTATTTAAAACTCATTGCCAGAACTGCGACGTACGTTACGATCACTCCATATGTAAGTGTTGCAAAAAACTGAGGAATTCAAGCAACATAAATCAATGCATAGCCCTTTTCTTTTAAGTCCTATACAACCATAATGTATGAAATGGACAATCCCATATCACAACGAAAGCGAGTGTTGACGGTGCCATTAGTCACGTTAGAAAATGTCATGAAACAAGAAGACAATACCACCCTTTTAAAAAACATCGATTTAATGATAGAAGAACAATCTCAAATCGGCATCAAGATGACGAACGAAGAAAGCTGCGTTTTCTTCAAATTACTCACCGGTGAAATGACTCCTTCGAGCGGCCAGATTAACAGAGAAACAAATGGGATCCTGATGGAATTTACGGAGGATGGTTTATATGACAATTTGTCTGTTTTCAGCTATTTAGACATTTTCAAGAAAATTGCTGACTTTAAAAATCCTTTGAAGGAATTCAGTGCCATTTTTTCTTTATCCGATGTGTGGGATACAAAGATCAAGCATTTATCATTTGATCAAAAGAAAAGGCTCAGTTTATTTCGAATGTCCTTATTTTCCCCAAAGCTTTTATTGATTCAAAGTCCCTTAAGCCATTCTACTGTTGAGGGCATCGAGCTATATAAAAAAGCACTGGAATACCTGCAGTCTCAAAATGTCGCCATTTTATTCACCTCTCATTTTCTTGAAGAGCTCGTATTAGTGAGTAACGAGATTTATCGATGCAACCGGAATACCGGTTTAGAAAAAACAGATCTTATCAATGAAAGCAAAGCAGAGTCTTCTGAAGCAAACGATACAGATCGTAAACCGGCGAGCGTGTACAAGGTATCGAGTAAGATGGCTGATAAAACCATCTTTTTCAGCCCGGACGAAATTGATTTCATTGAAAGTGTCAACAGCGTAAGCACGATCCGTATCGGTGAAGAATATTTCCCCACTGCTTTGACAATGAATGAACTGGAAGAAAAGCTTACCCGATTCGGATTCTTCAGATGCCACAGATCCTACTTAGTGAATTTACAGCGGGTCTCCGAATTAGTGAGCTACTCGAAAAATTCGTATACATTAATACTTCGGGGAAGCAACAAGGTAAACTTGCCGATTTCCAGAAATCGTTTGGAAGCAATGAGAGCATTAATTGAATTTTAGGGTACAGTTGAGGGTGAAATGGGTTCATTTCACCCTCTTTTTGCTGCAATTGGCAGTTGGAGCATAACAATTCAGCTTGGTTTTACGACTTTTCCGTCCTTTTCCTATAAAGTTTTTAGCAGATGGAGAAGCAGTGCAGAAACAACCTTGCTCCAATATGCAACGAAAAAAGGAGAGATGAAAATTGGGAAAAAGAGTGATCCAGGTTGAACGTTTATCTAAAAGATTTAAAGATCAAGTGGCATTAAAAGAGATTACTTTTTCTGTTCATGAAGGAGAAATTTTTGGATTCTTAGGTCCTTCAGGGTCAGGCAAAACTACCACCATTAAAATTTTGACCGGCCAGCTTGCTCAATCATCAGGCCATGCTTTTGTATTGGATCAGGCAGTGGAACAAATTAATGAAAGTATTTATGAACAAATTGGTATTGTGACAGACAACAGCGGATTATATGACAGATTAACGGTCTACCATAATTTAACCGCCTTCGCCAGGCTGTTGAATGTTGACACCAAACGGATTGAGGTTCTGCTGAAAAGAGTGGGTTTATTTGAACATAGGAACAAAATCGCCAAAAATTTGTCCAAGGGCATGAAGCAGCGATTAATTCTTACGAGAGCCATGCTCCATCAGCCAAAGGTGCTTTTCTTAGATGAACCAACCAGCGGTCTTGACCCTGTTACAACGGAAGCCATCCACGCACTGCTGATGGAATTAAAAGAAAAGGGTACGGCGATTTTTCTCACCACTCACAACATGGAAGAAGCAACCAAGCTTTGTGATCGTGTGGCGCTATTAAATGACGGTTTGATTGTCGAACATGACTCCCCGAAAGCGTTAACGCTTAAATATAACCGGGATAAACGGTATCGGATCTTATTGAAGAATGAAAAAGAAGTGGTGATGCCACACACGCATGATTCCATTCAGAAAATCAATGAATGGCTGACTGCTGATGAGCTTTTAACCATCCATTCATGTGAGCCCAATCTAGAAAACGTATTTTTAGAAGTGACCGGGAGGGAATTAGTATGAGTCTATCCTATAGAAAAATAAATGCCGTTCTCCAATTGAAGCTGAGATTAATGCTGAGCAATATGAGTGTTTTATTCCCCCCGATCTTTTCGATCGTATTTGTGATCGCTATGGGGAATCTAATGCCGGAAGTAGATGCCGGTGAAGCAGGCGCACCCTTTTCCACAAGTGGTTTTTTATTGAGCTTTGGCTTGATCTTCAATATCGCCATAGCCGGCATCTCGATGAGCAGCTCTCCTATAGCGGAAGAAAAAGAAAAGCATACGTTGAGAGTGCTTATGACCTCGTCTGTTAAAGGCGCAGAATATTTTATTGGCAGCATGATTCCAATATTATTTATCTTAGTCCTGACCAATCTTTTGTTACTACCAGCGAGCGGAGTGTCTTTTGAGGATATTCCCGTCCCTACTTATCTTGCTATTACAACGTTATGCAGCTTAATCAGTATTTTGATCGGTTACATCATTGGGGTCTATTCGAAAAACCAGGCGCAGGCCTCACTGATCAGTACACCAATTTTATTAATGCTGACTTCAACCCCTGTCCTGAAGGCATTTGACGAAAACCTTGCACGTTTTTTAGATTATTCCTACGGCGGCGTCCTGTCCAATCTATCTGATTCACTTGCCGCAGGGGGCGGATACGAGTGGAACCTGACTGATGCCAGTGTTCTTTTCGTCTGGCTTGCAGCTGCTTTGACAATCTTCATCTATATTTATAAGAAAAATGGGCTGGATAACGGCTAATAAAAAGAATAGGAGTGAGGACAAATGTTTGGTAGTAAAAAAGAAAAAAGATTTGAGGAAATATCGGTTCAGCATTATCAATATGGGTTAATTATGCTTTTGGTTGATACTGAAACCGGCGTAAACTATATGCACGCATGGACTCCGCAGGGGATTTCTCTTACGCCTCTTTTAGATGAGAATGGGGACGTTGTGGTGTCGAATCGTTAGGCAATATAACAAATATACTGTGATTCTAATAAGCCGGGAGACTTCCCCCCGGCCTATTAGAATAGTTTTTAATTAGATGGAGTGAGAGGAATTTCATACAGCATGTCATCCTGATCTTGCGGATTTCCTCTGCCGTCTGTGTTATTGCTGATCAAATAAAGCGAATCCTCCTCAATGAACACATCCCGAATTCTGCCCAGATCCGTTATGAACTCCCTTTGTTCATTTGTTACAAGGTCAAATTCCAGCACGGCAGTTCCTCTTAAAGCGGCAACGTAAAGCTTCCCCTCGTAATAAGCGGCTCCAGAGGGCGCCCAGGTGGATTCATCTCCGGAAGTAAAAAGCGGGGACACCAAGTCATCCTGTTCTTCATCCCCTTCAATCACAGGCCAGCCATAATTCTCACCCGGCTCGATTTGGTTGATTTCATCATTTGCATTATTCCCATGCTCACTCGCATACATTGTTCCATCCTCTGACCAGGCAATGCCTTGAGGATTTCGGTGGCCATAGCTGTAGACATAGGAGTCGGAGATTGGATTGTCCTCCGGTATCGATCCATCGAGATTTAGTCTTAAAATTTTTCCGCCAAGGGAATCGACATCCTGCGCGATCTCACTAACAGAAGCATCTCCTGTTGTTGCGTACAGCTTATCATCCTCGCCAATTTTAAGCCTTCCTCCATGATGGTATGTTCCGCTCGGAATTTCATCCAAAAGAACATCCTCTTCAACCCATTCATTCCCGTTTAACTGCAGAAGCACAATCCGGTTAAACTGCTCTGCCCCATTTTCATACGTATAGTAGGCATAAGCCAGATGCGATTCATCAAAATCCGGTGCCAAAACAAACCCAAGAAGTCCTGCCTCCGAGGCTGTTGATACTTCTTCTTCCAGCGCTACACCCTGACGTTCGGTCTGTCCTTCTTCTATTTTCACGATGCTTCCCGCTCTTTCCGTTATATAAAAAACATCATCCAGCTTCTCAATGGACCATGGAGCCTCCAGATTCTCAGCGACCACTTCCAAATCGGATGATGCTTCATTTGTTTGTGAATCATCCGTTTCATTTGAAGAATCCTGTGGTTCGGTGTCAGAACAGCCTGCTATAAAGACCATATAGACAAGTGAGGTGAATAGTATTTTTTTCAATTCAATCTCCCCTCTCCTCGTTTAAATAATAGAACTGTTATACATCTTTAATAATTGAGGATCAAATCGTTTACCTCCAAATCGGATTCTTTCGGCACTTTTTGCACCTATTCGGAAACGACAATCCTTTCTGCTTAAAGAACTGCTGCTCACCCACTGAAAAAGTAAATCGTTTCAGGCACCCCCAGCACTTAATCATAAGGTCAACTGGTTCTTCCACCTCTAGCGCTTCATTGATAGCTTCCTCTCTTGCCTTAATGACTGAGGGATCGATCGGTTCGTTTTGATTTATAGCTTCAATCGCTATACGAATTTCCTGTTTTACTTTTTTGTAATCAATTTTTTCCCATAGTTCCAAATAAGGAATGAGAGTTTTCTCTCGAGACTCTTTGATCTTTTCAATCAGCAGTAAAATCATTTCCCTGTTCCGGTCTTTTAAATAACTCATATCGGGATTGTGATGCCCGTTCCTGATCCATTCCCGCCATTCTTCAAGCAGCTCGTCTGTGTATTGATCCATCTGAATCTGCCATCCTTTACGCGAAAAAACAATCATGGGCAGCTTTCTGTCGTACCTGATTTCAAAAAATTCATGATCGATCATCCAATCGATCTTAAGCAAAATATCATCTAGTTTCCAAGTCTTATAGAACCCGTAAACAGGACACTGATCGAGCTTCAGTTCCATCACTTTTTTCTCCTTTGAACCCTTTAAAATTTTCGCAAGAAGGGTTCTTCCCCCCTGAAAAATGATCTCGTCCGCCGCTCTCAATATGACTTTAATTTCTTCAGCAGTTACTTGATTTGCTGCAGTATTCACTGGCAGTTCCTCCTTCGAGTCCCACTCAATTATTGAAATGTTACTTAAAAGATACCATCAAAAGGAGCTGGCGAAAATGTATATCTTACCTCTCTGGTGCTTGACCTCCGATAGACTACAGTTGTAATATTAGACTACAAACGTAGTCAATTAGATTAAATCTATCGGAAAGAAGGTAATGTTGTGAGAAAAATATTTTCTACTAAGAATCGTATTCCTATGCTGGCGCTCTCCCTGCTGCTTTTCCTTGCACCGCTATCGGGATGTGTAAATACAGACAGCAAAACATCAGCAAAAAAGGAAAATGATAAGGATCAAGCGATTCAATTAAAGGAAAAATTGGAACAGCTTGAAAATGAATCTGGCGCACAAATCGGTGTGTATGCACTAGATACTGAGACAAATCAAACCCTGGAACATCGATCAGATGAACGTTTTGCCTACGCATCCACCTTTAAAGTATTGGCAGCTGCTATTCTGTTAAAGCAGCATGATGTAAAAAGTCTGGAAAAAATCATTACATACACTAAGGAAGATTTGGTTACCCATTCTCCCGTGTCAGAAAAACATGTAGATACGGGTTTGACGCTGCTGGAATTAAGTGAAGCAGCCATTCGGAAAAGCGATAACACTGCGGCGAACCTCATGCTTGAAGCAATTGGAGGCCCTGAAAAATTTGAGGCGGAACTTCGTGAGCTTGGAGATGACACAACGGTGAGCAAACGGTTTGAAACGGAATTAAATGAGTATGCACCGGGACAGGACCAGGATACGAGTACGCCAAAAGCCATGGCCGAGAACCTGAAGAAAGTCGCCATTGACGACTATCTTCCAAAGGATAAGCAGGAATGGTTAAATGATTGGATGAGCGGAAATGCCACAGGTGATACATTAATCCGCGCCGGCGCACCTGAAGGATGGATCGTTGAGGACAAAAGCGGAGCAGCTAGCTATGGAACAAGAAATGATATTGCCGTTGTAAGACCGCCAGACAGAAAACCAATTATCATTGCCATCATGTCGAAGCAGGATAAAGAGGATGCCGAATATGAAGATGCCCTTATCGCGGAGGCTGCCAAAATTACACTCGACACATTTAAATAGACACTCAATCCTAAATGCCAATTAGCTTTATTGCTTGTGCTTTTTTTAAAATCTATCTCTTCATTAACTCTCTTTGTGGTAGATTCATACTAAACGGATGGGTAAATTTAAGCTGTTATAAATACTTTTACAGAAAGGGGTTGTAACTATGTCTGTCCTTCATTTGGCTGTGAGTTTATGTTTATCTTCTGTTATGGTCTTCCTTGTTCTGCTAATTAGAAAACTGCTTCAAAGCCAATTGACACCGAAATGGACGTACAACCTCTGGTTCGCGTTTCTAATCGCTTTACTGCTTCCTTATCTTCCTGCGCACTTATTGAACTTTGGCAGTCCGTTTTTGGGAAGTGATAAACCAGTCTCGAGTTTAACACCTGCCAGCACCAAACCGGATAATAGTGGTTCGGATACAGGGAGTTGGTTGCAGGATTTCTCCATTTCTGTTAATCGAACGGATTTTACTTTTTTAAATCAGGTGTTAACCATCATATGGATTGCCGGTATGCTCGTGATGGCTGCTTTTGTAATCCACGCCTGGATAAAGCAGCAACACATTAAAAAGTCTTTAATCCCCGTGACGAACCCCGGGGTTTTATCATTATTTGATCAATGCAAAGGAATGCTTAATGTAAGAAAGCCTCTGGTGTTGGCGCAATCAGCGCTGATCAGCTCCCCGTTAACCTTCGGGCTCCTTAAAACCTATATCATCCTGCCGCAGGACGCTGAAGCATCGCTGATTTCGGAAGAAATGAAACATATTATGCTTCATGAACTACAGCATTATAAATATAAAGATATCGCAACAAATTATTTGATTGTGCTTTTTCAGCTTTTGTACTGGTTTAACCCGCTAATCTGGGTCGCTTTCAGGGAAATGAGAATGGACAGGGAAATTGCGTGTGACCATGCTGTACTGAAATCATTAGATCATACTAAACGGACCGCTTACGGAAACACCATTATTAAATTTGCTGATAAATCCTTTCTGTCTGCCCACTTCTCAACGGGTAACCAGCTCATCAGCACAAAAAAACAGGTAAAAAAGCGGATTGAACGGATCGCTGCCTATAAAACCGAAACAAAGTGGGATAAACTGAAAAGCATGCTGGTTTTTCTTCTTCTTGCTGGTGCAGTCGCAAGTCAGGCCCCTGCTGTTTCTGCGATCCCTTGGAGTGAAGATCGGATCGATTTTGACAACACAAAGACAGACTATGAGGATTTAAGCGGATTTTTTGGTGAACACGAAGGCAGCTTTGTCCTGTATGATTTACAGAAAGATCACTATACCATTTACAATAAAGACAGAAGCACGTTACGCGTTTCGCCCAATTCCACGTATAAACTATACAGTGCGTTATTTGCATTAGAGGAGGGTGTGATCACACGTGATGACAGCTTTATGAAGTGGGATGGAAACCCATATCCTTACGAAAGCTGGAATCATAATCAAACGGTCCATACGGCAATGCAAAATTCCGTAACCTGGTACTTCCACCAGCTCGATAAAAGGACGAAAATAAAGAACATTGAATCCTACCTGAATCACATTCAGTACGGGAATCAGAACCTATCAAGCGGAATTGGAGACTTTTGGCTTGAGTCTTCCTTGAAAATTTCACCCATTGAACAGGTCCAGATTCTTAAGGACTTCTATACAAACGAATTTGGCTTCGATCGTGAAAATGTTCAGTACATTAAGGACGCGATTAGACTGGAAACACAGAACGGGCTTACACTTTACGGCAAGACCGGTACAGGAACGGTCAACGGTAAAAACGTGAATGGCTGGTTCATTGGCTATTCAGAAACGGAACAAAACACCTACTTTTTTGCCACCAATATTGAAAACAGCCGCTATGCCAGCGGCAGTACAGCCGTTGACATAACAAATAGCATTTTGAAGAAAAAAGGCTTAAATTAAGAAGAAAAGGAAGGGATTCATGTGACCAACCAAATACCCCCTATTTCAGAGTCGGAATGGGAAGTCCTGAAGGTGCTTTGGGCAACGTCTCCCCAAACAGCAAACGAGATTATTTCATCTCTGCCTGAACAAACCGGCTGGAGCCCAAAAACCGTGCGCACCCTATTAGACCGCCTCACGAAAAAAGAGGTTGTTGGTGTCCATAAGGACCATAGAGTTTTTACATTCTACCCACTCTATTCACAAGATGAGTGCCAGCGTGCCAAAACAAAATCCTTTTTAAAGCGCTTCTATGACGGCACATTAAAATCCATGCTTGTACAGTTTATCGAGGATGAGGACCTGTCGGAAGAAGAGATTAAAGAATTAAGATCGATCTTAAACAAGAAAGAGAATAAAAAATAAAATAGGCGTTCTGGTGATCTTTCCCTAAACGCCCTACCCTCAACAACACCTGTTTAATCCCTCTTCTGATTTGTTAAAAAGGTAATTCCTCATCACTGATCCTATGTTTGGAGGCAGTTTTCCTTTGCTCTTTATCTTGTAACAAAACCTCTCCAAATTGATTCTCATAAAGCTCACGAATCCAGACATTGACAGGTGCCTTCCATTTTTGATTAGGTGCAGGGATGTTTTTTATCAAACTTTTTGGAGTCATGCCCAGCTCTTTAGCCATCTTCAGTTCATTTTCATTCAAGCGGCATCGTTTTTTGGCTTCAGTCCATTCCTGTGATTTCTTTTTTGCTGTCATTTTTCCAGATTCCTTTCCCTATTTAAATCGGCAAAAGCTTGCTGAATGTATCCAAGAAAGCAGCCTTTCTTTTATAGTGAAATAAAAAGAACTTGGGACAAAAATGTCTCAAGCTCCACGGCCGGTTCACTTCGCGTCAGGCGGACGCTCTCCGCAGGGACGGCGCTGAGCCTTCCTCAGGCTTTGCCTTGCGGGGTCTCAGTTTGCCGTCATGTCCTGCTGGAGTCGCCACCTTCCGCTCCGCTCACCTATTACCATAAAAAAATATATCCTCATGTTTTAAACTTTTTCGAGTTATGTCCAAGCCTCTTTTTATTGGGCTTTCTATTTTTGGCGGCTGTAATTTGAGTACTGCTCTTCTACTTTCATTATACGATGAATCCAATGTAATTTACAGACTACTTTTATTGAAAATCCTGTTTTATACTGTTCACACACATCCCAAATGGCTGGAGGCGTATAAGCGTGCAAAACAATACAAATGTTTTAGATCCTGGCCCTTTTTTTCATGGTACGAAAGCACAGTTAAACATCGGTGATCTGTTGGAACCACAATTCTTATCAAATTATCAGAACAAAAAGTCCAACTACATCTATTTCTCTGCTTCGTTGGAAGCGGCTAAATGGGGAGCTGAATTAGCGACTGCCCGTTCTGAAGAGCGAATTTATATCGTTGAACCCTTAGGCGATTTTGAACACGATCCGAACCTGACCGACAAAAGATTTCCCGGGAATCCTACACGCTCATACAGATCCAAATCTCCATTGAAGATTATTGCTGAATTAAAGGTGTGGGAACGGCATTCTGATCAAGAAATACACCAGATGCTTGAATCGCTGAAGAAATTAAGGCAGGAAGGAAAAGCGGTTATACTTGATTAGGAGATCTGGGGAACTGCCCTTCACTAACTAGCTGCGAACGATTCATGCAAGAAAGTATAAAGGAGGGATTTATTTTGAATTTAGAAGACCAAATGAAATGGATTCAAACTGGCGCTATGTATAATGATTTAACAAAAGAACTTATAGAAGCAAGGGAAAGAGCGGTTTTTCTGACAAATGAGTACAATAACAGCTTCGGGGGAAAATCAGAAGATCGGGAAGAGCTGTTAAGAAATTTACTTAAATCCATTGGGCAGGAAGTGCATTTTGAGCCCGTTTTCCGTTGCGAGTTTGGATTCAACATTTCTATTGGAAACCACTTTTATGCGAACTTTGACTGTGTGATGCTCGATGGCGGCGGCATTGAAATTGGCGATCATGTGCTTTTTGGTCCGAGAGTAGGAATTTACACCTCAAATCATGCGATAGATCCAAAGGAAAGAGCCAATGGAGCCTGCTATGCCAAAAAAGTGACCATCGGAAATAATGTATGGATCGGAGCAGGAGTTCACATAAATCCAGGTGTGACAATTGGAGACAACACCATTATCGGTTCAGGTAGCGTCCTAACAAAAAGTATTCCAGCCAATGTCATGGCAGCGGGTGTTCCGTGTAAGGTAATCCGGGAGATAGGTGAAGGTGATCAGACAGGTTTTATGACATAAACCCAACTGACTAAACGCCCCACTAAACGAGTAAAGTACTCAGCCTCCTCTTTTTCAAAAAGAAGCAGAACGCAGTCAACTGTCCTTTTCTTCTTCCGAAAATATTAAATTCCTTCCTCATCCGCTATACTGTTAGTTAACGAAAGATGAATATCTCAGGAGGATTCTATGGACATTTTTGATATTGCAAACCTCGCAGGAGTTTCGAGAAAGACGGTGCAGCGTGTGCTAAATCAATCTCCTCAGGTAAAACCGGAGACGCGCAACCGCATTCTTAAAATCATGGATGAGCATCAATACCATCCAAATGTATCAGCAAGACGGCTGGTAAAGAAAAAAACCCGTACCATCGGGCTTTTTATCATACAGGATCCGGAGAAGCATGATATTTATTCAGATGATCTTTTTTACAGTGTCGTGATCGGCTCAATGATCCGGTCTTCATCTGAAAGAGGCTACAATGTGCTTGTGACGACCACAAATGTCACAGACCCCGCACCAATCCTGAAGCTGTACAGGGAAAAAAGCATCGATGCGGGCATGATTATCAGCTGGACGAATGTTCAAACGATTGTGGATCAAATCATTTCTGCTGGCTTTATCGTCGGTTTATTTGACCAAAATAATGTGAGCGAGCGGCACCCCAACGTTCCCATCCCGCTGTTGTGCAACGAGGAAGGAGCGAAGATTGCCACTAATTACCTGATTGAACTCGGTCACAAGGACATTGGCATTATTACAGGTGAAGAAGAAAATCCAGCTGCCATTGAACGGCTAAGTGGCTATTTGGATGCATTAAAAGAAGGAGGAATCCAGGATCAAAACGTCTTCAAAGGCCGGTTTGTCGAGCAGGCAGGCTATGAAGCCGTCCATTATTGGATCAGTCAAAAAGCCCTGCCGACAGCGATTGTCTGCTCCAACGATTTAATTGCCTTTGGGGCATTGAAGGCATTAAATGAAGCCGGTCTCAGTGTACCTGATAATGTCTCGCTGATTGGATTCGATAATGTTCTCCTAACTCAATACACGACACCTGCTTTAACGACAATGAATGTACCAAGAGTTGAAATGGCCGCTTCTTTAGTGGAACAACTCGTCCATCAAATCGAAGATGAGCCGATGATCAAACCTCCCTCTTTTCAAGCAACTTTGATCAAGAGAAATTCTTGCGCACGATTAAATTGAGGAAAACAAAGCATACTGATCGTTAAACACTGAACATTTTTTACATATAAATCATTTATTATTGTAAAAAAATGTTGTCAAAACGTGAAGATGCTTTTATAGTTATAATCAAATGTCCCACGTGAGACATTATATAAGGAGGCGTTTAAATGTACAAAAAAATGGTGTCCATTCTGCTCGTATTTCTTCTCGTGCTGCCTTTTGTACCAGATGACACGGAGATTAGTGAGGCAAAGCCAAAAGGCCATCCCCTTTCAAAAACGACTAATCTAAAGCAATCCACCCTGAAAAACCAAACGATCCTGGGAGACCTGATTATCACCCCTGCTGCCGGAAAGAATATTACGTTGGAAAATGTAAAAGTACTGGGAAAGACGTACATAAGAGGAAAAGCCCCAGACACACTTGAATTGTCTGATACAACCCTACGAACCCTGATAGTAAAGACTCCCTCCCACTCTCCTTTGATAACGGTAAGCGGGAAATCTCTCGTTCATGAAGCATTTGTGAATGCGCAAGCTACGCTAATAGAAAGTGAGATTACGAGTAAAGGATTTCACAATGTCACCGTCCATCCTGCCTCCTCTAAAGAAGGAAAAGTAACATTGTATGGTGATTTTAATACCATCACGACCGCCTCTGACGGAAATAAAAATAAGAAAAGTCAATTGGAACTACACGGCATTTCGGAACGACTAATTTTGAATGCGCTTTCAAACGTTACCCTCACGGATGAAGGAGTAGTGAAAGAGCTTGAAGTTACCTCAAAAGCCCGTCATTCAGCTATTACTGGTGATGGCTTGATTCAAAAAGCCAAATTACAAAGCCCTATCGAAGTGAATGGCGAGAAAACAGAAGATCCGGACACATTTGTCACACCCTGGTCCCTTGTGTGGAATGATGAATTTAATAACACAGAAATTGACCGCTCCAAATGGGGATTTGAAATTGGCAACGGCTTTACAGATGCCAACGGTGAATTCGTCTCAGGCTGGGGCAATAATGAAAAGCAATACTACACCGACCGCCCTGAAAATGCCAAAACAGAAGATGGCCAATTAGTCATCACAGCAAAAGAAGAAGAATATGAAGGGTTTTCCTATACCTCTGCCCGGTTAAGAACAAAAGGGCTTTTCTCTAAGACATACGGAAAATTCGAAATGAAGGCATCCCTTCCAACAGGGAAAGGCTACTGGCCTGCTTTTTGGATGCTTCCTGAGGATGATCTATATGGAGGATGGGCCGCTTCAGGAGAAATTGACATCTTAGAAGCAAAAGGCAGCCGTCCTCACGAAGCTATTGGAACCATTCATTATGGCGAAACATGGCCAAACAATAAATACACCGGCGCAGAATATACCTTTGAAAATGGATCCACAATTGCTGATGAACATGTGTACTCCGTTGAATGGGAGCCCGGAGAAATCCGCTGGTATGTAGATGGCATCCTTACACAAACCCAGGACAACTGGTACAGCAAAGAAACAAATGCTTCAGCAAACCATACGTACCCGGCACCATTTGATCAACCGTTTCATATGCTTTTGAATCTTGCCATTGGCGGAAACTTTGATGGAGATCCGACCGAAGACACAATGTTCCCTCAATCGATGAATGTGGAATATGTGCGGGTGTATGATCTGACAGGACGCCCCTATCAAACACCTGAGCTTCCAGTAGTCGAAGCAGAGCCGCTGCCGGAGGACGCAAAATTGCCGCTTGAAGATGGCAATCTCATTTATAACAACGGCTTTGATCAGGAATGGGACGGCGTAGAGGGAATTGACGGCGTTCCAAACACAGATTACTGGTACTTCCTCACACTGCCAGACTTTGGGGGACAAGCCGCAGTAACAATCGACTCCCTGGATGACCGCTCCTTTGCAAAAGTGGATATCCAAAACGGAGGCAATCAGCCCTATGCTGTTCAGCTGATTCAGGATGCGTCAATTGGAAAAGGCCGCTATTATAAAGTGTCGTTTGATGCGAAATCTACGAACGCCCGTGACATCAACGTTAAAATCAGCGGCGATGCAGACAGAGACTATGCCACTTATTCAAACAGTCAATCCTATTCACTGACAGACCAGGTGGAAACGTATGAAATGGTCTTCCAAATGACAGAAGAAACCGATATTGCCGCCCGCCTTGAATTTAATCTGGGACTGTCGACTCTTCCTGTATGGGTAGGAAATGTAAGAATAGAAGAAACCACTCCATCTGAAATGGATACAGATGCATCAAAACCTGCTCTGCCAGACGGCAATCTCGTGTATAACGGCACCTTTGACCAGGGCTTTCCGGACCGCCTGTTATTCTGGAATCGCATCGATACAGAAGAGGCTGCTTCCATTCAAGTAGATCCTGATTCACGTGTAGTAAACGCTCAGGTACTCGAGGAAACAGCTGATGCACAAGATGTTCAACTCATTCAAAAAGGAATACAGCTTCAAGAAGAACAGGAATATGAACTTACATTTGATGCAAAAGCAGACATTCCCCGGGAAATTAAAGTCGAACTGCGCAGTCAGGATGGGAATGTGACGTATAGTGGGCAATCAATCCCCCTAACAACAGACTGGGCAGCAAATTCGATGAGTTTCACGATGCCTGAAGCCACAGACCTGGATTCGCAGCTTATCTTTCATTTAGGCGGAAAGCCGGTTAAAATGGAGCTGGATACGATCTCACTTAAGAAAGTGGGCGGACCAGTTAATCCGCTTCCTCTTGAAAACGGAGGCTTTGATAATGGGTTGGAGCCATGGCAATCCTATATTCACTTTGATGCTCAAGCAAGCGTTCAGCATACAGACAGCCAGGCGCACATCCTTATAGACCAGGAGGGTCAGGAGCCATGGAGCGTTCAATTCTTCCAGGACAATCTAGTTTTAGAGCCAAATAAGGAATACAATCTCTCATTTGAAGCTCAATCAACCGTTGACCGGTCCATGGAGGTCACGATTGAAAATGCTGAATACACACGATTTTTATCTGAAACCATTGAACTAAAGGAAAACAGCACACGCTACGAATTCACCGTCCAAACGCCAACAAGCGACCCGGTAAGTTTGAAGTTTTTACTAGGCAAAGCCGGCTCTCCAATTGGTGAGCATGACATCGTGATTGACAATGTGGAATTAAAGCAGCAATAAATTTGAAGTAAGAGCCTGAGACAAAATCTGTCTCAGGTTTTTTGTCCGGTTCACACAGCTCGAAGCGGAAGTTTGCGCAGAGAGTGAGGACTGATCCAGTTCAGGGGACTAACCTGTAAAGGCTCAAGCACTTGGTTTATTCTATGAGCCGTCCCCTCACAATTTTCAAATGTTTTATAAAGAAAGGACATTTTATTTTCCTTTTGCATGGCAAACGCATACGATATGGAACAATACAAATGCTAACCGCCCTCTACTCCGTCACCACGGTAAAGAAATACATCTAAAAGTGTTGACTTTCCCCCTCCATCGGCTATAATTTATTTACTATTCCGATTAAATTTATAGGATTAAAGAGATAAGCAGGTGAGAGTATGTTTTTATCAATTAATAACGTAATAAAATCGTTTACGAATAACGGAAATACAGAACTGGTCCTTTCAGATATACAGCTTGATGTAAAAGAAGGAGAGTTCGTTTCGATTATAGGGCCCTCAGGATGCGGTAAGTCAACACTCCTATCCATAGTGACTGGTTTGACAGCCGCTACAGATGGGGAGATTCAACTTTCCGGCAAACCGATAAAGGGACCTGGGAAAGAACGCGGCATGGTATTTCAGCAGGCTGCCTTATTTCCCTGGCTGACAGTAGAAGAAAATGTGATGTTTCCCCTTCTGCCTGACATGTCAAAAAAAGAGGCGCAGAAAAAAGCGCTTCATTATTTGCAGATGGTTCAGCTAAGTGCTTACACAAAGCATTCACCCCATGAGATCTCAGGCGGCATGCAGCAGCGTGTAGCGATCGCACGGGCACTCGCCATGAACCCCGCACTTTTACTAATGGATGAACCATTTGGAGCGCTGGATGAACAGACCCGCTCCCGTCTTCATGAAATTGTAGAGAAGATTTTCCTCGAAACCAGGAAAACGATTTTATTTGTTACCCACAGCATTGCGGAAGCACTAAAACTTTCCGACCGGATCGTCGTCATGGGCACACAGCCCGGCACCATAATCGACATCATTGAATTAGATTTCCCCAGACCCCGCTCACAGTCAAAGGAAGAACTCTTACACTATGAAGAAAAAATACAAAAGTTATTAAAATCTGAGATTGATAAGGTAACGGAAAAGGAGCAAAATCATGCAGCCAGCCGTTAAACGAATCATCTTTTATGTCTTGCTTTTTTCCATCTGGCAGGGTGCAGTATACGTTTTTGATGTCTCCCCTTCCCTTCTTCCCGCGCCAACGGATGTATTTGTCTCACTTTACGAAGGCTTCAGCAACCGCACATTGCTTTATGATCTTTTGGCAAGTTTTCAACGTTTATTTACCGGCCTCGCTATCGCGCTTGTCATCGGACTCTTGCTCGGTGTGCTGTTAGCGAAATCAAAAACTGCGGACGAAACACTCGGCTCTCTGATTTTAGCACTGCAGTCCGTGCCAAGTATTGTGTGGCTGCCGCTTGCCATTATGTGGTTTGGACTAAATGAAATGGCGGTTATTTTTATCGTTGTTCTTGGGGCAGCGATTGTTATGACGATTAACGTCCGTACAGGAATCATCAATGTTCCGCCGCTCTTTATTAAAGCGGCACGGACGATGAATTACAGCGGGTTTCGGTTATTTACAAAAGTGACCATCCCAGCCTCTATCCCCTATGCTGTAACGGGCATTCGGCTAGCCTGGGCATTTGCCTGGCGCGCGCTGATGGCAGGTGAACTGCTCAGTACCGGCCCTGGTCTTGGCTATTCCTTGCGTTTTGCCTCTGACTTTGGGGATATGAGCCGCGTCATTGCGATCATGCTCATGATTATGCTGATTGGCATTATTGTTGACTTACTATTTTTCCAGCGTATTGAAAAGAAAGTCCTTAAAAAATGGGGACTTGCAACAGACTAATTTTTTGGAGGCGAAAGCAATGAAAAAGAAACTCGGTGTACTATTTTCTTTAACGGCAGTCCTGGTTTTATCAGCGTGCGGGTCAGAAGGTTCAACCGGCGGCAGCGGAGATGAAGTGGTAATCGGCTACTTCCCGAATATTGATCACGTCCCTGCCATGGTGGCAAAAGAGAAACAGTATTTTGAAGAAGCTTTCGGTGATGACAAAGAAGTCACATATAAAACGTTTCCTGATGGCGGTGCTTTTATGACGGCTCTGAAAACAGGAGATATTGATGCAGGATTCGTAGGACCGGGCCCTGTCATGAACAATTATGCAAATGGTGCAGACGTAAAAATTCTTGCCGGCGCTTCCTCTGGCGGAACGGTCGTGGTGGCGAGTGAACAAAGCGGCATTGAAGGATTGGAGGATCTTGGCAATCATACATTTATTACACCGGGAATCGGCTGTACGCATGACGTTCAAATGGAAACCTTCCTAAAAGAACAGGGAATTACCTCTGCCCGTATTGGCGGAACGCTAAAGCATGTTACAGGAAATCCAGCTCAATATGAATCCATGTTTGAATCAGGCAAAGTAGATCTTGCTGCTGTACCTGAACCATGGGCATCCACACTTGTAGCAAGCGGAGCAAAAATCATCGTGGACACAGATGAAATTGCGTACGGGAAGACACTGCCAAATACGGTTTTAGTCACAAGCGGAAAGCTGCTTGAAGAAGAAAATGAAATGATTAAACAAATCACAGAAGCTCATGAAAAAAGCATTCAATTCATCAATGAAAACCCTGAAGAAGCACAAACAATTGCGGTGGATTCCATTGAAGAAATCACCAATCAGCGCATGGACGAATCTATCATCGCAAGTGCATGGGAGCGCGTTACCTTTACAAATGAAGTGAATGCGGATGTTATTCAGGCATTTGCTGATTCATCACACGACCTGCAGTTTTTAAAAGAAAAGCCTGAATTTGATGACTTAGTTGTTTCGCAGGAATCCTTATTAGGCAGTGCTCAGGAATAATGAAAAACTGGATCACAGCATGCTTCGCTGTGCTTTTCCTTCAAGGGTGTTCATCCGGGATCAACCTGGATGAACACTTCTCTTTAAATGGAGAGGTGAGCCCGCTGCAGGCACAAAACCAAAATGGAGAAGCATTCAGTACGGAAGCAATGGAAGATGAAATCTGGCTCGCTTCCTTTATCTTTACACAGTGTGATACGGTATGCTCGCCCATGACCTACAATATGACCGAGCTTCAAGAGCAGTTGGATCAGGAAGACCTGGATTATCGGCTTGTCTCTTTCACCATTGACCCAGAACAAGATACACCCGAGGTTTTGCAGAAATTCGGAGAGCAGTTTGGCGCAGATTTTACAAACTGGGATTTTGTATCCGGCTACGAACAGACTGAAATCGAGCTATTTGCGAATCGCGGCTTTCTCGCTCCAGCTGCAAAGCTTGAAGGCTCCGATCAGTTTGTCCACAGCTCGCAGCTCTATTTAATGGTCGGCGACCGGATTTTGGAGCAATATGAAATGTCGATGGATGTACCGTACGAGGAAATTGTAGAAGCGGTTGAACTGCTGCAGGATTATTAGGACATAAGTTAACAATGAAAAGGACTGGCATGACTGGGATTGCAGCCCCAGCCGTTCCAGTCCTTTTTTGTTTAAAGAATTTCACTGATACCTTTCTAAACGGAGATATTTTGACCAATGAGATATCATTTAGTGATGCTATCAACCCGGTTTGTCCAGATGTACCCCTGATAGCCTTCCGGGATTTTTTCAAGACTTTCTTTCGTATCAAACCCCTCTGACCATTTGCCATTTCCCTCAACAATGACGACTCGCGTATTAACCGACTCCATGCGGTCAATAAATTTAGCAGGCCATCCCCATAGAACCTTCGCATATTTTAAAGGTACGTGCAGCTCCATATTATGCAAATCCTTTGGGATGTAGCCTGTCCAACCCGCTAATTCATATTTTACTAGCGCACTGATCATCATGTCTTTTGTTAATAGTTTCATCTCTTTGTGCTTTGATCGCAGGTACTCAAATCCTTCCCCCGAACCGTCACCATATACCGTTATATTATTCAACTGCTTCTTGGACAGATTGCTTAAATAGTCGTCCCATAATACTTCAGTGGTTTCCATCTTGCCATCTTTGTCATGAATCAAAAACGCTTGATCTGGAAAAGCTTCAAGCACTTCGTCCAAACTGGGCATCAATCCGACACCTTTTCCGCGAAATGGGTAGCTTTTCCCATCATCAGCCGTGTAACGATAGCCTACATCCAGTTCCTTCAATTCCTCCATCGTATACTCGCTGACTTCGCCTTTTCCATTTGTGCGGTACGATAAATCGAAATCATGAAAAACAGCTAATTGGCGGTCCTTCGTCAGCTTTATATCCAATTCCACAAGATCCGCTTCATGGTCGAACGCCGCCTTTATAGAAGGGAGGGTATTTTCTATATAAGGATGCTCAGGAGGATAGATAATTTCAGCTGTATTCGTATCATACTCCACCTTTGATACATCAAAGGTTTGAGCCAGCCCTCTATGAGCAACAATCTTATAATCGGTCTCGTTCGAATAAAAGAGGCTCGTATTATTCAACCACACACCCACTGCAAATAAGAGAAATACCACCAGAAGGATCAGCTTTCTTTTTGGATTTCTTTTTTTCATTTATAACTCCTTTCTTTTATAAATAAAATCTTCAGTAGAACTTCGGTCTCTGGACCTCACCTTTATATCGGTCAAAATCTCTTTACTGCGTGTTAGAGGTCTCGATAGATGCGATTTCAACCAGTTGGACTATTTCACCAGCCGGCAGTGGTTTACTCAAAAAATACCCCTGTATTTGGTCGCATCCTTTTTCTTTTAAGATCTCATATTGTTTTTTATTCTCCACGCCTTCAGCAATAACTGTCAGGCTAAGATTACGTGCTAAGTTCAATATGGTGGAGACAATTGCTGCATTGCTCCTATTATTCTCAATGTCATCAATGAATGTTTTATCAATTTTTAATATATCGATCGGCAGATTTTTTAGATGGCTCAAAGAAGAATAACCTGAACCAAAGTCATCTACTGAAATTTTGATTCCCATACTTCTTAATTTTTCCAGCTTCGCCACAACTAGTTTAATATCCATCATGGTGCTTTCTGTTATTTCCAGCTCTAAATATCTTGGTTCCAGGTCAGCTTGTATGAGTACATTCTCCACCTTTTCCACAAAATCCTTCTGCAAAAATTGAATGGTCGACACATTAACAGAAACTGAAATATGATTCATCCCTGCTAGATGCCACTTCTTTAGCTGCAAGCAGGCTTCGGTTAAAATCCAGTCTCCCAGCTTTACAATCAGTCCGGTTTCTTCAGCCAATGGAATAAAGGTAGAAGGGGAAATAGAACCATATTTTTTATGCTTCCATCTTAATAGCGCCTCCGCTCCTATGATTTCTTTTGAGCTGAGCTCCATTTTCGGCTGGTAAACCACACTTAGTTCATCAAGTTCGATCGCTCTTCTTAAGCCATTTTCCAAGTTTGTTTTTAATATGATTTGTTCATCCATACTGGCGTTGAAAAATTGATAGCGATTTTTCCCCTGGTCTTTTGCGCTGTACATCGATGTATCTGCTCTTTTTATTAACGTATCTGCATTGCTGCCATGCTGAGGGTAGAGCGTAATTCCGATACTTGATGTAATAAACAGTTCGTTCCCATTGATTGAAATAGGGTTTTCCAGCTCTTTTACGATTTTTTCTGCTGTCTGCCCCGCCTCCACCTTGGATGTGCTGCGTAATAGGATCATAAACTCATCCCCGCCCTGACGAGAAACGATATGCTGGTTTCCAACGATTTCTTTCAATGACCTGGCAACATGTTTTAATAACAGATCTCCTATGTGATGGCCAAGCGTGTCATTGATGAATTTAAATCGGTCCAAATCAATAAATAAAATCGCCAGGCCATTTTCAGAAGACTGTGACTCTCCCATTGCTTCCTCAACTGCTTCTTCAAAATACCGCCTATTGGGCAGTGAAGTCAGGCTGTCGTGATACGCAATATATTCCACTTTTTTCATGGACTCTTCCAGTTCCTGATTTTTAACGTACAGCTCTTTTGTACGATCTGCTACTATGATTTCAAGCTTTTTATTCAGCTTTTGAGATTGAATAAGAAAATCACGATTCTGAATTAAGGTGAAAATTTGCCGGATGATGATTAATAATGTTGAGATAATAGAGCCTATCACAATACTGTTAAACTCCAATACCCCTTGAAAAATCATGAATACGAAGATGGTCACAACGCTTAGATAAGGCAGAATTAATTTGATGGTTAAGGAGTTTTCTCCTGATTTCTCCATGCTTTTTTCATCAGCTTCTGCAATTTTTTGTACAGATTTTTGATTGTACAGGCTTCCCAGCCCAAAAAGCAGCATAGATAAAGGCCAGAGCGGATCACTAAAATTATCGGCTGCATATCCATAGTTGATCATGATATAAAGAAAAGAAATATTCGCAATTAACAACACCGTAAATCCCAGTATGTTAATGGCAAAAACCTTTTTAGGAAAAACGGTATCAGGAGAATAATAGATGCTTAATATCGCAAATAACATAAGGAGGATGCCAACCAGATAACTGATAAAGGTGAAGACTTCCTCACCCCCAGAACTGAGGCTGAATAAAGGATCGATTAAAAAATGCCAGCTGATGGATGTGGCCACCACCATGACAATAAAAATATCGAAGGCGTACTGAATGGTTTTTGCTGTATTTTTAGTTAACGACATAATAAAGATGAGTGCTGAAATAAAAGAAAGAATGCTTAAATACCAGAGTATATCGTAATAAATTGTACTCGTGGTAAGATCATAAACGACTAAATTATACCTGAAGATGAACGTTCCAAAACCGTAGCTGAATGCAGCAATAGAAGCCAGCAGCCAATACAACCTTATCCGATCACCCTTTAAAAGGAGAAACTGCTTGAAGATCAAAGCTCCTGCAACTAAAGGCGCGATCACCTGAAGAATACTCCCAAAGAACGTCAAAACCTCACGATTACTTTGAAAAAAAGCAATAAGTGAATAATAAAGAAGCATATATAGTGCGATAAAACAAATAAAATGTTTGGGTTTTGGGGTCATTTACATTTCCGCCTTATGTAAATATTTTATACAGTAGTCTTACTTACCTATTAAAATAAATATATTTTACTATACAGGTGATTACATACTACTATATAGTATCGGGTTTACATGTCAATTATTTAATGGGTTACTCCGCAATGCTGGCAAAATGTTTTCAAAATTCCAACGATTATCATATTTTTATTCGTCTGTGTAATGTGTTCATAATCTTCATTTCAATTAATATGTTCAATGGAGAGGCATTCAATTGATGCACGCTTGTATAACACGAAAAGCGGAGGTGCGCATGGAAAAACTGATTGCAAAATTAGCGAGCCTGCTGAAAATAGACAATGTAAATAAGATAAACGAAAATACAATCGAAATAGATCATACTGGAAATGAAGTGCCTGAAAAATACTTACTTCATGCTCTTCTTTCTTCCGTTAAAGGGAACACAGATCAGTCATGGCTTTGGATCTGGAGAGGTTCTGTAGAAGCCCCTTCGAATCCTGTATACGCATCATTGCTAAAAGAATTTTTTAAGGATGTTAAAACCGATAAAAGCAAACTGAATGTGCTGCACGGATCCATTGAAATCGCGAACCAAATGCATGCCATTTCAAAGGGATTGTCCCTGCATAATGTGAATGCAAAATCCATCAATTATTATCCCTATTACCTTGGCTACACCTCTGACTACACGATCAATTTACTTAAAAAAAGAAGCACACCTGCGCTAAATTCATTTTTGCGAAAGCTCGCAGTAGAATTTATCAACCGATATGATCAGTTTCATTTTCACTTCGGCACCACTCTTACATTTGATTATTCGGATCTCGCTATTTTAACGGCTGCTAAGAAACCGATGATCATGCACCACTGGGGCAGTGATGTCAGAATGCATTCAGCCGCTCTCCTTACGAATCCATACGCACTGGTAAAAGACAAGAATGAAGATAAAATCAGTAAAAAGCTTACAACATTATCAAAATCCATTAAGCACTGCATGATTCCGGATTATGAATTATACCCTTATGTAAAAGATTATTATGAACACGTTCATATCGTGCCCTCGATGATTGATTTAACGGCGTATCCATCTGACACATGCCTGCCAAAAAACCCGATCCCCTTGCTTGTTCACGCACCTACCTCTCCCTCTATTAAAGGAACTAAATATATACTCCAGGCAATCGAAAAACTAAAAGCAAACTATTCATTTACCTTTAAGCTTGTACAGGGACTCTCTCACAAGGAGGCAAAAGAGATCTATAAAAAAGCGGATGTCATTATTGACCAGCTTCATGTGGGGAGCTACGGCTTATTCAGTGTAGAGGCGATGGCTCTTGGAAAGCCGGTTGTCTGCTGGATCACAGATGAAATGAAGAGTCGCTACCCCAAAGAGCTGCCCATCCTGTCAGCCAATCCGGATACCATAAAAGATTCTGCTTTTTTGACCGATATCCTTAAGCATATCCTGGTTTTTTAAAATGGTTTCAAGCACTGAAACCTATCATGATGCAGCCCTTAACAGCAAATTAATTAAGGATATTTACACCAAACTGAAATAAATGAGAGCCTGGGACAATGTCTCAGGCTCTCTGACCGGTTCACTTCGCTTCAGCAGGCAGCTTTATTACAGGGACGTTTAAGCGAGCTGTCATCTCCTGCAGGCACCTCTTATCTCACGTTCCCTCCAGCCATTGTTTCGTCTTCTCAAGCCCTTCAAAAAGGGTATGTTTGTTTTTCCAGTTCAGTTCCTGTTCAATTTTAGATGTGTTCATGCATCTTCTTTGCACGACATCCACCTCGCGCTTTGGGCAATACTCGTCTGCTAGTGCTTGTGTGCCGGTTACTTTTTTTAGGACCTGGGCCAGTTCCACGATGCTTGTTTCCTCACTGGTTCCCACATTGTATTTTTCCCCTATGGCCGCATCTGTTTTTGCCGCAAGCAATGTGGCCTCAATCGCATCCTCTATATAAGTAAAGTCCCTTGTTTGTTTTCCGTCTCCGTAAATCTTAAGCGGCTGCCCGTTTTGGACTGAATCAAAAAATTTAGCAATGACCCCGCAGTAAGGATTGGAAACAAGCTGGCCTGGACCGTAGACGTTTGAAAATCTCAGCGTCGTCACAGGCATTTGATACAGCGTGTGATACACATCACAATAATGCCCGGTTGTGAATTTGCTCGCTGAATACGGCAGTCCAATATTATAGTAGGACTCAGGAGTCGGAAGAATGTCGGCATTTCCGTAGATAGACGCAGTTGAGGCGTAAATAAACCGCTTGAGGTTCGGGCAAAGCTCTTTTGCTTTACGCAGCAGGGTGAATCCCCCGAGCACGTTTGTATGAAAATCAGCATCTACATTAATGACAGACAGGAGCAGATTTTTGCACGCAAAATGAAAAATATACTCCACCTTAGGAAGAATTTCATCTAAGACCTCTTCGTCGGTGATGCAGCTTTGATAAAAGGTGACTTTGTCAGATGCCGGCACCGCTTCTATAGAAGCAGTTGATAAATTATCAATAATAAATATATGATCTGATAAGGGCAGTAAAGCCTCAACGAGCTGAGAGCCTAAAAAACCTGCTCCGCCTGTGACCAACACGTTTCCAAACAACATCATCCCCCCTTTTCTTTTTCTTATACAACACTTAATAAATCCGCCATGATCAGTGTATGCGGGGGTGACGTTTCATGAGACGGCATCTTTGTATTTTGGGTGAGTTAGGTACATAAGAAATCAAAAGGTCCGGAGGGCATCCTCCAGACCAGGTATTTAAAATTAATTCTACATAGTTTTATAAATCAATTGATATACTGTATAACTTACAAAAAATATTAATGGATACCCAATATTATACTTAAACATCTTGAACCTTTTATAGAAGTTTTGCATCCGTTATTTAAAAAGGTTCGTATATTTTTCTTCACTACTTAGCTCGGTTACATATGGATGCAGGGAAATGATTAAAATGAATGCAATTGGAAATGAACTTAATAAAATGAGGTCTGGAACATCAAAGAAAATGTTAATCAAAAGAGGTATTATGATGAAAAAGTTTAAAAAGGCACTCTTAATTCTTGATTTTTGTGTTTGATATTGCGTTTCATCACAATAAGGACAAGATATGGCGGGGTTTAAAGCGAGTGTCTTTTTGGAAGTTTGTTTCCAGGTCCACTTGTTATCACACTTCTACAAAACGGCATATAACTCCCCCTTAAAGGATTTTATAATCTACATTATTTCTACGTGTGCTCAATTAAAAATGTTTCATCCTAACTATTATAAACGTTCTTCCACTAACCTTTCCCATTTGTGTATGAAGCAGCTACTCATATTGATCATTCGCACCTTTTAGTCTAAGCACAAAAAGTGACTAAAATAAATTCCTTTCCTAAATGGGACTAACCTTAAAGTAATCATCTTAGTTTAATATCTCTTTTTAGTAGTCCAATATTTTTCTTTGTCAGCTTCTTTTAATCCAATCACCAATTCAATCTTACTTAAGTAATGCACCATTAGTTTAAAAAAATTGATTTACTTTCTTTTCATCTTCTAAAGATTCTTGTATAAGCGCGTTAAGCTTATCTTCGTTGTCAATTTCACTGAATTCTATTCCATACCACTCTTGAAGGTTCTCCCTCGTAATTTTATACTCGTACACTTCTCCAACCATATCAAAATTAAAAGCTATCCAGTCCACATTTTGTATCAATGTAAATAAATAAGAGGCATTGTTAATAGATGTTTCTTTGTCATCAAATTCTGATTTTGTCCAATTATAGTTTACAGTTATTCCATAGGGTTCATCTTTTGTTTCGAGTTCTAATCCACTAAAATGTTTTGCACCTTGTAAATGAACAACAGAATTAACTACTGCGCTGTTGTCACCTGCATATGAACCTTTATAGTCGAATAAATCAACATCAGCATTATTATCATTTGAATTACAACCACTTAAAAAGAGTGAGATCAATAATGAAATTAGCAAAAATTTATTCATTTGCCTCAACTTTAATTCCTCCTTATTAATAATTTCATAATTTGTTTACTTATTAACAGAACCGCTATCCTTAAAAACTCCAAATATACCAATGGTTAAACCAAGTAACATAATTAAGAAACCTATTATTGTTGAGTCATTAAGCACTAATAAACCACCGAATATCGTCAAATGAATTCCGAATACTTGTATTTGAATAGGAGTTGTCTTTATAAAATCAATAGATTGCAATATTAAAATAGCAATCACAATTAAAAGAATTATAAACAATAAAAATATATCCACAAGTTCATGCACCACATATCCCTCCATTGTTACGCTGAGCATAGTTCTATCTTATTAATGATCAGTAACTTGATAAAACGACTCCCCAATAAAGAAAACTCATAGTAAAAAAAGCAATCGAAAATGTCGAAATGGCTTTTGGTAATTTATTATAAAAATAAATTACTACTGACCCTATTAGTATATGAATAAAAGTAAAAAGAATAAGACTCATTTACCTCACCTCTTACTTAAATTGTATCACTTTCACTTTGATAAATAATCCCTTTTTTAACCAAAAAGCAGTTGATACCCCCTGAACCAACACTGCCCGTTCATAAAATAACGATTTGACATTTTTTCTTAAAACATAGGTTATGGAATTGGTCTTTAATAGCACGGGTTTTTCATTTCGACTTATGATGTATTCTATTGGTTTTACTATTGTTTTAACTAATTCCCACCCTGAATAAATACTGCCTAAGGAATCGATTTTCAGTTTAAGCGCAGTTAAGCGACGTACGTCTATTGTTTTTTGAGAACTACCTTCTTTTGCTTTTGCTATCTGTTTTCAATAGGTGAAATGAAACCTTGTAGAACTTTTTTACATTCAGTTTACACTTTATCACTTAACCAAATAAATCCTTTTCAAACAAAATAGCCTCCTTAGACATAATCCAAAGAGGCAAAGCAGCGCGATCTTTTTGCAGTCATTTCATCCTTGTAAAAATCGCAGCTTCATCAGGTCTTAATATGACTGAGTTAATAATCTTACTTCACTTTCAATAACGATTGAGTGGTGGCAGGCAGCAGAATTTCTATTGTCGTTCCCTCATTAATCTCACTTTGAATGTTCAGCCTGCCGTTATGGCTTTCAATAATTTTGAAGCAGGTCATGAGTCCAAGACCCGTACCCTTTTCCTTTGTGGTGTAGAAGGGTTCTCCAAGAGTGGAAAGCCGTTCCTTTGGAATTCCGACTCCTTGATCCACAATGAGGATTGAAATCTGATCTTCTTCTTTTTCCTTTACTTTCACATCGATGATGCCGCCTTTTGGCATGGCTTCAATTGAATTTTTAAGGAGGTTCAGAAAAACCTGCTTGATTTGATTTTTTTCGCAGCTCACCACTGGCAAATCACTCTCGAACTCAACGAAAATCTGGACATTGTTTAAAATGGATTGTGTATTAATTAAGGTGACAACGTCCTTGATCAACATCTTCACATCTTGTTCGACAAACGTTGCTGCGCTTGGTTTGGCTAGAACTAAAAATTCGCCTACAATTTCATTAATTCTTTCAAGCTCTGAAAAGACGATGTCGAAGTATTCTTCTTTTCGATTATTGGCCTGAAGCAGGTGGATAAACCCTTTGATTGAAGTAAGAGGATTACGAATCTCATGGGCAATACCTGCTGCGAGCTGACCGAGCATTGCCAATTTTTCAGATTTTTGAATAAGCTGTTCAGATTGCAGTTTTCTGCTAGTGACATCTTTTCCGATTGAGAGAATAGCCGGTTTTTTACCAAATACAATGGACAAGGAAGAAACCTCAAAGAAAAACTTCGATCCGTCCAGACGTTTTAATCTGTGCTCGATACTGTTTAACGGCCGATTCTTGTTTTTTGCCTGTTTTACTCGTTCCTGTATACGTTCTTCATATTCCGAATCAATAAAATCCAGAATTGATTTGCCGATTATTTGTTCCTCACTGGCAGCCCCCATCATGAAAACCGTTGCTTTATTGACATAAATTATGGTAGAGTCCCTGTGGATCAGAATGGATTCCGGCAATGAATCCAACAATTGTTTATAGCTCTCTTCACTCGAACGCGCCTGTTTTTCATAGTAACGGGCTTTATCATATTGCCATCCAACAATCCAGGCGATAAGGGTAAAGATAAGAAAATCCATCGTAAAAAAGTCATCACCATTTACAATTTTCTGATACGCCGTAAATACGAGAGAAATCAATATTAGAATTATTTGACCCCTTTTTTTCATTTCATCCCTCTTAAATTCATCTATTTTCTAATATCATAGCATAGTAGCGAAGAGCTTTTAATTACATGGAAAATAAAAATTTGAGCTTGAGTTCGCGTGATCTGCCCTAAGATGATCAATTCAAAAATGATCCGGAAGGCAATATCCTCCGGACCAAGCAATTTCTATTTAATTTCAACACTCTTCATTCGCACCTTTAGCTCCCTGATTTATCAGCCACTCGATCAATGCATGATCTGCGTGATTTCGCTGTGCTGCCTCCAGCGGGGTCAGGTTGTCGTAGCCAATCCAGTTAAGCTCCGCACCCCGAGCATAAAGATACTCTGCTGCTTTTTGCTGTCCGCCGTGACATGCTAACCAAAATGCTTCAGTAATTTGCTCAGGAGTTGGGGAATTACTGCCATGAAATCGCTGCTCAATTCGATTCATAAGCCCAAGAGCAGCTTCATTCCAAAGCTTCGTTTGTGCTCCGCGTTCAACTAAACGGTGTGCTGCATTCCACTGTGCGAAAGCAACCGCATCGTCAAGCGGAGTCCCGCCTCCAATCACCGCTCCATCCGCATCGATCTCAGCGCCGCCATCTAAAAGAGCATCCATTACTTCAACGTCATTACTGCTCGCAGCCCAGTGAAGTGGCGTTTCGCTATGCGGACCTGTGAATCTCGCATTCACGTCAGCGCCTGCCTCGATCAGAACTTTCACCGTCTTCGCACCATTTGGAAAGTGCCCCGGCCAGTCGGTCACAGTATGAAGGAGGGTACGCGACATGCCTAACTCTTTGGTGTGCTCAACATAATCTCTTCTAACGATTCTTGCATGGACAAGATGCGGCTGCTCAGCAATCAGCCGCTCGAATGTTTCCACCTGACCTGTTTGAATTGCCTTAATCATTTCTGCTGTCCGGTTTTCGTCTTCATATAGTATAGTCATGGTTTGCTCCTTTCTGAGCTGGTAACCGATCGAAATGATATCAATTAAGATCTACATAGTTACTAGATTCGTTTAGTCCATCATTGTCATTCACTTTTATAAATCTTTCGCTATTTAAACTCCTATACCTTTAAATTAATGTTAATTTATTTTTACTCCTGAGAAGAGGAGGCTGAAACATAACTAAATAAAAGTTCAAAAAATGAGGCAGTAACTATCCCCTCTGAAGCGCAGTAAACAGATCAAAGAGCTTGAGACACCTTTGTCCCAAGCTCCCTTTTACTTATTTGTTATTGCGTTAAACAGACAAAGGAATAAACATATTAAATACCCCGATAAATTTCATTTCCCTTTCCTGGAATTTAGTTTCAAACGTGTTAAAGATCATATAGTCCTCTACTACTGTGTTGCTTTCAATAATTTGCTCCCCAAAAAGGGATATTCCCATGGCTGCCATAGGGGATTGTTCATCAAGTCGAGTGCTTATGTTTTCAATCAACCAGGCATTATATTTTTCTTCAGAAGGCTTGGTTATAAACATAATAACAAGTAATGCAATTATCAGAACTCCTGAGATAGCGATCCACTTTTTCATGTCTTTATCTCCCTCTACTGTTCTAGATTTTTCTCCATTTCCCAACAAGACTGTACAAGACCGGAACAAATACCAGCGTTAAGATCGTACTTGTGGTCAAACCGCCTATAACCGTTATGGCCAGGCTCTTTGAAATAACACCTGATGAACTTTGGGAAAGGGCTAATGGCACTAACGCCAGGATGGTGGCAAGTGCGGTCATAAGGATGGGCCGAAAGCGTGAATTGCATGCTTCAATAAGTGCCTGGTGCAATAGCATGCCTTGTCTTCTATTGCTTTCCACCCGGTCCAGCATGACAACGGCATTCGTGACAACAATTCCAATCAGCATGAGCATGCCGATCATGACACTCATCGATAAGCTTTCTCCCGTCAGCATAATCGCACCAATAGATCCAATCGGTACAAAGATGATGGACGTCAGGATAACAACGGGTGTGATGATTCCGCCATAGGTTAAGACAAGTGTTAAGAACACAAGTCCTACAGCTGCAGCCATGGCCTGGCCTATGTCACTAAATCCTTCAGCCATCATTTCCTGGCCTCCTCCCGCTTCCCACTCTACTCCTGCCGGCAATGAAAGAGAGGCAATATCCTGTTCGACACGCTGGGTCACTTCTCCGACTTCTTCAGAAATGCTTTCAGCCGAAATGGTGTAGGCGGATTCAGCGTCCTTATGGGCAATCACGGCTGGGATTTGCTGTTCTTCAATCGTTGCAAGATCCGCTAACTTTTCCGGTCCTGCCGGTGTTAAAATCTCTGTATTCTCCAAATCTGATCTAGTTGAAAGCAATGAATCGTAGGAAACAAGCATTTCTTTTTCTTCTTCTTCAAGAATCATCGTTCCAATAGCATGTTCATTCATTTGCTCTTCCACCTGTTGATAAACGGCAGCTTGAGTGACTCCCTGTTCCTTAGCATCTTCTGTCAGTTCGAGCTGAAGCTTGGTTTGTTTTTGTTCAGCCCCGCTTGCTACATTGGTGACATCCCCGTTTTGCAGCAATGCTTCTTCAATCTGGCTTGCTGCCTCAATTAATTGATCCTGATTTTGTCCATATAATGTAATATCGATTGTTTTACCGGAAGGGGGGCCGATCTGCTGTACTTCCTGAATTCGGATTGAGCTCTCTTCATACTGCTCATCCACAAGTCCTCCTACCGTTTTTTCAAGAGGAGCTTTATGGGAAGGAACCGTCTCACCTTCTTTTAACTGAACATAAAACAATGCGGTATATTCATTTGAGCCGTTTTGTCCCGGCACGCTTGTGTTATTTGCTGACCCAACCTCTGTTTGGACGTAGTCCGCTTTTTCATAGCGGCTTAATTCCACTTCAATTTCTTTTGCCAATTCGTCTGTTTCTTCCAATGGAGTAGAGGCAGGCAGTTCCACTTCAATCTGCAAAGCACTCGCAGGTCCGCTTGGAAGAAATGATTTGCCGACTGATGGAATCATGGCGATCGTGCCGGCCAGAAGAACCATCGCAATCGTGATAACGATCCATTTTTTTGATAGGGATTTTTTTAATACATAATCGTATCCACGCTGCAGCCGCCCCGGTTTTTCCTCATGCACTCCTGTTTTGAGGAAAATCAGGCTTAAGACAGGAATCAGCATGAATGCAACAAGGAGCGATAAAACAATGGATGTCACCACAGCAATTGAAAACGGTCTGAAGAATTCTCCAACCACTCCCCCTACAAATGCAAGGGGTAAAAATACAACAACGGTCGCCACTGTTGAAGAAGTTACGGCTCCAACCACTTCTTTTGATGCTTGATAAATCAGCTCACGTTTGGTGTATTCCACTTTCTTTTGCAGCCATTTAAAAATATTTTCAATAACAACGATACTGTCATCCACAATTCGTCCAATAGCTACAGCAATGCCTCCAAGTGTCATAATGTTCAGGGTATACCCCAGATAGTCCAATACAGCAATGGTTCCTAAAATGGACAATGGCAATGATAGAATGGCAATAATTGTTGCACGGAAATTTCTTAGGAATAGCAAAATAATAATGACGGTAAATAATGCACCAAAGCCCCCTTCTTTTATAAGAGAATCAATGGATTTCTCTACCTCTTCTCCCTGATCAATAATCGTGAATTGCTCGTATTCACTCTGTGCGTTAAAATGTTCAACCTCCTTTTTTACGAGATCAACCACTTCTGCCGTATTTCCTTCCTGCGTTTTTACTACCTCGAGTACAACAGCTGACTCTCCGTTATACCGTGTAATAGCGTTGATCTGCTCCACTTCTTTAATCTCTGCAATCTCTTTTAAAGTAATGGATGTTTGTGGCTGCTCAATTGCGGGGGATGCATTTGGCGTGTCCGGTCCTTGTGTAACAGGTATTTCTACTTCCTTTAGTTCTTCTATGCTTTCTATTTGGCTTTCAAGCGATACTGGAATGCCATTTCCTTCACTTTGAAGTGAGCCTAAAGGCAATACGTAATTCGCCTGTTCAAGATGATCTGCGACTTCTGCAGCTGTTACGCCTGCTTCCTTGCTTTTTTCTTTATCTACTTCAATCATTAATTGTGTAGTTGATGTGCCGGAAACGGATGCACTGCTTACTCCGGTAATATTCTGTATTTGCGGAAGTAATTCATCGGTTACATCCTCCTGCAGCGTGGTGAGGCTCTCTCCTGAAAAAGCAAGCTTGTAGATGGGCTTTGAGCTGGCAGAAACTCTTCTGTATTCTAACTCAGCTTCTTCAGGCAAACTGATTTTATCAATCGCTGATTGGATGCTGCGATTAATTTCCTCCATGTCTTCTCCAAATTCATAGCTCACCTGAATGAGGGCAGTGTTGTCTCTAGTCGTACTGGTTAATGTGTCATAAGGCTTAACATTTTTTATCGCTTCTTCTACCGGTGTCGTGACTTCATCTTCCACCTCTTCAGAAGAGTGATTCGGATAAACTGCCTGTATCATTAAAGTAGGAGCCTCTACGTCTGGATAGGTTTCCACCTGTATTTGTGAGGATGAAACAAGACCTGCCGCAATGACCAGCAGGGATAACACAAGAATAGCTATTTTATTCTTTAAGCTGAGCTCCAGCAATTTTCTCATCTTCGTATCTCCTCTCTTTCATGCTAGTAGCATAAAAAAGAATTGTGACCTGAAGATGACCATAAGATTAAATGAAGAGCAAACAAAAACAGAGCCTTCGACAAATGTGTCTAAGGCTCCTTGACCGGTTCACTGTGCGTTAGGCGGAGGCTTTTTAAACCTTCTTTTAGTTCTGTCCTGATCGTTTTGGCAGTTTAATCATAAAGGCAGTTCCTTCATTCTCACGACTTACAATCTGAATGTCCCCTCCATGAAGGTCGATGATTTTTTTCACAATAGCCAAACCAAGTCCGCTTCCCTGCTTCGATCTTACTCTTGCACGATCAACTGTAAAAAAACGGTCAAAAACATGAGGCAGGTCTTCCTCAGGTATCCCCGCTCCTGTATCTGAAAAAATGACAGATATGCTCTCTTCTTCTTCTTCAATAGCTGCTTTGATTTCTCCGCCGGTCTCGACGAATTTTAAACTATTTATAAGAAGATTGTGCCATACCTGCTCTAATTGATCTTTGTCTGCCAGCCATTCTATAGGCTTCAAATCCTCTAAATGAATGTGAATTCCTTTTTCCAGCCATTGAGGCTGATGGGTTAAAAAGACATGCCGAATCTGCTGGTCTAAACGGTACACTTCCTTATTCAAAGGATTTTCTTTGCTTTCAAGCACAGACAGCTTTAATACGTTTTCACTTAATTTGGCCAGCCTCTCACTTTCCGTTTGAATGATCGTTAAGTAATGATCCTGACGCTCTTTTGAAAATTCATTTTCCTTTAATGCCACCGCAAAACCTCTGATTGAAGTTAAGGGGGACTGAAAATCGTGCGATACATTCGAGATAAATTCCCGCCGCATGGTTTCCAGGTTATTTAATTCATGGTTCATCGTATGAAAGCTTTTAGCCAGTTCGCCGATCTCATCATTTCTTTTAACCGGAACATGTCCGGTGAAATCCCCTTTCGCAATTTTTGACGTATAGAGAGTCAGCTTTTTGATGGGGGTAACTAAATAAAGGGCTACAAAAAGATAGATTATGCTCCCAATCAGTAAAACACTTAATAGCACCGTCATAAGCGCTTCTTCTATAAGATTTAACCTGCCATTTATTCCCGGCTTAAGAAAAAGGGCATAGTTCTCTCCATTTGCTTCAAAGGGGAGTCCAACAGAGGCATTTTTTAATAATCTTTTATCTTCATTTGTAACCCTGTGAATCTCTCCACTAAGAACGTTTTCAATATCATCCGGGTCTGCATAATTCTCCTGTCTTGCTCTTCCATAATAAGAAGCTTCTCCGTCTTCTGTAAACAACGCAATATTATAGCGGATGGAAGATACGCTTTCTAAATATCCTTCAAGACTCTCAGGTTCCAATTCATTGTATAACTTGATAATCGTCTGGCCCGAAAGCATCATTTCATCTTCCAGTTCGTTCATCACGCGTGTTTCATACATGTTATAGGTGATAATAAACGAAACTGTCACACTGCTGATGACGACAGCTAAAAAGGTTATGACCATTCTTGAATACAATGAATTAAGCACGAGGTTCAGCCTCCAGCCGGTACCCCAGCCCGCGAATCGTCGTAATCTTCACGAGTGAATGCTTCTCCTCCAGCTTTTTTCTAATCTTTTTTATATGCGAATCAATCGTTCTTTCATTTCCATCAAAATCAATGCCCCAAATTTCTTCAATAAGCTGATCTCTCGAAAACACCTGTCCGGGGTTGGTGGCAAGCTTATACAGGAGCTGAAATTCCTTTAGCGGCAAATCAATCGGACTGTCATCCACCATGACCTCCAGGCTTGTGCCGTCTATTCGAATATTTCCGACAGCTGCCTTTTTTTCAGCGTGAATTTTACTCCGTCGCAGCAAGGCCTTTGTTCGCATTACAAACTCTTTAGCATCAAATGGTTTTACAATGTAATCATCCGTCCCCTGTTCAAATCCTTTAAGTTTGTCTTCACTTTCCCCTTTTGCCGTCAGCATAATAATCGGGATCGTATACTCCTCACGAATTTCCCTGCAAAGCTCCCAGCCATCTTTGCGCGGCATCATAATATCGATGACAGCCAGGTGGATGCGCTGGCGTTTGATAATATCCAAAGCTTCTTCACCGTCCCCTGCCTGCAACACATTAAATCCTTCCATCGTCAGATAAAGATTAATTAACTCTCTTATATGGCTATCATCATCTACAACTAGAATAGATATTAGTGACATAAAATTCCCACTCCTATTTGTCATCCTGCTATTTGTAGTTACAACTCATTTAATTAATAACTACTCTATTTCTATTACTATACGCACAAACAACAGTCAGTACCCTGCTTTTATTTTAAAATATTTCTTTTACGGCTTCGTCCAGCCCAAGAAAGCCTGCCCTGACCGGCTTCATTGTTACTAAATTGGTTAAACCAATAATCTTTTAATTTCCTTTTTCTCTATCATTTGTTCAGTAGAAAGCAGGAGAAATTCCCATTGATTCGATGAAACAAGCAGAACACGTACACATCTGCGCTTCTCATGGTTTTTGCAGCATAGGTATTTGTGCTCACTTCCCAGCCTTTTTGTTTGTGCCCATGACTGAACATAAGAGGCAGATTTCACTTCAATTTTTATGATGAAGGCGTTATTATATCGTAAGCGTCCCACTCTCTTCTTACCCTGTTGGTTGCATCAACAGCTTTTGCTAAGACAAACTCTGCCAGTGTTCTTCGAAGCGCATTATTTAACAGATCTGATTAATTCTAAGTTCAAATTATTGAAACGTGTAATAAAGGCTTCTTATTTAACTAATTGAGCAGTAAAATTGAATAAGGTAGGTAGTTAAAATTGTACTAGTAAAATCGTTTTTCAGAAATGGAAGGTGTAAAATGAATAGTGCAGAAGAAATCACAATTTTTCCACTTCAGAACGAATTAATCAAAGACATCAATAATACAAATGATTCTTTTAAAGTGTTTGGTAAGATTGTACCCATTTTTCAATCGGGAAAATGGTCTTTTGAAGAGAAACTATTCAATGAAACTCAAGAAATTCGTTTCCCGGATGATCAACTTGATTGGAGCCAATATATCAATCAGGAGGATAAAGCTCTATTTTTAGCCTATAAAGATACTAAATCCATTGGGCAAATTAGAATAACGAAAGATTGGAATCACTTCTGCTATATTGAAAATATTGCTGTGAAAAAGGAATTTAGGGGATATGGAATTGGGAAGCTGCTCTTATCTAAAGCGGAAGAGTGGGCTAAACAAAGAGATCTTATCGGAATGTCTCTGGAAACGCAGGATGATAATCTTGGAGCGTGCAGGTTTTATGTGATACAAGGATTTTTACTAGGTGGAGTTGACACCTTGAAACAGTCCTATAATCCAAATATAGAAACCACTTTGTATTGGTATAAGTTATTCAAATAACCGGCACGTTATTTAATGAAGCCCCTAAAGCCAGATGGCCTTAAGGGGCAGAATGGGTAAAGTTTATTAACACAGGCAGGATCATAACCATCGTTAATGGTCTGCTTTTAAGCCCAATCTTTTATCCAAGTCATCCTTTTGCCTAAGATGATGACGAAAATGCATTTCGATAAGAGCAAACCATTCCCGGGCATTCAGCCACCCAAAACCTCCGTGTTCAGCTTTGTATTTTTGATTAATATCCCCTAGATTCTTTTCCCATTCCTTTACCCTAGTCATTAATTGTTCAAGTTCAAGGATCAAGACTTCTCTGCTTTTTGAATTGTCAGGCGGGGCATTCATTTCATCCGGTAACGTAATTTTAATTGGAGGAAATCCACCAGTTGAAAATATAGATTCGCCAAACTCCGTCTTCCCCTCCTCTTGTTCTCTGCCAGCGGATGCGCAATCCTCAACGTGGTCAAGATAATCCTGAGCTGAAACAATTAGATGGTCATACATTTGGCCGATGGACCAAACTCCTTGCTCAGGTATATACCTTAATTGTTTCCTCGAATAATTTTGCAAGAAACCTTTATATGCATCAATCAACTTCAGATTATCCATCTGTATCTCGTCCTTCCCGACTAAAACAAATGTTTTTATCAAGATTAAGTTTATTCATATCACCTTAAAAATACAACAAAAATTCTGATAATTAACAGACTACTAGAGTGATCGTTTTGAAATCTAAAAATGCATGCTTCTAACCATAAAAAAGTGAGTCACGTTCTTGCGAGGGTACAAACTCTTGTAAATACCTTTAGGTGAGTATTGTTTTCAAACGGAGGCTTTTTATTTTAAACTAAGAACCTCCTAAAAGAGAATAAAAAAAATTGATTTAAGTAAGGTTCTAAATTAATAAAACCCCCATCAAGCCTTATAGCTAATGGGGGTCTTCGTTAGCAGTGTACTCACAGTGATGATCACTGGTAATTTCTATATTTTTTTTACCTAGGTCGTGTCTTCTCTGCGTGTATGGCCGCTTTCTCGGTTTCAGATGTTGTGCGGTTGCCTTCTCCTTCTTTCTTTGTTTTTTCGTCTCCGCCAAAAACATGGTCCACATCGTTCATAAGCGCTTCGTACCCCTGCTTGGCGACAAGCTCTTTGTCATTTTTGCTTGAAGAACCGATTTGCGTGTTGCTCATTCCAGCATTGTCATGAAAGTTCGTATCGGTGGCTCCAGGCAGCAGCGCCGTTACGGTAACGCCTGTGTCACGAAGCTCCTCGCGAAGAGACTCGGCAAAGGCAAAGCCAAATGATTTAGATGGACCATATACCGTTTCGTACGGTGTTGGAGTTGTTGCTGAAATGGAAGACACAATCAGGATTTTGCCACGGCCGTTTGGCACCATATGCTTTACGACTCTTTTAGCTGTATGTACGGTACCTGTGATATTGATAGAAATAAGCCTCATTTCTTCTTCAAGGCTGGTTTCTAGAAAGGAGCCTCCCCCGATACCAATTCCAACATTCAGCACAGCGGCCTCCACTGGGCGCTTTAAGTCACTGACAAACTTCCAAAATCCTTCAACCCCTTCGTAGGTCGCAGCGTCTGCTTTATGGGGATACGCTTCTATCCCAAGCTTCTGAAGTTCTTCAGCCGCTTCAAAAATACCATCGCTTGAACCCGTAATGGCAAGGTCATAGCCATCTTTTGCAAATAGCTTTGCTATCTCAAAACCTAATCCTGACGATGCGCCTGTAATCATTGCAAGTGAACGTTGTTCTGACATATCCCATTCTCCTTTAATAATGACTTTTATATGTCCTCTATATCACCCTGTAAATCTTTTAAACATCCCCTTAGGTATTAATTGCCCACCGCAGCAAAGAAATCTTTCAACCGGTACATTTGTATTTGCCCATCAAAAACAATAGAAAAAACTCTTGATCTCAACTATTTACAGCCATTCCCCTAAACGATAAATTATTCAACTAAAAAAAGAACCCCATTTAACACTGTTACATGGTGGGGTTCTTTAACACCAGCATACCTTCCTTTATGAACGGCACTGATAAATAGGAAGATTTATTCGTTTTCTACATTACAACCTGGAAGTACATGGAAAACATTGTACGTTAAAGTGGCTTTGTTTCCTGCACGTGAAGCAGCGGCTAAGATAGCGATTGACTGGACACCGCCATCGCAAAAATCTGGACACGGATTCTCATCTTCTAACGAGGTATAGCAGATTACCCGGTCTGCGCACGTGGTTCCAGTACATGAAAATGGCAAAACATTGATCAGCCCGCAGCCACTCTCTCCATCATTAAAAAAGGTGCTGAACTCAAGGTTAAAGTAATAGTTGATATAGCCGATCGCCTTCACTTCATTCACCGTCACTCCCTCTACCATTCCACATGGGGTACACGCAGATACTTGCACTGGAGTGATACAGCAGCTTAAGAAAAATGGATCGTTTAGAACATTTACTATAAACGGAGGTTCACCCGTTAAAACTGAACTAACAGGAATCTCAATTGTACACTGATCGACCAAGATTTCCAGACAACTGGCCTGCTGAACTTGTTGAAAACTAGTCAAAAGATCAGTAAGCTGTTGAGCAGAATTCGCATCGCTGGTTTCGTCCAACTTATCTTCAATTCTTTTAATTGTCTCTTCAATTATAAGTTTATTAGCCTGCTCAGTTTCAGTATTTCGAACAACATTGTTATTTTTACGCATTATTACACCTCCTTTCTTTATTTCTATTAGGATATTCATAGATTTAAGAAATGATTGGACAAATTAATCGTATTAATTAATCAGGCATTTTAGTCTGTAAATCAGGAGAATGTGAGGTTATACTGTTTAAACTTCCAGCGAATGTGTAGATACCCAAAGCCACTGCTTGCAGTTACATCTGATTGGCAAAACAATAACAATATAAAGAGACATTTCGGTGCCCTTGGGGATTCTACGTGTTTACGATTATCAATCAGAGGTCTTAGGAGGAGGAAATATTCTATGCTAAATCAGGATTTGAAAACGTCAGATGTAAAGCTTTTGCTCACTTCTGCAGGTGTCAATAACTCTTCCATCCATCATGCGCTTGTGGACATGCTCGACAAGCCGATCGAAGACTGCACCGCTTTGTGCATTCCGACTGCCATGTACGGTCACCCATGGGTCGGTCCCGGCGTCAAAGCCTGGGAGTTTATCACCGGAAATGCTGAAAATCCTATGGTCGACCTTGGCTGGAAATCGGTTGGCATTCTCGAGCTGACTGCGCTCCCAAGCATCGGAAATGACCGGTGGGTTCCTCTTGTAAAGGAAACGGATGTCCTGTTGGTATCTGGTGGAGACGCCCTTTTCCTGAATCACTGGATGCGGGAATCCGGTCTGACAGATCTTTTGCCGTCGCTGAATGCCGTGTATGTGGGGATGAGCGCCGGGAGCATGGTGATGGCCCCGAAAATTGGTGAAGAATTTATTGGCTGGCGTCCGCCTGCTGGAGGAGATGCTGCACTCGGTCTGGTGGATTTTGCGATATTTCCTCATTTAGGTCACGAAATGCTGCCGGACAATACATTGGAAAATGCAGAAAAGTGGGCCAAGGGCATATCAGTACCGGGTTACGCAATAGATGACCAAACAGCCATCAAAGTGATCAATGGCAGCGTTGAAGTCATTTCTGAGGGACAATGGACACGATTCAACTCTTGAATATCATCTACAATGAATGAGGTTGGGACAAAACTCAAGATAGCTTTATAAACGAGGCAGTATTTATACCGAGTAAGAGGCGAACGGAGCGGAAGGTGGCGACTCCAGCAGGAGATGACGGCAGGCTAAGACTTTACAGGGCAACGCCATGGAAAGGCTTAGCGCCGTCCCTGCGGAAAGCGTCCACCTGAAGCGCAGTGAGCCGGTCAATGAGCCTGTGACCATTTTTGTATCCCCGCTCTTTTTACTATTGCGCTCTCGGGTCTTCATAACAGCCTATTTTTGGCTCAACTATCTTCCTCTCACTTGACCTGAATTTCCCTCCCCGCTCCCCTTTTTGCTATACTTTACCTGAAAGCGCAGGTGATCGAGTTGTTTAAAATCCTATTAATTGAAGACGATGAAACCTTATTTAAAGAGATTAAAGACCGGCTGACGGACTGGCAATATGAGGTGTATGGCGTAAATGATTTTCAGAAGGTCATGGAAAGCTTTGCCCAGACCCAGCCTGATTTAGTGATTATTGATATTCAGCTTCCTAAATTTGATGGCTTTCACTGGTGCCGCATGATCCGTGAGCATTCAAATGTTCCCATTATCTTTTTATCCTCACGCGACCACCCAACTGATATGGTGATGTCAATGAATCTGGGGGCAGATGATTTTATACAAAAACCGTTTCATTTTGAAGTACTGATCGCAAAGGTTCAGGCAATTTTGCGCCGGGTGCATAACTACAGCTCAACCACATCAGACCTGAGAATGTGGATGGGGGCTGCGATCGACATGGAAAGCAATCGTGTGAAAAACGATCAGGGCATGATTGAACTGACGAAAAATGAAATCTTCATCCTCAAGCTTCTCGTTGAACGGAAAAATAAGGTCGTGACCCGTGAGTATCTAATGGATTTGCTTTGGGATGATCAGCGCTTTATCAGCGATAATACGTTAACCGTCAATGTGAACAGACTGCGAAAAAAACTGGCGGAGATTGGACTTGGCCACGCCATTGAAACGAAGGTCGGACAAGGGTACACGGCGATTGAGAAGGTGGAAAAATGATCAGGAAATTTCTGATGGAGAGAATAAGCTGGATTGGACTCATTTTGCTCCTGCAGCTGGTGGGTTTGACCATCGCCTACCTCGACCCTTCCCTGTCTTTCAGTTCAATGATGTATTACGTCTTTTTGTCACTCGTCATTTCTTCCGTGTTTGTCGTCATCCGTTATTTTAAAGAAACGCTCTTTTATAAAGAACTCGAACTTCGGGAAGCGACAACAGATCTCACCAGCTTCCCTGAGCCAAACAGCCCGTTTGAAGCATCTGTTTATGAGCAGGTTACCACCGCCATTGAAAGACTGGAAAAGGATGCTTCCCATAATCAGCTGCTTCTTGAAGAGGAAAAGGACGAGCTACTTTCCTGGATTCATGAAATAAAAACGCCCTTAACTGCGATGAAATTAATCATTGACCGGACCCAAAATCACCAGTTAAAATCAGAGCTCATGTATGAATGGCTGAGAATCTATTATTTGCTTGATCAACAGCTGCATCAAAAACGTATCCCTTTCATTGAAAATGACTTGTTTATTGAAAAAGTCGAACTTGAGCCACTAATTTATAGTGAAATTCATACACTGCGTTCCTGGTGCTTAAAAAAGAAAATCGGCTTTGAAGTGGTATTGGACTCACCTCATGTGCTTACAGATGCGAAGTGGCTCTCTTTTATTCTAAGGCAGCTTTTAACCAATGCCGTAAAGTACAGCCATGAAGACTCTGATATTGCCCTTCATTCTTCTCAGCATATGGGTCAGACCACTCTGACGCTGTCTGATCAGGGCCGCGGCATTGCCGCCCGTGATCTTCCGAGAATCTTTGAAAAAGGCTTCACCTCTACCGGCAATCCCGATCAGCACGCGACCGGCATGGGGCTGTATCTGGCAAAAAAGGCTTCCGTTCCCCTTCAGCTTCACCTCTCTGTTCAGTCAACTGTGGGCACGGGAACCATCGTGACGATTACCTTCCCAAAAGAAAATCAATTTCTCAAAATACAGGGCGTGTGACAAAAATGTCACACGCTTTGCTTTATTGTTAGGACAATCAAAGGACTTCACAAAAAGGAATCGATACAATGAATGTATCTTAATTACTTGGAGGAAATCGCCATGACTATACTTGAAGCGAAAAAAATCTATAAAAGCTATGGAAATAAATTCACGAAGCAGGAAGTGTTAAAAGGAATTGATGTCCGCATTCAAAAAGGGGAATTTGTGACGATCATGGGTGCATCTGGCTCAGGCAAAACCACCCTTTTAAATGTACTGTCAACGATTGACCGCTTAAGCCACGGCTCCTTAATCATTGAACAGGAGGACCTGACTAAAAGTAAGGAAAAGAAGCTTGCCGAGTTTAGAAAGCACCATTTAGGCTTTATCTTTCAGGATTATAATCTGCTCGATACGCTGACTGTAAAAGAAAATATCCTGCTGCCCCTATCGATCACCTCCACGTCTAAAAAAGAAGCACAGAACAAATTTCAAACAGTGGCACAGGATCTCGGCATAGAAGACATCGCGAATAAATATCCGAACGAAATATCAGGCGGCCAAAAACAGCGGACCTCAGCAGCAAGAGCCTTCATCCATGAACCAAGCATTATTTTTGCAGATGAACCGACCGGGGCGCTTGATTCAAAAGCAGCATCTGACTTACTTGCCAAGTTGACTCATTTAAACAACAAACTCCTTGCCACAATTGTGATGGTCAGCCACGACCCCGTCGCTGCAAGCTACAGCAGCCGAGTGATTTTCATAAAAGACGGACAGATTTACACACAGCTTAACAAAGGCGAAGAAAGCCGCAATACCTTCTTAAAAGATATTATGAAAACACAGGGCGTACTGGGTGGTGTGCACGATGAGCATTAATCAGCTGATTTTCCGCAGCTTCAAAAAGAATCTAAAAAGCTATTACTTATATGTATTTGCGCTGATCTTCAGTGCCGCTCTCTACTTTGCCTTCGTCACGCTGCAATATGATCCTTCCATGGATGAAGCGTCCGGATCCGTAAAAGGAGCAGCAGGCATCAGAACTGCATCCGTTCTTCTGATTGCGATTGTTACCGTGTTTTTACTGTATGCAAATAATTTATTTATCAAACGCAGAAGCAAAGAAATTGGGTTATTTCAGCTAATCGGCATGACAAAAAACCGGATCTTTGCCATTCTGAGCGCTGAAAACCTGCTGCTTTATTACAGCTCACTCATCATCGGGACATTTATCGGCTTTGCTATATCAAAATTAGTCGCCATGACCTTATTTAAACTAACGGGCGTAGAGGATACAGCAAACCTCTATTTTTCAAGTCAGGCTTTTATCCAGACGCTGCTTGTTTTTAGTGCCGTCTATCTTTTAATCATGGCGATGAACTATTTATTTATCAAACGCCAAAGCATTCTGTCACTATTTCATGTGAAAAGTAAAACCGAAAGCCGGGTCAAAAAGATTTCTATCGTAGAAATTCTGATGGGACTTCTTGGGATCCTCCTTATTGCGGCTGGTTACTATGTATCTTCACGGCTTTTTGATGGGGAATTTGTCTCGATGACTCAATTGTTTGCTGTCATGGTCTTTATCCTGGGAAGCGTGATTCTTGGAACGTATTTCTTCTATAAAGGATCTGTCAGCTTTATGGCCAATCTGATTCGGAAAAAGAAAGGCGGCTACTTAAACATTAACCAGGTCATGTCGCTTTCCTCTATTATGTTCCGGATGAAATCAAATGCCATGCTCTTGACCATTATTACCACAGTGTCCGCACTGGCGATTGGGCTGCTGTCGTTAAGCTATATCTCCTACTACTCAGCGGGAAAAACGGCTGAAAGCTCTGCACCTGATGATTTTAGCTTTGTCACAGAAGAAGATGCTGCGGTGTTAGGTGAGATATTAGATGAAAACAGCATTGCCTACAGTGAAAAACAAATCGATGTCATTCGGGCCGATGTCGGGATTGAAGAAATTCTCGGCGCAGACATAGATAATTTTAACTTTGAAGATGGCAAAATGATCATGGCCATTGTCAGTGAAAATCAAGTGGAGGATATTGAGGTAAACGAAGATGAAATCATATTCTCCGGATCAAATGACGCCCTGCAGGCCCTTTTAAGTCTGAAGGATGAAGGAACACTTACTTTACACGGAGCCACAACTGAGGTGAGCAAAGAGTATGCTGGATTAAATGATGACAGCGTGCTGCCATTTTATTTCGCTGGCGGAGTGCCTGCAGCCATCGTAGACGACGCTGCTTTTGCCGCGCTCTCTGAAGACATCGATGAAGAAATCCAGCGTGAGTCCTCACTTTATACAGGCTTCACGCTTAAGGATCGCGATACGGTGGAAGCTGCGAATGAATTGTTTGCCGGCATTCCATTCAGCGATGAGATTGAAAGCAGCTCTCAATACGAAGCAGAGCTCCAGCAAAAAATGAATATGGGCTTTATCATGTTCGTCGTCGGCTTCCTCGGCCTCACCTTCCTGATCACATCAGGCTGCATTCTTTATTTTAAGCAGGTAGAAGAAGGAGACGAAGAACAGCCAAGCTACAGAATCCTGCGAAAACTAGGGTTCACTCAAAAAGACCTTCTGCAGGGAATCCTCCAAAAGCAGCTGTTCAACTTTGGCATTCCGCTTGTCATCGGCCTCCTTCACAGCTATTTCGCCGTCCAATCCGGCTGGTTCTTCTTCGGAACCGAGCTGTGGACACCGATGATTATTGTGATGGTGCTGTATGCGGCGCTGTACTCGATCTTTGGGATTTTGTCAGTGCTTCATTATAAGAAAGTGATTCGGATGTCGCTTCAGTAAATAGAATTGAATAGGAAAATCCCTTGTCCTGGATGCTGTGAATAGACTGTTCAGCATTGATTAATAGGACAGGGGTTTTTTTACCACTTCTCCGTCAATACGGCTGGTCCTAATGATTATTACTATTTGCCATTTGGCAGCCTCCTGAAATTATTACACTTACAAACATGCATAACATGCTCTTTTTGTTAATTAACATGTTTGCCTCCTTCTATTATTCTTCCATTTTAATACTTGCTACTAATACAGTTAAATCAAAGGATAGATCTGATCGAAAATGTCTATTGAATTTTTTTCAAAGACATATATTTGTCAGGATCAGCACAAAAACATCCGTCCTCTTTTCATCTTTTATTAAGTAAACGCTTCCTTAAAAATTGCTTGAAAATACTTGATGACAAGCGAAAATATTGTGCTATAATGATTATCATTCTCAATTAAAAGAATTTCAAGGAGGAAGAATAGTGAAAAATATATATATGTGGGCTGGACTCTTGCTTCTACTCATGGGGACAGCAGGCTGCTCGCAGCAGGAAGGGCAATCTCAAACTTCTCAAGAGAAAACGGAAGGAAATGTGGTGGAACATGATTTGGGTACGACAACGGTGCCTGAGAATCCGGAATCCGTGGTCACCCTTGAACTTGGATTTACGGAAACCGTTGCGGCAGTTGGTGTGGTTCCTGTTGGTGTAGCGGATGATGAACGTCCTGAGCGGATTGCTGATTCAACGATGGAAATAATCGATGGATATACGTCTGTCGGTGCTCGTTCTGAACCAAGTCTTGAAATCATCCGTATGTTAAACCCTGATTTAATTATCGCTGATTCGGCCCGTCATGAAGCGATTTATGACGAGCTGAGTGACATTGCTCCAACGATTGCTGTGGTCAACGATACGGCCGACTATAATGATGTATTAGAAGTGACTGAAACGATCGGTCTTGCTTTGGATCGTGAGGAAGAAACCGAGCAGCTGCTGACCGATCATAAAGAAGCTGTCACTGACTTGAAAGAACGTTTGGCGGATGCAGACGGGACGGTGCTTCAAGCGCAATATACAAGCAGCAACATTTTTGGTGCCTCTACGTCTTCCTATTTCATGCCGAGTTTTATGAAAGAGATCGGGCTTGACTACGCTCTTGAAGATGAGAACGAAACATCTCAGGATTTAACGATTGAACAACTATTGAAGATTAACCCGGATACACTTCTGCTTACGAAAAATGAAGACGATCCTTCTGTAAAAGAACAGCTGGAAGGGGATGCATTATGGAATAAACTGTCTGCCGTTAAAGAGAATCGTGTTATTGAGCTGGATCATAACGATTGGTCGCGCCGCCGCAGCATTCCAGCTGTCAATGAACGGGTTGAGGACTTCAGTAAAATCTTTGCCCCAACGTCTTAAGAAAAGTTAAAACTATATAGTAGGTGAGTTCATGCGTGACAGAAAGATTTTCACTGTCTTCCTCTCTGTGGTCCTTTTACTGCTGGTGAGTTCATATTTCTCTTTAAAAGTGGGGGCCTTCTCGTTTACCGCCGGTGAACTGTTTCGTTTCATCACGGAGGGTGGAGCCTCTGATCAAGCACTTGTCCTCCGCGATGTGCGGATTCCACGCCTTTTCGTGACCATTCTGGTAGGTGCCAATTTGGCGGTGGCAGGCGCACTCGTTCAAAATTTAACTCAGAATCCGTTAGCCTCCCCAAGTGTCCTCGGGATTAATGCGGGAGCTTCATTGTTTGTGGTGGGCTCGATTGTCTTCCTGCCGACTATAACAGGGTTATCCCTTGTAATCGCTGGTTTTGCTGGAGGCGCATTGGCTGCAGCTTTAATTTTTTTCATGAGTGCGATTCTTCAGGGAGGGCGTATGCTCGTCAAGATTGCGCTTGTTGGAGTAGTCCTCCAGTCCCTTTTCGCTTCAGCTACGCAATCCATCATGCTCTTTAACGATGAATCCATTCATCAGATTCTCGTATGGTTAACAGGAACGGTTGCCGGTTCGACATGGGAGGACTTGACGGTGCTTACGCCGGTGACGATTGCAGGGATTGGATGTTCGCTGTTGATGGTAAAAGTCTTATCCGTCCTCTCCCTTGGAGAAGATATAGCCAGTGGTTTAGGACAGCGAGTAAGACTCCAAAAGTCGCTTGTGATCCTCATAGTTGTTTTCCTTGCTGGGGCTTCCGTGGCGTTTACAGGACCGATTGGCTTTATTGGTTTAATCGTACCGCATATTGTGAGGTTTTTGATCGGGCCGTCCCATCCGCTCATGCTTGTGGTCACTGCGCTTATGGGATCGGCTCTGCTTGTGCTTGCCGATGTGGGTTCGCGCTTTATTTCTTTTCCATCTGAAACACCAGTAGGTATTGTAACGGCTCTGATAGGCGCTCCTTATTTTATCTATCTTGCTCGTTCAACCAAACGCTAGAAAGGATACCGTATTATGATGAAACGCCATCCTAACTTGATCCTCGCCATTTTAGCCGTGGTTCTCTTCTTTCTTGGGGTCATTAATGTTGGAATCGGGGATATTTTTATCCCTCCCCTTGATATTATTCAAATGCTCACGGGGCAGGGAGATGTAAATGAACGCTATATTGTCTTCAACTATCGTGCCCCGAGGATCTTGCTTGCCATCTTAATTGGCGGGGCGCTGGCTGTAGCCGGGGTTATTATGCAAACGATCTTAAATAACTCATTGGCCGCCCCGGATACACTTGGTGTCTCCGGAGGTGCCGCTGTAACCGCACTGGCTGTCGTCAGCATCGGCCCATCGATGTCGGTTTTCTCTGTCAGTTTCGCCGCTTTTATCGGCGGGGCTTTAGCCGCTTTTTTTGTTTATATCTTAGCCTATAAAGATGGAGCTGACCCAGTCCGCCTTGCACTCGTCGGTATTTCTGTAAGCGCGCTGTGTGGGTCAGGTGTAGAGCTTGCCCTGTTAAAGATGAATGCGAATGCTCAAACCTCCTTACTTTGGTTAAATGGCAGCTTATTTGGCCGCAGCTGGGATCAAATCCAAACAGCCCTCCCCGTCATTATAGGAGCGATACTCGTTCTGCTTTTATTCACTCGTACGCTCGATTCATTAAAGCTTGGCGGACAGGTAGCGGCCGGGCTTGGTGTATCAGTCGAGAAAGTAAAAATTGCTCTGCTGGGGTTCAGTACACTGCTGACCGGGGCAAGTGTAGCCGCTGTTGGCATGATTGGTTTCGTAGGCTTAATCAGTCCGCATATTACAAGGCAGCTGGTTGGATCGCAGCACCGATACCTCTTGCCTGCCGCCGCTCTTGTGGGGGCGGTTCTATTGCTTCTTGCCGATACCATTGGACGCAGTGTGCTTCAACCACTGGAGATTCCAGCGGGGATTGTAACGTCGTTATTAGGTGCTCCTTATTTTCTCTATCTCTTGTATAGAGAGTCTAAAATGGGAAGGCAGTCCGTCTCTTGAGCTCGTTTACAGTACAATCCTGGCGTTCAATCTAGGTAGAACTCAATGCTTTATTTTCTTGGCCTCACCTTCCTGATCACATCAGGCTATATCCTCTACTTTAAATTGGTAAAAGAAGGAGACGAAGAACAGCCAAGCTACAAGATCCTGCGAAAACTTGGCTTCACCCAAAAAGACCTTCTGCAGGGAATCCTCCAAAAGCAGCTGTTCAACTTTGGAATTCCGCTTGTCATCGGCCTCCTGCCCAGCTACTTCGCCGTCCAATCCGGCTGTTTCTTCTTCGGAACCGAGCTGTGGACACTGATGATCATTGTGATGGTGCTGTATGCCGCACTGGACTCGATCTTTGGGTTTTGTCGGTGCTGCACTATAAGAAAGTGATTCGGATGTCGCTTCAGTAAATACAATTGAATAGGAAAATCCCCTGTCCTGGATGCTGTGAATCTTCTTTCTCTGTTTATTAGAGAAGCATCTTGATTAGGACAGGGGATTTTTATTATAGAAACTTAATATCCCATTGCATCCTGTAAGAATGAGGTGAAAACAACGTGTATACTTTCAGTAACTGCCAAATTCTTTCCTGATCAGCAGAAATTATTCGAAAAAAATAAAATTTAAGGAGTAACTACTAACGGGAATCCACAAAAATCGTTTTTTTCTTAATTTGAAATCAAGAATCATACTTCCAATAAAACAGCTAATCGAGTTTCATGGGTGAAATTTTACTAATTATTTTCACAAAGAACCTTTGACAAATTTAGAAAGACGGTTCACAATAATCTTCCAATCAGAAATTGGTTTTATCTTTTCAATTTCAAGAAAATCAAGAATTTCAAATTTTAATGGCTTAAGATATACATCAATAATAGTATTTATTATATTTGTTGAATAATTGGCTTCTTGATTTATCTTGTTGGTTAAGTATCCAAAGAAGTTTCTTTCATAGTCCTCTGTACCGATGTCATAATGAATCATATTCCTCAATTCACTACATTCTTCTTTAATTTCTTTTTCATATTTTTCTATTAGTCGTTTTACTCTCCCATCACCTTTATTATTCCATTCATTAAATTTTTTTGCGGAGTGATTTCTTAAATTTTAATAAATTATCCAAAATTTCATCTGTCTTTAAAGTTGTTAATCTCAATATTATATAAGAATCTAAATAAATAGGATTTTTCAATTTAATCAAATATCTGTCCCTGAGCCAAATTATATCGTTTATTTCTTGTAAACTAAAAATCAACCTAAGTATAAAGGTATTTGTTAAATCATTATCTGAAGAAAATAAAGCTTTATGATTTATATCCCTACATTTATACGAATCCTCGGCGTATATTCTGTCAAGGTTGTAAGTACTAGTAGGTAGGCTTATGTCAAAAGTATTTTCAAATGATAGTGCTAATTGTGCGCTTATTTCACCAATATATATAGCAAAAGAAAGAGTCCTATCTCTGATTTGTTCTTCTTCTTCGAAACTAGGAAAAGGTAGATTACCTGTATCAAGAAGAATGTACGCTATATAAAGAGTACTACCAACAACTTCATCATCTTCATTAAAATAAAATCCTATATTATTCACATCTTCGCCATAAGCATTAATATGATAATCTAGAATTTTTCGATACATTTTTTGATTCTGGCCTCTTTTTTTTATATAGAGATGAATATGGTTTCGAATTGTAGATACTCGTTCATCTATTTCAATAGAGTCTGTAAAAAAAGCTATTGAAATCTCATCAATGATTAAACATATATCTCTAAGTAACGAATGCACATGTGAACAGGTAAATTCCTTATTACCATTTATATTCAATATAAACCTGTGAATCGCTTGTAAATCTGTATAAGCTGTAAGAACAATACTTGAATTAATAATATCACCTTCTTTCCAGTTTTATTTAACACATACTCTTTTACTATACATTAGTTGAAAGTGTATAAAGATTATAACAACAGTAACTCTGTCGCTCGTTTCTACTTTTCCCTATATAGTGCTCGTTAACAAGCTCCTAAAATACTATCACTACTAGGGGAGAAATGTACCCTTCGTACGTTATAAAACGACAAAAAAGCACTCACATTGAGCGCTCCTTTAAAATACCAAGCCAAACATATAATATGTTCCTACTAAGAAACCAAGAGATGAGACAATTGAAGCAATGTTATTTGGGATTCTCATTTGCAACAATACATATTTTATAAGCAAAACGAGCATAAAAGGGATTAATAGTATGATTGCTAAATTCATTGCTAACTCATTAAGGGTGGGTGCAGCATTGCTAAAATTAATATTCATTACTTTACCTCAACTAATGTATTTAATATATTTTTCATCGGTTGAAATGTATTGAATGTTAACTTACTCCACCAAATTTCTTGCTCACTTTTTCATTCGCTCTTTCCACATACTGTTGGACGGTAAGTTGTTTCTAAATGCGTAATTCAGTGTGTGAGCTATCTGAAGAAGATAGCATTCTTTTTCTCTACATACTTAATAAAGCTGCCAGCGTCGTTCTTCTTTCAATTAATCTAAGTTTGGTCTTATGTCGATAATAGGGAGCATTTATAAACCTTATACGGTGATGCAACTTTACGGTATTAAAAAAGTATGTATTGATAACCAGTGAGTGAAACTTTATTTGGTTATTATGTTAATACTAGGGTGGTTTCTAAATACGTTTAAAGCTTTCGTAAATTCTGAAGGTTCGATGATACTTAAGTTGATATTACCTTTTATAAATTCTTCTTTATCTTTAAACGTTGCAAATATTGGAGGATGACCGCCATTATCTCTAACTAATTGTTCATATGCTCTATACCTTTTAAAGCTGACGGTGCCATATCATAAATGAAGTCATCGTACAAATTCTTTAAAAATATCATCGAAATTTTAACGTGAGGATTTATGTCAATTAATGGTGCCATTTATTTAATATCTTTTCTAGCATGTTTCCATCCACTAAATTTAAGCAACGTTTCTTTTATGGCAAAGATACCATTAGTCTCGGTTAAGCTTTCACTAATATGACCTAGAGGAAAATCATAATGCACAGCATACTGGCGCATCATTGCCATAAACCTATATGAAATATGACTATCGTAAAACTCACTTGTTTTCTCTGTAAACCTCTGCATTCTAGCTTTACAAAAATGTTTTTTATCGTGTCTTTCACCATAGTCTATAAACATTGAAAGGGCAGACAAATAATTTATAACTAGTCTATTTTTTTGGTGATCTGCCATTATATATTCATCTATTTTTGCCACATAAGACAAAAATTCTTCTCCATTACTTTCAAATAATTCATAGACATTCTTCATAGCATTAACTTTGTGAACTTCATATAAGAGCTGGTAGTGGAAATCATATTCTTCTTTAGGTATATGCTTCTTAATAGTGAATTAGTGGAAGCCATTATTATATTCTTTGAAGCCTATGGCATAAATCATATATGGAAACACTCCTTTAAAAATATGATACCTCTTATGCCTAGACCTCCATTATTCTAAGTTCTTCCAAAAGCTTCTCCGCATAATCTATGTCCGCCATAATACATGTATGAAGTGCCCCCTTATTTGTCTTAAAATGTTCTGCTACCGTCTTTAATCCTCTTCTGATTTCTTTACTGGTCGGAGGTGAACATTGATGTGTATCATAGTACTCAAGTTCTCCGTATCTCGCCTTATAAAATGATACCTTTTCAATATTCATATACGTGTAATCAAAATCTAATTCATCTGACATTGTCTTTTTAGCTAATTCATTTAATAAATAATATCCAATCAGTTGTAAATTATCGTTTTTCTTTAATGATTTATCCTGAGATGTTTTAAAATCATATAGTGTTCCGTCTATAAATATATCTGCATCCGCTCCACTTACAAGAGCTGAACCTACACCAAATACAGGATTAAATATAACGTGACTATTCTTATTAATTATTTCGGGAATCATAAATTTCTCTTCAAAGACTTTCATAAGTTTATCGAGCTCGTATATTACTTCAGAGGGTGCACCTTCAAATAACACATAATCTATATCTATAACTTCTTCTTTCATTATTCTTCTTCTTTTAAGCTGTTCTAACTTTGCTAAGTGTACAGCAATCTCATATATGCTTGAAATAGGGGAGGAGGCATCTTTAACAAATTCACCAAGTTGATTAAACCAGCTAAAATAAGGCTGGTAGTGTTCTAATTTTCTTTCAAGAAACTCTGGTCTTGTGCTTAACTTTTTATAGCCACTTAGCGCAACAAGCCCCCTATGAACATCTTCTCTTTTTAAAAACTGCCCTACCCTAAACCTAGACAAATAATCAAATGCAGTCCCTACTAAAGAAGAATCATAAGGGTTTGATAATTCATTCGATACTAATATGCTGTATTCGTCAGAAAAAGGGGATTTCCCGCTAAGTGTGTAATACTTTTCTTTTGGTGGCTCTAATGACAACAGAATATTTTTAAACTCTTTATCTCTCTTTTTATTGCTGTTCAATATGCTTGTCAAAGACATACTTTATCTCTCCTTTAATTAAATTATGTATTTTAAATGGAATCAAAGATGTGTTTTAAAGAATGTATTTATTCAAACCAATTATAACAAAAAATGGTATAATAGTAGATAAGGAGGTGATAAACAATGAGCGATTTAAAAAAACCTGGTATGGATAATCAAACTCCTGGGGAATACAAAGAAGTTGGACCAAGAGGAGGCGAAGTTACTAACTCACGTACCGTTAAAATCGGTAAAGGTGATCGACTCCCACCAACTCAGGAAGAAGGGAATAAATGGATAAAGAAATGATAATTATGTTTTGAACTACCTGAAACGTTTTAAGATAACGTTTCAGGTGGTTCTTTTTTTAAAAGGTGAGAGTTTCCATATCATTCATACATTTCGGAATAAAACCTTATACCTGTCTGAAAGTATATAAAAGCCAATCCAACTTCTAACTATTTGGATGGCTTAATCGCTTACAGAACTAAACCTTATCAGTTTAATCTTTAATAGGTAAAAGTCGCAAAATACCTGCTTACATTATTCTAGATATATTTAAATGCCTCATTTTAAATTTTTTAACGCTTCCCGCCTGCTTAGCGGCTTTAACTCATGTAAGGAAACAAACTCTTTCACAGCTAAAGGATTTGTTTTCGCGTATTCCCTCAATACCCACCCTATCGCTTTTTGAACAAAAAACTCTTCACTGTCAGCTCTCTTCAAAATATAGTGAAATAAACGCTTTTCGTCTGTTTTATTTTTATAATAAAGCTGATAGAGCAGCGCTGATCGTTGCAGCCAAATATTCTCATCTAAAATCCATTGATCTGCACATTGAGAAATCAGTGCTGGATAAGCTGTAAATAGATGCCCCATTATATGAGGCGAAAGCACATCGACCGTATCCCACCATGACTTCTTAACGATTAAAGATTTCAACCAAGGCATATCCTCAGGGGTAAGGTCTGCTTTTACCTTTATTAATAGATCGAGAGCTGCTTTTTGATACTCTCTTTCTGAACGTTCCCATAAAAGAAGGATGATAGATTCCAGATTTTCTTTTGTCGGTACACCAAATTCATTGAAAAACTGCTTCGTAAGTTTTCTTCGTAAGGGTGTTCGAATCCCTAAAAATTCAAATTGGTTCCTCATATAGTTTTTAGACCAGTCAGCATACTCCATTTCAATATGCTGGTTATATACCTTCACAAGCTCATCCACATACTTTTCATTTGATATCATTGCAATCACCTATATTCTAATTTTTACAGCTGTTCTTCTTTTCTTCCCCTTTAATGCTAAATATTTACTCGCTAAAGTACCTCTTTCTTAAATTCACATACCCTTCAACCTCCTGCCAATACTCCTTCTCATTTTGGGGAACAGGGATCCAATCTTTATCAGGCCAATTTTTTTGGACTTCTTCGAAGGTTTTATCTTTTAAGTATTCACGGTCTACAGTACAGCCCTGCAGTTTCCTTATCGGCTTTAAAAAGATGTAGCCATCGGACACTTCCTTGAGTGTGAAATTCTTATAAGGGACAGGATGGTAGTTGACATCGGGGATATCGCCCATGACCGTGTTCTCCAGATCAAAGCCGCCTGGTTTATTGTCTACGTTCTCCATAACCGTTTCGATCGTTTGGATTCCTCCTGTGGTATCAGGTAGCAGCGTGTCGATATTTACAGCGGGCTGATGCATCAAAATCGTACATATTTTTGAACCGAATTTTTTATATAATCGGTTGCCGAATCCGTTTCCCTGGAGAATGTAGAACTGGTCCGCATTATAATCAAGGACAGGATTCTTAGGCTTTGTAAAGGCGTGTGGTGTCCCGGTTAATACAAAGAGCTTTTCAGACTTGGCCAAAATTTCTCTTTCAACAAGACCGGCCCTGAAGGCAGCGATGTTTCCTTTATGAAATACCTTCCTTAAGCTAATGGGCGTTCTTATACCCGAAAAACCTTCCCAGTTATAAATGTAACTCAGGTTTACTATTCTGAATTTTTGTGCGTCCTTTGGTAAGGACCTGTTCAATTTCCATGCAGCTTTATAGATCTCGGCATATTCCTTATAAGCCCATTTCACATTGTAGTTAAACAATAAGTTCCTTGCTTTTGTCTCGTCATATTCTTCACTGTTAATCAGCCTGTCTAAGTCAGCCTGATCTTCACTTGCCCCAAACTCCATCCCGAGGTGATACACGCCAGACTGATATAATAAAGGAATAAGATTAATGACTAGATCAAGGGTGTCTTTTACAGCGTGGTCTTCCCCTAATAATATGACCTCATGTTCTTCAAACTTCCTTAGGATATACTGCTCCGGAGTTAAGAGGTTTTCTTTTAAATAGTTGATATACTTTTGCATAGGTACACCTTCCTTTTTATAAACTGAAAAGCCCATTCATCATGCGGGAGGAACTCAAACTTCCACCCGAATTTTTATACATCCTTACTTTAAGAGATTACCAATGATGATAGTTTAAGTTAATTAAGGCAAAAAGCGCTTTTTTTTGATCTTTATCCAAAGCAATTTATGATGAGGAAATTGAATGAGGAAACCCTGAATAAGGCCACTCCATTACTATAGTACATTTTATTTAGCCATAAAGGTCTGATATAATTACATCTATCTAATTTGAACTTTCTGTTTATAATTCTTTTGTAACAGTGTCTTCAATGAAGTAAATGACCTATTTTGAAAGGAAGTTAAAGATGAATTCACCATCTGATTATAGCCGCCTCGCCCTCCACAGGTTTAAAAACTTTGATGAAGCTGCTGAAAGTATCCTGCATACGATCAGTGAACTATTGGACATTAATACGTTATTTATTGCAAAAAATGATACCAATACTAATGAAATAGTTAAAGTCGTAAATAAAAATGAAACCTTGTTAAGCGAAGGCGACACCTCCCCTTTTAACGATACATTTTGTAAGCTGAGTGTGGATCATGGAAATGAGGTGCTCCTTATTCCGGATATTACTCAAAATGAGCAATCTAAAGAGCTGAACGTGACGGAGACATTTGGAAGAGGAAGCTTTGTCGGCGTACCCATCTATTATGAGGATGGCAGAAATTACGGTACGATTTGCGGTCTGGATACCCATTATTTTGATTTATCCGAACGTGATAAACGATTGTTTCAAACCATGAGTTCATTACTCTCTTATGTATTAGAATTGGATGAGGCTACGAAGCAGATAGAAGACTTATCTGCACCACTCGTTCCGATCACAAAGGGAGTAGCCATTTTACCCATCATTGGGAATATTGATTTAAACCGAGTAGAAAGGATTACAGAGCTGACCCTGCTCAAGAGTCAGCAGCTGTCCCTGGATACGATCCTCATTGATTTATCCGGCATCACCCGAATGAATGATGAAGTCGTAACGTATCTGATGCGAATCGTAGATTTATTGGATTTAGTAGGAATTATTCCAATTCTAACAGGCCTTCGTCCGGAAACGGCTATGCAGGCCATTCGTTCACATGTGGATGTCAATCAATTTCAGATTGAATCTACTGTTGAAAGCGCGCTGATTAAAATTGGATTTGAACTTCGGAGAAACCAGAAGTAAAACGTAAGTAGAGCGCTCCTTTTGGTCATCCAGGATCAAAAACGCCGAATCCAAGCTCTTCTGTTGAGACCATGTTTTGAAAAAAACCCACATCCAGCAGTAGCTGGAGTGGGTTTTTCTTTTACTTGGAAGACTTATCTTCCTCTTCCTCAAGCAAGATCTTCTGCTCCGGGTAAATTAAGTGCGGGTTGTCCAGCTGATTAATTTCCTGCAGTTCATGCCAGTGCATACCATAGCTCACAGCAATCTCAGAAAGCGTATCTCCTTTGACTACTACATGGACATCTTTGTTAGTCATATCTTTTTCTTTATGTCCGGCTTCCCCATCTTCTAAATCCGTAAGAGAGTAGGCAGCCACAGTACCGGAAATTTCATGGGCGGCGAGCAGGATCGGTTGTCCGGTTGGGCTTTGATCCGCTTCTATGAATTGAAGACCTTCAGGACCAACGTCGCCTGCAGGCTTGTCCTGAGAGAAATCGCGAGTGGTAAAATATTTAACAAAAGAAGCTTCTTCAGGATTCGTAATATCATATACCATCACACCACTTTGTCGTTCCAGTCCGATAAAGGCATAGACCTTGTCCCCTACATGACCGGCAGCGATCGCTTCTGGTTCAGGGCCTTTATCATCACTGCGATTATCGAAGGCATTTTCTTCATTATCTGAATTGAAGAAATCCGGCTCGATTTCAGCTACCACCTGTTCAAATTCATCCCCACTATCATAGGTTACATCCATAGAATCCATATCCCGGATGGTAAATGAACGCGCGCCATAGCCATAGACCGCTTCATATTTTCCGTCTTCATTCTTTGGAGCTGAAATCGTGGTCTTTAAACGGCCGAGCTGATCTTCATCAAACAAACCATTCTCCACTAACTCATCTAATTCTTCCTGGGTATACCCTTCATAGTGGTCTGCATTTAGATCATATTGATCCGCAATATCCCCTACACGCGTTTCTTCTGAATACCCTTCATAATCCTGAGCATCCCCTTCATTTGGAGTTAGCAGATAAGACTTGCCATCCTTCTCATAAAGGGCAATCCCATCCGGCTGGTACATACCGAGAACTGGATGCGGCTGAATCGTAATGTCTTCGTCTTTATTCGATGCATCAAAGCCATTTTCTTCTATTGAATGATCCTTGTAGCCAAGGGACCTTACCTCTGTAAACGATCCTGTTTCGATATCTAAGGTAGCCACAGCGTTATTTTCCTGTAGGACAACATAGGCCGTCTTCCCATCTTCCTCTACCACAATATATTCAGGCTCCAGATCCTCTTCATACGTATTATCCTGATTCATCTTACGAATATCCTCATCAATTTGAACATCTTGAAACGTAACTTCCTGAACTGACTCTTCTGATAGTTCGTTCATATTACCCGTTACATCGATAATCGATACCGAACCTTCAGGATTTATTTCATAATCCTCACTAGGTTCTCCTTCATTGGCCACCAGCACCTTTTCTCCATCTGGTGTAAAGGTAACCATGTCCGGCAGAGGGCCTGCAGAAACATGGGAAATATACTCGCCATCTTTGTCCATAAATACAACATATCCATTATCTTGTTCAGGGTCAGCAGGAACCGCTGCTGCCACATAGTCACCTTCTGGATGCACGCTTATGCTCGTAATACCAGATACGTTTGATAAATCTCCGCTTAAGTCTTCTAGTTTAACTCGTTTTAACAAAGGCAGCTCATTTGCTTCAGACTGTCCCTGCTTCAAACCAGACATGTCAATAATATCAATGGCATTTTCAGCTCCGTTTACCGAAAACAAACGCTTGGACGCCGGATCATACATCGCAATCTCCGTTCCGCCTTCAGCAAATTCAGCTCCGCTCGAAAAGTTACCCACTTTCTTTACCTCTAATGTTTCTTTTCCTTCTTCATAACTCGTGAGTGATGATGCTGGAGAAGCTGCATCTGTGGAAGGGGGGGCATCAGCCAGTGTCTGGGATGGAAGCAAAATGGATGTAAACAGTGCTGCAGTCGTTAAAACAGAGTACGCGGCTTTTTTCTGGTATTTCACTTGAAAACCTCCTTAATTTTAATCGACTTCATTGTATCGATACTTAATTAAGGAAGAATAAAGCCTTGGTAAATATTCTGTAATTTTGAAATATTTTGTCACAATATGTTCTATAGTATCAGCGAACCACCCTTAGCTTGTCCTATGACTAGTATGAAAAGGACAGGATTTAATATGGTCATCAACCATTCCGATAGCCTGCATAAAAGAATAGATCGTGACAGGACCAACAAATTTGAACCCGCGTTTTTTAAGGTCTTTACTTAATTGAATCGATAAATCTGTCTGAGCAGGAATATCCTCATCGGCGCTTCTGTTATGGATGATGGGGGTGAATTGCACATATTCCCAAAGAAAATTGGATAGACTTCCAAATTCCTTTTGTATTTTTAGCGTTTGGATGGCATTATGTTGAACGGATCGAATTTTAGCCATATGTTTGATTACTTGATGCTCTTCTTTTATTTCTTCCAGTTCACGTTCAGTCAATTCCGCGCAGCAGCTGATATCAAAATTATGAAAGGCTTTTTTATAACTTTCTCGCTTCGATAGTACAATATCCCAGGATAATCCTGATTGAGCTCCTTCAAGGGTGAGCATTTCAAAAATGTATCGATCATCCTTGTTTGGGATGCACCATTCCCTATCATGGTACTCTTTCATACGTTGATTATCCCCTGGCCATAAACATGCAGTCAACTCGCCCACTCCTTTTTATGCCTCATAACAAACAGATGCCTGTGAATCCAGTACACTGGAAATAAACTCGGCAGCTTCTATATGCTTAGGATGGGAAAGGTAGTGTTCCATATCTTCCTGCGTTTCAAAAGTAGTAATAAAAAGCAAATCATAATCATTTTCCCCTGAACGAATATTTAGCTCTACTTGTATGTTAATCAGGTACTTTATATTGTTTTTCATACTTAAAAGAACGCTTTGTGTTTGGATAATTTTATCTCGGTCATTTAATTTCAAAAGTACATTATTGACGATCATGCTTTCCCTCCTTGCTTTTTAATTGATCAAGAGCCTTTTTATCATGTCCTCATGAAGTTGAAAATGAAAATCCAGGAGCAATGGATCCGGCAAACCTGTTTTGTCATAATCTCCAGAGAGCTTAAAGGTGACGATAATTTCCTCACCCTCTTCTTTGGCTGTAATGGGATCAAGCTTTACATTTGCTCCAAAGTGAAAGTCTTCACTCCATTTTTTTATCGCCGGCTTACCTGCGCGTTCTTGTCTTTCATCTACAACCATGGCTTCATCTGCGAAGCAATCAACAAAAGCCTCCGGATCTGGCTTGTTTGAAGCAGCAATAAACTGTTGAATGATTTGTGGGAGTTGTTTGATATCCACAATGGTTCCCTCCTTAAAATGAGTAAGCTGTCTTGCTACTGCTAGTGTAAGGGATCTAACCTGACAACAATGTGTCAAGTTAGCTGAAATAATTTTCAGCCATTTTCTTTATCCGTCCCGCCAACTCGGAGCGGATTGGTTTTGGTTCCATCACTTCAAGCAAACTGCCATATGAAAGAAGGAAATGAAACAACCATTCACCACCTGGCAAGTTGGCATTAATCCCATAGGATCCATCTTCCTCCACAGTTATCTCGTCTGCATTAAAATCATCGTATACGCGATAAGCTCCTTCACCCGCTATTTTCAGCTTAAGAGGGATTTTATCGATCTCAATCTCTTTTGAGTCTGCTGATGTTGGACTTTCCGGGTATTCATAGAGTGGAGACTGATCGGTAATTGATAGATCGGTCATACGAGTAAGTTTAAACGTTCTTAACGCATTACGGTCAAAGCAATGCCCTTGGACATACCAGGACTTATCTTTAAATAGAATTTTGATTGGAGCGACCTTCCGGCTGCTTTTCTCTCCTTCGCTTCCATAATAATCAAATGTGATGAGCTGCTGGTTGAGGATGGCGTGTTTCAGTTGATTAAAGATCTCTTTTTGCCACTTCCCGCTCCCCCACGGTGAGAAATCCACTTCGATCCAATCCACACGATTTTTCTCAAATAAACTGTTTAATTTAGACTGCACTTGATCCAGATCCGGAAACCGAACAGCAGATAAGCTTTGTAAAGCAAGGAGGATTTCATCCTGTTCCTTATCAGAAAGCAGTACCTTATTTAGCGTAAACCGGTCAACTAAATGGATGCCCCCTCCTTTTCCCTGTTTCGCATAGATCGGAACTCCCGCCTGACTCAATGCCTCGATATCCCGATAGATGGTTCGTGTCGAAACTTCAAAATGCTCCGCTAACTCTAAAGCCGTGACAGATCCTTTTTCAAGCAAAATATACACAATATAAAACAGCCTGCTTTTTTGCATGCTATCACCTCTTACTCATTGTAAATTCTTGAACTTGACATTAGTATGTCATGTTATTGATATTACTAATGCGATTGGAGAATTTGTTGATGAATAAATCATTAACTCTTACTTTTTCAATAAAGGTCAATCAACAAAATTAAAATGAAGTAAGGAAGCATTGTTCAAAGCAGACCTCTCACATGCTCAGGTAATTATAAAAAATCCCACTCACTCAGTGAGCGGGATTTCTCTATTTTAGGGGGTGAAGATTACGTCATGAACCATTCAAACCTTGTCCGGCTTCTGATCTGGAATGTCAGTTATCACTGCTTTTGTTGTTAGGGTCATGGCTGCTAGGGATGCTGCATTTGGAAGTGCAGAACGTACATTTTCAGTTGGGCTATGATACCGTGTCGATAATAGTGACCCATTGGCAGTTTCCCCAACGGTATAGAGATTCTTACATCCTAATTTATGAAAAATTTAAACAAATTTACTTATATCTTCTAAATTTGTACCTGATAAAAGATTATATTAAATAATGCAACTACTATCTTTTGCAATTTGCTAAAATCAGGATACCTTCCAAGCAAACCGAACAACAATTAGGTAGTCAAAAACGCAAAGATTCCCGGTTTAGTGGCCGGGGTTAACATTAAGATATTGCAGAGACTCAAAACCATCAAGCCGATCAACACAATTTGGACAAACACCACATGGGGTTGTACTATTAGCTTGGCAAGAGTAAGTTTGTGCTACTGGAACATTTAAATGAATTCCCTGCTTTATAACATTTGCTTTTGAAAAGTCTCTAAAGGGCATTTCTATTTGGACTGAGCCATATTCAGAAAGCATTCCAGATAATTTGTCAAAAAACTCTTTTGAACAATCAATCTCTTTAGCATGGTTGGAATTGATAAAAGCTGAATAAACCCCTTTTATTCCCAGCGTCTGAGCAATTGATGAAGCAATAGATAAGAACAATAAGTTCCTATAAGGAAGATATAAATCGTCTGCACCGACCTCATCTACCCACAAATTAGGTTCTTTTATCATTCTTGATTTAGAATTTTTATAAATGTCCTCTATATTAATTACTTTTATATGAGGGATCAATTTTGGTGGTAATACATCTAATAGAGTATTAAATTCGGTATCCGCAAAATGCTGTCCGTATTCAAGGAATATAGGCATTACTTTCTTGCCCTCTGATAATAATTTATATGCTAAAACAGTTGAGTCCAATCCTCCAGAAGCAAGTAATAGCGCATCGTATTCTTCAATAGTTTCAAAGTCCCTTCTTCCCAATACCTCGAACACTGTGTCAATCACCTCATTCATGGAATGCACAATGTAATCTGCAGATTTTCTCAGGAACAGGTTTCTAACTTGTTTATAGGGATCAAAGATAATCACGGGTTTACCGCTTTTAGCCATGTAGCCTATCTCTACATATGTTCCAGGATCATCGTTTAGTATTACAGCGATTAAAACGGAGGACTTTCTAAGCAAAGCTATATCTTTTTGGTATGCCACCTGCTGTTGTTCCTCGGTTTCATCACCTGTAATAATGCCATTTTCAACCACCGGCCTGTGGGGAACAAAGTTGTGGTACTTTAGATTATTGTATACATCTTTAATTAATCTTGTATCAACATCTGGAAAATCAGGACCTGCTATATATATATGATGTTTTTCTCTTTCTCCCCACGATAATCTTTTCGCTGGAAGATTTTCAATCTCACTCAAATCCAAATTTGTTACAAGCTCCTCAAATTGCTCAAAGACCAAAGTACTTGCATAAATCATAGCAATATAAGAAGCAACTTTTAAAGCTGATTCATATGTTCTTTGACCCTGTTGAGATAAATAAATGGCATTAAAACAATCTCCAACCCCAACTGAATGCACTGTTTCCGTTCTAAAAGCTGGAGCCTCATAAAATGTTTGGTTTGTAGTATCATAATAAGTAGAGCCGCCTCTATTTTCTTTCAGTAAAAATGATTTTGTGTTTGACCTTAACGATGAGTTCACCAAATTTGTAACAGAAAAATTGTTTTCTTTAAAAAGTAAAGATGAAGTTGAAAGAATAATTGTTCTGAAATTAAAATTGTGTGCAATCATACTTTCAAGAAATTCAAACTCGTATTGAACATCAATGTGTAAATTTCCATTAAAACCTTCGAGCACGGAAAACATATTTTCAAAACTGTATTTACCTGGATAAATTAATATGTCCGTTGGATTATACTCTTGAATAATTTGATTTAATTGCTGGTGATTTATCGTGATCTTAGACTGGTTTCTTAATATATCATTATATCCTTGATCCCCGTTTTCAGCAGAATCTTGAATGTTAATTACGTTTGGAGATCCATATATCTCCCCTACAATAGCAGTTTGTTGCGCATTCAATTTACTTCCGAATTCCTCAACACTATCAAATAGGTACCTAGGGGCTATAGCAGCCAAAGCATATTCACAATTAATAACACTAAACGCTCTTGCACTATGGAAAACTCCCCCAAGTCTTAATGGAGATTCTGATATGTCTATATGCACATCAGTAAATACTTCACCAAGTATCAAAAATCGCTTGTTAGTTTCATTCCTCTGCATATAAATCCACATCAACTTTCGGAATAGGCTTCGAAGTGCTATAAGCTACATTTCCTTTGTATCTAAATCCTTTTCTCATACAAGCTAATAAAAAGCTATACTTACTGGGTAGAAAGCCGATTTCTTCACCAGTTTCTTCAGAAATTATAACTAAACGTCCGTTTTTTAATTGCTCACTTAATACGACTGGTTCCATTATCGCTGGAACATTTTCACTTACATTAAAATAGGCTGATCTTCCAACTTCCTCAAGCCCCACATTTTTTCTTTCCATACTGCACATGTCTCTAGTCGGCTCATTATCTCCTTTATAATCTCCAAAACGTCCTACACCAGAACTACCCATAATCAAGATGCCTCCTAAACTGAATTATTTTAATTACAGTATTCGGCATATATATTTTAAATCCTTCTTTTTTATATTTTTCCATATTATATATTAATATCAAATATTTCAATTCTTTTCTTATTATAAATTATTTTTCCTGTTAGTGTACTGTCTGTTTCAAGAATATAAGGTAAAAGGTAAGTAAAACTTTCAGGAGTATTTTCATAAGAATATATTTTTTCAGTTTCTACCCAAGCTACCTCACCCTCATCAGAGGAACTTAGGATTCCTGAAACTTCTTTTGTATGAAATAACATTAGTACATCGCTTCTTTTTTGATTTTCATTTGTAACTGTCATAATTCCTCTAAAACTCACATTTTCTATGGCCAGACCTGTTTCCTCTTGAATTTCTCTTTTACATGCTTCAAGAGGAGACTCGAACGCCTCCACTTTCCCGCCCGGCGCGTTCCATAATCCTTTAAATGGTTTCTTCACTCTTCTTTGTAAAAGTACTTGATTATTATTTTCAACAAAGCACATTGTAAATACCTTACTCATATCATACACCTCCAAATATTTATATATATTTTTAAAGGTATCATGCAACTTAGTCATGTCAATCTAAATTTGTTTAACAAAAAATTTCTCTACTATGCCCTTTTGTGTGAATGTATTTTTTATCAATAATCTAATGTCAAAGCTAGAAAAAAAATCAAAAAAAAATACCTTATAATGGTATAATAACCTAAGTAAAGGAGTGAAATTAAGTGACAGAAATGGAACTATTTGTTGAGTTAATTGATGATGATGAAGCAAACAATATATTAACTTTCTTTAAGGAGAACCCTACAGGCGCTAGAAAAGAAACTGCTACCCTCGAACAAAAAAAAATTCAGATTAAAAAAGTTTTTAAATCTATGACCCCTAATATGAAACGAATGAGAAGAAGTGGTGGATCAAATCCATTCTATCTTTACATTAATAAATATACAAAAACTACTGATCAGCAAGGGGAAAACTTTAAAGATCACTTATTATTATTGAGTGAACTAAATAAGGATGTGCCAAACTACATACGTTTTGCAAATCTACTATTAGTTTATCCTCAAGAAACCAGAAATAAAATTAATGATTTCGAGGAAATTATAAAACAAGGAAAAAATCCATTTAAATTTGATGAAGGTTTTCAAGATGTAGATGATCTAAAAAAATTCATTAGAAAGTTTCACGATTTTGCAGGTAAGAAAGCTCCTCAAAATGTCGTTGAGCTTTTGATACCTTTTCAGCCAGATGATTTAAAAATAGAGTTAGAAGAATGTAAAGATCAACTTAAGAACTATGACATTCTTCAATACTACAACGAAAGAGAATCTTTTTATAACAAATATAGGTTACCTATTTCTCATATGGCTTATATTGAGACCCACCCAGAAGAGGATTTTGATATCTTAACCCTACTTACAATAGAGGCTTTATTCGATACATTAAAATCTCACTCAGAAAGCGTTAAGGATAAAATCGATAATGCCATTAAAAATATTGAAGAACAACAAATAGCAATTAAAACACGTCTTCAAGAAAAGAACGATGAAATTGCGGATTTTAAATCTGACATTAATACTATTTCTAAACATAATAAAAAATTAAAGTCTGAGATTCAAACGTTATCTAATTCCCTTAAAGACTGGGAGGACAAATATAATATTCTTTACTTTGAACAAGATGAAACCACAGTAAAACATAGCAATGAAATAAAGAAGTTAGAAAATAAGTTCAATAAAGAGATTAGATCTCTTGAAAAGAAATTTGTTATACAAGAACTTATAGAAAATGAAAGAGTTAACCAATTTAAACATGAGAATTCCATTATTATTGATTGGGGAATAATATGTATGTATGATTTTGAGGTTATTAAAGAAATATATCCAGAGATCCCTCTGATTCATGCTGAACATAATCTTACTTCTTTCTTAAACAATTCAACATTAAAAACTATCTACTTATCCATGAATGGCTTATCTACAAAGAAATTTAGAGAAATTGAAAAAGAAATTCAATTAAGTAATAAAGATTACATCCCAGTAGATTTTGATAACATCAAGGAAGCAATTGAATGGATTGGTTATATGAAAACATTAATAAGAAAAGGAGCTAAAATATGACAACGTATGCAACAAGGCACTTAGAGCAGATAAAAGAAAATTACATGGTAGGCGTTTTAGCCTCGAAAAATGATTATCTCCCCAGAGGGTTAGGAGATGACGATGAACCTGTCACTTATTCCGAAAAAATGAATGATGTATTATTCTACATTAAACCCCTCACCCAAGAACCAAAAGAAATAACTTTAGTTCAAGAAAGGGTAAGTATGTCAAATCTATACATTGGATTTGGCAGCAAAAGTATTAATCTTCCTTTAGAATTTAAACATAGTACAGATATCAACAAAAAGATTACTGCTATTCGGGAGAAACTTGAAGGTAAACTTCTTTTATTTAGACCAGTATTAACTTACCAAGAAAGAAACGATCGTTATCACAAAAATATTGATGACATTATTGTGGAAGAAGATTGGATTGAGGGTATTGAATATCATGCAGTCCCTCGAGTAAATCATGATCCAATTGAATTTGAAGCTAAATTGTTAGCAGAAGAACCTATAAATTTTGAACAATATAATCATGCTATGCCTGCGCCAAGCTATATTCTCTGTGGAGACTATATATATGGAAATATAAAAGAAAATCAATGGAGAATTGATTCATCTAAAAACCATCATGCTAGAGTCATAATCTCTCCTTTTACAGTAAAAAGAATTATGATCACTCAAGAAGAGATTCAAAAAAATAGTGGATCTGAAAGACCTAGCTTGGTATTCATGGATGAAAAATTCATGTTTACGACTATAGCAGACCGATTAGACTTTGAAGGAACTTTTATTGGAGATTGGGAGAAAAAAAGCACTACCACTGAACAGCAAGCAAAAGAAGATAGCCTAATACAAGTTGAGGAAGTAGACGAATCTACTCAAAAATTAGATGAAAAAACATTTATCCGGGATCTTGAACAAATTGCTAAGGTGAAAAAATTGGTATATAGCATGGAAGACTTAATTAATTTCCATACAAGCCTTAAATCAAGTGCACTAACAATATTATCTGGACAGAGTGGGATTGGCAAAACAAAATTAGCAACGACTTATGCAGAAGCATTAGGACTAAGCCAGGAGAAAAAGACTATGCTTATTATGCCTATATCTCCCGCTTATACAGAACCAGGAGATATATTGGGATATTTAAATCCTTCAACAGGTCTTTATATGCCTGCAGAAACCGGGTTGGTTGACTTTCTTATTCATGCTCAGGAAAATGAAAATCAAATTCATCTACTTATAATGGATGAAATGAACTTAAGTCAAATTGAGCATTATTTTTCTCCTTTTATTTCATTATTAGAACTAGAAGAAAGAGAACGATTCCTAAACCTTTACAGCAAAGATTCCGTTTGCCATAACAGTCAAAAATATAAGCATAGCATTAAATTAAAGAATAACCTCGTTATTGTGGGAACCATGAATACCGATGAAACTACAAAAGATATTTCAGACCGCCTACTAGACCGGTCAAACGTTGTAGTATTAGAAAAACGTTCTTTTAAAGAGATTAAAGAGGAATTAGAACAATTTACAGATAATAGCCAAAAAAGTTCAGGATTGGAGGATGCTTATGGGGAGGTCTATTCAACTTGGAAAAGTGAAAAAGGTTGTTGGGAGGCTTTTAAAGACTCTGAATTAGAATTTTTTGATCAACTGGATGCTGCCATATCTAAGGTTGATCCACAAAAAGGATTCTCTATTAGAAATATAATAAGAATGGGCGATTACTTAAACAACTTACCTTATGATTTGGCGGGAGGATATATTATTAATCGGGAAAGAGCAATTGATCTATTCATTAAACAAAGAGTTATTACGAAAATTAGAGGGCCAATTGAAATTTATGAAAACCTAATTGGATCTTTAGGTGATGACGAAGAACCAAGTGGAGAATTGTATAAGCTCTTTGGTAGTGAGGAATCTGCTTTGATAAGTAGCTTTGATAAAACGAAAAAAGACTTACAACGAAAAGCAAGGGAGCTAACTTTAAATGGATATGCGACCTAGAGTATATTTCACTATACATCGCCAAAATTCCCCCCCCATTGTCAAAGAGGCGTTATTAGATAATACTCAGGTTATATACTCTGGTATTGATGTCAGTGAATATGCAAAAGTCCAAGTAAGACTTTATAGTCCTTATGATCCTAGTGGCAAGTTAAAAGTTGAAACATATCAAACAGAAGAAGTTATTGAGATTAGTGAATCAGATGGGAATGTGACCATCATGGTTGGAGAAAATACTGAACATATGCTAGTACCTGGGCAGTACCCATTTGAAGTATATTTTAAAGGAATAAGATATTATTCATATTACAACGTTATTTCTAAAAACTTTTCTAGTGAGTCGCTCCTTAATTTGAGGCAATACCTTGAAAATTTATTAAAAGGATTGTCTTACGATCTAGTTAAACAACGGTTAGGAATGGCAGCTCCAGTTCCTGATATTAATCCAACATTATTACAATTATTCCAGTTTATTAATAAACATAGGAATCATGTGCGACGTAATTTTGAGCTTATAATTAAAGATCCTATCACAGATCTAGTTAGTGAATATAATATTACTAATAAAACTCGAAAACCCGATCGAAAAAGTTTTAGATGGTATGCTCAAAAAGGTGGACAAAAAAATTTTTTCCCACATACACCAATGCTGCATTATGAAAAGCATGCTCAAATGACTCTAATTAATATTGAAAATCAATGGGTAAAGTATATTATCAATTATTTTCTACAAGCAATAAGAAAACTTGAAGTTAATTTTCAGAAAGAGATAGTTTCTATTTCAAATAAGGTGGAACAGCAACAAACCCGATTAAAATATAATAGTGAACAAATGGAGCTGAGGCAAAATTCATTTGGATATAAAAAAACTTTTAGGAGTTTGAAAGACACAAGGAAACGCATAAACTCGCGGATTGAAGAACTAGAAAAAGAAAGGAGTTCTTATCTTAGGTATAAACAACAACTACGGGAAACAATGTATATTTTTACTGACCTCGAGAAAGCACCATGGATTCAGCCCTTGCCATCGCATAAACCAAAAAAGGTTACCCAGAGGCTTTTAAAAGATCATCGTTATAGGAGATTATACACATTATATAATGAATTACTTAAATTAGAGACTAAGCATGTGAATTCTAAAATTCCAGGAGTTCAATTTCGGAGAACCTGGCAACTCTTTGAATATTACAATGTAGGTATATTAATTGATATAATGAGGGAGAATGGTTATAGCTGGGTAGAGGGATGGCTAGCTAATAAAGATAGTCCTCATCAACATATAGGAACGCTTCCCCAAGATACAATATTAAAATTTGAAAAACCACATAGTGACCATTATATTGAACTTGCCTATGATAAAGAGCTTGAATCGTCTATTGTTGATTTAAGTTATAGTCGTTATTTTAATAGTGACGGAAGACGACCTGATATTCGACTTACGATATACAAACTAGATGGGAGACTTTATTCAGGAAAAGCAGGACTTATTATTGAATCAAAATGTCGACATCATCGTTATCTAATAAACGAAGAGATTGAGCCAGATATTAAGTCTCAGCTAAAAGATTTTAAGAAACTTGAGTACTTTGATTCGAAGGACATAGAAGATCCAGTAAAAACACCTATTAAACAAGTTATTGTATTATACCCAAGACAAAAGGGAAGAAATTCTGTCATCGCTGACCATGTTTATGGGGAAACAATAATATATATTCAACTAGAACCCAGCAACCTTTCAACTGGTGAAAAACCATTTGGATACGATATCTTAAAAGAAAACGTTGATAACTTCTTATCTCAAGTAGGGGAGGATAGAGTATATGCTTAATAAAGAGCAAGAAATCCAAAAAATTCTTCGCGGAAAATTTGTAGATGGACCAAAACTTCTAATGGATGAAAACTCAACAGGAATAAATAATTTTTCAGGTAACAATAAATCTGCCTATTACGAACTTTATGGTCCGTCTTCAATTTTCAGGCTAATTATTATGGAGCCTTCTGACAATCTATATACAAACCAATTTGTTGGGAAGAACCACTTGTTATTTTTATTGATTGAAGAAGAACAAGTAAAAGGTGGTTTTGTTTCGCTAAAACAAAATATTCTTTCTGAATTTATAAAAACATTTTCACATTTAAGGGAGGAACAAGTTGAAGAACTGTATTTATTATGGGATAGATATGGTTCAAACCACTATCACAACTTAATTGCAGCAGATTAATATTGGCCACTTTTTAGGTGCCTATTTTATAATTATTTTTCCACATACATCATAATTCTACTATATAGTCGTTTTCTTGAAATGTTTATAATCTAAAAAAGTCTTGATACGCTAATTTTTATAAGACAAAAAACCACTCCCTAATTTTTATAGGAAGTGGTTTTTGCTATTGATTTTTTTAAAAATAACTACTTCTCAGAATTGCAGTCGATGCTTGGCTTCAAGAACCCTTACATCATGCCGCCCATTCCACCCATGCCGCCCATGTCAGGCATTCCGCCTCCGCCATTCTCTTCTGGAATGTCGGCTACGACTGCTTCTGTTGTTAGGAACATGGCTGCTACGGATGCTGCGTTTTGAAGTGCAGAGCGTGTTACTTTAGTTGGGTCTACGATGCCTGTGTCGATCATGTTGACCCATTGGCCGTTGGCTGCGTTGAAGCCTACGCCGATTTCTTCTTTTTTCAGGCGCTCAACGATGATGGAGCCTTCAAGACCTGCGTTGTGTGCGATTTGACGGATTGGCTCTTCAAGTGCACGAAGCACGATGTTGATGCCTGTTGCCACGTCGCCTTCTGCTTCTACTGCCGCTACTTTGTTGTAGACGTTCACTAGAGCTGTACCACCACCGGATACGATTCCTTCTTCAACTGCTGCACGCGTTGAGTTCAAAGCGTCTTCGATGCGCAGTTTACGTTCTTTAAGCTCTGTTTCAGTTGCTGCTCCTACTTTGATTACCGCAACACCGCCAGCTAATTTCGCAAGGCGCTCCTGCAATTTCTCTTTGTCGAATTCAGAAGTGGTTTCTTCCAACTGAGCACGGATTTGGCCTACACGTGAACCGATTTTGTCAGCTTCGCCGGCACCTTCCACAACGGTTGTGTTTTCTTTTGTTACGACTACTTTCGCTGCGCGTCCAAGCTGAGATACGTTGGCTGATTTAAGATCAAGGCCAAGGTCTTCTGTGATCACTTCAGCGCCAGTTAGAACCGCTAAGTCTTCAAGCATCGCTTTACGGCGGTCACCGAATCCAGGAGCTTTAACCGCTACTGCATTGAATGTTCCGCGAAGCTTGTTCACAACAAGTGTAGCAAGCGCTTCGCCTTCTACGTCTTCCGCTACGATTAGAAGCGGTTTGCCTTGCTGAACAACCTGCTCAAGAACAGGAAGTACTTCTTGAATGTTGCCGATTTTCTTGTCTGTGATTAAGATATATGGATTTTCAAGAACCGCTTCCATTTTATCTGAATCGGTTACCATGTAAGGTGAGGCATATCCGCGGTCGAATTGCATACCTTCTACTACATCAAGCTCTGTTGTGAAGCCGCGTGATTCTTCGATCGTGATCACGCCGTCGTTGCCAACGCGCTCCATAGCTTCAGCGATCAATTGACCGACTTCTTCGTCAGCAGAAGAAATCGCTGCAACCTGTGCAATGGATTCTTTGCCTTCGATTGGTTTAGAGATGGCTTTCAGCTCTTCAAGTGCTGCCACAACCGCTTTTTCGATACCTTTACGTACGCCTACAGGGTTCGCACCAGCTGTAACGTTTTTAAGGCCTTCACGGATCATCGCTTGCGCTAGAACCGTTGCAGTTGTTGTACCGTCACCGGCAATTTCATTTGTTTTGCTTGCTACTTCAGCGACAAGCTTTGCACCCATGTTTTCAAATGCATCTTCAAGCTCGATTTCTTTTGCGATGGTTACGCCATCATTTGTAATTAGTGGTGAACCAAATTTTTTCTCAAGAACCACGTTCCGTCCTTTTGGTCCAAGTGTTACTTTAACTGCGTTTGCAAGTTGATCGACACCGCGAAGCATCGAACGGCGAGCTTCTTCACTAAATTTAATATCTTTAGCCATGTTAAGGTTCCTCCTGTTTTGCAGGCGCCGGGAAAATTCCGTCTGCCTGATGTATTTTATCGTGCTCTTTATTTAATAAGTAAGTGGTTGTTGATTATCCAACGATTGCTAGAATGTCGCTCTCACGAAGGATTAAGTATTCACTGCCTTGATATTTCACTTCTGTTCCAGCGTATTTCGAGAAGATAATGCGGTCTTCAACAGAAACTTCAAGTGCAACAGTTTCTCCGTTTTCAAGAACGCGGCCTGTTCCGACTGCAACAATTCTGCCTTCCTGCGGCTTTTCTTTTGCGCTGTCCGGAAGAACAATCCCGCTTGATGTTTTTTCTTCTGACTCTACCAACTCAATTACTACGCGATCACCTAATGGTTTTAACAAGTGAAACAACCTCCTTAAGATATGTGTTCTCTTTATTAGCACTCTAACTATCCGAGTGCTAACACAGTTATTATGATAAAGAATCCTCACCTTTTTTGCAAGCACAAACGTTTACTTTTTTTCCGACATATTCTGCCCTTTTTTGAGGGGTTAAATTTGATGAGGGTCTGTTTTATTAGTAGAATATAGTTTATCGGCATTTGTATTGCGGCACGTCGAGAAAAATGGATTAAAGGGGAATACATGTGAATCGAACCTTTCTGATTATTATTATTGCTTACATCGTGATGCAGCTTTCCGGCATTGTCGGCGTTCCGCTTTTATATCTGGGCGGTATGCGATGGACAGATGCAGATCCTGCGGCGATGGAAAACTATGCAGCCGGCTACTGGGTGTTCTTCAGCTTCCTCGTGACCTTAATCATCACGCTGATTCTTCTAAATAAGCGTAAAGGCGCGCTTGATCTTCCGGGAGAGCGTTCAAATGCAGGAATGGTCGTTGTGTGGTCGATTGCGGGGGTTTTCCTTGCCTTCTTCAGTCAGATGGTCGCAGCGATGATTGAGATGCTGATTGGCATTGAGCCGGGCTCTGAAAATACGGCAGATATTATATCCCTGCTTGAATATGTACCGGTGGCTGCTTTGGCCGTAGCCGTTTTTGGACCGATCTTAGAAGAGATTGTGTTCCGGGGCGTCATTTTCGGCTGGCTGTACCGCAAGTATAATTTCTTTATTTCCGGTATGCTGAGTGCGTTAATTTTTGCGGCCATTCATTTGGATTTCACGCATATTCTAATTTACACAGCGATGGGCTTTGCTTTCGCGTTCCTTTATGCGATGACCAAGCGTATTATTGTCCCGATTATTGCGCATATTGCCATTAACTCCTTTGTGGTACTTGTTCAGTTTGTGTTTGCAGATCAGCTGGAGGAACTAATGGAAATGAATGAAGCAATGTTTATCCTGCTTCGCGGGATTATTGGAGTGATTGTATGAGGAAGCCGTTAACTCACGGCATTATTTACATGCTGCTTGGAGTTGTATTTACGTACTTTGCGATTAATACGGTGAATTCAGAGGGCTGGGGATTTTTCGCGTACCTTCTCATTCTGTTCGCGACCTATGATATTGGAGCCGGCATCCGGTTAATTGCGCTTCATTTTCGAATTAAAAAGCATTTAGACCAAAAAAAGTAGCGGCGAAATTATTCGCCGCTGCTTTTTTGATTGGCCAATTCCCGGTCAATCCGTTCTCTTCTTTCTTTTTCATCGATCTCCCGCTGCTTTGCTTCTGCTTTCAGCGCTTTTCGGTAGCCGATTTTGGCAATCCACAAACTAATTTCATATAAAATCAGCAGCGGAACCGTTACAAGAAGATGAGAAAAAATATCCGGCGGGGTCACAAACGCCGCCACCACAATCAGCACAAAGTACGCATACTTTCTGATTTTGGATAGAACCATCGGGGTCACAATGCCAAGCCGCGTCACAAACAGCATGATCACCGGCAGCTGAAACAAAAAGCCGAATGGGATTGTCATTTGAAATAAAAATTGAAAATATTCATTGATTCCGATGACCTGCTCAATGCCGAGGCTGTCGGATAAATTCATCATAAACTGAACCACAAACGGAAACAGAATAAAATAAGCAAAGGCAAGGCCGCCTAAAAACAATAGGGCAGATGCCGGAATATAGCTTAACGTTACGCGCCGTTCCCGTTCATGAAGCCCCGGGCTGACAAAGGACCAGAGCTGAAATAATATTAAAGGCGCCGTCATGATAAACGCAATAAAAAGGATGATTTGAAAGTAGATCTTTACGGGATCTGTCACCCGGAATGCGTTAAGCGTCATTTGCTGTGCTTCATCAGAGGATTGCAGAAACTTCATGAGAGGCTCCGCTAGGAAAAATCCGACGGCAATCGCAAAGACAAAGAAAACGACTACAATGATGAGTCGTTTTCTTATTTCATTTATATGATCATGGACGGACATATCTTTCTCGTTCATATGGCCACCATCCCGTTTTTAGTGCTTCTCTTCTTTCTTCTTATCATCGTCGTCATCAGCTAAACCTTTGGTTGCGTCTTTGAATTCACGAAGCGTGCTGCCCGCTGCTTTTCCGAGTTCCGGAAGCTTTTTCGGACCAAAAATCAATAGAGCGACAATCGCGATGATGACTAGGCTCATTGGACCTGGCATATTCATGTACCTCCTTTTCGTTCTTATGCCCATTAAGGCAACAGTCTGTAAATGATGAAGGCTGTAGTTTTATCATAAATCATTTGGGCTTGTTTGGCTATTCTATTCCTTCACCCAATTGTGACGGTTCTACGTCTTCTTCTGCTCCGTAATGGCGCAGAAAATAAATCAGCGATTGAAGCTCAACAGCCAGATCAATATGGTGGATGCGGATTTGATCCGGGACATTCAGCCGCGCAGGCGTAAAATTCAGAATGCCCTTAATATTCATCGGAACAAGGCGGTCGGTAATCGTCTGTGCAGGTCCGGCTGGCACTGTGAGGATCGCAACTTCAATGTCACTGTCCGCCACCCGCTCCTCAAGCTCGTCCATGGAAAAGATCGGCACATCCCCAATCGACGTTCCTGCTTTTTTAGGATCGGCATCAAACGCCATTTCAATTTTTGTGTTGTTGTTTTTCAAAAAGTTATAATGAAGGAATGCGGTCCCGAGATTCCCCACTCCAATTAAAATCACCTTCGTGACTTCATCCTGGTCCAGCGTTTTTCTGAAAAACGTCAGGAGATAATTAACATTATAGCCATATCCCTTTTTTCCTAACGCACCAAAATAAGAAAAGTCGCGGCGGATGGTGGCTGAATCCACCTTTACAGCTTCACTCAGCTCTTTTGATGACACTCGCTGCTTCCCTGAAGAATGAAGGTTCTTCAAAAAGCGGTAATATAGAGGAAGCCTTTTGGCTGTCGCTTGAGGTATTTTCATTTCCTGATTCATTGTTTCACTCCCTTTAGACTCCATCATGGGATGATCTAAACGGTAGCCCGTAAAATCATGTGAAGTAGTCAAAAATCTGTTAACGCTTCCAACATATCCGACTGCAAATGCATCAGATGTGCAGCGTTTCTCTATAGGCAGAAAAGCATTTTTTCGCTTCTGTATCCAATATATACAAACCATTTAAATTTATCATACACCATTCCGTTCCCTCTGTGCAAAGTTTGCATGCTCTTTCACAAATTCGTTATATTGCACATCTGTTCTTTCATGCGATACACTGAAAGGAAGAAAATGAGGTGAGCCTGAATGATTTTACTGCAAGTTAACGGACTCTCAAAAGCATTTGGTGCTGAAGAGATTCTTTCCAATATAAAGCTCGAAGTTCAAACGAAAGACCGCATCGCACTCGTTGGGCGAAACGGTGCGGGGAAATCCACCCTGCTGAAAATGATTGCCGGCAGCATGTCCTATGATGAAGGAGAAATCATCAAGCCAAAGGAAGTCTCTCTTGGCTACCTGGAGCAGCACAGCGGACTCGAATCCCAGCTGTCGATCTGGGAAGAAATGCTGTCTGTCTTTGACCATCTGAAAAAAATGGAAGTTAAGCTGCGGGAAACCGAACGGCAAATGGCGGACCCAGAGGTGTATGAAAACAGTGAGCGCTATGAACGCGTGATGAAGGAGTACGACGCCCTGCAGGTTGCGTTTAAAGACCAGGGAGGCTATCAGTATGAAGCCGACATCCGCTCGGTTCTGCACGGACTGCGCTTTGGACAGATGGATCATGATACCGCCATTTCAACGTTAAGCGGCGGACAGAAAACGAGACTGGCACTGGGTAAAATGCTTTTGACCAAGCCGGATATCATGATCCTGGATGAGCCGACTAACCATTTGGACATTGAAACCCTGTCCTGGCTTGAGCAATATTTACAGGGCTATCCCGGCGCCATTTTGATTGTGTCGCATGACCGGTATTTCCTTGATAAGGTCGTGAATCAAGTGGTCGAGCTCTCCCGTCACCGCTCACGCAAATATCACGGAAACTACAGCTATTACCTCGACCAAAAAGCCTTAAGCTATGAGCGTGAAGTTAAAGAGTTTGAAAAGCAGCAGGGAGAAATTGCGAAGCTCGAGGACTTTATTGCGCGCAATCTTGTTCGTGCCTCCACAACCAAACAGGCTCAAAGCCGGCGCAAAAAGCTTGAGAAAATGGACAAAATGGACCGCCCGCAAGGAGATGAAAAATCAGCAAGCTTTGCTTTTTCGATCGATCGTCAAAGCGGCAATGATGTGCTGAAGCTGAACGATCTCTCAATCGGCTACGATCGTCCCCTTTCAAGCCATATCTCCACATCGATCACCCGTCAGGACAGCCTGGCGTTAATCGGACCCAATGGAGTCGGGAAATCCACTCTGCTGAAGACGATCGTAAAAAAACTCGAACCTCATGCAGGCACGATTCAATATGGTTCTAATGTCAGCATCGGCTATTACGATCAGGAGCAGGCAGAGCTGAATTCCCGTAAAACCGTGTTAAACGAACTCTGGGATGACTACCCGATGAAAAACGAAAAAGACATTCGCACTGTTCTCGGCAATTTCCTGTTTTCAGGTGAGGATGTGTTAAAGCCGGTTAACGCACTGAGCGGAGGCGAAAAAGCAAGACTCGCACTCGCCAAGCTCATGATGCAGCAATCGAATCTTTTAATTTTAGATGAGCCGACCAATCACCTGGATCTTGACAGTAAGGAAATTCTCGAAAATGCCTTGATGGATTTTCCCGGAACCATTCTGTTTGTTTCCCATGACCGGTACTTTATCAACCGCATCGCTTCTAAAGTACTTGAGCTCTCTCCTGACGGCGCAACAGAATTTCTTGGAGACTATGATTATTACATCGAGAAAAAGCTTGAAAAAGAAGAGCATGAAGCATACGAGCGTGAACAGGCTGAAGCAGCCAACCCTTCCCTGTCCCCCCAGAAAGACAAAAACAGCTTTCAAATGGATAAGGAGCAAAAAAAGAAAGAACGCCAAAAGCGGCGCAGACTCGAAGAAATTGAAATTCAAATCACAGAGCTCGAATCTCAAATCGAGGAAAATGAAAACATTCTCTGTGACCCTGACATCTTTCAGGATCACGAAAAAGTAATGGAATGCAACGAAGCAATTGAACAGGCAAAAGCGGTCATGGACGGACTAATGGAAGAATGGGCTTCTCTTGAAGAAGAGCTGGAAGAATAGATTTTTTCAGAGCGGATGTGAATATCCGCTCTTTTTTAATGTAAATATAAATGAGTCGAAATATGTTGAAACGATGACATCCGTGTAACAGTCCACAGAGTTACCCACAAATCGCACAGCTTTTATACAGTTATCAAGATCGTTTTCCACATTATCTACATACTAAATAGATTTTATCCACATTATCCACAGTTAACGACACACTGAACTTTTTACAGTTTTTACACAGGAATTTTACACTTATCAACAGGTTATCAACAGACTGTGAACAAGTACAAATGTTCTTACAATTTAAAAAATCATCAGGCAAATAACCTGATGATTTTGTTATCTGAGCTCCAGTCCTGGATTCCCATTAAGCGTATAATCCGAACGTTTCCCCTGTTCATAGGAAATGGTGCCGGCTGCTGCGATCATGGCCGCATTATCTGTACAAAGAGACAACGGCGGAATGACTAGTTCTATATCCGCACGGTCATTAAAGGTTTCATTTAATCTGTCACGAAGTCCTTTATTTGCCGCTACACCACCTGCGATTAGCAGCTGTTTAGCTCCAAATTGGCTGACTGCACGCTCTGTTTTCGTTACCAGCACATCAATGACACTTTCCTGAAAGCTGGCTGCGAGATCTTTCGCATCAAGCTGTTCCCCGCGCTGCTCTGCATTATGAAGGGTGTTGATAACTGAAGATTTCAATCCGCTGAAGCTGAAGTCAAATGACCCTTCTTCAAGCCAGGCTCTTGGCAGTTTAATCACCGGCTTGCCTTCTTGAGCCAAACGGTCGATATGCGGTCCGCCTGGATATGGAAGTCCAAGTGTTCGGGCTACTTTATCGTACGCCTCTCCGGCTGCATCATCTCTCGTTTCGCCGATCACTTCATAGGAGCCATGCTCTTTCATGAGAACAAGCTCTGTATGTCCTCCGGAAACAACAAGCGACACTAAAGGAAACGTCATTTCCTTGCATAACCGGTTCGCATAAATATGGCCTGCGATATGGTGCACACCGATCAGCGGCTTTGCATGAGCAAAGGCGATCGCTTTTGCAGCATTGACCCCAATTAATAACGCCCCCACGAGTCCGGGTCCTTCTGTAACCGCAATCGCATCGATATCTTCAATTGACAATTCAGCCTGGCTTAATGCCTCTTCCACCACAATCGTCACCTGTTCTACATGGTGCCTCGAGGCAATTTCCGGGACCACCCCGCCAAAGCGTTTATGGCTTTCTATTTGCGAAGAAACGACGTTTGAAAGAATCTCCGTTCCTCCTCTAACGACAGATGCAGCCGTTTCATCACAGCTAGTTTCAATTCCCAATATTAATGTTTGGTTTGTCATCTTAATTCCACCCACATGACTAACGCATCCTCCTGATTATCTGTATAATAATTTTTCCTGATGCCGCCATCTAAAAACCCGAGTTTTTTATAAAGAGAACGGGCAATGTCGTTGCTGACGCGCACTTCAAGTGTAACCGTTCTTGCCCCGGCATCCTCCGCAAGTTCGAGCACTTTTTTCATTAATCGCTCGCCCAGTTTCTGACCGCGCAGCTTTGGAAGGATCGCAATGTTAGTCACATGCGCTTCGTCCATAATCAGCCACAGTCCGCAATAGCCAATGACCTCTTCGTCCTTCACCAATAGAAGATATTTAGCAAACTGGTTCACCGTTAATTCATTTTCAAAGGCAACCCGCTTCCATGGCACAGAAAACGATTCCTGCTCTACAGTAAGGACCGCATCTATATCATTCATGGTCATCCAGCGGAACTCCAGCTCATCCTTCATGAGAATCCGCCTTCTTTTGCTGTTCCAGCCATTTTGTTTCTGCTTCAGCCATTCTTATATAATTTGGCACGACATCATGCACATTTCCCGGTTCCATTTTCATCCCGATTAACCCAAGTTCAGCTGCGCGCGGCATATTCTCTGCTAGTGAAGCAAAAACGGCCTGATCGCCAAGCTTGTCCTCGATTTGTTCACGAAAAACAGCTGCATCCTGTCCTGTAAACAATATTTTTTCATCTAGCTTCACTAATTCATCCAGCCAATCTTCCATCAAGCCGTTCATATCTTCCTTCACCTGAACAAGCTCCTGATTTTTATAGGTGTATAAACCGGTATACGCCTGTCCTCTTCGTGCGTTAAACACAGGGCAGACAAAGCCGTTGAAATATCGGCCCGGTCCTGTCAAAGCAGCCAGGCTCGAAACGGCAACAAGCGGAATCGAGAGTGTCCAGGCCAGCGTTTTCGCTAGCGTAACCCCAATTCTCACACCTGTGTAGGATCCAGGACCTTTCGCCACGACAATCCGTGTTAAATCCTTTGGAGCCAGATCAACGGATCGCAGCATGGATTCAATTGCAGGCATCGCCTGAAGCGAGTGATTTTTTTTTCTGTTGATCATTGTTTCAGCTAAAACCGTTTGTTCATTCAAAAGTGCAATGGACAACGGAACAGCTGAAGTATCAATTACAAGTACATTCATCGCAAAATCTCCTTACAAAGCTCTTCGTATCTTTCACCTGCAGGACGCAGTTCAAATCGTCTGGTATGCTCACCCTCATAAAAGATTGAGATTTCAAGCCGCTGCTGGGGAAGCTGTTCTTCTATTAAGTGTGCCCATTCTACAAGACACACCCCTTCACCTTCAAAGTATTCTTGAAAACCCAGATCTTCGCCCTCTTCTCCAAGACGATAGACGTCCATATGATAAAGAGGAAGCCTTCCCATATATTCTTTCATAATGGTAAAGGTAGGACTGTTGACCGTTCTAGTTACACCGAGTCCCTTGGCGACCCCTTTAGAAAAAGCGGTTTTCCCTGCACCAAGATCGCCCTCCAGTGTAAGCACATCACCGGCCTTTAGAAGCTCACCCAGCTTACAGGCAAATTCGGCAGTTTCATCCGGATGGTTTGAATTCCAGTTATAAATCACTGCACGTTCCCCCATTTTTATCTTTTCATCTTTATTGATAACTCTTTGATCGATTCTATTATTTCATTAAAAAAGACTCACCCGTTTGGAGTCAGTCATGATGTGTAAGCTTCTATTAGTGTACATGATTTTTTACGAAAGGCAAAGTCCCCTACTCTGGAGCTTGCCGGTTTTAGACAAAAAAAATAACCATGAATGAATTCATGGAAAATGGCGGTCCCGACCGGGATCGAACCGGCGATCTCCTGCGTGACAGGCAGGCATGTTAACCGCTACACCACGGGACCTTGGTAATTGCGGGGGCAGGATTTGAACCTGCGACCTTCGGGTTATGAGC
>NZ_JBNILO010000011.1:0-120199 GCF_050107735.1 Jeotgalibacillus proteolyticus
CCAATTCCTTATTTTTGATGCGCTGGAAAGATTACACGTTCTTCGAAGAAGAACCATGTATAAAAAAAATTTAAAATCGATCAATATGGCTTGGAACCCTGATATATCAATTGTTCCCGAGGGAGTCGCCATCTTCCGCTCCGCTCACCTACTACTACTAAATATATCCTTGTTTTTAAACTTTTTTAAATTTTTGTCCCAGCATATCCTGAATTAAAACAGAATATCGGTCCATATTTTAACAGCGGTTGCTAAAATTAAGATCGCCAAGATCACTTGCAAAATTTTGGTGTTTACTTTTTTCCCTGTCATAGCACCTAATGGTGACGCAATCAGGCTTGCGATGACCATAATAAGGGCAGGGTAATAGTCGACCTGACCCGTTGTAATTTTTCCAACGGCTGCACCGATGGATGAGATAAACGTAATGGCCAGTGAAGAGGCAATGGTCATGCGGGTTGGAATTTTAAGTACGACCAGCATGATTGGAACCAGTAAGAATGCGCCTGCTGCTCCTACTATTCCTGCAGCCACCCCTACAACCAAAGCCAAGACAGCCGCCAGCGGTTTATTAAAACGAACCTGATCCAGTGCCACGTCGTCTAATCCTTTTTTTGGGATAAACATCATGACAGCAGCAATTAACGCGAGTGCACCATATACAATATTGATGGCATCCTCCGGCATAAGTTTAGATCCGTAGCCGCCAATAAAGCTCCCGATTAAAATACTGGCTCCCATATATGCAATCAGGCTTTTATTAAGATAGCCGCCTTTGCGGTATACCCAGACACCTGCAATGGTTGCAAAGAAGACCTGAACTGCACTGATTCCTGCGACCTCGTGTGCACTGAATGCAGCCAGACCAAAGAGGGGCGGAATATATAAAAGCATAGGATACTTTATGATGGAACCTCCAACACCAAGCATTCCCGAGATGTAAGAACCGACGAAGCCAATTAAAAAGATAATTAAAATAAATTCTATATCCATTGCTTCTCACACTCCCTAAAATAGAAAGGGAGAACCATCTGTCCTCCCCTTTTTTCTTTCTGGCAATGATTATGCTTTTTTAATCCAGAATTTTAATACATCGTTCTCTTCAGCACTGTTCAGAAGTTCATGACCGCCTGAAGCAGCCCATGCCACAAAATCACTTTTTGCTCCTTTATCTGTTGCATGGATTTCCAGGATGTCTCCTGATTGAAGATCTGCTATTGCTTTTTTTGTTCTTACGATCGGCATTGGACAAGCTAATCCTTTAGCATCTAATACTTTTGTTACGTTCATTTTAAATCTCCTCCTGTTTTATCGAATGGCACAGCGATTTGGACCAATTTCCATTTCACGCTGCTCTTCTTCATTTTTTGTGATTTTTCCTAAATTCAGCTCACGAATTTCCTGGTATGCATTGGGCTGCGGCGGAAGATTCCCCGTCACTTTGTCTCTGAATTCCTCTTCGCTCTCTATATTCAACCCATGGTTTTCACGAAGTAAGTGTCCTAATGTTTTTCCAACACTTCCATCGTCATTTACTTCTTCCATGATCATAAAGTGTGCAGGCAGCACCATTAATTTTTCCGGAAGATTTTTGAATCTGCTGTAAAGTGTTTCCCGCAGGTCTCCCACCCAGTCTTCTGCCAAGCCGGCAAGATCCGGACGGCCGATCGAGTCGATAAAAAGAATATCACCCGAAAGCAAGTAAGCATCATCCACTATAAAAGAAGTAGAACCAATCGTGTGACCCGGCGAGTAGATCGGCTGTATGCGGATGGTGGTTGAACCTGTCGTGATTTCTTTTCCTTCTTCCAATGCTTCATAAGAATACGGAACATCTTCAGCATCTTTCGGCGGAAGCCAATAGGAAGCTCCTGTTTGCTGAGCTATTTTTCTGCCTCCAGAGATATGGTCTGCGTGCAGGTGAGTATCAAGCACATGTTTAATCTGAACTCCTTTTGATTGAGCAAATTCAATATATACATCTGTCATGCGAGTAGCGTCAATCAAGGAAGCTTCCCCATTTGAAAGGACCATATAGGACAAACATCCTTTGCCAATCCGTACAAATTGATAAATTTCACCGCCTTGAACCGTATCGCCAACTTTAACCGGCTCAAGATGCTCACTCCAGGCTTTCATACCGCCCTCGAGATAAGAGACATCTACTCCTTCTTCAGCAAGCATATCAGCTACCATAATCGATGAGCCTTCCTTGGCGCAGACTACAACTACTTCCCGATCTTCAGGGAGTTCTTTCAAGACGTCCTCCACTCCATCAAGCAAATCAAAATACGGAATGTTCATGGATTGAACGTTTTCTCCTTCTACTTTCCAGTCCGCAAAGCTGTCATAATTTCGAACATCTAAAAGAAAGATGGGTTCTTTGCGGATTACTTTTTGGGCAAGCTGTTTCGCCGTCATTGGTTTTACACTCATTTTTGTACCCCCTACCGTATTATATTCTCTAAAATTTTTTATATAGATGTTGTTTCTCCATTCCATCCACTCATACCGGGGACTACATTGTAGACCTTGGCAAAGCCTGCTGCGGTTAATTTTTTCGCAGCTAAATCGCTTCTGCTTCCTGTACGGCAAATGACATAGACATTTTTATCTTTATCAAGACCATCTACCTTTTCGTCAAGTGCACCAAGTGGAATCGATTTGGCGCCCGGGATGTGGCTGAAGGCAAACTCTGCTTCTTCACGAACGTCCAGCACCATACTGTCTTCCTTCAATAATGCTGCTTGAAGCTCTTCGTTGGATACTGTCGGCTCATATGTTGTTTCAGCCTTTTCTTCGCCGCTTGCTTTACGAAGATAATGATGCAGTACATCTCCTTCTTCCACTGTTCCAAGGTATTGATGGTTTGCACTTTCGGCCCATGCCTTTAAGTCAGCCGTGGAGCCTTTATCTGTCGCCTGAATATGAATCACCTGACCAGGCTCTAAGTTGTTCATCGCTTTTTTTGTTTTGACGATTGGCATTGGACAAGCGAGTCCTTTTGCATCCAGCACTTCATTTGCTTGTATCATTTTCTATTCCTCCTTTGTTTTTACTCCGTTTTACCGTTCCATTCCAGCATGCCGCCTGTCATATTGACAACACGGTAGCCATTACGATCCAGCAGGTCAGCTGCCATTCCGCTTCTTCCACCGGATCGGCAGACGAGCGTATATTCTTTCTTTTTATCCAGTTCATGCATGCGGAACTCCAGCAGTCCCAGCGGAATATTTTGTGCACCAGGAATCTTGCCTTGTGCCACTTCATCCGTTTCTCTTACATCGATTATATGGAGTTCTTCTTTTGCTGAGAGCTTTTGTTCTATCTCAGCAGGTGTCATTTGTTTCATTGCTTTTTCACCTTCCCGTTCCAGGCAGACATCCCGCCTTTAATATTTGTAACCGAACTAAACCCTTTCTTTTTAAGTGTGGTACTGCCTTTCATGCTTCTCATTCCGCTTTGACACATGACCACGACTTCCTGATCCTTCTTTAATTCATTTAGTCTTTTCGGCAGTTCATTTAAGGGAATATTTCGAAACCCGGGAACCGCACCCCGCTTAAATTCAGCAGGTGTCCGGACATCCACATATTGTTTATCTTTTTGATTTAGATTTTTTTGTAATTCTTCTGTACTGGATTGTTTAATACCTTTTGAGGAAAACCCCATTTTGTTTGCGAATATAACCCCCAGCGCAATCACAGCAATTATCAGTAATGCTGTTTCCATTTTTAACAGTCCCCTCTAGATGAATAGATTGACATTTCCTTTTTCAGCGTCTCCAAGATAAGCGGCTACTCCAGCGTAATCCAGGCCGTGTACAAGTTCATCCTTATGAAGACCTAAAAGATCCATTGTCATGGTGCAGGCTACCAACTTTACATCCTGCTCTTTTGCTAAATCTATTAACTCCGGAAGTGTCATTGCACTGTGCTTTTTTATCACATGCTTGATCATTTTGGGTCCCATACCTGCAAAGTTCATGTTTGAAAGCGGCATTTTATCAGCGCCGCGGGGCATCATACGCCCGAACATATTTTCAAGAAATCCTTTTTTAACCGGTACGAGCTCTTCCTTTCGCAGGGCATTTAGTCCCCAGAACGTGTGGAAAATCGTCACCTCGTGATCGTAAGCTGCTGCGCCGTTGGCAATAATGTAAGCTGCCATTGCTTTGTCATATTCCCCACTGAATAAAACGATGGTTGTTTTCTTTTTTTGTTCTGACATTATTTATTCCTCCTATTACCCCTATGGGTATTATAGTTTTCAAAAAAATTTAATTTACCCCACGGGGTATAATTTATCTTAAATAAAAAGGGTTGTCAACCTTTCTATTTTTAGCGGCTTTTTACAAGTAGATTTACTGCTTCCTGCACAAGCGCGTCAGTGTCTTCCCCGTCTTCGTTTGCTTTGCGCACACATTCAACCAGGTTTGAGCTGACGATGACCCCCATCGTGCGGTCAATAGCCGTCCGCGCAGCTGATAGCTGGACAATTACGTCCTTACAATCCTGCTCTTCTTCCATCATACGCAGAATCCCTTTTAATTGACCCTCTATTCGTTTTACTCGATTTTTTACTTTATCATCGTAGTCCATGATGAGTACCTCCTTTAGTTGAACAAGATTGATTATATACCCCTATAGGTATATTGTCAACAGATTGATTTTTTTCTTCTTATAGCAGTTTCACCTCTACTAACCGTTGCTGAAATAGAAGTATCAAGAGCCTGGGACAAACATGTCTCAGGCTCTGCAAACAGTTCACTGCACTTCAGGGAAATGATTCGCGAGAGAACAACTCGCGAGACCTTTTCACGCTTCGCTATGCTTAGGTCTCCGTTTCCCTCTAAGGTTTGCTGGCGTCGCCACTTTCTGCTGCGCTCACCTCATACTAACGGTAAGTCCTGCCCTTATTAGTACTAACATTTACTGTTTTATTTTCATTATTACTCTCAGATGTATCTCCAAAGCATGCATTATACATTCTAAAGACTTTATCAAATTGATCCAGGATGTCAAGCGCTAGGAGTCCGTTACCTTCTGCCGTTTTTGGATAGCCAAGAGGAACCGTCCTTTTAACAAGCTGTGCATAAAGTTCTGCCTCACTTAGCTGCCGTTCATAGCGTTTTTCAGCAATATTTTTAATCAGTGCAAGCGCACCGGAAACATGTGGTGTAGCCATTGACGTGCCAGAGAGGTTGGCGTATTGCCCATCCAAATAGGTGGAATGTATGTTAACCCCAGGGGCTACCAGATCGATTTCATCGTTTGTGTTGCTGAAAGGAGCGATCTCTCTGTTGAAATTAATGGCACCAATTTGAATCACTTCTGCATAGGCGCCGGGGTATGCATATTCATTTGTATCCGGTCTGTTATCTCCTTCATTTCCTGCTGCACAAACAACAGCAACTCCTTCATCGACGGCACGCTTTACCGCTTCGTGAAGCTCAGGCAGATCTGCAGGTCCCCCCAGAGACATAGACATAGCGCAGACGCTTTCGCCATTAGGCCCACGCCAGTCGATTGCATAATGTATAGCATCAACAATCCCCTGGTAGCTTCCGCTGCCTGAGCCAGTCAGCACCTTTAAAATCAGCAGCCCGGCTTTTGGAGCAGCTCCTGCAATTCCTTCACCCTCCATGCCTGAAGCAGCTACTGTGCCCGCTACATGCGTACCATGACCGTTATTATCACTGTAGTTTTCAGTGTCACCGCCGTAATCAGCGGTAAAGTTACGGCCGCCTACGATTCTCCCGGCCAGATCAGGGTGATCGGACTGACAGCCTGTGTCAATGATTGCAATGACCTGCCCTTCACCGTACTCGGCTTCTTCCCAAACCTCGGGAGCCTGAATCATTTTGATGCCTTCTGGCAGAGCTTGCTGTGAAACAGAATGGATTTCCTGAACCTGAAAAGGAATGAGTCTGATTTTATCCATTTCATTTCCTCCCTTATGTTTCTTTTTCCGTGAATGAAGAAGCACAGTTAGATCCTAGTACCCTTTCTATATTCTCCAAACCACAGTCAATTTCCTGCCTGAAGAAACCTTCACTTTTTTGCTTTTTAACGGCTGAATTCTTCATTTGTTATGATAATGACTTGATTACCGGAGGGATCTTTCGTCCAAAACATTCCATCCTTAGCATTCACCATGTACTTTAATTTTCGTAGCCGTTCGACCGCCTTCATTTTTTCATTCTCATCTTGAACAACAAAAGAGAACCAATGTAGTCCGACACTGTTTTTTGATGGAGGAGGAGCCCCCACCCCCTGCCAGGTGTTTAAACCGATGTGGTGGTGATAGCCCGCTGTTGACATGAAGAGGGCCTGTCCATTAAATCGGCTGACCACATCCAGACCGAGGGCTTCTCTGTAAAACTCCTCCGTTTTACCAAGCTCAGATACATGAAGATGGAGATGGCCAATTACCGTTTTCTCCGGTACTTTCCCCCACTCCTTTTGTTCTCCGCTCAATAATTCTTGTATGTTTAAAGGGTCAATTGACATACTAACTTGAGAATCGTGCCAATCCCATTCTGTATGAGAGCGGTCTCTATATACTTCAATGCCGTTGCCATCCGGATCATCAAAATAGACAGCCTCACTTACCCCATGATCTGAGCCGCCCATTTTTACTCCGTTCTTTACTAAATGTGCGATCAAATCAGATAGATCACTTCTGGTAGGAAGTAAAAGTGCAAAGTGGTAGAGACCAGTGGTCCGCGACTCTTTTCGCTTTACTTCCTCCGGCTGAACAAGTGAAAGGATGCTTTTTGAACCATCCGCTGACAGCTTCGCACTTTTTTCATCTCTGCTGATTAATCTAAGTCCAACGATGCGCTCATAGAAAGCCAAAGAACGTGCGATATCCGAAACCACTAATTCAATTTTTCCTACGAAAGAGGCAGGTGGCTGATGAAAGGTCATATTTCCACTTCTCCTATCATACCTATATTTTTGTGCGAAAAAACCCAACCAGTTACTTTATGTAACTAATAGTAGAAGGATCTTCAATTATTGTCAAATGCAGATATTTCGGCTGTATAGACATGTGAAGATTTTGCTAAAATAAGGGATATTCTATTTTTTTCGACATTTCCTATTTCACTATATTAATAACAGGAAAATATACCCGTTTTGAGACGGAGAAAAAGAGGTATGTAAAGATTAAAATACACATTAGGAGAAGATTAAAATGATTGACTATAACTATTTTCAAAAACAGCTTGAGCAGGAAATGAGTGTAGAAGCTGCAGATCAGCCGGTGATTAACTGCATTAAAGTTGCCTCTTCTCAACTGGAGACTCGCCTGAATGACTGTAAACACTGCTCGGATCATGATATAAACAAGATCTCCAATGCCATTAAGGCAATTGAAAAAGAAATTTTGTCTCAAAAGCCGAGCAGCAAAGTTCTTTCCTATATGCTGAAGAGAGTTCAGAACATGGTGGATTCCATTAAAAAGACACCTGAGGTTTTAATGGCATATGCGCGCTGGCGTTCACTTGTAGAGATGTCGATTAAAAGTTCATTAGCGTAATACCCAAATGTTTTGGTTAAGGTCCCTTTTTTATCAGGGGGGCCTTTTTTTGCGCAAGGGAAGAAGAAACGAAAAGGCTATGGATATATTTTGTAAATATCCATCAGCAGACAAATGACAAAGAAGTACCGAACAATGAAAAAGCCATTTAATATTGCGCTGTCAACAAGAGTGAAATATGAAGCTGCTTCAATCAGCCAGAAAAAGCTTTCTCATACCATAGGCAGATGGTCGGTATTTAATCGCTTTTTTTCTGTTTCACCCAAGATGCAAGCAGAAAGACGTATGGTAAGGGTTTTGTCGATAGAAAAGATTTTCGACAAAAAGCGATCGCTTTAAATAGGAAAAAGCCTTTACCCCCATCAGGTAAAGGCCCATCTATTCGATCATACATTTCACTCGTTATTATGAAAAAGATTTGCTTTCTTTTGGCTCACTCGCTCCGTTTTGAAAGGAAATATGATACTCGTTTTAAGAAAGCAAATCTGTCTTCGGCTCCCACTACAAATCGTCAAAACAGCGTTCCATCCTGCGGGACTTCCCTGCTGCCTCACCGTCGGTTTACGTGGTTACAATGAATATATACCCCGTTCCCATCTTTCAAAACTACCTTACTATAATTTTTTTGCGATGGTTTTTTTACGATGGATAATGACTAATTCTAAATTCTTTACCTTAAAATGATCACACTAATTTACAGCGTCGGCGGTTTAATTTTTTACTAAATTTAACTGCCAGGTTACGCCGAACTTATCGCTGACCCAGGCGAATTTTTGACTAAAAGGATACGATGCAAGAGGCATTAACACGCTGCCTCCTTCAGACAGCCAGTCAAAAGCAAGTGTAATTTCTTCTTCTGTGCCGCAGTTTAGATAAAAAGAGATGGCAGGGGTAAATGAAAACTCATGCTTCACACTGCTGTCTATGCACATAAACTCCTGGCCATTAAGGGAAAATGTTGCGTGCAGAATGGTTCCTTCTTCTCCCGATTCATTTGGTCCGTAATATTGTACATTAATAATCTCAGAATCATCAAAAATAGAAACATAATAATTCATTGCTTCTTCTGCCTGCCCCTCAAACATCAAAAAAGGGGTTATTTTAGTCAGGGAATGTGCCACAGGTTTTCACTCCTTTTTTGAATTAGATCTTATTTTTAATGTCCTCTCTATAATAAGATTCTTTTTTTACTTTTTATATCCTTCTTTTTATTTAGTTCTTTTAATGGTAATGTACGCCATTTAAAGATTAGTAAATAGAACAATTCTTTTTTTACCCCGTGCAAATCATAATGCAGTGACGATCCGGATCCTTAATTAAAAAATAGGAAAAGTCGTCAAACTCGGTTTTCTCAAGTATTTCTTCGACTTTCATTTCTTCCCTTACAAATTGAAGCGCTTTTTCAAGATCGTCTGTGTGAAAATTAAATAGCGGATACGGGCTGGGCTGAATATCTTTCTGACCGCCTCTCCCAGCGTCCAGGGTCAGACCTGTATGCCCCTGTATCTTAATATTCCATACAGGCAGCTGAACTTCTTCCGTATTTATCTCCTCGCCCAGTAATTTTGAGTACCACTCAGCAGACACTATAAGATCTGTTACATGAACAAAAACCGTGTTCATTTTATTGTCAATTGGATGCTTCATTCCTTTTCCTCCTTTACCATTTGTGTTCAAAAACCAGGTTTACTTTTTTCTTATTGAGTATAATTAGAGTAGCGAACTGAACCAGAATTGAAAAGGTGGTTAAGCCATGAATCTATTTGCAAGTAAGACCGCCCCTCAGGTAGTTTTCAATCAAATGACATGGATTGAAACACCTCTTGGCCCTGTTTATTTTGAAGCTGGGATGGCTGATTCTTTTCAAACAACTCGCGATGCTCCTATGACCACTTATCAATTGACCAGCGGAGTGATCGTGCATTCATTTAAACAGCCTGGGTTTGAAGCGGAACTCCTCCTCTCTGAAGTGCCGGTCCCTTATCAAGTGGATAAAGTCATGGCAGGAATCTGGAGGCTGAAGGCGCATGAAGACGCGCGTACGTTTCGATTCAAAACCGGGTTGGTGCCGAATCCTTCAGTGCATATCGACACTGGACCAGGTGGCGGAGAACATTTTGAAGCCCTGACAATGCATGATAAAAAGTGGCATGTATCGCTTGGAACAGAAGATGAAGAAAAACTGCTTTATCGTGAGAGTGCTCAGGATTTTCTGCCATTTTCTTTACATGACCGATCCTTTAAGCCGCCTTATCAATCATATGGATTAGTCGAGATGGAAAAAGATCTTTGTTTTCATGTTGAGCTTCCTGCCATCCGAAAAAATGAAATTGTTCAAATTCATTTCGCCGTTGCGTGGAAGCCGCTGGAGGACGCCTGGAATGACATATCAACCTGGGCTTCAGTAGATCTTGATGTAAAAGAATTGCTGAAGCAAATAGAATTTACCTGATTAAAAGTTTACTAAAGATGGAGCGTGACAGGATGTTAAGTAAAAAAGAGCTGAATGAAATCGATGTATTGAAGAAAATTTGTGAAAAACAGGATGATATCCAGCTTAAGCTAAATGAAGACTGGCTAGCCATGGACAATCCGGATGGTTTAAAAGTCTATAAGGCTTACGAAGAAAAAGTTTTAATTGGCTTTATGGCAGTCTATGGATTTGGGTTAACGGCAGAGGTTTGCGGAATGGTACATCCTGCTCATCGAAGAAAAGGTATTTTTTCTTCTTTTATGGAAGAAGCAGCGAGTTATTTCAAGGAAAAAAAATACACGAAGGTGCTGTTAAATACCCCTGCGAAATCCTTGTCAGGAAAAGCTTTTTTAGAAACCATGCCTTGTACGTATTCCTTTACCGAATATCAAATGAAGTGGCTGCCCGGTGCATTGGCGCCTTCTAGTCAAGCGGTGGTTCGAAAAGCAAAGGAAGTGGATAAGGAGCTTGAAATCCGCCTGGATATTGAAGCGTTTAACACCACTAAAGAAGAAGCCGAACAGCATTGGAACCTAAGGAAGCAGGAGCATGGCCAGACAAATTACATCATTGAGCATGAAGGCAGCGGCGTTGGAAAGCTGCGGATTCACCGGACAGACAACCAGTTGTGGATCTATGGCTTTGCGATTTTGCCCATTTATCAAGGAAAAGGCATTGGCCGCAGTGCCCTGCAGCAGGTCATTCAAAAACAATCGATCTCCCAAAAGGAGATTCATTTGGAAGTTCAAGCTGATCATCAGCATACATTGGGGCTTTATCAGTCCTGCGGGTTTGAAGTCTATCATTCACAGGATTATTATCGATACGATGAGGGGTAAATGGTCTGACTGAATAAGCTCCTTGAATCCTAATAACCAAAGATGTGGGCAGCTCTGAAAAAAGACTCTACGGAGCATGCCCCTTTCTCTCTTTATACAGCCTTTATTGCAAATGCCTGGGGGGATTGACTGAATGTTCCTGCTCATGAATTTCTGAAAAAAGATCTTGGGCAGCCCCCTCTGTACTCTGTTCTTTTGCATCGCTTACAATGCCAAGATGCTGCATAATTTGATCAAGTTTCTGCTGAAGCAATTGAAATTCAGCAGCAGTTATCGGTTTTGCGTCTTTTTTTAATTCAAAGCCTACCTGCCCATTTGGTTCCAAAGTGGCCCATTTCACATCAGTGATTTTCGAGACATTTTGCTGCCTTAATTTCATTTCAAGCTGATCCACTGTTAAGCGCAGCTTCCGTAAATTCTTTTCATGAAGATGTCCATTTTCAACAATGATCTTAGATTTTCCAGTAATCACTTTTTCAACACCATCTGATTTTATTTGAAAAAATTCCATCCCTACCAGCGTGACAACAAGCACTGCTCCAACCATCAATGTGGTCCAGATATTTTCACCAGCTAAAGGCTGGATTAAAAGAGATCCAATTCCGATCATGATGACTGTCTGTGTCAGCGTCATTTGGGAAATTGATTTTCGACCTGCAAACCGTAGTAGAAACGTTCCTCCCAGCACGATGATGACAGCTTTCCATAGTAAATCCCATTCCATCAATCTCATCCTTTCAGTAAAACACCTGCCCTTTTACAAGTATGAGCCTGTTTTCCGCGCTTTATGAATAAGGATGAAAGATGCACAAATTTATCTGAAATCGATCAGCAAACGAAGTTAAGAAAAAGCGCATTTCATTTTTTTGGTCTCGGCAACGATCCTCACAAAGGCACCAGCCCTTGCTGCTATCTTTTCTTTGTCATGATCAGTTACCTCATGCAGCAGGGGCACCAGGGTACTGCCAACCCCCAATCCTTCAGCACCTGCGTCAATATAATCCGCTGCATTATCAAGATCGATTCCGCCTGTTGCCATGAGAGGGATATGCGGTAGTGGCCCCTTTATGGTTTTAAAAAAGGCAGGCCCTATTACATTGGCAGGAAATACCTTAACCATATCCGCTCCATGCTCATAGGCATTTAGAATTTCAGTGGGAGTCATAGCTCCCGGGATACTGACTGCCCCATAGCGTTTTGTCATTTTAATGGTTTCAGGATTGAACGAAGGAGAAAAAATGAACTTTGCACCAGACAACAATGCTGCTCGTGCAGTTTCTGCATCAAGAACAGTTCCCGCCCCTACGATGATCCCCTCTTCTTCAAGTGCTGCTGCGGCTTTTTCAATAATTGTCATGGCGTTTGGTGTTTCTACCGTTATTTCTAATGCTGAAACACCGCCTTTTTTTAATGCACGGGCGATCTCGATAATGGTTTCAGAATTGGACCCCCTAACCACCGCTACGATCCCGCAGTCTGTCAATTTTTCAAGTAAATTCATCTTTCGCCCCTCCTCTTCTCCATCATTTCGGCTCCTCTTTGATTGCCTAGAATCACTGCATCTGCCATGTTCAGAAAAAGACCTGTATCCACCACTCCTGTAAGCAATTTTATTTTATGGTGAAGAGAAACAGGGTCTTCAATCCTTGTAAACGAGCAGTCTAAAATGAAATTCCCGTTGTCCGTCCTAAACCTTTCGTTTCCCTTTTTTCTCACCTGTGGGTCGCAGCCGAGTTTTCCCAGTTGAAGCGCAGTGGCTTCAAAGCCAAATGGGACGACTTCAACAGGCAAAGGGAAATTTCCAAGTTTGGAGACCACTTTGCTTTCGTCAGCGGCAATAATAAATTGTTTAGCCGCAGCAGCGACCACTTTTTCTCTGACTAGAGAGCCGCCTCCACCCTTAATCAGCCGGAATTCCGGATCAATTTCATCTGCTCCGTCAATGGCCAGGTCAATGTCTTTGATTTGAGCAAAAGAGGTTAGCGGAACTCCAAATTCCTTTGCCCATTTTTCCGTCTGAAGGGAGGTTGGTATGCCCTTTATGGTAAGTCCTTTTTGAACCAGTTCACCCAGCTTTCTTACCATCCAGTACATGGTGGATCCTGATCCGAGCCCAACGATCATCCCATCTTGAACAAACGAAGCTGCTTTTTCACCAGCCATCTGTTTATATGTGTCATCAGCTTTCAACTCCTATCCCTCCTCATGTTTACGCGTGTTGCGGCTGCTCAGCGTCAACGTTCAATTGATTCTTTTTCACCCAGCTGTACCAATACATCATCCAAATAAGGCAGACCCTCGTTATCTCCAGAAACACTTACAACCATTGAACCCATTGTATTAGCAAAATGCAGCGTTTTTTCGAGCGTCCATCCGTTCAACACCCCGTAGATAAAGCCGGCATCAAAGCCGTCTCCCGCTCCAACTGTATCAACAACTTTTCGGGCTTTAACTGCAGGGGAAACCAGCTTTTCTGAGTGATGATAGCCAATCGACCCGCTTTCACCCTGCTTAATGGCAATCCATGAAATTCCGTGCTCGATGCTTTCGGCAATGATTTCATCCGGATCCGCCGTACCAAATAAAATTTCTGCTTCTTCCACTCCGGTTAACAGAATATCTGTATAAGGCATCAATTCAGTAAGACCCGCTTTTGCCTCTTCTTTGCTCCAGAGCTTTAATCGTATGTTGGGATCAAGAGAGACAAGCATCCCCTGCTGTTTTGCCAGTACGACTGCCTGTTTAATCAACTCAACATTCTTTTCTTTATCAACAGCCGGGAAGACTCCGGTGACATGAAGAAGCTTCGCTCCGGAAAAAATGGAGGCAGAAAGGTCTTCTGTTTTAAGCGTCGTCGTTGGAGAGTTGGAACGGTAATAAAATGTCCTGCCGCTGCCGTCCTCCAACACCTCTTTAAAATAGACAGAAGTCGGATACTGGTCCACCAGCCGGACATCAGATGTGTCAATGCCTTCCCCTCTTACAAAATTTAGTATGTAGCGGCCGAACTCGTCATTTCCAAGCCGGCTGATCCATTTCGTCTTAAGTCCAAGTCTCGAGCAGCCGATCGCCGCATTCAGCTCTGCTCCTCCTACTTTTCGTTCAAACGTTGTAACATACCTCATCGGTCCTTTTGACAGAGGATTCAATGAGACCATGGCATCTCCAATCGTAACTACGTCCATTTTTTCACGCTCCCAATTTGTTTATCATATATTTCTGCTTATTTAATGGAGGATGAAGCGGCTGCCCAATAAAGAAATCACGCTACCTTAGTGTATCGAATAAACAAAGTATAGAGGATTTGAAATTGCTTTACAATGTATTGTCAGAATTTTTAATACAATTATGATAGGAGAGATTCTTTTAATTTATAGTGATCCATGAAGCGGGGAGATAATTAATGTGGCTGGAACCGCACAAGTTCTAAAAGTTGAAACAGTATATTTCGTTAGTAGCAGGTTAGCGGAGCGTAAAGTGGCAGCTCTAGCAAGAGATGACAGATGACAGCAGGCTGAAGCGCAGGGCAACGGTCAAAGAGCCTGAGACAGATTTTTGTCTCAGGCTCCATAGACTATATTAATATATCTTCATTGCCGCTCCACTTTTAGCGCTGCAGCTCTTTTAGATTATTGCATCATTTGGCTGCCGGATGGCCCTGATGCTTTCGCATAGCCGTTAATCATTTGCTGCATGTCACCTTGAGATAGCTGCGGCACCTGATAATAATGATGTCTGTTTTGATACAGGAAAAGTTCGTAGGCCATCTCCACCCAGTTTGGCACGCTGTCTGCCACCGCTCTTCTTAAAACGGGATGGGTCATTTCCAGTGCTGTCATGGCTTTGAGCGAAGCACCGGATTTAACATGGCCCAGCATATACCCTGAAATAGATTGATCGCTGATTTCATTAACGGATTGGATTGGTTTTGAAGGCGGCATTTGTGTAAGCCCAAAAACGGTCGAATTTCCTTGATCCATTTTCATGTCGTACGTCTTGATGGATTGTGACGGCTTGGCACCGGTTTGAAAAATTTCAAGCGTTGTATTGTATTCCTGCTTTAAAAAATCCAATTGGTGGTCAAGAATCTGCATTAATTCCTGATCCTTCACATGCTCACGGAAGAGTGTGTATTGGTCGATTACACCGATTGACATGGATAATACTTCACTGACATCAAACAGTTCATGTCCTCCATGATTAAGCGTCTGGGACATTGAAGCTGATTGCTGCATATTTTGCTGTTGTTGATTTTGCATGGATGATACCCTCCTTTTGTTCTCGAGGGTAGTTTGCCATTTCTATTGTGTTTCATACATTCTTTGTTTTTTTTTAGCTGCCGGTACGCTTACTGGTTTTGAAATACTTCTGCAGCGAGCTCAGACACATACGTACTTCCGCCTTCTTCTTCTACTCCTTCAATCATCATAGCCAGTATGAACGCAGGGTCCTCCTGGTCGTAGGCTACGAAAAATCCGTTTTCTTTTCCAGATTCCTCTCCGGACTGCTTAAGTTCAGCGGTGCCGGTTTTCCCGGCAATTTGAACCTCAGGAATGTCTGCGGGACTTGCGAAGCCTGCTGTTACAACTTCCCGTAAATCACCGCGGAGAATTTCTGCATGCTCCGGCGACAGCAGGCCTTCTTTCCATACTTCCTGCTCTTCACTTTCATAAAGCAAAGGCTTCATCATTACCCCGTCGTTAACGACCATCTGATACATGGAAGCCAGATGAAGAATATTTGTCAGCATTTCTCCCTGACCGTAGGAAGTATCGACCAGCTGTCCTTCAGAACCAATCGATCCATCGTTGGAAATTTGAGAATCAGACATCGGATAAACAAAAGGCAGTTCCTCGCCATATCCCATATTCTCCAGTCCCTCAATTAAGGTTTCTTTTCCCATTTCCAATGCTACACGCGCAAAGTAAATATTATCAGAAAAAACGAGTCCTTTATTTAAATCGATCGGATTTGGCGCTTCGTGAACCCGTGTGACTGCAAAGTCTCCCCAGCCTTCATCCTGCCATTCCAATCCATTAATTGTATAGCCTTCTTCCGGGTCGAGCGTTCCTGCTTCAAGACCAATCGCAGCGGTGATCGTTTTTTGGGTGGAACCCGGTGCATAGGCTGCTGCAAAGCGATTTAAAAGCGGTGCATCAGAATCCTCAGAAAGCTCGGTATACCGTTCTCCGCTGATCCCAAGCGACCATTCACCCGGATCAAAGCCCGGAGAGCTCGTGAGGACGAGTGTTTCTCCCGTTTCAGGGTCAACTGCGGCTGCTGTTCCCTGTTTTCCTTTCATCGATTCATACGAAGTCTTTTGCAGCTCGGCATCAATGGTCAGGGTGATGTCTTCTCCATCTACTGCAGGCTGCTCCGCAACAGTGACTGTTTCTTCTTCACTTTTTTCAATCAAAATACTTCTTCCTGTTTCCGCCCGCAGCTGATCCTCCAGAAGCTGCTCAAGACCCCGCTTTCCGATTTGATCATTTGCGGTGTAGTCTTCCTCCTCCATTTCTTCAAGCTGCTCAGCGGTAATGTCACCAATGTAGCCTGTTAAATGCGAGGCGGCTTCTCCATAAGGATATTCACGCATTTCAATTTCCTGATACGTAATCCCATCCAGCTCGGACAGTCCGGCGACTTTATCTCTTTGCGAACTGGGTACTTTTTTCAAAGGTACAAACTGGCCGGCTTGCACCCAATCCTGCGCCAGCTGCTCGTCAATCGTTTCTGTGCTTAACGACAATTCTTCTGCCAGTTCAGTTTTTGCTTCATCTGTCAGTTCTCCCGAAACGGCCCCCACTTGATAGCCTGTTCCATTTACAGCAAGCGGATTTCCATTTCGGTCAAAAAGTTCACCCCGTACTCCCGGTGAGTCGGCGACTCTCACTTGATCTCCCGCTTCGAGCTCAGGAAGAATCAAAGCTGGCTGCCATTGAATAAACCAATTTTCATTTTCTTCGGTTTCTTCAAATACGACCGTAATATCCTGCTCATAATCAACCGGTCCTGCAAGCGTTTGAAAGCGAATCGGAACGGTAAAGGAGGCAGGTTCTCCTTCTTCCCACTCAGCGTCCTCTTCCACATCCGGCATCATTATTTCAAGATCCGTTACTTCCAGGTCGTCATATAATGCAGCCATGCGGTCTGCTGATTCTTCTTTTGTAAAGGTTTCTTTTGTATCAGCCGACGTATATTCGCTGTACATTTGATCAAATTCCTGATCGTTCCATAAATCTATGTATTCTTCAAGGCGTTCATCAGGCGTAACCGGGTCGCTGCAGCCCGCTAAAAACACTACACCTGTGAATAAGAAAGTGCCGATTAATGCTTTTTTCATGCTAAATCCCCCCATATTGATCTGCCTCTATGGTAACAAACAATCGTCTAATTTTGCATGATTAAAGAATTTTCTGTCAAAAAAAGAGCGTTCCACTATAAGCGGAACGCTCCTGATTTCGTATCATATATCCTTAAACCTAAGCTTGAGGTTCAAATGTTTTGCAATCGGTTTCTTCGCTATTTGATGCATTTTTCCCCTTATGACTGACCACATATATCTCTTCAGCGCCGCATCTGTTGCCTTTTTTCCAGTGTGTACAGTTATTGACTTCACATAATACGTCTTGAGCCATGGTATCCACCTCCTGATTCGTAGTATTCACGTTCAAAAAACAGTTCATACACATCCTCTGACATGGATCACATCTGCAATATATTTATTAATTACCCTATTTACACAATCCTACACCCTTTTCCTTTCATAAACTAATACATGGAATGGAGGTGAAATCCATGAAAAAATACTTGGAGTGGTCAAAAGAATCCTATGGCGGAGAAAAAACTCCTCCAAAAGATCCGATAACTCCTCTTGCCGGAGACTGGCCATTGACGTTTTTAAAACGTAATCGCAGAGGAGACTTTTTAGATCCTGACGGCAGAAGGCGGCTTGATTTGCCCATTCTTCATCCCGATCAAATTGATTTTGAAGAGGAACTTAAAGCTGTTCAGCATGCTTTAGATCATTTGACAACAGAACAGGAGAATATCGGTATTTTTTACGGCTCTGGCGTCCCCACAAAGCAGTGGACCCCAGTCATTGACCGTTTAATTGACTCTTACGGTGTAAGCCCAGTATATGCTGCGCGAATCCTTGCCGCAGTTCAAATGGCTATAAATGACACGATGATTGTGGTATGGAATCTTAAGTATAAATGGGACACAGCAAGGCCTGTTCAATACGACCATTCACTTCAACCCGTATTGTGCACTCCCCGTTTTCCTTCTTACCCTTCCGGCCATGCCAGTATGTCAGGCTGTGCGGAGGTGGTATTAAGCTACTTTTTTCCACGCGAATCCTCTAAGTTAAAGCGATTCGCAGAGGAAGATGCCATCAGCCGTCTTTACTCAGGCGTACATTTTCCAATTGACAATGATGAAGGGCTTAAGCTTGGGAGATATATTGGGGGCATCATCGTTGCACATTTAAAAGAACAGCGGGATCAGGATGGAGCGATCGACCAGCCATACAAATTGTTTACAAATGCTGATTTTTTTGCTCCGGAATTCAAACAATTTATCCCATATACTTTTTCGGATGAATGCACTTCTAATGTGAGACCCGAAAAAGGATCTTCTTCAGAGTTAACGTCTTCTGACTCTCCAAAATCCAGCCACCCTAAGCCAAAATTATTCTATTAGCCCGTTAAAGTTGTTCAGTTAGCCCTTGACCATTAAAAAGAAAGAAGGATGTACGAATGGAGTTTCTTTTGTTTTTAGTAATTGGCGTATTTATTGGATGGGTTGTGGCTGCATGCGCAGCAAAGCACCTCCCTCACTGCGGATTAAGCAGTTTGATTGTGGCAGGTGCTATCGGGGCCTGGATTGGCAGCGCGCTTTTGCCGCCGTTGGGTCCAATTTTCGTCGGGGTATATCTTTTCTCCGCTATCCTCGGTGCCCTGATCTTCGTACTGTTTGCTGTTTTGCTTTTAAAATGCTGCAATAAAAAGCATAAATAATTAGTAAAGAGGCCTGAGACGGATTTGTGTCTCAAGCCTCTTTTGTACTCAAACGGTGCCCATTATTCATCTGTTTTTCAACAGCTGCATCCTGTCATTAAATAATGTCGGATATGATAAAAAACCGAGCATGACACTGGTGACTGCCGCTGTAGTGAGTAAAAGGAACATAATGAGAAGCTGAAATTGGACTGCCTGTATCGGATCGGCTCCTGCAATAATCTGACCGCTCATCATCCCTGGCAGCTGGACAAGCCCCACTGTCTTTTGACTTTCAATGGTAGGAATCATACTGGCCTTGATGGATTTGATCAGCTGGCTGTGAATCGCTTGCTTTGGAGTTCCCCCCAGAGAGAGAACCAGCTCCGTCTGGTCCTGATGATCTTCTACTTCAGAAGTGAACCGGTTTAAAAATAAAATCGCCAGCACCATAGAATTTCCAATCACCATCCCGCTGATGGAAATGATGTATTGAGCAGTTGGCGGTGTAATTTGAAAGCCAAGTAAAATACTTTGTGTCAACACTTCGATTGAAACAAGTGTAAGCCCAACCTTCCAGGTAATCCCTTTGATGGACGCCCCTTTTCGCTTTGCATTATGTGTGGCTACCACAATCATTAACGTCACCATTAAGAAAATATAAAATAAGCTTTCTGAATCAAAAACAAATTTAAGAATGAAGCCTACGGCCAAAAGCTGAATGATGGAACGAACCGTTGCCACAATCGTATCTTTTTCAAGTCCAAGACGAAGTGTTTTGGAAAGGAGTAAGGGAATAAGGACAAAAATTAACGTAATGGATAGCGTAAGATAGGTCATGCTTCTTCTCCTTTCACGAAGCGGCGCACCTTTTCATTGACAGGAGATTCAAGCAGACTGCTTTCGCCTGTTTCGATTAAAGCCCCATTCATCATCACCCAGGTGTAGTTTCCAATGGTCAGGGCCTGCTGGAGGTTGTGAGTAATCCAAATGATGGTGGTTCCATACTTTTGATTAATTTTGCTGATCAGTTCTTCAATTTCAATAAGGGAAGCCCGGTCCAGTGAGGAAGTAATTTCATCTAATAGCAGCACCTTCGGCCGATTAACAAGTGTCCGTGCGATGGATACTTTTTGTCGTTGTCCGCCGGATAACTCCTTGCTGCTGCGATGGAGAAATTCTTTTCCAAGCCCTACATCCTCCAGCAATTCCTCCGCCTCTGCCTGATTCAGTTTATTTCCTTGCAATGCCAAGGGCAAATTAAGATTTTCAAACACGGTTCCATCTGCCATTGGCGCGCTTTGCAGGGCCATCCCCACAAGCTTGCGAAGTTCAACCGGCTCATAATCTGATATTACCTTATCCTTAATATAAATTTCACCCGAGTCAGCTGAGATAAGATGGTTGCACAATTTAAGAAGCGTCGTTTTTCCAGCTCCTGAAGGACCGACTAACGTCGTAATCTTACCCTCTGGGAATGAGCCCGTAATATTTTTTAAAATCATATTGTCACCAATTGAGTATGTGACATCATTAAAATGAATAGCCGGCTTGTAATTTTCAATCATACTTTCACTTCCTGAACTACAAATTATAATTATTATTATGTAATAAATATAACAAAAGACTCAACTAGTCGCAATCTATAAATGCGGCAGCCATTCTTTTATCCTGCCCCTAATCACAGCACCTAGTCCATTTGTTTCTATTATTGGAAAATAGTTTGAATTCAAAAATACTGGGAAAACTGAACTAGATCCAATTTTTCAAAAAGTAAAATCCATTACAAGGAGGAATTTAACCATGTTTCGTCATCAAAAAGAACTGCAGTATGAAGTAAAAGTGGATCGTCCGGATCCGATGCTTGCCAAAAATGTGCAGGAAGTTCTTGGCGGTCAGTTTGGAGAAATGACGGTTATGATGCAATACCTTTTTCAGGGATTTAACTGTCGAGGGGAAGAAAAATACAAGGATTTACTGATGGACATTGCTACTGAAGAAGTAGGTCATGTTGAAATGGTGTGTGCTATGATCAGTCAGCTTCTCGACGGTGCATCGCCTGAAGACCAGGCAAAAGCAGCAGAGGATCCAAATGTCGCAGCTATTATGGGCGGCGTAAATCCCCAGCAATTAATCGTAAGCGGACTTGGTGCGCTTCCTACTAATTCCAACGGAGTTCCTTGGAATGGTTCATATATGGTTTCAAGCGGCAATTTACTCGCCGACATGCGCTCAAATCTTCATGCTGAAACGCAGGGACGTCTTCAGGTTTCCCGTTTATATCATATGACGAAGGATGAAGGCGTCCGTTCCACTTTCCGCAAAATGCTTGCTCGTGACCGCTACCACCAGTATCAGTGGATGGCAGCAATTGCTGAATTGGAAGAGAAAAATGGCGTAGTTGTTCCAGCTTCGTTCCCTCCGGAAGCGGAATTGGAGTCTCAATCAGAGGCGTACAAGCTATTTAATTTCTCTGAAGGAGAACAGTCAAAAGAAGGTCCATGGGCGAGGGGAACTGCTCAGGATGGAACAGGTGATTTTGAGTATGTTTCAAATCCTAAGCCAAAAGGCAAAGCACCAAAAATGGAAATTCCTGCAGTAGAACTGCACCATGATTTAACAAATAAAGCATCGGATAAGTAAATGAGCAGGACGTGCACGGGTATTCGTGCACGTCTTTTGATTGCCAACCGCCTTATTCTATCTTTTCAAGCCATTCCAAGGTTATCTGCACCATTTCGTTCTGCTGTTTTAATGCAGAAATGTCAGCAGGCTGATCTCCTTTTTGTTCTCCATACAGGCCAAACTGAGCATGGTTTCCTCCTTCTATTTCACAAACCTTTGCAGATTGGGAAAGGAGAGCTTCACTTTCCTGTATTTGATCTTTTGTGGTAAGTCCGTCATTTTTTCCAAAAAGGGATAGCATCGGAAGACTTGATCCTGAAAAATCAGCTGAACCAGCAGGGTACGAAGCAAGGAACAGAACGCCTGCTATTTGATTTTCTTCTGACGCAAAAGAAGCCGCTGCAACACCGCCTAATGAATGTCCTCCAATGACCCAGGTGTCAACAGCCGGATGTTCCGCAATTACTTCTGCTGCTTTATTGCTGTCTAGTATAGCTAAATTAAACCGAAGTGAAGGAATTGCCACCAAGTATCCTTCCTCTGAAAGTTCTCTTGCATAATAAGCGTATGCTTCCGGTTCTACCTTGGCTCCCGGATAAAGGATGACTCCTTTATTGTTTGGATCCTCAGGCAAAAAGGTCAAAATGCCACCTTCTTCTGTCCAATCGTTCGGGCTAACCAACTCCTCTAATTCACTTGAAGCTTGATAGGTCTGCTGTGACCAAATATAAAAAGCAGTGAAAACGGTCAAAAATAAAGCCGCTATTGCAATTAAACTATATTTTATCCACTTCTTCATAGAATCCTCGCTTTGAAACGTTATTTTCTGCTGTATGGATTGAAAACAGCTCCGGCACTATTTGACTTGCTATTCTTACATTGTTTTTTCATCATTTAGGCTATCTTGCTTTTCCTCTTCCATGTCAGGAGGTAGGAAAAACGATGGTATTACTGCTTCTTTATTCGCACATTAAGGAGTAGGTATAGAATTCCTCATCCCGTTTGAACCCATTCTTCTCGTACAATTTTTGAGCATTTAGGTTGTCAGGGGCTGTTTGAAGTGAAAGACCTAATGCGTTTGTTTCTTTGCATAATTCGAAGGCCTGATCCAATAGCATCTGAGCAACTCCCTGTTTTCTTGCTTCTCCGATAACAAATAAATCGTTTAGAATCCAAGCACGTTTCATTGAAATGGATGAAAAAGTGGGATACAACTGAACAAATCCTACAAACTGTTCACCTTGCTGTACGGCAAAAATCGTTGAATCCTGATTATTGAGCCTCTCTTCAATGAAGAGCGCCGCATCTCTTCTATTCGATTCCTTTCCATAAAAGATGCGATATTCGTTAAAAAGCGCCGCAATTTCATCCTTGTCTTTTATTGCTGCTTTAAGTATCTTCATTATCCCGCCTGCTTTCCTCAGTAATTTCCCGCTCAAACATCACCATATCCAATGCTCGTATTCCATTTTCATAAATCGGTTCAGGATAATCCTCAAAAAAGCCTTTGCGCACCCCGCTGATACGGAAACCGGCCTTTTGGTAGAACGCAATATTTTCAATGCTTGAATTTGCAGTTCCGACGATCATCATTGTAAAGCCCTTTTCTTTAAATAACACGATTGCTTCTTCAATGACTGCTTTGCCTATTCCTTTCCCTCTAAACGAAGCGTCAATAGCAATATTTTTTAATTCGATCACTTGATTATCAATGGGGATAAAGAGCACCGCGCCAACTGTGTTTTCAGCTTTCCGGACTGAAAACAGCTCTCCTTTGTTTATATACGCAGTAATCATTTGTTGAGTTTCATCTGCTTGAAGCAGATAGGACATATAGTTTAATCGGTTTTCTTTGGGGATGGACGTTAGAATTACTCTTATCGAGTTGTTCAAACGATCTCTCCTTTCTTATTTGCAATTAATAAAGTTACTCTAGAGTGTACTAAAATGCCTTCTTTATTGCCATTCTTCTATAAATAAACCACCGTCCTGACTGCAGTTACACAACTTTAAAATTAGTTTGTGAAATATTGAGCATAACTATTGTTTTTTCTTTTGAGCCATACTATAATGAATGTACATCGAGATTGTGATGTATTTCACAATATAAAATACAGGAGGAATTCACCTTGAAAATAGCTGTGATTGGAAGTACGCATGCAGGAACAGCTGCGGTTACAAATATGGCTCAATTATATCCAGATGCTGATATTACCGTTTATGAACGAAATGACAATGTATCCTTTTTATCCTGCGGCATTGCTCTTTATGTCGGTGGCGTGGTGGAAGATCCAAAAGGTTTGTTTTACTCCTCTCCCGAAAAAATTGCTGCACTTGGCGTGAATGTAAAACTACAGCATGATGTGAAAAATATTGATACAGAGGCGAAAACGATAGAAGCAGTCAATCTGATCACAGGCCAAACCACTTTTGACCGTTACGATAGGCTAGTCATGACTACTGGTTCATGGCCTATCACACCGCCTATAGAAGGCATTAACCTTGAAAACATTCTCCTGGCTAAAAATTACACCCAGGCGAATACGATTATCGATAAAGCGAAGGACGCACAAAATATTACAGTCGTTGGAGCAGGCTACATCGGCGTTGAGCTCGTTGAAGCGTTCCAGCAGGCGGGCAAAAATGTCACCTTGATCGACGGCGTAGACCGTATTTTAAATAAATATCTTGATAAAGAATTTACCGATATTGTGGAGGAAACGTTCAAAGAACGCGGAGTAGCGCTTCGACTTGGTGAGAAGGTAGAAAAGTTTGAAGGAAAAGACCGCGTAGAAGCAGTCGTAACTGGCAATGGCCGGGTTGAGACGGATCTTGTTATCATGTGTGTCGGCTTCCGGCCTAACACCTCTTTGCTTCAGGGTAAGGTCGAGATGCTTAATAACGGCGCCATTAAAGTGGATGAATATATGAGAACAAGCGACCCGGATATCTTTGCGGCAGGCGACTGCTGTGCAGTGAAGTACAATCCGACTGGCGGACATATGTACATTCCCCTTGCTACGAACGCTGTGCGAATGGGAACGCTTGCTGCTCGCAACATCGTAGAACCAACGACTAAAAACGTCGGCACACAGGGAACATCCGGTCTCCATCTTTATGATCTGTACATGGCTTCCACCGGATTAACTGAGACTTCTGCAGCAGGAATGAAGGTTGCAATAGAAAATATTACGGTGAACGAACATCACCGTCCTGAGTTCATGCCAACCTCTGAAAACGTGATGTTGAAGGTAAGCTATCTGCCCGACACCCGTAAAATTATTGGTGCTCAGGTAATTTCAAAGGCGGACGTAACACAAGCCATTAATACGTTAAGTGTCTGCATTCAAACAGGCATGACCATTGATGAGCTTGGATTTGTTGATTTCTTCTTCCAGCCGCACTTTAACCAGCCATGGAACTTTTTAAATAAAGCAGGACTAGCTGCTGTTACTACTTGATTCATGATCTCTCGCTGCCGGCTAATGCCGGCAGTTTTTTTGTGCTAGATATTCTTTGATCTTTTCTTTCGTTTCCTCCGGGTACACAATACATGTTTCATTTTCCATTTCTTCTAAAGGAACCCATATTGCCACAGTTTCTTTTCCAGGTTCAGTAACATGGAACAATTCTTCCTCGTAAAGCATAGGATCCTTAAAAGAAGCTGCATAGAGCAGGATGATTTCATGGCCGGTTTGGTCATCTACTCGAAAGATTGATTCCAGACAGCCCAGATAGCAATCAATTTCTATCTCTGCACCAATTTCTTCTTTATATTCTCTTTTCAATGCATCGCCAGATTTCTCTCCCAGTTCGATCGTTCCGCCTAATGGACGGTAAAATACCCCTGTTCCTTTTGAATGCTTTCGGTTTTGCTGCTCGAGCAGAACGCTGCCTTCTTTAAAGATAACTCCAAGTGTTTTTGCAGTGGGCCTCATACAGAGCCTCCTTTTTTCCTGTTATTTCCGTTTATAACCTACAGAAAAGGGAATTGTTTCAATTAAATACATAACAATCTGCTGTAATTTCATTTATCTAGACATGTTCGCTGCTTTTCTCTAATAGTGTAAACGAAAGATTGCGCGAGGGGGATAAAAATGAATCAGGATCCTCATTATATTAAAGGCATGCTGGAGCGTTTAAAAGATCTTGATGATCTGACACGAACCATGCAGGAAAAATTTGAAGGTGAAGGCAACCGAAATAAATATGCATGGATGGTCCTTCCTTTTTTCAAAGCATTTTATGTAAAAAAAGGCACGACAGATGATGTGGTGCAGCGAATTATGAATATCGTTTCCTCACCCATTGTGATTGCGGCGTTTGGCGCATTAGGCTATCTTAGTTTTATTACGACGATAGAAGGCATCCTGTCACAGCCTTATCTTTACATAGCAATTGGCATTGCCCTTTATTTATATTCAGTGATTGTTTTGTTCTTCAGACAGCTGGATTTTAAAGATGAACTCTTTGATCTCCATGCTTTCAAAGCGATTCATCCTTCTCTTTACCAGTCCTTTCAATCCTTTAGCGGCACAGCGCCTTTTTCATTTAACAGTCTGCATGAATCCATCCGGACCATTTTAGAACGGGAGCAGCAAACCGGCATCGAAGCGTATACAGAATTAAAGGCCGTCTATGAAAAACTGGAAAAATTGACGGAAGAACGTGATCTCCTGATAAAGGACATTGAATTTTATGAAGCCAATTTAGCGAATTTGTTAAGTGTTTACGATCATTCATTAAAACTGGTACAGGCTTCGATCGACCACAGCGTAACAAAGGATATTTTATATCTATACTCTGACTACAGCCTTTTTGAAAAAGCGGGTGATCTGCTAGTGTTGAAGGAAGGACATCACACATATGATATACCTAAGGAGATCTCGCTTAAGGACACAGAAAAACAGAATTGGGCGATCGTTAAGGCATGTCATGCTGAAAAAGAAACGGATTTATTCCAGATAGATATAAGGCATCATCAAGTGTCATTGGCGATAAAAATGGAAGTGCTGCAGACCGTCTATGTTTATTCCTTTCATTTTCCAGAGCGGGAAATGGATCGTCTGATTGATCAGATTATGAGGGATGAACTACACACTTTGCTCTATCATTGCATTTTGCTGTATAATAAAGAAAAGGAGGGATGACCCATGGACGATATTATTCTGAAGAAAAAGTCGTATTTAGATGATATCCGAGAGCGCCGGGAACGCTATGCTGCACTGACTGCCTCATCCAGCAGCGTCATCATCAAGCCTTCTATTGCCCCGGAATTAAAGAAAAGGTCTGATATGCTTAAGCAGATCTTAGATGATACGAAATAGATAAGGCTGACTCATGCTGCGTCAACAGCATGTTTAAAACCAAAACTCCCTTCCTGATGGAAAGGAGTTTTTTCTATCTTTATTTTCCTGATCTTTCAAACGGTTTTGCTGGTTAGGAACGAGGCCTTTATCCTGCTGGGGAATTTTTTGAGTCGTGGATTTTTTTCTCAAATCCCCTCAAGTCTTCGTGATCATTTTTTCCTTTTTAGGGAAATAGAATCGTTCAGGTTGTCAGGAGCTGCTGGTAAAGCATAGCGGCCTTTTCCCTGTCCTTCGTGCCGTGCACCAGCACTCTTCCATCTTTAAAGAAAACCAGCCGATGCTTTGCCTGATGAACAAGCAGGTATTCATTTCGCACTGTTTTCCCCTCTTTTTCCTGCAGCAGTGCTTCAAGCTTGTTGAGATCCCGGGCATTATTTTCAAGAGGACGGATCTGGATCGTGTCTCTGCCACATAATACATCCAGCTGAAATCCATCTTTTTGCTGAAGAAACGGATAGGTTGGATCTACTCCACAGGATGGACAGCTTTCCTTTTTGACTTTCTCTACCCGGACAGCCTGATGCTGATAGTTCCATAAATCAAAGGTAATAAGTTCTCGTCTCAGCTCGGATCGATCTCCCGTACATAATTTCAGTGCTTCTGTCACCTGATGTGCTGTAACCACATGAACGATGGGACTGATCACTCCATTTGTATCACAGGTCGGTCCCTGCAGCGGCAGTTTTTGCAGCAGGCAGTGAAGGCAAGGGGTTTCGCCAGGCAGGATCGTATAGCTCATGCCATAGCTTCCCACACATGCGCCGTAAATCCAGGGCACCGAATATTTTTGTGCAGCATCGTTGATCAAAAGACGGATGTCAAATTGATCCGTGCCATCCAAAATCAGATCAATCTCTCCTTTTTGAAGCAGCCGTTCTAAATCCGGACCCGCTACATCCATGATATGTGCCGTCACTTCTACCTCGCTGTTGATCTTTTTAAGCTTTTGCTGTGCTGCAATTGCTTTTGGCAAATGGTTTTTTGCATCTTCCTCGTAATAGAGGAGCTGGCGGCCGAGATTGCTCCAGTCAACATAATCACGGTCGACAATCGTAAGCTTTCCGATCCCTGCCCGAACCAGCATATCCGCAGCAGAAGACCCAAGCGCTCCAAGGCCGATTAAAAGCACATGCTTGTCCCTTATTTTTCTTTGCCCTTCTACACCAATAGGAGCAAAAAGTTCCTGACGGGAATATCTTTCGTTCATGATTGGATCATTCCTGCTTCAGGCGAGCTGGCAACGGCATAGGTTTTTTTAGAGATCCGGCCCGCTTCAAATCCCAAACGTCCCGCTTCAATGGCTTTTTTCATCGCAAGCGCCATTTTGACCGGATCCTTTGCGCCTGAAACCGCAGTATTCAGCAAAACACCGTCGGCCCCCAGTTCCATTGCATAGGCTGCGTCAGACGGAGAGCCAATACCTGCATCCACAATAACTGGGACAGAGGATTGCTCAATGATCCACTGAAGATTTAAAGGATTCATGATCCCCTGACCTGATCCAATCGGTGAGGCGCCGGGCATGATCGCATGGCAGCCTAATTCCTCCAGGCGTCTTGCCAGCACGACGTCATCCGAGGTATAAGGAAGTACAATAAATCCCTCATCAAGCAGCATTTCACAGGCCCGCAGTGTTTCAACCGGATCCGGCAGCAGCGTTTTAGAGCATCCGATTATTTCCACCTTCACCATATCGCACAGCCCGCTTGCTTTTGCCAAACGTGCAGTCTGCACCGCTTCCTCTGCGGTACTTGCTCCTGCTGTATTGGGAAGCAGGCTGTAGTCGCTGCGCTCCAATTCCTGCAGCAGATTCGGCTGATTTTTATCAAAGATATCCATTTTCCGAACAGAAAACGTGAGAATATCCGCTTCCGATACCTCTACTGCTTTCTTCTGCGATTCAAAGTCCGGGTATTTTCCTGTTCCAAGCAGTAATCGTGAACGGAATGTTTTGTCCGCTATTTTTAACATTGTATTTATCCTCCTCCTACAAATTGCACAAGCTGAATGCTATCGTTTTCCCCAATCGCCTGTGTTTTATGATCTGCATGATCTATCACTTCTTTATTAAGCTCTACCATCACGACCCGATCCATCAGTTCATAGTGGTGCAGCAGTTCTTCAACCACGCTGATTTTATCTGGAACGTCAACGGTCTCTCCGTTAATGATCAGTTTCATGTTCATTCTCTCCCCGCATAAGAAATTTGTCTCTCCATACTGAATGTCTGAAGCCAGTCCTCTCTTACCTTTCGCCCTTCAAGAAGATCAGCCATATAAACACTGGTCCCTGCTGATAGTAAAATGCCGTTCCGGTAGTGTCCTGTTGCAATCCAGACATGATCCAGCTCCCGATGTCTGCTCATATACGGCAGACCATCCGCTGTTTGAGGGCGGATGCCAGCCCACGATTTTTCAAAGCTTGCCTCCTTGAGGGCCGGAAGCAATCCTGCTGCTTTTTCCATGAGGCCCATGATCCCTTTCACTTGTACTCTTTCATTGAAAGAATGCGGTGTTTCAGTAGCGCCGATCAGCAGCCTTCCCGCTTTTTTAGGGACGATGTAGCACCCCTCTGTGAATAAGGTGGATTGCAGGAGCTGCTGCTTTGCAAGAACAGAAAAGCATTCTCCTTTTACAGGATACGTATTCAGTTCAATCCCTGTGTTCTGCAAAAGCTCCTCACTCCACGCTCCTCCGGCCACCATCACATGATTGCTTTTAATTGGACCAGCGGAGGTCATGACTCCATTTACTTTTCCGTTCTCCACAATTAATGAATAAACCTGTGTATACTCTAGAAGTTTTGCTCCATTTGATATGGCTCCATGAACAAAAGCTGTGGATAACGCGGCTGGATTCACATGGCCATCTCCAGGTATCCACAATCCACCCAGTCCCCCGGTTTGAATCGCAGGCTCCCGATCCTGTATTTCTTTTTCTTCAAGCCAAAATGACGGTCCATTTGCTTCCTGTAATTGAAATGCCCGATCCTTCAAGTGTTTCTGTTCAACCGGGTTTCGGGCGAGCTTAATCATTCCTTTTTGCACGAGCTCAATATCGATTCCTGTACATTCCTGAAGCTCTTCTTTTAAACCGTCAAACATCGCTTTGCTGTATTGAGCGAAGGAGTAAAGCGGCGAATCAAGATTCATTTCAGCCTGTGCTCCAAGCATGCCGGCAGCCGCTTTTGACGCTTTTTGTCCGGCTTCTCCCTGATCCACCAGACAGACTTTTGCTCCCCTTTTTGAGAGTTCATAAGCGATAGAACCCCCGATTACTCCCGCACCAACGATGGTTACATCCGGCTTTATCAACTGAATTCCCCCTCCCGATAGGCAGCTATGGCAGCTAGTGGGTCCTGCGCATTCATGACGCCCGATTGTACTGCGATGCCAGCTGCCCCTGTCTGTTTGATAAGTGGAATGTGACGGGGCTTTATTCCACCGATCGCGATAACGGGAACTGAACATGCCTTCACGGTGTGGATCAGCGCTTCTGTCCCTCTTGGCGGAAGTCCGGGCTTTGAGTCCGTTTCAAAAATATGGCCAAAAATCACAAGGTCTGCTCCTGTATCAGCTGCTTGCCCCGCTTCTTTCTGGGAATGAACCGAAACGCCTGCCCGAATATGAGGGTTCAGCTTTTTCACTTCAGCCACCGGCAGACTGTGGTAGGCAAGCTGTACGCTGAGATTTCTTGTGAGTGCAACGTCAACACGGTCATTCATCACGATTTTCTCTGGGGGGACTCCCTGTTTTAAAAGAAGATCCACCCACTCCAGCAATTGAGAAGCCGTTGCTCTTTTTTCCCGTATATGAAAGTAATCCACAGCCTTATGCACATATCCCGCAATCTCAATCCATTGGGCGGGCGGTTGTCCACCTGTGGATAAGACGTGCAGCTGTAAAGCACACATTCGATTTACCTCCTATTTCTTTAACAGATCAGGATTTGCAACCGGCCACTGCTCGAGAGTATAAGCCATCTCCCAAAAAGCGTATTCGTATTGGCTGCTGATTAGAAAATGGGTAAGCCAGCGCTCCCGGTCTTGTTCAGATGCTTTTACTGCCAATTCATCCAAGCGCTCAATTTGCTCCTCTACCAGTTCTCTGAACCACTCTCCGCCATATGTGGCAATCCACTGCTGATAAATCGGTTCGTCCGGAGAACACATTTTCAGCCTTTCTCCGATTTCATAGTAGAGCCAGTAACATGGCAGCAATCCCGCGATGACATCTCCAAGACTTCCCTGGCCTGCGCGATACATATGAGAAGCATAGGCATAGGCCGTAGGAGCCGGCTCAAAAGCTGCTACGTCTTCTTCTGTGATATGAAGAAGTTCAGCAAACCCCTGATGCAGGCCAAGCTCTGCTTCATAGGTGCCCTGCGCATGGATCGCTAGCCGGTTTGTTGTATGAAGATCGGTTGCTTTTACAGCTCCAAGTGCCTGCACTTTTGCAAAATGTGTTAAATAATAGGCATCCTGCATGACGTAAAAACGAAATTGTTCAAGTGATAATGTTCCATCTCCTATCCCTTTTACAAAAGGATGATCAAAGCTTGCCTGCCAGATATGATCTGCTTTTTGCCGAATTTCCTGTGTAAATGACATGATTAGCTCCCCCAGATTCTTAATTGAACAACAAAAAGCCACTTCCTCATCAGTAGAGAAAGTGGCGGCGATTCTGGAAAGTAGATGCTTCCGGACAAGAGCCTCCACTTCCCTACGCTAGTGCGAACTAGATCAGGTTCAAAGGGTCCGGAAAAATCCGTCTCAGCTTTTAAAAGCTCCCCCAGCAGAATGACGATATGCAGTTATTTTGTTGCTTGCCCTTATACTAACAGGTTTACTTTACATGTCAAATGATGAATATTTTGGATGTCGTCTGCATCGGTGAAAAATCAAGTCAGCTGAGTCTAGCTGCTCATTTTTTGACTTTCTTTATACGCAATGCTCAATTCACTCCATACATCAAACTTATTTCCGCAAGGGTCCCTAAAGGTAAAATTCTTTCCTATATGCCCCCGGCCCTCTATTTCACCGACCGGAATGTGGCGGTCCTGAAAGTCAGCGTGCAGCTGCATTAAAGCGTCTACTCCATCCACCTCAAATGTAATTGAAAAACGTTCCCTGCCTGAGTGATCAATAAAATTTGCGGACTGGCCCGGCTTTGATTTCACCAGGAAAAAACTCTGGCCTGCAATATTCAGAATCGCTTTTTCTTCATCCTGATAGCTCAGTTCAGCTCCTAATTTCTTTACATACCAATTAGCAGATCCCTGGACATCTTTTACCGGCAAGTAAGTGGTTCCCACTCTGATTAATTGTTGATTCATGATAAAACTCCTCTCAAATTATCGTAGTCAACCTGCATCCTATTATTAGTCAGTGTAGCCAAAGTATTTCTATACTAATCCTGCATTCTAGCAAAATAGAATTTTCAAGCCTATTTACCGTTATGGCGATCAATCATTTCTTTGAGAAAACACTGAAGCTGGCTATTGTCTTCAAGATGAGAAGCGATCCACTCTCTTTCTTCTTCTAACAGCCGGCTGATTAGCATAGCTGCTTGTGAATGCTTACGCGGCGTAATGCATGTGAAAATTTCCTTTATCTCTTCAACCAGAGGCTTTGGCAGGAACGTTTCAATCGTTTTCTGGCCAAGCTGAGCTCGATGCGGTGCATACTTTTGAAGAAGAACGTACGACAGATGATTCATTACATTCATCAGCATTCGAACGGACCAGATATCATTTCCTCTGTCCGCTGATTTTTTGTATTGAAATAAGAACCAGGCTGTATCGTGAATATCATTTATGAAATCTGCATAATCTCGTTCAAGGCTTTGTGTTGATTCAAAAGAGGGCATTAGTTGAAAAGGATCGTACAGAACTTTAAAATAATCTCTTTCTGTAAAAGTTTTTGAGGTAACCGTAAATAAATCGATATGTAAAAAATCATTGTAGACAGCAATCATTTGCGGAGCGATGATCCATACCTCATCTAAGAGAAGAATATCGCCATATGCTTTCAAATGGCTGACCCTCCTGGATAAAAAGGCTTCCTTTTCTTCTTCCTTCACCAGAACATAAAGGTCTATATCAGAAAACTCGTCGTGTTCCCCCCTCCCCATCGATCCCTTCAGAAAGATGGCTTGGACACTGCTGTCTTTCATTAAGCTTGCAGTAATAACTTCTACTGCTTGTTCCTGAATAAGCAAGTATGAATCTCCTTTCTATTACCTGTTTTTAATAATGGTCTTTCTTTTCTCTTCTGCATTTGTGCTGCTATCCCCTCTCAATCTTTCATTATTTAGTATGTAGAGAGGGACAAAAGTGTCGCAGCCTCTTGACCGGTTCGCTGCGCTTCAGGTGGACGCTTTCCGCAGGGACGGCGCTGAGCCTCTCCAGGGCGCTGCCCTGTTTAGTCTCAGCTTGCCGTCATATCCTGCAGGAGTCGCCACCTTCCGCTCCGCTCACCTCTTACTATTGATCATTACTGTCTCTTTTTTAAAATCTTTGAGTTTTGTCCCAACTTATTTTCGTTGTTTTTAATGGCTTCTTTCACTAACGCTACCCGTTTAATTTAAAAACGTTAACTTAATAATCAAGAGAATCTGCCAGTTGAACGAGTATTTCTGATGTTACTTCATCAGACACACCTTTATCAATACTAAGTATATATTGCCAACTATCTCTTTCGAAGACCAGCATAGTAAAACCAACATTCCGATCATTAACATAGGTTGCGCTTTTTCCGTTTTTTAACTTCATTACTTTTGTTTTATACTTATCGACCGGAATCTTATATTCAATCGGCCTAATCTCTATGTTGAAATGGTTGTCAGGAAATTGGTCACTTATAAATACAACCTCCAAAGTATCGTTTATCTCACCATCTAAATTACTAAACCTGCCAAAGTAATGGGTGAAGCTAATTGGTGGTATTCGTAGCGGTAACTTAATCTCTTGTTTAAAATGCTGTTCAAAATCGTTTACTGCTGCATCTACCGACTTGTATCCACCTTCAGTATAGATTTCCTCGAAAGGTTGAGGAGGAGGATTTGTATTACCAAAAACTTTTTCATCCATGTTTTCAAAAGTCAAGAAACCTAAAAAACACAAAAAAAGAAGAAGAACACTTTTTTTCAAATTCATCACCCTTAAAATTATTTAGGATTAGTTTGTCCGTTATAATTACACTAATTCATACGTGAGTAACCTGCCTCGCAGTGTTACTAAATAGTAAGAGTTGAACGGAACCGGCGAACTGGTCAAAAGGCCTGAGACACTTTGTCCCAGACCTTTCTTTTTCACTTCAATTTTCGTTCCTTTATTGACGATACCTGTAGAAATGCCTTGGAAGCTGGCGACTGCGAATTGAGGAATACCGTTTCATTCACACCATCCAGATTAACGAACGTCCACTTTTCGTTCATCAATTGCGTTAAAGACAAATACATACTCTTTTTCGGTCTCAGCTGTGTAGACCAGGTTATCTCCTTCGAGCCATTCTCCGTCCCTTACAAATTTATATTCAACCTTCTGTACTGCTGAAAGCTTAGATTATAGACCTCTGTACTCAGTTTTCCATAGTAGCTAAACAACTCGTCACCTCTCGCCTATGTAGTGAAATGTTTCCCCTCAAGCGCTTGAATATACCGTCTTGCTGAACGCTGCACAGCCTGTCCTGCCTCTTCTTTTACAACACGGTGAAAGGCATTATACAAACGGTCAAACATGAGTGAAGCGGTTTGATTTGCGATTCTTGCTACTGTTGCCGCCGGCAGTGGAATCATGTTCGGATAGCTGTACATAAAACTGACCCATCTGCGGTCTGCTGCTACCTGAATGACATCTCCTGTCAGAAGAATTCCATTATGCCCAGTAGAAGACCAGTGCAGCACTGCTCCTCCTTTAAAATGACCGCCAAGCCGGTGAAGTGTTATTCCGTTTGATAAGGACAGAGATTCTCCCTTCCAGTAAATAATCCTGTCAGAAGGCCTTATCACCCAATCCCGGTCATCTTCATGAATGTAAATTGGGACGTTAAACGCCTCTGCCCATTCCACCTGAGTAGAATAATAATGGGGATGAGAAAGCGCAATCGCATGAACTCCGCCTTTTGAGATCAAGTCCTCTTTCGTTTTTTCATCTATGTAGGTGATGCAGTCCCACAGCATATTAAAGTCCTGGTCCTGCACCAGATAAGCCGTCTGTCCAATCCCAAAGGATGGCACTGTCGTGAGGCTGAACAGCCCTTCTTCCTCCTGCAAAATTTCATTATAATAGACACCGCTGTTTCTCATCGCTTCGAGAGTCGTCCATGTCTGCCCTTGAGGTGATACATATTGTCTTTCTTCTTCGCAAATCATACATTTCTCTGGCGAATGCTCCCTTCCCTCATATTGAACTCCGCACGTTTCACAAATATAAAAGATCATTAAATCGCTCCTATTTTAGGCTTGCAAAATTTTATGTCTCTTCTGTTTTCCCCACTGAATAGCAAAATCCCTCTCTTTCAGCTCAAATAACAAGGAATAATTTACATCATATTTACTGTCTGCATACCAAGGAGGCCCTACTGGAAAATGTTTGCGGCTGGAGGATATTTCCGTAAACCTTTTTACTAGTTACTGGGTTGGGTGATCAAGTGCAATAAAGGTAGAGTAAAACGCTCAAAAAAGCCTGAGACACGGTTAAGGTCCCAGGCTCTGTCCCTATTCAGCAGACAATTCTTCTTCCGTTACCCACTTGTGATTCGTCACTTCTTCACCAGACTCCAGTGTGAAATCAATCATATAAACGGTCGTTTCCTCAACCGAATCAATCGTTGCAGCTGCCCCGTCCATTCCTTCCATATGGTCAGCGTCAACTTCCACTTCATCTCCTGCCGCATAAGGGTCCTCTCCGGCATCTTCAATTTCCTCATGAATGATCCATTTGTGATCTTCTACACGTTCCCCGCCATCCGTAGGGTCATAGGAAATGCTGTAGCTAACCGTATCGTAAGCACCGACAATCACAGCCTCTGCTCCTTCCATCCCTTCCATATGAGCTTCTGTAATCACGGCTGAGTCTCCTTCTTCAAAGGTCGGACTTTCGGCTTCTTCCAGACCATCAGGCACTTCACCAGAACCGGACATATGCATATCTGAATGATCCATTCCCTCCATTGAGTCTTCAGTTTCGTCTGTATGATCCATCTCTTCCATATTCTCTTCTGTTCCTTCACCTGAGCCCGTATTGTCTTCGTTTCCACCGCATGCCGCAAGCGCTGTGCAGATGGTGAGCACCATTGTTCCCGCTATTAATTTACGTTTCCATTCCATGTGTATCCCTCCAAATCGTATACTCGGTTTTAATGTACCCCATTTGCGCTTCTTAAAAAAACACGTAAAGATCATCTTCTTGATTCACACCATATCTAAATCAGTTGTAAATATCAACCACCTTGTTAGTGAACCCAATACGCGATTTTACAGATAGGGTGCGTTACCCATTTAAGACAGCTGATGATCTTTTAATCTCCTGACTCACATGAATTAAATCAACTTCCCTGACGCCCTCCTCGCCATAGACGCGTAAATTAACCGTCTCATTCTCCACTTCTTTATCTCCTATTACGAGAAGATAAGGGATTTTTTTCAGCTGCGCTTCCCTCATTTTGTAGCCGAGTTTTTCTTCCCGAAGGTCTAGCTCTGTCCGGATTCCCTGCTGCTTGAGCTGTTTTAAAACTTTTTTGGCGTACGCCTGATGCGCTTCATTGGAAACAGGTAGAATCTTTACTTGAACCGGGGCAAGCCAGAGAGGAAAAGCGCCTCCGTAATGCTCGATCAAGATTCCGAGAAAGCGGTCAATCGACCCAAAAACAGCCCGGTGAATGACAACTGGCCGACTTTTTTCGTTTTTCTCATTGATATAGGAAAGATCGAATTTTTCAGGCATTTGAAAATCAAGCTGAACCGTTGCGCATTGATGACTTCTTTGCAGTGCGTCTTTAATGTGTACATCTATTTTCGGCCCATAGAAAGCTCCGTCCCCTTCGTTTACATGGTAAGGAAGCTTGAGTGTATTCAATACATTTTTTAATGCTGTTTCAGCCTGATCCCATAATGCTTCCTCTCCCATAAAGTCAGACGGCCTTGTCGATAGTTCGATGCTGTAGTCAAACCCAAACGTACGGTACACCTGATCGATCAGCTTCAGCACCTGCACAATTTCTTCTTCAATTTGCTCTGGAGTGACAAAAAGGTGGGCATCATCCTGGCAAAATGAACGGACGCGCAGCATGCCGTTCAGCGCTCCGCTAAATTCATGACGGTGTACCTGCCCAAACTCCGCCATGCGAATCGGCAGGTCACGGTAGGAACGGAGTGAGTTCCTGTAAATCATCATCGCGCCCGGACAATTCATGGGTTTCAAAGCAAACCGCTGATGATCGACCTCGGAAAAATACATATTTTCTTTGTAATGATCCCAGTGACCTGACTGCTCCCACAATCCCTGGTTCATCATAATCGGCGTGCGCACCTCCTGATAGTCAAATTGGAATTGAAGCGACCGCAGGAATTCTTCCAGTTTATTTCGTATGACCAGTCCATTGGGCAAAAAGAATGGCATCCCAGGCGCTTCCTCTGAAAAGATAAATAACTCAAGTTCTTTTCCTACTTTGCGGTGATTTCTCTTTTGGGCTTCGTCCACAAAGTGAAGATGTTTCTTCAGTTCCTCCTGCGATGAAAAGGCGATGCCGTATATTCGCTGCAGTACTTTATTTGAACTGTCGCCTTTCCAATACGCTCCGGATACATGAGTAAGCTGAAAGGCAGGGATCATTTTAGTAGAAGGCAATAGAGGCCCGCTGCTCAAGTCAACAAATTCTCCATGCCGATATATTGAAATGTTTTCTCCATCCCTAAACTCGTTTACCTGTTCAAGCTTTAAGGCATCACCTGTAAAGATCGCTTCGGCTTCTTGTCGAGTGACTTCTTCACGTTCAATCCTAAGATTTTCGTTTATAATTTTCTTCATCTCTTTTTCGATTTCAGCTAGGTCCTGCACAGATATGCTTTCCTCCACCTCTGCCTCATAATAAAAGCCGTTCTCCACAACAGCCCCTTCACCAAGGTTTACACCATTAAACAAACGTTTAATTGACTGGGCAAGCACCTGGGCAGCTGTCTTTCTCATGACTTCAGTCCCTTCTTTGGATTGAAGCATCACCAGTTCAAGCGATGCGTCTTCGTGAAGAATGCTTTTTAAGTCGACCAGCTTTCCGTTCACGATCCCAGCAGCCGCACTCTTCCTTAAATGAGGGCTGATGGACTGCGCTACCTCCTCGAGTGATATGCCGCGTGGATAACTTGCTTCTCTGCCATCCGGAAATCGAACTTGAATTTTCTCCATGTAAATCTCTCCTTTTATTTAAAATAAACGACAAAAAACACACCCATCCCTCTACATAAGGGACGAGTGTGCAGCCCGCGGTTCCACCCAGCTTTCCATCCGTCAGCTCTGGCGCTTTAAGATGGCTTCATTCAAGCTTTAACGCAGCTTCTGCGGAAAGAGCTACTGCTGGTTCACTCTTTCAGCTCCAAGGCGGTAAAGAAATGAGCTGCGCTGAGGAAGCTTTCAGCCGGTGGCTTCCCTCTCTGTTCAACCGTCCACAATTCTTCAGATCCTTTTCATCACTAAGCGTATTAAAAAAGCACACAAACATCCCTAAAATAGGGACGAGTGTGTGCTTGTCTCGTGGTTCCACCCAAGTTCCCGGCACTCTTTACTGTCAAGTGACGGCTTGTTCAGCTTTATCGCAGCTCCTGCGGGATTGACTACTGGAATTTCATCAATACAGCTCAAAGGGGGTAAATCTTTCTGCTGCTTTAGGAAGCTCCCAGCCTATGGCCCCCTCTCTAAAAACCGTCCAGAAAAATTCATGTCCTTGTCATCGCTTTTCATTTTTATCCAATATATAGAATGATTTTCAAGCTATCAAGGAGTGAATTTCTTTTTAATGGTTTTCGCTGTTTGAGGAACACTACGAAAAATACTCTTTTTACCGGGATGTGAACGTACAATGGATTTTTTCAGCGGGCAGGAATCCCTCTCCATTTTAGAGTGGGGACTTAGAGCCGTCATTGGGTTTTTCTTTCTAGTGATCATCGCCAAAATCATGGGTCAGCGTTCCATTTCCCAGCTGAGATTCATGGATTTCGTGATGGCTTTATTAATTGGGAACATCATTGCCCACCCTTTGTCAGACGAAGGTTTGGGCATGACTGGATCTATCACAACCATGAGCGTGCTGGTCACTCTGTATCTTTTAGGCGTTTTTTTAATACTGCACTTCCCCCCATTGAAAAGACTTGTTGACCCGCCGCCAATTACGCTGATTGAAAATGGCCAGATCTATTACCGCCATTTAAAAAAAGCACGCATCACAGTGGAAAGTCTCCTGGCTGAACTCCGAAAAGAACAACTGGAGGACGTCAGCAAAGTCGCACTTGCACTGTGGGAGCCCGGAGGAACCATATCTGTTTTTCCGGACCCTAAATACCAGCCGTTGACACCTGCGGATATGGGAATGGCTTCGTCTCCATTTGAGCTTCCGCGCATGGTTGTGAAAGAAGGAAGAATCAATCGTGCGGAACTGAGGCTCTGCGGAAAAGATGAAAAATGGCTGCTTGATCAAATCCGCAGCAAAAATGAAGAACTGAACAATGTTTTACTTGCTACTGTTACGAAAAAGGGCGAGATTACCGTTTGTGTGTACAGGTAAAATAGTCAAATCGTGTGATGGAATGGATCAGCTCTCTCACTGTCTGCTCTTTTGCCATTCTTGGACTTTGACCGGACCAAAGGGACATATATTTCGTGTTCATCTGTTGAGATGCAGCGCGGCGTATGTCTTTTGTCAGCGCGTTTTGTATCGGAAATACCGGCACGTCTACTTGAAAATCACTCATTTCATGGATGAATTGATTTTGAATGCCCCTTGCCCATTTCCCTGAGAACGCACGCGTCATGACCATTTGCTCTTCATTTGTAAGGAGGATCGCTTCTTTTTGAGCAGGGTGTGCTCCGCTTTCCCTGCAGGTTAAAAAGGCAGTCCCTATTTGAATGGCAGCCCCTCCAAGAACATGTACAGCCTTTGCCCCCCGGCCGTCTGCAATGCCTCCCGCTGCAATAACAGGAATGTCCACATGGTCCACTGTCTGGGGAATCAACGACATCAGCCCGATCATACTCTCTTCATTTTTTCGCAGAAAGTGACCCCGATGGCCCCCTGCTTCACTTCCTTGAACCACCACCATGTCCATTCCTGACTTTTCAACTGCCATCGCTTCCTCAACCGTGGTGGCAGTTCCGATCAACACCACCCCCGCCTCTTTTAACCGCTCGATCATCTTTTGATCAGGCAGACCGAATGTAAATGAACAAATCGCCACTTCTTCTTTCACTATTACCTCGATGAACTCCTGAAACGTCTGAACATCTCTCTCATATTCAGGTGTTTCAATTTCCTCTTCTCCCAGGCCCAGTTTCTCCCGATAAGGCTTCAGCACCTTGTATGCATCCTCCACTTCACCTTTAGATGCAGCGTAAGGAACAGGTACAAACAGATTTACACCAAAAGGGTTTCTGGTTTTTTCTTTCACAGCTTTGATTTGCATAGACACGGCTGAAGGCGTCATATATCCTGCCCCAATCATGCCAAGTGCTCCCTCATTTGATACAGCAGCAACAAGCTCCGTTGTGGTGATGCCTCCTGCCATAGGCGCCTGAATGATTGGGTGCTTGATGCCGAGTTTTTCCGTTAGCTGGTTCGTCCACATGGAACCATTCCTCTCAAGGTTTTTTCGATTCTCCTGCTATCATTCATCCAGATCTATTGGCTCCAATTCCCTTACACTTCTTTTCCCCTGTTTAAAGGTGAAAGCAATCACCGAAGCAAAAAGAAGGAGAAAGCCGCAAAAACCGATAACTGCTCTTGGATCTGCACTTTCCGAGACACCGCCGGCAAATAGATTTCCGCTAATTGCCGCAGTTCCCCCTAGAAGGAGGCCGGCTCCTCCTATGCGGGCTAAAAAGGAATCCGGTGTAATGGCCTGTCTGGCGCTGCCATTAATCACAAATGCAACAGACAGCGCACCATCAAATAAAAACATGCCCAACGCCAGAGAATACAAATGACTGGATCCCATAATCAGAAAGATTCCTGCTGCTGAAATTCCCATTAGCCCGCCATACAGCATCCGCCAGGACAGCCGGCTGAGCTTATGCAGAAATAGAACGCCGATCACATTCCCCGCTCCTGCTGCAGACAGCACAACCCCTGTCTGCCACTCACGAAAATCCAGTACAGCTGTGGTGTAGACGATCACGGTTAATGTCATCGCGGTCGTAGTAAAGCTCAAGACCGCCTGATTAAATGTCACAAACCGTTGAAGGGGATTTTTAACTAGCAAGCTGATTCCGTTTAAAGAAAAATCACCTTTTGAGGTCAACCCCTCTTTCTCTTCTTCTTTCCGTTTATCGGAAACAGTTAAAAACAAAATCCCTAAAAATGATATAAAAAAGGTAAACGCATCCACAGCAAGCGCCCATACTGCGCCAAAAGCGGACAGAACCAGTCCGGCCAGAACCGGTCCGGCTAACGTGCTTACCGCATCAGCCCCTTCAAAATAGGTATGGGCCTCCACCAGTCGGCTTCGTCCTGCCACGCCTGGCACCATTGCTCCAAATGACACCCGGAAAAAAACGCCTGCTGCTCCGAGAATAAAAAGGGCAGCACCGAGCGTCCAGAGCGTCAATTCATTGATTAGCACCATACCAGCAAGCAGCAGCATCGTCAGAAAGCTGACAGCATCTGCTCCCATTGCAATTTTTTTCTTTGACCTGCCCTCTGCAAAATTTCCAGCCGAAAGACTTAAAAGCAGAGGAGCCAGCTGTTGACAAACGAGTGCCAATGCAGCGTTCAGTGGTGAACCCGTCAGCTGAAGAACAATCAAAGGAATGGCGATCTCACTAAATCTGTTTCCCAAAATCGTAGCCAGCTGTCCAATCCACATCACAATGAAATTCCGATTTTGAAGCAGATTCATGAGGACACCACCTGACTAGATTGTGAACCGGACCCCGCATTCGTTATATGCCGCCTGAAAACGACTAACAGGACAGCGGAAGCAAAAAGCAGCCCACCTGCAAGTAAAAAGATAAAGCGTGGTCCGTAGATTTCCGTTAAATAGCCAAATCCCAGCGTGGAAAGGCCGAACATTGAAAAGTAAGCCGCTTCCTGAGCTGAATACACCTTTGGCAGAAGCCGTTCTGCGACTCTTTTTTGAACAAGTGTCTGCTGTGCCACTCCTTTTAGCTGGCTGCAAAAACCAAATAGAGCTGATAAGACCAAGGCAGTCAGCGGACTTTCAATCAGTGCGAATACGACAGTAATGGCGGCTGTAAACAAGGCACCAACTATAATCAGAAATCTCGTCTTTTCTTCAATTCGCCGGCTGTATCTTAATCCAAGAATGCCACCAAGTAAAAGACCTGCAAAAAAGCTTGAATTAATGTATCCCCACCATTCTTCTCCTGCCTGCAGCACCTCCGCTACATAGACATACATAATAGCGGCAATCCATACTACATTTGCATTGGATTCAATCAGCTCCGACACACTGATCACAAGCAAAAACGGATTTTTACCAATCGTCAGCCAGCCTTCTTTAAATCCTTCAAATTTTGTTTGGCTCAACTCGTTTTCCGCTTTCTTTATCTCCTTACTCTTCATAAGCAAAAACATCAGGAAGGTTGAACAAGTGTAGAGCCCAACTGTAAGCCAGACGACCTCCTGCGCCCCGAGCCATGCAGCAAAAATAGCTCCTAACGGCCACATGCCCAGCTGAACAAGCTGATCTGCCACTCCTACAAAGCTATTCGCTTTTACGAGCTCCTCTTTTTCAACAAGCCTCGGGATCAGGGCATTTCGGGCAGGACTTGCCCACCCATCTAAAAAAGCAATGACCACCACAAACATAAACAGCCCCCAAATTAACTCTTCGGTTAAATAAATGCCTGAAAAAATAGCCAGCGCAAAGAGAACGGCCGTTTTTCCCATCTGAGAAAATGCCAGTAACCGCTGCAAAAGCATTTGATCAAGCAAAAAGGGGGCTAAAAGCGCACTGACAAACCGTGCAGTCATATTAAAAAATGGCAGCAGGGCCATAAGTAATGCAGAACCCGACAACAGATAGATGGTTGAAATCAGCCCGACAATAAACAAAATATCTCCGGCATTGGCCATCGTCTGTCCGATCCATAAGAAACGAAACGATTTTTTCCCCATATAAATGCTCCTTCTTCCTTATTCAGTTGGATGGTTTATACAGGGGGTTTTTACATTCGTCCTTCTCCTTTTCCGATCTTCTTTTCATAACCATACCATATTTCGAAAATTATGTCTTTTGTACATTTTGTCATGATAAAATAGAGCTTTCAAGGACTTCTTAAAAGTTAGAAAGATGACAAGGAGAGGTGGCCATGATTTATTTTCATGAAGACGATTTACTTATCCGTCCCATGATTGAACGGGATATCCAGCAATTTGCATCTGCCTTTTCACAGCAGGGATGGCATAAGCCTGTTGAGTTATATGAAGATTACTATCAGCAGCAAAATGACCATAAAATAATCGTACTGGTTGCCGAAATAAATCATGAGGCTGCTGGCTATGCCATATTGCTGCCTTCTGCTGACAAGGGCCCTTTCGCGATTGAGAATCTCCCTGAACTTGTGGATTTAAACGTCTTCAGAAAGTTTCAGAATAAAGGAATTGGCAGTAAAATCATGGATGCCGCTGAATCACTTTCTAAAGAAAAACATGACTTTATCACGCTGGCAGTAGGTCTGCACTCAGGCTATGGCGCAGCCCAAAGGATGTACATTAAGCGGGGGTACATACCGGACGGAACGGGAGTCTGGTATAGAGGCCAGCAGGCTGAACAATATTCAGCATGTGAAAATGATGATGATTTGATCTTGTATTTATACAAAGAGCTTTGAGTATGTATGCCCAGATTATTTTTTTGCAGCAAAGAAAAGCCGCCGCCCGCTCCTGATTAACGGAGTGAACGGCGGCTTACTCTAGCCATATATGATTGATTTTATTTATTATTATCGATTTCTGCCTGCTCTTTTTCGAGCTCCTGCTGCTCAGCGTGAGTCTGAGGAAAACCATTCGCCTGCCATTCTCCGCGATAAGCAGAATCGAGCTTAGTCAGGCCTTCTTCTTTTTCTGTGTCATCAGCAAAAACGCTCTCCTGACGATCAATTTTCTTGCTGTTGCGCATATCTGTATCTTCTAAAAAATCATTTTGATCGGTTTTTTTCATTTTCTGATACCCCACTACCGCCGCTGCCGCTCCTGCTGAAATAAGCGAACCTGCCACAATATTTTTGGTTGTTTTTTTCATGGTAATTCCTCCTTTTCGCTGAAAAAATTGTACCCTTATGTATTACCCGCTTTTCAACTAGATAAGAATAATTCAGAAAAACAAACCAATAGTCCCAGATTTCACTCAATTACTGCACACTCAGATTTGTCACATAAGATTGGTTCAATGTATACTCTGATTAAGACTAAAGTAGCGGTACTAAAATACTATAAACGGAGTGAGTTAAATGAGCATCTATGAATTTTCGGCACTTGCTATGAACGGACAGGAAAAATCACTTGAAAGCCTTAAGGGAAAGGTGGTGCTGATTGTAAACACAGCAGGAAAATGCGGGTTTACCTATCAGTATAAGGATCTTCAGAAGCTGTATGACCGGTATAAGGATAAAGGGTTTGTCATCGCCGGATTCCCTTGTAATCAGTTTGATAACCAGGAGCCTGACTCCAACGATAAGATTGAAACGAATTGTCTGCTGAACTACGGTGTATCATTTCCGTTATTTCAAAAAGTCAAGGTGCGGGATGAAGGTGCTCACCCTCTTTTTACTTATTTATCCCGTCAAAAGAGGTTTGAAGGCTTTAATAAATTTCATCCTGTAGCGCGTGTGCTGATCCCTCTATTAAATGAAAAACATCCTGAATACCTGATGGACGACCATTCAATTAAATGGAATTTTACTAAGTTTCTCATTAGCGCTGATGGTGAGGTTGTTAAACGCTTTGAGTGTACATCTGACCCTATTGACATGGAAGCGGATATTGAGGAGCAATTAGCGGCTGTACATAGCTAAGAAAACAGGAAAGGAGGACCGGACAAAAACCCGGGCCTCCTTCATTTTTTTACGCAGTTTTATGATGATGCTCATCTAGTGTATCATCTGCAGTTTCATCTTCTTCTTTCCATTCCTCTTCAACCATATCCGCTTTTCCGGCTGCTGCTTCTTGAGGAAGAATGAACCGGCCTACATAAGACTGCAATTCTTCCGCCATATCTGTAAGAGAGGAAGCAGATTGCGTGACTTCTTCCATAGAGGCAAGTGTCTGCTGCGCTGCTGCGCTTACCGTGTCTGAGTGGCTGTTTGTTTCATCTGCAACAGCCGACATATTCGTAACAGATTGGGTAACTTCCTCAGAGTTATTTGACAGGGATCGGGCCGTTTGATTCATTTGCTCAATTTGTGTAGACATCGATTGAACCGACTCAATGATGGATTGAAATTTCTCTTTCGTTTTGGCTGCGGTTGAAAGCCCGCGTGTAACTTCTTGTTTTACATCGCTCATCTTTTGAACAGACTGACCTGTTTCTTTTTGCATCTCTTCAATCAATTCATTTATTTGATGAGTGGAGCCGGCTGATTGTTCAGCAAGTTTCCGTACTTCATCTGCTACAACGGCAAATCCTCTTCCATTCTCGCCAGCCCGTGCTGCTTCAATTGCAGCGTTTAGTGCAAGCAGATTGGTCTGGTCGGCTATGCTGCGAATAACATCCAATATCGTTCCAATTTCATCTGCTCTTGACGTTAGCGCCTGAATGGCCTGATCGGAGGCTTGAACAGAATGATCAATCGCATTCATATTGCTCAGGGTTTCCTCTACTAAACGTCCACCATCTTCAGCGTGTGTAAGAGATTGAACAGAATATCCTTCAATAGTTTCTGAGCGCTGCGACATGTCCTTAACATCTGTCGTCATCAGACCCAGTCTTTGTACACTCGTATTAGATGCGTTCATCTGATCATGTGAGCCCTTAGAAATATCTTCGATGGAAGCGGCCGTTTGCACCGTTGCTTGAGAAGTCTGCTCAGCATTTGCCAGTAATTCTTCCGAGGATGCAGCGACCTGTGTTGCACTAAAGGAAATTTGATGAATCAGTCCTCTAAAATGATCTCTCATCTGTAGAAAGGAATGATGCAGCCCGGCAATTTCATCTTTCCCTCTCATTGGTTTGGAATTGTCGGTTAAATCGCCCTGTGCCATCTGTTCAGCGAGCGTTTTCATTGATTTTAACGGCTTCGTAATCCGTGACGTTAAGAGGATTCCGAGTCCTACAGCAATCGCAAGTGCAAGGAGTGTTATCACAACAGACCAGAAGCGCGCCTGCTCCATCGACTGTGCAGCTCCTGCTAAATCACTGTTAATTTTCTCATCCAGATCTGTAACAAATACAGAGGATTCATTCGCCATTTTCTCTGCGAGCGGTGACATATCACTATTAGATAATGAAATTCCAACCTCCGGCGTCGTATCATATATCGCCGTTACATTTCTGCTGACATCAAGGATGGATGAATTTTTTTGCACAATGGAATCCAAAAATGCTTTGGACTCTTCATTTTCCAGTAAAAGATTCAACTCATTGGCAATGGTGTTTGTTTCCTCGTTCAACTGATTAAATGTTTCCAGATCCTCCTGCGACCCGGTTAACAGATACCCGCGAAACGAATCGTTCTGTTCATGGACAACCCCTTCAAGCTTTAGGGCATACGACTTCGCTTCAAAAAAAGTATCTGCCACCTGTGTGAAGGTCTGGTTCATTTCTCTGATCACGAAAAATGAATACGCACCGGATGCAGCAGAAATAATGGAAACCACAATAAAGGCTGTGATTAATTTTTTTCCGACTGTGCTGGTCATTTCAACATCTCTCCTCGATATGTAGGTAAATAGTTCTAATAAACACTATGTTATTCGAACTAGATAACTCCGTCAATGGAAAGTTTGAAATTTCTGTTATTTCCCCATTCATATACCGTCGAAAATGGAGTTTTTTTAACAAAGAGAACCCCCTTACGAACTTGGCTTTCCAATCGAAAACCCGTCAAACAGCAGACCGCCATATGGATTCAAAATCCGCTCCGTTAATTCTACAATCGCCTCTTTTTCTCCGTTCCGGAAAAATAGATCAAATGCTCCTGCCAATTCAGCAGCAAGGCCGGGATCGAAGCGTTTTAATGCCCGCATCAGCCATTTTGAATCCCCGCTCCATTGGTGATTTGTACGTAGAATAAAGTCACTGAGCTGAATAAGCAGTGTGCTGGCAATAAATAAATCTTCCTGCCTGCTCGTGCTGCCGGTTAAATCCTCCAACGCGTCTGTTAGAAAATAGCGTTTAAGCTTTAGGGTTTCTTTATCCCAAGGATCAGGTCCTTTATCCAGCAGCGCCTGCGCTTCTTTTCGGATCGCATTAAGCTCCCCATGATCTTTTAGTATCAGCCCCTCAGCGACCATATTGGGCATAGAGGGCCTTCCGCGTACACAGTCACTTTGAAAAAACTCTTTGTAGGATTCCATGCTGTGTACAAATACTTCAATGGGCCAGCCATCTTCAACGTGCGAGGATCGATAAGAAGATTTTATTGTCTGATCAAAAATCACAATATCAAGATCTGAAGCTGCCGTCGCTTCTTTTCGCACAACACTTCCTGCTAAGAGTGCGGCCTGACAATGAGGATAATGCAAATTTATAAATTGTTCTGCTGCTCTTACTGGTTCTAAGCGCTCAATCATCCTGTATCCCTCTTTCCTGCAACCCATTAACCAATGGTTTTATTTTTTGCACACTTTGATCTGCAGCCGTTTCAATATACCCCACGATTTGTTCAAGAGTAAAAACACGCAGAGGATTTGCTGTTAACGCAGAGTCAGCGTTCAAATCTTCAATCGCTGAAGGAATGAATGCGGTGACCTGTGAGTGAGTCACCTCTTCCAAGTCCGTTGTGCTGATCGGTTTCATCAATATATTCTTAAGATACTGGCTGCAGGGATAGATTTGAAGCAATTTTGCATTTAATAGACCGAAGTCCTGATGGTAGCGAGTGAACAGGGATGAATCAGCTTTCATTCTGTTTTTAAGCCACGGCAGATAGAAGCCCTTCAGCCACAGGTCATCTGCGATTAAATGAGAATAATAGCCTAGAAGATAGGATGATTCTGAGCCATACTTATTTAAAAATCCCGCATAGTTTATGGACCTGGAGTAATCACTGACCTCACCCTGATAAAAATGGGAGCGTTCTTTTGGTGAAACAGCATCTGGCGCAATTCCTCCCGCTATAAAGGACGCTTTATCTTCCATTGGAATCTGCTTTGAGACTTGGTGCGAGATGAGCAGATGCATCATTCTGGATCCCATTGTGCTCACTCCTTTTTCAATTATTCCGGCAATATCTTGATTATACATTTTTCATATGGGGTAAAGTGGAAGAAAAAGAGAAACAGGGGAGGGAGATTCCATGACTACATTAAAGGATAGGAGATATGCACATGAAGATCGCTCTTATCATTCTGCTCGCAATTTTTGGTCAGGGTTTTTAGTCGGTCTCGGCTTTGTGGCATTTTTTGATGAAACGGTTTTTCATCAGCTGCTTCATTGGCATCATTTCTACGATCTTTCTACAACCGATGTGGGCCTGGTATCTGATGGATTTTTCCATGCATTTAGTTGGATGGCAACCGTTGGAGGACTATTTTTAGTGGCAGATCTGAGAAGGCGAAAAGCATTCTGGAAAAAAAGATGGATTGGCGGAATTTTATTAGGGGCAGGGATCTTTCAGCTTTATGATGGAACGATTCAGCATAAAGTACTGCGCATTCATCAAATCCGGTACGTTGAAAATGTGTGGATTTATGATGTGATTTGGAATGCAACGGCGGTTGTGATGATCATTATAGGCGCATACCTTGTTGCAAAAACACGACCCAAAAAATAGGAGGAGAAAGCTGCTATGCATGATCATCATACACACGAAGCTGCAGGTTGGGTATGGACGGACCTTGCAGGGTTGCTACCTTTTGCAGCGGCCATTGCTTTATACATAGCAGCCGCCATTCTTTCGAGCAGGCAGCACAGAAAATGGCCGATTTACCGAACGGTGCTGTGGGTGCTAGGAGTGCTCTGTGCAGCTGCGGCTGTAACAGGTCCACTTGCAGAGCGTGCGCATACTGACTTTACGGCTCATATGCTTGGTCATCTGCTGCTCGGGATGCTCGGTCCGCTTTTGCTTGTCCTTTCTGCACCGATGACGTTATTTTTCAGGTCGGTGCCTGTTTCTCTCGGCAGAAAAACATCCAGACTTCTAAAAAGCCGGCCGGTCCGCTTTTTAAGTGATCCGATCACCGCATCCGTGTTAAATATCGGAGGGTTGTGGCTGCTTTATACAACCACTCTCTATTCTGCAATGCACGATTCACTGCTAGTACATATCGTCGTCCATTTTCATGTGTTTGCAGCGGGGTATTTATTTACCATTTCCATGATCTACATTGATCCAGCCAGCCATCGCACTTCGTTTCTTTACAGAGCTGTCGTTTTGACCATGGCTCTGGCCGGGCACGGGATTTTATCGAAATTTATCTATGCCAATCCTCCTGCAGGCGTCGCTTCCCAACAAGCAGAGTCTGGCGGTATGCTGATGTATTACGGCGGGGATGCCATTGATGTGATCATTATCATCATTTTATGCTATCAATGGTATAAGGCAGCGAAGCCGCGTACATCATCATTCGAATTAAAAACAAGCAAAGGCGCTGTTCAATAGCGCCTTCGCTTTTATCCTTATTCCGAGCCGGACTCTAATTCTGAGGGATCAAGCTGCAGGATGTTTTCAGAATACCCGCTTGAAAACCCGCTCTGCCCCATTGTTTGATTCAGTTCCGCTATTTCATTCTGGCTGTTATAAGGGATCCACCCGTAAGTGAAATGCATCTGAGGATTATTACTAAACATATCTACTGGCGCTCCATCATCAGAAGTTAAAGCCTCTTGATAACTTGCCATATAGGTTCCCCAATCTGAAGGGATTTTCATAGAACCATAGGATTTCTCAAATTCAATCTCTTCTTCCATTTGAATGCGGGGAGTATACATCTGCTCTCCTTGTGAAACCTGAAAGCTGCGCTCCATCGTCAGGTAAAAAACGGCCTTTTCTACCTCGTCATCCGGATGCAGATTCCATAGGATGAACTGACCCGCCGGATCTCCGTCATTAACTGATATTATACTAGGTTCTCCGGAAGAGCTGATCAAAATAAGCTCCCATTCATTCAAGCTCCACTCCCAATAAGCGACGCCATACTGATCTCTGTCCGAGCGAAACGGGACAAATACATGCCGGTCAGTTAAAAAATTTATATCCAGAATATCTTCTGTTTCCCCATTTCGAAACTGGCTGTTGAGTTCAGTTGCAATTCGCTCCTCTGACATAAAAGAATCCGGATTTTTCACCACAGCTGAATAATATAAGCCGCCAGCCGTTACCAGGATCAGGGGAACGGCAATCAGAAGCCACTTCCACTTTTTACGCATCAGCTGCCCCCTCCCTGCAAAATCGATTGATCTGATCGAAAGTACTTCTGTTTAGCTCCTTTTTGAACTAAAAACCCTTTACCATCTTCCTCAATGAACACAATAGAAGAAAATCCGCTTCCCCATTTCGTTGAAACCCCAGCCAACTGATAAGGAAAACGTTCGCTGCGGTCTTCTATCTCCTGGTCAACCTCCGTCTCGTAATACCACTCTTCACTTTGAACAGACTTGGAATTTGATTTTTCCAGCTGCTCACCAAGAATTTCTTTATTAAGAGTTGAACTGCCAGCCGATGGATGAAGTGCGATAAGAGAAGCATCGTCAATTTTGCTGATGTATGTAGCGAGCTGATCCTCAGGATAGATCAGGCTTTGTGCAGGAATTGCTAGAAGAGCCAGGACAAGAAATAAATAATTCGCTCCAAATCCAAGCCATGCAAATGCACGATAACGCTGCCAGGACGATTTTCTGTTCCGTAAAAAGAAAATTAACATCCATACACCAAGCGGGAAAACAGGCAGACCGATTATTTCACCGAAAACAGGGATATTGATTGAAAACGAAAATAACCCCACTGCGATCGCGATGACCGCCTTCCAAATCGATACGTCGTTCCCCTCTTTCTTTTTATATAATCGAAGGGCGAATAGAAGAATAATGCCCCAGCCTAAGATCAATTCTAATTGTTCAACCAAACTAATGATTGGATCTCCCCCTTTTTGCTCCTGCCCGTAAAAGAATAAACTGACGATAGGCAGATGATACTGTACGTACCAGTAAATATCCTTATTCTAATGGTAAAGAAGCCCAAAGGAGGATGCAAGGGGCAATCGGGGAAAGGAATCATTTATCCAGCCTGTGAAAAGATGCGGAAAAAAAGGCTCATTTTCCTCAGGAGGCAAACAAACCAGGAGAATAAGAGGACAAAAACAGGTATGATGAAAGAGTGCTGTAAAAAGAATCATGTTTAAATTTATTAGTCAGGAGATACGGTATGAAAGAAAAACAAACAAGCTTGAAGCCTTTTATTTCTCTTATATTATCAACAAAAATACCAAAGGCGGCACTGACCATCGGGCTTGTCGGGAGTATAATCACCACACTTGTCGGTTTAATGATCCCATTGCTGACACGTGAACTCGTTGACGGATTTTCAGTAGAATCCCTCAGTGTCGGATTAATTGTGTTGATCGGAGCCGTTTTTATTATCCAGGCGCTGACGGACGGATTTTCAACGTATTTGCTTGGGTATGTCGGTCAAAAAGTTGTAGCCGGCATGCGCGAAATGATGTGGAAGAAGCTGATTCGGCTGCCTGTCAGTTATTTTGATAAAAAAGCAAGCGGAGAATCGGTCAGCCGGGTAGTGAATGATACTGGCATTGTGAAGGATCTGATTTCCCAGCATTTCCCTCAATTTATTACCGGGATCATAACGATCATTGGCGCCGTTATTATCCTTCTTGTCATGGACTGGAGAATGACTTTATTAATGTTAATTTCTGTTCCTGTCACCGTTGGCATCATGCTGCCTCTCGGAAAGAAAATGAACAAAATATCAAAGGGGCTGCAGGATGAAACGGCCGTTTTTACGGGAAGTATTCAGCAGACATTGAGTGAAATCCGATTGATGAAAGCTTCCAATGCAGAGATGGCGGAAGGTTCTAAAGGAACTGCAGGAATTCAAACCCTGTTTTCTTATGGATTAAAGGAAATGCGGATTTTTGCCATGATTGGGCCTTTAATTTATCTTGTAGTCATGGTCGTCATTGTAGTGATTATCGGATATGGCGGAATCCGTGTCGCGGAAGGCTCGATGAGCACCGGTTCACTCGTCGCCTTTTTACTTTATTTATTTCAGATTGTTTTTCCTATTACATCCTTTGCTATGTTTTTCACTCAGCTTCAAAAAGCAAAAGGAGCAACGGAGCGGATTATTGAAATTATTGAGCTGCCTTTAGAAAAGGGACGAACAGGACTTGATGTTGACATAACCAGCCAGCCGGTTCGTGTACAGGGTGTATCATTTTCATATGAAGAAAATGAACCGATTTTAAGAGATGTTTCCTTTGAAGCGCAGCCGGGTGAAATGGTTGCCTTTGCCGGACCAAGCGGCGGCGGGAAAACGACAATGTTTGGATTAATCGAGCGTTTTTATGAGCCGACAAGCGGAAGAATTTTAATTGGGGACACCCCGATCGAAGACCTTTCGATGGATTCCTGGAGAAGTCAGATCGGCTATGTTTCACAGGATAGTCCAATGATGGCTGGAACCATCCGTGAAAATCTGTGCTACGGGCTTGAGGAAAAAGAGCACATTACAGATGACCGCTTATGGGAAGTAGCTGAAATGGCCTATGCTGCTCCATTTATTAGAGAATTTCCAAAGGGATTGGATACAGAAGTAGGAGAACGAGGTGTGAAGCTTTCAGGAGGTCAAAGGCAGCGGATCGCGATTGCCCGCGCATTTTTGCGGGATCCTAAAATCCTGATGATGGATGAAGCAACGGCGAGCCTCGACAGCCAGTCAGAAGGCATTGTTCAGCAGGCCCTCGCGCGTCTGATGGAAGGAAGAACCACGTTTGTCATCGCGCACAGACTTTCCACCATCGTAGACTCAGACAAAATCATTTTTATTGAAAAAGGTGAAATCACAGGAATCGGCACGCACGCTGAGCTTGTGGCCAACCATGATCTATACCGTGAGTTTGCTGAACAGCAGCTTACCTAAACCAAAAAGAGGTAGGTAATGACGGAAGAAAAGTTTTAAAATGAGGCAGTATCTATTATTGGTAAGAGGAGAACGGAGCGGAAGGTGGCGACTGCAGGATATGACGGCAAGCTGAGACCCCGTAAGGCAAAGCCTGAGGAGGGCTCAGCGCCGTCCCTGCGGAAAGCGTCCGCCTGAAGCGAAGTGAACCGGTCAATGAGCCTGAGACATGTCCCAGGCTCTTCTTTTAATTGACAAGGAGCAGGGACTTTCACAAACGCTCTTACCGTTGTGATTTAAACGCGCAGGAGTTCACGGATATCTTCCTCTGTTAACGCAGCTGATTCTTTTTTGTCACGATCAATAAGCTCTTCAATTAAATGCCGCTTTTTATCCTGCAGTTCGTTCATTTTTTCCTCAATGGTTCCCCGGGCGATGAGCTTAATCACTTGAACAGCTTTTTTCTGCCCCATCCGGTGAGCACGGTCAGCAGCCTGTTCTTCAACTGCCGGGTTCCACCATGTATCGTACAAGATGACGGTATCGGCCCCCGTCAAATTCAACCCTGTTCCCCCTGCTTTCAGTGACACTAAAATCAGCTCGCGTTCTCCCTCATTAAATTTCCGGCATATGTCCACTCTTTCATCTGAGGGCGTCTTGCCGTCTAAATAGAAAAAGGGACGGCCCTGAAGTGTTAATTCCTTGCCAATCATGCCAAGCATCTTCGTAAATTGCGAAAATACCAGCACTCTTCTGCCTGAAATTTTTGATTCCTCTAAAAGCTGAAGAAGCTGTTCAAATTTAGCTGATTTTCCTGTGTAGCCATCCACAAAGAGCGCGGGGTGGCAGCAGATTTGACGCAGTCTCGTCAGCCCTGCCAGGATTTTTATACGATTTTTCCTGAGCGTGTCTTTATCCAGGTGCTTTAATGTATCTTGCCGCAGCTTAGCCAGATATGCCGCATACAATTTTTTCTGCTCCGGCAATAGTTCCTTTGATTCAAGCAGCTCCAGCTTCTCCGGCAGCTCCTCCAGTACATCCTCCTTCATTCTGCGCAGCATGAAGGGGCGGACTCGTCTGGCGATGGTTTTACGGGAAAGGTGACTATATTCTTTAAGCCCCTGAAATAGCTCCGGAAAAACAACGTGAAAAATCGACCACAGCTCTTCAATCGAATTTTCAACAGGGGTCCCGGTAAGGGCAAAGCGGTGGTCTGCCTGCACTTTTTTTACCGCACGCGCTGTTTGCGTGACAGGATTCTTAAACGCCTGTGCTTCATCAAAGAAGACGGTATGAAACTTTTTTTCTTCAAACCACTTTACATCTTTTCGAAGCAAGGGATACGAAGTGATCAGCACATCAACACGGCCGGACTCCTTTTGTATTTCTTCCCTCTCAGCGGCACTTCCGTCAAGCACAACTGCTTCAAGGTCCGGTGCAAACTGCATGAATTCTTTCATCCAGTTATACGTAACAGATGATGGACACACAATTAGGGCCTGCTGGTTGTTTTGGCGCATGACCGGCAGCTCCGATACTAAATAAGCAATGCTTTGAAGCGTTTTGCCAAGCCCCATATCATCTGCCAAAATACCGCCGAATCCATAGCCCGCCAGAAGCTTTAGCCAATTGTAGCCGTGTTTTTGATAGTCTCTCAGCACCGGCTCAAGAGATTCCGGCAGTTCAAAGGTCAATTGCTCAGGATGCTCCATTTGAGAAAGGAATTGTTTGAATGACTGTTCCAGGTGTACGAGATTGTGATCTTTTATGGAGTCAAGCAGACGCAATCCTTTTACCAGAGGCATTTCAAACTCTTTTTCCAGTTCTTCAGGCTGAATAGGCGCAGCATGTAAAAAGCGTCTGATCTCGTCTATTTCCTTTGTTTCCAATGAAAAAAGAGAGCCATTGCGCAAACGGTAATACGTTCTTTTTTCTTCAAGAGCTGCCAAAAGGGCACGGATTTCTCTTTCAGGAAAGCCTTCCATTTCAAATTTAAACTCAAGCCAGTTTGTCCGTTCTTTTTTAATCCTTACACTAATTTTCGGCGGTGCATGTTCACGAAAGATACGGTTTCGGATGGCTGTCGTTGCATACAGCTGAACGAGACTCTGCATTTTGGGAATCATATGGTGCAGAAATTGATATTCCAGCGTTTCATTATGAAGATAATAGCCGCTGTCCGTTTCGGTAAACTCACTTTCTTTCATCAGCTGCAGGATTTCTTCTTCTTTTTCTTTCTCCCTGGCAAGAAGTGAGCCGGTCCAGCGCTTTTCGTCTTCAAGCGGGTTAATTGTCACTTCGCCATAACAGAATTCGAGCCCGGCCAGCAGACGATCTTTTACACGGTCGAGATAAAGCTTTGCTTTCAATGGTTTTTTTTCAAATGACCCTGAAGGCAGCCCGTGAAGTACAACATCGCCCAGCTTTTTAAGTCCTGGCACTACTTTTTCCAAAAAAAGATCGACTTGTTCTGGCGGAACGGGAATGCGGCTTGCTTTTGACGCATCAAGCATGCTTTTTAGATCATTCAGCCTCTTGCTGTCCTCTTCTTTCAGCTCGACCCACTTCCCGTCTGCTATGACAGCGAAATAGGGATGCATCAGGACCAGGTCATGCATTCCATTGATCGCAAGCTGATAGCTTTCATCCCCGGATTTTGATAGAACAAACTGCAAAGGCAGCCGGTCATCTGACGCTTGCAGGCCTCGAACCGTCTTTTTCCGGTAGCCAAGTGTTACAGCTGGAGATTTCATTAGGGAAGGTTTTATGGCTTTCCACGCAGAAGGCGGTATTGCCATTAAATGAGTTCCTGCTGTGTTCGCCATATTTTGATAAGCAGAATCATTATTTAAGGTATCATCCTTCAACGCATCGATCAGCTGCGAGATCACTGAGTCTGATACCGGGTCAAAATAGTGCTCTGACGGGTCATAGACAACGGTTGATGAAACGCTGAATGGAGTTCGTTCTTTTACATGCTGAAGAAATGCACGAATTTCTTTTACGTGGGCGTCTTCAATTTTCACTTCAACGGCAATCAGATTCTCCCCTTTTTTTACCGCAATGGGAGACAAAATGAAATGCGCTTCTATTTTTTTGCGGGTTTCAAAATGACGCTGCTGCCCGCTTCCTCTTGAAGCTTCGCCAGTAAAAAGTGTCATCAGACCCTCTGTTAATTCATGCCGGTCAGAAGGTGCAGTCGTAACGGAGTCAGATGGTGCCTGAGATCCCTTCCTCCCTTCTTCAAGCATCCACAGCAAAACAGCTGCAGTATGCTGACAGTCTTTATCATAGGAAGCAAGCGTTGGACAGCTGCAGGACGCCTCATAGCCACTCCCGTTTTGGCTTATGGTTACGTAAAACTCCTCTTTCGCTGTGACCACAGCCTCGCATACTGTGTCACTGTATTTCTTTATCTGTACTTTATTCGAACGGTAAAATGCCTCCCCCCGGCTGAAGGAGACGGTTCCGCAGTTTTCTTTAATGATTTTTTTATTCAGCCGTACGTTCACCAGGCCGCACTCCTTTCCGAGAGAACAAGATCTAAGACTTATCATACCATGGCACTATTGAGGAGTCAGGATTCAATTTCGGGCTATCATAATGAAGTAAGCTTAACCTAAAAAACACCCGTCATCCAAAACGATAGACGGGTGGTTTTTAGTCGTTTTTCTAGCTCGTATACACTACTGCACAGGGCTTGCAAAGGCACGTTGAAAAACTGTCCTGATACTGACTAATATGCCCCTTGCGAATAAGTCATCTCATAGCTGTGCGTATAAATTTCAAAGATATTTCCAAATGGATCTTCTACATACACCATCTTATAAGGCTTATCATTTGGATAGTACTCACGGATTGGCATGCGCTGCTTTCCTCCGTGTGCAAGGATTTTTTCCACTAGTCCTTCAATATCCGGGTCCTGGACACAGAAATGAAAGATGCCGGTTTTCCAATACTCGAAATTATTATCCGGCTTTTCATTTTGAGGAAATTCAAATAATTCGATGCCAATTTTATCACCTGTTGAAAGGTGGGCAATTCGAAATTCCTCCCAGTCGTCCCCGAATACGTCACGGCACATTTGACCAATTGGCGTATCATCATTGTTGACAGGCGATGGCTCCATCATAATATACCAGCCGAAAACCTCTTTATAGAATTTCACTGCTGCATCTAAATCCGGCACAGATAAACCAATATGTGAAAAGTTTCTAGGATACGTTGTCATAAACACTGCCTCCTTTTTGATTTGACTCCCTTAGTATAAACGGGTATTCTTCTACAAAATAGAATGCACTTTTTGGGAAGATACTATCCAAAAAGGTAGTATTGGAGGGAACGCTACAGTGTCAAATGAAATTCAGGTTGATGAAAACGGCAAGCTGAAATGCTCCATTGAATATACGTTAAATAAAGTCGGGGGCAAATGGAAGCTGGTTATTCTCTGGCATGTCTTGACGGATGGAACCCAGCGGTATAATGCGCTGAGAAGACTGCTTCCCGGCATCACCCATAAAATGCTCAGCCAGCAGCTCAAAGAACTTGAACAGGACGGACTCATCATCCGAACACAATACAACGAAATGCCTCCAAAAGTAGAATATTCCATTTCAGAAAAAGGACGCACATTAAAGCCTGTGCTTGAAGCGATGCATGAATGGGGTACCGGGGAGGGTTGATGATTGGGGATATCTAATTAGTCTTTAAAAAGAAGCACGGCACAAATGTGTGTAAGGCTTCTTTGAACGGTTTGCTGCGCTTCAGGTGGACGGTTGCTTGAGCCTTCTTTGGCCTTGCCCTGCAGAGTCTCGAAACCGTCTTCTCCTGCTGGAGCTCCACCTTCCGACCACCTCATACTATTGATACAGACTACCTCATTTTTTTGTTTTGTCCCAATGTTTTTGAATAGAATTTCTTTTGGCACTGCATAAAACCGTTTTTCTTTACGCTGTGAATCTTATCAGCGGACAAAATATACAATCCCTATTACTGCTGCAAAGAGCACTGCAGCAGCTGTCATAAACTGAATAAACCCTTTTTTGGATAGAGATCCATTGCTTGTATTTCGTCTGGTTATGAAGAAAAGCAATAAAAAGCCTATAAGAGCCAGTACAGGAAACAGCCATTCCATCTTCTCACCTCCTGTTAATAACGTTTTGCAAGAATAACCCATGACACAAAAACTGTGGAAATTGCCAATGCAGACAGCACATTTAAAATGAGAAGCGCATCCCAGGAAATCAACTCTACTTGCAGAAGAAGAAGAAAAAGAAATAGGTAGCCTAAAATGGCGAAATAAGAATAATACACTCCCTGTTTTCGGATTTCCTTCATTCTTTCATCTTTTTGTTTAAATTGGGGATACAAATAGCTCATGCAAAAAGATACGACGGAAAGCGCAAGCTGCATATAAGCAGCGGGTAACGGAGGAGCGTCTGCCATAATCCCCGCAAAAATTAATAAGCCCCCAAAAAACGCCAGAAAAAGCCCCGCAATAAAAAACGTACGCGGATAATAATCAGTCATCAGTCACAGTCCTCCTCTTCATATATAAATATATCTTCGATGGTGGTTTGAAAGATTCTTGCAATTTGAAATGCAAGGGGAAGTGACGGAGAATAGCGGTTTTTCTCAATTGAAATAATGGTTTGCCTAGACACCTTTAGCAGCTCAGCCAGCTTATCCTGTGATAAAGACTTGCCTTTGCGATACTCCGCCAATCGGTTTTTCAATTTATCGCACCTCCTTGTCATTCGATCATAAAGTAAAGCTTCCTTTACGTCAAGTAAACTTTACATTTCACTTAAAGAAAACCGCACAAAAAAACCTCTGCAACGCAGAAGCTTTTAGGCATGAATAGAAAAGTATTTTGTTAAGCTCATTCGTCTTCCGGTACGATCCCATTCATGATAAAGAGAAAACATCTTTTGTTCATCTCCCCCTTCTCTTTGGACGAGAGAAAACACAGTCAAATAGCTTCTCCAGTAGTCAAACATGATGCTTGAGAGAGAAGATTGATAGCTCTCAGAACCGAAATCATCCAGAGACCGGTGAGCATACTGGCTGCTGAATGCCTCAGCAAGTTTCCCTTCTATTTCGGTGATTTTTTTAAAATAGTTCTCGGAAAATCCATATTTACGTGGCAGGTAGAAACACATGCCCTCCTCAAACCAGATACTGTCTGTCCGATCGTCATCGAACTCATCTACAAATAAGTCAATGTAATGGGTCAGTTCATGAGCAAGAATTTCAAACAAATCATCTTCACTAAATTGCTCATAATATGCCCGCACTTCAGGCAGGTCTTTATCCTCCAGCTGGCGCAGCATAAGCTCCTGCCAGGCATTCAGATCAGGTGTTATATAGATGAAATCCTCCCGTGCATAAGCAGGAATTGGAATAGAAGAAAAGAATTCAGTTGCCAGCTCGCTGCTTGTCCAGAGACAGGAAGTTAAACGAAATTTCTTCTCCAGGAATTTTTTATATGCTTCTAAACGATCCATCATGCGGGAAATAAGCGGTTCATATAATGCCCCCTCCCCCGCGCTTTCAAAAGCTACTATTTTTTTCACAGCGAACCGACCTTTTCTTCTATCTGCTTTAGATGGCGGCGGTCATGCTCGACAAACATCCGGATAAAGCTTTCTGGTGAAAATGTTCGTTTTCCGCTGCCTATTGTGAAACTCAAGTCCTCATCTACCTCTGACATTTTTTCCACCAATGCGTTTCGTATCTTTATAAACAAATCGATCACAGCTTCCGCCGATTTACCTTCAAGTAAACGCAATCCTTCAGCATTGTACAGGTCATGGTCAGGAAATTCAGGCAGGGAAATGCCGTCTTTCATTTCTGGCACCATTTCTTCAAGGTTATACCTATCCCAATAATACAGATGGCCTACTATTTCTCTAATCGACCACTTATCTTCTGCGATTGGATCTGTTAGCAAAGATTCAGGATCATTTTTCAGTCTTTCGATCAATGGAATAACCTCTTCAAATTGCTTTATCATTTTATTCATCTCATCTCACCTTTCTTTATACCAGTCTCCATTCTCTTAACCGGATCTTTTATCCTCTTTCCGTTCTTTAAAACAGCTTAAATGATTTAAAGAATAGTTTTTTGTTCAAAGTCATAGGATTAAACTACAAGATTCGTTCTGTATTGAGTTATACTGAAAATGGCAAGTTATCAGATAACCATTTTAATGGATCATATTTGGATAGGGGATCACACATGAGTGCATATGGAAACATTCCTAAGAATATAACCTCGCTTCATGCATTGGACAGTATTGGGGAAACGATCGTTATTGCTGATAATCAATATACAGTGATGTGGATGAACTCACATGCCAAGAAATTATTGTCTTCGGTCGCGCCGCTATTTGGATTGAAGGACAGCCAGGACATGATTGGAATGAGTATGAACCACTTTCATCAGCGTCCTGACTATCAGCACAAAATTATGGAACAATTAAAAGGTCCTCACCGCTCCCGCATCACGATTCGGGATCAGTTTGTTGCTGATATTGTCATTACTCCGATTATGCCAACGAAAGATTCAATAGAAGGCTATGTTGTGATGCTGATGGATGTCACCACGAAGGCTGAAGAGGAAAAAGAAAAAGAAAAACTGATTCAGGCGCTCTCTACTCCTATTTTAAAAGTGTGGAAAAACGCCATTGCCATTCCCTTAATTGGAGAATTTGATATGGAGCGTTTTGACCTGCTCATTACGAACGTTTTGGAGCGCTGTGTAAAAGACGGGATCGATTATGTCCTTTTAAGCTTACATGATGTTTATGTCGGTGAAGATGGTGTTACCCACTATTTTCAAAAATTAATAGACTGCATCAGCTTAATCGGTTCAAAATGCATCATTGTCGGCATCCCAGCTTCACTTGCTGCCTCAATGACCAGTCTGGAACGCGATGTCCTGATTTTTTCCACCACATACGATGGACTGCAGTTTATCATTGAACATGAGTAGAAGGATCAGCGATCAAGAAACAGCTAGTTTATTGATCGCTTATTTTTCTTATGTAACCTTGTCATAGAGAGCTTTTGTGTAAACAAGCTTCAGCCCGCACCGGGTCATATTTTTATGGCTTGCGCTTGAGAATGCAGCTTCACTTGTGATGTAATCTGCCCCTGCCTTTGTAGCCAATTCTGCTCTTTTTCTTATTAATGCCTGCTGAATTCCTTTGCCTCTAAAGTCGGGCAATACAGCAGATGATGCTAGAACTGCAACATTTTCTTCAACATATAGAGCTGCAACCCCAGCAATATGGTCTCCTTCCATCGCCTTTAAAAAGCTCCAGCCATTTACGTTCGCTAAACATTCATTATTACGCTTTACCCCTGCTTTAATGCTTGCCGGCAGTCCAAAGCTTTTTACATACACTTGGGCAAAATCTTCATACTCATCCTTACCCAGCTGTTGAATAGGAATGGAATTTTCCTGGTCCGCTTCTGCTACTTCTTTAGAAACGCCCATAAAGGAAGCGTGGAATCCTGATTGAAAAAATTTATGCTGACGAAGCAGCTGAAATACATCTGAATTTGCCTCATCAGGCGTTAGTTCAATTTGAAAAGAAGTGGTGCCAAACCATGCTTCTATATCTTTTAACTTGGTATCAGCACTCAAATGCCGCAGCTTGTTAAAAGAAGGCCCAGGTATTCCTCCCGCCTTAAAACAAATGGCGCTCCCAAACTGGCCGATTCCAGCCTTCATTGGATTTCGGTCAAACTGCTGAAAAGCCAGCAGTCTCGATCGCAAGGTTTGATCCTCCCCTTGCTGAATAATTTTCTGCACATTCATTCCCCTCCTCTTTTTTCTCATTTCATGCATCAAAGCTCTTTCTTCATTTTTGCATTCACTCCTTGCTTTTTCTACCCTTATTCTTCTTTTTTTTCTAAAATTTTCTTCTAATAGGTTTATATAACCATTCCTGTGGAACTATATAATAGATTTTAATTACATATTGTAGGAGGAAAACGATGAAAAAGTATTGGATGGCAGCACTATTGGGATCCATGATGGTTTTGGGCGCCTGCAGCTCAGACGATGCACAGGAAGAAACGGAAAACACAGCTGAGGCAGAAGAAGCTCCTGAAACAGAGACGGCTTCAGAAAACGAAGAAGCTGCAGAAGGAAGTGAAACAGAAGAAGCTGCAGCGACAGAAGAGTCATCTGATGAGGCGGCTGACCAAGCCGAAGAAACAGAAGAAGCATCAGCTGAGGACTCTTCCTCCAGCAGTGCAGTGGTTGAAGTAGATACAGATGGTGCACTTGAGGAAGAATACACAGAAGAAAACGAAGAACAAAAAGTAACATTCGTTTATCAGGATACCGATGTGAACCATATCGGTGAAGTTGGACCCATTCAATTCTCAATAGATGCCGTTGAACTTGTTTCCATCGAAATTAAAGATGAAATGATGGCTGCACAATGGGAGCGTGAGGTTGGCGATGAAATTCATGCGTTTGCCATTGCAATGGGCTTTGAAAACACAGTAGATCAGGATCTGGATTTCTTTGTTCCAGGAATAAAAGCGATCACCAACACGAAGGAACAGCTGCAAACGGATTACTCCATGAGTGAACATCCTGATACACAATTTCTGGGTCAGGTGGCCCATGACGGCGTTCTTGTCTACGTCCTTGAAAAATCGACTGTTCAGGAACTCGAAACCATCGAACTTCGTATTCCTACTGCGTCCGATGCCGACTATGTAGAGTATGGTGAAGAGCAAAAAGTGAAGCTGCTTATTAATCAGTAGATATCAATAGATGAGCCTGGGACAAAAAAGGTCTCAGGCTCGTTGACCGATTCACTGCGCTTCAGGTGCACGTCTTCCGTCATATCTTGCTGCAGTCCCTACCTTCCACTTACCTCTCTTTATTTATAAATACTCCCTCGGATTTTAAACTTTTTTTGGTCCAATTACGGTTTTTTGTCTAACAGGCTCTATTCTTCTTTGCCACAATTAAAAGGTTTCCCTCAAAACCATCACGTTCTACTGTATGCTTTCATACAAACTATGGTATCTTTAATCTAACGCATTTTGGAGGTGTTGTCCCTTGGGGAGGAGTTACTTCGCATAGGTCAGATTGCTAAGCTTAGCGGTCTTTCCACCCGAACGATTGATTATTACACTCGTTACGGCTTTTTATCATCAGAGCGCTCGGCATCAAACTACAGGATGTATGAAAAAAACGTACTTCAAACGCTCGAAAGAATAAAATTTTTAAAAGGTCAGCGGATGTCTCTGGAGGAAATTTCCTATGAGCTTCAGCACGGACGATGTCAGGAGCAGGAGCCTCTTTTTTTTGAAGTACAGGAAGAAATCGATCGCCTGCAGCAAAAAGTCACTCAGCTCGAAGAAGCATTGAAGGACGCTCCTTCATCTGAGAAACGCATGATCTATACTACTTTATCCAAAAAACTTACAGTCATTACGCAGCTTTTAACTCTATTATAAATTTCCGGAGGTGAATCCCTCATTCAGAGGGAACTCATTGGACAGTATATTGCTATTAAATTTAGTACTCGTGGCCGTTTTAATCGCCGCCACCGCTTTTTTCGTCGGTTCAGAATTCGCTGTTGTTAAAGTTCGAATGTCACGAATTGATCAATTAATATCTGAAGGCAATAAACGTGCCGTCACTGCAAAAAAACTGGTTACAGATTTAGACTACTACCTTTCTGCCTGCCAGCTTGGTATTACAGTAACCGCTTTAGGACTCGGCTGGCTCGGCGAACCAACCGTGGAAAAGATTTTACACCCAGTGTTTGAGAACTTTGCGATTCCAAGTTCTGCTGCAGCCATTATTTCGTTTGCATTGGCATTTTCTATTGTCACCTTTCTTCATGTAGTGATTGGAGAACTGGCGCCAAAATCACTGGCCATTCAGTTTGCTGAAAAAATGACACTGCTCCTTGCTTCCCCTTTATATTGGTTCGGTAAAATTATGTATCCGTTTATCTGGACCTTAAACGGTTCTGCAAGAGTGCTTCTTCGGAGCTTTGGCGTTCAGCCTGCCGGGCACGAACAGGCTCACTCGGAAGAAGAATTAAAAATTATTATGGCTCAAAGCTTTCAAAGCGGCGAGATTAACGAAACAGAATTGTCTTATATGGAAAACATCTTCACCTTTGATGAGCGGGTAGCAAAAGATATTATGGTACCACGTACGCAGATGGTGACTCTTACCTTAAATATGACGCATAAAGAATTGCTGGGTGTTTTAAATGAGCACCATTTCACTCGTTATCCTGTAACAGAGGCTGGCGATAAGGACCACATTAAAGGGTTTATTAATGTAAAGGAAATGCTGACCAATTATGCAGCAGGCCGGGAACAATCGATTGAAGACAGTCTTCACGAGCTGGTCCTGATCAATGAAATTACTCCTTTACAGGATGCTTTATTAAAAATGCAAACTGAACGGGTGCATGTTGCGCTTGTTATAGATGAATACGGGGGAACTGCCGGTCTGCTTACCATGGAAGATATACTCGAAGAAATCGTGGGTGAGATTCAGGATGAATTCGACACAGATGAAACGCCTGAAATTCAAAAAGTGGACGCATCAACCTATTATATTAACGGACGGGTTCTCCTTCAGGATCTCGAAGAACAGTTTGCTCTGAACTTTGAGGACAGTGAAGATGTTGTCACGATTGGCGGATGGTTTCAGCACCAGCATAACGAACCTGAAGAAAAGGATTCGATTGATGGTGAGAAAGCCCGCTGGACTGTAATGGAGATGGATAATCACCAAATCCTTCAGTTAAAGCTTGAACTTCTTCATGATCCATCTGCGTAAGAACAAATTGCAGCTGAATTGATTCATAAGACGGACGTGATATGTAAGAATATAAGTCCTGTAATTAGTATCCCAGCATTATTCAGCATATAAAAATGAAAGTAAATGAACCCGGAGGTGAATCCCTCTTTTATGAGGGAGTATATTGGATCCCATAATCGTCTTAAATTTGTCTTTACTCGTTTTATTAATTGCGCTGACCGCTTTTTTTGTCGGTTCAGAGTTTGCTGTTGTAAAGGTGAGAGCTTCCCGGCTTGACCAGTTAATTTCAGAGGGCAATAAGAAGGCCGTCGTCGCAAAAAAGCTGTCCAGTGATCTGGATTATTACCTGTCTGCCTGTCAGCTTGGCATCACCGTAACAGCCCTCGGTCTCGGCTGGCTTGGAAAGCCAACGGTTGAACGTCTGCTGTATCCGGTATTCGATAATTTTAACGTTCCGGCTACTGTTGCTGCTACCGCTTCCTTTATTATTGCTTTTTCACTCGTCACTTTTTTGCATGTAGTCGTTGGAGAGCTTGCTCCAAAAACCCTTGCGATTCAATATGCAGAAAAAATGACACTTTTGCTAGCGCGTCCCCTCTACTGGTTCGGGAAAATTATGAAACCCCTGATCTGGACGTTAAACGGCTCTGCCCGCTTATTGCTCCGCATTTTTGGAGTACAGCCGGCAGGTCATGAACAGGCTCACTCAGAAGAAGAGCTAAAGATTATTGTCACGGAGAGCTATAAAGGCGGCGAAATCAATCAGACGGAGCTCTCCTACCTGAACAATATATTTGCATTTGACGATCGGGCGGTAAAAGACATCATGGTACCGAGGACACAGATGATCGCCATTGACCAGTCTCTAAACCAGGATGAGATTCTGCCGATTTTTGACGAGCATCAATATACCCGTTATCCTGTCACAGAAAATGGAGACAAGGACAATATAATTGGCTTTGTCAACGTGAAAGAAATGCTCACAAATTTTGCAAATGGGGTAGCCAGCAGCGTTGTAGATATCACCCACAATTTGCTGTTTGTTCATGAGACCGCGACAATCAAAGAAGTGCTGCTTCAAATGCAGTCCCAGCGCCTTCATATCGCCTTGGTAATCGATGAGTACGGCGGTACAGCCGGCCTTGTCACCATGGAAGACATCCTTGAAGAAATTGTTGGTGAGATCAGAGATGAATTTGACGGGGATGAACTTTTAGACATTCAGCAGATCGACGAGTCGACCTATCATATTAACGGACGCGTTCTGCTTGAGGAACTTGAAGAGCAGTTCGGCATCGAGTTTGAAGACAGTGACGATATCGATACGATCGGCGGGTGGATTCAGCGTCATAATGAAGAAAATGCATCAGACTATTCGATTCAAAAAGGGATCTACCGCCTGTCAGTAGCAGAAATGGAGAACTACCAGACACTGCTTGTTTCGCTGGAAATCACTAAAACTGAGCAGGAGATTGACCCTGAATAAAATGCTGATGTCAGGACAAAACTCAAAAAGTTAAAAATAGTATATCAATAGTGCAAGGAGAGCGACTTCCTGAGCCGGTCGAAGAGCCTGAGACACATTTGTCTCAGGCTCGTTCTATTCTTCATCTTCGCCGCTCGCGATCGCTGGTACGTCGCCATAATACTCCGGCACATCCCCCTTTAAAAATAAATCACCAAGCTTGATCAGATTTTTCACCTCCATCGTTTTGCTCATGGAGGGAATAATGACCTTCATTTCTACATCCACTTCAAGGAATATTTCTAAATACGTATTATTTATTCCACTTTCCTCCAATGTTGTTTTTATGGTAGTCGTTACGTTGCCTATGGTTTCAAACTGTATAGGAATTCTTGGGCCAAGTGTTGATAAAAGCAAATTTTCGGTTGTCATCCCAAGCGGCATATAATAGATAATGTCATCCTCAAGTTTTACATTTGCCGCTTCCGCCTCTTTTGCTTTATACCCATTGTTTAAAAACTCCTGAACTCTTGATGATGCTTCGTTATCCAGCTTGTTATACACAATCGGGTTAAAGCTGTACGCCGTTCCTTCACTAGTTTCTTGAAAGATAATCAGTTCTTTAATGTCCAGTGTGGTGGTCATTTCCTCTGAAACCGCTTCGTTGATCGCCTGGATGGCAATGTCATGCGTCTTGGTTTCGGCAATATTCATAATGCTCGGCTCGATTCGTTTATCGATCAGCCAGACACTAAAAAAAGAGGAGAGTAAAAATAAAACGAATGAAATCATGAAGCTTGCGCGCAGGGACATCGTGTTTTTCTTCCGAAACTTCATCTTCCTTCACATCATCTTTCCCGTTTTCCCTACTATATGCCCCGGAAATGCAACAGGTGCCTAGCCGCTTACTTTAAAGAAGTAACCTGAATTCCCCGCAGCTTACCACACCATTCCAATTTACTTTCTCTTTCACACCATGCGCAGCCTAAAAGCTATTCTCTCTCAAATACTGCCCCATCCTCCTTCTCCAGGCTGACAGGATGAATGGTAATGGAACCGTCAATGAGGTTATCGTCGCCAAATTCCGCCTCAGGACTTAGCACTATAGTCAAAGACGGGTTTTGTTCATAGCCTTTAAGCGTCACGGCAAAAATTCCATGCTGCTCTGCATCTACTGCCCGGTAATAAAATAGTTCCCCATCGCGGGCATACACAAATTGACTGCCTTCAGCCTGCAGGGCATGTTCGGGCTGGTTGCGATCAACCCATTCCCCCATCAGACCCACGACAGCATTCTGATAGCTGACATAAGAAGAAGGTCTAAAATTGACCACTTCCTGCTGAAGAGAATTCTTATCTGGTGATGCCTGGTACGTAATAACCGCTGTATCTCCGAAGTGCCATTCTATTTTATATGTATCTTCCTTAAGTGTCTTATAGTCTGAGCTTCCAGTCAGTAGATCAGTCTGCCTCCCAAAAATCCATCCCGCTCTTTTCAAGCTGATGGTTTCCTGCTTTCTTGAGCTGTATTCCTTTAGAATCACTTCATGACGTCCGTCCTCTGATCGGTCAACCACAAGATGAACATCCTCTCTGAATACTAAAAAGACCGTTGTACTGACGATCACGATAACCGCTGTCATTCGCACCGTCCATCTTATAAATGAATTTTGTATATAAATGAGAAGAATCATGACAATGATTGTGTAATTAACCAAATAAAATACCCAGTCATAAAGAAGGGTGTAGCCGCGCGGCTTTGCAATTCCAATGAGTACCGCCTGAAATAAAAACAGTAGAAAGCTGCTAACCAGCAGAAGCCATTTTATCTTTCGATTTCGAATCATTCAGACACCTCCGCTCAGCTCAAAATGCCTTAGAATTTCTGTATAAAGCTCATCCCTATTCTCGACTGGGTCCCACGTTACACCATTATTTACACTTCTAAATGCCAAAACAGTCTCATCGTCTTCCGGTACAGCGGCAAGATACCCTGTTCCATCCTCTAAAAAATCAATAAAAAGTTCATCATACCCTTTGTCCAGTGCGCCTGTGGCCGTTCTCGGGACACTACCTACGCTCCAAACTTCTCCACTGTCCCGAGTCGTAATCAACGATAGGTTTTCGACCCCCCGGCCGCCATACACAACAGTTATTCTCTCATCCCTTTGATAGACACTCTGAGCGGAGACCCCGTCCAGGTAATCGCTAATTTTTGCATAGCCCGCCGTCTCGTCGTCCGGCACTCTTACCCATGTATCTCCATTATTTATCGTTACAAATAGAGAATTTTCATAAACAATATAATGATTTTCCGTTTTCACTGGCAGTTTCTGTTCCTCAGTTGAGGGTGCGAGATGAGAGATCATCCTGGAAGGTTCCTGCCTCTGCAGATCCTCCTCTGATATGGTTTCTTCCCGGTATGGTTCCTGTGGAATATAGGAGTCTTCCTTGCTTTGCAGATACTTCATACTTACTTCAAAGGAGGAGTAAGCTAAGGCGATCGCTAATAAAAGCATTCCTGTAACGGCTAGTCGATTTTTTGTCATCTACTCAGCTCCTGATCAAAAATACGTGTTCACTTCCATTCTAGTCATTCAAGAACAGGAGATCAAATCCCTCTTTTTCTTCCATTTCTCATAGGAATCCTGCTACACGCAGGGTACGATCTTTAAGTATGTCTTGACTAATAGATTTCGATAAACTGAAACAAAAGAAGAGCTTGGGACAAAAGTGTCTCAAGCTCTTTGACCAGTTCGCTGCACTTCAGGCGGACCCTTACCGCAGGGACGTCGCTGACCCTCTCCAGACAATTGCCCTGTATAGTCTCACCTTGCCGTCATATCCTGCTGGGAGTCGCCACCTTCCACTCCGCTCTCCTCTTACTATTGATAAATACTTCTTTATTTTTAAATTCTTTTGAGTTTTGTCCCAGCCTCTTCTGGAACCTATTTATTTCAGGAAGAGGTCCGCTCACCTCCTATTTAGGATAACTACTACCCTATATCACGATTCTGTTTCCAGACGCCGGAGCCAGGCTGTCAACGCCACAGCTCCTGCTACCATTACAGCACCGATCCACGGGGTGTGGATTAAGCCGATGCCATCCACTACAAATCCACCGATAAAAGATCCGATTGCAATTCCAACATTGAACGCCGCAATATTCAAAGCAGACGCCACATTTACCGCTGAAGGCACATATTTTTCAGCCAGATTTACCACTAGAATTTGCAACCCTGGCACATTCATGAAAGCAAACAATCCCATAAGAAAAATGGCAATCAGGCCAGCTATTTTAAAGGGAGCTGCAAATGTTAGAAGCACCAGAACAATCATTTGCAGGACAAACATCCAAAACAAAGCTTTCAGCGGGTTTTTATTCGTGGCTTTACCCCCTATGATATTACCGATTGCAACAGCCACCCCATAGGCAAGTAAAATAATGCTGACCCATTTAGAACTGAAGCCTGTTACATTTTCAAGAAGCGGCGTAAGATACGTAAAAGCAACAAACGTCCCCCCATATCCCAAAGCCGTAATGGAAAAGGCCAATAGAAGACGGCCATTTGTTAAAATTTTCAGCTGTTCACTAAATGAAGAAGGAGCTGCTTCTTTTAAATGTTTCGGGACAAGTATGGCACTTGCTGCCATACCGATAAGTCCGAGAAGAGCCACACCAAAAAATGTTGCTCTCCATCCAAACGCCTGTCCGATAAACGTACCAAGCGGAACCCCTGTTACAGTAGCTACTGTAAGCCCTGTAAACATGAAGGCAATAGCACTTGAACGTTTGTGAGAGGGAACTAAATCAGCTGCGATTGTCGCTCCGATTGAAAAGAAAATACCGTGTGAGAAAGCGGTAATAAATCTGGCAATGAGTAAAAGAAAAAAGCTCGAAGATAGTGCTGCCACCAGATTTCCGATGATGAAGACTACCATAAGTGACATAAGAAGTGTTTTTCGGCTTACTTTACTGGTTAATGCCGTTAACACAGGTGCTCCGACTGCCACTCCCATTGCGTAACCGGAAATTAAAAGACCTGCAAGTGTAATCGAAATACCCAGATCATCCGAAATCGTCGACAATAACCCAACTGGTACAAATTCAGTTGTCCCGATGGCAAAAGCACTGATGGCCAATGCCATAAGAGCGGGAAAACCTCCTTTTATCTGTGATTGATCCATTGTATGTGCATGAGAATTCATAAAAGAATTCCTCCCTTATCTAAAATTTTTATTTATATAACCCGGCGGCGCCTGCCGTGCTGTCTTTCTGAATTTGATTATGAGGGGGAAGAAACAAAATAGGAAGTACGTACTTTAAAGTGCTATAGGTACTTTAAAGTTCCTGTTTATTCCCGTTCAAGCCTATCTTTTAAGGGTTTTCATCACAAAATACATCGTTCATTTAGTGATTGGTAATATTTGATAGGATATAAAACGCCTGTATGTCCTATAAAGTGCTTTATAACTTTAAGAATTGATGGTATGATCATCGGGATGATGGAATTATGATAAATGACGTATATAAGAGAGGAAGAAAATAAATGCCTTATAATATACCGGTTGAAGCGACTTTAGAGGTCATCGGAGGAAAATGGAAGGTTGTTATTCTTTGTCATTTGGATAAAGGAGAAAAAAGAACAAGTGAATTGAAACGACTTATGCCTGGCATTACACAGAAAATGCTGACGCAGCAGTTGCGTGAGTTAGAAGCAGATGGCGTAGTCAATCGTCTTGTTTATGATCAAATCCCCCCTAAAGTAGTGTACTCCTTGACGGAATACGGCTGGTCTTTAAAGCCCATTCTTGATGTGATGTGCAGCTGGGGTGAAGCGCATATTGAACATACAGAGCAGGAAGTTGCCCAATAAAAAATCCGAATCCCTTAAAAAGAGATTCGGATTTTTTTATTATGACGTTACAATACTTGATGAGAATCGCAATACAGATTTAGTTATCAACCGGCTGAATTTTCACTTCTTTGTCTTTATCAACGAAGGCATAGGCAATATGAGAATCCGATACCATTAGCGTATCATTTTCAAGCTCCGTCTCTTTTACTAAATCAATCTCATTAATAGAAGAATCATGTACATAGCCGTAGACGACTTTCATTTCATCGTTGATTTCAATATAGTCTGATAGAAATGAGCGTCGATTCAAATTGGACAGATGAGCCGTCCCATCCTGATACACCCAATTCCCTTCACTTTCTTCCTGAAACAGTGCCAGGCCAATACCGCCTCTTTCTTCTTTTTTTAATGAATAAAAAACGAGCATTCCGTAGCTTGTTTCCTTTTCCTTGAGAACGGAATCAAAGTTTTCCTGCCGCTCTTTAATCTGTGCTTCTATATTTTCAGCATCCTCATTTCCAACTAAATAAATGATCAGCAGCGCAAGACCTAAACTTGCAAAAACGGACCAGATGATTATCCTGCTTTTATTCAAAAACTCACTCCTCAATCAGAACATTCTGTATGGTAATTTTACCCTTTCAAATTCACGATAAACACATGTATCTTTACTCATACATTCTCCTTCGTGCATTCGATCTCCTTCCGCACAACCTGAACCATTAAAAACTCTTCCATTTTTCCATTAAATGTAAATCAAAAAAGCAATCAGATTTTCACGAGACAAAATCTGATTGCATACTACGTTCGTATTAGATTGACCAGGATGAGCATAAAAAATGAAAGCCCCACCATACAGGCCACCCATAACCAGGCCAGCTCCATGTTCCCGGAATCGATCGCCGTATAAATGGCCGTGGGAACGGTCTGGGTCCTTCCAGGGATATTGCCTGCAAACATCAGCGTCGCACCAAACTCGCCTAAAGCTCTCGCAAAGCTTAAGATGCCGCCTGCAACAATTCCTTTTACGGCCAGCGGCACCGATACATAAAGAAAGAGCGCGAACTCCCCTGCACCATCGACTCTTGCTGCGCGCTGAATATCTTCATCGATGGACTCAAAACCGGTTTTCGATGATTGATACATAAGTGGAAACGCGACAACAGAAGAAGCGATCACAGCCGCCCACCAGGTAAACATTACTGGCTGGTTAAATAACCATTCGATTGACTGCCCAACTGGACTGTTGCGGCCAAAAATGACAATCAGCAGAAAACCAACGACAGAGGGGGGCAGGACGAGAGGCAAAAGAAAGAAAGTTTCTACAACCGTCTTTCCTTTAAATTTTCTATTTGCCATAAAGTTTCCGAGCAGCAGCCCAACTATTAGGACAAACAAGCTTGATACAGTTGCAATTTCAATTGATAATCGGATGGGTCCCCAAAAATCCTGTGTCATTTATTTAATCAAATCCTTAAACCCATATTCTTTAAATATCTCCATTGATTGATCGTTCTGTATGTATTGATAGAAAAGCGCCGCTTCTTCAGGATAATTCCCCGAGTTCACAACCCCAGCAGGATAAACAATAGGGGTATGATGGTTTTCTCCCGCTTCAGCCGCAATCTCAACTTTTTCTGAACGAATTGCGTCTGTTTTGTACACAATACCCGCATCCACATTATTCGTTTCTACATACGTCAGCACTTGCCTGACATCCTTGGCAAAGATTAAGCTGCTTTCAACCTGATCCCAAACAGATACACTTTCAAGCACCTCTTTCCCGTGGATGCCTGCCGGGACAGAGTCAGGAGTGCCAATGGCAATTCGCTCTGCATGAACAATTTGTTCAAACGACGATAATTCACTTTGCGCCCCTCTTGGCACGATGAGGACGATTTCATTGCCCAGCAAGTCCATCGATTGGTCTGAATCAATCAGCCCCTCTTCCAACAGCGGATCAAATGTTTCTGCTGCAGCAGAGAGAAACACATCGACTGGCGCCCCCTGGGAGATCTGCTGCTGAAGAGTTCCGGAAGAAGCAAAATTATATTGAATGGTTATGTATGAATAGTCACGTTCAAATTCTGTTTTGATTTCTCTCAATGCATCCTGAAGGCTTGCAGCTGCCGAAATGGTCAGCTCAACGGTTTCCTTCTCTTGATTTTCTGTTTCAAACGAGCAGGCCGCTGACACCAGCATGACAAACACAAGCAGGAGCATTGGCCGAATTCGTATCATCATGCTGGTTCTTCCCTTCTAGGTTGGTATAGCTAATTATAGCGAAAGAACATCTGCCAGGACAACGGGAAGTTACTGTACAGTTCCTGTACACGAAAGAAAGCCTATCTCTAGTTCACCAAGCCAATAAGATTGGAATCAAAATGATAGAAAAGATAAGCAGCAAACTGATCTTTTGGTCCAATCGTTTTTCCAGGATGGGAATTTTCCCCTCGAGCTTATAAAAAAGGATTGTAATAACGGTAGCAATCCCCATAAAAGTGAAGTAAGCAGTCCAGCGATTTTCCATTAAAGGGTCCAATCCATAGAAGAACCAGCCGAACATTAAAGCAAGAATTAGTAACTCAAGCAGTGACAACAGCCTCATTTCAATCCCTCCTTCTTTTCAAGTACAAGAAGAGGCTGAGAACATTGAGTCTCAACCTCTTCCATGTTTTCTTTATAAAGTAGATGGTGTTCAGTCTTCCCTTTTCGGCTCCTCAGGCTGCGGTCCCTGAGTTGCAGGAGGCTGGGCATCATTTTGAGCTTCTTGTGCCTTTTCTTTTTCAGTAACAACTGTATGGGTATTTCCGCGGTTCACTACATCCGAAAGAAGCTTGGAAACGTCAATTCCTACAAGTTCCTTTAATGGCTCCTGGAGAGCAACCATGGTCTGAGTGATGCTTTTTCCGTATGCGGACACTCCGTCGCCGTTGCCCGTATCGATAATTTTCACCGAGTCAATATTGGATAATGGCTGAGCAATTTTCTCTGCATAAACCGGCAGCATTTCAATGAGTTTCTCTGCCAGAATGACTTCCCCGTGCTGAGCAATTGCTTCAGTCAGGAGACGTCTTGATTCCGCTTCCGCTTTACCGCGCTCAAGAATAACCTGTGCTTCAGCAAGACCTTCTTCCCGCTTGATTCTCGCTTTTGCTTCCCCGTCAATTTCTGCTTTGCGTGCGTCTGCTTCTGCTTGTCTCGTAACTGTATAGTAGTCAGCATCTGATTTTGCTCTGCGGATTTTGTTTTCTTCTTCTTCGATTTCCACCTGACGGGAACGTTCATACTGCTGGATACGCAGCTCTTCTTCTTTGCGCTTCGCAACCAGACCAAGCTCCTCTTCCTGCACCTGTTTATCAAGCTTTGCTTTTTCAAGCGTATAAGATTGTTCTGATTTTGCACGTGCCCGTTCGGTTTCTTCTTTAATGGCCGCATCCTTCAAATCTTTAATTTTTTGCGCAGCGGCAATTTCCGTCTCTCGCTTGTATTCTTCTTCTTTTGCTTCTTTATCAGAGTTCGCGCGCTGAATTCGTGTTTCTTTTTCACTGTTTGCTTCCGCGATCTCTGCCAGCTTGCGAACCTCGGCAATTCTAGGACGGCCAAGATTTTCAAGATAGCCATTTTCACTGTCAGCATCACGCAGGTCTGTTAAACCAAGTGATGTGATACGGAACCCCATGTCGTCGAGCTGCTTTTGAGCCACGTCTGTTACCTGTGCATTAAACGATTCCCGGTCTTCGTTAATTTGCTCAACCGTCATTTTTGATAGAATCGCCCGTAGGTTCGCACTCAGAACCTCTGAAATTTCTTCTTCCAATTCTTCTGATTTCTTCCCAAGAAACTGCTCAGCATAGTTTGCGATCCCTTTTAGCGTATCGGCAACCTTGACCATTGCAACCGCGTCGGCCACAATCGGAACCCCGCCGTTTGTATACACTCGGGGAGTGGTCAGTTTGAGCTGAAAGGAAGTCAGTTCAACGGGTGTGGCAGTTTGGTGCATTCGTAATAAATGACCGCCGCCGCGGATAATTTTCATTGAACGTCCTTCTAAATCGGTAAATATATTCGTTTCCTTCTCTGTATCTCCCAATTTAGGTCCTGTAATAATAAGTGCCTGATTTGACCGTGCTGTTCTGTAGCGGATTTTGTAGTAAATAAATACGATGACTCCCACAATCGCTAGCACGACTAGAATGGGAACAATTATCGAGAGTGCCTGAAGCATTTCCATTATGTATTTTCCTCCTTTTATTGTTTTTCCAAAGAATCGTCTTCAGAAAAAATAAATGATTCCGACTATATTTACGGAATAAAAGGAGAAAGGTTCCAAATTCTAGTTAACTTTTTCAAACGAATGAAAAAGGAGCCTATTGAAAAATATAAAAAGGGACTAAAACCACACTTACAGATCCCCATATGGCTGTGGCCCAGATCCATCCGACCATGAATTGAGTCGTCGCTTTATTCTTCTTTTCGAATCTCCTTTTTATAAAGACCAGAACAACCAAGCCAAATAGGATAAAGTAGAGTGAAAGCCAAAAAGACACGTTCATTCTTTTCCCTCCTTCGTTTTAAACGTGAAATACCTGTTTATCTTCTGATTAGAACGCTTTGAGTGGGTACTTATGCCTGTTTTCTTTCGAGCGTTTTATCTGCCTGCCTGTTCCATTTCGGCTTTTGATTAGCCAGAAAAACACCAAGGAAAATGACTGCCAAACCCGCCATTAAATTCCTCGAAATCGCCTCTTCCAGCAGAACATGCCCCCAAAGGATTGCCGTCAAAGGAACAAGATACGTTACAGTAGTTGCAAATTCAGCCCCGCCCTCATTAATTAAATAATAGAAAAGAAGATGAGCAATTCCGGATCCTAAACACCCAAGCCCTATCACAGCAGCAATAAACACCGGATCAATTGATTCAATTAATACAGCAAAGAAAGATGGAGTGGTAAGCAGGGCCCCAATTCCGCCGATCGCAGCACCAACGAGCAACGATAAAGCAGTCAGCACGAATACATTCACTTCTTTTAAGTATCTTCTGGAAAATTGAGAAGAAAACCCATAGCAGGCTGCTGCGAGAATCATGGTACCAATCCCGATAAAATGTCCTGAAAAAATCTCCCCAACTTGAAAATCCATCAGGATCAAAATACCAATGAAGCCCAATACAATGCCTCCCCACTGCCGTTTATTCAACAGTACAGAAAAAACAGCAAACCCCATCAAGGCTGTCAGAATAGGCGTTGAGGCATTCAATACTGCAGCAGCACTGCTGGTGATTTCAGTCTGGCTGAGCGCAATCAATCCCCAGGGCAGCCCCGCATTAAACACACCGACTGTAATAATTGCTTTCCATGGGAGTGGACCCGCTTTTTTTACAGGTTTCTTCTTCAGAAAAAGAACAGGAATCAGGATAACAGCTCCTGCAAGACACCTGACAAAAACGGTCCCCCACACACCCGCACTTGAAATCAATTCTTCTATAAAGACAAACGAAAGACCCCAAATTAAACTTAATAGTATAAGTGCCCCATATAGCTTCATGGTGATTCTCCTTATCCGTTTACGTTATTCTCTTTGTGATTTATTAAAAACAATTACTCTCTTATTCATTCATATTAGGTCTGTATTTATATACCATAGAAAAGCTTCTTTTCTTATTGTACAATAAATACCCATTACAAGAACCTGCTTAAATTGATAATCGCTTGTAATATAAAAAAGACCGAAACAAATTGTTCCGGCCTCTCATTCATAATTAATTTGTCGTTAGATCAGATTCATCTGTATTTGCTGCCTTATTTGTTCCTTCCAAAGCTTCCATGATCTTATCTTTCATGATGGGGGCGAACGTTCTGGAAAAAGTGGCTGTTAAATGATTTCTATCAAAATAAGAAATTACATTACCAACAATATAGTAGCAGTATTCTTCATCACACATATAGTCAGTTACATCCATTGTTGTCACATTATCAGGCAGCGACTCTACCATGGATAATGGTCTTGGATCTCTGACGACTACATCACGATCCTCTTTACATACCTCCGGATTATCTACATGATCACTTATACAATCCAGGACATTTTCGCTAAACCATGGGGTATCACTAATTAAAAAAAGTGGAATATCGTGTGACTCAAAAAACTCCCATGCTTCGATAAAACCAGCCGGCACTGCGTCAAACCGTTCCAATTTACTGCCTACGTCACCAACAGAAAATATTAAATCCGGTTTGTCATTCACGATTTCCTCCATCACATTTGCAAACCATTGGTCACATTCAGTATAGCTTGATTCTACTTTAGTAGTGAATCGGCAGTTTCCTTTAAGATAGGTTCTTATTCTAATATTTTCATCTTTTGCAATTTCATTTAGCATTGGCTGCCAATGGGCAGCATGCGAACCACCTGCTAGGGCAATGGTTTTAGTGAAATTATCTACGTCACCGTACTCGCAAATTTTGACATCCGTTTTACCACCGCCTAGAAGACATTTATCCGCATATATGTCTGCTAAGTCATTACTAGCATTTTCCAAAGCAGGTAAGAAGCCTTCTTCAAATTCTATATCCCCTTGCAGATGGTTTGAATATAATTTGATTAACGCACCAGGATTTGAAGGAACAACCACTGCCTCTTCTTCTATATTGTCCGAAACGTCCGCGTCTTCCACTACAATATCTAAAGGACCAGAAACATCGTCTGCTTCTTTTTGCTCTAATACATTATTTTGATAAAACTGAGCTGAGACGAGCAATATGCTCGAGAAAACAAGGATGGCCCCAGCAGTCTTCCACACTGAAATGTCTGCTGTTCGAACCGGTTTCTCCACAAGCCTTATCGTTAAATAAGCCAGGACTGCTGCAGCTAACATAATGGCTAATCCGTATGCAATTGAAACTTCTTCTACATCAAAATATGCGTAATAAAAAATTAATAGAGGCCAATGCCAAAGATAAAATGCATATGAAATCCCACCGAATTTAACAAAAGGCTTCCAGCTTAATACTTTATATGCACTAAAACGTTCTGCGTGATTTCCTGCAATAATAATGAACACTGCTGATAAAACAGGCCATAATGCTGCATAACCCGGGAATACATCTGATACCTGAAACAGTATTCCACCACTAAGTAAGCCAATTAATCCAGCCCACCCCATAATCCACGCAAGTGATTTCTTTACAGTAATTCTATGAATGACCAAAGATAGAATTCCGCCAATACCAAACTCCCATACTCGTGTAAAGGTATGATAGTATGCAACTGGTTGATTCACGCTTGTTAAATAAATTGAATAAGCCAGTGAGGCCAAAATGACAATACTGATTGTAAAAATAAGTACTTTTTTCATTTCAATTTTTACTAGTTTTCTTAAAGAGACTGCAACAAAAAACAGGATCAGCCACAGCAAGTAAAATTGAAACTGTATGCTCAATGCCCAAAAATGCTGATAGGGTGAAGCATCATTATTTTGTGCTAAATAATCAACTGCATCGATCGCCAATCGCCAGTTTTGAAAATAAAAAGCAGATGCTGAAAATTCACTTAAAACTTGGTATCTTGTAAAAAGCGGCAGCAGAACCAAGCTTGCTAGAAAGGTAATAATACCAATTACCCATGCAGTTGGTATCAATCGCTTTAGCAACTTTACGATATACGAAAAATACATAATCTTTCCGTTTCTCTGATACATGGATAATAGAGAAGTAGTTATCAAAAATCCAGAGACTACAAAAAATACATCGACCCCTCCAGAAACCCGGTTAAACCAAATATGATAAATGGCAACCAGTATGGCAGCTACAGCGCGCAAACCTTCCAGCTCCGCGCGAATCTTTCTTTGAGTAGGCACGTCCTGCAAATAATTTCACTCCCATTACAGTGATAACAAACACGTTGCTTATAGTACCATATTTAATACATCTTGTCATAATATGTATGTATATTTTATTGTTTCTTGAAGAATTTTAGAGTAATTAGGTGTTCTATATGTTAGAGCATCAATTATCTTTCTTATTCTGTTAAGAATAATTAAGTAATTTTCACTATTTTAAGAAGGCGTTATTCTTAAAGATTAGAGCCTATCCTTTCCACACCATCAATGGATTGCAAAATGCATAGCACAAGTGATTTCCATCAAGTTTTGTCGTTCTGCTAATCCATATATCTGCTACTTTGAGTGAGATGACACCCTGACAGATACAAAGATTAGTACCAAGGCAATAGCTGTCACTAACCAAATCATATTCTCATTTACAAGCAGCAGCTGATTTGCACCAAACGCTTCAAATGCAACAGCCGGTATTTTCCCTATAGCACTGGCCGCAAAAAAAGATAATGCGCCCATTGAACTTGTTGCTGCCAGCAATGTCACAAGTCCTGATGGCATTAAAGGCAGCAAGCGCAGGCCGAGGACTAAACCAAATGCTTTTATACCTTTCAACTGCTCAAATCGTTTAAACCACTTAACATATTTGGTTTTTCCTCGCTCTTTTAATAACAGAATACCTTTTTTATATAGATAAAAGCTGACAATTGCCCCTAAAACCTCTCCAGCAAATGAAAGAAACAAGCCCTGCTCAAAACCAAAAAAAGCAATATTCGCTGTTGTAAGAAAGAAACTGGGTATAATGGCGAACACACTGATCACTACATTTGCCAGCAGGCTGATTCCAATAGCCAGCGAAGGATGCTGTTGAAGCCACTCTATTAAAATCGTATCCAGGTTTCTTTCACCCTTTCTAAAGATCACTCCGTAATTATTTTACACAATAACAGGTTAATTGAATGAGAAAATTTTCGGCAAAAGCATAAAATTTAAGAAGCCCTCTTCCGTTAGGAGAAGGGCAGAATTCAATTCATGTTTTTTTATATTTCCCTCAGTTCATCTTTTGACTGGATCATTTAAGCATTTAACATACTCTTCAGCTAAGTCCTCTATAATTTGATCCCGTTTTTTAATCAACAGGGGAAGAATATGATAGTAATCATAGCCGTTGGAGTGCAGCTTTCCGAATGTAGGAATCTTAGAATCTTTCACATGATTCAGCCACTTTTCCTTTCTTACAGATAAATGCCGATAACTTGTTTTATGAATGCCCCAACCGTAACACATCCACGGGTGCTGTTTGAGTTCTTCTAAGAGAGGAAGTTCATTTAGAATGGTCGTATCCTGCAGCTGAGAGATTGTCTCATACAAATTTATAGCTGATTTACTATTTGGATTCTTAAATGAAAACAGATTATAAATTTGCACTCTTCCGTCCATCGGCTTACTCTCATTGATTCTGCTGACCAGCCTACCAATCTGCCTCATTGTTGGGTCCACTTTAAGCTCGTACACTTCTTCTGCATTTGTAAAGCCGCTCTTTTTTAAGGGTTCTGAACTTCCCGGGTTTAATAATAGAAAGCTGCCTAAAGAATTTGTTCCTTGCCCCCACTGAAGAAATGCCGAGGTCCTGAATGTGTATCCTTTTTCCTCCAAAAAAGAGCCATATGCTCTATACAAATTGTTCATACTCTACCTCCCTGTCCTTTCATCACCTGTAATCACAGACGTATAGATAGTCTTCTACTTTCAAACAAAAAAACCTTTTTATTACAACTATTGTAATGAAAAGGTTAAATTCCTCTCTATCTTCCCCCGCAAGTAAACGCCATTCTAAACTTGATAAAGTCATACATTAAAGCTGCTTTTCTGCCTTGTTCTGTATGGGGGTTTGCATGTTTCGCCAGCTGCTCGAGAAAAGCACGGTCGCATTCGCATCTCGAGCCGCCCCGCCCATAGCATTCGTCGTGTGCTTTGCAGCAGGCATCGACTTCGTTAACTGGTGCTCCGGGACCGCTGCAACCGGGTCCGCACCAGTTGTATCCCGGAAAGAGGCACAGGCCTGGCCGGTTTCTTCTTCTATCCATCATCTTTCACTTCCCCTATTTAACGGTACTGCTTTACTATATGCATGGATCCGGAATCTGCCTTGTGTGGCTGCCTATTTGAAAGTCTTAATTTTCTATGCTTACAAGAATTTGCACTTTCTACGGGGTAATGTTTCAGGATTCAACTTAAGTGGAAAGCTATGTAATAAGAAGAATGATGAGGAGAGGATCTGTCCAATGAAGGCAATTGATGAGTATTTTCCAAAAACCTATGAAGAATCACGCGAGGTTTTTCGCAAGAACTTTGACATCATAAAAGCACTATGGCCAAATGCGGAGCTGACTTCGCACTCAATCGGAAAAGAAGAAGACAACACGATTGATATGATCTACGCTGAGGGTACTGAAACGAATGAACGCGTACTGTTTATGACTTCAGGCGAGCATGGAATTGAAGGCTATGCAGGAGCTGCGATGCTTGATGTGTTCGCCAGTGAGCTTGCAGACTTAGTCGATGCTAAACGGACAGGCATCTGCTTAATTCATGCACTGAACCCCTGGGGAATGAAGCATTTCAGACGCGTGACAGAAAACAATGTAGATTTAAACCGAAATTATTTAGTTGATTCAAGCATGCCTGAAGACATAAATAAAGAATATGAACGTTTACTTAAGCTATTTCTTCCGGATGGCAAGATTAAAAGCTACCTGGTAGAAGAGTCAGAAATTCGCAATCATATGTCAAAAGGCGTTGTTGCAGAAGGCTATAGCGGTCTGATGGAGGCAAAAGGCATGGGGCAGTTTGAATTTCCTACAGGGGTTTATTATGGAGGAAAAGAAAAAGAAGAGTCTGCCATCTTTTTAAGTTCCATTCAGCGAAAACTGTTGTCTACATTCAGCAAAGTTATACACATGGACTGGCACACTGCTCTTGGACCAACTAAGGAAGTCACAATGGTCATGAGCGAAACCGATGGCCGCAGTGAAAAAGAGCTGAAGAAGGAATACGGGCTGAGAAATGTAAAAACATTTAGCCCCGCTGATGTGAAAGGCGATTCAACCAATCATTTCTATGAAATCAAGAACCTTGAGTTTCCCCAAACAAGGCTCTTCTCTGCTCTTTTTGAATTTGGCACCTTTGGGACAAGCATGTCAGCCACCATTCGTGAATTCTTAACGATCACGCTTGAAAACAGACTTTATCATGAGGGAGCAGAGCACGAAGAAGACCGCCAGAAAATTCTCAGCGAATTTAAAGCTATGTTCTACCCGGATGAACATGATTGGAGAATGGCTGTTCTCACAGAAGGGCGGAATGCGATAAAAGGAGTCTTTCAAGCAGAAGGTCTTTACACAATAAGAGGATAAATAGAAAATAAACTAATCTCCATTCGCCTTGTGAATGGAGATTTTTCACTTTAAATATCTGCGGGATAGACGTAAGCTTTGTCTCCGTTATCGTTCTCTGACAATGGTACCGGCAAAGACATCGTGAGGAAGAACAGCTCCTGCTTCTCCTTCAAATGAAACGCGGTTCTTCCACAAGTCCAGCGTGCTTTTCGTGTCCCGGTACAGTAATCTCTTAACTATTTGTTCCGTCGTTAGAGCCGAGCCTTCCACGCTTTCAAGTGCAAGCCCCATTTTTTTATAGCCGATTGTCTGGCCGCCGCAATGAAGCTGGGCGTACTCAAGTCCCCACATCACAACAGTTGGAGTAACGAGCGCATGAACCAGTTCGTTTTTCACTTTTTTACGGAGAAGATATTCAACCCCCGCTGTCACGACACTTGAGATGGCCAGATCAATTAAAATAGCTTTCGTGCGTTTCTTCGTTAACGATTCCATAAAAGCCCTCCTAATATTTCTAATTATTTCCTCAGTATAGCAAATTCATTGCGTCAGGCAATAGAAATAACCCGTCCAGTCTCACCCGACTCAATATGTGAAGTAAGAGGAGGCAGTGTCATGACTCTGCTTGAAGCGTTGTTTTTTATTTATCCCGCCATTCTGGCTGTATTACTGTATCAAAATCAAAGGAAAAACAGAGCCTTACTTTCACTCGCTACGTTCATAAGCAGCGTGCCGGCTCTGCTAATCTTTTTGATCATGATGAGGATCATCAATACTTTATTCTAAAGGAAAAGGCTGGAACGTCCTGTTCCCAGCCTCTCCTTACGTCTACTATTTTTCATTCCGCACAGATAAAAAAAAGCGGTGCTCGAGGGTTTCAATAAATCCCCTTTCAAGCAGCATCTCCTGCAGGCTTTTTAATCGCTCAAAATGAGTTTCCACTGAAAAACCCGGAAACTCCCATTCCAGGATTTTCGCATAATAGACGATCGCTGCCACATCATAAAAGCGCATAAAAGGAAATGCTTCATTTTGGGCTTCTATACTAAACCCATGAGCCAAAAATTTTTGCTTTTCGTTTTGCAGAAAAAGGCCAGGGTATTCCGGTTGAAAATCTTCAATTAAAAACCGGGATAGCCACTCATTATTTCGGCCGCCTACCTGCTGAGTAATAAAACGGCCGCCTGGTTTTAAGATACGTCGTACTTCTGAAATGTCATAGGCTTCGTGACGGTTAATAACCAGATCAAATGCATTGTCGTCAAAAGGCAGCGCTGCATCCTCAACCACCTGCTTCACCTTAATGCCAAGCGGTGCAAGCTTTTCCTTGCAAAGCTTTACATTTGGCTCCCATGCTTCCGTAACCGACGTATTGTCATACGGATGTCCGAGCTCCAGTAAAAATTCGCCGCCGCCCGTTCCCATATCCAGCAGCTGAGCTTCCGGCTTTATATGAGACAAAACGACTTCTTTGTACTCCCATGGCAGTAAATCTTCTGACACACTTGCCGCAATTCTTGAAAAATCCCATCCGGTAAAACCCGCTTTCTGGGCTTCCATCCATTCCTTCTTTAACTCTTTTCCTCTCATTTCTGCCACTCCATTTCCTATTTTTTCAACATACAGAAATGGCACAGCAGTCTGACAGCCTTCTATTCTAACGCTTGGCACAATCTGCTATCAGATCTACTGCACCAAGCCGTTACCTCGAATCCATCCCATAGATGGCCACCCCTTTCAATCTCGCAAAATATTTAAATAGAACGATTTCTATAGACTGTTCAAAAAAAGCACATATCCCTTCAAGGAATGTGCCCAACGTATACTTAATCTGTTTCCTCTATTTCCAAAAGCTCGTGTTCTCCGGTGTCTCCGATATAAATCGGGCCATTGGCGTGATCAATCCGGATCGCCCATTCGTAAGGGACAGACAGTCGTCTGCACACGCCTCTCCAAAATGCGCTTGAATCCGTTTCAAACTCACTAAACTCTTTTAAAATCTCCTTATAGGAAACCCCGTCAAAACGAATATTCATGTCCTGCAGTCTCATAAAAGCCATATGTCTGATTTCAAGTGCAGCGGCTGTTTCCATTTCTTCTTCTGTTGCTTCTCCAATAATGGTTCCCGGAGGAGGCAAAATAGCATAAACATTTTCTGTTTCTTCAATAGGGTCGTGATTTCCAAACAATTTAGAGCCCTTTCGATTGCGCATGGATTCAACTCCCAAAGCATTTACATTGAGTATACCCGATCTAAAAACAGAATGTAAACGCTCTTTTTCCTCGACTCTCTACATGCTTTGCAGGATTCTCATTACGCCTTCACTAATTTCAATTAAAATGTATAGAGGAACGCCTATCACAAGCAAAACACATCCCAGACAAAAGAACACACCAACGGGTTTTCAAATCGGATTCCCTTTCATCCACTTACCCCTTAAAAGTCTTAAGCAACTCAGGGAGCTCTGCCAATCCATTTATTTTCTCCTCAAAATCCTCCACCTCGCCAAACCCGTACGCAGCGTAAATAAAGGGAATTCCAGCGGCGCGGGCAGCATTGCGGTCTCCCTGTGTGTCCCCTACATAAACCGGATTTTTCAACCTATTTCGCTGCATGATCAACGAAATGTTCTCACCTTTTGACAGACCGGTTCTTCCTGGATTTTCAAAATCGGTGAACAAGTGATCAAGTTTATGATACTGATAGAATGCTTCAATATAGCCATCCTGACAATTGCTGACGATAAAAAGACGGTAGGATTTATGCAATTCTTTGAGGGTGTTTTCCAGTTCCGGGTACAGCTCTCCCCCATGCTCTGCTACATACGGATTCTCAATCGCTATGCAGTCGTCCATCATTTTTATTTGCTCCTGTTCATTTAATTCTGTAAATAGAATTTTCGCAATCTCGTGCATTTGAAGTCCCATTGTTTTGGTCAAATCTTCTGTCGTCAGCACTTTATTGTAGCCCTGCTCTTTTAAGGCCTGGTTCCATGATGTCAGAACGGTTTCTCTCGGATCCCATAGAGTGCCGTCGAGGTCAAAAATGATACTGTCCATTAAACATTCTCCTTTATTTATCAGATGTTCACCTTTACCCTTTTACCACCGGTCTATATCCCCGACTCTCTCTTTTCTTAAAAAAGATCCCTTAGGACCAAGGAACAAAGAAAATTTGCTGTAAAGTTTGAAAAACTGGTGACGGTCCATACTGGTTAGTAGAAAATGGCCGTATTTCCTGATCGTTTACTCTTTACTGCACTGCCACAAATAAGGTAAAGTAAAAGACGGTTCAAACCCATCAGGTTATTCCTGCAAAATAAAATGATAGGTGGAAAAAAAAGTGAATTATCGAGTTTTATTATATTATCATTACACAACAATTGAAGACCCGGCTGCTTTTTCTGAAGAGCATTTGGCTTATTGTAAAGAACTCGGTCTCAAAGGCCGTATTTTAGTTGCGAACGAAGGAATAAACGGGACTTGCTCAGGTACGATTGAGCAGACTGAAGCCTATATGGAAGCAATGAAAAATCATCCTCTTTTTGAAGGAATTGTTTTTAAAATAGATGAGGCTGAAGGGCATACCTTTAAGAAAATGCATGTCCGTCCCCGTCCGGAGCTTGTTCATTTAAGTCTGGAAGATGATATAAACCCAAATGAATTAACGGGGAATTATTTATCTCCAAAAGAATTTTACGAAGAAATGCAGCGTGAGGATACTATTGTACTTGACGCTCGAAACACATATGAATATGATGTTGGTCATTTCCGCGGCGCCATCCGGCCAGACGTGGAAACATTCCGCGATCTGCCAAATTGGGTGCGTGATAACCGTGAACTGCTGGATGGCAAACGGGTCCTCACCTATTGTACAGGGGGCATCCGCTGCGAAAAATTTTCCGGCTGGCTGGTGCGTGAAGGCTTTGAAGATGTGGGCCAGCTGCACGGCGGCATTGCGACATACGGAAAAGACCCTGAAGTAAAAGGACAGCTATGGGACGGTCAAATGTACGTGTTTGATGAGCGCCTGACGGTTCCGATTAATCAGGTTGAACATGTGGTGGTTGGAAAAGATCACTTTGACGGCACACCATGCGAACGATATATCAACTGCGCGAATCCTGAGTGTAATAAACAAATTATTACATCAGAAGAAAATGAAGCCAAGCACCTTGGCGGATGTACGATGGAATGCACCAAGCATGAACGCAACCGCTATATTGTGCGTCATGAGATTTCTGAAGAAGAAGCCGCTTCCCGCATCGCGGAACTGGAAAAAGAATTGACAGCTAAATAAGTAAGAATGCCGGAACCTCACATAAAGTGGGGTTCTTTTTTTTGCCTATCATTTTCAATGATAGAAGGAATTGAGAATGAATGAAAACATTTCTCTTTACTTTCTCTTCCCTAGTTTATTATAATTATAAAGTAAGAACGATTATTAGACGATTATTTATAAAATTTATTTACTATATTACTATTTCGGGAGGAGATCGAAGAATGGATCACAACGAAAATAACAATGCTGGGAAATGCCCTTTTTCTGAAGGACAATCTCAAGAGAAAACGCATGAAGAAAGTGCGATCACAACCGCAAAGGTAGGAACCTCCAATAAAGACTGGTGGCCGAATCAATTAAACCTCCACATCCTTCATCAGCATGATAAAAAGACGAACCCTATGGGAGAAGATTTTGATTATGCTGAGGAATTTAAGAAACTGGATTATGAAGCATTGAAAAAAGATCTTCATACGCTGATGACAGACAGCCAGGACTGGTGGCCTGCTGACTACGGCCATTATGGTCCATTTTTTATTCGTATGTCCTGGCATGCAGCCGGTACGTATCGAACAGGAGACGGACGCGGCGGCGGTGCAACAGGTCAGCAGCGATTTGCTCCATTAAACAGCTGGCCGGATAATGCCAATCTGGATAAAGCACGACGTCTGCTTTGGCCGATAAAGCAAAAATACGGAAATAAAATTTCATGGGCTGACTTACTTGTTTTAACCGGGAATGTGGCGCTTGAATCTATGGGCTTAAAGACATTTGGTTTTGGCGGCGGGCGCCCGGATGTCTGGCACCCTGAAGAAGATATTTACTGGGGGAACGAAAAAGAATGGCTTGGTGACAACCGCTACTCAGGCGACCGTGAGCTGGAGAATCCTCTTGCAGCCGTTCAAATGGGACTGATTTATGTGAATCCTGAAGGTCCTAACGGCAAGCCCGACCCGCTTGCAAGTGCACGTGATATTCGGGAAACCTTTGCCCGCATGGGAATGAACGACGAAGAAACCGTTGCGTTAACAGCTGGCGGCCATACATTTGGCAAAGCGCACGGCGCAGGAAATCCTGAAAAAGTAGGCGCTGCACCTGAAGCAGCTGATATTGAAACACAGGGACTCGGCTGGCTGAGTTCTCACGGCAGCGGTAAAGGACGCGATACCATCACAAGCGGGATCGATGGGGCATGGACTGCAAACCCTACGCAATGGGACAACGGTTATTATGATCTGTTATTTGGCTACGAGTGGGAGCTGACAAAGAGCCGTTCAGGCGCCTATCAGTGGACGCCAGTCAATCCTAAGGACGAGGATCTTGCACCGGATGCAGAAGATGCGTCTATCAAGGTTCCTACGATGATGACTACAGCTGATATGGCCATGCGCATGGACCCTGATTACGAAAAAATTTCGCGCAGATTCCATCAAAATCCGGATCAATTTGCTGAAGCTTTCTCCCGTGCCTGGTTTAAACTGCTTCACCGCGACATGGGACCAAAGGATCGCTATCTCGGTCCGGAAGTTCCTGAAGAAGAATTGATCTGGCAGGATCCAGTGCCGAAGGTTGACTACACCCTTACGGAAAAAGAAGTGAACGAACTTAAAGAAACGATCCTGAACTCAGAGCTGACAGTAAGTGAGCTTGTGACAACTGCCTGGGCATCTGCGAGCACGTTCCGCGGCTCAGATAACCGTGGCGGCGCAAATGGCGCCCGCATCCGTCTTGCTCCACAAAAAGACTGGGAAGCAAACGAACCTGAACAGCTGGCTAAAGTCTTATCTGTCTATGAAAACATTCAAAAAGGACTTGATAAGAACGTCAGCATGGCTGATTTAATCGTGCTCGGCGGAACGGCTGCAGTAGAAAAAGCAGCAAGAGACGCCGGAGTTTACCTTTCCATTCTATTTACTCCAGGACGCGGCGATGCCACACAGGAGCAAACGGATGTAGACGGCTTTGACGTACTGGAGCCAGTTTCTGACGGCTTCCGCAACTATCAGCAAAAAGAATACAGTGTCAGCCCGGAAGAAATGCTTGTAGACAAAGCACAGCTGTTAAACCTTTCAGCACCTGAAATGACAGCACTGATTGGCGGTATGCGTGTACTTGGAACAAACCACGCGGGCACAAAGCATGGCGTGTTCACCGACCGCGTCGGAACGCTGACAAACGATTTCTTCGTGAACCTGCTTGATATGGGGATCGAGTGGAAACCAGCAGGCTTTAACCTGTATGAAGGACGAGACCGCAAAACAGGAGAAGTCGTTCGCACAGCTACACGCTTTGACCTTGTATTCGGTTCAAACTCTGTCCTGCGAGCGATTGCGGAAGTTTATGCACAAGACGACAACAAAGAAAAGCTTGTTCGTGACTTTGCAGCAGCATGGGTGAAAGTAATGAATGCGGATCGGTTTGATCTGAACTAAGAGCTTAATCATCCGTCTAAAAACAGCAAAATAATCAATAAATGTTACTAAGCAGGAGCCTCCCTTTTGGAAGCTCCTGTTTTTTCATTTATCTTAAACAGCCATTTCACTCTTTTTCCAACGCACTCAAAATTGATCGCCGAGATCGTGGCATTTACAATTTAAATTAATTGGGGGGGAACGGCAAATGGCGAAAAAAGAAATCATTGTAGTTGGTGGCGGAATAGGCGGACTTACAGCAGGCGCCATGCTTGCTCAGGCTGGATGCCGCGTGACGATCCTCGAAGCTTCAAGAGAATGGGGTGGATGCGCCGGAAAATTCCAGCGTAATCAATTTCTATTTGCAGCCGGAGCGACACTTGGCATGGGGCTTGAAAAAGGCGGAATTCATGAGAGAATCTTTCGTCATTTAGGGATTAAACTCCATGCAAAGAGGCTTGATTCTGTGATGAAAATAAAGCAAGGTGACCGCACGTTAACGTTTTATGCAGACCGGCGCCGCCACGTTCAGTCACTTCAGCAGGCGTTCCCTCAGAAAAAGAACGAGATTGCTGCATTTTATGAAGAGGTTTATCAAAAAGCAGCGAAGATCCGCTTACTTATGAAGAAGCTTCCCATCCTGCCAGTGAAAACAGGTAGAGAGGCGTTTGAACTTCTCTCTTCCCTTCGTCCAACCCACGTGTCCTTAACACCGGACTTTTTTAAAACGATAAGCTCGCTTTTAAAAAAACATGATTTGCATACCTGCCGTGATTTTGTTTCTTTTATTGACGGTCAGCTGATTGACAGCATGCAGACGACAAGCAGGGATTGTGCGCTTCTCATGGGGGTACTCGCTCTGGATATTTATCATGAAGGTGCTTATTACGTGCCCGGAGGATTGTATCAGTTTGCATATGAGCTGGTGAATGCGGCAAAACGAAATGGCGCTCAGGCCATTCTTGGGCGGCGGGTAACCTCTATAAAAAAAGTCGGGGATTACTTTGAAGTTGAAGACCAACGCGGCAATATCAGAAGCGCTGACCATGTTATCTGCAATGCTCCGATTCAAGCCGTTTCAAATCTATTGGACCAGCCGTCCTATCATCAGCTTTCCTCCGGATTAAAAAAACGGGCAAAAAAGGATACATGGGGCACCATGACCGCCTATCTGTCTTTAAAGGATGCTTATTTGCCTGCTGACTTCCCGCTGTTTCAGCAGCTGATGAACCCAGATGGCAATGGACATGATGAAGGCGACCACTTATTTTTATCGATTTCTGATCCCCACGACCGTCTGCGCGCACCTGAAGGCTATCGCACGTTAACCGTGAGTACACATATTAACCTCGACCACTGGAAAAACGATGAGCAGTACGAGGAAAATAAAATCCTTTTCACTGAAAAAATGCTTCAAACCATTCGAGGTTATTATCCTTCAATTGATGAGGCGGTTGTGGAGCTGTATCCTGGTGCGCCTAAAGCCTGGGAGCGGTTTACACATCGTCCTTCAGGCATGGTCGGCGGGTTTCCGCAAACCAGGTCGCATTCTCTTTTTCTCAGTCTGTCCCACCGCACATCCCTTAAAAATTTCTGGCTTTGCGGAGACTCTATATTCCCGGGCGGCGGCACCATTGGCGTATCAGTCAGCGGCTACCACTGCTTTCATTCCATTACCGGGCGTAATCTGATCCAATAGTGGCGGCAGAAAACAGGCGGCCTTTCACCTCATGCCGCTTCTTTCTTCTGCCACATCACATAGTTGTATGCTGCCTGTGCAAAGGTAAGGAGCAGAAACAGGATTGTGATCAAGATTGTCATCCCTACGCTCAATTCCAGCATCCAATACAGTAGATAAGTTGCTATAAAAACAAAAGGAATGCTCCACAACGTCCTGATCATTTTTCTTCTGTAACTAAGCTTGTAATATAGCAATGCACTTCCCTTATCCACTTTTTCTTTCCCTTTGTACCTGGAAGACAAAATAATGATTATTAAAGTAGAAACACTGAAAGAAATAATGAAACTGAGAAGCAAATACATTCAATTCCCTCTTTTCCATGCTAATTTTCCATTAACGGTTCTCTGCCTCTATTCAATACCCTTATTTTTACATGTTCACACTCATTTGTTACTAAATTAAATACCCGCCCCTTCACCGATCAGGACGGGTTTGATTTTAGATTTTTTAACCGTTTACTTCTTCCATTCCAGCAACTCTATACGGTTTCCAAATGGATCCTCTGCATAGATTCTGTTTGCGCCTGGAAGCAGATCATCCTCCACAAAGGAAATGTCGTGCTGGGTTAAATGCTTTTTCAGTTCCTCCAACGTCTGCACCTCAAAAGCAGCATGCGCTTTTTTGGCAGGGATAAATGGCTCCTCAATCCCGATATGCAGCTGATTTTCACCCGCCATGAACCAAACACCCCCGCGAGCCCTCAATACTTCTGGCTTTTCTACTTCTGAAAAACCAAGAATCCCGTTATAAAACGCTCTTGCCATTTCCTCCGAGCCTTTTGGTGCGGCTAACTGAACATGATCAATTCGTTTAAATGAAAACAATAGAGTATGCCTCCTTTTTCCTTCTGCTTTTACTTTACAGTTTTGTATTTGATAAGTATAATCGATATTTCTTAATTTCTTCCATAAGTTTTCATTATGACCAAAGACATACAAAAAAAGCTTTGAAGACAACCGCATCAAAACGTACGCTGCCTTGAAAGCTTTTTTCAATTAAGCTGCTAACTGAGAATGCTGTATGGCAGACGGGTAGGGGAAGAAATTATTTTTATTAATAGACTCGTTCAATTTCATATCCATCCTCTTCAAGCTCACTTAGTACACTTGGTTCAATGACAACATGAGCTGAACCGATAATCACAAAGTAGGTCTGCCCATCATCCATTTGCAGGATTTCATCAAGCTTATTCGCCATATTTATATTGCGGTTATCATTCAACTCCGGTTGATACTCTTCATCAAAACTTCCAAAACCCTTTGCCAGCTGAGCAACAAGACCATCCGTATCACCATGAATCCAATCATATCCCAACTGATCCAATGAACTCCCTGTCTCTTCAAAGTCCTCTATGGTGCTTTCCAACATTTCCACTTGCGTTTCCATACTGTTGCCACTCAGAACATCATATTGCATATCAATGGTTTCTAATTCAACGATTTCTTTATTGTCCTCTAAAGACCGTTGAAGAAAATATAAATCAACGCCATACTCTGGTGCTAACTCACTTTCCTTATGACTGAATTCTCCTAATAGCATGCCTATGAACCATGGCTCAAAATCCTCATAATCTTCTATTGCCATTTCGTTTTCATCAAATAGATTGGATAGTTTCGCGTAAGACTCTTCTGATAATACGTCGTGAAGATTTGTATCGTCCTCGAATAAAGCCATCTCATTTATTTCTTCTTCATTCACTTCCGCTTCAAACATATTAATTTCCGGAAGGACCACATCTGAACTCTCATAAGCATCTTCAATTTCAGGCGCAAGAGGATAAAAGTCTTCATGACCTAAATGTATGGTTCCTTGTACAAACATAGTTGTTTGTCCATGAACCACTTTCCATAAGAGTCCTCCATCTCCTTCAAAGTCCAGACCTGTTCCATTTGTTTCCTCTTCGGTTTCTTCCACTGGCGATTCTGAACCTTGTGTTGCATCATCGTTAGTGTTTGAACAACCGGCTGCAAAGAGCATCACTGCCAAAAAATAGCTTCCTATCATTTGTTTTCTCATTTATCTTCATCCTTCCTTGTAATGAGTACGTTTTATGCTTTTAAATCATCAATTTGAGTTTATAAGCCCTGAATCAACCCTCCCCCGCATTTATATTTTCAATATCAATTAACCAATGATTCTTCATCATGAGAGCCCGTTCTGTTCCGGCTAAAGCCGCTGCTATACCGATCGCAAAATTCGTCCAAACTGACAAATCGATAGGAGAGTTGAATGTCCCTATATTTTGAGATATCCATGGAATGTCAGATAATGATTCCATTACTTGAGTTAGTCCGAGCGTCAAGGAAGTTAATAAGGTGATGATCGCAATTAATCCGATCAATCCGCTGATTTTCGGAAATTGTTTATGCAGCCACAACCGGAAACCTCTAATCGAACGTTTATCCGGAAAAACTGAAAACGCATCGTCATGATCAGTAAAATAATGAATGCCGCTGATTCCGGTTGAACTTGTCTTTACTTCTATTACACCGCGATCGGTTGGCAAAACTGCCGGAAGCTTTGAGAAGGCTACATGCCTGCCCTCCCTGTATAAATCAACTCTGGGCTCTTCTACAAAATAGCTGGACTTAATGGCATAGTTTGTTTTTTCCCCGTCTGTACCGCTTATGATTTCGATATGAAATAATGAGTGTGAAAATATATTCCATATTCGGTACTCTTTTAAACGATGCCCATCCCCCTCTTTGACTTTTTTCAATTTCCTACGACGTTTATTCTTTTGTAACGAACGAAGCATCATTCACTTTCTCCTTTCTTAATGTTGATTAATTGTTTTTTATACTGACTAATCAATCAGTTTTTTATTAAAAAATATAACAGTAAGTCTGATGACTAAACTAGTTATTCATAACGGGTGCAAAAAGGGATCGCACCCGCTATGCAAATCTTTATTACTTTGTTATTTAATCATTTTTAAAATGTTTTTCTTCACCTTTTCGCTGTAATCCTCTAATCTTGCATCGTTTTCATCTAGAGGCAGGGACATGGAAAGGGAGATGGCCCCTCTAATGATCATAGCAACCACTTTACAATCAAAGTCACTGAACTCCTTAGATTTTTGCCCTTTCCCTAATATCTCTTCCAATAATACATTTAACTCTTCTTCAGGATTCATTTCCACCCTGAAATAAGGGACATTGTTTGGGGTGCGGACATTAAAAACAATTTCTATTAATGCCGTGGTATTTTCACGCTTTGTACCCCGGTAAGCGATGCCTTCTTCTATAAATGTCATTAATTTACCAGTATACGTTTGTTCTATTTCCACTTTTTCTTTAATAAAGGCTTTTTCTTGTTCCGCCAAATAAAGCAGCGTATGATTCATCAAATCTTCCTTGCCGGAAAAGTGGTACGAAATTAAACCTGTACTTGTTTTTGCATTACTGGCTATTTTAGAAAGACTCGTGTTTATGTATCCGTAGTCTCTTAATACCTCTATAGCTGCCTTGATAATTTGTTCTTTACGTGCATCAGCTATATAATATTGTTTATTTTTCATCCTTAACCTGCTTTCGGTAATTTAATTGACTATTCTTTATTTTGACTGACTGATCAGTTTTATTGTAAGCGGATCGTTTATTGCTGTCAAGGTTATTGATAAATCTATAGTTTGTTTTACAGAGAAACCTTATGAAAGAGTTAACTCGGAATTCGCCAGATAGCTGCATAAAAAAGCCCCTGCGCTTTAATAAGGCAGGGACTGCTTTATGATTATTCAACTCTTACTTTTTAGGTATTCAACTCTTACTTTTTAGGCAGTGGAGCGTTGGCTGATATTAGTTCCTTATCTACAAGCTCCTCCCAGAAAGCAGCCGGGATGTCTGCTTTAAGTGCCTGTAAATCTTCCTTAATACGGTCCGGTCTTGTAGATCCCGTCACAACCGCTTTTACTGCAGGATGAGCTGTAGAGAACTGCAGCGCAGCATCCTTCAGTTGAACACCATGATTTTGGGCAACTTCATTAAAACGTTTCACTCGCTCCTTGATTTCAGGAGTGATTTCCTGATAATCAAAAAAGTCTCCGCCAAGCAAAGCACCGGAGTTAAATGCGCCTCCGATTACCAGACCGCCATTTTTCTCCTCAGCCAACGGCATCATTCTTTCTAATGCCCGTTCATGCTGCAAGAGCGTGTATTGCGTTGCTGATAAGCTCAAATTAGGATGAGCTTCCTCCAGCTCAAGAGCCACTTCGATTGGAACGGTGGTATTCACACCAAGACCCCAGGCTGAAATATAGCCGCCTTCTTTAAGTCTATCAAGTACTTTGAAGGCTCCTTTTCGTGCTTCATCAAACTTTGTGATCCATTCATCTCCAAGAAAATCCGGTGAAATATCGTGGACATACACGATATCCAGACGATCTGTTTTCAGTCGTTTCATACTTTCCTCGATCGATCTGAGCGTTCCTTCTTCTGTATAATCTGTTTTAATTTTATTCTTGCGTCCGTACTCAAACAGACCTTCTTTTTCTTCTTCCTCATCGAGCACAATACGGCCGACTTTCGTGCTCAGCACATACTCATCGCGATCATACGCTGATAATGCCTCTCCAAGTCTAGACTCGGCTAAACCGGCACCATAAAACGGAGCTGTGTCAAAATAGCGCACGCCTTCATCCCATGCAGATTGAATCGTTTCCATCGCTTCTTTTTCAGGAACTTCCCTGAACATATTTCCAAGCGGCGCTGTACCTAGGCCAATTTTATTTTTTATTGTAATTTCTTTCGTCATCATATACACCTCTTTTATAACGATTGACCCTATGAAATCAAGCGTATTTGCACGCTGTTTTATTCATCTCAGTCATACCGTTTTGTACCCTTTTTCGAAGCTGCATAAACTATTGGGCTGCTTTTCTCCTTGGCCGATTCGCTATTTCTTCAGACCATTAAATCATTTTCCTCTTTCAGATCGATCGCCTGCTTTAAAAGCTGTTGAAGCACCGCTGCAAATATGGCGATAATAAATGAGGCACCAACAGGCACCATTCCAATGAGAATGAGCCCAGGGGCATCGTCGAGCTGTGCGACTAGAAAAACAAATGGAAGAATTGCCGCATACACCGCACTGATGATTAAAGCACAGTACTTAATCTTTTTTAACGCTTTAACTGACAGTAAAGAGAATGCCTGATTTTTGTCGATATAGCCTAGCAGTTTAAACGCTTGGAACAGCGTTATAAAATACGGAATGACTGATAGATACAGCCCTATGACAATGGGGTATAAGATGTGGGAATAGTCCGGGTTGACTGGATTCTCTACTAACCATGGCATGCAGGCAACGCTCAAAGCAAGAACTGGAATGCCCATCAGAATAACAGCCGTTTTTAAAAAAAGCGTCGATCCCTGTTTAAACATAAAGCACCTCACTCACGTATTATTTAAAAGGATTTTAGCATTTAATATATTGTTTATCAATAAATTATTATTGATTATAGTTAATTTATGAAATTGGACAAAGAAAAAACACTTCTTAATTAAAAGAAATGTTTAAGGGGGCTGTCTGACTATACAAGCTCAATATCTCCACCATGCACTAGAAGGATAGGCGTTGGCATGAATCAGGACCGACTCCCCCATCTGAGGTGTTGAAATGGTTATGTTATGGCTGATCGCTGCTTTTGTCACCCGCTCCACGGGATCTGTCCACGAATGGAAAGCCAGCGTAAATGCCCCCCAATGAACAGGGATTAGTACTCTTCCCCTTACATCGAGATGTGCCTGCACCGTCTCTTCCGGCCGCATATGGATCGCTGACCACCGCTCGTCATATTGACCGCATTCAAGCAAAGTGAGATCAAAAGGACCGTATGCTTCTCCTATTTTTTTAAAATGAGGTCCATAGCCGCTGTCCCCACTGTAAAATATTTTTGTTTCGTTTCCGTAAATGACCCATGAACACCATAGGGTCGAATTCCGGTCAAACAACCCTCTTCCGGAAAAATGTCTCGCAGGGGTGCAGACCAGTTTAAGACCATCTATTTGCAGCTCGTCCCACCAGTCATGTTCTGTGACCTTTTCCTGGGGAATGCCCCACTTCATTAATCGCCTGCCTACACCTTGTGGAACGATAAATCGCTTCGTTTTAGTCTGTAATTGCACAATAGAATCGCGATCCAGGTGGTCATAATGGTCATGGGAAAGGATGATCGCATCCACTTCCGAAAAGTGTTCAGGTATTATTGATACCTTTCGTTCATAGCGTTTCGTTCCTGCCCAAGAAAAAGGAGAAGGACGTGAACCAAACATCGGATCAACTAAAAGTCTTTTTCCTTCTATTTCTACATAGAAAGCCGAATGACCGAACCATGTAACGCTTGAGACATCAGATGGCGGCAAAGATATATTCTGTTTAAAAGACTCTACGGCAATAACCTTTGAAGGGCGTTGATCTGCTACTCCTCTAACCGAATCCTTTACCATGCTCAACAAGGATTTATATCCCATACTCATATTTGTAGGGATTTCATTTTTGTATTTTTTCATAAATATGCTCCTAGTTATTCTTAATTACAAATCCTTTTAATCTCTTAACCCTTTGCCACCCAGTATTTTCTCCATCGCCTTTTCAATTCTGGAATCCCGGGTTTTTGCTTGTTTTGCTTCAGAGAAATAAAGAAGATATCCTCTTTGCCGTCCGGGCGTTAACGCTTCAAACGCTGTTTTTAATTCAGGAATCTCTTCGAATTTACGCTGCAGCTCTTCAGGCACGGTGTACTCAGACGTGTCTTTATACTCGATTTCCAAGCCTGATTTTTCGATTTCAATCGCGTTTTGAATATACATTTTAATCGTTTCTTCAAGAGCGGTAATTTCTTCACAATGAGAGAAGCGTATTTGGCGGGCGGCCTGGGAATTTTTCGTCTGTTGAATAAGGAGATGGTCCGGGTCCTTCATCAGAGCCCCTTTTTGAAACATAATGGCACAGTAGTCTTTAAAGCCGTGCACGATCACCACATTTTTCCCATCAAACGTGTAACAGGGATGCATCCATTTAAAATCCTCGGTTAACCCGCATTCAAGAATGATTTCCCTTAGCTTTTGAAACTCAGCCTGCCACTTTTTCTCTTTCTTTAAAAAGCCATCCACTTTGCGGCTTGCGATGCTTTTTGTCATGTTCAAGCTCCTTTCTAGTACCTATTCATCGAAATGTACCCTTTTGTATATTCTTTTCTTCTTTAATTAACTTCATTACAACTTCAAGATCTATATCCTTTTTTGCATGCTCAGGTGTCCATGGAATATACATATGTGGTGCTTCACCTTTACCGTGTGTCAAATAATCATCGTGCATTTTAGAAACGCCATACCAGAATTCAAAGTCTCCGTAGTCAATCGTTGCCACGTTAAAGTAGTCCATGATTCCCATCGTCGGGCGGCCGACTACAGTAACCTTGGGTGATTTTTTTGCATTTCTCACAAATGTATCTCCTGAACTCCCACACTGATAATCGGATAGCACATAAACATATGTTGGGGAAGGACGCCCTTTGATCGTATGACCAAGATCTTCTTTCACCTCAAGGAGCCCTTTCCCTGTATTTTCTCGAAACAACGAAATATCTTCGCGAATCATCCTTGCCGTCTCTCCATCCAGGTCCTGCTCGAGATACTCTTCCAGAGCAGCGATCCAAACTTCAGCATTCCGCTCTGTATAGTTTGTCAGCATCACTTCATTGCCTGTAAACAGCTCGGAAAAATCCAGCTCACGACCAAAGATATAATTCAGCAGTTCGAAATAAAACGAGTCATTCCCTCCTTTGTTGACACGTACATCAATAATCAAGTTCTCACTTTGCTCGATCGCTTTACTATTATCTTCAATCACTGTCAGGATCGGCTCTTCTTGTAAAAAATCGGTAATCTTTATATAACAAGTCTGTGAGTTGATCTGCTGAAATGAATATTCTGGCTCATAGGTAAACTCGTGCTCAGCCAGCTGCAGCTCAAATTGTTCACCATCCCGCTCAATCTGTACACACTTTACTCGCGGCATAACCACATTCCAGAACTGACGCTCATGCTCATCATTCTCTAATGGCTTTTGATAAATAACTGCAGCTTCATCAATTGATTTGCCATCAATTCTCGTGATTTTATCCCCAACGGACAGCCTGTTTTCCTGATTTGCTTCTGTCACAAACAGTGCATCTTCATATCGCCTTACTAAAAATCCACGATGAGGAAGCGTTGTGTCTTTTGCACTGAAGCCAAGATGTCCATCTTTGAAATCATATAAATAACTCTTCATTATTTCTTCAAATTGATCGTCACTCATCTCGTCTGTAACTTGATATTGTTCCGGATGATTCAAATCTTGTTTATTTAAATAGCCGGCATAGTCGTTTTCTAAAATGCTTTGTATATCTTTAAATATGTCTATTTTTGATCTCACTTGAAGTCCCCCCATAATCATATACTTTGATTAAATTACTCTACCATTTTATGTTAACATTAAAATGATTGAATTATATAAACATTAAATATGCTAATCAAGGAGGTGTAAGGTTTTTGAATGATATGGCTTTTGCATGGTTTCCACTTCTAATCTTTATTTTATATATTGCAGCATTTGTTTTTGTCATATGGTTTATGGTCACATTGATTAAGCTGCAGAAGGAAAAGAATGAACATTTAGCTAAAATCTCAAACGGAATTCATTTAGTAAGCAGTAAAATGGATGACCGTTAAATGCATAGGGGGATCTCTTCCCCATGGCATGGCTATGGTTCAGAAGAGGCACCCCTATGTAGATTTGTATTATGCGAAACACCTGCTATGTTCCTGCTTACTTTCGCAAGATCTTTTCCATGGCTTTTCCTTTTGCCAGTTCATCCACCAGCTTGTCCAGGTATCGGATTTCCTGCATGATCGGTTCTTCAATATCTTCGACTCTTATCCCGCAAATGACTCCTTTAATAAGTGTTCGTGATGCGTTCATCTCTGGCGCTTCCACAAAGAAGGTTTCAAAATCGGTTTTCTTTTCCAGTTGCTCTTCTACTTCTTCCTGACTGTACCCTGTCAGCCAGCGGATAATTTCATCCACTTCTGCCTTTGTCCGTCCCTTTTTCTCCGCCTTTGCTACATAATGCGGGTAAACACTGGCAAAGCTCATGGTGTAAATTTTATGCTTAGGCATCATGAATCTCCTTTCCAATTATGCTTATATTGTTATTATACCTATCGCACGCACAAAACAAGTCCTGCTTTTCTAATTCTGCAAATGATATACTATATTTAAATGATAGTTTAGGGGGGATCCGATATGAATCAAGCCTCACAGCTCTACTGGGATGAATTCTGGCGTTCACAAAACAAAGAAAAACCGAAGAAAGTGACGGCGTGGCAGTTTGGCGCTAAACCGGACTATCTGGCTCAATTAGTCATAGATGGTGTGAAATCAGCAACTTGTTCAGGGCTGATTTTTTATGAACTTGAAAATGAACCGCTCCCTGCCGTTGAGGATTACAGTGTAGTTTTAAATAGCAAAGACGAACCTGCAGCGATCATCAGAACGGCAGACGTTCAAGTAATGCCGATGAATGAGGTCCCGGAGGAGTTTGCGATTGCTGAGGGCGAAGGAGATCGAACCTATCGTCACTGGAAAGAGGTTCATACCGCTTTTTTCACTAAGGAACTGCGTGAAGCAGGACTAGAGTTTACAGAGGATATGATGCTGGTTTGTGAGCGTTTTGAATTAGTGGATGTTAAAGATAAATAAAAAACGCTTGGAAATCTTTTTTCCAGGCGTTTGTCTTTTTCTAAAGATTGTATTTATGATACAAATCGGCAAACTGGTAAAACAGCCCGTTTATAAAGGTAGCAGCCGCAAAAACAAAACCAGCTGCTGCCCCGGCAATAGCAGCATCACGATGAGTGGGGATCCAAACCATCTAGTTGGACTGGATTTGCATATAAGAAACGCTGACCATTAAGAACAATTATAAAAATGAGCATGATCCAAAGAGACATGATAAACACTCCTTACACATGAATTAATCTTGAAAAATGTCTATCTTATATCTTCTTAAAACGCCAATCGCTTCTTCTACTGGTAATTTCGTCAGTTGAAATTCATCTGAAAGAACACCGCAGATTTCCTCTGCTGTTGATAAGATCCGAACCACTGTTTCTCCGTTTGAATACCGGATGCCAAACTTATTATTCACTAACGACACACTTCGTTTTTTATCCGTTTGATAGAGCTGGCATCTTAAAATGGTCATGAAAGGAGCAGCTGGTTCATTCGATTTTTGTATAACTTCATCAAAGTCCTCAACCTTCGCTTCTTTTCGGGAATTAAAATGCCACGTTTTCCCGCTTTGACTGCCATTCGTATAACGAACATACTTATATCGATTCTGTTGTGGTTCTTCGGGCAATAAATATACTTCATCTTTGCCGAAGGAAGAGATAGTCGTAAAATTCCTTTCAAAGCTGACAGGTTTAAAGAAGGGTGCCGCAGCCCCGCAATCCACATAAAATCGCTCATGATTCATCACCACAATAATTCCCATATGCTCTTCTCCAAGCATAATGTGATAACACTCAAATCCGATCTCTCGTAACAGCCTCATGAGATTTGAATTCAATGTGTAGCATGTTCCCCCAAACTGGTATTGTTCATGGTGATCAACAAAATGACTAAATGAGGGTACTTTAAAACTATTATTTCCATGCTCTTTGAACAAGATTAATTTACTTATATTTTCAAATGGAAATGTATTTAATTGAGCATGACAGATCCTTTCCAGGTAAGGCAAAGACGGTTCCTCTAATGGTACATTTAAATCGTGCAAGTACTTTTTTGCATGCTCCGACATTTGCTGCATAGACCATTCAACTCCTAACACCTAGTTATTTTCCCTGCTGCAGCTCATTAAACTCTCGTAGATTTCTTACACTTCTCCCATATATTTCTTTTTTAGCAGATGCTATGGATAGCTAGCTAAAGCCTCTGTCCGGAAAAAATACCTATTTAATTTTTCCCTTAGGATTGAACTTGTACAATTGCACAATCATACTGATTAATTATTTTTGGTCGTACTTTTTAATACTTTTTTCAACTCAGTTAGCTTTATTGGCATGTTAGGAGCTCCTCTTATTTTAATAGCCTTTTCATCAAAACAACTTCATCTGCTTTTTCTCCTTCTTCGCTTCCTCCGCTGTAGAGTAACCAAGTGATTTATATCCCTTTAACCGCTTCTCATACTTTTCCATTAACGCTGCTTCATGCTGGTCAACATAATCATATACCTCCACAGATTCCTTCCCTTCATATGCTCTGTGAAGACGTCCGACATACTGTGCAAGTGTACCTTTCCAGGAGACAGGCATCGTGAGGAAAATCGTATCAAGTCTCGGATTGTCAAAGCCTTCTCCTGCATATTTACCTGTGGCAAGAATAATTCTCTCTTCATGATCAGGAACAGATGCGAGCTTCTGGAATTGAGCCTGCAGTTCCTTCTTGCTCAATGCGCCTGTCAAGATAATCATATTTTTTGTAAAATGTTTTAGCTTTTCAACGAGTAAATGAAGGTGCTCTACGCGTTCCGTTAATACAAGCGGATTTCTCTTATGATCAAGCGCATTCAAAATGTCATTAAAAATCATTTCATTTCGCTTTTCATCATGAATCAGCTGGTTGTACACATCCTGCCTGTCTTTCGTGACTGCCTTACTTTTAAAATTTGTGATTCTTGGATGAATTAGATGATGGAACTGTCTAATTTCCGCCTGATTTTTTGCATCTGCTTTGTAAACAATGGGTCCGCATTGCATAAACATCAGCGGATGGAGTCCATCCTTTCTGACAGGTGTAGCTGTCAGCCCGTGTACATAAGCACTTCTGAGCTTCTTAAGGATTTCTTCAAAAGAATAGGCGGAGATATGGTGGCACTCATCCACAATCACCTGGCCATACTGATACGGTATCTCTTTGTTCCTGATACTCTGTATAGTAGCAATATCTATTTGACCTGTGGGCCTATTCTTTCCACCGCCTATTTGGCCAATTTGATCAGGCTCTATTGAAAGAAAAGAAGAAATGGCTGCTTTCCACTGTTGAATCAATTGATTTCTATGTACCAGAATTAATGTATTTACTTTCCGTTCTGCAATCAGAGCTGAAGCAACAACCGTTTTACCAAAGCCTGTCGTGGCAGAGAGTACACCGCAGTTCTTCGCTTTTAACCGATCCAAAGCTTCCTGTTGCTGCGGAAATAGACTGGCCAGGAAATCCACCTCTAACTTTTTACCATCATGCCGTAAATCCTTCAATTCAATTCCTTCACCCAGTTCCGCAAGCACTTCTTCCACTCTCCCTCTTGGAAATACAAACGCATTTGTACTTTCTGAGTAAGCTTTGATTTGTGAAGGAATCCTGTCTGTTGAAAGCCGCTGCGCTTTCGCCTTAAAGTATTCCGGATTATTAACTGTACACATCTTAGTCAGCTTCTCAGCAGTTGCTGCGTTAAGCATGCTTTTAGGAACGAGGATGCCTTCTCTTAGAACAGCTTGATTTTTTTCGAGCACTTCAGTTTTCGCTTTACCTTCCACCGCTTTATCAACGAACTTTTGAATCTCATCGCATGAATAGCGTTGCACCCTTTTGAGATGTTCCCACTGATCCTTTATGATCTGAAATTCCTGATCAACAAAAACGGTACGTCCCAATTTTCGTTTTTCTCCCTGCAGAGGCAGTGCAATCAAATTCCCAAGACCGTTTTCCGTTAAATAATCCTGCACCGGAAACATACGATCAAAAGACTTCAGTTTTTTCGTTCCTCTGATAAAAGCAGCCTCCGTTAACAGGAGATTTCCTAACTGGCGGGAAAGTGACGCCTGAACCTTCTCAGAGAAAAACAGCCATACATGACAGCCTTCACCAGATTGCGAAATCTCAAAAGAGCACTGAATATGTAAACGAGCGCACGCCTGTCCAAACGCAGAAACATCGTCCTTCCAGTTCTTTTTGTCAAAATCAAAGGCCAGAAAAAAACAGCTGTGATCTTTGCGCAATGGATACAGTCCTACCGTCTGTTCTCCTGACAAATGCCGATAAAGAACCTCTTCAGTTAAATGTGCAAATGAACCATTCTGGTCCTTTACCGGTGAATAGCCAGCTTGCTCTCCAGAAGTCCATCTCTGAGCGAAAACGTCTTCTCTGCCTCTGAAAAGGGATTTGTAAATTTGAAGTCTACTGCGGATTACTTCATTTTTGTTTATTTCATTTGACGGCGGAGGGGTTTCGTTATTTTCTCTTGGAAGAAGATTATGTTTTTCTAGAATGAGGCGGTATTGATCTACTTGTTTCTTTAAACGTTCATTCTCAGACGCCATTTCTTTAAGATTTCTTTCTATAGACATGGTGTCACCTCCTGGGTTGAACAGGGTTCTGATACTTAGAGTAGTTTGATTAATATTAAGTTAAGTATAACGAAAAGTGTTTTGCTGAACTATACAAAGGAGGTTTTTTTAGGTTAGTTTAATTTATATTTTTGCTAAAATAGAGAATATTATAGACAAAAGCACGAGGGTAGGAGGTGATAATGACGACCTCTGAGGTACTACTTATAGCTTTGATTGACAACTATTCAATCATTGGATACTGCCATTCTAATCTGGAAGTTTAAAAAGCGGATTTCTATCAAAAAAAACGAGGAAAATCGGATGATGATTCCGATTTTCGCTCGTGTTAGGGAACGTTTTATTTGACCAAGAATACAGTTTATTTTGCTAAGGAAGAACTCTATTTTGCAGGTACATAAAGATAGAAAGAGGGTCTAATTTATTACTCCACAGTCACACTCTTCGCCAGGTTTCTCGGCTTATCTACATCACAGTCTCTGTGCAGTGCTGCGTAGTATGCAATCAGCTGAGTAGGAACGACGGAAACAAGCGGGCTTAGCAGTTCGTGAACGTGAGGGATCACGTAGCTGTCGCCTTCTTCTTCCATGCCTTTCATGGAGATGGTGCATGTGTGTGCGCCGCGTGCTGCTACTTCTTTTACGTTTCCGCGGATGCTTAGGTTTACATTTTCTTGTGTTGTAACCGCGAAGACCGGCGTACCGTCTTCAATCAGTGCGATCGTACCGTGCTTCAATTCTCCTCCAGCAAAACCTTCTGCTTGGATGTAAGAGATTTCTTTCAGCTTAAGAGCTGCTTCCTGTACTACATGGTAGTCCATTGAGCGTCCGATAAAGAAAGCATTGCGTGTCACGCTAAGGAAGTCGCGTGCGATCTGTTCAAATGATTCTTTGTCGTCCGTCAGTGCTTCCATTGCGGTTGCCACGATTCCGAGCTCCTGAACCAGATCAAAGCTCATGTTAAAGCCTTTTGCTTTCCCTGCTACCTCTGCAAGGATGGAAAGCACGGCAATCTGAGCTGTGTAGGCCTTTGTGGACGCTACAGCGATTTCTGGTCCTGCATGCAATAGCAGTGTATGGCTTGCTTCACGGGAAAGCGTAGAGCCTGCCACGTTTGTTAACGTTAGTGTCGGGTGTCCAAGCTCCTTCACGCGTACAAGTACGGCGCGGCTGTCAGCTGTTTCACCACTTTGAGAGATAAAGATAAATAACGGTTTGTCAGACAGAAGCGGTGTGTTGTAGACAAATTCGCTGGCTACATGCACTTCTGTTGGAATTTTTGCTGTTTTTTCAAGGAACTCTTTTCCTACAAGTCCAGCGTGGTAGCTTGTTCCGCAGGCTACGATGTAGATGCGGTCTGCAGCGTTCACAGCATTTAGGACGCCTTCGTCAATGGTAAGCTCTCCGGCATCGTTTTGATACGCCTGGATGATTTTACGCATGACCAGCGGCTGCTCATCAATTTCTTTGAGCATGTAGTGAGGATACGTTCCTTTTTCGATGTCACTTGCATCAAGCTCAGCTTTGTATGGAGAACGTGTCATCGTTTCGCCATCAAGGTTTTTGATAATTACCTCGTCCTGTTTAACAATAACCATTTCTTTGTCCATCAGCTCTACGTACTGATCGGTTACTTGAAGCATTGCCATCGCATCAGATGCAACGACGTTAAAGTCTTCTCCAAGTCCGACGAGCAGCGGGCTTTTGTTTTTTGCAACAAAGATCGTGTCTTCCTGCTGATTATCTAAAAGAGCAATGGCGTAAGAACCTTTCAGTTCCTTCAATGCTTTTTGGAAGGCTTCTTCTGTTGAAAGGCCTTGATTAACAAAGCTTTCAATCAACTGAACAATGACCTCTGTGTCGGTTTCGCTGACAAGTTCAACAGATGCAAGATGTTCACGCTTAAGCTGAGAGTAGTTTTCGATTACTCCGTTATGCACAAGGGTGAAGCGCGCTGTTGTACTTTGATGCGGGTGAGCATTCACATGGCTTGGTGCGCCGTGTGTAGCCCAGCGTGTGTGACCAATTCCGACTGATCCTTCCACACTGCTGTCGACAACTGAACGAAGATCTGCAATCCGGCCTTTTTCTTTAAATACCGCAACACCATTTTCATTTTTCACAGCAATTCCAGCTGAATCGTATCCACGGTATTCTAATTTTTCAAGACCTTTTAACAAAATTTCCTTCGAGTCATTTAATCCAATATACCCTACAATTCCACACATAATTCTTTTCCTCCTGTTGGATAAAGGAGGTCCAGAGGTCGTCAGGGGACGACTTGGCCCCCTTTATCTCTCAATTAGTTATTTTTATGGGCTGCATTCCCGCTCTTTTGTCCACGAAGTCACCTTCATGATTTCAAGTGCGGGTATACGACTGTGCAGTATTCAGCCGGGAGGCATCCGCCGAAAACTCGATGCTCCTCCTCCTCGTCAACTGCCGAACGTAATCCGGGCAGTCCTGGCGCTTTTTATTGCGTGGTTCTCCTGCGATCCACCTTTCTATTATTGGCTCAACCAACCTGTGTATACCCTCTTTTGGAAAGTTAACACATACTACATCATACTCGATGATAAGGAAATTCGTCAACAGAATTTGTAAAATGAGCACAAGGTTTAGTTTAACAGTTTTCACTATTTCATGGGTTACGGCAGGTTAACAATTTAAACACAAAAAACTGCCGGGTTTGATGCCCGGCAGTTTGTGATCACGCTTTAATTCCCATTTCATCTTCTACGACTTCCGCAATACGGTTCACATATGCTTCGCAAAGTTCCGCGGTTTGCGCTTCCGCCATGACGCGTACAAGCGGCTCAGTGCCGGAAGGGCGGACTAAAATACGGCCGTTTCCATTCATCTCAGCTTCCACTTCCTGAATAACAGCTTTCACACGATCGTTATCCGTTACACCATGCTTATCACTTACTCGGATGTTCACAAGCTTCTGAGGGAAAATTTCCATTTCACCTGCAAGCTCAGAAAGCTTTTTGCCTGTCACCTTCATAATGTTAACGAGATGAAGCCCAGTCAGCAGACCGTCTCCTGTGGTGTTGTAATCAAGGAAAATAATATGTCCGGACTGTTCGCCGCCAAGTGTATAGTTATGCTTTTTCATTTCTTCTACTACATACCGGTCGCCAACAGCTGTCTGGATGCTCGTGATTCCTTCTGCTTCGAGCCCCTTATAAAAGCCGAGGTTGCTCATAACAGTAGAAACAAGCGTATTATGTTTCAGACGCGCTTCTGATTTCAGATGCTTCGCGCAGATAAACATAATCTGGTCGCCGTCTACAATCTTTCCGTTTTCATCAACTGCAATAATCCGGTCGCCGTCGCCATCAAACGCAAGTCCTACGTCCGCATTTTTCTCTTTTACAAAGGCAGCAAGAGCTTCAGGGTGAGTCGAGCCAACCCCTTCGTTAATGTTTAAGCCGTTTGGAGATGCCCCCATTGTAGAAAGGTCAGCATCAAGATCAGCAAACAAGTGCGTTGCATGAGCTGAAGTCGCTCCGTGTGCACAATCAAGTGCCACGTGAATGCCTGAAAAGTCTTCATCTGCTGTTTGTTTCAGATACTGAAGGTATTTTTGTCCGCCTTCAAAATAATCGGTAACGATACCAAGGTCTCCTCCGACAGGACGCGGCGTTTCATCTTGTTCTGCATCGATTAATGCTTCAATTTCATTTTCCTGCTCGTCTGTAAGCTTAAAGCCGTCAGGGCCAAAAAATTTAATGCCGTTATCCGGTACCGGGTTATGCGAAGCAGAAATCATGACGCCCGCTTGAGCACCCATTGCTTTTGTCAGGAATGCAACTCCAGGTGTTGAAATCACACCAAGGCGCATCACTTCTGCACCTATTGAAAGAAGGCCTGCTACCAGTGCGCCTTCGAGCATATGTCCTGAAATTCGTGTATCACGGCCGATTAGTACTTTCGGTCTCGTGGTTTCTTTTGTCAGCACGTAGCCCCCAAAGCGTCCCAGCTTGAAAGCCAGTTCAGGCGTCAGTTCCGCATTTGCTACGCCGCGAACACCGTCTGTTCCAAAATATTTACCCATTGCATTCATCGCTCCTTCTTATCTTTGCCTAATCCAATAGTCTTTTGTTTTTTTATGCTTGTGAAAGCTGAATGGTGACGTTTGATTGAGACAGCACGTACACCATTTCAGGCGGACCTTCGACTTGCACTTCTACTTCATGCTCGCCTTCTTCAAGTTCCGCTGCATCTACGTAAAGCGTTACATCTTCTTCTGTTAAGGCTTCCACCTCGTCTGACTCGCCTGTCACACGCAGATTAAGCTCCCCGCTCGGCGGATTTTGAAACGCCGCCTGCAGATCATCGCCGGAACCTCTTACTTCGACAGGAAGAGCCGACAGAGTCAGCTCTTCTTCCTTTTCTGTATCTGATTCTGTACTTGCATTTTCATCGCTCTCATTATTTTCATCTGCTGGATCATCAGGGGCTTCTTCAGGTGCATCCTCGGGTGTTTCCTCCGGCTCATCTGAAGGCTGAACAGGTTCTTCAGACACTGGCTCATTGTTTTCGTCTGCTTCTTCCGGATCCGTCGTAAACGTGACGATTGCAGCGGCTGATGGATCCGACAGCTCGCCTACTCCATCCGGAATCGGGATCGGCACTTCAATCCGCGAACCGCTTTCTTCAATACCGGTTAAATCGAATGGCACTTCTATTTCCTCAATCGCATCAATAACATCCGTCGGGCCAAAAATGGTGACGGTGTCATTTGAAAGCGTCAGCTCGTCCACTTCAAGCCCGTCTGAAAGTGTACCCGTTTGAACCGGGACAATACTGACTTCCCTGCTTGGCTGATTTACGCTGATATCCACATCTACTGTAGCCGGCTCGATGGAAACCGGCAATTTATCAAGGTCTGCATTCAGCACCTGCACGGTCGATTGAACCGTTTCTTCCCCGTCTACTTCCCCATCCACATTAATGGTCGCCCTAACATACCTGATCGCGTCAATAATGTTTTTCGCACCGGTTACGACAACCGTCTCAGGGCTTACCGTTACTTCTTCAAGCTCGTAGCCATCCGGAATAATAGTATCACTAAATTCTGTGTCCACGGTGAATTCTTCCGTCACCCGCTCATCGATCGTAACCTCTGCATAAGGCTCGGAAAGAGTAACATCAAGCTGCTGGGAAAATCCCTCATACTGAATTTGTACTTCGTGCGTACCGATTTCCTCTTCACTCAAGTTTACAAAAACTCTGTAATTTCTAAGTCCTCTTGTTGCCGCAACAATTTGTGCAGGACCGGAAATGGAAACATTAACAGAACTCGGCACGCCTGTCACGACTAATGAATCCTGATTATAAATCGTATCAACCGGTACATTTTCGATTACTTCTGTTGTACTTTGCGGGTTTGGATTTTCATTTTGCTGATCATCAGGACTGTTGACGGTCGCAAACATAATTGCAGCCATTAATAACGCAAAACCTCTTAGAAACCATCGGCTCTCCAGAAATTTATCCATTATTCTTTTTACCCCTCCAATTCCAACGCGTCGAGGCAGCGGCGGTTTCACTTTCTCCAAACCACTCACGGCGAAGCAGGGAGCTGAACTCATCAAGCTCCAAATTCCGCTGCAGCTCTCCGTTGGCTGTAAATGAGATCGCCCCTGTTTCTTCAGAAACGACCACTGTGATGCTGTCGGTTACCTCACTTACGCCAAGTGCTGCGCGGTGCCTTGTACCAAGCTCCTTTGATATAAAGGGGCTTTCTGAAAGAGGAAGGTAACAGGCAGCTGCTGCAATCCGGCTCTTTTGGATAATGACAGCACCATCATGTAGAGGCGTGTTCGGAATAAATAAATTAATTAAGAGCTCGGATGTCAAATGCGAATCCATTTGAATTCCCGTTTCAATATAGTCACCCATGCCGGTTTCTCTTTCAAATGTAATGAGCGCTCCAATCCGCCGTTTAGCCATGTAGCTGACGGATTTGGTCACCGCCTCTACAAGACGGTCCCGCTCTTCATCTTCCTGGAGATTGCCTCTGGCGAAAATCTTGCCGCGCCCAAGTTGTTCAAGGGCTCTTCGCAATTCCGGCTGAAAGATGATAATGACGCCAAGAACCCCCCAGAGCATTACCTGAGACATCATCCATGCTAACGTATTAAAACCAAGGAGTTCACTGAGCCCCCGGACGATGACAATAACAAAAATCCCTTTTAAGAGCTGCACAGCCTTCGTCCCGCGGATCACAGTGATTAATTTATAAACCACAAACCAGACGAGTAAAATATCGACTGCGTTGATCACAAGATCCAATACCGCTAAATCTGTGAATTGATCGGCAAACGGCATATGACTTCCTCCACTAATGTATTTGAAACATTCCCACTATAGGAAATTAACGTTGATTTTGTTTTAAACTATGTCATTATAACACACCTTATACGGTAAGTCCGCATTCTCTCCCGGCAGCGGTAAAATTATTAGATGACAAAAAAAGAGGATGCATCTGAATTCGTTCAGATGCATCCTCTTTAAAACAGCTATTCATTATTATCCTCTGATTCAAACAAATCACCAAGCTCATTAAAAGCTGATTTTATATTGTACCAAAGCCATTCAAAGGCCTGGTCCACTTCTTCTATCTGACCGGTAATGGAACCGGCGCCTGCTACGTAGCGTTCTCCATTAATAACGGTTACATTTCCATCTACTTGACCTTCAACCCGCAGATCACCGTTTCGGACGACCATGTCGCCCTTAACCACTTCACCTTCAGGCACAACCACTGTATGGCCTTCTACCACGACATTGTCGTTATTAGTAAAAGCAAATTTATCCTCGCTGTTCCAGGCTGTCAGGAGACTTCCGCCCATTAAAATTAAGAAGACGGCTGCAGCTGCAAAAAATGGGTTGTTTTGAAACCATCTCTGCATGCCTGCTTTTTTCTTTTCCTTCGGCAGGCGGCTCATCACATTTTGCGTAAAGCCGGTTGGTGCTGTTATATGGGATGTGCTTTGTACAAACGCAATCGTCCGTTTTAATTCCTGAAAATGAGTCCGGCACGCTTCACAGTTCTGAAGGTGCTGCTTTAACTCATTTTCCTTTTCATATGACAACTCTTCATCTAGATATTCATGCATCAAATGCACGATTTCTTCAGGACAAGTGTTCATAGAACTCACCCTCTCTACAATGTTCTTAACTGCTTTCGGAGTGCTTCGCGCCCCCGGTGGATCCTCGTCTTGACAGTGCCAAGCGGCAGATCCAGAATCTCACTGATTTCTTTCAGTGAGAGTTCTTCAATATATTTTAAAACGATCACCGTACGATATTTATCAGGCAGCAACGAAATTTCTTTTTGTATTGAGCTCTGTAACTCCATTGACTCCACTTCTTCTTCCGGCAGCGGTTCATCCGTCTGAATCTGGGAGTACATCGTCAACCCCTCCGTACCAGCTACTTCAGCATCTAAAAAGTAATCGGGCTTTTTCTTTCGGATGCGGTCGATGCACAAATTCGTAGCAATTCGATAAAGCCAGGTGGAAAATTTACGGTCAATATCGAATGTATGAATATTTGTGTACGCCCGAATAAACGCTTCCTGTGAAATGTCCTCGGCTTCGTGCCGATTGCCCAGCATTCGGTAGCAAACATGGAACACTTTGTCTTTATATAGTTCCACAATTTCCCCAAATGCATTCTGATCACCTTTGAGTACCTGTTTTATTCTTTTTTTCACAATGAGTTCCATTTCTCTTACCTCCGCTTCAGCGGCTCTACCCTATGTACGTATTCTGTCCGCAAAAGGTTTCACACAATTTATTTGAAATATTTTTGTAATATATATGTATGTATGCTGATTTAATTCTGACTGTTGTGTCGATGTATACCTATTTGATTATACAGCTACAAAAGACCCTAGTCATCCCATTTTTTACAAAAAGCACAGAAGATTTATCAGAAAATAAACATAAAAAAACTGACCCGCAGGCCAGCTTTTTTATTACAGCAGTTTTTCACCAAATAACGAACCCATCAATGCAACTGCCACGCGTGCTGTTTTATTTTTTTCATCCAAAATAGGATTTACTTCCACAAATTCAGCAGATGTCAGGATATTTGATTCTGCCAGCATTTCCATAGCCAAATGGCTTTCGCGATAGCTGATCCCGCCGATAACCGGTGTTCCCACACCCGGTGCATCCATTGGATCTAATCCGTCGAGATCAAGAGATAAATGAACGCCGTCTGTTTTTTCTCTTAAGTATTCAATGGCATCCTCCATCACACGGGTCATGCCCATGCGATCCACTTCATGCATCGTATAGACACGCATGCCTTTTTCTTTAATCAGCTCCCGCTCTCCTTCATCAAGAGACCGTGCTCCAATAATGACAATATTCTCCGGTCTTACTTTTGGCGTGTAGTCCAGAATGTTCACAAGATCCGGATGGCCGATGCCCAAGCTCACTGCAAGCGGCATGCCATGGATGTTTCCGGATGGTGAAGTATCCCCTGTATTCAAATCACCATGCGCATCATACCAGATGACCCCAAGATTATCGTAGCGCTGACTGATTCCAGCAAGCGAGCCAATTGCAATACTGTGATCTCCGCCAAGAATCAACGGAAAATCCCCTTTATCTTTCACAGATTTTACTTTTTGAGCCAGTTCAGTACTGCCCTTTACCACTGCATCTAAATTCCGCAAATTGGTGTCCGCAGTATGTACTCGCTCCGGCTGGTCAATGCGGATATCCCCGAGGTCTTCCACTTTATGCCCCAGGTTTTCCAAACGTTCAATCGCACCAGCATACCGGATGGCACTTGGGCCCATATCGACGCCTCTTCGCATCTGTCCCAAATCCATCGGTACTCCAATGAGTGAAATATTTTTCTTTTCCATAAAACGGATCCCCCTTACCATTATTTCTTTTAACCACTGTCATTGTAACGCTTTCACCACAAGTGACTCAACCAAGCAGAGTCATGCATATATATGCGTCAGGAACATAGTGTAAAAGAAAATCATAGTATTTAGGGAGGATATAAAGGAGTTAGTAAGGCAGCTAAATAGCTGGGCCTATGTTCTTAATTTAAAAATATTTTCAATTTACGATTTATTTAAGGTTGACTATTCATAGTGGTATGGTAGGATTATTCACAACAACTTCATAACTAGCTTATCCAGAGCGGCTGAGGGACTGGCCCGTCGATGCCGCGGCAACCTGCTAATTTTGCAAGGTGCCAACTCCAGCAAAATGAAAGCCATTTTGGAAGATAAGGTGCAGACATAGATCATGCGCTTTTCCTAAATGGAAAAGCGTTTTTTTATTTAACCTTATCCTTCTATAAAGGAAAGGAGCGGCGCATATGAACGCTGTCAGCTACGACCAATGGAAGCCATGTTCGGATGCTTTCATCATTGACGGGGACACAAAAGGGGCAAAAGAAGTACTGACCTGGGCGTACGAAGCTTATTCGGAAACGGAGATTGTGTATGCTTCAAGCTTCGGAGCAGAAGCTATTGTCTTGATTGATCTGATTGCCGGAGTACAACCCGATGCTCATATTGTCTTTTTAGACACCGCTCTTCATTTCCAGGAGACCTATGACGTCATCGCTAAAATCAAGGAGCGTTTTCCCACCCTGAATATTGAGCTGAAGAAACCGGCGCTCACCCTTGATGAGCAGCGTGAAGCCTATGGTTCAGCTCTATGGAAAAAAGATCCGAATCAATGCTGCCATATTCGCAAAGTTCTTCCGTTAAAAGAAGCATTGGGGTCAAAAAAAGCATGGATTTCGGGTCTGCGCCGGGAACAATCGCCGACAAGAGCACATACCGAATTCCTTAACAAGGACGAGAAATTTCAAAACATTAAAATCTGTCCCCTAATCCACTGGACCTGGGAAGAAGTCTGGACGTACATTGAGGCACATGATTTACCATTTAATGCGCTGCATAAACAAGGGTATCCAAGCATTGGCTGTTTTCCCTGTACAAGTGCTGTGTCAGCTGACGGAGATTCCCGCGCCGGCAGATGGCAGCAAAACAGCAAGACAGAATGCGGCTTGCACACTTGATGAAAGGAGGTCGGTGCGATGCTCTCTGTCATCGCGATCTCAATCGGACTGTTTTTTGCTTTTAACATCGGAGCGAGCGGTGCAGCCGCTACGATGGGGATCGCCTATGGCTCAGGCGTCATTAAAAACCGGTTAATGGCACTTGGTTTATGTGCTGTAACGGTCTTTTTTGGCGCATGGCTTGGCGGTGGGGAAGTCGTTAAAACCATCGGCAGCGGCATCGTTCCTAGCGATACGTTTACTGTGACCATTGCGGTGATCGTGCTGGCATCCGCTGCCCTCTCCCTATTTTTAGCCAACATCTTTGGCATCCCGCTCTCCACCAGTGAAGTAGCCGTTGGATCAGTTGTAGGTGCCGGGATTGTGTACCACTCTGTATTTTTTGGAAAGCTTTTATGGATTGTGTCCTTTTGGCTGCTGACACCCGTTGCAGCCTTCTTCATAGCTATTGCTGCTGCAAAATGTCTGGAACTGAAAAAAGTAAAGAGCTGGATAGCTAAGCCTCATTCAGCAAAATACTTAGCACCTGCCGTCATTTTTATGGGCTTATTTGAAGCTTTTTCAGCGGGAATGAATAATGTCGCGAATGCGGTTGGGCCTCTTGTCGGAGCCGGCTTATTGACCACAGGCGACGGAATTTTATGGGGCGGTCTCTTTGTGGCACTCGGCGCACTTTTTCTCGGCCACCGCGTCATGGAGACGAACGGGAAAAAGATTACATCCCTCAAGCTTGAGGAAGGCTGTGTGATTTCAGGCACCGGGGCAAGCATTGTAACAGCCGCTTCCTTATTTGGAATCCCGGTTCCCTTAACACAAATCACGACTTCTTCCATTATTGGCATCGGTTTTGCCAAGCAAGGAAAAGCAGTCTTAAAAAAATCCATTGTCGTGCAGATGCTCACCGTATGGGTCGTATCACCCGTTCTGTCGATGGTGTTATCTTATACGATGATTTTACTGCTTGTTGAACAGAATTTTTACCCCATCGTTGCATTAGTCGGTGTGATCATTTCGGTTTTGGGTGTTCTGTTTTTAGTCAAACGTCCGGCTCCTGTCTTAACGATCCCGGCTGATGCCGGAGCAGAAAATAAACGATAAAGGAATGGTGAAGTAAAATGACATACCTGCCTGAGCCTCATGGAGGAACCCTAATTCAAGCTTATGAACCAACGAAGAATTTATCTTCCATAGAGAAGGAGCTTCAAATAGACAGTATTTCATTAAGCGATTTAGAAGGCATCAGTGTAGGCTTATTTAGCCCCTTGACCGGGTTTTTGGGAAAAGAGGATTATGAATCAGTCGTCCGGAATATGCGTTTAAAAAATGGTACAGTCTGGCCCATCCCCATCACGCTTCCTGTTTCCACCGCTTATGCCGAAACATTAAAAAAGGGAGAACAAATTGAGCTGGTTCACAACGGACAGACTTACGGAGTCATCACGGTTTCGGAATGGTTCACACCTGATTTAAAAAAGGAAGCTCTTGAGGTGTACAAAACAGATGACCCTGCCCATCCAGGCGTTAAACGGTTATTTGAACGCGGCCCGGTGTATGTGGGAGGCGATGTGGTACTGACTAAGCACCCTGAAAAAGGAGTGTTTGGGGATGTATGGCTTAAGCCAAAAGAAACCCGGGCTTTATTTAAAGAAAAAGGCTGGAAAACAGTGGTCGGGTTTCAAACCCGCAACCCCATTCACCGGGCTCATGAATACATTCAAAAGGCGGCTCTTGAAACAGTAGATGGACTCTTTGTAAATCCGCTGGTTGGAGAAACAAAATCAGATGATATTTCAGCAGATATCCGCTTAAAAAGCTACCGGGTGCTGCTTGATCATTATTACCCGAAAGACCGTGTTCAGCTCGGGGTGTATCCGGCTGCTATGCGGTACGCCGGGCCAAGAGAAGCCATTTTCCATGCCATCGCCCGCAAAAATTTCGGGTGCACCCACTTTATCGTAGGACGGGATCATGCAGGGGTTGGGGATTACTATGGAACGTATGACGCTCAGCATATTTTCAGCGAGTTCACAGAAGAAGAGCTTGGCATCAAACCGCTCTTTTTTGAACACAGCTTCTACTGCAACAAATGCGAAGGGATGGCTTCAGATAAAACCTGTCCGCACGGCAAAGAAGACCGAGTCATTCTATCCGGAACGAAAGTCAGGGAAATGCTCCGTGCCGGCGAACTCCCTCCCTCTACGTTCAGCCGAAAAGAAGTTGTCAATGTACTGATAGAAGGAATCCGGCAAGAAGCCATCTCATAGGAGGGAAAGCATGACGAAATCAACGAATCTTACGTGGCACTCAGCCGCCATTACAAAACTTGACCGCCGTGTTCAACACGCCCACGGGAGCTGTACACTCTGGTTTACGGGCCTTTCAGGATCAGGCAAATCCACAATCGCAAATGCTGTTTCTGCCGCGTTATATAAACATGGAATCAGTGAATACGTACTGGACGGGGACAATATTCGGCACGGCCTGAATAAAGATCTTGGTTTTACAGATGAAGACCGAACTGAAAATATACGCCGGATTGGAGAAGTCGCCAAGCTGTTTGTCGACAGCGGCAAGGTGGTCACGACTGCCTTCATTTCCCCCTTTCAATCCGATCGGGATCAAGTGAGGGCGTTGTTTGAACCGGAGGAGTTTATTGAAGTTTTCGTTGACTGTCCACTGGATGAATGTGAGAGGCGTGATCCTAAGCAGTTATATGTAAAAGCACGCAGAGGCGAAATTAAAGATTTTACCGGGATCGACTCCCCCTACGAAAAACCGGCTGCACCAGAAATCACTATACGATCAGACCAGACGACAGTTGAGGAATCTGTAAATCAGGTTCTGGATTATTTACGAAGAAAATCAATACTCTAAAGACGCTTTTTAATATGTTAAAATTGTCCTAAAGCCAAGAAGATACGGAAAACAGATTAGGGAAAGGGGAGAAAAGGATGACAGGAAAAGTATTTTTAGTAGGAGCAGGTCCCGGTGATCCTGAATTAATTACGGTCAAAGGCATGCGCTATCTTCAACAGGCCGATGTGATCCTCTATGACCGCCTTGTGAATCCCGAACTGCTTGACTTTGCAAAGCCTGACGCGCAGCTGGTTTATTGTGGGAAACTTCCGCATTACCATACGATGAAGCAGGAAACCATTAACCACTTTCTTGTTAAATATGCTAAAAAGGGATTGAACGTTGTCCGCTTAAAAGGCGGAGATCCTTTTGTTTTCGGCCGCGGCAGTGAAGAAGCTGAAGAATGTGCGAAAAACGATGTACCTTATGAAATTATTCCTGGAATTACAGCGGGAATTGCCGCTCCGGCCTATGCCGGCATACCGGTTACGCATCGTACCTTAAGCAAGAGCTTTGCCTTTATTACGGGTCATCAGGCAGGCGACCGCGAAGCTGAACATCAATGGCAGCATCTTGCCCAGGCAGTGGACACGATCTGCGTCTACATGGGAGTATCGCATTTGCCGGATATATGCCGCAACCTGATGCAGCACGGAAAATCACCTGATACTCCAATTGCTCTCGTCCATTGGGGCACCCTCTCAGACCAGCAGACAGTAGCGGGCACACTTTCCGATATAGAGGAGAAAGTAAAAAAATCCGGCATTTCAAATCCCAGCATGATTATTATCGGAGAAGTCGTAAAGCTCCATCACAACCTGAACTGGTTCAAAGAAGAAGTAGCTCCACATTTGCCAGCTGTACACGGGTGAAAAAAAGGAGAATGATAATGAAAGCCATTTTATACATCGGACACGGCACCAGATCTAAAAAAGGGGCAGAGGAAGCCAAGCAATTTTTACAAGCAGTCATGGAACACGTAAAAGCGCCCATACAAGAAATAAGCTTTTTAGAGCTTACCACACCTTTTATTGAAGAAGGCTTCCGCCGCTGTGTAGAAAGAGGAGCCACGGAGATTAAAATAGTGCCTGTTTTCCTCCTCACAGCCGGCCATATTAAACAGGACATACCAAATGAACTGGCACCATTGCTTAGCCGCTACCCTGACATATCCGTCACAACAGCAGATGCCCTAGGTGTTCAGGAAGTGATTCTGGATGCTATAGCAGAACTCGTCAAACGCCATGTAAAAGATTCCATCTCTTTATCGGATTCTATTTTACTTGTCGGCAGAGGAAGCAGTGATCCGCAAACCCGCATTGCGTTTGAACAAATAACAGCCGGGATCAAAACAAGACTTGGCATAGCAGATATAGATGTATGCTATCTGGCAGCAATTGAACCTACCTTTGACCAGGGGCTGGAAAAAATCACTGCAAAAGCAAAAGGGCGGATCATTGTGGTGCCTTATTTATTGTTTGGCGGTCTACTATTAAGTGAAGTACACCAGAAAGTGAAGCGGAACCAAAAGCTTGGCCATAAGATCTCCTGCACGGATTCATTAGCCAAACACAAGGTGATCCAGCAGATTGTCATTGATAGAGCCAATACACAAGGAGAGCCCTATGCAGCCGTTAATCATTAATCTTACCGAAAAAAAAGTAGTCATTGCCGGTGGAGGAAGAATTGCGGCTAGAAAAGCCAGGGTTCTCCATGGTGAAAATGCTTTGATTACATTTGTGGCCCCAGAAATGTCTGAAGAAGTCATTCAGCTTTCAGAAGAAAAAAACTATACTCTTATATATAGGAAAGCTATACAGGCTGATTTTTATGAAGCAGCACTTGTGATTCTCGCGACTAATAATCGAGAGGCCAATCAGGCTCTGGCTAAAGCCCTTCCCTCCCATCAGTTTGTTTGCGTGGTGGATGAATTTGAAGAAGGCAATGTTACTTTCCCTGCAACAATCAGACGCGGGCATCTGCAGGTAGCTGTGACTTCGAATGGGTCAAGCCCAAAACTGACACGGAAACTAAAAAAAGAACTTGAAGCACAATTTGACTCCAGCTGGGAACCCTATACTGCTTTTTTAAAACGATGCCGAGAGCTGATCAAGCAGCTGCCTCTTTCGTTTGAAGAAAAAAGCGAACTACTGTGGGAACTCCTCGAAGACCCCTATCGTATAAGTGAAGAAGAACAAAAGAAAAAATGGAATGAATTATATGCTAGGAAAAAGTAAAACCATGTCAGCTGCTGACATGGTTTTACTAAACGAAAAAAATCTCTCACCACATTAGGATGAGAGATTTTATGATGAGCCATGTAGGATTCGAACCTACGACCCTCTGATTAAAAGTCAGATGCTCTACCGACTGAGCTAATGGCTCATATGGCTGGGCTAGCTGGATTCGAACCAACGCATGACGGAATCAAAATCCGTTGCCTTACCGCTTGGCTATAGCCCAATGAGTCAATTTACTTAAGTATGCCCAAAATCGATAAAGGCCATGAATCAATTAAGTAAAAAAAAATGGTGGAGGGGGGCAGATTCGAACTGCCGAACCCGAAGGAGCGGATTTACAGTCCGCCGCGTTTAGCCACTTCGCTACCCCTCCATATGTGAATATAAAAGTGAAACTGGTGCCGGCAAGAGGACTTGAACCCCCAACCTACTGATTACAAGTCAGTTGCTCTACCAATTGAGCTACACCGGCAAGATGGTGGAGAATGACGGGCTCGAACCGCCGACCCTCTGCTTGTA
>NZ_JBNILO010000012.1:0-108275 GCF_050107735.1 Jeotgalibacillus proteolyticus
AAGTTTGATTTCCAAGTCTAGGGGCAAAACAACTTGATTCATGTTATAATCTTTAAACATAAGGACACCTCCGGTGGTTTTTGTTGTGGTGACTTTAATTTTACCAGAGGTTGTCCTTATCTATTATTAAAAATTTTAATTATCCAAATAAAAAATGCCCTCATGAGCTACTAAAGTTCATGAGGGCATTCTCGTTTATTCAGCTGAGTTTTGTCCCAGCCTCTTTTATTTCAAAAAAATTTAGTAAACTTTTAAAAATGTAAAACTTTTTTCAATTTATTCTGTCTAATGTATAGGAGAAAATGTAAAAATTGAGACATAAAATCTAAGATCAGTAAAAAGAGGTGAGGAGATGGCGAAAAATGATAACGTGCAAAAAGCGATCCTTGGAGATGACACTGCTTTTCTGCAGATAATCCATCTCTATAAAATCGATTTATATAAGACGGCTCTCGCGTTTTTAAAAGATGAAGAGGAGGCACTTGAAGCCGTGCAGGAAGTAACGTACAGAGCTTATAAATCGATCAGCAGCTTAAAAAATCCTGCTTACATAAAAACCTGGCTGATTCGGATCACGATCAATTATTGTCAGGATGAACGAAAGAAGAATAAGCAGGAGATTTTTAACGAGGATAAAATCAACCAGATTGCCTCAGAGGATGATTATTTATTTGTAGAATTAGAAGATGCAATGCAAATGCTTGATGATAACGAAAGGGAACTGCTTCATTTAAAATATTTCAGTGACTTAAAGATTAAGGACATTGCTGCATTATGGAACCGGCCGGAAGGGACCATTAAAACCTGGCTGACAAAGGCACTCGCCAAATTAAAAGAACATATGGGGGAGGAAGGAGGTAAAAGACGTGTATCAAAATGAAGAAAATAGATTACAAGAACACAAACGAAAATACGATGAAATGGATATACCAATAGACAAATTGAATCAATCGATCTCAAAAGGGTTAAGCCGGGCACAAATGGACTCCTCAAAAAGTAAACGGAAAAAAAGGCGTTGGATTTTGCCGGTCATTGCTGCCTCTATTTTGGTTTTTACATTAATTGCTTCGATCCGCGTATCTCCTGCTTTTGCGAGTCATATTGCCTCAATTCCCGGTATGGAGCGAATTGTTGAACTTATTCACGACGACAAGGGGCTGATGTCTGCTGTGGAAAATGAGTTTATGCAGGACATTGGTGCGTCGCAGGAAAAAAACGGGATGAAACTGACGATAGATTCTGCGATTGCTGATGAACAGGGAATAGTAATCTTTTATTCTGTAGAAACAGAGCAGACGCAAGAAGAATTTACTATAAAAAAATCAGAATTAACTCCTTCTGACGGAAGTGAACTTGAAGCGGTAACTTCTTATAATACCGGACCGTTTCAGCAAAGCAACGGCTTTACGTCCAAGGTTGAAGTCATGTTTTCAAAACCATCAACTGATTCTGACTATATTTTCGATGCGGAAATTGAAGGAGCTTCTTCAACAGAGAGTTTTTCGATCCCATTTTCGATCGAACATTTGGAGGAGACTGAGCAAGTATATGATCTTAACCAAAAAGTTGATATTGAAGGGCAAGTGTTAATCATTGAACGAGTGGTTGTCAATCCTATTCGAACTGCTGTGGAGATCAAAGCCCATCCTGATAACTCGAAAAAAATTCTTCATTTCGAATCTATGCGTCTTGTAAATGAGGACGGGGAAGAATGGTCTGGATCCTCAAACGGTTCAACTTCAAGCGGAGATAATGAAACCGGCTGGTCTGTTTATTTGCAAAGCAATTATTTTGAAAATCCTGATGAGCTGTATCTTGAAATAAATGAAATGCAGGCCATTGATAAAGAAGGTGAGTTTTTGGTGTTTGATACAGAAAAGCGTTCCATTCTTCAACAGCCGAAAGGAAATCGTCTTGTCTTTGATGAAATCGCAAACGGTTCAGCTTTTTTCAGTTTTGCTGGTGATAACTTTGGATTTGTTCCATTTGGCTCAATAAAGGACAGCGAAGATAAAGAGCTTGGCATGTCCGGATCTTATAACTCAAGCGGAGAAAATTCATCAAGGTTTGGTTTTGATATACCGCAGCAAGAATTTACCAACCCTTTATATATTGAACTTGATTTTTACCCTGCATGGATTGAAGATGAAGTCTTTATAAAAGTTAAGTAAAACATGCATATTTGTAAATGCTTCCCGTAAACTTTTAAATGTCTGTTTGCTTTTGTTTTGCGCTGGATGGAAGCGGGTAGAAGTAATACAGTATTTATCAAAAATGGGGGCTGAGTGAATGATCGCGACAAGTTCGAAACTGCTGACAAAAGAACAAATGGAACAGCATGATCATCTGCCTGAGTGGCTGGTGAGAGAATATAAAACATTTGAAAAGACGGTCACAGATGCTACGTTTCCCTGCTACTTCGGCATGAAGGGGCAGAAAAAAGGTGAGCTCCGCTACGCCTATATTTCCAGAGAAGACTGGTCTAATCTGCCGGATGCGCTCGATGAATTTCTTGCACTATTTAACGAGGCTACCAAGATCAAACACGGATTCTTTGTTTTCGTAGAGCCGTTTGAAGAAGAAGGCGAGCTTGACGTTTATCAAAAGCAATTCTGGGATATTCTTCAATATCTTCACGAGCAGGATACAGTTGAATGGCCAGAGGAGCATCCGAAAGATCCCGACCATTTTTTGTGGGATTTTCATTTTAAAGGTGAGCCCATCTTTGTTTTTGGAAACGCTCCGGCTTACAAGCAGCGCAAAACCCGTAACCTTGGAAACGGACTGGTCCTTGGTTTCCAGCCCCGAGCTATTTTCCAGGGGCTTGAGGGAACAGAAAAAGGCGGAATTATGTCCCGTGAAAAAGTCCGTGAACGCGTGGAAAAATGGGATCAGCTTCCTAAACATCCGGACATCAGTCATTACGGAGACCCGGAACACAATGAATGGAAGCAGTTTTTTATCGGTGATGACATAGAACCGATTACAGGCAAATGTCCATTCATGCATAAGGACTTAAAATAAAAAAACCGCCAATTGGCGGTTTTTCTTATGCTTCTTCCGGTAAATTGGATAAGCAGAACGCTTCAATTTCAGCATATTCATCGTCCTCAAGTTCAAAATCCATCGGCTGGGAAGTTGCTTTATCCATTAAATCATATTTCACAATTCCTTTATTGCCGTCTTCTACACGGAAAATAACTTTAATAGCTACTCCCGTTTCTGTGTATAGCTCATCGTCTTCAGGAACATCCACTTCGAGCATGTATTCATAACGGTCTCCTGTTAAAATACCAAAAGGATCGTTTATTTTTTCAACTGTATATTCCGTAATTTTAATCATTTTATCATCCTTTCTCTTTATCTGCTCTTCTTAGTATACAGAAAAAGAGAGGGATTGTATTCCTTTTGATTGAAGACTAGTCATGGCAGCAGATATTGCGTTTTGGATATGCTGACTGGGGGAATGGTACACTAGCAGATGGAGGTGCTTTAAAAATGAGACTGCAAGGAAAAAAAGTGATCGCTTTAGTCAGTCCGGATTTTGAAGATCTGGAGCTGTGGTATCCGGTTATGCGGCTTCGTGAAGAAGGAGCAGAGGTGCATTTAGTTGGAGAAAATAAAGCAGAAACCTATATGGGCAAGTATGGTGTACCGGCTCAATCCGAGTATGCCTTTGGAGAAATTGAACCATCCGATTACGACGGTATCTTAGTTCCAGGCGGATGGGCTCCAGATAAATTAAGAAGATATCCGGAAGTGCTGGCTATGGTCAGGCACATGGATAAGCATGAAAAACCAATCGGACAAATCTGCCACGCCGGCTGGGTGCTGATTTCTGCCGGAATTTTACAAGGCAGACAGGTAACCAGTACGCCAGGCATTAAAGACGATATGGTAAATGCAGGAGCAACCTGGCACGATGAACCAGTCGTACGGGACGGTCATATTGTGTCCAGCAGACGCCCGCCGGACTTGCCGGAGTATGGAAAAATGTTTGCAGATGTGCTGGCAGAAAAATAGGGGCTGGCACCTATTCATGAAAGGCTGTGGCTTACTAGCCACAGCCTTTCTGTTATGTTCCTGCCAATTTTAAGCCCAAGCGCAGGCTCAGTCTACTCAATTTAAGAAAATTGTGATAAAGTTTTCAACAAGACTATTTCGAGTATCAAAGAAAAAGCCCACTTTTTGAAAAGCGCAATTGCCTGACTGGAGGAGCATAGAATGAAACGGATTTTTCCTTTTTTAACCCCTTATCGAATTGCCATCGTCATTGCTCTCTCCCTTATGCTGATGGAGCTTGCAGTGGAATTGATTCAGCCATTGCTTATTGCCAGAATTATTGATGACGGTATTCTGGAGCAGGATGTCTCAGTCATTATTCTATGGGGAGGCGTACTAATCGGCTGTTCGTTTTTGGCTTTTGCAGCCGGTGTGACCAACTCTTTTTACTCCTCTCATGTCAGTCAAAGCTTTGGATTTGACGTTAGAGAAGCTTTATATGATAAAGTTCAATCCTTTTCCTTTACGAACTTCAGCAAGACCCCCACATCTTCTCTGATTACACGGCTCACAAATGATGTGACCATGCTGCAAAATACAGTCTTTATGAGTCTGCGTATTATGATGCGGGCGCCTCTTTTAGTGATCGGGAGCGTTATTATGGCATTAGTAGTCAACTGGCGGCTTGCGCTGGTTTTAGTTGTAGCTGTTCCCGTTCTTGTGGTGTTTTTATTGATTATTATGCGCAGAGCGGGCGGTCTTTTTAAACGTGTTCAGGAACGGGTGGATCATGTGAATAACGTGATGCAGGAGAATCTGGCAGGTATCCGTCTGATTAAAGCCTTTTTGAGAGCTCAGCATGAAATAAAGCGGTTCAGGCAATCCAGTGAAGTGCTGATGGAAAATACCGTCAAGGCTCTCCGCCTCGTAGAAGTGACAATGCCTATTATCCTGCTTGTTATGAATGCCGGTATTATCGTAATTTTATGGTATGGCAGTGTTGAAGTGTCTACCAACCGCGCGAGTGTAGGGGATGTCGTGGCTGTCGTTAATTACGCAACCCGAATGACAGGTGCCTTATCCATCGTAACGATGATCATAATGGTGTTCTCAAGAGCAAAAGCATCTGGCAGCCGGATTGGAGAAGTATTGGAAACTGAAGTGGATTTACTGGATAAAGAAACAAGTGAAGAGCATGTGATGACAGAAGGAAGTATCGAATTTGAAAATGTTACGTTTATATATCCGCAAACAAATGAAAAAGTGCTGCGCGACTTCTCTTTTAGAATAGAAGGAGGAAAGCGGGTTTCCATCGTAGGAGCGACCGGGTCAGGAAAATCAACGCTATTTCAGCTGATCCCAAGACTGTATGATTTGACGGGCGGGAAAATCCTGATTGATAACAGAGACCTTACTTCATATAAGCTGGAAAACCTGCGGCAGCAAATCGGCTTTGTTCCCCAGGAAGCGATGCTTTTTACCGGTACAGTGAGAGAGAATATTGCATGGGGTGACCAGGAAGCGGGCTTTGAAGCGATTCAGGAAGCTGCAAAGCGGGCACAAATCCATGACACCATTATGAATTTACCTAAGCAGTATGAGACCCAGCTTGGACAAAAAGGAGTCAATCTCTCAGGTGGTCAAAAGCAGCGTTTGTCTATTGCGAGGGCCCTGGTACGCAAGCCGGCCATTTTATTAATGGATGACAGCACCAGTGCACTGGATATGAAAACGGAAGCTGATCTTCTTGAATCCCTGAATGATTTGTCCTGTACCACTATCATGATTACGCAAAAAATCAGCACGACAATGGCCTCCGATCATATCCTGCTTCTTGATGAAGGGGAACTTCTGGCTCAGGGTACGCATGAAGACCTGCTCAAACGATCTCCGCTTTACCTGAAAATTGTTGAATCACAGGTCGGGAAGGAGGCGCTTACCATTGCTCAAAGACGTCGTTAGACCATTCCAGTATAAGAAACGATCATTTGCAGAGATCGATCAGTCCAACCGGAATGAGCATGAGAAAAAGAAGGCTCAGGATCCAGCCGGTACGCTAAAAAAAATATGGTCCTTCCTCGCCATGAACAAGGGAAAGCTTTTCCTTGTGATTCTAATGGTTGTGATAAGTTCAGCAATGGCTCTTCTTGGTCCTTTTTTAGTCGGCATGGGAATCGATGATTATATCGTCAATCAAGATGTCAGCGGTCTTGTTCAGCTTCTATGGATATTAGGAGTTATATATATTATTCACTCTCTATCCTCCTGGTTTCAGGCAATGTGGATGGTCAGAATCGCTCAAAACACCGTGTATACCATGCGGACCAGATTATTTAACCATCTGCACAAGCTTCCGATTCCTTTTTTTGATAAACGTCAGCACGGTGAATTAATGAGCCGGGTAACCAACGACATGGAAAATGTCAGCTCTACATTAAACAGCTCTGTCATTCAAATTGTTTCAAGTTTATTGACTTTAATCGGGACGGCTTCTGTGATGCTTTATTTAAGCCCGCTTCTCACGCTGATCACGCTGCTGGTGATTCCTGCCATGTACTTTGGGTTAAAGTGGATCACCAAACGAACAGGCAGACTGTTTAAGGAGCAGCAGCGAAATTTGGGGGACTTAAACGGGTATATTCAGGAAACGTTATCAGGACAGCGGATTATTAAAACATTTTCACAGGAAAAAAAGGTAATCCATCAATTTAAAGAAAAGAATGAAGGGCTGCGACTCGCCGGCTTCTGGGCTCAGACATTTTCCGGATTTATTCCAAAGCTCATGAACTTTCTGAACAACCTGAGCTTTGCCATTATCGCGCTTGTGGGAGGACTGTTAGTTATAAATGGGGACGAAGTGGTGACAATCGGTGTCATTGTCATTTTTGTCGAGTATTCCCGCCAGTTTACCCGTCCACTCAATGATCTTGCGAACCAGTTTAATACGCTGTTATCGGCTATAGCAGGTGCTGAAAGGGTTTTTGATATCATGGATGAAAAGGAAGAGCGCAGAGATGAGTTAGAAGCGGTACAATTAGAGGATCTTAAAGGAGAAGTCACATTTTCTCATGTCTCATTCGCTTATGAAAAAGACGAAGCTACATTAGCTGACATCTCATTTACCGTTTCACCTGGCGAAACCGTGGCATTTGTCGGCCCTACAGGAGCCGGTAAAACGACTATGATTAATTTGCTTTCACGCTTTTATGACGTTAATGAAGGCGTCATAAAAATGGATGGAAGAGATATTAAAACCATTCAGCGGTCATCACTGAGAAGCCATATGGCTTTTGTTCTCCAAGATTCTTTTTTATTTGAAGGGACGATTCGGGAAAATATCCGCTACGGCCGATTGACCGCGACAGACAAAGAGGTTGAAAAAGCGGCCGAACTTGCCAATGCCGCATCCTTTATCCGGAAAATGCCCAAGCAGTTTGATACGTTCATCCAAATAGACGGACAGGGGATCAGTCAAGGTCAGAGACAGCTCCTATCAATTGCAAGAGCCATTCTGGCCGACCCGAAAATTCTCGTGCTTGATGAAGCAACAAGCAGCATCGATACCATTACTGAAATCAAAATCCAGGAAGCACTTCAGCGTCTAATGAAAGGCAGAACCAGCTTTGTCATTGCCCACAGGCTGAACACCATTCAAAATGCCGATCAAATAATGGTGCTGCAAGATGGAAAGCTGATTGAACGGGGAAACCACGAAAGCCTCATCCGTCAAAAAGGTTTTTACGCCGATCTGCACAACAGCCAGCTGAGGGAAAAAATGATTCTGTAAAAGATTGAATGTGCAAATCCGTACTCAAAAAAAGGCTGGGACTCAACTTCAAACGTTGTCCCGGCCTTTTCTTTATGAAGAAAATAAAAACAATATGTTATTCCCAGTCTGGCTGAAGGTTATCTTCATCAAATTCGATAATGACGTCTGTCACTCCTTTTTGTGCGTAGATCAGAAGGGCCAGCCGATCCTTGATCGAATCTGCTTCAGCAATTGTCAGAGTCGGGTCCACTTCAATCTCCACTTCTACATGAAGATGCTCCCCCTCTTTTACGACTTCAATCCGCTGAATATCCTTTACATGTGAGTCTGCGAGGAGTAAGTCTGCAATATGCTGGCGCATTTCTTCATCGGTTTCTCCGATGGCGCCGCGTGCGTTTTCAAGAAATACACGACCGACTACATAAAACATCATTAAACCAATTACAATGGAAGCAATTCCTTCTGCTTGCCCGACACCGGTAAAATACGTAATAAGAACAGCAATAATTGCGATAACGCCACCGGCTGTTGCAACCAGGTCCTCCATAAAAACAAGCTTAGTTGCCGGTTTAGCCCGTTTTAAATTGGTAAAGCCAAGTCTAAATACTGATAAGCCGCTTCCTTCTTTCCCGGTTTCATGGAGCACTTCTTTAGCCGCTTTATATAGAACGAACAGTTCAAGCAAAACGGCAATTCCAAGAACAGCCAGTGTGATTGCGATACCGGTGCTTTCTCCAGGGTGCAAAAGGTGATGAATCCCTTCTTTTACGGTCTCATAAGACAAGATTCCTACAATAAGAACAGCACCGAGGCAAACTAAATTAACAAGCCTGCCAAAGCCGTTTGGAAAACGGTCGGTGGGGGCTTTTTTCGACAATGCCGACCCAATAAAAACAAAAAACTGATTGGCAGCATCACCAAATGAATGCATCATCTCTGCAAACATTGCCACATTTCCAGTCAGTAAAAACGCCCCTAACTTTAAAAACCCAATAAACGTATTAACAATGGCAGCCATAAAAGACGGCTTATTCCCACCTTTTAACAGCCGAAAAAAATCACCCATACTCAGCTCCTCCTCCTGAACCTGACTTCATCTATACATACCCCTAAAAAATAGAAATCAGACTCATCCATCCAACTATTTTTGTCAAGCTTCTTCCACAGTGAATCTACTTCTTAGCAGTAAAGTACAAAAGGGGCCAGGCCCCTTTTGTACTTTACTGCACTACAGAAGTTACCCAATTTCTCCAAACGGTGGTATAATAGCAGAATGAATAGGAAAGATCGGAGAGTGGATTTAGATGTTGGTTAGAACAGAGGATAGATGGAAGGAAGCGGGGTTTGGGCAGTTTAAGCCGGTGCAGGAGCGTGTGATTCCGCTTATGATGAGCGGCAGAGATGTTCTTGCTGAGTCACCGACTGGAACTGGAAAGACGCTGGCGTATATCATTCCGGTAATTGAGAAAATGGAGATTGCTAAAAAACTGCCTCAGACCATTATTTTAGCTCCATCAAAAGAATTGGCTATGCAGATTTTGGACGTAGCTCAATCGTGGGGAAAACCGAGCGGGATAAGAGCCGCTTCAATTATTGGAGGAGCAAATCCAAAAAGACAGCTTGAAAAGTTGAAAAAACAGCCGCATATTTTAATTGGTACACCCGGCCGAATTTTGGAGCTTATTAAGCAGAAAAAAATAAAAACGCATGAAGTCACAACGGTTATACTCGATGAAGTGGATCAGCTTTTCCTGCCGGAGCATACTCAGGCAATATCAGATATTATTAAAAGCACACTCGCAGATCAGCGTCAGATTGCCATGTTCTCTGCAACGCTTCCAAAAGAGATCGAGGAACATGGAAGATCGATCACGAAAAATGCTGAAGTAATCCGCGTGGAAAGAGACGCTTCAGAAGCAGCAAATGTAACTCACCAGTATATGGTATGTGAATCACGTGAAAAAATAGATCTAATTCGGCGGATCGTTCGAATGGATTCAATGAAAAAAGAAAAATCACTGGCATTTATGCGTGAAGTCCGCGATGTGCTTACCGCAACGGAAAAGCTTAATTACAAGAATCTGGAGATTGCACCGCTGCACAGTGATCTTTCGAAGGAAGAACGGGCTGCTTCCATGCGCAAATTCAGGAATGGGGATCTGCCCCTGATGCTTGCAACCGATGTGGCAACACGCGGTCTTGATATTCAGGATGTAACCTATGTGATTCACATGGATGCAGCGGAAAATCTCGATCAATATATTCACCGCTCCGGCAGAACAGGAAGAGCAGGGGCAAGCGGAACGGTTCTTTCATTCGTTTCTCCTATGGAAGTCAAGCAGATCAAACGCTACGCCCGCGAGTTGGATGTGGATCTTAAAGAAGTAACGATTCAACGTGGAGATTGGCTGCCTGTCGAATAATAAAATAAAGCATGCTGCTTCAGGCGGGATTTATAATCCTGCCTAGCGGTATGCTTTTTTAAATGTGTTCTAAATGGGCCCTGGTAATTAAGAATATTTGACTTTTATCCCAAGAAAGCTGACAATTTATATATAGAAAAAGATCGTGTATGTATCATCGTATCCGTGCTGAGATATTTCTTTGCTAGGCTGCAAAGACGACAGCAGGAACGGTCAAGTAACCATGCGAAAATGGTTAAGCAGCCGCATTGCTGTAAATACTTTGTACGGGATATGTATGAATGAATCTTACTGGGAACATCGGCCGAAGGGGTGTAGGAAGGCATGACTGCAACGTATACACAATCATTTACGAGCGGAATTTTATCCGGAGACCAGGAGTCAAGCTGGTCCATTATTAGACAGGCTGTGGATGAGGGAAAGAAAACAGATTATATCTTTAATCATATTATTACCCCTTCTATGGTTGAGATCGGGGCTTTATGGCAGGATAATAAAATTTCAGTGGCAGATGAGCATCTTGCTACAGCAACATGTGACTTTATTCTGGCAAGATATAAATTTGAAATCCTTCAGCCAAGAATCAAAAAAGTGGATTCGGTAATTGGAAAGGCCCTTTTTTTCTGTGTTGAAAATGAGGAGCATGACCTAGGCATTCGCATGACGGCTCAGCTATTTGAAGAAGAGGGGTATGACGTCAGAATGATGGGGGCAAACCTGCCTCTTGAATATGTGAAAGAAATGGCAAGGGTCTGGATGCCGGATGTTGTAGGAGTATCCGCCAGCATGCTCGCTCAGGGAAAAAAGGTTCCAGCTTATATTCAAAGCTTGATGGAAACGCTGGATGGAACTGAGCTGCTTGTAGGCGGACGCTATCTATCTCTCCAGGCTGAGGAAGCCCTTCAATCCATTCACGACCGGGTTACGATGGTCCACTCCCCGGAAGATTTATCTAAATGGATGGATAAAGACAGGAAGCGAGGAGAGGTAGATTGAGCAGCATTGAAACACTGGCTCTCCCTGCAATCGTGATGAACAAAGAAATGAGAATTCTTGAATCTTCTAACGAAGCATTGAACCTTTTCGGCGGGGGAGAAAAGATTATTGACTGGATTGATGCAGAGAGTCAAACTAAGGCAGAGAAATTTTTGCTTGATTCTAACCAGTCAAAAATAGAATTAAATATGATCACAAAAAATAATCAGACAGCTCTTTTTACCCTTCACGTCAAATGGACAGAAGAAACCTGTTCCATCGTTTTTATGGAACAGGAAGCTCTGCTGCTTGAACTGATGACTAAAATAAATGAGCATAAAAAACGTCTTCAGGAAACAGATATGGAATTGCTGCTGAAAAACAACCAGCTTAATACTTCTTTTCAGCGAATTCAGGAGCTATCCACTGCTATCATTCATCTTGCCCCAACTGTCATTCTCATACCGGTATTTGGTGATTTGGACGGAACTTTGCTTGAGCAAAGCAAAGCCAGAATTTTATCACATATTTCACAAAATGGGGTGCATGAACTAATTGTAGACATGCAGTCAGTCGGGAATATGGAAGCAGAAGGCATCAGGCAGCTTATTCAACTGATTGGAAACTGTTCGCTGATGGGAGCTAAAACCTATATTACAGGAGTTAAACCTGAGCATGCGGACGTATTAAACCGGTATAATATGCTTGAATATGCCACTTTTATTAATACATTAAAGCATACCATTGCCCGCTTGGTGTGACCTGGCATAATTGAATAAGGAAAAAATCCGGACTCATTTGAATTCAGCTATCAGAATTCGCGTGAGTCCGGATTTTGTTATTATCGATGACGTGCTTTTGTATTGAACTAATCCCTGTAGCTCATACATCAATATGCGAGTAAGATAAAACATCAAACAAACCCGTGTCCGTCAGCTTAAGGGAGGGAATGACGGGCAGGGCTAGAAACGAAAGAATGGAAAATAAATTAAAGGTTGCATGAGGTGAAATCTGGTGAAGCCCCTCAAGAATCGTCTGCATATCGTGCTGGGCATCCTTCACGTTTTTAATTGACATCAGTCCACCCAGACGAAGCTCCATTTCTCCAATAATCTTTCCATCTTGAACGACAACCAGCCCACCCTGGTGATGATCCAGCCAATCAACCGCTTGTAAAATGGCATCATCAGAGGTTCCCGCAGCGATCAGGTTGTGTGAATCATGTGAGACAGTAGATGCAATAGCGCTGTTTGGCGCTAAGCCAAATCCCCTTACAATTGCAGTCCCCACAGTCCCCAGCGCCTGATGCCGTTCAGCAACCACAAGCTTTTGAAGATCCGGGTTGAGGGCAGGATCAAAAAAACCAGCAGCATCCAGCGCGACCTTTTCTTTTGCGTGCTTTGTTTTGATTTGACCAGGGATGATTTCAATAATATTAGCGGTTTCTTTTGCCGGTTTTACCTGAAGGTCTGCTTTTGATAAAGGTTTTAAATGAACGGTATTGATGCATTCATCCAGTCCGTCTGCTTTATAGGACCACTCGTTTAACAGCTTCGACCCTTCTGATGCAGGTTTACCGTTTTGAATGACGCGCTCGATCTTTACTTCTTTAAGATCTGATATCAGAATCAGGTCTGCCTTCATACCAGGTGCAACAGCGCCACGGTCATGCAGATCATAGCATTGAGCTGCATGTAAGGTTCCCATTTGGTAAGCAAGCAAGGGATCAAGGCCGAGTTGAATGGCTTCTTTCACACAATGGTTGACGCTTCCTTCCTGTATCAGTTCATCAATATGCTTGTCGTCAGTGCAAAATGAAAAACGATGAGCGTTTTGATCGGTTACAGCCTGGATTAAGGCAGGAAGATTTTTAGATCCGGACCCTTGCCGGATCATCACCCTCATCCCCAATCGAATTCTCTCAAGTGCTTCTTCCGGTGTCGTACATTCATGGTCATTCCGGATGCCGGCAGCCAGATAGCCATTGATTTCATCGGCTGATAAGCCCGCTAAGTGACCATCAATAATGCCGGTGCGGGATCGGGCATCATGAATTTTTCGAATCATATCCGGCTCTGTGTTCACAACTGCAGGATAATCCATGACCTCGGCAAGACCTAAAACGCGGGGATGATCATATAATGGACGCAGGCTGTCAGCATTTAAACAAGCACCTGCATGTTCAAAAGAAGTTGCAGGTACACTTGAAGGAAGAACAAAAAAGAGGTCTAAAGGGAGATCCTCTGAATTTTGCAGCATGTAGTCAATCCCTTTAGTCCCCAGCACATTTGCTATTTCATGTGGATCTGTAATGATGGTCGTCACACCATGCGGCAAAATGACTTTGGCAAATTCAGACGGAGTCAATGTAGTTGATTCGACATGAATATGACCATCGATAAATCCAGGGGAAACAAATAAGCCACTCGCATCGATCGTTTCGAGTCCTTCATAATTTTCTCCTACAGCAGCAATGGTTCCATTAACAACAGCAATATCACCTGTGGTAATTTCACGTGTGTACACATTTATGATCCTGCCATTTTTTATGACAAGATCAGCCGGCCGTCTGCGCTGAGAGACCTCAATTCTTCTTGTTAATTCCTCCTGGGAGGGGATGGGTTGTTTTTGCATTAGGCGGGCTCCTTTCTACTTTTGTTTGATAAATTCTCTTCTGAAAAGTATAGGTTGAGCAGAGCAGAAGAGCAAATAATTTTTTTTTGTAAATCCTCTTTACTCTTTTAAAGAAGGAGCGTAATATTGCTCTCATAGTAAGATTCTAAGTCGCTGAATTTCTTATGGAAAACGGGGGAACCACACATGCCTGCTTTTGCGAGGCAAGGGGTGAAGCCTTTAGTTTTAAGGCGGGGCTACTCTTCATGCCCTAATCCGACAGCTAACCCCGTAAGCGTTAAGGAGAGAGAATGATGCTTGTGCGCCATTAACTGACCACAGGATAATTTCCTCGTGGATTTTTTTGTGCAAAAAAAGGCAACGATGACAGTAACGATGGAAAAAGGATGGGAAAGATGAGAAAACAATTCGCTGTATTAGGTCTTGGCAGCTTTGGCGGTCATTTAGTAGAAGAATTTAATGAAATCGGGGCAGACGTTTTTGCAATGGATCGCAATGAAGAAGTAGTGGACCGTTATAGTGACCTGGCCACCCATGTCGTACATGGGGATGCTCAGGATGAACAGCTGCTGCTTCAGGCTGGGATCCGTAATTTCGATCTGGTCGTGGTATCGTTTGGTGAAAATATTGAGGCAAGCATTTTAACCACTATTATCTTAACTGATATTGGTGTTAAAGAAATCTGGGTAAAAGCGTCAAGCTTATATCATCAAAAGGTTCTGGAGAAAATTGGTGCAACGCGAGTGATTCGCCCGGAAAAAGACATGGCAAGAAGAATAGCCCACCGCCTCACCTCCGAGCATTTTATTGATTATGTTGAGCTGTCAGATGAACATTCCATGGTGGAAATTAAAGCTACACCGAAAATTGTTGGAAAGACGCTTGCTACTTTAAACGTGAGAAACCGATTCGGATGTAATATTGTTGGGATCTACCGCAATCATGACATGCTCGTATCACCAAGTGGAGAAGACAAAGTGCTTGAGGGAGATGTTTTAATCGTTATTGGTGAAAACCGGAAACTTCATCGCTTTGAAAAGCAGGGAGTCTGACCCACATGAAAAAGACCGGCACGTTAACCCCGCCGCAGCTATTAATTGCTGTTTTTATCATCAGTATTTCAATCGGAACTTTGCTGCTTAAGCTGCCATTTTCTTATATAGGCGAGCTAAGCTGGCTCGATGCTTTTTTTACCGCAGTTTCAGCCATGACTGTAACAGGACTCGCCGTAGTAGACACTGGGACCGTATATACTATTTTCGGTCAAGTGGTGATTATGTGTCTGATTCAGCTTGGCGGACTTGGAATTATGACATTTGCGGTCTTAATTTTTCTCCTGCTTGGAAGAAAGATCGGCTTTAAAGAAAGACTTATTATCCAGCAGTCCTTGAATCAAAATGGAGCAGGAGGAATTATTCGGCTTGCTATTGAGCTTGCGATCTTTGCTTTTATTATAGAAGCTTTTGCTGTAATGCTGCTAGCAACTGTATGGGTGCCTGAGTTTGGCATGGCAAAAGGGCTTTACTTCAGCTTATTTCATGCCGTATCTGCATTTAATAATGCGGGCTTCGGGCTGAAGGCAGATAGTTTATCCGGGTATGTAAATGATCCGCTTATAAATATTGTCATCTCGGCTCTGTTTATACTTGGGGGGATTGGGTTTACCGTGCTGATTGACCTTTGGCATTCACGATCTGTGAAACAATTAAGTTTACACACAAAAATTATGGTGCTTGGAACCTTTGTTTTAAACGTAGTGGCGATGCTTTACATTTTTCTAAATGAATATGGAAATCCTCTCACGCTGGGACCAATGGAACTGGATGGAAAGCTGTGGGCCTCCTATTTTCAGGCTGTATCACCGCGGACTGCCGGCTTCAATACGCTAGATATCGCCAGTTTGGATGATTCATCCATTTTGCTCATTATTGTCCTCATGTTTATTGGGGCAGGCAGTGCTTCAACCGGCGGCGGGATAAAGGTTACAACCTTTGTGATAATACTGCTTGCTACTGTTTCTTTTTTCAGAAGAAAAGCAGAGATCAATTTATTCAGCCGTCAGATCAAGCAGGAGCTCGTTTTTAAATCCCTGGCCATTGCCATGAGCAGTATTTTGCTTGTGACGTTGGCTTTGATGATTTTAACCCACACGGAAAGCGGCTTCACGTTTTTAGAGATCGTGTTTGAAACCGTCTCTGCTTTTGGTACGGTTGGTTTGTCTATGGGGATCACAGGTAATTTAAGCGAAGCGGGTAAAGTGGTGCTCATCGTGGTGATGTTTGTAGGGAAGCTTGGTCCGCTCACACTTGCTTTCTCAATTGCAAAGCCGGACAATAGTAAAATAAAATATCCGAAAACAGATGTACTCGCTGGATAAGAGAACATCTGCTCACGGATCAATAGTTGAGGGTTGGGACAAATTGTCTCAGCCTTCTTTATTTATATAAAGTGTATGAAAGCTTCTTAGTAAAGAGTTTACTTTGCTGTTTTAAAGAAGTCATTTGGAATTTTTTCAAGCTTGATATTTTCAGGCTTGCAGGGCTGCAGCAGGTCCTGGAGCTCCTGTTCCGGGGTATTTGGATTCAGCCATTTTGAATAAGCCTCAGGCTCTAAAATCACAGGCATTCTATCATGAATGGAAGCCATTTTTTCATTTGGCCGGGTAGTTAATATTGTGCAGCTCCTTATACTGCCTTCCTCGCTTTTCCATGTCTCCCATAAACCAGCAAACGTAATGAGAGAATCAGCAGAAGGCTTGATTGCATAAGGCTGCTTTTCTTTGCTGTTAATTTTTTGCCATTCATAAAAGGAAGAAGCAGGGATCAAGCAGCGCTTTTTTTGAAATGCCCGCTTAAAGCTGGGTTTTTCAGCTGCGGTTTCTGCACGGGCGTTAAATGTTTTGTAGCCAATCTTTTCGTCCTTGGCAAATGGAGGAATAAGCCCCCAGCGAAATTGAACAGGATACCGAATTTCATCTACTTCTACAACTGCAGTGACATATTGAGAAGGGGCAATATTCGTCCCTGCTGCATACTCAAAGTCGTCTCTCATTTTAAAATCGTAATGAGCTTTTAAATCTGCAAGCGCCTCGATCAGTGAAAACCGGCCGCACATATGCCATGCTCCTCTCTCTCATTCGTTTTAATTAGTTTAACAAAATAATAGAAATGATTAAACAATAACAGCTTTTGGAAAAGAATAAACAGAATGATTGAGAAAAGGTAAAAGAAAACAGAAAATACTAAATATATTAAATAATTAGACTTTTGGGTTATTTTGGGTATCCCCTTGAAATCTTTCGTTCTACGAAGGATAATGGATAGGAATCTTTTACATATATAGGGGGACATTTTAAATGAAGAAATTTTGGTTAATTACAGCACTGGCAGGAGCTTTAACGATGGCTGCCTGTTCATCAGACGAAACCACAAACGAGCCAGCAGAAGAGGAGAACGATTCAGCGGAGGAAGTAATGACTGAAGAACCCGCTGAGGAAACAGAAGAATCATCTCTTTACGTCGTTGGAGATGAAGCAGAAGTAAATGGAGCAGCCATGTCCGTCACACAAGCAGGAGTAGTTGAAGAAATTGATGAATCACAGAGAGTTTACGAAATCTCATTAAATGTAACAAACGATTCGGAAGAAGAATTGTCAATTACTAATGAAAACTTTGTATTGATGGACCTTACAGATGAAGAAAAAGAACTTCATGGAGAAGAAGTAAATGTAACAATTCCTTCAGGTGAATCTGCGGAAGCAACATTTCAATATGCAGCCTCTGCTTCCACCGCCTTCAAATGGGTCGGTACCTTTGAAGATGAAGAAGTGGAATGGCGTCTTCCGGGAATTACTGCCCTTGACTAGCTTTATAGAAAGCGAAAGTTTGTTGACAGAACAATCCTCATCTAGTAGAGTAGTCGTAATTAATTAAATAGTTTGGATTCTTATCAAGAGAGGTGGAGGGAACAGGCCCTGCGAAACCTCAGCAACCTTCATGAACACTATTTCATGAAAAGGTGCTAACTCCAGCTTGCACGTAAAACCGTGGAAGGAAGATAAGGAGAGTTGTAAACAAACCTACAGGTCTTCTTATACAAATAAGAAGGCCTTTTTAATTTTAAAGCTGAAGGCGCTCGTCCAGCTCCGACAAGCATAAGGAGCGGTGACCATGCAGGCATGCCCTTCGCCTGCTGGGTCGTCGTGACTTATGACCTCGAGGAGCTAGCGCCTGAAGCTGGATAGAGTAAAAGCTGAAGGCGCTCGTCCAGCTTCGACAAGCATAAGGAGCGGTGACCATGCAGGCATGCCCTTCGCCTGCTGGGTCGCGGTGACTTATGACCTCGAGGAGCTAGCGCCTGAAGCTGGATAGGGTAAAAGCTGAAGGCGCTCGTCCAGCTTCGACAAGCATAAGGAACAGTGACCATGCAGGCATGCCCTTCGCCTGCTGGGTCGCCGTGACTTATGACCTCGAGGAGCTAGCGCCTGAAGCTGGATAGAGTAAAAGCTGAAGGCGCTCGCTCAGCTCCGACCAGTATAAGGACTCATAGAAGATGATCGCAAAGAGAAAAAGGCTGCAGGGCCGCAATGAGAGGGAGAGGAGAATGAACATGAAGCTTGAGGATGCGCTGAAAGAAAAAATACTTATAGCCGATGGTGCAATGGGAACATTGCTTTATTCATACGGAACGGATCAGTGCTTTGAAGAGCTGAATATCTCGCAGGCAGAACATATTCAGCAGATTCATTCTGCTTATATTGAAGCAGGCGCAGACGTCATTCAGACCAACACGTATGGGGGCAATTATCTGAAACTTGAGAGGTATGGTCTGCAGGATCATGTAAAAGAAATAAACAGCGCAGCAGTTAAAAATGCCAAGACAGCAGCCGGGGAATCGACTCATGTGCTGGGAACTATTGGCGGCATCAGAAGCATTCGTCCTCAATCCATTGAGCTCGAAGAAATTAAGCGAACATTTAGAGAACAGCTGTACTGTTTGCTTCTTGAAGGCGTGGACGGTCTACTGCTTGAAACCTATTACGATCTGGAAGAGCTTTCCACAGTAGTCCAGATTGCACGAAAAGCAACTGATTTGCCAATTATTGCACAGGTATCCCTGCAGGAAATTGGCGTGCTTCAGGATGGAACATCTGTTGGGGCTGCTTTAAAACAGCTGGAGGAGCTGGGAGCAAATGGAGTCGGAATTAATTGTCGGCAGGGTCCCTATCATATGCTCCGGTCACTTGAGGGTGTGCCGCTTCCTAAGCACGCTTTTTTATCTTCTTATCCAAATGCGAGTCTCCCTTCTTTTACAGATGGCGGCCTGCAGTATAATAATAATCCTGAATATTTCGGGGAAGTGGCAAAATCGTTTCAGGCTCAAGGGGTGAGACTTCTTGGAGGCTGCTGCGGAACAACGCCGGATCACACACGCGCCTTTTCCAATGCACTCAAAGGAGCAGTCCCTGTAACCGAGAAAAAAATCCGGGAGCCTGAGTCGAAAATCGAAGTCAGATCAAGAGCAATTGATCTTCCCGAATCGCTGCCATCTATTGTCGCATCGAGGCCTTCAGTAGTAGTTGAGCTGGATCCTCCAAAAAAACTCAACACAGAAGCGTTTATGCGAGGGGCTAAAGCTTTAACGGAAGCGGGAGCCGATGCAATTACACTTGCAGATAATTCACTGGCAAGTCCGAGGGTGTCAAACGAGTCACTAGGCCATTTAATCAAAGAAAAAATCGGTGCTAGACCGCTTGTTCATATTACCTGCCGGGACCGGAATCTGATTGGACTCCAGTCTCATTTGATGGGCCTTCATACACTGGGTCTACACGATCTGCTCGCTGTAACGGGAGACCCGACAAAGGTTGGGGACTTTCCAGGGGCGACCTCGGTATATGATGTATCCTCTTTTGAACTGATTGAAATGATAAGCCAGCTTAATCGGGGAGTTTCCATGTCAGGAAAAGACTTGGGCGAGTCGACTTCATTTTCAATCGGAGCTGCCTTTAACCCGCATGTCAGAAGTGTAGAACGTGCCGTATTAAGAATGGAGAAAAAAATCGCCGCTGGTGCAGATTACTTTATGAGTCAGCCGGTATTTTCACAGGAAAAACTGCTTGAAGTCTATGAGCACACCAAGCATATTGAAAAGCCGATGTATATTGGATTAATGCCGTTAACGGGAAGCCGCAATGCAGAATTTCTTCATAATGAAGTACCGGGCATTAAGCTCTCAGATGAGGTGCGGGAACGCATGGCAAAAGTATCAGGCGATAAAGAGCAGTCCGCTAAAGAAGGGATTGCCATCACAAAATCTCTCATCGACGCAGCGCTTGACCTTTTTAATGGGATCTATTTAATCACTCCTTTTATGCGCTATGAAGTAACTGCTGAATTGACGAAATACGCAAATAAACAAGCTGCAAAAAGAGCCGGAGGGATTCACAATGTGTCCAACATTATTCACTGATCAACTAAAAAAGAAAATCCTTATAATGGACGGGGCAATGGGCACAATGCTTCAGGAAGCCCAGCTAAGTGAAGAGGACTTTGGCGGAGAAGAATTTGAAGGGTGCAATGAAAATTTAAATCGCACAAGACCAGATGTGATTGAACGGATTCATGATGCTTATTTTGAAGCAGGAGCGGATATCGTTGAAACAAATACATTTGGCAGTATGAGTGTCGTGCTTGAAGAGTATGACATTTCACAGGACGCCTATGAATTAAGCAGGCTCGGAGCAGAAATTGCAAGGAGATCTGCGGATAAATGGTCAACTGCGGAACGCCCCAGATTTGTAGCGGGCTCGATGGGGCCAACAACAAAAACGCTCAGTGTAACCGGTGGAACGACGTTTGACCAACTGACTGAATCCTATGCCGAACAGGCCACGGGATTAATTGATGGCGGATCTGATCTTTTGCTTGTGGAAACGAGCCAGGATTTGCTGAATGTAAAATGTGCCTTCTTAGGCATACAAAAAGCCTTTGAAAAAACCGGGAAAGAACTTCATGTTATGATTTCAGGGACCATTGAGCCAATGGGGACGACTCTTGCCGGTCAGACGATCGAGGCCTTTTATATAAGCGTGGAGCATATGAATCCTGTTTCAGTTGGGCTTAATTGTGCAACCGGTCCTGAATTTATGCAGGATCATATCCGGTCACTGTCTGATTTAAGCAATTCCTATGTGAGCTGCTACCCTAATGCCGGACTGCCGGATGAAGAAGGTAACTATCATGAAACTCCGCTGTCTTTAGCTAAAAAACTGGAAGGGTTTGCTGAAAAAGGCTGGCTGAATATTGTAGGGGGATGCTGCGGCACAACCCCTGCTCATATTAAAGCTCTTTCTGAGACCATGGCAGCGTATGAGCCTAGAAAGTTTGAGAAAAAACAGGTTCATACGGTGTCCGGTATTGAACCGCTGGTCTATGATGACCCTTCTATGCGCCCACTGATGATCGGAGAACGAACCAATGTCATCGGCTCACGTAAATTCAAGCGGCTGATTGCTGAAGGCAAAATTGAAGAGGCTTCTGAAATTGCACGCGCCCAGGTGAGAGGCGGCGCGCATGTGATTGATATTTGCCTTGCTGATCCTGACCGTGAAGAACGTGAGGATATGGAGACGTTTATCCAGGAAGTTGTTAAAAAAGTAAAGGTCCCGCTTGTCATTGATTCAACCGATGAAGACGTTATTGAACAAGCCCTGAAGTATTCCCAGGGGAAAGCAATCATTAATTCTATAAATTTAGAGGATGGACTTGAACGCTTTGATGCGGTCATTCCTTTGGTAAAAAAATTTGGAGCGGCTGTTGTAGTAGGAACCATTGATGAAGTAGGGATGGGGGTCACAGTCGATCGAAAGCTTGAGATCGCTAGGCGTTCCTACTCTATTTTAGTGGATGAGTATGGTGTAAATCCTTCCGATATTATTTTTGACCCGCTCGTTTTTCCGGTCGGAACAGGTGATGAGCAGTATATCGGTTCAGCTAAAGCCACTGTAGAAGGAATCAAGGCAATTAAAGAAGCCCTTCCGCTTGTGCAGACGACTCTTGGAATCTCGAATGTATCCTTTGGATTGCCGCCTGTTGGCAGGGAAGTATTAAATGCTGTCTTTCTCTACCATTGCACACAAGCTGGTCTTGATTATGCCATCGTTAATACAGAAAAACTGGAACGGTTTGCTTCTATTTCAGAAGAAGAAATTAAGCTGGCTGAAGAGCTGCTTTTTGACACAACTGATGAATCACTGGCTACCTTCACAGAATTTTACCGGGGCAAGAAAAAAGAATCCAAATCAACGATGCCTGATATGACACTGGAAGAACGTCTGGCTTATTATGTGGTGGAAGGAACGAAGGAAGGACTTCTACCGGATCTGGAGCTGGCTCTTGGAGAGTACGACGCTCCGCTTGGCATTATTAACGGTCCACTGATGACAGGCATGAAAGAGGTAGGCAGGCTGTTTAACGATAATCAGCTGATTGTGGCAGAGGTTCTGCAAAGCGCAGAAGTGATGAAAGCGGCTGTTGCCTTTCTTGAACCGCATATGGAAGCCTCTGATACTTCCTCCTCTAAAGGAAAAGTACTGCTTGCGACGGTAAAAGGGGATGTTCATGATATTGGGAAAAACCTGGTGGATATTATTTTAAGCAATAATGGCTATGAGGTAGTGGACCTTGGCATTAAAGTGACACCGCCTGTTCTAATCGAAGCGATAAAAAAAGAGAAGCCGGATATTATTGGACTTTCAGGTCTTCTGGTCAAATCAGCTCAGCAAATGGTGATTACAGCAGGCGACATGAAACAAGAAGGACTCGATATTCCGATTTTAGTAGGCGGTGCGGCACTGTCGAGAAAGTTTGTTGATACGAAAATATCGCAAAATTATGAAGGACTTGTTTTATATGCAAAAGATGCGATGAATGGTTTAACACTCGCAAATCAATTGCAGGATGAACTTGAACGGCAGCAGCTTGTAGAAGAACGCCGCCTGAAAAAAGAAGCGGCCGCCAATGCTGCAGTGGCAGAACCGGAGAAAAAAACCGTAACGGCGGTAAAAACAAAGCCTGCCGTAAATACAGATGTTCCGGTTTTTACACCTTCTGATTTAAAGCGCAGAGTGTTAAATTCCTATTCAGTGGCGCACGTAGAAGCGTATATTAATCTGCAGATGCTCATTGGCCACCATCTTGGAGTAAAAGGAAAGATTTCAAGATTGCTTGCTGAGAAAGATGAGAAGACCATGAAGATCAAAACGGTCGTGGATGATCTCATTACGGAAGTGAAGGCAGAATCACTCATCCAGCCGTCAGCCGTGTATCAGTTTTTCCCTGCTCAAAGTGATGGCGATGATGTGATTATCTATGATCCTGAGCATCCGGCAAATGAAATTGAACGATTTACGTTCCCGCGTCAGCCAAGAGAGCCATTTCTATGTCTAGCAGATTATTTAAAGCCCGTCGAGAGCGGCATTATGGATTACGTTGGATTTTTCTCTGTCACTGCAGGGCGTGGAATTCGAGAAAAAGCGCAGGCCTACAAAGAGCAGGGACGCTTCCTTGAAAGTCATGCTCTTCAGTCACTAGCTCTTGAAACTGCAGAAGGATTTGCAGAGCTGCTTCACCAGCAAATGAGAGATCGATGGGGCTTTCCGGACCCAGTGGACTTTACGATGCAGGAGCGTTTCAGTGCGAAATACCAGGGACAGCGTTTTTCCTTCGGCTACCCGGCCTGTCCGAATCTGGAAGATCAGGAGAAATTATTTAAGCTGATCAGACCTGAAGAAATTGGTGTTGAGCTAACCGACGGATATATGATGGAGCCGGAAGCTTCCGTTTCTGCTATTGTATTCGCTCATCCTGAAGCAAGATATTTTAATGTGCTTTAAGCTTAGAGTTTTTCCATAAAAAAGAACTGCCTTCACGGACAGAAAAATTGTTCATGAGGGCAGTTTTTATTTATGTCTTAGATCTAGCTTTGAAATAACGGCTGTTTTTTCAGCAGACCATAGGCATCAAAAAAGCACCAAAGAAAGGTGCTTATCCGCTTATCGTTGTTCTCTCAATTCATTTGTCGTTCGTTTCTCCAATTCAGATCTGTCATGAAATTGAGCAGGTGTATTTTGGAACAAAAAACTTTCCATTTTTCACATAAGGAATCCAATCTAAATTTTTTAAAGTAATACTTATTACAAATAGAGTTCATTGAGAAAAGCAAACTGTTTTCCAAAAGACTTAATTTAAATTTGAATGAAAGATGGCCCCATAATATATATCACCAATTTTTATTGCAACCACAGTATTGCTTTGGTCTTGTTCTTTTACTTTAAATATCTTAGTCCCAGCCTGTAAGTTAAGGGAGGAATCAAATATTACCGCTTCACCATTCTCATTTATTTCATCTACTAGTACTTTGATTGACCCGATTTCTTCTCCTGCATCTGCAGCCAATACTTTCCCTCGTTCTATAGTATATAAACTATTATCAAAAGCAAATGCCCCTTTCGATTCGCTTGGAGTTTCACCTATTATTTTTTCTGGCTCCTCAGTTTTAGAACAAGCAACAATCAAAAGAACAAAAACGAGTATAAAAACACTTTTGGAAAACCTCAAGAAAATTCCTCCCTTGCTACATCTTTTTTATCTCGATTCTTCCTGTACTCTGCCCTGGCTCTGCTATATACATATATCATTTCATTTTTTTATAAATTTAGTTTAAGGAGAATAACTTAATTAAGAAAATCCCTTTTATAATGAAACGCCCCTTTAGATAGAAATCCAAAAGGGTCAAAATGGTCTTATTTACGATATCAATTTGTTCAGCCTTTATTGTACTTTCAGTAAGATAAAATATGGACTTTCATCTCCCTACAGGTCTGCAGGCTTGGTGCTGGGCACGCGGACGAAATCTTTCCGCTTCCGAAGCAGTGCATGGATGGTCAGCAGTTCAAAGTATATATAACTTTTTAAGGGAAGTTCATCTTCATGTGTTTCATTCTTTAATGCATCACGCATTGACTGCAAAGAGCTGCGGCTGATGGGTTCTAAGTGCTGCGTGCTGTGCACCCGTTCAATCAGCTGAGCCGTTAATTGTCTGATGTCTTCTTTTTCTTTGTCAGACCAGTACGGCTGGTCCTGTACAGGCGGGGAAATTAAGTTGGTAAGATGATAGGTAAGCTGTTTCAACAAGTAGATTTTCTTTTGATGAAAATGTACCTTTCTCATTTCCTCCCGCTTGTATTTGTGATAATGCCATTCTTCAAGCTGAAATTTACAGAGGGTTTCAATTCGGTCGAGTTTATGCCGCAGACGCTCTGCTGTTCCCTCAAGGTGACGTGACCGAACTTTGCCGTTCAACAGCTCTTCAATCCGTTGTTGAAATATAGCAGTAAATTCGTGCTGAGATTCATAAGCCTGCTGGGTAATCTGATTTTCATATTTAGGTGGAAGCAAAACAAAGTTTACGAGTGTAGAAGTGAACAGGCCGATGAGTGTTGTGCCAAGCCGTGTAATAAATGTAAGCATAAAATGATCTTCTGCTCCAGGAATCATGGCAACGGCTGTTAAAGCAGCCACCAGCATTCCAGCCTCCAGCCTCAATTTATGACAAAGCCAGATGGTCACTACTGCAGCGATGGCATAAGTAATGGCGGTGTTTCCGAGTAGAAAAGCAGTCAGCATGGCGACGGCGCCTCCAATGGCTGATGCGGGAAAGCGGATCATCCCTTTTCGGATGGAGTCAGCCGCGGTCGGTTCAATTGTAACAATGGCGGTAATAACAGCAAACATAACAGGGAGGTTGAGGAGCTGGCATATGAACGCCGTAATAAAGACTGCTACTCCTGTTTTGACGATTCGCCCGCCTATAAATCTATTTTTTATCCATTTCATCTTTTTAACATCCCTCGTGAAAGTGCTCTCTTTAAGAAACATCCAATTTTTAGTCATCCTAAAGTATAGCACAAAATGACTTCAATAAATGAGGAATCTAACGGGTGACAAATAGGTTCATAGACGTTACAATAAGTGAAGATGCAACTTCCACAAGGGGAGCCGAAATGGCTGAGAGTGAACACTTCTGTTCAGACCCTTTGAACCTGTAAGTTAATGCTTACGCAGGAATGTGGATGGAAACAGGCGCGGATGAAGCAATGTCTGGATTTCTATCCTCAGGACATTGCTTTTTTGTATGCTTTTTTAGCCATACGCTGCGGCATATGTTTAAGCGGAATGCAACTTAACCCCGCCAAGCATCGTTGGTTGGCTTCAAAAGCAAAAAGCAACTGGTAAAGTCCCCTTGGAGCGAGGTGCATCGATTCGCAGAAGGAGGAATCAGTATGGAACGGATGAAACTATTATTTTTACTGGAGGTCGCGATCTTTTCCGGAATTGGATTAATCCTTGACCGATTCAGTTTTTCCATTTGGCCGCAGGGCGGATCCATCAGCTTTGCCATGGTGCCAATCATTCTTATGGCGTTCAGGTGGGGGCTTAAAGGCGGTTTATTAACAGGCTTTCTGGTAGGCATCCTGCAGATTATTCTTGGAGGAGCGTATATCTTAACTCCTGTTCAAGGCGCTCTTGATTATCCAATCGCATTTACTGTAGTCGGCATGGCGGGCCTTTTTGCAGGACCCATTCAGCGGGCATTGGGTGATGGATTGATGAAAAAAGCCGTAACATGGATTACAGTGGGTACATTTATCGGCGTGCTGCTTCGATTTATCTGCCATTACCTTGCAGGTGTCATCTTCTTTGGCTCCGGTGATCCATCTGTACCTGCATGGCTGTTTTCGCTGACGTATAACGGTTCTTACCTTGGACCTGCATTCATCCTTACAGCGATTGTGTTAGGAACACTTCTTACAACAGTGCCGCGGGTGGCGACTCAGCAGCGTACAAGAAGAGCTTCATAAATAAGCAGAACCCAAAAGGACTGTACGGAATTTCAGTGATTGCTGGCATCCGGCAGTCCTTTTTCTCGATCCAAAAATGATCCGACGGGCTTGTCACTTACTTTTTCTAAGGAAAAATGATACCCTAAAAAGATCAATATACCGCTGACTTGTCAGTGGGAAGTTTAATCGGTGTGAGGAGAGAGAACATGATAGTAAAAACAGATGAGGAGCTTCAGGCTCTTAAAAAAATTGGTGCGATCGTAGCGGAAATCCGTGACGAAATGAGAGCTGCGACAAAAGTGGGCATCACAACAAGTGAACTCGATAAAATAGGGGAAAGAAAATTTGCTGAATATGGAGCTGTATCTGGTCCAAAAGGAGAATATAATTTTCCCGGTTATACGTGTATAAGTGTAAATGACGAAGTGGCACACGGGATTCCAGGCAGCCGCGTTATACAGGAGGGTGACCTTGTCAATATTGACGTCTCAGGCTCACTGGACGGCTATTTTGCTGATACGGGAATCTCCTTTGTAGTAGGAGATAACGCAGAACTGACAAAACTTTGTGAAACAGCAGAGCTGGCTTTTTATGAAGCCATCAAAAAAGCAAAGGCAGGATCAAAAAAGAGTCAGATTGGCAAGACTGTTTCCCGTGTAGCCCGTGCAAACGGCTATAAAGTCATCACCAACCTTACAGGTCACGGTGTGGGAAGATCCCTTCACGAAGCACCAGATCATATTTTAAATTATTTTGATCCTTGGGATAACGAATTGCTTCAGGAAGGCAGCGTTATTGCTTTTGAACCGTTTATTTCCTCTAAGGCCGACTTTGTTGAAGAACAATCAGACGGCTGGACGTACAAAACTCCGGATGGCAGCTTAGTCGCTCAGATTGAACATACGATCGTGATTACAAAAGGCGAGCCGATGATCTTAACAAAATAAGAGAGGCAGGGGGAGTCAGCTTGATTTTGAAAGGCTGAACCGTACCCTTTCTCATAGAACTAAATTTAAAAAGATGCTGTCACGAATAATTCGCGACAGCATCTTTTTTTCTTTCAAGCATAGATAGTCAAGATCTGGGTCTATTAGCACTTTTAAAAGTTGTAATGAAGGGCATATATAATAAAACAAGTCTAACTATTACGATCAAAGGGCGGATCTGGATGAAAGCTGTTACTTATTATTTATCCATACTCAACTTGCTTGATGGTGTGATTACGCATATTGGCTTAAGCTATTCATTTATAGAAGAAGCAAACCCGTTTATGAGGATGGTCTACGACATGCATCCATTCCTATTTTTGACGATAAAATTAGTTCTTTCACTGGCTTTAATTCTGTTTATTTCCTATGATCGTATCCTGCAAAAACCATGGTTTAAGATAGGGATTTCGGCGGCTGCCTTACTTTATACAGGAGTATTTTTCCTTCATATGAGCTGGGTCGCTGTAAAATTACCGGCTATAATTTTTTAACGATCGTAACGGTCCCAGCTTCGTTATTCACTCACCTGAAAAGGCGGAAAGGGATCTTCAAGCAGGCTCCAGTCGCTTTTCATCTCTTCATCCGTCAATAAACATTGATCCAGGGAAGAGATTATCGACTCTTTCTCCATATCAATGCCAATCCACACTAGTTCTGTCATGCGATCTCCCCAAACGTCATCCCATTTTTCAAGGATTTCCGGTTCCTCTTGTTTTACCTGCTCTTGTTCCTCTGAAGATAAAGCTGCAATCCATTCTCCTGCTCCTTGCAGCTGAATAGATGAACCGGCTTGAGAAAATAATCCTGCTGTCTGATTTCTGCTTGCCAGCCAGAAAAATCCTTTTGAACGCACGATTTCATCCGGAATGTCTATAAGCCAGTCATGAAAACGCCGGGGGTGAAAGGGACGCTTTTTTCGATAAACAAAAGAAGAAATTCCGTACTCATCCGTTTACGGTATATGTTCTTCATTAAGTTCTTTAATCCATCCGGCAGCCTGGCTCGCTTGCTCAAAATTAAATCGATTAGTATGAAGAATTTCCTCTAAAGGTATTTTTCCATAAGACGACTCTATGATATGAGCCTCCATATTAATTTTCTTTAAAAAGGCTTTGATTCGCTGAACCTCATCCTGAGAAATTAAATCTGTTTTATTTAAGACGATCACATCTGCAAATTCAATCTGATCAATTAAAAGATCTGACACATCACGCTGATCCAGCTCGTCACCTGTCTGCTTCCGGTCGAGAAGTGTTTCGCCGCTTTCATAATCTTGCCAAAATCGGAAAGCATCGACTACAGTTGCCATTGTATCGAGCTTTGTGATGGAAGAAAGGTCGATGCCGAGCTCATCATCAAGATACGTAAAGGTTTGAGCAACAGGGATTGGCTCAGAAATTCCGGTTGATTCAATAAGAATATAATCAAACTCGCTTCTTTGGACAAGACGTTCAACTTCCTTCATTAAATCATCCCGAAGCGTACAGCAGATGCATCCATTCTGAAGCTCTACCAGCGTTTCCTCAGTTCGGCTGAAATGGCCGTTCTTTACCAGTGCTGCATCTATATTAATTTCACTCATATCGTTCACAATGACGGCAACACGAAGATTGTCTTTATTTGATAGGATATGATTTAGTAAAGTTGTTTTGCCGGCGCCTAAATAGCCGCTAAGGACAGTCACAGGAATGGTCATGTAGTTCTTCCTCTCTTAAATCGTAATTATTACGTTTTATATACTAAAGTAGTTTCAGGATATTGTCTACCCTCAAACGGAATACATTGTTGGAACCAAAAAAAGCTGAATGCAAGCACTCAGCTTTTTTTGATTTCAGTTTGTTCATTTGCTTTTTTTCTTTGTTGAATAAAAATGGCTGCTGCCAAAGAAAAGAATGACAGAGCAGTGGGAATAGATATATAGGAAGACATCAGAAGCAATACGAGCACACGAGGGTCGCCCGGCACATTTTCTGCATTTATGTTATCCAAATTGAAAAGATAATAAAGCACAACTCCAATTGAAAATAACAGAAAAATAGCATTCATTATCCAAAGCCATTTCATCTGCTTCTTTCGGCCATAGATAATGGAAAGAATCATCAGGATTGGTCCCACTGACAGTGTAATTAAAAACATCGAAAAAACAAATTGTCCGTCCAAAATTCCGCTCCTTCTCCTGTAAAAACAGGAAGTTACTCCTTTCTTATCCTATCAGAAAGTCCAGTAATGGCAAACAAAAATAGAAGTGGGGAGTCAGTATTCAGCTAGAATTTCACACTTGCTGAGACATCACAAATCGAAATGTAAACTTCAAATTATTTAATTTGAAGATGGATTTTCTTGAAATTGGAACCCAGGGGGAGCGCAGCAAACCAGTCAAAAAGCCTGAGACATTTTTGTCCCAGGCCTTCTCCATTTATCAATTTTGCCTCATCCTTTAAAAGGGTGAAGACGTATCTATTTGAACGTAAGTTTTCTCGTGCTGAATCCGGAGAGTTTTTTCTTCTTCTTCCTTAAAAATACCGTGCCGATCACAATGACCACTGCTAATGCGATGGCAGCAAAAACGACTGTTGGTTCTGTTCCCTGATTTTTAACCGCAATGCCGATATACGCCCAAATAAAAACGAGAGGGTAAACCCAGTCTCTTTGTGTATAGCGGAACCAAAGCGCAAGAAATGTCCCAACTACAAGTCCAATCACAGCCCAGAGCACAGGAGAAAGACCAAAGCCATCCCATTCATAGTAAGTGAGTGTATATGAAATATTTGTTATGGTGGCAACACTTACCCAGCCTAAGTACACAGAGAAAGGAAGGCGGTCAAAAAATGACGGCTCATTTCGCTGAATGACAAGATACAGAAGTATAAGAGAACCCAGAAGGCCCAGCATGACAAAAACTGAAGCGATGAAAAACTCATAATGCCACACTAGAATCCAGGTAATATTGAATACACTGCTTGCCACAAAGAGGGCTGAAGTGCGCGTGTAGATATCCCGATTTCTTTGAGAAGGAAAGGCGCCTCTGACAACCCAGATAAACAAAAGAACATAAATCAAGCTCCAAATAGAAAATACATATCCCGCAGGTGTGAAAAGCACATTGAGACGGTCTGATATTTCGCCGGTGGTCTGCCCGTTAATTGGGAGAATGTTAGCAAGGGCATTCACGGCAATGACCGCTATCAACGCAAGAAGATTAACAAAAAAATGTATCATGAAAAGACCTCCTGCTGCTAAGTTATGTTTCCTGTATTCCCTGTTTATCGCTATTCATCCATCCGTGGGACAATTTTCTACATAAAATTGTTTTTAACAAGCACCATTTTAATTTGGAAATAACTTGCTTTATCTCCGAGCTCTTCTTTAATCGGTTTTAGCTTCGGTTCTTCAAGGGTATGACGAATACGTAAAATTGATTCCTCAAGCTCAGGCGAAAACCACTTTTCAAAGGGAAGTGGATGTCCTTCTTTGAAAGAAGAGGCCAAATGTTTTTCAATTGTTTGTACAGTCATGGCCCGGGCTTTCGCTATTTCTTCAACCGTATGCCCTTCCTGTAAAAGCTGATAAGAAAACAAGTAGCTTGGCTGTTCTTCGTTTTCAGGCAGGATAGAAGGTGTTTTATCGCTGGTTATAGTGGGAGCTTCTGTTTTTGGTAAAGTGGTCCCATGTTCTTCTACGTAGGATTGAATCAACTCCATAAAAGCTTGTCCAAATTCCTTCAGCTTTCGATCACCAACTCCTTTTATAGCAAGCATTTCCTCTTCGTTTTTCGGATAATGTGTAGACATTTCCCTTAACGTAGCATCTGAGAACACCAGATAAGGAGGTATCGAATGGTCCTTGGCGAGCTGAGAGCGAAGCGTACGAAGCTCTTCAAACAACCGGTCATCATAGGAGGAATCCTGATGCTGAACCTGATAAGCTGATTTCACCCACACTTCTTCTTCCCCTTTTAAAACGCTGAGTGCCCTGGTTCCAAGACGTATGGTCGGAAACTGACCGCTCTCTAACCCCAGGTAGCCATCTGAAATCAGGTATTGAATAAAATCACTAATCTGTTTTTCCGTTTGAGATTTCATCATGCCGTAAGTGGAAAGCTTGTTTAAACCGAAATCCAGTATTTTTTTGCTTTTTGATCCTTTTAACACTTTTGCTGTCATTCCCGTCCCAAATCGCTCACCCATCCGCTTTACAGTAGACAGTACAATTTGAACGTCACGGGTTCGATCGATTTTTTCCCTTTCGTCTCTGCAGTTGCTGCAATGGCCGCAGTCGCCTGTCATCTGCGGATCCTCGAAATAGTGAAGAATAAAGCGCGGCAGACAGCTGTTGCTGTGACAGTAATTCACCATTTGCTGAAGCTTGCCGTATTCATCTGCTTTTTTGTCTTCATTTGCCACCGATTGTTCGATCAGAAATTTTTGCAGCATGACATCCTGCGGGCTGTAAAGCAAAAAGCAATCACTTGGCTCCCCGTCACGCCCTGCACGACCTGCTTCCTGATAATACGACTCCATATTCATCGGCATTTGATAATGAATAACGTACCGTACATTTGACTTATCAATTCCCATACCAAACGCATTCGTAGCGATAATTATTTTTTTCTCGTCATAAATAAATTGCCGCTGCGCTTCATCCCTGATGTGTTCAGGAAGTCCGGCGTGATAGCACGTAACTGAATGACCTTTTGAGGAAAGGGATTTAGTCAGCTGGTCAGCTTCCTTACGTGTCGCCACATAAATAATGCCTGTATCAAGCTCATGCTCTTTTATATATCGTGAAATAAATTTTTGTTTATCTTCTCCCTTTAACACGTGAAAGGAAAGATTGTCTCGGGCAAAGCCGGTATTCACGATATGGTCCGGTTCGATCGACAGCAGTCTCGCTATATCCTGGATGACTGTATCGGTTGCTGTAGCGGTCAGTGCAGCCAGGACCGGCAGATTGGGCAGCAAAGTTAATGTGCTGACGATGGACCGGTAGCTTGGTCTGAAATCATGGCCCCATTGCGAAATACAGTGCGCTTCGTCAAAAGCAATTAAAGATAGTTTAATAGAAGAAATCGTTTGGAAGAAAGCCCCGCTGTCAAACCGTTCCGGCGCTACATAAACGAATTTATACTGACCCTGCCGTATATCCTGCAGACGCTGTGATACTTCTGCTGAAGTAAGGGAGCTATTTATATACGTAGCGGAAATGCCATTTGCAGTCAGTGCATCCACCTGATCGCGCATCAGTGAAATAAGCGGGGAAATGATAAGGGCAGTTCCTTCGGAAATAATCCCAGGAATCTGATAGCATAACGATTTCCCGCCTCCTGTCGGCATAATTCCGAGGGAGTGTTCCCCATTTAAAATCGATTCAATCACCCGATCCTGACCCGGTCGGAAAGAACGGTAGCCAAAATAGGTTTGCAATGCTTTTTCTGCTTGCAGGATCATCTAATCATCCTTTCGTTCAACTTCAATTCTATTAGTTTATCACATGAAAAGGCCGTTGTGGATAAAGAAGAAGGAGACATTTCGAAAGAGGAAAATGGCTTGAAAAGAAGACTGTTTCGTGATTCGAAGTATTATGCTATAGTAGAAACAGCGAGTAATCAGAAAATTTCTTAAATTACTGGCGCGTTCACAAAGACCGAACAGGCAGTCTTACGGTTATGAACAGTTATTTCAAAGGAGGAATGGGAATGTCGAGCGTAACATATCCGCAGCGATGGGATCTGGAGGTTTTTTTTGAAGGTGGAAGTCAATCATCCGCTTTAAAAGAACATCTGGAAGAGTATAAGAAGAAAACAGAAGCTTTCGCACAAAACGTACATAATTTCAGCGTTTCTGAGCAGAATCTGGATCACAAACAAGTAAAAGAGCTGATAGAAGAAGCAAAACAGACAATGATGGGAATTCGCCAGGCAGGCGCTTTTGCCAGCTGTCTTGAAGCCCAGGATACGAAGGATACAGGAGCGAATGTGCTAAGAGGCAACATTACAGGCTTGGGTGCCGCTTTTGGTTCAGCCTTCACTGCGTTTCAACAGAAATTATCAGCAGTGGATGAGCAAACATGGAGCCGGCTTATTGAAGATGAGGAGTTAAAACCTTTAACGTTCGTGTTAAACGAATGGAGAGAAAAATCCAAAGAGAGGCTTTCTGAGAAGGAAGAAGCCCTCATCCAATCTCTTGGAGTGGACGGATACCATGCATGGGGACAAATGTACAATGCTATTATCTCCTCAATGAGCATCAAGGTGCAAGTAGACGGGGAAGAAAAAATCCTGTCTGTCGGCCAGGCAAATAATTTAACCTCACATAAAGATGCAGCGGTGCGTGAAGAAGTGCATCAAAAGCTTGAAGAAGCTTGGAAAGATCATGAAAGTCTGTTTTCAGAGACCTTAAATCATCTCGGCGGCTTCCGCTTAAACGTCTACGAAAAGCGCGGCTGGGATAATGTACTGAAGGAACCGCTTGATTTAAATCGGATGAAACAGGAAACACTTGATGCGATGTGGGGAGCAATTGCAAAAAATAAACAAACGTTTGCTGATTTTCTCCAGCGCAAGGCAGAACTTTTAGGCCTGGAAAAAATGACATGGGCACATCTCGGTGCTCCCATTTCTTCAGAGTCGAAAGAGCTGTCGTATGACGATGGGGCTGAATTTATTTTAAAGCATTTTGAAAAATTCGGTCCGGAAATGACTGAGTTTGCTCAGAAGGCCTTTAAAGAAGGCTGGATCGAAGCAGAAGACCGCTCTGATAAACGGCCAGGCGGTTTTTGCACAAGCTTTCCTTTAGATGAGCAGTCACGTATTTTTATGACATACAGCGGTTCAATGTCTAATGTGGCGACACTCGCTCACGAGCTTGGACACGCCTTTCACACCTACGCACTCCGTCCCATGGACCCGTTAAATCGTCTGTATGCCATGAACGTGGCAGAAACCGCTTCAACCTTTGCAGAAATGATTGTGTCGGATGCAGCGGTAAAAGAAGCTTCATCCAATGAGGAAAAACTGTCACTGCTCGAAGACAAAGTGTCGAGAAGCATTGCATTTTTTATGAACATTCACTCCCGGTTCTTATTTGAAACGCGTTTTTATGAGGAAAGAAAAGCAGGAACAGTCCCTGCAAGCCGTTTAAATGAACTGATGTCAGAGGCGCAGCAGGAAGCCTATGCCGGGGCAGTAGAAGACACAAGCCCGCATTTCTGGGCATCAAAAATGCACTTTCATATTACAGGTGTGCCGTTTTACAATTTCCCGTACACATTCGGCTATCTTTTCTCTTTAAGCATCTATGCAAGAGCACTTGAAGAAGGAACAGACTATGAAGAAAAATATATGGCGCTATTACGCGATACAGCTGTCATGAGTACGGAAGATTTAGCCATGAAGCATTTAAACGAAGACATTACAAAAGAAGCATTCTGGGAAAAAGGCATTGCCCTTTGCGTCCGTGACGCAAAAGAATTTATCGAGCTTTCAGCTGAATAACTTTAAATTGCGTTCGCAGGTAAGGTTTCCTGCGGACGTTTTTAATGCTTTACCCCATAAAAGGGGTCTGGCCCCTTTTATGCATTGCTTTGCAAAAGGGGCCAGACCCCTTTTGTGCTTTACTTCAATAAAGAGTAATCGTATTCCCACTCCTTAATCCAAAAAAAATCTCGTTTTAAAATCCATTCGATTTTTTGGAGGTTTGGGTTTACACTTATAGTATGGAAAAAAGTTTGGTCGTACTGGAGAGTGTATAGATGATTTTGTTGAAAAGTGAGCGGCTGTATTTTCGACCTTTGGGAGTGGAGGATGTGGATCTGTTTGTTCAGCTGCTAAGGCGCAATCGGGATTTCTGGACAATTCATGAACCCAAACACCCTGAATCATACTACACACGGGAGGTGCAGCTGGAAAAACTGGCGGAGGCGCAGGCACAGTTAAAGCTGGGTAAAGAATACAGCTGGGGGATATTCCTGGCGCACACCAATGAGCTGATTGGCAGTATTTCGATTTATTCTATTCGCAGGCTGCCTTTTTCTTCTGCTTATATTGGGTATTCCCTGGATCATGCGAAAACGATGCAGGGATATGGAACAGAAGCGGTAGCAGCAGCCTTACGTTTTGCTTTTCGTGATTTTGGACTGCACCGGATGGAAGCACTTGTTTCTCCAAGGAACACAGCCTCCATAAAAGTATTGCAGAAAGTGGGAATGCAGCAGGAAGGACGTCTGCGCCAGAATCTGTTTATTAATGGGGTATGGGAGGACCACTTTTTATACAGCATGATTGAAGACGAATTTTGAAAGGGCAAGGCCCCCTGGGAAAAATACCTTATACAAACATTGGGCATGATGCGCCGCTGGATGTGGTGAATGGGAAAAGATGAATCAGGAGCAAGCACGATGAGCTCCTGATTCATCTTTTTTGTGCTTGTGGAATAGTTCCTGCGTCCGAGTACGCCTCAGGTCCTAGTTGGAAATCAAGCCAGAGAGCGTGTTGTGAAAAATAAGAACACGGTAAGATTAGAGCATGATAAGAAAAGGAGGAACAAAATATGAATAAATTTTGGTTGGTTGTGATTGGAATTGTGGCAGTTTTTATCGCCCTGTCAAACCTCGGATCGTTGATCGGTCTTGCGATCAGTACAGCAATTCTGTACTACACGGTTAAGTGGTTTATGAAAACAGATTCCTTATTCAAAAAAATTCTGTGGGGATCCATTGCTGCCATTGCAGGGATAACAGCTGTTGCTAACGTGCCGGCAATTTTAGCCCTTATTGCGCTGTATGTGGTGTATGTCGTTTATAAAAAATGGGATGACGCACCGAGCGGGAAATCGTACGACCCATTCGCCAGTTTTGAAAAGCAATGGCAAGAGCTGAAAAATAAATCATAAAAGAGGAGCGGTTACAATGACAAACGTTTTAACAAGAGTAGCAGAAGCCATTAAAGCAGATTTCATGGATGTAAGCAGCGGGGGAGCTAAAAGTGAGCCGATTCAAAAACTTAATCGTTATCTGCGTGAATGTGAAGCGGAAACAGATAAAGTCGGAAAGCTTGTGGATCGCCAGAAATTACTAAAGAAAGAATTTACTAAAGAGCTTGAAGAGGCTTCTTCCATGGCAGCTAAAAGAGAAGAGCATGTCAAAATTGCAGAAGAAGCAGGGGAAACTGAACTGGCAAAAACAGCGCTTCGCGAGCTCACGCATTATCAGGGCAGAAAAGAACGATTGCAGCTTTCCCTTCAGGAAACGACAGACCAGCTGCACCGGTTGGAAGAAATGCATGCCACGATGAAGCATAAGCTAAAAGACATGTACATTAAACGTCTTGAAGTAATGGGAAGAGAGAACGTAGCTCAAGCTAACCAAAAAGCAGAGCAGACATTTACCGATGATTCAGGCCTCACAGAAGAAGAGCTGCGATTTAAAAAGATCGAGAATTATCTTCGGCAGCTTGAAACAGGTGAAAAAGCAGAGGAAGAGCAGTCAATTGATCAGCAAATCGCTCAGCTACAAAAAAGAATGAAAGAAGAAACAAACGATTCACAGCAGCAGAGCTAAACGAGACGATTCGGGAGGATGCAAAGCGCACTCCCGAATTTCTTTCATTTGGTATAGTGATTGTTTCGACAGAACGGTACAATAGAAAGGGTGAAAACATCAACAGCAAATCAGAGTGGATCTGATGGCTGTTCATGTTTTTATATGAAGCACAGGCGGGAAAGAAGGGGGCAGTGATGAGGATGTTTTCAAAATTTAAGACAGACATGATTGCCAATTGGGTGCTGCTTGCGCTTGGCCTTGTTCTCATTGAAATCTTATTTTTCAGCAGCGGTACGCTGTTTTCGCTCTTTTTTGCAGGAGTTCTCCTGTATCTTGGCCGAAAAAAGTTTACCAGGTTATTAGGGAAAATCATTTTTGGACTAGGGCTGCTTACCTTAGTGTTAACGATTCTTTCTATGTTCACGTTGAAACTTCTCGTGCTTGCCGGAATTGTTTATTGGGTAAGTCATTATTTTAAAACACAGAAAGATCCAGAAATCATCACGCCAAAAGTTAATTCTCCCCAGGAATCCGGAATGGCGGAAGGCCTGCAGTTTAAACGTGAACAGCTTTTAAACAATAAGTGGGTGGGACATCAGCATACTCCTGAGCATACGTATGAATGGGAGGACATTCAGCTTCAAAATGGAATTGGAGATGTCGTGATTGATTTAAGCAATACGGTTCTGCCGGCCGGAGAGTCGGTTATTTCGATTCGCAGCTGTGTCGGGAAGCTGACCATCCTGGTTCCATATGAACTCGATGTGGCCATTCGCCATTCTTCTTTAATCGGCACAGCCTCCGTTTTCCAATTTCAGACCACCCGCTTGTGGAATGAGAGTGTGTCATTTACCTCTGAATCCTATCCCTCTTCCCCACAAAAGATTAAAATTCTTACCTCTGCCTGGATGGGGGATCTTGAGGTGAAGCGCGTATGACCATTTTGATGAAACTGGTTCTTCAGGCACTGGGTCTGGCATTTTCTGCGGTTATCGCTTCACTGGGTGTTTATTTGCTGCTGTTTCCGCCTCAAAGCTGGAATATCTTCTGGTCTGCGCGGCTGCTTGATATTCCATTGGTGTTTTTCCTTTTAATGAGCATCTGTCTGATTGCAGGACTGTGGGCGCTCGTCCAAAGCATAGGACTCCGGCAGCAGATTCAATACGTAACCCACCAGCTTGAGGATACTAAATTGGGCCGGTCTACCTTAGCTGGCAAACCCCCGCAGACTGTGGAGTTTGGTGTTCTTTCAAAGGAAGCTGACCGTATTCAGGAATTGATTCATGACCAGGCACGCACCGCTCAAAAGCTTGCAAGTGAGCGTGTGGAAAGCCAGGAGAAGATTGTTCAGGAAATGGTATCCCAGGAAAGAAACAGGCTGGCGCGGGAGCTGCATGATTCCGTCAGTCAGCAGTTATTTGCGGCTTCCATGCTGATGTCAGCAATAAATGAAACAAGGGATGATTCACCAGGCAGGGAAACCCGTCAGCTTAAAATGGTGGAAGAAATGATTCATCAATCCCAGCTTGAAATGAGGGCGCTGCTGCTTCATTTACGCCCGGCTGCCTTAAAAGGAAAAACCCTGAAAGAAGGGATGGATGAACTGCTTCTTGAACTTAAACAAAAAGTGCCGCTTGCCATTGAGTGGAAGTCTGAAGAGATGAACATTGAAAAAGGGATTGAAGATCATCTTTTTCGCATTTTGCAGGAATCAGTGTCTAATACTCTTCGCCATGCCAAAGCCAATTCACTTCAGGTGCTGTGCATAAAGCGGGATGGGTATGTTATTCTCCGGGTGACAGATGATGGTGTAGGCTTTGATGTGACGACTGAACGAGCAGGTTCTTATGGCTTAATGAATATGAAAGAGCGTGCAGGTGAAATAGGCGGTACGCTTAAAATCGTGTCTCTGCCGGGTAAAGGAACGCGTTTGGAAGTAAGAGTGCGGTTTGAAGAAAGGAAGGAGGGATTGTCGTGATTCGGGTGCTTTTTGTAGACGATCATGAAATGGTGCGTATTGGAGTAGGATCTTATTTGTCTGCCCAAAAGGATTTAGAGGTGATCGGGGAAGCGGACGACGGCGGTCCGGCAGTGGAAATGGCGCTGGAGCTGAGACCTGATATTATTTTAATGGATCTTGTAATGAAAAATATGGACGGCATCGAAGCCACCAAAAGAATTACTGCCTCATGGCCAGAGGCGAAAATCATTATTGTGACGAGCTTTCTTGATGATGACAAAGTCTACCCCGCTCTTGAAGCAGGAGCGACAAGCTATATGCTCAAAACCTCCAAAGCAAGCGAAATAGCAGATGCTGTAAGAAAAACATATTACGGGGAAATGGTGCTCGAACCGGAAGTCACCGGCAAAATGATGAAAAAAATGCGTCAAGGAGATAAACGTCCGCTTCATGAAGAGTTAACTGCGCGGGAAACAGAAATCTTGCTGCTTATGACGGAAGGAAAAACGAATCAGGAAATCGCAGATCATTTGTATATCGCATTAAAGACCGTTAAGACGCATGTCAGCAATATTTTAGGGAAATTAGAGGTCCAGGATCGAACCCAGGCGGTTATTTATGCCTTTAAACATGAGCTTGCAAAATAGAAATGTGCCAAAAGGCGTTATCAAGGTGACCGAAGAGGGAAAGACTAGAGTACTACAGGTTTGAAAGGAGTAATCATTATGCGTTCACTGCTGCTAGATCAGTCCCACGATTGCTGCTGGATCAATGAACCCTCTATCTGGTCACTTGAAAATCAAGTGCTGAAAATAAAATCAGAAGAAAATACAGATTTTTGGAGAAAAACGTACTACGGATTTGAACGAATGAATGGGCATGTGTTTTTTAAAAAAATCGAAGGTGACTTTGAAACGGAAGTAAATTTAACAATGGAAGATCCTTCAAACCGATATGACCAGGCAGGACTTTTTATCATGCTGTCTGAGGATTGCTGGCTAAAAGCGTCTCTCGAATATATGCCGGATGGAGAATGCTATTTAGGCTCGGTGGTTACGAATAACGGATTTTCAGACTGGTCTTCAAAGAATTTTCCTAATAAAGATTCCTGCAAGCCTCTGTCTTTTAAAATCAAGCGGACTAGCGGGACGTATCAAATTTGGGTAAAGACGGCTCTGCATGGAGAGGAATACGAACAAATGCGCATTACTAGGCTGCATGAGGATAATCACAGCCAGCCCATTAAAGTGGGGCTTTATGCGTGCAGTCCATCCCCGGAAGCTTCTTTTACTACAACCTTTCACACATGGACTGTTCAATTGGAAGTAAAATAGTAATACAATGCAAGGAGGAGCTGAATCAATTGAGGAAAAAAGTGAATAAAACCGTCATGCACAGCTATCCCGGGATGGTCGCGCTTGTGACGGTTCATGCGAATGACTGCGATAATATCATGGCAGCCGGCTGGCATTCCTATATTTCAATGGATCCTCCGCTTTATGGTGTAGCGATCGGAAGGGACCGGCATACCTATCAGATGCTGAGGGAAGCAGGCACCTTTGCTGTTCAATTTGTCCCTTTTGAGCTGGCGCAGCTTATTCAGGAATCAGGAGTTTATACAGGAAATGAAAAAGATAAGCTCCGCGGCATTGGTTTTGACCGGGGGGAAACGACAGACGCGCCTATTTTGCATGATGCCTATGTGGCCTATGAGTTGACCATAATTGACAGGCAAACCTATGGGGACCATGATTGGTTTGTCGGGGAAATTAAAACGTTTTACAAAGACGAGGAAAGATTTTTAGCTAACGGATTGCCTGACTTTCAGGCCCTTTCCATTCCCCTATATCTTGGGAGGTCCTCCTATGCGAAGCTGGACAGTGGAGCCACTATTGGCTCATTTCCTGTTGGCCGATCTTAAAATGAGAGAAAGGAAGATTCATATGATTTCACTTCAGAACTGGTTTTCTTATCATATTTGGGGAACAGCTCGGCAGCTGACTCATCTTCAAGAGCTGCCTGACACTGTATGGACGAACCAAATACAAAGCGTTTTCCCGACGATTCAAGCTGTCTTTGAACATGTATGGCTGGTTGATTCCTCATGGCTAAAGCGAATGCAGGGAGAAGAAAAACCTGGAGTTGATCCTATCGTTCTTCCTGATATAGAAACAGCTAAACGGGAATTTACTGATCTTCATCATCAAATGATGACTTACATAGAAAATGTTGAGGACCCTGCTGTCGTTCATTCGTTTCGGACGATGAAAGGAATACAAATGAAAAATTCAATTGAAGAAATGGTATACACTGTGGTCAACCACGGTTCCTATCACCGTGGAAACGTCACCGCCATGCACCGCCAAATGGGTTTTGCAGGGAAACCCTATGATTATATTTATTATTTAGAAGAGATGAGAGAAAGCAAAGAACAATCAGAATAGCAGTGAAAACTGCTTTCCTGATTGTTCTTTTTTAGCTTGAAATCAATTGTTATTTATTTTGAATCTCAATTTCTTTGTACCCGTCCTTTACTAAATCCAGCTGACCTGTCCCCGGATCAATTACCAGACCATGTACAGGGATTTTTTTGTCCATTAAAGGATGCTGGCGTACCATTTCCACGCTGTGGCTGACACTGTCTTGTACATCATCAAAGCCTTTCAGCCAGTCATGAACGTCGATGCCTGAATACTGGAGGGTGGCAAGCGTATCTTCTTCAATTCCCCGGTCCTTCATTTTTTCAATCATTGAATGGCTGTTTACAGCGCCCATGCCGCAGTCATAGTGGCCAATAATCAGCACTTCATCCGCCTGCAGCTCATACACGGCAACAAGAAGACTCCGCATAATACTGCCAAACGGATGCGCAATAAGGGCGCCAGCGTTTCTGACTACTTTTACATCCCCATTTTTCATGTTCATGGATTTTGGAAGCAATTCTAGAAGGCGCGTGTCCATGCAGGTTAAGATAACTAAACGTTTGTCCGGGAATTTTGTTGTAACATACGATTCATATTCTTTCTCTCTTACAAATTGTTCATTATAGGATAGAATTTCAGAAAGAAGTGACATGGGTAGTGATCCTCCTAGTCAAATGATTTTTACTTCTATATTTTATGGTGAAGGCTGACTTTTTACAAACATTAAGGCGATTTTACTAAAAACAAAACTTCTAAACTAGCAAATTAAGGTATACTAATTTATGTAATCTCAAGAATGGAGAGGTTGGTCATGCATAGTGGAAACAAACATTGGAAAAAGCCGTTTCTTGGGGCTGCAGCTTTAACGATAGCCGGTTCACTCGTATTTATGCCAGACACAGGGGAGGCGAAACCTTTGAAGCACATGATTGAAGAGCTTGATTCAAAAGAAAGAATGTATTCACCAGAGGTTACAGAAGCCGTATTAAAACAGTTGAAAAAAGAAGCAAAGGGGAAATTCTCTTTTCCTGAAGCACTTTCGACGCTTCAAAGCATGAGTAAAACAGAAGTGATGGATACTTCTTTTGAGCAGCCTGGCAACAAGATCAAGGCTGAAGATAGCAGGAAAATTATTCACGATGTTTTTAACATTGACCTGAATGCTGTATCTGACCTAGGAGAGGGAAGACGGGCAGATTCCTATCCTGACGACGCAATGAAGGGCATAAGGAAGGAATTGGGGATCAATCCTCAATCAAACGAACAGGATGCTTACATCATGTCATTATCAAAAGTGCAGGCAATGGATTTATACTTTTCGTCTTTTGAAAAGAAATTGAGCGGCGAAGAGCTCAGACTGATTGTAAACCAGATTTTCGGCATTAATTTAGATGGTATTTCAGGGCTTGAGAAGGCCCGGGTTTCACTTTATTCCAAGAATCAATGGATTTCTCAAACAGATCGTGATTTATTTGTGGTTCATACAGGCAAAGGAGACGTCGATGTATGGGTGTATCCAACTGCTTATTTTACTGAACATACAGGTGAAACTACGTTGCCGCAGGTACTCCAGGAGAAATTAATCGCACTGGGCTTTGCCTTTAACAGCCAACTTGATGCTTTTTACTATGCCAATCAGGAAAATGTGTCTGTTCCAGATGCATTTAAAGGTCAGACCATGGGAGCTGTAATTAGTACGATTGCTGAGTACTATTCAGATCTGTAGGTGGAACATAGGTGCCGGTCCGCTTCTTAAAGGAGGAACGTGAGTCCTTTGCTGTGTTTCAGCTTTTCATTCCAAAAATAACTCTGAACAAAAAAGAATGTTCTCATGAACAGTCATGAAAACATTCTTCTTTGTGATTTCATTTGTGTAGCGTTTAAAAAAGATCGCTGAATTCGCCGTAGCCTTCTTTTTCAAGATCTTCAGCTGGGATAAATTTTAACGCAGCTGAATTCATGCAATAGCGGAGTCCGGTTGGTTCCGGACCATCGTCAAATACATGGCCTAGATGAGAGTCTCCATGCTTGCTTCTGATTTCAGTCCGGTTTCCAAATAATCCGGGATCGTCTTTTTCTACAATGTTTTCAGGAACTAGCGGCTTTGTAAAGGATGGCCAGCCTGTTGTTGAATCATATTTGTCTTCAGAGCTGAAGAGAGGCTCTCCTGAAACGATGTCCACGTAGATGCCGTCCTCGTAAAACCCGTCATATTCATTGTCAAACGGCTTTTCCGTTCCATCCTCCTGCGTAACCTCGTATTGAATATCAGTCAGCATTTCCCGCAATTCTTCCTCTGTATAGTCCACGTAATAAGGATTATCTTTTTTTGCTTCTTCTTTAGTTGTAAAGGAAGTACTCAAATCTTCTCCCCAATATTGAGTTAAAAATTGGTCCCGCCCGGAATTTTTCCGGTAAAATTCGTAGCGGTCTGCACTTTTGATATAGTAATCCTGGTGGTATTCTTCAGCGACATAAAATGTGTCTGCATCTGTAATCGGTACAATGATGTCTTCATCAAAGCGGCCTGACTCTTCCAATCGTTGTTTCGATGCCTCAGCGGCTTCACGCTGTTCATCGTTCTGAACAAAAATCTCCGGCCGGTACTGCATTCCCTGGTCAACAAACTGTCCATCCGCATCGGTCGGGTCAATCTGTCTCCAGTAAACCTCCAGCAAATCTTCATAGGAGATCACAGATGGATCATAAATGACTGTTACCGCTTCCGTATGGCCGGTTTCTCCGCCTGCGACTTCCTTATACTCCGGATTTTCTTCACTGCCTCCTGTGTAGCCTGAGACAGCATCTCTCACACCTGCAAGCTTTTCAAAAGGAGGTTCCATGCACCAGAAGCAACCTCCTGCAAAAACAGCGATTTCTTCTGTTTCCTGAACATCCATTTCATTTAAAGGCTCACTTCCATAGGAGTTGCTGGCAAATTGATCCGAGAACATTATATATAAAGCAATTCCTGACAAGACAAAAGCAATACTGAATCCAAACCATTTTTTCTTGTTTTTACCTTGCATTTACTCACCCCGCATAAGATTTAATCACATGAATCGTAAGGGAATTAGAGACGTTCAATGCTACCTTAACGATAGCACAGATCAGCAGGTTTTGATAAAAATAATGCTCGGAATTGTGAAGAATTAAAGAGGATTAAAGAGGCAAAAGGAGAATAAGTAAAGTGGGACGATTTTTCATTCTAATTCTAACTGGTGAAAGGAGCCTTTTAAATGAAGGAATGCAGAATTATGAGAAAATCAAGCTTTTACTTTATCGGACTGAAATGGACAGGAACGTATGAAGCGGCAGCGCACGGAAGCATTCAGCCCGTCATTCAGGCATCGAAAGACCGGCTGCAGGAGCTTCAACTGACCAACGAACATTCCAATTTGATTGGCTTATCCTACCACGACAGAATAGATGGATTTACGTATTACATTGGCACCGAGGCGATAAAATCACAGCCCATTCCACCGGATATGCATAAAATTATTATCCCCTCCCATGACTATGCCATAACGGAACACAAAGGGCAGCACGCCTGGAAAAGCTACGAGCAGCTCTACAGATGGGTGGAGGAGCATGGCTATCACATGAATGGCTCCGGTTTTAATCACCTTGATGTTTATCCAATAGACTATGATCCCTTTAAATTAAACCCTTCTTTAACCATTGGCGTGCCGGTAAAACTGCCTACAAGAAGTATTGACTAACCCTGTCATCAGGCGTATAGTAACATGGATTATTTTTAATCGGAGACATTCCTTGGGATGTGTCCTTTTTCTGGTTTATACTTAAGGTGCTACATCTTTTAATAGGAGGAAAACAATATGTCAGGAAGAACAGATAAAGAGCTTGAAGGCGTAAACTTATTAGGAAATCAGGGAACACAATACGCATTTACCTATGCACCTGAAGTCCTTGAATCATTTGATAACAAGCATGCAGGAAGAGATTATTTTGTTAAATTCAACTGCCCTGAATTTACCTCACTCTGTCCGAAAACAAACCAGCCTGATTTTGCGACCATCTACATCAGCTACATCCCAGATCAAAAAATGGTCGAAAGCAAATCCCTAAAGCTTTACCTATTTTCATTCCGCAATCACGGCGACTTCCACGAGGACTGCATGAACATCATCATGAACGACTTAATCGAACTGATGGACCCACGCTACATCGAAGTATGGGGGAAATTTACGCCAAGAGGCGGAATTTCCATTGATCCGTATACCAACTACGGCAAGCCGGGAACGAAGTATGAGGAAATGGCGTATCATCGTTTGATGAATCATGATATGTACCCGGAGACGGTTGATAATCGGTAAATTAGTCTAGTCATGAATAGAGCACTCATTCATTTTAAGTTCACCTGAAATTTGCAGATTGCAAAAGTTTAGGATGAAATTAGTATGGATGAGTGTTTTTAGTTTTTAATATGAAGAATCAACGGATTATATATGTTAAAATTAAACAGTAAAAGTAATATAAAGGAGGTGCAGTCGGATGGTGAAAAACTTATTGACTAAGACTAAGATGTCGGAAATGACCGGATGGTCTGAAGCAAACGGAAGACGTTGGGTGAAAAACTTTTCAGATTTTATTCCTTACGAGCTTATGAATAATCGAATTATGTACACGAATGAATCTTTAAGGATCATGAAGTTCTTAAAAAAGATGAACGATGCGGGATATACAGCCTCAGAGCTTAAAAAAATATTTTTAACACAGGGTGTTCCTAATACTGAAGAAGAAGAAAACCTAATACTAACTCAAAAAAAGTTAAAACCAGTTCAAAATCTATTTGATGAGAATATAAAAGAATCCATTCCTTCCTCAGGTCAGTTAATGATACCTTATCTTGAACTTATCAAAGATGGAAATATATATACTGCAAGTGATATTACAGAAAAAATTGTGAAGCACTTTAATTTATCTGAAAAACAACGACATATGCGTTACGAAAATACATCTGATATTGTACTATTATCAAGAATAAGAGGAGTCAGATATAGTTTAAAGAAAGAAAATTACATAGAAGAAGTGAGCAGATTAACGTATAGAATAACAGATGAGGGCCGTGAATTACTTGGTGAAAGTTATTCTGAAATTACTGAAGAAATTGAAGAGCTGGAAAGAAATGTAGATCCATTAACAGTAGTAAAGGAAAAGTTAGATGAGCTGAATAGTGAATTAGCAGATAACCTGCTTAAGAAATTAAGAACGGTTCATTGGATGAAATTTGAAGATATCGTTGTTGAATTACTAACTGTAATGGGATATGGGGATGGCCAGGTAACTCAACGTACCAATGATGAAGGGTTGGACGGCGTAATTAAAGAAGATAAATTGGGTCTGGACAATATCTATGTTCAAGCAAAAAGGTTTTCAGCTACTAATTCTGTTGGCAGAGAAATAGTTCAAAGCTTTTCAGGTGCTTTGGATGGAAAAGGTGCAAGAAAAGGTGTATTTATAACAACTTCGTATTTCACGGAGGGTGCAAAAAAATATGCGGAACGTCTTGAATCAAAAAAAATTATTTTGATTGACGGGATCGAACTTTCAAAATTAATGATTTCTCATAATGTAGGGGTCGATGTGAACCAAACCTTTATTGTTAAAGCTATTGATTTTGATTACTTTAAAGACGAATAAGCCATTTTTTTAGCAAGGAACAACTACCTAAACCGTATATTAAGTATGTTCTAATAGATAACTGAGGTGAACGGAGCGGAAGGTGGCGACTCCTGCAGGATTTGACGGCAAGCTGAGACTATTCAGGGCAAGGGCCTGGAAAGGCTCAGCGCCGTCCCTGAGGAGAGCGTCCACCTGAAGCGCAGAGAACCGGTTAGAAGAGGTTGAGACACTTTTTCCTGACCTCTTTTCTTTTTATTTTTACCACAAGAGATATGAGGGAGGAGTATATTCTAAGAAAATTCCTCCTTCTTGCATAACCACATAGCAACTTCCCCATAATGAGTAAAGAGTAAAAAACCAGGGGTGAAGAGATGAGTAAGGTTCAAGTGAGAAACTGTCTGGTGAATTTAAAAAAGGTAGAACGAAAATTGGCTGAGCAGGCGGTTAAGGCGGCAGCAATAGAAGAAAAAAAGTTTTACAGCGAAGCGATGATACAAGTTAGTGAAGTGATCCATGATATGAAAAATCAATTGGTTCAAGAAGACATCTCCAAGCAGTCATAAAGCAGCCTGGAGCAGAGGAGTGATCAGATGCCGGATTGGCTGATTGTTGTAGGCAGAGGACTTGCCATGTTGATTGTCCTGTTTATCATGACGAAGGTGCTTGGGAAAAAGCAGATCTCCCAGCTGTCTTTTTTTGAATACGTGATTGGGATTACAGCAGGTAGTATTGGAGCAGAGGTTATAACCGGACTGGATCGAAATTTTTTTCATGGAATTATCGGCATCGCCTCTTTTATTGCTATTCCAATCATTATTGATAAATTATCGATGAAAAATAAGAAGCTGCGTGATTTCTTTGAAGGAAAAGGAACGGTAGTTATTCAAAATGGCAATATAATTGAAGAAAGCATGAAAAAAGAGAGCTATACAACAGATGAATTAATGGAGCTTCTTCGTAAAAAAGAAGTGTTTGATATCTCGGATGTCGAGTTTGCTATTTTAGAGCCGACAGGTGATTTAAATGTTCTGTTAAAAAGGGAAAAAAGGCCGTTGACTCCAAAAGATATCGGCCTTTCCATTGCTGAAGAAAAAGAGCCGTGCACCGTTATCATGGATGGTTCTGTTATGGTCAAAACGCTTGCTTCTATCGGGAAGGATGAATCATGGCTAACCGCGCAGCTGGCAAAGAAAAAGAAGAAAATTGAAGATGTTTTTTTAGCCCAGATTAATTCATTCGGACAGCTGCATCTGGATCTTTATGATGATCCAGATACGAATAATCTATCTGATCAGAGAAAAGTAATTCAAGCGGTTCTGGAGAAATCTAAAGCCGAGCTCGATCTTCTGTCCATGTATGCAGCCGATGATGAAAATAGATTAAAGTACCAGAAAAACAGTGACAAACTGGCAACAGTACTGTCAGATCTGAGTTCGTTGAGCAAACCGATATGAATAAAAAAACATCGCCATGCATCTTAAAAACTGACTGAATTCACATGCGATTCTGCATCCTCTTTCTTGCTTTACATAGGCATAGGACATGCGTATAATGCGGTCTTGTGAATATAAACTTGAGCGTTAGGGGGCATTTCGTATGAAAAAAGTTACAAGCTTTTTATTAATGAATCTAGGTGCACTTTTTGTTGCCTTGAATGTGCATTTCTTTCTTTCACCAAACAGCTTGGCAACAGGTGGAGTGAGCGGGATGTCAATCGTGTTAAACTCCCTTTTTCCTTCAATGTCAATTGGTTTATTCATGGTGATTGTGAATATTGTGCTATTTGCACTTGGTGTGGCTTTTCTGGGCTTTCAATTCGGTGCTAAAACCGTATACACGAGCTTTGCTTTATCCGGATATGTTTGGCTGCTGGAGTGGCTTGTGCCGATCTCCGCACCTTTAAGTGATGATATACTTATACAGTTAATTATTGGACAATGTATCGCAGCAATTGGGATGGCCATTGTTTTTAATCAGCGGGCTTCAACTGGCGGAACAGATATTATTGCGATGATTATTAATAAATATTTTCGAATTGAAATTGGACGGGCAGTTCTTTTTTCAGATTTAGCTGTCGCGCTTTCATCTGTTTTGCTATTTGGGCCGCAGATCGGAATGTATGCATTCTTCGGGGTTATTTTAAATGGCTTAATGATTGACTATACACTACAGCAGTTTAACGCGAATAAAGAAGTCGTGATTATCAGTCAGAAAAGCGACTTAATTCGTGCGTTTATTGTAAGAGAACTTGGCTGTGGAGCAACGATTCATTCAGCCAAGGGTGCATTTAACTTTGAACAAAAAGAAGTTATTACAACGATCCTTGGTCGCAAGGACTTATCCAGACTGAAGAATTTTGTCGGCGCACAGGATGAGAAGGCGTTTATTACCGTTCACAGTATGAATGAAATACTGGGTCAGAACTTTAAGCGTCTTGCCTGATGTGCAATACAGCTTCCCATATAAATAAATATTCTCCTAGGTTGGGACAAAACTTAGAAAAGGTAAAAAACGAGGTAGTATTTAAAAATAGTATGATGGGACCGGAAGACGGCGACTCGTTCAGGTTATAACGTTGTTAGAGCCTTTACAGCGCAGAGCCCTGAAAAGGCTCAGGGACGTCCCTGCAGAAAACGGTCAGCGAGCTTGAGACACTTTTGTCCCAGGCTCGCTTTTTTTAATGGAAAAAATAAAAATTATGCAGTAGAAGGCGTTGTAATTGGTAAGAATATTCTCTATAATAAAGTCATATTTTAGATTGAACGGATTGGGAGGTGAAAGAGATGGGGTATGAATTGGCGATTTTCTCAGCGATTTTAAGTTTTCTTACGATCTGCTGTGGAATTTTTCATGCATATACGCTCAAAGGGAGCAGTCTGTCCTTTTTTAAGCAAATGCACGAAACCAATTTCATTCAGAGATCTCTTATCACCTTAACATTAGCAAAATAGAGCAGGAGTATGTCCGAAGCATACTGAATGTCTGGCTCTGTTTACGTAGCTGTGGGGATAAGTAGCCCTATGGCTATTTTTTATGGAAAAGAGGTCTCTCAACAATCGTTTGGGAGGAACTTATGATGATACTATGTCAAGTACAATCAGTGAAGAAGGAATTTAGCGGGACAATGATATTTGAGGAATTGTCCCTCACGATAAAAGAACAGGAACGTTTAGGTCTGGTCGGCAGAAATGGCTGTGGTAAGTCAACTCTATTGAAACTGATCAGCGGGGAGGAAGAAGCTGACGAAGGCGTTATAACAAAGCAAAAAGAGTGTACGGTTGGATCACTGGCACAAATTCCTTCTGTTTCAAAAGAGATGTCGGGAAAAGAGTTTTTAAAGCAGGCCTTCAGAGAAGAACTTTTAATCCAGGAAAAAATGACCGAGCTCGAGGCTTTATTATCTCAGGAAAAGGATGGAGAGAGCCTATCCCTTTTAGTCGAACAATATGGGGCTTTGCAGGAAGAATTTGAGCTGAAAAACGGCTATGAACTATCATCTAAGATTGACGCGGTGACAAATGGCCTCAAAATTGATCATTTGCTTGCCCGTACCTTTAGCGAAATGAGCGGGGGTGAGCAAACAAAGCTTGGGTTAGCGCTTTTACTATTGCAAAAGCCTGATTTGCTTTTACTTGATGAACCGACGAATCATCTTGACCTGCATTCAATTGAATGGCTGGAGCAGTTTATTCAGCACTATTCCGGTGCAGTGGTAATTATTTCTCATGACCGCTACTTTTTAGATAAAACCGTCACCTCTATTGCGGATTTAGAGGATGGGGAATTAACGGTATACTCATGCAGCTATACAGAATTTACAAAACGGAAAGAAGAGAAGCTGCTTCAGGAGTTTCATGCTTATGAAGAACAGCAGAAAAAAATTAAAAAAATGAAAGAGGCAATCAAAAGGCTGCGCCAATGGGCAAATGAAGCAAACCCGCCAAACGAAAAACTTTTTAGAAAAGCTAAAAGTATGGAGCGTGCCCTTGCAAAAATCGAACGGTTAAAAAAGCCGGTCCTGGAAGCTAAAAAAATGAATCTTGCTTTTACATCCGGCGAAAGAAGCGGAAAAGATGTAATCGAATTTGGTCAGGTAACAAAAGGCTATGATGAGCTCCTATTCAAGCAGGTTTCTTTTTCTTTATTTCATCAAGACCGAATGGCCGTCATCGGAGATAATGGTACGGGAAAATCGACGCTGTTTCGTCTCATTCTCGGCATGGAGAAGACAAATTCAGGTACTGTAAAAATAGGAAGGAGCTGCCGGATTGGGTACTTGTCGCAGGACGCACTGCAATTTGAAAAAAGCGACCGGGTGATTGATTTATTTAGAAAAGACCTTGAAATGACAGAACCTGAAGCACGGCATGTACTGGCTACTTTCCTGTTTTACGGGGCAGATGTCTTCAATAAGGTATCGGGATTGAGCGGGGGAGAACGGATGAGGCTCCGCCTTGCCATTCTCATGCATCAACCCTGCAATGTGCTCTTGTTGGATGAACCAACTAACCATCTGGACATTGAGTCACGGGAGGTGCTGGAGGATGCGCTAAGAGAGTTCAATGGCACGATTTTAGCAATCTCACATGATCGATATTTTTTAAACCAGCTGTTCACAAAAATTGCCTGGCTGGAAAATCAAAACTTAACTGTTTTCGAAGGCTCGTACGAATGGGCAAAAGAAAAAAGAGAAGAAAAATCCATTCAGAAAAAAGAGATCAGAAGGAATAAAGAAGGAATTAAAAACGCATCAACCCCAGAGAAAGCTCCTCCTATTTCCGAGGAAATAAGCGAGGAGGAGTGGATGCTAAAACTTGATGAGCTTGAAAAAAAGCTGGAAGAGCTGGATCAGCAGTTAATTGAGGAAAAAAGCATCGAAGAGCTGCAGCGGCTATATCAGGAAAGAGAGTCAGCCGAGCAAGCCTATCATGACTGGTATAATCTTCTTTCATAAGTCGTTCACGAATTTAAACGCTTCTTTGTGACCTTGCTAATTTGATCATGCTATGATAATAAAAGATCAAAATAGAGAATGACAAAGGGCGTATGATGATGACAAACTCATTAATGGAAAAAGCAGAATCTTTTATTCATCTATACTGCCGTGAGATGAATAGAAGTACTCAGGAAAAAGATAGCAGATTAAAAGAAATCCAGCGAGATATTGAGAGGACGGGTACGTATTCGCATACTGCAAATGAGCTTCAATTTGGAGCGAGAGCTGCGTGGCGCAACAGTAACCGTTGTATAGGGCGTCTTTTTTGGAACAGTCTGCATGTAGTGGATGCCAGAACGGCATTGACAAAGGACGAAGTTAAAAAAGCCTTGCTTAATCATATAGAATACGCCACAAATGATGGGAAAATAAGACCCACAATCACTGTCTTTACACCCCGTCAAATTAACAAGGATGCTATAAGAATATTGAATCATCAGCTAATTCGTTATGCCGGCTATCGCAGGGAAAATGGAGAAATAATAGGAGATCCTCATTCGGTTTCTTTTACACAGTTTTGCGAATCGTTAGGCTGGAGAGGCAAAGGCACAAAATATGACGTACTGCCAATCGTTGTTCAGATAAATGAAGAAGAGCCTTTTTACTTCAGCATTCCGTCTTCCATTGTAAAAGAAGTGCCGATTAAACACAGCGCGGTTCCTGGTATTAATGAGCTTGGATTAAAGTGGTATGCCGTTCCGATTATTTCTGATATGAAATTGGAAATCGGAGGACTGGAATATATTGCAGCCCCTTTTAACGGCTGGTACATGGAAACGGAAATCGCTGCACGCAACTTTGCCGATGAAAAAAGATACAATGAGCTTCCATTAGTGGCGGAAAAGATGGGGTTATCCACTCAATTAGCATCGAATTTGTGGAAGGACAGGGCGATTATCGAGCTTAATCAGGCTGTACTGGATTCTTTCAAGCAGGCAGGTGTAAGCATGGTGGACCATCATACTGCAGGCAATCAGTTTGCTTTATTTGAAGAGAAGGAAGCGTATGCTGGGAGAGAGGTAACAGGAGACTGGACCTGGCTGATCCCGCCTGTATCTCCCGCAGCTTCTCATATTTTTCATAAACGATATAAAAATACCTGGAATTCACCCAACTTTCTATACCAGCCGTCTTTTTTAAAAAGCAAGACGGAACCTGTTTCCAATAAAAAGAGCTGTCCTTTTAGTTAAGACAAAAAGGACAGCTCCTATATAATGTAAGGATGCAGTCAAAGAAACAAGCATGCCCACATGATTCACGGTCACGGGGACATGCTTGTTTTTTATCAAGTAAGAATACAATCAAAGCTCCGAGGCTAATATAACTTCTCCTTCAGGTGTTTCGCTTTGTGCATCAGGTTCATGTGAAATGGCAATTTGGTTCCATTGATCCGAATTAAATTCATCCAGCGTAAACACAACAGCTCCTGCCCCGTTTTCACTGGCTACAAATGTACCAGCTCTTTTCGGACTTTCGCCCTCGATTAACCACACCTGATAGACTTCATCATTTGCAAGCGGTCCTAGGGATGAGGCGTTGATCACCACGTTGACCTCAGACCCTGTTCTCACTATGGAGGCAGTCGCCGCAGGGCTGGTTTCCGCTTCGCCGGTTGGTGATAACGTTACATATTGAAGCAGTTCATCAACTGTATCCTGGGTTTGCGTTAATTCTGTTGATTGCTGCTGTAATTCATTGTACAAAAATGCATTGCCACCAAGAGAAAGAAGTAAAGCAGCAGCTGCCGGCAGAGCCCACTTTGCTGAAGAACGTCTAAATCGGGAGGAAGAATTAGATTTACTATCACTAATCGATGCAGGTTCTGCTGGAGGTGTATGCGGTTTAGATGATTCTTCTGCAAAAACCGCTGTCAGAACTCTTTCCTTCATTCCTTCAGGCGGTGATACAGGCTCTGAATCATAAGGAAGGTCTTCAATCAAGGCGTTCCATTCTGCCAGTTCTGCCTGGCATTCTGGACAATGTTCTAGATGATGTTCAAATGCTTCTTTTTCCGCCTGTGATAAGTGCCCGTTAAAATAATCGATAATTTGATCACATTCAGCTCCGTGTTTAGCCATTGGCTTTTCCTCCCTCCTCGTGTAGATGCGATTTCAGATGCTTTAATGCCAGCCGTATTCTTCCTTTAACAGTACCGAGCGGCAGTCCCGTCCTGTCTGAAATTTTTTCATGGGTTAATCCCTGAAAATAAAATAATTCAATAATATGGCGCTGCTCTTTTTTTAATTTTTGAACGGAGCGGCGAACAAGCAGGTTTTTCTCTTTTTCTTCAAGAAGATCACTCGGTGTTTCTGCTGTTTCGTTTAGTGAATCTCTTTCTTCAAACTCGACCGCCGGCTTGGAGGACTGTTTGCGCAAGTGATCCAAAGCAGTGTTCCGAGTCATGGTGAGGAGCCAGGAGGAAAATTTTCCTTTTTCTTCACTATATGGTGAGTGAGAATTCCACAGCTTAATAAAAACTTCCTGTACGACTTCTTCTGCCAGAGTCGTATCCTTTGTCATGCGGAAAGAAAACGAATAAATTAATTTGTGATAGCGGTCATACAATGACTCTAAGGCACTCTTGTCTTTCTGCAATAGCTGCTGATAAAGTTCAATATCTTGTGGTCCCGACATAACAAACTCCTTTGCTGAAAAATATGATAGTTCTATCATACGGGAACAAGAGCCACTTAACAATTTCCGTGTTAATATGTAAACGAAACAACTTATAGTTTAGATCACTTTTTCTAAAAGGAAAAGTGTTTACCCTGAATAAAAAAGAATAAACGCAAAAAACAGCGATTTTCAGAAAGAAAATCGCTGTTTTCTGACTCTTCGCCGCTAATGCGCAAATTAAGGTTCGTTCCTTGTTATCTGGCTATTTTTTGAAGCTTATCAATAACAGATAATGATTTTCCTGTACCAATCGCTACAGACTCAAGCGGATTTGGTGCAATGTGTACGGGAACAACAATTTCCTCGCTTAGCCATTGCTGTACTCCATTTAAAAGGGCTCCGCCTCCGGATAAAATAACTCCGCGGTCTACAATATCTCCGCTAAGTTCGGGAGGGCAGTTTTCCAACGTTGCCCGGATGGCTTCAAGAATGCTTGATAATGACTCCTGAATGGCCTGCTGAACCTCTTTTGACGTTAATGAGATGGTTTTAGGCAGACCCGTCACAAGATCACGTCCCCTGATTTCCATTTCAAGACTTTCATGTTCGATAGGGGCATAGCCGATTTCCATTTTTATTTGCTCAGCAGTTCGTTCGCCTATCAAAAGATTATAGGACTTGCGGATGTATTGAATGATATCTTCATCCATTTTATCGCCTGCAACACGAATTGTATTGCACGATACAACGCCTCCGTACGAAATAATCGCTACTTCTGTGGTTCCGCCGCCGATATCCACAATAACGTTCGCTACAGGTTCTCCCACTGGAAGGTCTGCTCCGATAGCAGCTGCTACAGGCTCTTCAATCAAATGAACAGCTTTTGCACCGCTGTTTTTCACTGCATCATGAATGGCCCTGCGTTCAACAGACGTCGCTCCTGAAGGGGTGCACACCACCACACTTGGTTTGCGCATAGAAAATCCAAGTTTTTTTCCAATCGTTCCCATTATATGTTTCAGCATATCCGTTGTGACATCAAAGTCCGCAATTACCCCGTCTTTTAAAGGACGGACTGCGACAATATTGCCAGGCGTTTTACCAATCATATTTTTGGCGTCAATCCCGACTGCCAGAACCTTTTTGGTGTTAATATCAATTGCTACTACAGAAGGCTCATTCATAATGATGCCTTTATTTTTACTATATACCAGTATATTAGCCGTTCCTAAGTCGATGCCGATTTCAGCGTTTGATAGCATGTATGATTCCTCCGATATTATTGTTATAGTTTATAAGGATTGTAGTTTGTCAAATATAGGCACTTTGCAGCCGCGTTCAGCTCTATTTCTGTCGAATTTAGACAGGGGAGGAAGAAAGATTCATGTTATCTTTTTATCCCTCAGCTGTGGAAATACTTTACTGCTTCTTGGGTAAACGCTGACCTGAGTGCTCTTCCGTGTAGTATAGACTATTTTTAAGGAGAGTTGGAGAGTCGAACGATGGAGAAATTGTATATTACAAAATAGACGAAGTTTTTACAATTGTATAAAAAGAAGTGAAACTCCTATATAAAAGGGGGTGAAGCGTTTTCTTTCTTAAAATAATTCGATCTGCTGTAATAAAATAATAATCGATCTGTAATGAAAAAAACCCGTCATCACAATGAATGACAGGTTCTTAAACGTTAATTTTTGCGGAAGAAGTATAAAACAAACCACTCTGGAACTGTATTATTGCTGACTTTTGGCTGGTATTTTGCCACTAACTGACTTATAAAGCTTTCTTTCATTAAAATAATGACCTTTGAACACTAGAGGGAGAATAGAACGAGTGACCCATCCTCTAAATTGAGCAGACATTTGAACACATATAGGTGGATGGTCTGAAAAATTCTAAAAAGCTGATATAAGCTTATTCGTTCTTTTCATGCGATGTAGTTTCTGTCTCGCTTACATTGGGCAAGGTAAATTGATTGATCTGGAGTTTCATATCTTTACTCATCTCAGATAACACATCAATTTGCTTATTCATTTCTTCAAAAGCTTTTAGCTGTTCATCTGTTGAAGCATAAATTTCTTCAGTTCCGGCAGCGGTTTCCTCAGAGACTGCTGAAATATTTTCAATGGCAATCACCACTTGATTGGATTGCGTGCTGGATTGCTGCATGCTTTCCACGAGAGAACTTAACTGATCATCAATCGCTTTAACCTTTGATGAAATGATCTTAAAAGCAGCTTCTGTTTCATTCATTGATTCAAGCTGCTTAGAAGATAACGTCTGTCCTTCGTCAGCTGCCTCAACTATAGCTGCAATGCCTTTTTGAATGTTTTGCACCATAACTGAAATTTTGTCGGTTGCCTGTGATGAGTCCTCTGCGAGCTTTTTTACTTCATTGGCTACCACAGCAAATCCTTTTCCAGCCTCACCTGCTCTTGCAGCCTCAATCGCTGCATTTAAAGAGAGGAGGTTGGTTTGGTCTGCAATACTGCGGACAAATACAGCTGCCTGCTGAATTTCTCCGGCATACTCCGTAAACTGGTCAATTGCAGTTTTGATTGCTCGTGAGGATTCCGCTACTTTTTGAGCATATTGCTCCTGCATGAGAAGGGACTCGCGCCCGGATTGTACCGAGTGTAAAGCTTCCTTCCCTTTATCAGAAGATTCTCTGCCGATTGCAACACTTTCCTGGAACGTATGATTCATCCCTGTCATTAGCTGCGCTGTGGACTGAACGTCCTCAGAAATAGAGTAACTGCCTTTTGCTAGCTCCTCAGTTGAAGCGGCTACCTGTGAACTGCTTTCCGTCAATCCTGTCATCCGTTCGAAAATATCGCCTGTAAAGCTGTTGACCCGGTCCCCTATTTTTTCGATAGAAGTTACCGTGCCGCGCAAATTTGTGATCATATGATTAAATGACTGGTTTAACTGATCGATTTCAAATTTTGAGGAGCGGCTTGGAGGGAGAGTAATGGTCAAATCTCCTTCGGCTACCCGTTTTGCGTTTTCGACCATTTTGTTTAAAGGTCGAGTTATTCTATTTGAAATCAGTAATGTTACGCCTATAGACAAAAGAATGATGACTGCCATTGAACAAATAGCAAATGTGACGATGAAATTGATTTTCTGTTCGGTTATTTGTACTTTATTGCTGTGCCAATCGTCTGCCAAGCTATCTAGCAAATAAAGGTCATTTGTTATTCCAGCCAATCTGGACGACTGTCTGCTCGTTTCGGATACAGAACCCTGGTCCAGGGCATCACCGGCTTCTTTTATCAGTTCTTCATATTTGCTTTTTATAATTCCAAGCTGATTTTGTAAGTCCTCTGTCGGCAGGATTCCTGCAAGCTGTGTAATGTTTTCCTCTGTAGCCATCAGCTGATTTTGTGTATTCAGCCGATTGCTTTCATTTGGACTGAGGGAAAAATTAGCAAGAGACTGCTGGGAAATAAGCAGTTCACTGTTTAAGGATTCAATTTCCAGAAGAACATTCACGTCTTCCTCAGAAGCTGAATTCACTGAAATCATCTGGTAGACAATCATTGCAATAATGATGGTAGATAGTACAAGAGGGATGAAAGCGAGTAAAAATAAACGGTTGCGCAATGCCATAAGAGAACCCTCCTAGTTCACTTTATCCGGTACTGTTATATCACCGGATATAATTTTTTTTCGAGCATCAATCAGCTTTGCCTGCTGAGTGACCGATAAGTCTGCCAGTCTGATTTCAGCAAGAGTCACGCCGTTTTCTGCAAGTCCCAGTTCATAGTCGGTGATTTCACCTGAATCATTGACCAGGGCTTCCACGAGGTCAAATACAGCAATGTCCACATTTTTCATCATCGATGTCACTACAGCTTTTTCCGCAACGAAAAATTGATCCCCGTCAACACCTGCAGCAAAGACTCCTTCTTCCTGAGCTTTTAATATGGCCCCAATTCCGGTATAGCCGGCAGCAGGATAAAGAAAGTCTGCCTTTTTATCTATCTGCTCAGAAGCCAGCTTCCCGCCCAGTTCAGCGTCGCCGAAATCACCCGCATAATCTGAGATGATCTTAATTTCCGGATCAGCATACAATGCTCCGGCTCTGTACCCTGCTTCAAAACGGTGAATGACGTCAGCGTCCATTCCTCCGATAAAGCCAATCACACCGGTTTTGCTCGTCATGGCCGCAACAACACCAACAAGAAAGCTTGCTTCATGCTCTTTAAAAGTCATCGACATAATATTTTTGACATCAGAAGAACCATCGATTAAGAGAAAGGACTGATCAGGATTTTCCTTTGCCACTTTCTCAAGTGCTTCCTGAACAGAGAATCCAAGACCGATAACCAAATCCATGTCTTCCTCAATTAATTCATTTAATTTTTCTTCATAGTCGCCATCTGGGGCCTCACGGTAATCAAACCGCACTCCCAGTTCATTTCGAGCACGTTCAAGTCCTTTAAATGCGGCATCATTAAAGGAGCCATCTCCAAGACCTGTATCTGAAAGCAAAATTCCGATGGCGGCCTTAAATGAAGTACTTTTTGCCTCCGGCTCGCTCAGCTGACAGCCCGATAGCAATGTCACGAAAAGAGTCAGTGAAAGTGCCCATGTTAATAGTTTCATATGTATCCTCCATTTGCATAAGTATTAAATAAACTAGTAAAACTAAAGTCCTTTATGTAACTAAATCTATTATACTAGTAAAAATTCCCTTAATAAAGAGTTTTATGAGAATAAATACTCATATATTGTAAACTCACTTAATGTATATCGACAAAAAAAACCCAGCCTTTAGGGGCCGGGAAAATAAAGTGAGTACTACAAATGCTTTTTTGAAAAAAATTGTGCAAGCTCCTGACTGTGGAGCTTTCTGGCTTTTCTGTGAGAGGCCCGGTTTTCTGCTGTTTGATTGAGCCATTTCTCTTCTTCCGTTTCAGCGATAATCTGAGGTACTCTAGCCGGTTTCCCGTCCTCTGTCAGAGCCACAAACGTAAGAAAGGAGATCGCAGCCACTGACTCTTCACCTGTCAGAAGTTTTTCAGTAGTCACTCTTACAAACACTTCCATCGAACTTTTGCCTGTGTAGGTAACAAACGCTTCTAAAGTAACTGCATCTCCCACTCGAATGGGCTTTAAAAAGTCTACAGAATCAGTGGAAGCAGTAACAACTGCAGCTCTGGCTAATTTAGTGGCAGCAATTGAAGCTACATTGTCAATATAAGCCATTAGCTTTCCGCCAAATAAAGTTCCATGATGGTTCGTATCGGGAGGGAGAACATGGCTGGTCTGAATCGTTCGCGTGTCGCTCATAAATTTTTGATTTTGCATTGTATATTCTCCTTTTTATGTAATCTGTGGTGACGGATCCTGTTTTATTCCTAAATTGCCAAATTGAACTTATGTAAAGAAGGCTGAAGTAAAAAAACATTGGCGCATGGCCAATGTTTTATGGTTTAGGATCTACTTTTTCCGCATCTTTTGAATTTAAAGGAATTCTTAGAAAATACATTAGGGCGCCGCCTACCAATCCGATAAGAGCTACGAAGCCAATTAAAGTTGCTGTCATCTGAAGCATTACGCACAGCCTCCTCTCAAAATGAATAAGTCTGTTTATGACTTAAGTATAAGGTATGGAGCACCTATTAGTAAAATCTTTTATTAATCCACGACAAACGAATGATCGTTCAGCATCCATAAGTAAAAGACAATGATCAGCATCAGCCCAGTTCGTTGCCTTTACCGAACAAAAATGCTCCTGCCAGCTGGGCTGACAGGAGGGCAGTTCTAGTTTTAGCCGCAGTCAGCGATCAGAAATTAAAATGCCCAATCGCCGTTTTTAAATACAGGTTCAGTAGTACCATCTTCATTAATTCCATCAATATTCATTTGATCTGAGCCGATCATAAAATCAACATGCGTAATGCTGCTGTTAAGGCCGCTGCTGGCCAGTTCCTCTTCATTCATTGTTTTGCCGCCTTCTACACAAAATGCGTAGGCACTGCCGATAGCCAGATGGTTGGACGCATTTTCGTCAAAAAGCGTGTTGTAAAACAAGACATTTGATTGAGAAATTGGTGACTTGTGAGGGACTAAAGCCACTTCGCCCAGACGTTGAGAGCCTTCATCGGTGGCGATTAATTTTTTCAGAATTTGTTCGCCTTCATCTGCTTTTACATCAACAATCCTGCCATTTTCGAAGGTAAGAGTGAATCCGTCTATAATATTGCCACCATAGCTTAAAGGCTTTGTATTCGTAACAGTTCCATTTACGCCATCTTTATGAGGGACAGTAAAAACTTCTTCTGTCGGCATATTTGCCATAAAGGTATGTCCTTTTTCATTTATGCTCCCAGCACCCGCCCAAAGATGCCCTTTTGGCAGCTCAATGGTTAAGTCCGTACCTGGGGCTGTGTAATGAAGCTTTGTATATTTTTTAGCATTCAGGTAAGCTGCTTTTTCGTGAAGCGTTTCATCATGCTTCTTCCATGCTGCCACAGGATCTGGCTGGTCAACACGGACGGCTTTAAAGATAGCGTTCCATAAGGAGCTTACTGCCTCTACCTCTGAATGATCCGGAAACACTTTTTTTGCCCATCCTGCAGACGGAGCGGCTATTACAGTCCAGCTGACTTTATCTGACTGAATGTACTTGCGGTATTGTGAAAGTGCTTTTCCGGCAGCCTGCTGGAAAGAAGAGATCTTTTCAGGATCCACTCCTTTTAAAAGATCAGGACTTGCAGACACAATATTCATAAAAGCAGCACCTTCTTTTGCCATGGATTCACGCTCTATGCGCTTCCATTCTGGAAATTCACTGAACGAATCCTCCGGCGCGAGGTCATACCGCATGCGGTTTACTTCATCATCTGCCCAATCGACAAAAACCTGTCTTGCTCCTGCTTCGTATGCCTTTTTTGTAACAAGTCTAACAAAAGGTGCGTTTTCAATACTTGCTCCAATGTACAGCCACTGGTCCGGCTGAATATTGACGCCTACTTTTACGGCAAGGTCAGCATATTTTTCTAATAATTCCTGATGAGTCATCATTGTAGTCTCCTTTATGTAAATAGATTCACATTTATTTTATCAATTTATTTTAATAAATCAAAAAAAGCCATCTTCTGCTGGAGAAAAAATAAAAATCTAAAGTGCAGTCGATGTTTACCGATATAAAGATAGTAAGCAAGAAATCTGTGAATGTAGGTGAAATGATTGGATAAGTCCACAGTATTTGGAATAATATTCGGATTTTTAGCGATTGGCATCGGTATTGTGCTGAAAGGTGTAGAGCCGAGCGCTCTTTTGAATGGTCCAGCTTTAATGATTATCATTTTAGGAACGGTTGCGTCTGTGACCATTGCATTTCCAATGTCAGAATTAAAGCGTGTCCCAAAGCTTTTTGGCATTCTTTTTAAAGAAAACAAATCAACGGATGTTAAGCAGGTCATCCGGATGTTTGGTGAATGGGCAGAGCTGGCAAGGAAAGAAGGCCTGCTGGCTCTTGAAACAAAGACGGAAGAAATTGAAGATTCTTTTTTAAGAAATGGTCTTGGTTTAGCGATTGACGGTCAAAATGCGGATTATATAAGAGATGTACTGTCAGAAGAAATTGATGCGATGGAAGAACGTCATCTTTCAGGCGCATCAATCTTTACTCAGGCAGGAACGTACGCCCCCACTCTCGGTGTTTTGGGAGCTGTTGTAGGGCTGATTGCTGCACTTGGCGATATGAATGATACAGAGGCACTGGGACATGCGATTTCTGCTGCTTTTATAGCTACTCTGTTAGGGATTTTTACCGGCTATGTTTTATGGCATCCATTTGCCAATAAGCTTAAACGGAAATCAACAAATGAAGTGATGATCAAAAATATGATGATTGAAGGCATTTTATCTGTTTTGGAAGGAGAGGCGCCCAGAGTCATCGAACAAAAGCTTGCATCTTATCTGCCAGCGAAAGAAAGAGAAAAGCTAATGGATGAAAGCGGGGCGGTTGAAAGTGTCGAGGCGTAGAAAAAAGCATAAACATGAAGAGCATGTAGATGAGTCCTGGCTGCTGCCCTATGCGGATCTGTTAACGTTGCTTTTAGCGCTGTTTATTGTGTTATTTGCAAGCAGCAGTGTGAATGAAGCTAAATTCCAGCAGATGTCACAGGTTTTCAATGATATTTTTACAGGTGGAGAAAATGTACTGGATTATGCCAGCCTGATCGAAGAAAACGACCAGGAAGACCAAATTGACCCTGTTGAGGGCGCTAATGAAACGGATACGGAGTTAACGGAAGCAGAGCAAACGGTTCAGGAAATTCTGGATGGACAGGCAGATAGGGATTCAGCTATTGCGAGAGACCAGGAAGAACTAAAGGAAATTCAGCGTGCCATCGATGAATACATCTCGAAAAACAATTTGAGTGACCAATTTGCCACACAGCTGACAGATGAAGGGCTTTTGCTGACGATCCGGGATAATGTCCTGTTCGCTTCAGGGTCAGCAACGGTTCAGGCTTCATACAGCGGCGCAGCAGAAGAAGTTGCACAGCTTCTTGAATTTGACCCGCCGAGGAACGTAATTATATCCGGACATACGGATAATGTACCGATTGGAAGTGCAGATTTCAGTTCTAACTGGGAATTAAGCGTAATGAGAGCAGTTAATTTTATGAAGCTGGTGATCGATAATCCGAACCTCGATCCGCAATGGTTCAGCGCAAAAGGGTTTGGAGAATACCAGCCAATCGCATCCAATGATTCTGAATCAGGCAGAGCACAAAACAGAAGAGTGGAAATTTTAATTTTGCCAAGAATATCTAGTGATGCAGTTAGTAGTGGGAATTAACAAACAGCATTAATTAGATCTTAGATTCGAATGTATCATAGACATAACTAAGAAAAGTTTAAAAGTAAGCAATATCTGTCATTTGTATGAGATGAACAGAGGGGAAGCTGATCCCACCGAAGTCGTCCACTTAATACGCTGTGAACCGGATATAGAGCCTGAGACCCCAATGTCTCAGGCTTATTTTGTATTTCCTCGGAGAAGGAAAGGAAAATACAAACTAAATGATAAGAATGAAGCGAGACACCAGAAATGAGTCTGTCATTTACCAGCCATTTCTACCTTGTTTAATGAAAAGCTATTTTCCTATTATGTGACAAAAAATATCAATTTTCTTGTTTAGTTTGGTTTAAGCAGGGAAAACCAATTATTAGTTAAGTTTACATAAACTATTCACTTAAAAGGGGGAGAAGTATTTGGAAGGTTTTTTAGAAGGAGTGGCTACTTTTTCAGAGCAGCTTTGGGGGTATCCATTAATCGCTATTTTACTATTTTCGGGAATCTTCATGACTGTAAAACTTGGTTTTATTCAGTTTCGCTATCCTATTTATATTTTTAAGCAAACATTCGGAAGTATTTTTAAGAAGCCAAAAGGCGAAGGGACGGTTACGCCATTTCAGGCTCTGACCTCGGCATTATCCTCAACGGTCGGTGCTGCAAACATAGTCGGAGTACCAGCTGCCATTATGTTTGGTGGACCTGGAGCAGTCTTTTGGATGTGGGTTATCGCTTTAATTGGTATGTCACTTAAATTTTCAGAAAGCGCATTGGCCGTTCATTATCGCGAAAAAAATGAGAAAGGTGAATTTGTTGGCGGTCCTATGTACTATATGACAAAAGGTCTTGGAATGAAGTGGCTTGGTATCTGGTTCTCCTTTGCTCTGATGCTTGAATTGATTCCAAGTATCATGGTACAGGGGAATTCTTTATCAAGCACAGTAGAGGAATCCTTTAATATTCCTGCTCTTTGGACAGGAATTGCAGTGGCCGTAATTGTAGGAATTATTGTGTTTGGCGGGATAAAAAGAATTGGCCAAGTCACACAGGTTTTTATTCCGTTTATGGCACTCGTTTATGTAGGGGGAGCCGTTGTTATTTTGTTTATGAATTTAGAAATGCTTCCTGAATTTTTTAACTTGATTTTCTCTAATGCATTTTCTCCAGCACCTGTAGTTGGCGGATTTGCCGGTGCAGCAATTGTTGACGTCATACGCTGGGGGTTTGCGCGTGGTTTGTACTCCAATGAAGCAGGTCTGGGTACAGCGCCAATGGCACATGCAGCTGCTCAAACGGACCATCCTGTACGCCAGGCCTTCTGGTCAATCGGAGGAATCGTGATTGATACTCTCGTCATTTGTACAGCCACTGCTTTTGTTGTCTTATCTTCCGGAGTGTGGACAGGTGAAAACGCGATGGAAAACAGCAGTGCACTTACGACAATTGCTTTTGAAAGCTATTTTGGCACTTTTGGAAGCATCCTTGTAACGGTTTCCTTAATATTCTTTGTACTTTCTACGATTTTGGTTATTATCTTTTATGGAGCAAAGCAGGCAGAGTTCCTGTTCGGCTTAAAAGCTTCCTACGCGATTCAGTTTGTTTATTTGGCAGCCATTATCTTAGGGGCAGTTGGAGCTGCAGAAGTGATCTGGGGCTTCCTGGACATCATGCTTGCTGCGATTTTAATACCAAACTTAATCGCAATTCTGCTGTTGAGCAATAAAGTAAAGGAACTCAAACATGAATTTTTCACCTCAGATAAGTATTATTTGGAAGACATTAAGAAAAAATAAAATGAAAAGCGCAAGGCCTGTAAAACCGGTCTTGTGCTTTTTTGTTTAGGATAATATAAACACTGCTTAAAACACCTTAAAATCTTTCATTTATACTATAAAATTGATAAAATTAGATCAACAATATATAGAGAGAGGGAATGTATATGGAGCATATCCCGCAAAAAAACAAATTTTTTAAAAAGCAGAATGAAAAACCGGTGGCCATTGTAGATGAGAGGCTGCAAGTAGTCGGTATGAACGACTCATTCACCGTGTTATTTGGTATAAATAAGACGAGTTCTTCCATTCATCTGACTGATTTTGATTCTTTTCGAAATATAGATTTACTCTCTTGTATAACAAATGCATTCAAGGAAAATCAGGAAATCATATCTGAACTGACACTTCGCTCAAAGTCAGGTGAAAAAGGAATGAAAATTACAGTCACTCCTTCAGATTATGGTGCAGAAAAGATTAGACTGATTCAAATCACCTTTGAAGACTGTGCTGACCAGGGGGTAAACAGATCTTCTGTAAATATTTATATAGAAGATAAAGAAGTTCCATCCATTTCACATTCAGTATTTTTATTGAAATTAAAAAAAGATAAAAACGATTTTGTGATCAAACTCGGAACGGGAAGCTTATTTGAAAAATTGAATATGAATCCTCTTGAATTGAAAAATCAAAGGTTGCATTCCGTCTTTCCAGAAAAGGAGCTTGAGGACTATGTACCTCTTTGCCACCGGGTTTGGGACCAGCAGATTGAAGCTACGTATGAAGGGACGATCTGCGGACTTGAATTTATTGCTTCTGTAATTCCTGCAGTAGAAGAGGGGGTCACCACAGAAATTATTTGTCTCGTGACAGACATTACAGATATGAAAAATACACAAAGGGAATTGGAACGAAATAAGCAAAAATATCAGTCTTTAATGTACGATCATATAGATAATATTTTCCTTATTGATCGTGATTTTATTGTAAGAGAAATTAATTCTGCTGCTGAAAAAAGGATGAAAATTACGGATGATACACTGGTAGGCAAGGACTATCGTGACTTTGTAAGAGCTGACAGGTATGAATTTACGAAAGAATATCTGCAAAAAGCGCTTGCGGGAGAAGCGCAGTCCTACAACACAATCATCCGTAATCATGACGAAAGTGAAAGTCATATCAGCTGTACATTAGTGCCGATTGTCATCGATGGAAAAATAGAGGGAGCGTTTGGGGTCGGCAGAGATATTACCGAAATTGTAAAAATGGATCAAAAGCTAAAGGAAACAGCGTATTTGCTCGAAGCTTATTTTAATCATACGAATGATGGAGCTTCTTTACTTTCGGAAAGTGGATTATTTCTTGCGATGAACCACAAGTTCGAATCTATATTCGGGCTGAAAAAAGAAGAGTTTATCGGCCGAAGCATCCAGGAACTGTTCCACGAAGATCTGTCTCCTGAAGACAAAGAAAAAATCAACAATGCATTAAATGGGGACGATCTTGAGTATCTTGAAACCACATTTCGAAAAAAAGACGGAAAAGCCTGTACGGTTTCACTCCATATATCTTCGATCCGCTCTAAAAAAGGAATAGTTATTGGAATAGCTGTTATTGTTCAGGATCTGTCCACTTTAAAAACAACAGAGGATTTGCTGAAAAAATCGGAACAACTGGCCCTTGTCGGTCAGCTTGCAGCAGGGGTGGCGCATGAAATCCGAAATCCACTAACTACTTTAAAAGGGTTTCTTCAGCTTTTGGGAGAAGAGCAGAATGCTTCTATTTATATAGAGCTTCTTCAAAATGAACTGAACCGCATTGAGTATGTGACAGGGGAGCTGTTGACTCTCGCGAAGCCCCAGGCCATTACTTCTAAAATAAATTCATTGAAAACGATTATGATGCAATCAGTCGAATTTATAAAAATTGAAGCGCTAAAAAATAATGTCAAAATTGATGTCACAATGGAAGAGGTAGCCTGTAACTGCGAATCGCATAAAATTAAGCAGGTTTTTCTTAACTTATTCATGAACGCAATTGAAGCGATGCCCGCTGGCGGTACACTAACTGTTCATCTTGAGAAAGAGAGTAAAAAAGCAATAGTGACAATCCAGGACACGGGCAACGGTATTGATGAAGAGCGGCTGAAAAAGCTTGGAGAGCCCTTCTACAGCACGAAAGAAAAAGGAACAGGACTGGGTTTAATGATTTGCAGAAAAATTATAGAAATTCATAAGGGTTCGCTCACAGTCGAAAGCAAGCTGAATGAAGGAACAACTGTAAGGCTTACTTTGCCCCTTATGAGTTCGTGAAAGATTTTATAATTTTAGATGATAGAACTTCGTAAACAAGTAAAAGAGATGAGAGCCTGGGACAAATACGTCTCAGGCTTTTTGACTGGTTCGCTGCGCTTCAGGGGTACGCTTTTCCGCATGAATGAAGACTGGAGCCATTTCAGCGCTCTGCCCTGTTAATTCTCAGCTCGCCGTTATACCACGCCAGGGAGCCGACACCTTTTACTCTGCTAACCTCATCTATTAACAAATACTAAGTTTTGTCCCAACTTCTTCTTGACCGGTTCCACTTTCCACATATAAATGTCATATACTTCTTTAAATTTTTATTTATCTCCCAGCCTTGTTTACCGTCCATCAACTTCTCAGCTGGTTAGAAATAGATTTACATAGCTCAGATTAGACTATTTTTTACATTCAGCTATAAAAAAACACATTTATTTGTTTTCTTTTTCATCAGAAAGGATACACAAAGGAGTATAAGTAGTGGAGACAATAAAGGGACAAGTGATAAATAGATTTTATACGAAATCATGTCCCAATGAAATCACCGTACATATTTTTTTACAGGACATGGGGTTAGAGAGAAAAATAAAAAGAGATTTCCTTTGAAAGGGGAAGACAAGGATGATAAAAGATTTGCAGAATATGTGGAAAGCAAGAATATGGATGAAAACCAACGTTCCGTTCTTATACAGCTGGCATGCTTATGTCGGCTTTGATTTAGATTTGTTTGAGGCATTTAAGCGTCCGGTGAGAGTGGAGGATGTATCGGATGCATATGATCTTGAGCCGGAGCTTCTTGAGCAATGGGTAGAGGTCGGAGTTGCCCTAAAGCATTTAAAAAAAGATGAAAAAGGCAGAGTAAGTGTCAAAAAATCCTGGAAGCTTCCGCGAGGCAAAGAGAACAATCCTTCTTCCGGTGATTTGTTGAAAGAAATGATGGAGCTTCATATTCCATCGCTTCTTTCCTATCCGGAACTGATGAGAGAAAAAAAACGCAATCATTTTGATTCGGAACAGCACGCACCTACTGTGGCAAAAACGTCAACACTGCTGGAGCTGCTCGCCTTCCATCTAATAGACCGGAATGTAAAAAAACACAATGTAACGTCCATATTGGACATTGGGTGTGGAGAGGCTGGATATTTGATCCGTCTAGCTAAGAAATATCCTGATCTAAACCTCAAAGGGGTTGAAATCAGTAAAGAAGTTGCGGATAGTGCCAAGGAAGCTTCCGGCCCATATGAAAATATAGAAATCATTCATTCCGATATCGAGGAATATGAACCAGAAGAGCCGCTGGATTACGTAATGGTGAATAATTTACTGCACTATATTAATCCTGAAGAGAGGCAGGCATTCTTTGAACGTTTATCCGAAATTATTAAGGAAAATGGGATTGCGACCATTATATCTCCTTTGCAAAAAGCGAAGCATGGCAAGCAGTTCTCAAGCGCATTTAATAGTTTCTTTTTAACCTTCGACAACCTATATCCAATTCCTTCTGAGGATGAACTGCGTGAGATCACTCAAAAGGCAGGCTTTAAAATGGATAAGCCCTCTGCAATTATCAGAGAAGGCGGATGGTTTATCGTGAAAATTCAAAAGGAAAGCTGATCGATGTTTATTTTCCTCTGATGGTGGAAAATAACTTATATGAATGAATTAATTTAGAAGGAGATGTTTTCATTGGCTAAAATTGCAACAGTTTTAACAAGCTATTTTGAAGATGTGGAGTTTACAGATCCTGCTCAATCTTTTAAGGAAGCTGGTCATGAAGTCGTAACTATTGAAAAAGAAGCAGGCAGTCAGGTAACAGGCAAACAGGGTGAAGCTACTGTGACGATTGATAAGTCAATCGATGATGTCTCTCCTCAGGACTTCGATGCACTTTTTATTCCCGGCGGCTTTTCACCGGATCTGCTGCGCGGAGATGAGAGGTTTGTAGCTTTCGCAAAATCGTTTATGGATGATAAAAAACCTGTATTTTCAATATGCCATGGTCCACAGCTTTTAATCACAGCTAAATCTCTTGAAGGACGTACAGCTACTGGATTTACTTCGATTAAAGTGGATATGGAGTATGCAGGTGCCACATATAAGGATGAAGAAGTTGTTGTTTGTGGGAATCAGCTCGTGACAAGCCGTACACCTGATGACATACCGGCCTTTACAAGAGAAGCTTTAAAATTACTTGCGTAACGATTAATAGAGAATAGCTTAGCCGCCTCAGTCTTCCTGTAAAAGGAAGACGAGGCGTTTTTTTGTGTGTACGATTGTAATTTCTACAGGTTATGAAAAGGTTTCTGACTGACGATTCTTTTTACAATATTAAACTTGATCATTTATCTTATTTTCTCTATTTACAATAAATAGTTTAGGTCGATATACTTAACAGGGGAATAGTTCTTTTGTTTTATACATATGGGGGAGGATGAAAATGAAAAAATTAAAGTGGAAACTGCTTGTTTATTTTCTGGGGGTCATTTTATTAATAATAGGGTTATCCGGTTTTACTATTTTTGAAATCAAAGAAATGAATGCGCATACAAAAGAACTGGTAGATAGTGATATGGCTATGATGACTCTCGATCAGGAAAAGAAATATAATATTTCACAGCAAATCGCTTTAACTAGAGGATATGTTTTATATGGTGAGGAAGATTATAAAGAAAGATTTTTAGCGCTTTCAGAACAAAATGATCAAATTTCTGAGCAGCTTCTTAAATTTAATGCCGGGAGTGATGTCAGTTCGGTTCTGACGATAGCAAGAGTCTGGCAGGACAATGTAGAACAACGGGTGTTCAGTATGTATGACAGTGGAAGAGAAGAAGAAGCCAGAGTGCTTTTCCGTTCCAATTATGAACCCACTGCTAGATCATTAATGGATAGTTTAGCGACTCTCTCTGAGGAAAAACAGACGAAAATGGATCTTGCTATTTTGGAAAATGAAGCACAGGCAGAAAGCATGATGTTGACCATTGGTATTGTTACGCTAATTGTATTAGCAGCTTCCATTGCCTTAAGTATGCTGGCAGCTCATCGAATTATTAAACCCATTCGAATGGTCACTTTAAGAATGAAAACGATTGCGCAGGGACAGCTTCCTGCCGAATCGCTCATGCTGAACAGCAAAGATGAGCTCGGCACTTTAGTCCACACTGTAAATGATATGAATGCACAGCTTCGACATTTGGTAACAGATATACATTTGGTTTCATCAACCGTTTTATCACGGGGGAGAATGCTTTCTGCCCATGCACGTGAGGTTAGAGAGGGCAGCAGTCAAATTGCCGGCACAATGATCGAGCTTGCTGATGGGGCTGGTGTTCAAGCTGAATCTTCCAGTTCTCTAAGCCATAAAATCACTGCTTTTTCTGACGAAATCTCATCCTTTGCTTCGCTGGGGGAGCAAGCCCGGGATACAGCAGAGAAAACGCTGGTGCTTACGCAAGAGGGGTCAGCTAATATGATCGAAACCATTCAAAACGTACAGAATATTAATCGTAACTTTAAGGATGCAATGAACCGGGTGGAAGGGCTTGACAGTCAGACTGAAAACATTAGCGATCTCGTGCAGGTGATCCAGCAGATTGCAGACCAGACGAATTTACTCGCTTTAAATGCAGCGATAGAAGCAGCGCGTGCCGGAGAGCATGGCAGGGGCTTTGCAGTAGTTGCAGATGAAGTACGAAAACTGGCAGAGCAAGTATCATCGTCCATCTCAGGCATCACATCGAATATCTCCACGATCCAGGCAGAGTCAAAAGAGGTAGTGGAAGTGCTAAAAAATGGATATGGTCTGGTTGAAAAAGGTACGGAACAAATGGAGAAAACAAATCGATCCTTCTCAAGTATTGATGATCACGTCAAACGGGTATCAGGAGAAATTAAATTAGTGTCAAATTCCCTCTATGATGTCGTTAAGAGAACAAATGAAATTAATCAGGATATTGAACAAATTGCAGCGGTCTCTGAAGAAGCTGCGGCAGGGATTGAAGAAACCTCAGCAAGCGCAGAAGACGCTTATGCTGCCATGCAGCAAGTATTTGAAACAGCGCAGGATCTTGAGCAGGATGTTGAGCAATTGAATGTTCATTTATCACACTTTAATGTAGAGCAGGAAACACACATGCGTGAAGCTGAAGAGCAACCATCCATGAGCGAAAACGGGGTTGATAAAGCTTCATAGAAAAAGAGCTTGGGACAAAAGTGTCTCAAGCTCTGCGATCGGTTCACTACGCTTCAGGCGGTCGCTTGGAACGGCTCTGAGACTTTCAGGGTGTTGCCCTGTAAAGTCTCAGCTTGCCGTCATCAGCAGGAGTCGCCACCTTCCGCTCCGTTGACCTCATATTATTACATATTTTTTGCCTCATTATATTACTATTATCAGTTATGACAAGGCCCTTTTACAAATAAATTACTATTGATTTTTACGCAAATTGCCCAGTTCTTCAGCAATTGCCTGCATTTCGCTTGGACTGAAATTATCCCGTTTCATAACCATTGTGTAAAGGTCATGCAGTTCTTCATACATTTCTTCATCAAAATGTGTCGCTTTAATCGCGCCTGCATTCACAATTCTCAGGCGATCTTTAATTTGGTCAATCATATATTCAGCGTTTTCAGTAGATTTTACAGATAAGTTCATCTAGTCGTCAGTCCCTTCGATCCGTCATCTTCATCTTTCCATGATTTAATCGATCTGTCAATAAGAACTGATAGAGTTTATGCGGTTTTACGTTTCTCCGCTTTTTCCTCTTTAATTTTCTCTTGAATCCGCTTCGTTTCATAAATGACTACACCGGACAAGCCAAGAAGACCGATCAAGTTAGGGAAGGCCATTAATCCATTCATCACATCGGAGAATAACCACACCACATCCAAAGAAGAAACAGAACCGATCATTACGGCAATTACAAACAAGACGCGGTACCAGATATTCAGCTTTTTTGATCCCACCAGATATTGAAAACATTTTTCTCCGTAGTAAGACCAGCCAATTATAGTAGACGCTGCAAAGAAGACAAGACCAATTGTTACAATAATCGGGCCAAAGCCGCCTATGAAATGTTCAAAAGATGCGGAGGTTAATGCTCCGCCTTCCAAATCTCCACTTTCATACAATCCTGCCATAACAATTGTCAGACCCGTTATCGAACAAACGATGAGGGTGTCAAGGAACACCTGTGTCATTGAAACGAGTCCCTGCCGACCGGGCATATCGGTTTTGGCTGCCGCTGCGGCAATCGGGGCAGAACCAAGACCAGCTTCATTTGAAAATACTCCACGCGCTACACCATATCGGATAATGGCGCCGATCACGCCGCCTGCGATGGCATCATTTCCAAAAGCCTGTGAAAAAATAGTAGCAAATGCATCAGGAATAAGAGAAAAATTCAAAATCATAACAATAAGTCCTGCTGCTAAATAAAATGCAACCATGATGGGGACGAAAAGTGAAGTAACTTTACCGATGCTCTTAATCCCGCCAAGTATTACTAAAGCAGTGAAAACCGTAAGTACAATACCTGTGATCCAGGTGTTAATTCCAAAAGTGTCTGCCACTACATCTGAAACAGAATTGGACTGAACCATATTCCCAATTCCAAATGCCGCCACTGCACCAAATAAAGCGAAAAGAACGCCAAGCCATTTTTGTTTCAGGCCTCTTTCCAGGTAGTACATTGGTCCGCCTGACATTTCTCCGTCATCGTCCTGGACGCGATACTTCACAGCGAGTACGGCTTCAGCATATTTTGTAGCCATCCCAAAAATGGCTGAGAGCCACATCCAGAAAATAGCCCCAGGTCCGCCTAAAACAACAGCGGTAGCAACGCCGACAATATTTCCTGTTCCCACTGTCGCTGCCATAGCTGTCATCAGAGACTGAAAATGGGAAATGTCTCCTTTTGATTTTGTGTCCTGATTTTTCGAAAAAGCCAATTTTAATGAGTAGCCTGTCAGTCTGAACTGTATTCCGCCTAAGCGGAGTGTCAGATAAATCCCTGTGCCGACTAATAAAATCAGCAGAGGAGGTCCCCAGACGAGACCACTCACTTCACCAAGAAACTTTTCGAGTGCTTCCATCAAACTCCCCCTTTTATTTTCCTATCAAAAAACTAGAATACAGTAACTTTTCCTTAAAGTAAATATTCCGAATAGTATCAAAAAATAAAAATGCTTTGCTTCAAGAGGATATTAAGGTTTTAAACTGTCTATTTAAGGTAAAATAAAGAGGAGAATAAAAGTTGGAGGATTTTAAGTGAAGCATGTGTTATTCGTTGGAAAAGAGAATAATTGCCGTTCGCTGCTTGCAGAATCAATCCTGAAAGATAAACTTGCGGGGGAGAACCTCAGTGAAAACATCCATGTGAATTCAGCCGGCACCTTCCAATGGCAGAATAAAGAGGCTGCAGATCAGACCGTCGCAGCGGTACTAAAAGAGCACGGTCTCCCCACCGAAGGCCTCCATTCCAAACAGCTTGAAAGACGTAATCTTGAATCTGCAGATTACATTATTTCTCTTGACCGGGAAGTACAAAAGGATCTGGAAAAAATGGCGAGAAGCTCCGCACACAGTGCTCATTATTATTTATTGCTCGAATTAATCCATTCGTATACTTTGGACGTTCCAAATCCATATTATACGAAGGACTACGATGAGGCTTATCGCTTAATTAATGAAGGGTGTAAGGCATTACTTGATAAAATTAAAGAAACTAGTTAATGGAGGAATTTACATGGCGGGAAACAAATTGTCAACAGGAATCTTATTAGGTGCAGTGATTGGCGGAGCTGTGAGTTTATTCGATAAAGAAACAAGAAGAAGTACAATCGAAGCCTACAGAAAAAGCAGCCGTGCCATTTCTTACTATTCCACACATCCAAAAGAATTGTCACAGCAGACTAAGTCAAAAGTCGAAAAAATTAAAGTGACAGTAGAGCAGATTCAGGAAGATTTTGAATTTTTGTCCGCTAAGCTGGATGAAGTGAAAGATATGACTCCACAGCTTAAAAATATTTTAGTTGAAACAAAAGAGACATTTGAAACATCAGGAGAAACGTACAAGCACGCTCTAAGCAGTGAAGAATCAGAAGAACAAAATCGGTCCGATTTATTTCTTGAGCGAAATAGCGCTGAGGGAAAAAAGATGGTATAAAATCTGAAAGCAGGAGGGATTACATGCCTGAACATAAAAAAAATTCAAATGCAATTCCTCAAAATAAAAATAACAGAAACAGTGAAAGCAACAAACAATGGAATGAAGGAATGAAGAATAGACATCTTGAGGAGATGACAGAAGCAATACATACAGGAGCCAGGCAGGGAAATTATAATTCCGCCGGTGGTTTTATGAAGGAAGTGCTTGGCAGATTCACACGGGCTGACACACCCGGACTTGGCGCACAGTTGGCTTACTATTTTCTATTATCGCTTTTTCCTCTTTTAATTTTTGCAATTGCTCTTATTCCTTATCTGCCAATCACCCAGGATCAAATGCTGGAACTCTTTAGAGAATTTGCTCCTGGCGAGTCCATGGCTATAATCGAAACAACCATTTCTGAGGTGGCTACCGGAGAGAACACCGGCCTGCTGTCTGTCGGTCTGCTTGGTACCCTGTGGGCTGCTTCCAACGGAATGAACGCGCTTATGAAATCGTTTAATCATGCCTATGAAGTAGAGGAAACAAGACCTTTTATTATTGCACGGGGGATGGCAGTTGTATGGACCATCGTTATGGTTGCTGTAGTGGTCATTGCGCTGCTGCTGCCAATTTTCGGACAGCAGATCGGAGAAATTGTATTTTCCGCATTTGGACTATCTGAGGCGTTTCTTACGATATGGAACGTGCTCCGCTTTGCAGTAACTCCTTTTGTTCTTTTAGTCGTTTTTATTGGATTGTACGCATTTGTTCCAAATGTGAAAATCAGATTTATATCTGTTCTCCCAGGTGCTGTATTTGCCGCAGCAGGCTGGCTCATTACGTCCTTTCTATTTTCCTTTTATGTTAGCAGCTTCGGAAACTATGCTTCTACCTATGGAAGTGTAGGGGGGATCATCGTCTTAATGATTTGGTTGTACTTATCCGGCATCATTATGATGGTTGGTGCTCAGATCAATGCCACCATGGCTGCAAGAAAAAGACATAAACCGTCAAAGCCGAAAACAGTCTGACGTTTTTGAGGTAAGAAAGAGGCAGGGACAAAACTTAAAAGAATTTAAAGAAATGAAGAAGTTTTTATGAATAGTAAGAGGAGAGCGGAGCGGAAGGTGGCGACTCCAGGAGGATATGACGGTTGCTTGAGACTATACAGGACAAGGGCCTGGAGAGGCTCAAGCCCCCGTCCCTAAGGAAAGCGCCTGACTGAAGCGCAGCGAACCTGTCAAAGAGCTTGAGACACTTTTGTCCCAAGCTCTTTTTTATTTTGTATTTACATTTTAATCCTTACGCTTTTGGTTAACAAACGGATGGCCCAGAGTGATACAGCCAATAAAATAAAGGATACAGAAAAAGAGATGACTAGTGAAAAATGCTCAAGGGTATGAAGGGAAAAAAATCGGTGTAAAGGGGTATTTAATTCCCGTGACCAAAATAGATCCGTCATAAAGATCAATCCAAGTGATCCGCTAATGGTGATAAACAGTCCCCATCCTCCATAACGATAGTAGCCTGCCCCAATGAGCCAGCCAGCGATGTAATAAATGAATATATTCAACGTGAATACGAAGAAGATTGTTAGCCATGGAGTATTTGGTCCTAAAAAGGTTACAACCTCGATCGGTGCTAGAAGCTGTTCTAATCCGCCAATCATCACTGCAATGATCATGAAGATTGTTGAGAGTGCAGCTGAAGAAATTACGGTGCCTACAAAATACTGCTTTCTCGTTACACCAAGCTTAACATAAAAGGTTAAAAAACTTGGTACGGAAAGAATTCCAATCACCAACATGAAAATTTTGTAAGGATTTTCGATGAAAACTAAAAAACCATCAATCCCCAAATCATTCTTATCACCAAAAACATAGCGTATGCCGATAAAAATAATCAGTGTAATAGCAATCATCCATAAGGCCCATCCAAGCTGAACAGTGGTCATATCATATGCAACCTTGAGGTCATTCCGGTTAGTTTTTTTCATTTTGATCCCCCTCTTTTGTCAGGTGAGTAAATAAATCCTGAAGTGAGACGGGACCGATTTCAAGACCGGATTGACGTGCTTGCAGTCTCTGTTGATCGGAAAGGGTTTCAAGCACAGTGACAGATTTAGTTCCACCAAGCTTTTGAGTATGAAGTTTTGTCATGTCCTGAACAAAAAGATCTGTATTTTCTGCCGATCCCGTAATGGATGCCCCTTTTTCAAGCAGTACATCAATCGGCTCTTTTAAAAGCAATTTTCCTTTATGCAAAATGACCACTTCTTCAAATAAATAGTCCATTTCAGACAGGAGGTGAGTGGATAGGACAATGGTTCTTGGGTGCAGAGCATGATCTTCTAATACCTTCTGATAAAAGATTTCACGTGTAGGCGCGTCCATACCGCTGTAAGCTTCATCAAAAAGTGTGACCGGAGACCTGCTGGCAAGGCCGATTGTAACGTTAAGAGCAGACAGCATTCCTTTAGACAATTTATTAACAGGCTTGTTTAATGGAATGCGAAAGGCTTCTATCAAGTCCATGGCATATTCAGCATCATAAAAAGGTTTATACGCTTCAACTGCTTTTAAGTATGTTTTTACTTTTTCTGTTTCTTCCTGATAGTCTTTTTCGTAAACAAAGGTAACGTTCTGCATAAGGTCAGGATTTTCAAATAATGCCTCACCCTTTACGGTAATGCTCCCCGTAGAAGGTTCTAAAAAAGATGCAAGAAGCGAAAGAAGGGTTGTCTTGCCGGCACCATTCCGGCCGATCAACCCATAGATTTTGCCCTCATCAAGCTTGAACGACAGGTCATCGACAGCTTTAAAGGGGCCATATTTCATCGTCACACGATCTAAAACGATCTGCATTTCCATCATCTTTCACGTCCTTTCAGCTGCTTCATTAGTGATGTTAATTCATTTTCTGATATCCCCAGCTTTTGAGCTTCCTCCATCATTGGCAGCATAAATTGATCAACAAATCCTTTTTTTCGTTCCTCAATTAACAATTCTTTTGCACCCTCTGCAACAAACATGCCCACACCTCTTTTTTTGTAAATGACACCGGCCTCTACGAGTAAATTAATGCCTTTTGCGACGGTTAAATGATTGATTTTATAAAACGTCACAAGCTGAGTAGTGGAAGGGATTTGTTCATTTTCTTTTAATTGATTGTTCACAATCTGGTCTTCAATTCGATCTTTAATTTGAAGAAAAATCGGCTTACTGTCGTTAAATGATTGACTCAATAGGAGATCACCACCTTATGTTATATGGTTATATAGTTATGTATATGACTATAGATCATAAAGTGTGATACGTCAATAGGGCTGGAGAATAGAAGTTCTAAGGGAGAATTTTTGTGGTAGAGAGACAGTAAGTTTGGATATAGAGGTACTGATAGTAAAGCAGAAGAATTAAAAAAAGAATGTTCTCAAGAAATTTTTTGAGAACATTCTTCATTACTATTCGGTTTCTTCCCCTGCTTCAAGAGCTGATTGAAACGTTTTTGGCTCTGTTTTTCTGGATAAGCGAAAATACTAATAAGCTTAGGTATACAGAAAAAAGTAAAAAGCTGATTAGGTAGAAGAATCCGTCTGCGAAAAATTGGATGACTAAACCACCAAGAGTTGGACCTGTAATGCTTCCAATGCTGAACGCAACACCGCACATTATGTTACCGGCAGGCAAGAGAGACTTTGGAAGAAGGTCGGTCATATAACTGATACCGAGAGAGAAAGTGGAACCAACAGCCATACCTGCAGCAAAAAATGTTACCATCAGCCAGGCCGCAGAGGTACCCGCAAGACCGGACCCAATAAAGCAGATGGCACCTGTCAGTAAAACCCCCATTAAAACGCGGTGCCGGCCAAATTTATCGCTTATTATTCCAAGAGGGAGCTGAAACACAATCGCTCCAATTGAAAAAGCGGGCAGAATCAATGCAATGGCCCCTGAATCAAGTCCATTCCTCAGTGCATAAATAGGAAAATTGCCATGGAGTGAAGCTTCCAAAAAACCATAGCTTAGCGGAGGAAGAAATGCGACCCATGCATATTTCCATACTTGTTTAAATCGGCTCACTGTGCCAAACATGGTGGCTGTTCCTATTTCTCCTTGATCAGGGAAATCATTTCGCAATAAGAAAACGAGACCCCAAGTTAAAAAGGTTAGGATGCCGGAAACGATAAAAGGGAGTGCCCGGTCTATTTCTACCAAAGAACTCATCGCCGGGCCAATGGCAAAGCCAAGAGAAAAGAACAGGCCATAGATCGCAATGTTCCTTCCTCGCCGTTCGGTTGTAGATGCGGAGGTAATCCAGGTCTGGGTTGATAAATGAAGCATTTGATCACCAACCCCAATCAGCAGCCGAAGGATAAACCAAAACCAAAAATGGGTCCATAGCGGAAATAAAAGGAGAGACATCCCCACAATGAATCCCCCGAATAAGATTAAGGGTCTGTAGCCATACTTTCTTAAAGGAGCTTCCATTAAAGGAGAAGCAACTAATATACCGATATAGATCCCAGTTGCGTGGATGCCGCTCATGGCAGAGGAAACCCCATCCTGCTCAAAAATAATCGCAATTAACGGCAAAAGCATTCCTTGAGAAAATCCCGAGATGGCTACAATACAAACTAAAATCCAAAAACGTACTTTTGCTGTTACACGCATGACTAAAACTCCCGACTAATAAAATTCCTGTATGATTACTAATAGTGAATCTATGAAATTCAGGGCAGAATAGACTATCGTCCTTTTATGCCCCCGCCGGCTGAAAACGGTTGACATTTAAGCAGCCTACCGCGTTGCGGAGTGGTGTTTCCTTTTTATGTAAATCATCGCCCGAAACAGGGTAGAGAGCTTAGAATGCGAGCGTTTTGCAACACTGTGATATATAATTCTACTATACACAAATAACATAGTGAAGGAGAACCCATCATGAATTTTACAATGAAAGAAAATGGATTCACAACCGATCTGCCATATGGAATGCTGGATGTATCAGGAAATGAAGAACATGGATACCGGCCCTATCAGCTGTTAACCGCGTCGATCGCTGTTTGCAGCGGTGGCGTGCTGAGAAGTGTGTTAAACAAGATGAGGCTGTCTTTTGAGGATATTGCCATTGAAACAGAAGTCGAAAGAAACGAACAAGAGGCGAATCGGGTTGAAAAGATTCACATGCATTTTAAAATTACCGGTTCAGATCTCGATGAAAAAAAAGTTCATAAAGCAATGGAACTGACACGGAAAAATTGTTCAATGGTTCAATCTGTTCTTGGAAGCATTGAAATAACGGAAACCTTTGAAATAAATTAAAAGACGCACAAAAACCCGGTCCAAAGTCTTTCAATGAAAGATTGACACCGGGTTTTTATGTTATTTGGTATGTTGTTAAATCGTTCATATAATCGCACTCTAGGCGCTCATCATCACGTCCTTTCAATAAAATCATTTCTTACTTTCAGGAAGCTGCCCTCCTTTTTTTAATCTACAAAAAGTATAGCATGATTTTATAATAATGTAAATATTCAAAATAAATAAAATACAATAATTTAACTTGCTTTTCATTACCAATAATCTCAAGATGTTTATTGCAGAACAGGACGGTTGCTTGGAACCCTGAGAGGCAAAGCCTTGAGGTCCGACATAGCCCAAATTTCCGATTAAAGCTCAGTTTAGCGGTAAAAAAAGAGCCTGAGACAAATTTTGTCCCCAAGCTCTCAATTAATAAATTCTTCAACGGGTCAATATCGCTTTCCGTTTCGTAAAATCTATATTTTTATAGTACATATCCTGCACGAGCAGATTTGGTCCTAGACATTGAACAGCTGGACAGTGACAGTTCATTTGAGCTGCTTCTTTAGATGAAAGCCATTTGGTAAAAATCGTTTCTAAATGATCGTGCTGAATATTTCCCAGTGGAGGTGTGTCTCCGAAGTCAGTGACGATCACTTCTCCTGTGAATATACTGATATTCAATCTTGAACGGCCGTCAGGATCATTACGAACCGTTACGTTTTCCGTTTCATATAAACGCTTTAGCAGTTTGCGGTCTTCTTCACTTGAACTGCACCCGTAAAAAGGAAGTGTACCAAACAGCATCCACGTATTGGGATCCCTTATATCAAGCAGTTTGGTTATGGCCTGTTTTGTTTCAGACAGCGATAATGTCTCAAGAGAGGACGCAAAGTCACTTGGGTACATAGGGTGAATTTCGTGCCTTTTACACTTCATATCCTCCACAATTTCCTTATGAATTCTTTCAATATGAGGCAGTGTTTTTTTATTGAGCATGGTTTCAGCAGAAATCATGACGCCTGCTTCACTCAATGCTCTGGAATTGGCGATCATGCGATCAAATAATTTCTGGCGCTGTACTCTCGTTGGTTTGCGATCCATCATGGCAAAACCGGTATCAATAAATTCATCGACAGTGCCCCAGTTATGAGAAATATGTAAAACATCCAGGTAGGGGATAATCGGATCATACTTTTCTAGGTCGACGGTTAAATTAGAATTTATCTGTGTTTTTACGCCTCGCTCATGTGCATATTTTAAAATGGGGGCAACATAATCCTGTACAGATTTTCTCGACATCATCGGCTCTCCGCCAGTAATACTCAGCGTTCGAAGATGCTCGATTTGATCAAGTCCATTTAAAATTACATCTAAAGGCAAAGCATTAGGGTCTTTTGGAGAAAGTGTATATCCTACCGCGCAATGAGCGCACCGCATATTGCAAAGCGTAGTAGTGGTCAGTTCAATATTTGAAAGAGTCAATTTTCCATGCTCTTTTATGTCTTCATAAGCCTCCCAAGGATCATATTCCGGGGTAATTGCCTTTGAGTTTAATTCATTCATTTTAATGTCTCCTTATGCGCTTTTGCATTAAGCCTCATTATCTAAATAAAGAGCAGCTCTGTCAATGGCAGGTGCATAATGTTTCCCTTAGCAGTGTGATGCGCTAATTGACGGAGAAAATTTAACATCTGCTTAAGAGCGAATTACCTCTTGAGGTTGCATGAACACAAAGAATCCGTTACCATAAAAGCGAGTTTGAAAGGAGCGATACAATGGGCAACGCCATTCACGACAATGACTCACAAATACTTTATTTAAAACAGCGCTTAAATATGTTTTTGGAAGTATTGGAGTCGGTGGATCCTGAGAGTACAGATCTTGAAGATATCGATCGAATGATCGGTATGGTGGATGATCTGGAATTGAAAGTTCAGCAATTTAAAAAGCCGGAATAAAGAACATCCCGTTCTTAGCGCCTGAATTTGTCAGGCCAACGAACGCCCGTATAGGTATGCGGGTGTTTTTTTTGCGCTTCACAATGACACGGATCTGGCAGCGCTAAAAGATTTTAAGTGAAAAATTTGAAATCGTTTTCAAACCACTACCTTTTCGCTTAAGCAGAAAGTATAATATGTAAGTTGAATACATAAAAGATGCACACAGATAGAGGTGAAAGGGGTTTGACTAAAATGAACAGCTCGAATCTTGAAAACAGTTTATATGACTTAATCGTTGAAACATCCACGAACCTGCCCAAGGATGTCAGAAGAGCCATCCGCAAGGGAAAAGATCAGGAAAATGCAGGGACCAGATCGGCAATGAGCTTAGCAACCATTACACAAAATATTCAAATGGCGGATGAAAATGTTTCTCCTATCTGTCAGGATACTGGACTTCCTACTTTTAAAATTAAAACACCGATCGGGGTTAATCAAATAAAAATAAAGGAAGCAGTTCACAAGGCAATGGTGCGTGCAACAAAAGACGGCAAAATGCGTCCAAACTCTGTTGATTCGCTGACAGGAGAAAACAGCGGTGATAATTTGGGGATTGGATTGCCGGTTATCAAATTTGAACAATGGGAAAAAGAAGAAATTGATATACGTTTGATCTTAAAAGGAGGCGGCTGTGAAAATAAAAATATTCAATACAGTCTTCCGTGTGAACTTGATGGACTAGGACGTGCAGGGCGCGATTTGGATGGAATCAGAAAATGTATTATGCACTCCATTTATCAGGCACAGGGGCAGGGATGCAGTGCAGGCTTTATCGGGGTAGGAATCGGAGGAGATCGCTCATCCGGATACGATTTGGCAAAAGAGCAGCTTTTTCGTTCTGCAGAAGATGTTAATCCAAACGAAGATTTAAAAAAATTGGAAGAATACATCATGAAGAATGCAAATGATCTGGGAATCGGTACGATGGGTTTTGGCGGGGAAACGACACTGCTTGGTTGCAAAATAGGTGTGATGCACAGGATCCCTGCTAGCTTTTTTGTTTCAGTCGCATATAATTGCTGGGCTTTCAGAAGACTTGGCATCACTGTAGATGCTGAAACAGGAAGCATACTTGATTGGCTTTACCAGGAAGGGGAAAAAATTGAATTTAAAGATGGGAACGGCAAGGAAACACCCTCCATTGAATCCTCTAAACTAATTACCTTAAAGGCCCCTATAACGGAGCAAAAAATCCGTTCGTTAAAAGTAGGTGACGTGGTGACGATTGATGGAATGATGTACACGGGGAGAGACGCCATTCATAAGTATTTAAGCGACCATGACTCTCCTGTAGATTTAAATGGTCAAATTATTTATCACTGCGGGCCTGTCATGATGAAGGATGAAAACGGAAGCTGGCACGTAAAAGCAGCAGGACCCACAACCTCCATAAGAGAGGAACCCTACCAGGGAGATATTATGAAAAAGTTTGGAATCCGGGCAGTCATTGGAAAAGGCGGGATGGGGCCAAAAACATTAGACGCCCTGAAAGAGCACGGAGGAGTCTATCTGAATGCCATTGGCGGAGCTGCCCAATACTACGCAGATTGCATTCAGCGTGTGGAAGGGGTCGACTTAACCCAATTCGGCATCCCGGAAGCCATGTGGCACCTGAAAGTAAAAGGCTTCACAGCAGTCGTCACCATGGACTCACACGGCAGCAGCCTGCACCGCGACATCAACCAAACCTCCCTGCAAAAACTCGCAAAACACAAAGAAAAAGTATTTAATTAAGTGCTGAAACGGGCGTTCAGGGGCGACAAGCATAAGACAACACGAACGAATAGGCGCTTTTTGCCTATTGGGCGTGATGGCTTATGACCTCGAGCCCCTGCCCGTTGAAGCCGGATAACCCCTAAGTGCTGAAACGGGCGTTTAGGGGCGACAAGCATAAGACAACACGAACGAATAGGCGCTTTTTGCCTATTGGGCGTGATGGCTTATGACCTCGAGCCCCTGCCCGTTGAAGCCGGATATCTTTAAGTGCTGATGGCGCTCGTTCAGCTGCGACAAGCATAAGGCGCGGTGGCCAAGCAGGCATGCCCTTCGCCTGCTGGGACATCGTGACTTATGACCTCGAGCAGCTAGTGAGAAATCCGGTACATGCATTTATAATAGAATGCTCAATAAAATTTTTTTTATTAATGGCAGCCTTAAAACACCCTTCCTGTGGGTGTTTTTTCTATGTATGCTCCTTCTTTAAATGAACACCATACTAAAGAAAGGAGGAGTGCATGGTGAAAAGAAACGCTTTACTTTATATCATTATTTTCCTGCTATGTATAGCTGCGCCTTTATCTGCTTCTGCTGAGAGCTTGAACTGGGGATTTAAAAGAGGGCAAAATGGAGAACAGGCAGAAGCCGGTGCTCAATACAACGAGCTTCTGAAGAAATATGATTCAGTTTATAGGGGGACCACTAAAGAAAAGGTCCTTTATTTTACCTTTGACAATGGATTTGAAAATGGATACACAGAAAAAATTCTGGATGTGCTGAAGGAAGAAAAAGTGCCAGCAACCTTTTTTTTGACAGGTCACTATTTAACAAGTGCTGAGCCTCTTGTAAAAAGAATGGTGAAGGACGGACATAAAATTGGTAACCATTCATGGGGACACCCGAATTTTTCCACACTGACAGAGGATCAAATGAAAGAAGAATGGCGCAAGGTGAAAGAAAAAACAACTGAGCTTACCGGACAAAAAGAAATGCCCTATCTTCGCCCTCCTGAAGGTGTTTTTAACGAAGAAACACTTAAAGTTGCCAAAGAGGAAGGGTATACGCATGTGTTTTGGTCCGTTGCGTTTGTCGATTGGTATGCGGATAAGCCAAGAGGGGCTGATTATGCATACAGCGAAATTATGAAACAAATTCACCCGGGTGCGGTTATTCTTCTTCATACAGTATCCCCCGATAATGCAGGAGCATTACAGCGTGTCATTCAGGACTTAAAAAAGCAGGGCTATTCGTTCGAAGACCTGGATCATTTAATGAAAAATCAACCGTAAAAAAGGGCAAGTGAACCTGATTTCAGGCTCACTTGCTTTTATTATGCAGAGAAGGAACCAGATTTCTTTTGGTCTTTTTTCAGCATGATATAATAAAGGAAAAATGGGATGTGAGAAGAATGTGGCAAGAGCGAATTGAAGTGGAAGGACCTTATGCTTTTGATCGCGTCCTTCAGCGTATGTCAATCGATCCCCTTACTGCAGTGGATCAGGAAAATCAGCTTGTGAAATTGCCATATGAAGGAACGGTAAGACAGGCAGTCACGATTAAAGCAGCAGGAACAACAGCCCATCCTGTTTTTAAAGTAACAGGCAAAGAGGATGAAGTTAAAGAAGATATTATTGACTATGTAAAAGAAATATTCCACTGGAATACAACACTTTCGCATATCGATCTCCATTTTTCAAAAACGAGTCTGCAAAGTCTTTTTCAAGAGCATCAGGGCACGCCTCTTGTAAGAGAGCCTTCCGTTTACAGCTGTTTACTGAAAAGTATTATTCACCAGCAGTTGAACATGGCATTTGCAGGAACTCTAACCTACCGTTTTGTTACCACCTATGGCGAAGAGGTGGACGGTGTCTGGTTTTATCCGAAACCGCAGAAAGTGGCAAATTTAACGGTTACAGAACTCAGGGAATTGCAATTCAGCCAGCGAAAAGCAGAGTATGTCATTGGTGTGGGAGAAAAAATCAGCAGCGGTGAATTGGATTTAGCGTCATTTCCTTCAAAGAGTGATGAAGAAATCATTAAAGAACTTACCCAATTGCGGGGTGTGGGACCTTGGACTGCGCAAAGTGTGCTATTATTTGGTCTTGGACGAATGGACGTTTTTCCGTTTGCCGATATCGGTATTCAAAATGCATTAAAAAAGCAATATAAAATGGAAAGAAAGCCCACCACAGAAGAGATGGAAGAGTGGACAAAGGCCTGGCAGCCATACTTAAGCTATGCCTCTCTTTATTTATGGAGGAGCATCGAGACAGGGAAGTGAATTCATTGAGTGAGAAATCAGTACAAAAAATAGATGCAGGACAGGAGTTCCCTTTAACAATTAAGCGATTAGGCATTAATGGAGAAGGAATCGGCTATTTTAAAAAACAGGTGGTCTTTGTACCAGGGGCTCTTCCTGGTGAAGAAGTGGTTGTGCAAGTAACCAAAATTCACCCGAAATACGCTCAGGCAAAGATTCATTCCATCCGCAAGGAATCTCCGAACCGGGTTGTACCGCCATGTCCTGTGTATGAGGCATGCGGGGGATGCCAGCTGCAGCACCTGGATTATCACCACCAGCTTTCACATAAGCGGGATATTCTGATACAGTCGCTTGAACGGTATACAAAGCTTCCAGTGCAAAAGATGGAAATACGAAACACCATTGGAATGGATGAACCTTGGTATTACAGAAATAAGAGTCAGTTTCAAGTGGGCAAAAATGGAGAAAAAGTAGTTGCAGGCTTATATGGAACAGATTCCCATCAACTCGTTGATATCAAAGAGTGCATCGTTCAGAGAAAAGAAACCAACAAAGCTACACAAGTTGTTCGAAAGCAGCTTGAAAAGCTGAAAATACCAGTTTACAATGAGCGGACAAAAAAAGGCGTGGTCAGAACCATCGTGACGCGTGTAGGCGTAGAAACCGGTGAAGTTCAAATTGTACTCGTTACATCAAATGATGAGTTGCCGCAGAAAGAAAAACTAATTCGTGCACTTGAAAATAAAATGCCTGAAGTAAAATCGATCATGCAAAATATTAACCCTGCCCAAACCTCTATTATCTTTGGTAATAGAACGGTTTTATTATCAGGAAAAGAAACAATTGAAGACAGGATGGAGCAGTATACGGTTCATTTGTCAGCGAGAGCCTTTTTTCAGTTAAATCCCATCCAAACCAAGAAGCTGTACGATCAAATTAAAGAAGCGGCGGATTTAACAGGTAAAGAGAAGATTGTCGATGCTTACTGCGGATCCGGCACGATTGGTTTATGGCTGTCAAAAGGAGCGAGTGAAATCCGGGGGATGGATGTCATTAAGGAGTCCATTCACGATGCTAGAATCAATGCTGCTCAGCACAATTTAAAAAACGCTCAGTATGAAGTGGGATCCGCTGAGAAATGGATGCTGCAATGGAAGGAAGACGGATTCAGACCGGATGTAGTTGTTGTGGATCCGCCCCGTGCAGGCTGTGATGCATCTTTGCTTGAAACCATTTTGAAAGTGCGGCCAAAGCGCTTCATTTACGCCTCCTGCAACCCATCGACACTTGCAAAAGATTTGATGCAGCTGTCATCAGCGTATAAAATTGAGTATATTCAGCCGCTTGACATGTTTCCGCAAACGGCACATGTGGAAAGTGTAACGAAGCTGGTATTAAAAGATTAAGGATTTTTAATTGTTAAATATCCATGATTCACCAAAGGAGGATCACCGTGTCCATTCAAACAGAACAAGACGTGCTGGAGATCATTGAGAAGCAGAAAACATTCTTTCACAGCGGAATTACCAGAAAGATTGATTTTAGAATTAAGCAGCTTCGAAAATTGCAGACACTGATTAAAGAGCATGAAGATGAAATTTTAAGCGCTCTAAAAAAAGATTTAGGAAAAAATCCTTTCGAGGCGTATGTTTCCGAAATAGGCATTACGCTTAAAAGTATTCAAACGATGATTAATAATGTGAAGCAGTGGGCGAAAACAGAAAAAGTAAAAACGCCTCTTTTTCAAATGCCATCGAAAAGCTATATTATGAAGGAGCCCTACGGCAGCGTTTTAATTATTGGACCATTTAATTATCCTTTTCAACTCGTGATAGAGCCTTTAATTGGAGCGCTTGCAGCAGGCAACTGTGCTGTGATTAAGCCTTCTGAAAGCACCCCTGAAGTGACAGCCGTGATACAGCGGATGATTTCGGCTAATTTTGATCCTGCTTATCTGAAGGTTGTTGAAGGAGAAAAGGAAGAAACTTCTTTACTCATTCATGCTCCTTTTGATTATTTGTTTTTTACGGGCAGCGTGCCAGTCGGCAAAATTGTGATGGAAGCTGCTTCTAAAAATCTTGTGCCGCATACGCTTGAGTTAGGCGGAAAAAGTCCGACGATTGTGGATGAGACAGCAGACTTGAAAAAAGCTGCTCAGCGAATTCTCTGGGGAAAACTGATCAATGCAGGTCAAACATGTATTGCTCCTGATTATCTGGTGGTTCATCAATCAATTAAAGATCAGTTGATTAAAGAATTAAAATCTACGATTCATGATTTCTACGGAGACTCTATTGAAGCGAATGATCAATATGGAAAAATCGTAAATGAAAAGCATTTTGACCGCCTAGTCTCTATATTAGAAAAAGACCGTGAGCATATTGTAGCAGGAGGGGAAACCAACCGCGAAGAAAGATTTATTGCCCCGGCTATTTTAGACAGCATCACCTGGTCTAATGCAGCGATGCAGGACGAAATATTTGGTCCAATTCTTCCTGTCTTAACCTATAATCAGCTCGATGAAGCAATTGACATGATTCAGTCACGTCCTAAACCGCTGGCACTCTATGTGTTTACAGAGGACAAGCAATCAGAGAAAAAAGTGCTTGAAAGTCTTTCATTCGGCGGAGGCTGCGTAAACGATACGTTAAGCCATGTAGCTAATGACCAGCTTCCGTTTGGAGGCGTCGGACACTCAGGAGTCAACGCCTACCATGGGAAACATAGCTTTGATTTATTTTCTCACAGAAAAAGCATGATGAAGAAAAGCACGAAAGTAGAATTAAAGCTGGCTTTCCCGCCTTATAACACAAGTCTGGAAACGATCAAAAAGGTTTTAAAATAGTTTAGTAAGCTTAATCTAAACGATCCGGAAAAAGTCCGTTTAAATGCACTGACTTTAAATGAGGCTTTGACGAAACTCAAAAAAGTTTAAAAATGAGGATATATTATTAGTAGTAGGTGAGCGGAGAGGAAGGTGGCGACTCCTGCAGGATGTGACGGTTGCTTGAGCCTTTACAGGGCAAGGCCCTGAAAAGGCTCAGCGCCGTCCCTGCGGAAAGCGTCCGCCTGAAGCGAAGTGAACCGGTCGTAGAGCTTGAGACACTTTTGTCCCAAGCTCATTTATTTTGATGAAAAAAGGGGTTGAACAGATGGATAAGGACTGGGTTGCTTCAAAACTTCACGTAACGGATAAAGCTGTGAGGCGAACGATTGGGGGGCTTCAAAATGAAGTATTCCACGTTGAAACAGGAGAAGGCCCGCTTGTTCTCCGTCTAATAGACGTAAATCGCAGGACAAAAGCTCAACTGCAGCTAGAAATAGATTTTATTGAACACTTGCACCAAAGGGAAATCAAGACTGCTCGAGCAAGAAAATGGAATGGTTCGTTTATTCATGAATGGGAGATGGAAGACAAAAAAGTTCACGCAGTCTTTTTTGAAAAAGCAAAGGGTACTTCCATCCGAATTCTGGATGATCAGGCCTGGGGAAGCAAGTTGTTTTGCGAATGGGGAAAATACATCGGTCAAATGCATAATGCTGCTCAGTCTTTTCATCATACAGACATTGAAAAAAAAGCCGTTCGCAGCAAAAAAAATCCGGATCCTGAAGGCATTAAAGCTCAATTGGAACCGGAGATGCACAGCTGGTACACTGATCAGCTGAATGCACTTGTACAGCATGAAATAAAAGAAGATACACACCACTTTATTCACCATGATCTTCACCAGGGAAATTTTATGACTGAAGGGTATACTATTATGACGTTTGATTTTGATGACTGCATGACTGATTGGATTATGCAGGATCTTGCTGTATCACTATATCATGGCATCTGGCAGGGTAATTCGTTCAGGCCTGAAGAAAAAGATTTAGCAGCGCAAATGATCAAAGGGATGCTGGAAGGTTATTCATCGGTCCACCGGCTGGATGATGAGATGATTGATCAGCTCTTTTTATTTTTAAACTTGCGCGACGCGGTGCTCTATCCTATTTTCAAGGAAAAATGGACAGGTGCACCCTGGCAGGATGCATATATGAAGCAATTGAAAAAGAGGCTGGTGGAAGGAATTCCTTACTTGGAGCGGAAGGCGGTATTAAAGGCGTAAACGTATACGAAATAAGTCTTCATGGAGTATGTGCGGGGAAGAAAACAAGAGGCTGAGACCTATTGTCCCCCCTCTTGAATCTTAAGAATAAATTTCTCTTAACGCCTCATTTAAGGAAGGATACAAAAATGTAAATCCCTTGTTTTTTAGTACATTGGGCAAAACCTTTTGTCCTTCAAGTACAAGTGCGCTTTTGTCACCTAATGCCAGCTTAAGTGCAAAGCCTGGAGCAGGAACCCAATGCGGCCGGTTCAGAACTTTACCCAGGGTTTCCCCGAATTCCTTCATTCTCATCGGGTTAGGAGCAGTAACATTAAATGGTCCTTCGATAGCTTTTTCAATCGCAAAAAGCACGGCTCTAGCTGCATCTTCGTGGTGAATCCAGGATAACCATTGTCTGCCGCTTCCTACCGTACCGCCTGCCATTAATTTATAGGGAAGGGCCATGTTCGGAAGAGCGCCGTCTTCTTTTCCCAGAATGATGCCAAATCGTGCACAGGCAACACGAACTCCATGATCTTCAGCGAGCATGGCTTTCTTTTCCCAATCCACAACTGTCTGAGCTAAAAAGCCTTCACCCTGTTCAATAGACTGTTCAGTGTAAATTTTTGTTTCTGATGTAGGATAATAGCCGACTGCACTTGCATTCACCAACACAGAAGGTGGACTATCAAGCAATTGAATTATACGAAGAATCTCATCTGTTGCATTCATCCGGCTGTCGTATATCTTTCTTTTTTGTTCATCATTCCAGCGTCCATTGTTAATGGATTCTCCAGCCAAATTAATTACTGCATCAATAGAAGGCAGCCTCTCTTCAGGTGCAGCGTTTTCTGTCAGCCATTCTACATAATGAACCTGATTCGCTGCTTTGGGCTGATCAGGATTTCTTGTTAATATAAATACTTCATGTTTTTCAGCAGTCAGCAATTTTGTGATTGCCTGACCTAAAAACCCTGTTCCTCCGCTTAAAAGGATTTTCATCCCGCATCCCTCCTACTTGTTATAGTTACTATTTCCTTTTTTAAAACGATAAAACCTTTTTGAAATGTGGTACAGTGAAGAAAGAGGTGATCAAGATGCCAATTATTACGAAAATTACCCAGCAGAAAAAAAACAAAGAAAGATACAATATATTTTTGGATGGAAAATACGCTTTTAGTGTGGACGAAGAGGTGCTCGCCCGCTATCAGCTTGGCAAAAACAAAGAAATTAACGATTTGGATATTGGTGAAATAGAATATGAGGATGAAATTCGCAAAGGATTTAATAAAGCACTTATTTACTTAAGCTACCGCATGCGTTCTGAGCATGAAATTATCCTCCACTTAAGAGAACATGAGATGGGGGAAGCTTCCATCGAAGAAACGATGCACAAGCTGAGAAAATATGGATATGTGAATGATGCCGAATTTGCGAAGGCTTTTTTAAATACGCAGCTACGCACATCAGATAAAGGACCGAGACATATTGGACAAGCATTGAAGGATAAAGGAATTGAACCCGGTATTATCGAGGAAACACTGGCCGTGATTTCACAGGAAGAGTGGCTTGAAAGAGCGGAACAAGTAATAGGAAAGGTCATTAAAAAAAATCCAAAGCAATCAAAGCTGCAGATTAAGAAAAAAGGTCAGGATACGCTTTCAAGAAAAGGATATGATGGCACTGTAACAGGAAGAGTTCTATCGGAAATCTCAATTGAAAGAAACGAAGAAGAGAAATGGGCAGCTGTTTATTCTCAGGCAAAAAAGGCCCATTCAAAATACATTCGGAAATTTGAAGGCTACGAATACGAACAAAGAATGAAGCAGGCTCTTTATCGCAAAGGGTTTTCCGCAGAAGAGATCGAAAAAGCAATTGAGCGTCTGCAGGAAGAGGGGCAGTCCTATTAAGTGGAACTGCCCTTTGCCTGATGCTTTTTCGATTCAATAACAATCTCGTCTTTTTCGTGGATTTGTTCCATTATAAGATGAGCAACTTCACTTGGCTTCCAAAAGCGTGAAGGATCTTTTACATGATCCCCGTGTTCCCAAAAGGGTGTATTCATTCCTCCCATATACGTCCGGACCACACGGATGCCAAATGGTTCAGTTTCTTTTACGAGGCTTTTAGCAAAGCCTCTGAGTGCGAATTTGCTTGCAGCATATCCCGATTCATTTGATTTTCCCCGGAGTGCGGCAGTTGATAAAATAAACAAAAAGGTTCCGTTTTTCTGTTTTTTCATGTGGGGCAAAAGGGTCTTTGTAAGAGCTATAGGTGCGAACACATTCGTTTTAAACATGAGTTCAAGATCTAAAGAACTTGTATCTTCCACATTGCCAAAACGTCCGATACCGGCATTATGAATAACTAAATCAACCGGCAGCAGTGATTCTCTTACTAGCTTGTCCATGAGCTGTTCGATCTCATTCGGCTCCGTAATATCACAGGGTACAGCGAGAGCTCTGCCATAGGTGTTAATAACCGCTGCAAGCTCGTTCAGCAGATTCTCCCTTCGTCCAATCAGGATCACTGTGTGGGTATGGCTAAGTTTCAGGGCCAGCTCTTTTCCAAGTCCGGTGCCTGCCCCTGTTAGTAAAGCAATTGGTTTTTTCATACGTATTCCTCCATTCGGTACGCAATTTAAATTCGTTTGCTTATTATAAAATAAAGAATCAAATAAGACTAGAGGGGGTTGTATTCATATGTCAACTGAAAAAAGGTACAGCTTAATGACCAAGCATGAGCTTGAGCAGGAAATAGCAAATGTTAAGGAAAAAGCGAGAAAAGCGGAGCAGCTTGGATATGTAAATGAATTTGCAGTCTTAGAACGCAAAGCTATTATGGCATCCTGCTATTTGCTTAACCCAAAAGATTACAAACCGGGAACGGTGTATGCGATTAGTAATGATCCAGGAAGCTACTTTAAAATCGATTATCTGAATGGGGTTTTTGCCTGGGGCTACCGTTTAAAAGGGGAAAAAAAGCTTGAAGCACTCCCAATCGCCATGCTCGACAACCGTTCAGAAGGAGGAAAACAGCAATGAATGAAGAAAAGCAATCCCTGACAGCACTTCTTCTTGAGAAAAACCAAGAGCTTTCAGCAGCGAAGGCGCAAACATTAGTGGATCTTTTGTGGGAGGATTTTGAAGCCACCTATGCGAAAGCCGGCCATGATTATCAAGGCAAGGAAGTGACCACCAGGGTGGTAAGGCAATGGATTGTAAATTATGGGGAGCGGCTGCATCAGGTAGCTGCTATGAACCCTAAATACGCTGAGCTGTTAAGCAGCCAGGAGGATACAAAGCATTAATCAGATTGAGAAATTATTTTAAAAAAGAGGGTGGGACAATAGTGTCTCACCCTCTTTGACCGGTTCGCTGCGCTTCAGGCGGACGCTTTCCGCTGCGCTCACCTAATACTATTAATAAATATGTCCTCATTTTTAAGCTTTTTTTAGTTTTGTCCCAGCCTCTTCTTTACTTTGTAATCGTAATTTTTAGTTTGTTGGGAATTGATTTATAACTAATCTATAGTTAGTACATCAAGTTTTTTCTTGAGCTTTTCTTCACTGAAGATCCATCCTGTATAAGAACTTTGGATGGTCAGATTTTGGTCCATTTGTACAACGGCTACAAATGGATAATGGTCATTGCTTCGGTAACGCAGGTCAATAAAGCGAACTTCATATTGATCATCGCTTTCTGTCAGTTCCCATCTGTAAATAGGGGAAAAGGAAAGAAAGGCGGATACATTTGGATCCGTTTTGGCTTTTTGAAAGATCTCATTATCAGGAATGGAAATTCGTTTAAACTTATCATAGATTGTAATGGACCTGCCGTATGCTCTTCCTACATAAAAATGCTCTTTCGTCTCAGCCGCAATTCTCCATTGGTAAAAGCGTATGGTTGGTGCGATAATAACACTATCCGCCTGAGGAATCGTCTTCTTAATTGAATGCCTGACAGCTGATTGAAGCATAAACCGGATGATATAATATCCGACAATGACGGAGTACATAATCAGAAAGGTAGGGACCGGATCCGCTCCGAAGGCCCAAATAATCAATCCGATTACGTGTATGCCAAATATGATCGGGTCAAATGTATTAATGACACCGAGTGCAACCCATTTTCTTGAAAATGGACGAAGCGCCTGAGTTCCGTATGAATTGAAAATATCAACAAATACGTGTAAAAATACGGCCAGAAACGTCCAAAGCCACAGATGAAGTAAATTTGCTTCAGGGAAAAACGGGTAAATCACTGCCGTAATCCCGAGCGGCCATAGCATAACAGCGGGAACAGAGTGGGTGATTCCGCGGTGGTGCCGAATATAAACAGCATTATTGCGAAGTTTTAATACAGTGTCAGCATCTGGCGCCTGTGATCCTATGACAGCTGCAATTAAGACGCTTTGAGCCGTAACCGGATCGTTTGCGACAACCGGGTCGATTGCTGCTAAGCCACCGATTGCAAACCCCATGACAATATGAGTGCCTGTATCCAAAGTGATCCCTCCTTTACTAAACTGCTATTACAAATGGAGATCATTTGTTTTGTACTAGTAAGTATGAGCAGTTGTTTCATTATTTTCAACCAATAATCTGTTTTTCTGTTGCTTAACGAATTGCTTATTCTTACTTATTCCCAATCTAAAGCTTGGAGTAACATCACGGAGGTATAAAGATGAAGGAAGATCTTCAGCAAAAGCTGTCTACTATAAACCCAGAGGCATTTCAAAAAGATCTGATCGGATGGTTCGAAAAGGAAATGCGTGAACTGCCCTGGAGAAAAAATAAAGACCCGTACCAAATATGGGTGTCTGAAATTATGCTTCAGCAAACGAGAGTAGACACAGTCATTCCGTTTTATCATCGTTTTATGGAGCAATTCCCTACGATTGAAGCTTTAGCCAATGCACCAGAAGAAAATGTCTTAAAGGCATGGGAAGGACTTGGCTACTATTCACGTGCCAGAAATCTTCAATCAGCAGTGAGAGAAGTGCATGAACAATATAAAGGAATTGTTCCTGATACCCCTAAAGAAATTTCATCTTTAAAAGGGGTCGGCCCATATACAGCTGGTGCGATTTTAAGCATCGCCTATGGGGTCCCAGAACCCGCAGTAGACGGAAATGTTATGCGGGTGCTTTCCCGCGTTCTGTCCATCTGGGAAGATATTGCAAAGCCTTCATCGAGAAAAAGTTTTGAAGAAGCAGTCCGACATTTAATTTCTCATGATAACCCTTCTTATTTTAACCAGGCTTTGATGGAATTAGGCGCTCTGATTTGTACACCTTCGTCTCCCTCCTGCTTATTATGTCCAGTTCAGAGGCATTGCAGTGCATTTGCCGAAGGGGTTCAGCGCGATCTTCCTGTAAAAACAAGAAAAAAATCCACTAAGGTCATTGATCTTCTAACGGTGATCGTTCAAAATCAACAGGGTGAGTATTTAATGAACAAACGCCCGTCTCAGGGGCTTTTAGCAAATCTGTGGGAATTCCCAAGCTTTGAAAAACAGCAGAATGAACGTACAGCCTCTCAAATTAATGATTTTCTTGCATCTGATTTTAATGTAGAAGCAGTCGTTGAGTCAGAGCCGTGGATGATGCAGGATCATGTTTTTTCACATTTAACCTGGAAAATGGCTGTATTTAAAGGGGAATTATCAAACCTTTCCAATCAAAATAAACCACACGCAACCTGGTTAACAAAAGAAGAAGTTGAAAAAATGGCACTGCCTGTGTCTCATCGGAAAATATGGAAACAGTTTGTATCACTTTATTTATGATAGGAGAGAATGATCATGACAAACAAAGTAGCGTTAGTAACCGGCAGCAGCAGAGGAGTAGGAAAAGCAATTGCTCTTGCGCTTGCTGAAAAGGGATATGACATCGTTGTGAATTACGCCAGAAGCAAACAGGCGGCGCTTGATACAGCAGCCGAAATTGAACAGCTTGGAAGAAAAGCGATAGTAGTTCGGGCAAATGTAGGCGATGTGGATAAAATAAAAAAAATGTTTGAGGAAATAAAAGAACAGTTTGGACGTCTTGACGTCTTTATTAATAATGCAGCCTCAGGTGTGTTGCGTCCTGCCATGGAGCTTGAGGAATCTCACTGGAACTGGACCATGAATATTAACAGTAAGGCACTGCTTTTTTGTGCACAGGAAGCTACGAAAATGATGCCGGAAAGCGGCGGCAAAATCGTGAGTATTTCCTCTCTTGGCTCGATAAGGTACTTAGACAACTATACAACAGTAGGGGTTTCAAAAGCAGCCCTTGAAGCGCTGACCAGATATCTTGCTGTAGAATTAGCACCTAAAAACATCGTAGTAAACGCAGTATCCGGCGGTGCCGTCGATACAGACGCTTTAAAGCATTTTCCTAATCGGGAAGAGCTTCTGGAAGATGCCAGAAGCAAAACGCCAGCAGGCCGAATGGTCGAAATCGATGATCTGGTCAAAACCGTTTTATTTTTGGTATCAGAAGATTCTTCAATGATCCGCGGGCAGACCATTATTGTAGACGGCGGACGATCTTTGCTCGTTTAATTTGATGAATAGACTTCCTTCACTCTGGTTACATTAACTATCGTGGAGGTGAGATCACAATGAAAAAACAAACAAACAAAACAACTTCTGGCACAAATGTTGAACAAGTAAAACAACAAAATGCTGCTGCAAACAAACAGTATGGAACTGAGTTTGCTTCAGAAACAAACGCAGCTGAAGTTAAGCGTCAAAATCAACAAGCAGAAGCTAACAAAAAGAACGCTTCACAACAAAACAACCAGCAAAACCGATAATTAAATAAGTAAAAGCCGCTCCTCTGGATAGCAGGAGCGGCTTTTACTTTAGTTCAATTTTGTTTCGATAAAACTACATACATTGCGACAAATAAAGCTAAAGGACAATTGGAGTAAGTGTGGAACTCTATAAGTGTCAGGAGGGATTCCATAATGAATGGATTTAAAAGGCAGGTATATGATCAAATGGAAATTGCAGAGGAACTATTATGGCTGCATGCTGAAGTGGAAAAAAAGAAGAAGATGCGCGAACTCATGAATACGCTCGCTATCGAGGAGTCGGCGCTGCAACTGTCCAGTCAATTAAATGACCTGCAGCAAAGATTAAAGCGGGTCCAGTTAGAATTTGATGAGAGAATGAATGAAGTGATTGCTTCTTTTCGTGCTGACAACCCTGACTATTAGCCGTTTTGCATGCTGAATACAAGTAGAATAACGAGCCGCCATGTGTCTTGGTGGCTCTTTTTCGTGGAAAAGGGTATAATGGAAAAATACACATATGAACGGAAAATCTTATAGATCAGGTAAATCTAATCAAGCAGTATAAAGGCAGGCGAGGGGCGATGACGCTACCGGTAGAAGGGCAGAGTATACAAATACATAGTTACAAACACGATGGGCTGATACACCGGGTCTGGCAGGAAACTACCGTACTTAAAGGCACCCGGAATATTGTGATAGGCGGAAATGACCGGACAATCGTGACCGAATCAGACGGCAGGACATGGCTGACACGAGAGCCTGCGATCTGTTATTTTCACGCTGAGCATTGGTTTAATATTATTTGTATGCTTAGAGAAGACGGAGTTTATTATTACTGTAATTTAAGCTCTCCATTTGTGTATGATGAAGAAGCACTGAAGTACATCGACTATGACCTGGACATTAAGGTTTATCCGGATATGTCCTATACACTTTTGGATGAAGATGAATACGAGGAGCACCGGAATCTGATGGGGTATCCTAATGTAATCGACCATATACTTCAGAGGAATGTAGATAAGTTAATCAGATGGATCAAACAAAGAAGAGGACCGTTTGCTCCAGATTTTATTGATGTATGGTACAGCCGTTATTTATTTCAAAAAAGATACCGCCAAAAAGAATAGCCGTATTCTTTTCCTGTTGGTCCTTTCAACAGGTTTTTTTCTTGGAACTTAGCGAGGGGATTCAGCTTTTAGGGGTATCCAGCTTCAGCGGGCAGCTCCTCGGATCGTAAGTCGCTCCGCCATGCAGGCAAAAAGCGCCTGCTTGGCAGATTGTCTTACGTCTGTCGGAGGTAAACGCCCGCTTCAGCTTTTAGGGGTATCCAGCTTCAGGCGCTAGCTCCTCGAGTCATAAGCCACCCAGCCCAATAGGCAAAAAGCGCCTATATGTGCAGGTTGTCTTATGCTTGTCGGAGCTGGACGAGCGCCTTCAGCTTTTAAATTAGAAAGTAGGTTGATTTTTTTGGATAGTATAAAGCGGTATATGGAGTTTGTGAAGCCTTATAAGTGGCAGATTATTTGGACGCTTTTGATTGGGATTGTGAAATTTGCGATTCCGCTTTTGATTCCGGTTTTAATACAATACGTCATAGATGATATAATCGATGGCAATGGTTCGTCTGCTTCGAAAATATCAGAGTTATTTTGGATTATTGGGATTGCAGTGGTTCTTTTTGTGGTAGTTCGTCCCCCTGTGGAATATTATCGTCAATATTTTGCTCAATGGACGAGTAATAAAATTCTCTTTGATATTCGGGATGGTCTTTTTTCTCATATGCAAAAGCTCAGCTTTAAATATTATTCCAACACGAGAGCGGGGGAAGTCATTTCCCGTGTGATTAATGACGTTGAGCAGACGAAAAATTTTGTAATGACAGGGTTAATGAATTTATGGCTTGATGTTGCTACTATTATAATTGCGATTGGCATTATGCTGACGTATGATGTGAAATTAACATTAGTTGCTATTCTAGTTTTTCCTTTATATGCTTTTTCTGTCCAATATTTTTTCGGCAGACTGCGAATTCTGACACGAAACCGGTCACAAGCTCTTGCTGAAGTACAGGGTTATCTTCACGAACGGGTGCAGGGGATGAGTGTGATAAAAAGCTTTGCGATTGAAGACCATGAACAAAATCAGTTTGATGGGAAAAATGGCAACTTTTTATCTAAGGCAATCGACCAGACGAAATGGAATGCGAAAGCCTTCGCGGTGGTTAACACCATTACAGATATTGCCCCTCTGATCGTAATCGGGTATGCCGGCTACAGGGTTATTGAAGAAGACTTGACCCTTGGGGTGATGGTCGCGTTTATCGCCTATGTTGAAAGGCTCTATAACCCGCTCAGACGTCTGGTGAACAGTTCTACAACGCTGACTCAGTCGATCGCTTCCATGGACAGAGTGTTTGAATTAATTGATGAGAAGTATGATGTAGATGATAAACCGAATGCTAAGGAAGTTAAGGATATAAGAGGAGATATCGTGTTTGACCATATTTCCTTTGCATATGATAAAGACGAAACGGATGTACTAAAAGATGTGCATTTACATGTAAAACAGGGGGAAACCATTGCTTTTGTCGGCATGAGTGGAGGAGGAAAATCCACTATCGTCAGCCTGATTCCAAGGTTCTATGATGTCACGGATGGAAGAATTCTCTTAGATGGCACGGACATAAGAGATTTCCGTGTCAGAAGTCTGCGGAATGAAATCGGCATGGTTTTGCAGGATAATATACTGTTTAGTGAATCCGTAATGATGAATATTAAAATGGGAGATCCCGAGGCGACTGATGAAGCAGCGATTCAGGCAGCTAAAGCAGCAAACGCACACGATTTTATAATGGATCTTCCTGAGGGATATGACACGAAGGTAGGAGAGAGAGGCGTTAAACTCTCAGGCGGACAAAAGCAGCGTGTTGCCATTGCACGTGTCTTCTTAAAAAATCCCCCAATATTGATTTTGGACGAAGCAACTTCAGCGCTCGACCTTGAAAGTGAACATCTGATTCAGGAATCGATTGAATTGCTTGCCAAAGATCGAACGACTTTTATCGTCGCGCATAGACTTTCCACAGTCACCCATGCTGACCGAATTGTTGTTATAGATCATGGGAAAATAGCTGAGAGCGGAACGCATCAGCAGCTCATGAAAGAGAAAGGACTATACTACAACCTTTTCCAGGTGCAGCAATTGGACGACTAATATAAATAAAGCCCCTTAGACACAACCAGTCTAAGGGGCTTGTTAATTAAAAATTAAAAATCACGTTCAGGCAGAGAGACGTAATTATCCTCGTCATGATAAGACTGAAGGCTTGCGATTAACGTATCTAAATGAACAAGATGTTCTTCATATTCAAGCATGGCCGATAGTACATGAAGTAAATGGTAGCCATTTTCATCCTCTTCATCCCGCGCTTTGATGACTTCTTTCATGAAAATGTCTGTTACTTCCTTATGATCCATACAGGTGTGATTAATCTGATCGTCTTCATTCGTAAACTTTATTTTCCGTACAAATCGTAAAAGAAGCTGCTCATGGTAGCTCATTAAACAGTCAAGCTGCTCCTGCACCAGCAATTGAAGTGATTCAGGAACATGATGAAGTTCATTTTCAAACCGGTGAAGTCTTTTTAATATTTCAAAGCTTCTTCGAACAGTTGAAATCATTTGACGGTAAACCACAAGCTTCCTTGTTTTTGAAACAGAATTACGCTTAAAGTAACCCCGTTCTTCTTTATACATCAGATAAACCTGATCGATATTGATCAGCCGGTCTTTAAACTTTTCGATGTCTTTTTTCAGCAGCTGGTGTTCTGTTGCATGGCGTGTGCTGAGTCTGATCCATTTAATCATATCATCAGTTGTAGTTGAAATTTTATAAAACAGCTTTGTCTCATATTTTGGAGGCAGAAAAATTAAATTAACAGCAAAAGATGCCAAAACCCCAAGCATAATCGTAGCAAAACGAAGAAGGGCAAACGTTACAAAATCCTCATGCTGGACTTCCATGATAGCGATCAGGGTAACGAGGGCAAGTCCGATCGTCGATTCGATTTTAAGTTTTAAAATAATTGTAATAGCAATGACAGCGGCAAAGCCAATGACTACAACATGATTGCCAAATACCAAAACAAAAAGTATAGCCAATCCAGCCCCGATCACATTTGCCTGAATATGTTCCAAAATGGAAACAAATGAGCGGTAAATGGTGGGCTGTACAACAAATGCAGCGGCAATACCTGCAAAAATAGGACTGGGCAGCGCTAAAAGTTCAGCCAAATACAAAGCAAGAACAATGGCGATTCCGGTCTTTAGAACTCGGGCTCCGAGCTTCATGTAGTGAATAGATCCTTTCTTGACGTTAAATTTCACGTTATTCATTGACCTAATTATAAATAAAAAATAGGCAATAGTAGTAATATACCCTGCTTCAGAAGGGACTGCAAGAGAAAAACAGATGATTTTACATAGGAAAACAGTTTTTCTTTTTACAAAAGACAGCGGTATCCATTTTAAAAGGAGGCGTGGTCATTCAGCTCCAATTTGCCCCTGATGTTGAACAAAAAAAGAACGAAGCTGGGACAAAAGTGTCTCAGCCTCATTCTCCTTCTTCAATCCATATTATAAATTTTTAAAAGCAGCATCGACCGCTTCGAGTGTCTGGATAATATCTTTTTCGGTATGAGCTGTAGTCAAAAACCAGGCTTCGTATTTTGAAGGCGCTAAATTAATGCCTTGCTCAAGCATCAATTTAAAAAACCGTGCAAATATCTCTCCGTCTGTTGCTTCAGCCTGTTCGTAATTCTGAATGATTTCATCTGAGAAATAAATGGTCAGCGCGCCCTTAAGCCGATTGATTGTTATAGTGACATCATGAGCGGCAGCTGACGCTAAAATCCCTTTTTCAAGCATTGCTCCCAGCCGGTCAAGTTCTTCATACACGCCTTCCTGCTTAAGCACTTCAAGACAGGCAATTCCCGCCTGAATAGATGCAGGATTTCCAGCCATTGTCCCAGCCTGATAAGCGGGTCCAAGCGGAGCAATTGTCTCCATAATATCCACTCTGCCGCCGTATGCACCGATCGGCAGGCCGCCGCCTATAATTTTACCCATGGCGGTTAGGTCAGGCTTCACATTCAGCAAGTCCTGAGCTCCTCCATACATAAAACGAAATGCTGTGATGACTTCGTCGTAGATTACAAGTGCACCTGCGTCATGCGTAAGACGGTTTACTTCTTCTAAAAAGCCTGGAACTGGTTCAACAATGCCGAAGTTGCCCACAATTGGTTCTACTAAAACTCCAGCAATTTCATCTCCCCATTTTGACAGCGCTTCTTTAAATGGTTCGATGTCGTTAAATGGAACCGTAATGACTTCGCTTGCAATGTTTTTAGTCACACCCGCAGAATCAGGCGTCCCTAAAGTAGCAGGACCGGATCCTGCTGCCACCAGAACGAGATCTGAATGACCGTGGTAGCACCCGGCAAATTTAATGATTTTGTCTCTACCCGTATAAGCGCGGGCTACACGGATTGTGGTCATGACAGCTTCCGTTCCTGAGTTTGTAAAACGGACCTTTTCCATTGCGGGCATAGCTTCCTTCAGCATTTTAGCAAATGTAACTTCATGCCTGGTCGGTGTCCCGTATAAGATACCGGTCTCAGCGGCACGTACAATAGCTTTTGTGATATGAGGATGCGCGTGGCCTGTGATGATGGGGCCGTATGCAGCGAGGTAATCGATGTATTGATTGCCATCTACGTCCCAGAAATAAGCGCCTTCTCCCCGCTCCATTGCTACGGGAGAGCCTCCGCCAACTGCTTTATAAGAGCGGGATGGACTATTTACTCCGCCCACAATATGTTCAAGTGCTTCACTATGTAATTGTTCAGATTTTGAAAAATTCATGATGTCTCCTCCCTGTCATTGCGTCATAGGTATTGTAATATGATGAACTTGAATGCGCAAATAAGGGGGACTGTTCATGGGGTGGGGGATTTTAATTAGTGTCATCATCATCACGGGGTATGCGATCAAGCGTCTCCTGACAACTGCGTGGGAAGGACAGATTTTTTCATTGAGAAATTTTCTCCTTTTGACGGTTACATATGCTGTACTGCTTACGGGATTTGCAACTGTTTTTACCATACTCACGTTTGAAGGAGTCCATGTAATGATAGTGGATGAAACATCGCAGTCATTTTGGAGTTTATTCAGCACCTCCATTTACTTTAGTGCCATGATGCTGTTTTCCGTTGGTAATGGAGAAATTATCCCTGTCGGATGGGGAAGGTGGATCTCCATACTCGCTACTTACCTGGGACATGCATTGCCGGTTACGGTTGTATGGACTTTAATGTTTACCCGTAAAGGAAAGAATCCATGATATCTTTTGAAAATAAAAACTTCTTTAAGTAAGCTATAGAAAGATCAACTGAATGAAGGAGGAGAAAAATTTGAATTTTACTACAGGAGATGCCGCCCCTGATTTTACACTGCTAACGCATACGGGTGAAAAAAGGTCCATAAGTGATTTTAAGGGCAAAAAAAATATCGTCCTTTATTTTTATCCTAAAGATATGACACCAGGCTGTACAACTCAGGCTTGTGACTTTAGAGATCAAGAGCAGTCTTTTGGTGATACTGACACGGTTATAATCGGAATCAGTCCTGACCCGATAGAAAAGCATCAGAAATTTATCGATAAACACGGGCTTCCATATGAATTGCTAGCCGACACCGATCATGAAGCAGCAGAAGCGTATGGAGTATGGAAGCTGAAAAAGACCTTTGGCAAGGAATACATGGGAATTGAGAGATCCACTTTTGTTATTAATAAAGAAGGGGAAATTATGAAAGAGTGGCGTGGTGTCCGAGTAAAAGGGCATGTGGAGGAAACGCTGGATTTTGTAAAAGAAAACCTGACCTAATTTTTGTAAGAACTATTTTTGTTAGAACATTGATAATTTTCCGTGTATTGCGGATCTTTTAAAACCCCTTTTTTTTCATCAATACTATCATTATAATGACACTACCTTTAGGTGAAAAAGTTTTTAGAAAATTTAATAAGGTTTAAGAGTAGGAGGATTCGATGGATACGACAAAAAAGCGGGGATTTTTTTCTAAAGGTCTCGACGGAATTGAGCGGGTTGGAAACAAACTCCCGCATCCGGTCACGCTGTTCTTCATTTTTGCCGCGCTCGTAGTTTTGGCGTCCGCGTTAGGATCAGCTTTAGGCTGGACGGTTGAAGATGGGGAAGGGGAAAGCATCACTGTTTTTAACCTTTTAAGTTCAGACGGTATTTTATACATGTTTGAGTCTGCGGTTACAAACTTTACTGGATTCGCACCACTTGGAACTGTTTTAGTAACCATGCTTGGAATTGGAATTGCTGAACGAAGCGGATTAATATCAGCAGCTCTAAAAGCATTAGTAACATCAGTTCCCAAACAGCTTTTAACAGCTGCATTGGTATTTGGAGGAATTATGTCCTCAATGGCTGCAGATGCAGGGTATGTTGTTCTGACACCGCTTGGGGCAGTCTTATTTGCAGGTTTGGGAAGGCATCCTCTTGCAGGACTTGCGGCTGCTTTTGCCGGAGTATCGGCAGGGTTTAGTGCAAATTTACTTGTGACGTCTCTTGATCCATTGCTTGGAGAATTAACAATCGCAGCAGCAGCTACATTCGATCCTGCTTATGCTGAAGGCATGAATATCTTAATGAACTACTACTTTATGATTGCTTCTGTTATCATGCTGACAATCGCAGGTACGTTTGTAACAGAAAAAATTGTTGAACCGCGTCTTGGAACTTATAAAGGCGAGGTCGATAAAGAAGAAGCAGAAGATATGAAAACTGTTACACCTGTCGAGAAAAAAGGGCTGTGGATGGCACTGCTTTCAATCATTATAACCAGTGTTCTTATTGCGCTTTTGGTGGTTCCGAGCTGGGGGCCATTGCGTGCAGGGCTGTCAAATGATGATATATTAGAAGCGCCATTTTTCCAGACACTTGTCCCGATCTTATTTATTTTCTTCTTAATCCCTGGCTTCGTTTATGGGTATGTAACTAAAGTGATCAAAGATGACAAAGATGTTGCCAATCAAATGTCTGATACAATGGCAACGATGGGAATGTATATCGTTCTTGCATTTGCTGCAGGGCAATTCGTTGCTTATTTTAATACAAGTAATTTAGGACAGATTTTTGCTTACAATGCAGCAGGCTGGCTAAGTGAAGCAGGGCTGGAAGGAATGTTCCTGGTTCTTGGATTTATGTTTGTAGTCGGCGTCATCAATCTGTTTATAGGTAGTTCTTCCGCAAAATGGGCGTTTATGGCGCCTGTGTTTGTCCCAATCATGATGGATCTGGGCTATGCGCCGGAATTAACGCAGGTTTTATACAGAATTGCTGATTCAACGACAAATATTATTTCGCCGCTTATGCCATATTTTGCGATTGTTATTGCATTCGCACAGAAATACGATCCAAAGGTAGGAATCGGAACGCTCATTTCCACCATGATTCCTTACTCCATTGTATTTTCAATTGTATGGACGATTATGCTTTTAGTCTTCATGTACACAGGAATTGACTTAGGCCCTGGTGCTGAAGTCTTCTATACTAAATAGTGAAAAAGACTTCTGCTGAAATTTAAGCAGAAGTCTTTTTTCACTAAGGAATAGGAATTGACATTAAAATAATGAAAAAATTAAGTGGGTTTACTAATAGATGAGGAGAGAGCAGCGGAAGGTGGCGATTCCAGCAGGGTATGATGGCAAGCTGAGAATTTGCAGAGCATCGACTAAAAAGGAGCAAGCCCGTTTCTTCAGGGTTCGTCCACCTGAAGAGCAGTAATCCGGTCAAAGAGTCTGGCCTTTGCTTCATTAGTCAATAGAACTATTTGACAAAGTGCAGATTAGACGAGTACACTATTTATAAAGATTATAAAGAAAGACTTTTTATAGAAAGAGGTGCATGACAGTGTCAGAAATGCAACTGAGAGATGCATTAGATTCACTTAAAGGGACGGGAGTACGTATTACCCCTCAACGTCATGCGATTTTAGAATTTCTGGTAGGGTCTATGTCACACCCAACTGCTGATGATATTTATAAAGCGCTCGAAGGGAAGTTTCCTAACATGAGTGTTGCCACAGTATATAATAATTTACGTGTATTCAGAGAAGTTGGCTTAGTGAAAGAACTGACCTATGGAGATTCTTCAAGTCGTTTTGATTTCGTCACAACCGATCATTATCATGCTATTTGCCAGGAATGCGGTAAAATAGTGGACTTTCATTACCCGGGACTCGATGAAGTAGAACACCTTGCTTCACATGTTACAGGGTTTAGGGTAAATAACCACCGGATGGAAGTATACGGAGTGTGCCAGGACTGCGGCACAAAAAAAGAAGCTCACTAAGGTGGGCTTCTTTTTTTGTTTACTCAGTTTTGTTTACTGTTTGGATTTTTTTATTCTTTTTATTATACTCTTCGCTAAATTCTTCTCCCTCAAGGTCCGGATCTAATGTCAGCGGTTCGCGGCAATGCATACACATATCCACCCTGCCGAGAATTTTTGTGGGTTTTTCACAATTTGGACATGTAACAACTATCGCCTTAGTTGAAAGCATTCCAATCCAGAAATACACAACCATACTGAACATTAGAGCAATCATGCCCAAAGAAATGAAGATGAGCATAATGATGGGGCTCTCCCGGAAGAATATACCACCATACATTATTACAAACCCTACAAATATAAGAGCGAGAGCAAAGGATCGGATTTTATTAATTTTATTTGAATATGTTTTAGCCATTATTGTCCCCCCTGAAGTTTTACTATATCATAGAAACTTGTGAACGAAAGAGCAAATTCGTGACGGAATAATTACGAAATATCAGAAGGAAAATGACAGTCTTTGTCGAATTGGTAGAGTACGGATTAAATAGTGAAGGAGTTCATTGACATGGAAGACATCCTGCGTCCCATTTATCAGGAAAGAGCAAGCCAGCCCAACACTTTAGGTATCGTTATAGTTGAAAAAAAGGGCTCTAAAAGTCCGCTCACCGATACATTTGATACGATTTTGTTCATTATTGTGAAAGAAGCAGACGCTCCTTTGTTTATAAAGCATTATACATATGAAGATAACAAGGCAGCGATGCATATTGTATCAGAGCAGCAAATAAAAGAGTGGCTGCTATTAGGGAGCAACCGAAAAATCACCGAGTGGGTTCTGACGGGGAGAATTGTATTTGACCGTAACGAATACATCGAGAATATGAGAACGGAACTTCGGGATTTTCCCTTCTACGGACGGAAAATAAAAATGGGAATTGAATTCGCAAAGCTCATCCGGAGGTATGTGGATGGAAAAGGCTTCTTTGAATCGCGCCATTTTTTAGATGCTTACAATCATGTTGTTCATTCGCTGCATCATTTGGCAAGACTTGCTGTTATCGAAAATGGTTTTCATCCAGAGGTGACTGTGTGGAATCAGGTGAAGCAGATTGAACCGGAAATTTTTAAGCTGTATGAGGAGCTTGTAAATAGTGAGGAAACACTTGAAAAAAGGCTGGAGCTTCTTTTCCTGGCGAGTGAATTTCTCATCCACTCGCGTATTCAGGCGGGATCAACCCACCTTATAGATGTAATGATGCAAAAAGAAGATTGGACAATTCATGATCTTCAATTGCATGAGGAGCTAAAATACTATTCAGTAGATCTTACCGTAATGATCGAATTCCTGATCGAAAAGCATATAATCTTAACCAAATCAGTTGAAACCAAAGGTAAGGGAATCTACCACAGATATTATTCTGTAAAAAAAGTTTAAATAACCTATTGATCTTTTTAAATATCCTTGTTATGATATTAATCGTCGCTGCAGAGGACTTGAAAGAAGTTAGCAGCGGCGAAAAAAAGTAATTGACATAACATTGAAAGTTATGTTAATATAAGAAAGTTGCTTCAACAAGAGGCTAAATAGAGAACACCTTGAACCTTGAAAACTAAACAACCAAAAACGTCAACGTTAGTACAAGATTTACAAGAAACACTATGAGCTTTATCAAACACTTTACGGAGAGTTTGATCCTGGCTCAGGACGAACGCTGGCGGCGTGCCTAATACATGCAAGTCGAGCGGATTTTCTGGAGCTTGCTCCAGAAAGTTAGCGGCGGACGG
>NZ_JBNILO010000013.1:0-101475 GCF_050107735.1 Jeotgalibacillus proteolyticus
AATCAGAACATTGCTTTCAGAAGAAAAAACAGGGAAAATCTACGGAAGACGGAAGATTGACGTAGAACCAGTTTTTGGATTTCTGAAGGCTAATTTAGGTTTCACCCGATTATCTGTCCGTGGAAAAGATCGGGTGAAAAACGAATTGGGGTTTGCGCTTATGGCGGTAAATCTAAGAAAATTCGCCGCCATAAGCGCAAAATGACCTAGCAGCAAAACAAAATAACAGAAGAAAAAGGCACCGCACATCATTTTTGATGTGCGGTGCCTTTTGAGTTGTGAATTTTAGCTAGTTATGTCCCAGCCCCTTTTACCGCGTAAGTCTAAGCTTTCCTCATCCAATTGATAAGTACTGCTACATTTTTAAAGCTTTTTTGAGTTTAAGTTTACACTCTTTCACGGATCATACGTTTACGGCTTCCGCTTAGGCATCCAAACACGATCTTCATTTTTCGTATCAGGAAATTTTTCTCCCGCTTTAAGTTTTATTTGATTTGGATCGTTGACGGTGCTTCCTGTTTCTCCAATTTCAACATAGTACCCATTATTCGGTGCTTTTTGTCCAGGTTTAAATTGATGGTTTTGTCCCATGTATTTCACTCCTTTGCTCTCATTAGTATGACCGCCGTTCGAAAATTTATTTAGCAGAAATGCCCCGATTCGAATCAATGCAAGTGTGTTGCCATATTGCCGTGTTATGTCAAATTTCTCAGGCAGTTCTACCTCACAGAAGTACAAAAATTCCTCGCCTGGTCTGTACCATTCTTCAATCGTATAATCATGCGGGCAATTTTCCCATGCCGTATTCAGCTCCGGACTCCAAACGTCTCCGTTCATATGAGGGGAAAATAATTCGGGCCAGTAGTCCGCTCTTGATCCTGTATGAGGCTTTGAAGCAGCAAATGAAAGAACAGCCTTCAGCTGGTACGGGGAAACAAAGAGCATCCCATACAGTTTTTTGCCTAGTTCAATTCTCTGTTCTAAAGGAGCAAAATGACTGACATTTAAACCCATAACCTTTACTTGTCTCCCTTCCTTAAAAGGGAAGATTACATGGTTTAAATGAAAAGCTTCCTGCAGTTTAAAAATAGCTGACGCATATACATGCTCGCGATAATAAGGACTTGATATCAAGCGCTTCTCTATGTAATGCTGCTCATTTACAATTAACGCAACCGTCAACAGCTTTGGATGTGCACTGTGCAGAAACGACTGCCAGACAGGTTCCATAAAAGCAGAGACACCAAATTGAGGAAGAAGATGCATGTAATTCTTTTTTTCTAATTTGCTTTTTTCATAAAGCAGGAGCTGAGGGTAGGCATCATGAAAAATAAAAGCATTCGCTTTTTCCAAAAACATAAAAAAGTCTTTTCTCGGGTGGGATGGAAACACATTCTTAAGAAGACTGCCCTTTAAATCCGTCATATTCCAGCCTCCATTACGGGAGACTAAATGAGCCAGGAGAGCCCAATGAACCTCTGGGTGCCTGCGAAAAAATTCCAGATAGGCTTTCGTTCTGGTCAGATTGTTGAGGTTTAATAAGGCAACATTGTTCTTCATTTCATCAACCAGCTTCTGTTCTTCCAAGCATATAGGCCGGGTTTTAGATTTAATTTGAAAAGGCCATTGTTTAATTAACTCTTTTTCCTTTGTTGTGAATATTAATTTAGCCCTGGTCACCGGATACAGATCATCCTTTCTTCCGCTCCATTCAAAACAGCCCATGATCATTACATGAGCTGCATTACTTTATTAACATAATTAATGAAGCTGATTTAATGCATCCTTGCTTTTTTTCAATTTTTCTTGCAGTTCATGAATCGGCTCACTGTTTTCTGTTAATTGAATGGCATTCATGCAGCTTCTTTCGGCTCTTTCAATCTTATCCAGCGCTTCTGCAATACGGTCCTGTTCAGGATTTGTTTGGGCCTGCCCCACTGCTTCTGCTGCATGATCCACTGAATGATGGAGCTGGATCATCATCTGATCTTCCTTCCAGCTTTCGTCCGAATGCTTTTCCATTGTGTATCCCTCCACTACATTTTCCTGTTCTATTACTATGGCTTTAACAACAAAATTTTATGCAGCTGATCCAATCATAAACCGCTAATAAAATTTTGATTTCTACTCATACTACGAATGTACCTTAATGATCTGAAGGGGGTTTTTCTATGAGCCGTTCTAATCATCAAACACCATCGAAAAATAAAAAATCTCTTCCTCAAACGCCAAAAGGAATGAAAATTGATCCTAAAAATGTGAGCGAGGAATTTGCTCGCGAACTGGCTGCACACGGTGATACGATTTCCAAGCGGGAGATCAATAAGGTCAAAATGAATAAGAATAAACAGCAGTAAAGAAGTCAGCCTCTGTTTTACAGGGGCTGGTTTTTTTAATGGCCTGATATGTAAATAAGCATGGAATCCCCGTACAGAAAGCCATGTTAATTTAAATGGAAAAAGAACAGCCTATTGGACAAGCCGAATTATTTTAATAAAATGTTGAATTGCGTTAAAGTGTGAATTGAAAACACAAAGTAACTGGAGGGATAAGACAATGCAAAAGAAAATTCATTTAATTAACCGTCCAAAAGGAACGCCTTCTCACAATGACTTTAAAGTCGTGGAAGCACCCATTGATTCTCCTGATCAAGGCGAAGTATTAATCCGAACAAAATACATTTCCGTAGATCCCTATTTACGCGGACGAATGAGCGAAGCAAAATCGTACGTTGAACCCTTTAAACTGGATGAGGTTATTTCAAGTGCTGTTATTGGACAGGTCGAAGAATCCAAATCTGACCGCTTTTCAAAAGGCGACGTAGTACTTGGAGCTCTTGGCTGGCAGGAGTATTCTGTCGTTAAAGAAGACGAGATCCGCAAGGTGAATCATCACCAGGCGCCAGCCTCAGCATACTTAAGCGTTCTAGGTATGACTGGCTTAACTGCCTATTTCGGATTGCTTGAGATCGGCAAGCCGCAAGAAGGAGAGACTGTTGTTGTATCCGGAGCTGCCGGTGCAGTCGGTTCCGTCGTCGGGCAGATTGCTAAAATTAAAGGGGCCCGTGTAGTAGGAATCGCAGGTTCTGAAGAAAAAATCAGTTATTTGAAAGAAGAACTTGGCTTTGACGCTGCTATAAATTACAAAACACAAGATGTCCATCAAGCTCTTCAGGAAGCGTGCCCAAATGGCATTGATGTTTATTTTGAAAATGTTGGCGGAGAAATTGGAGATGCGGTCTTTCCGCTTCTAAATCAATTTGCCCGCATTCCTGTTTGCGGAGCGATCTCTTCCTACAATGACGTAGAACAAGACTTAGGCCCTCGTGTTCAAGGATACTTAATTAAGACAAGCGCTCTAATGCAGGGCTTTATTGTCGGCAATTACTCTTCCCGATTTGGAGAAGGAGCAAAAGAACTTGCCGGCTGGCTGAATGAAGGCAAGCTTAAGTACGAAGAGACGGTTACGGAAGGCTTTGATCATACGATTGATGCTTTTCTGGACTTATTTAAAGGTGCAAATCTCGGAAAAGCAATTGTGAAAGTGGAAGATATTCAAGAATAAGAAAAGACATTCCCTCCTGTCAGCTGATGCGGCAGGGGGGTTTTTTGCGCTCCCATCGTTTCGTATTCGTACAAGCACATCCACCTTTCTTTTGAATAACATGTGGAAAGAGATAGGTGTTTACCCGGATTGCATACAGCTGTTCAAGTGTTCAGGACATGCTGGAAGCTGTGACCAAAAAGAGTCGTCGCTCGATACATTGAAAATGAAGGAAGCACATAATTTTAATAGGTAAATTCAACACGCTGAATTCCCAAGCCTCTCACTGCAATGACTCAGTCGTCTCATTTGTTTTGATGCTCTGAATTAAGTTTCATTCAACACATAATAAGCCGCAGTTCATTCCATTTACATGGAATGAACCGCGGCTTTGAGTACTGATTTTCAACAGTCTCCATCCAGTTGGAACATACTTTGACGAATCCCTCATCGTCCACTAAAACGGCTTAATAAGGATCCGCTTTATGCCCTTTGCGCTGAGCACTGTACATCGCTTTTTCACTGTCTGTGCTTCCGGTTTTCTCACTGTTTTTCATCTCTTTCATTTGAGCAAGTACTTCTTCAAGCTTTTGAGCTACGCGTCTTCCGTATTCTTCATCAGCTTGGGTGAAATGGTCAATCATTGTTTCCTGTATCGTTTTATGACTCACTGCCAGGGCATCAGCCAAATTGCTTACGAGTTCTTCTTTTTCCCACTCTTCAAAATTGCGGTAGGTTTCACCCGCCTGCCCAAAATTATTTGGGCGGTCGATGCCTTCTCTGACCAGACGGTCGTTGTAAGAAGGCTGGTGCTCTTTTCCTTCCTGCTTGGATTCCTTCAGGCCATCCAGTACAGAAGGCTCATAGTTCACATGCGGATTTTTACCAGGAGCAGAGTCTACATAATACGCGCTTTGACCATCACGCTGATTCGTCGCTACGCGTTTTTTAGGTGCATTGATCGGCAGCTGCAAGTAGTTTGCTCCGACCCGGTAACGCTGGGTATCTGAATAGGAAAACGTACGGCCCTGCAGCATTTTATCATCTGAAAAATCAAGCCCGTCTACCAATACGCCAGTTCCAAAAGAAGCTTGTTCCACTTCCGCAAAGAAGTTTTCAGGGTTTTTATTCAGCACCATTTTTCCTACAGGCAGGAATGGGAATTGATCAGTCGGCCACAGTTTAGTATCATCAAGCGGATCAAAATCGAGCTCCGGATGCTCATCGTCACTCATGATCTGCACGCAAAGCTCCCATTCCGGATACTCTCCTCTTTCGATTGCCTCATACAAATCCTGCGTCGCATGACTTGTATTTTTTCCTTGAATTTCATCCGCCTCTTTTTGAGTCAGATTTCGAATTCCCTGGCTTAAAGGCTCCCAGTGGTATTTAACAAGAACCGCTTCCCCTTCTGCATTCACCCATTTATACGTATTTACGCCGGATCCCTGCATTTGCCGGTAGTTAGCGGGTATCCCCCAAGGTGAAAAGAGAAAGGTAATCATATGAGTGGCTTCAGGTGACTGCGAAACAAAATCAAACATTCTCTCCGGATTTTGAATATTCGTGACAGGATCCGGTTTGAACGCGTGGATCATATCAGGAAATTTAATCGGATCTCGTACAAAAAAGATTTTTAAATTATTTCCTACTAAGTCCCAGTTGCCATCCTCTGTATAAAATTTAACGGCGAATCCTCTTGGATCCCTGGCTGTTTCAGGAGATTCCTTGGCTCCTGCAACCGTAGAAAAGCGGACGAATACAGGCGTCTGTTTACCGGCGCCCTGAAAAACCTTCGCTCGAGTGTATGTAGATACATCTTCTTCCCCGGCCTTGCCATACGTTTCAAAATAGCCGTGCGCACCTGCGCCTCGGGCATGAACAACACGTTCAGGAATTCTTTCACGATCGAAATGAGAGATCTTTTCAAGAAAATCGTAATTCTCCAGCGTCGTTGGTCCTCTGTTTCCAACTGTTCTGACATTTTGATTATCTGTAACAGGGTGCCCCTGGCGATTTGTAAGGGATTCTTCATTTTCTCCTGTTCCCATCCGCTTATCATGTGAATTACCTTCTCCTTCAACAGAAGTACCTGTGAGTTCATCCTTTTTCTTGTCCAAGAATTATTCCTCCTTATACCTAATTTTGACATACATTTTACATATACCCGATAATTGAGTGAATAAACTGTAAATTATAACAATTTTAATATAATTCCGCTGATTAACTCATAACCACTAGTACAGATAGAACTAATTAGTAAAAGTGACATCCGGAAACATCCTCTCCACTGTTCCTTTAAATTCCTCAGCCAGTCCTTCTGCAGACTCACCGTCCCGAACCCGCTCGCCAAACTGTGAAAGCCTGTCTCGAAAGTCCGGGTCAGAGGAAATGTATACATGATCAATTCCTTCAAGACCCGAAGACTTTATTTCACTGGTTACGTTGGATTTCACTTCCTCAGGCACTTCTTCAGTATTTCGATTCTCCAAATCAATCGCAACAAAGGCTTTGTGGTTAGAAACAACTACCCAGGCGTCCTCCACCCCTTCTATTTGAGCTATGCCGGCAGCGGCTTCTTCTGACACTTCCAGACTTCCCTCAGATGACTCCGCTTCTTTAAGGTCTTCATTATTTACTAAATCAGCTACTTCGGGATTATCGTTTTGGTCCACTGCTTCATCAATTTGACTTGTATTGCACCCAATCAGCAATAAAATGGCTATGCCTATCTGGCCAGTAATCATTAGAAAATTTTTCAATGGTTAACCCTCCAGTCTTTTACTTTAATGTAACCAGTACACACATAAATATGTATGGCCCAATGCAATCCTTTTTACATGATGAGATCCCAAGATAAAAAACTGAACTTTCTAGCAAATTACGAATTCTTTTAGAAGAAAATTAAAGAATAGATTGACAATTCAAACCTTTTCGCGCTAAAGTAAACATCAATTTCATACGTGGAAATAGGTATTTTGAAAAGAACTTTTTCAAAATTTAAAAGGGAATCCGGTGTAAATCCGGAACGGTCCCGCCACTGTAACAGAGGAGTTGCTGCAAATATGTCACTGGCTAATGCCGGGAAGACTGCGGTAAATGAAGATTCTGGAGTCAGGAGACCTGCCTGTTTCGACAGCACTGTTTTTTTACCTACGGGAGATAGGGAGGTGTTAACGATACCAGCAGACTGCTTTTATGGATATTGTTACCACTCTTAACGGTAATAATGTCCTTTTTTTTATGCATAAAAAAATGGAGGTTTTAACGATGACCAAAATCAAATCCAGCAATCTTGGATATCCACGGATTGGTGAAAAGCGGGAATGGAAAAAAACACTGGAAGCCTTATGGCAAGGAACTTTATCAGAGGATCAATTTTACAGCGAGATGAATCAGTACCGGCTCGCTTATCTTCAAAAACAACGCCATAGCAAAATTGATGTGATACCTTCCGGAGACTTTTCTTTTTATGACCATGTCCTGGATACGGCTGTGATGTTTGGACTTGTTCCTAAACGCTTTGACTATGAAGGGGGCAGAGTTTCCCTATCTACGTATTTTGCCATGGCGAGGGGATCAAAGACCGCGCACGCTTGTGAAATGACGAAATGGTACAACACAAATTACCATTACATCGTTCCTGAAATTGAAGGCAGCTCACCTTCTTTAGTTGAAAATAAGCCGCTTGAAGCCTATTTAGATGCCAAAAAGGAGCTTGGACTAGAAACAAAACCTGTGATCCTTGGGCCCTACTCCTTTTTAAAACTTTCAAAGGGATATGAAGAAAAAGAGTTTAACAGGATCCTTCAGACCTTTGTGCCGGTTTATACGGAGCTTTTAAAAGAGCTGGAAACAGCAGGAGCCTCCTGTGTGCAGATTGATGAACCCGCTCTTGTAACGGACCTCTCCAAGGAAGAAATGAATGTTTTCTCTAAAATATACAAAACGATTGCAGATCAACTCTCTTCACTGGATATCTTTTTACAGACATATTTTGAAGCAGTGACACATTACGAAGACCTGATTGCCATTCCTGTTAAAGGATTTGGCTTGGATTTTGTAGATGGTTTTGAAAATAACATGGCTGCTATAAGAGAGTATGGATTTCCAAAAAATAAAGTGCTCGCAGCCGGCATGATCGACGGAAGAAATATCTGGAAGTCTGATTTAACCAAAACAATAGCTCAACTCGATGAGCTTACACGCCTGGCAGAGCCGGAACGTCTGATCATTCAGCCATCCGCAAGTCTTCTTCATGTACCAGTGACGGTAAAAAATGAAACAAAATTAGCTCTGGAGTTAATAGATAGTTTGGCATTCTGTGACGAAAAATTAGAAGAAGTTGTTTTATTAACCCATGCAATAAACGATCCCTCCTCCAGTTTGGAGAAGCTTAAGGAGCAGGATGAATCCATACTGAAATTAAACGAATCCCATTGGAGAAAACCAAGAGAGAGGGACTCCCTCCCTTCCAAAAGGAAAACATCATTTAAGGAGAGACATCTTTTGCAGCAGAAAAAGTGGCAGCTGCCCATACTCCCAGCCACGACTATAGGCAGCTTCCCGCAAACAAAAGAGATTCGAAAAGTGCGGGCAAAATGGAGAAAAGAAGAGGTATCTCAGAAAGAATATGAGAATCATATCCGTGCAGAAATTAGAAAATGGATTGCGCTTCAGGAAGAAATCGGTTTAGATGTTTTTGTTCATGGCGAATTTGAGCGAAATGATATGGTTGAATTTTTCGGAGAAAAACTGGATGGATTTGCCTTCTCTCAAAATGGATGGGTTCAGTCCTACGGCTCGCGCTGTGTAAAACCTCCTATCATTTATGGAAATATAACCCATACAGCGCCGATGACGGTAGACGAAACGGTGTTTGCACAATCGCTTACTGAGAAGCCGGTTAAGGGGATGCTCACTGGTCCAGTAACGATCTTAAATTGGTCGTTTATACGAAACGATGTTTCAAACGAAGAAGTTGCTTTCCAGCTTGCCGAAGCTCTTTCAGCTGAAGTTAAAGCCCTGGAGCAGGCAGGCATCCAGATGATTCAAGTGGATGAACCTGCGCTTCGGGAGGGGCTTCCTTTAAAACATAAACACCATGCACGCTATCTTTCCTGGGCAGTGGAAGCATTCCGCACCTCCACCTCTGACGTAGAAGACACAACGCAAATTCACACACATATGTGCTACTCTGAATTCGATGAAATTATTGATGCTATTCGTGACATGGATGCAGATGTGATCTCTATTGAAACGTCCAGAAGCCAGGGCGAGCTGATATCATCCTTTGAAACTCGGGTCTACGATAAAGGAATCGGTCTTGGAGTCTATGATATTCACAGCCCTCGTGTGCCGGATGTCAACGAAATGGAAGCTATTATTGAACGGGCTCTTCTCGTCCTGCCCCCAGCTCTTTTCTGGGTAAATCCAGACTGTGGTTTAAAAACAAGAAATGAATCAGAAGTGAAGGCAGCGCTCACCAACATGATCATGGCTGCCAGAAATGTGCGCAGTTCTTTATCAGCCATCGCAGAAAAATAATAAAATGTTTATCCCGTTTCATTTAGACACATTTGGAAGTGTATAGTATAAAAATTCTAGTTTTTCATCTCTATGAGGAATGTACCTGTTGCATCAAAGTGTGAAGTGAAAATGATAATAGAGGCTGAGACACACGCTGTCTCAGCCTCTTTATCACGTAATATGATTTACTCAGAACCTATTTTTAAACAATTCAATTAATAATATTTATACTTTCTATTGAATTTTCATTATTCAATAGTGTATAGTCTTATACAGAAATGAATAAAGGGGTTGGAATATGAATCCATTATTGCTACTTTCCAATCAAAACGAAGAAATAATGAAAATGCATGATGAAGACATCATTATCACCACTGCTGAAGGAAAAATTATTAAAGTTACACCTAAAAGTGGTGAACATTATGGGCTTTCCCCTTCTGACTTGCTGGGCAGATCAGTACTTGAGCTTGAACGTCAGGGGATCTTTTCTCCAGCGATTACGCCGCAGGTAGTTGAAAAGAAAAAGAAAGTAATCATGGTTCAAAAAACGCCTTCCGGTCAAAAGGTTTTAATTACCGGCATTCCTCTCTTGAACAATGAATTTGAAGTAGAGCATGTGATCAGCTACTCCTATGAGCTTTCTGAACTTATGATCATGAAGGAGTATCTTGATGAACTTGAATCTCAAATCAGCCTTGCAAAAGAAGAACTTGCTTACTTTCGGAACAGGCAGATGAAAATAAAAGATTTTATTTCTGAAAGCCCTTCTACGAGACAAGCTCTGAAGACCGTTTATAAAATGAAGCAATTTGATACACCGGTAGTTATTTACGGGGAACATGGAACAGGAAAAAGCATACTCGCCAAAACGATACATAATGAAAGTGAGAGAAAAGACCAGCCTTTTATTGAAGTTGACTGCCCTTCAATTCCTGATGCGATCTTTGAGAAAGTTTTATCAGGAGCAGATCAGTCACAAGGTTATTTGAAGCTTTCAAGCGGAGGAACACTATTCTTAAAAAAAGTTGATCAGTTATCGAGATCATCTCAATCGGTTTTGTCCAGGCTGCTGAAGCATCACAGCGGTTCCCGAGTGATTGCAACAAGCGTGCATTCCCTAAAAGAAGGAACGCAGAGCGGCCATTTTAGAGAGGATCTTTTTTATCGTCTTCACCTTGTTTCCATAGAGCTAAAGCCGTTAAGAGAACGCCCGGAAGATTTGTCACAAGCCATTGAGGTTTATCTTAATGGGTTAAAACAGACCTACAGCCGAAACAAAAATATAGACGACACACTCTTTCTTCATCTTTTGCAATTGCCATGGAACGGGAATTTCAGAGAGCTGAAAAACGTATTGGAAAGAAGCTTCATAGAAAGTGAAAGGGATATCATTGGAATTCACGATCTTCCTCCAGACTATCAGCCCACAAAGGAAGAACAAATGGAGCTCGGTCTGGAAGGAAAAACACTGCCTCATATTTTAGAATTTGTTGAAAGAAAAGTGATCACAAATGCTAAAAACCGTTACAGAACCACAACCGAAATGGCAGCAGCTCTTGGCATCAGTCAGCCTTCTGTTGTGCGCAAGTTAAAAAAGTATTCCACTACACCTTTAGGAGATGACACCTTATGACGCAAAAACAAACACCCGATTGGCAGGAGCTTGCAAGCTCTATTGGAAATCTATTAGCACCGAGCATGGCAAAGGATCATCCAAATCTGCCAGTAGTGAAAGCAGAAGGCTGCTATTACTACGGAGCTGACGGAAAAAAATACCTCGACTTCACGTCAGGCATTGCCGTAGAAAACGTTGGACACCGCCACCCAAAAGTGGTTCAGGCGATTAAAGATAGTGCCGATCATTTACTGCACGGACCCTCCGGCGTTATTATCTATGAATCTATTTTAAAGCTGGCGTATGAATTGCAGCAGATTCTCCCGCCTAAACTCGATAATTTCTTTTTTGCCAACAGCGGCACTGAAGCCATTGAAGGAGGGATTAAGCTTGCTAAGTATGCGACTAAACGTCCTTATGTAGTTTCATTTACCGGCTGCTTCCACGGCAGATCCATTGGGGCATTGAGTGTTTCTACCTCTAAAAGCAAGTACAGAAAATATATGCAGCCTTCCTGGCTTACGTACCAGCTGCCTTATGCTCACCCCGAAGATTTGCCTGAAGGAGAGGATCCTGCTGACTACTTTCCGAAAAAACTCGAGCGTGACGTGGAGAAATTGTTTAATCATCAGGTGACGCCTGAAGAAGTCGCCTGTATCATTTTAGAGCCTGTGCTTGGTGAAGGCGGATATATTATCCCCCCAAAGGAGTGGCTTGCGAAGGTAAGAGAAATTTGTGACCGCCACGGGATCCTGCTGATTTTTGATGAAGTTCAGACAGGATTCGGACGGACAGGCGACTGGTTCGCTGCTCAGACATTCGGTGTGACGCCGGACATTATGGCGATCGCAAAAGGCATCGCAGCAGGCATGCCGCTCAGTGCGACTGTGGCATCGAAAGAATTGATGGCGAAATGGCCGCTTGGCACACACGGCACGACCTTTGGAGGCAATCCGATGGCCTGCTCTGCTGCTCTTGCTTCCCTAGACGTTATGAAGGAAGAACAACTGCTAAAAAGAGCCCGTGACATGGGGGCATACGCGATGGAACAGCTTGACGGGCTTAAAGAAAAACACAGCTCAATTAAAACGATTCGAGGCGTCGGGTTAATGATCGGCATTGAATTACAAAATGCAGACACCGGAAAACCAGACGGAGATGCAGTGATGAAGGTATTGGATGAATGTCTGGAGCGAGGCGTACTTTTTTACCTTTGCGGCAATGCCGGCGAAGTGATTCGAATGATCCCGCCGCTCACGGTTACAAAGGAGCAAATTGATACAGGCATTCAAGTGCTGGATCAGGCACTTGATACACTGAAAAACGCCAAGGAGGAATAACTGATGTCCACTTTACAAAAGGAAGAAAATCAAGTTTCACCTTCAGCTGCGTGGAAGTTTCTCATTCCTTCTTTAATCGGTGCACTGTTATTTTTAGTGCCGGTACGTTTTAACGGAGAAATTACGATCGGCGTCGGAATCCTTGCTTCGTCTATTCAAACCGCTTTTGGCGACTGGATTCCTGCCTTTATTTTAGTACTTCTTGGATTATCTGCTGTCATAAGTTTGGCTGCCGCTGTTACCAAGCCTGAATTTGTTCAAAGGTCACCTTTTTTAAACAGTTTGTTTGTCACGAATGTTTTCGGACTTATTGTACGCGTGGTTGGCTTTGTTATTGGTTTGATGGCTTATTACGAAATAGGTCCTCTTGCCATTTCTTCAAGAGATACAGGAGGAGTCGTTTTATATGACTTAGCTCCTGTATTATTGACCTGGTTTTTATTTGCCGGCATTTTACTTCCTCTTTTAGTGGAATTCGGATTAATGGAGTTTATAGGAACGCTGTTAAACAAAGTGATGCGGCCTGTTTTCACACTGCCCGGACGGTCGTCCATTGATTGCATGGCTTCATGGATGGGAGCGGCGCCGGTTGGGGTATTAGTTACGATGAAGCAGTACGATGAAGGCTATTATACAAAAAGAGAAGCAGCCGTTATCGCGACAACCTTCTCAGTTGCATCTGTTGCCTTCAGCTTAGTTGTTGCAAATGTCATTGGCATCGGCGATTTATTTTTCCCTTTCTATGTGGCCGTTTCAGCTGCTTCAATTGTGGCTGCCATCATCATGCCAAGAATTCCCCCCCTTTCCCGAAAACCGGATACGTATTATGAACCGGTGGGGAAGAAAATTGACGATACGGTTCCTGAAGGTGTCTCTCTTTTTTCATGGGGCTTTCAGGAAGCTAAAAAGAAAGCAAGCCGGGTCGAAGGTCCCAAACAGCTTGCTGCTAAAGGAATTCATACCGTTCTTGACATCTGGCTTGGATTAATTCCCCTCGTTATGACATTAGGTACACTAGCATTAATGATCGCAACCTATACGCCTTTATTTGATCTTATATCCTATCCATTAATTCCTGTATTGACCCTTTTCGGGCTGCCTGAAGCATCCACTGCTGCACCGACAATTCTGGTCGGTTTTGCTGATATGTTTCTGCCGGCAGTATTGGGAAGCGGGATTGAAAGCGAACTAACACGATTTGTAATTGCCGGAATCTCGTTAACTCAGCTCATTTATATGTCTGAGATAGGTATTTTAATATTACGCTCAAATATTCCTGTGAAATTTTATGAGCTTGTGCTTATTTTCATTTTGCGCACGATCATTACGTTGCCCATTATTATCCTATTTGCCCATCTATTTGTTTAAAAGGGCTTCAGCCTCCTCCTTCTACTCAAAAGGGGGAGGCTATTTTTTTTACTTGCTGCTTTCCTTTACGCGTGGGCTTCTTTCACCCGGCGATTATGGACTTTTTTCTTCGCTGCCGGGATTGCCCAGTGGTCAAGACCAAATCGCTGTGCACCGTATCCTGCTAGAAGCAACATCACTGCTGCTGTCAATAAAACCGGGTTGGTGCTGATGGTGCCTGCAAGTAGAAAATTCACATTCATGAAAGCACCTGCCGCAAGAGCCGGAACGGTTAATAAACCAGCAATTAAACCTAATCCGACAAACAATTCTCCCCATGGAATTAAGAAGTTAAAGATCGATACATTTGGAAGCGCAACTTCTTCAAGAAATGCGCCGTACCAGCCAGCTACAATGGGTGCTTCTCCACCAGCTTTTGCGATCGCTCCCTGTAGGTACCCATTAGCATCAAACCCGCCTGTTACTTTCCCCCACCCTGCTTCCAGCCATTGAATCCCCAACCATACCCGAAGAACGGTCCACAAAAATGCTGCTGTTTTTCCATTCCACCATTTTTCTTTCATCGTACTCTCTCCTTTGTTATGTGAAGTTTTTCACATATATTGTTGCAGGTTTGTATGTGTGAAACACTTCACAATTATTTGTTACTTTTATTTTATTCTCAACTATCAGAAAATACAACACATTTGTGAAACATTTCACAAATTAGAAACAACTTTCCTTACTTAAAAGAACGCTGCGAAGAATCTTCTCAGCGCATGTTCATACTCGCTATTCGTAGCTCTTCCATACTTCCGGAAGCAGACCGCTGATTTCGTGAGCCAGCAATGTATGAGCAGAACGTGTCAGTGTCCATTTTTTGGCACAGGCGCCATGAAGATGAACTGCGTTTAACACTGCGTGCCGCCAGTTTTCGTGACAGCAAAGCATGCCAAGCAACATGCCGGTCAGTGTATCACCGGTTCCTCCCTTTGCAAGAGCACCGTCTCCTGTAGGGTTAATCCAGGTTTCTCCATCAGGAAAAGCGATAACTGTTTCATTGCCTTTCAAAACAATTGTAACGTTCCACTTTGCAGCCCACTCTGAAGCAGTATTCGCTCGATTTTCTTGGATTTCTTTTATCTCTAATCCCGTTATCCTTGAGAATTCACCGGGATGAGGGGTCAAAATTGTAGGAGCGTCACGCTTTTCATAGGACCGCTGGGATAAAGCACCGGCATCGAGAACCACAGGACAGGAAGTCTTTAGCAGCATTTGAACCGCTTTTTCTGCGGCATGATCGGGTTCAATACCAGGACCTGCTGCAATTGCTTTGTATTCCTGAAGCTCTGCTGAACCATTTCCCACTTTATGCAGTCCATCAGATAAATACGTCGCTTCCGGGATTGTGGAAACTGCATGTGCCACCACTTCCTTTTCCGTTCCAATAACGAGCTTTCCAATTCCGCTCCGCAGCGCACCTATCCCGGAAAGCAATGCCGCACCTGGCATATCCCTGCTTCCTGCGAGCAAAAGACCGGTGCCGTAAGTTCCTTTATGTCCGGAATTTTTTCTGACAGGCAAGGTAATTTTTGCTTTTTCCTTTGTCCACACTCTCGGCTCATTTTGTTCAGTCATTTCTACCACCTCCATATTATCCTTTCTTTTCCTTCTTTTTAAATTGGATAAACAAGATAGAAATGGTTTACAGGCTTATGTATTCTGCAACTCCAATTGCACCGGACAGTGATCACTTCCAAGAACGTAAGGGTGAATAGCTGCATCCATCAGTTTAGGTTCAAGCTTTTGAGAAACGATAAAATAGTCAATTCTCCATCCAATATTCCGTTCTCTCACTTTGCTCATATAGGACCACCAGCTGTACGCCCCTTCAAGCTCGGGATAAAAGTATCGAAAAGAATCAATAAAGCCTTCATTAAGAAGCTTCGTCATTTTCCCTCTTTCTTCTATTGTAAATCCGGAGTTCCCCCGATTTGGCTTTGCATTTTTCAAATCGATTTCCTGATGTGCCACATTAAGATCGCCACACAAAATAACGGGCTTCACCTGTTCCAGCTCTAAAATGTATTGCCTCATACGCTCTTCCCATTCCAAGCGGTAAGGAAGTCTTGTTAGATCTCTTTTGGAATTTGGTGTATAAACATTAAGTAAATGAAACTCCTCAAATTCCAATGTAAGAATCCGCCCCTCCTCTTCCCGTTCTTCTCCAAGTCCGTATTGTACCGATAAAGGTTTTTCTTTCGTAAATACCGCTGTTCCGGAGTATCCTTTTTTTTCTGCATAGTTCCAGTATTGCCAGTATCCCTCAAGCGGCAGATCAATTTGGCCCTGTTGAACCTTTGTTTCCTGCAGACAAAAAATATCTGCATCCACCTGGTGAAAATAATCCATAAAACCTTTTTTTACACAGGCTCTGATTCCATTTACATTCCACGAAATTAGTTTCAATACGCTAACCCCAGTTCTCTTCTAATCTAGTGATTCGACCTAACATTCTTTCAGCACTAAAGTCTATTTTACTCTTTTTTGTTCACACAAAAAGGGCCTGGGACAAATAAGTCTCAGACTCTTTGACCGGTTCACTTCGCTTCAGGTGGACGCTTTCCGCAGGGACGGCGCTGAGCTCTCCCCAGGCTTCGCCTTGCGAGGTCTCAGCTTGCCGTCATATCCTGCTGGAGTCGCCACCTTTCGCTCCGCTCACCTCATACTAATAATAGATACTGCTCAGTTTAAAACTTTTTTAGTTATATCCAATTCTTTTTTGTCTTTTTAAGTATCCGTGTCGCGCTAAGGATCGATATGCTTGCCTTCCTCATTCTTTTTCTGTTGCTCTAGGGAATCATTGTCCTTTTTTGTGTTCATCATATCCATGTTCAGTCCCTCCTGCCTGTTTGCCTAAGACTATACGTACTATTTTAAGTTTTTTATAAAGTCAAACTGCTTCCCATCTGCAAATCTATTTATTAAACTAGGAAAATAAGGAATGAATACGGTTTCAATTGTTTTCTGATTACTCATTCCTAATCTCTATGAAAAGGAGTTTTATCTATGGCATACACAGCCTCTAAAGAGCGGTACAGTGAAATGAAATACAATCGATGCGGTCATTCCGGATTGCTTCTCCCAGCCATTTCGCTTGGATTATGGCACAATTTCGGGGGAGTCGATTCTTTTGAAAATGGCCGGGCCATGCTGAGGAGAGCGTTTGATTTAGGGATCACTCATTTTGATTTGGCCAACAACTATGGTCCCCCTCCCGGATCGGCTGAGGAAATGTTCGGCTCCTTATTAAAAACGGATTTCTCAACATATCGCGATGAACTGATTATTTCATCTAAAGCAGGCTATCATATGTGGGACGGGCCGTACGGAGAATGGGGATCAAAAAAATATTTAATTTCAAGTCTTGATCAGAGCTTAAAAAGAATGGGTCTTGATTATGTTGATATTTTCTATTCCCATCGCCCTGATCCACATACCACAATGGAAGAAACAATGGGCGCGCTTGATCAGATTGTCCGGCAGGGGAAAGCATTATACGTTGGAATTTCAAGCTATGACGCGGATCAGACCAAGCAGGCCATTTCCATACTAAATGATCTTGGAACACCTCTTCTCATCCATCAGCCAAAATACTCTATGCTGAATCGTTCCATTGAGAGCGGTGTACAGGATGTGCTTCAGGAAAATGTGGTCGGCTCGATTGCCTTCTGTCCACTACAGCAGGGACTTTTAACAAACAAGTATTTAAATGGGGTTCCTTCAGAGTCGCGTGCTGCCAAGTCAACAGGCGCACTTGGGGAAAATGAAGTAACCGATGAGGTGATCAGCAAAGTGCAGGAACTCAATACACTGGCTGAAAACCGCGGACAAAGTCTGGCTCAAATGGCGCTTGCCTGGGTTCTTAGAGAAGGAAGGGTAACATCTGCTTTAATTGGAGCAAGCAAAGTGAGCCAAATTGAAGAAAACATTAAAACACTTGAAAATCTTGAATTTTCATCTGAGGAATTAACAGCTATTGACCTCATTTTGACTGATTAGATATTAAAATCCGACTTTTAACAGAGGTGGACTTTTCTTACGATGACATTATTCACGTTCATGAACAGGTATCTACATCGAAAGTTGGAAAGACATAAAGCTATGGAGATTGTGGGTTATAGAGTATAAGAGCCTCTTATTAAAATATGAAAAAGCACAGCCGTTTTAATTAAGCGGCTATGCTTTTATATTTATATGATGGAATTCCTATCCCGGCATGTATTGATATAACTATTCTTCAGTCTGGTTTTGCTGGCTTTTAGTGCCTTTACTTTTGTAAGGTTTAAAGCTTTTCGCTCTTTTTGCCCCAGCCTGCCAGCGATTCCAGCCTTTCTTTCCAGTCCCGCTGCCCGTTCCGCTCTTTTTCTTTGGTTTACTCATCTTCTCACCCTAGTTAAATTGTTATTCTATATGATTACATTGAATTATTGCATGAATATAATCCTTTTCGAAATCAATTGCGAAATCGAAGTCCTTTCATTAGGATAACACAGAAACGGCATCGTTTGGAAGAGGATGAGTTACACACTGCGAAGAGCGAAATGAGGTTTTACCAGCGCTTTTTTATAAAATCGTTATCTATCGCATTCATAACATCCATGGGACCGCGCTCTTTATTCGAAGGAATCACCAGCTTAAGATTATATTCAGGGTAACCGGATGAACAAAAACTGACACCCGGGTCGTAGCCCATCACTTGATACTTGAAGATAGCATCCTCATTTTTAATTATCCAGACCCCATATCCATAATTCACTTGTTCTTTCACATGGACGTGCGTATGCAGAAGTGTTTGAGTCTGCTCTTCACTCAGCAGCTCGAACTTGAGCAATGCTTCCCAAAGCTTTATCATATCAGGTCCAGTTGTATAAGCTCCCCCATCCGGTCCCCCTTTCACAGGAATGGAGTAACTATTTGTTCTCCACGTACCGTTTTCATGGTCTATGTACCCTAAAGCTGTGTTTGCGGGCAGCTGATCCATTGAAAAATAGCCGGAAACATTCATCCTGAATACCTTTAATTCAATATATTCAGTGAAACGAAGACCTGAATACTGTTCGATGATTAATCCTAATACAAGATAACCGGCATTATTATAATGAAATCGATCACCTGGAGGAAACATCATCTTTTTGTTTTGAAAAAGGGGTAAAAAATCTTTTATTGTTTTCATTCGATAGACAGGAAGATCTTGCCACAGGTGCTCATAATCCTTCATCACTGCTTCATCAAAGTAATCTGGTATTCCGGATGTATGAGTGAGCAGGTGATGAATCGTGATCTTTTCATCAAAAGCAGGAAAAGGAATATTCAGGCATTCTTTAATTGGAGTTTCAAAAGAAAAATATCCTTCTTCAACCAGCTGGCAGATGCCTATAGCTGTAAACAGTTTACAGCCAGACGCGATACCAAAACGCGTATGAACGGTATTTAAACGTTGATCTGATCGGTTTGCGTAATCATAGGGTGCTTGAGCAATAATTTCATCCCCCTGCTTCATATAAACAACGCCAGAAAACTCAACCTGGCTTCTGCTGTCTTCAATTATTCTAGTTAACACATCCTTTTTTCCAGGCACAACGTTTCCTCCTTTGCTTACCTGCAACAGCCTAGTCAGGATAGGGCAGTGATATACGAATGATCGTCCCTTCATCTTCCTTGCTGTCAATCACGATGGAGCCGTGATGATTTTTTATGATCGTAAAACATACCATCATGCCAAGCCCATTTCCAGTTTCCTTTGTAGAAAAAAAAGGGTCCCCTATCTTTTCAATAATTTCCTTTGGAATTCCCGTCCCTTCATCTTTTACAGTAATTTCAACGATGTCATTTTTTACTTCAACCGTTATGTGAATATTGCCTCCATTTGGCATCGCTTCAATCGCATTCTTTAAAATATTTAAAAATACTTGCTTCATTTGATTTTCTTCACATTCCACTTCTATGTCTTCATTGCGCACATCAAGCAGGATGGACACATTATGTAAGTTCATTTCAGATACCAAAAAGGTGCGTACTCTTTCTATAATGGGGATAAGCGGCTTCATTTTCAGCTCGATTGCCTGGGGTTTTGCAAGTACCATGAATTCTCCTACAATAAAATTGATTCTCTCTACTTCCTCAAGAAGCAGCTTTAAGTATAGTTGCTTTTTGTAATCGGTTTCTGCTTCGATCAAAAATGCTGTAAAGCCTTTTAATGTGGTCAGGGGATTTCGTATTTCATGAGCAACTCCTGCTGCAAGCTCACCGATTGCTGAGAGTTTTTCGCTTCTGAGTAATAAGTCCTCCGCTTTTTTCTGCTCAGTAATATCATTGCGTATGGCCACATATTTGTAAGGCTTTCCCTTCTCATTTAAGAAAGGAACAATGGTCGTATACACCCAGTAATAGCTGCCATCCTTTGCTTTGTTCTTAATCTCGCCTCTCCAGATCTTCCCCTCGCCGATCGTTCTCCAAAGATTTTTGAAGAAACCTTGAGCATGGTAGGAAGAGTTTAAGATACGGTGATCCTGCCCGATTAATTCTTCGCGCTCATATTTTGAAATTGCGCAAAACGTATCATTCACATAGGTAATGATCCCTTTATTGTCTGTCATGGCAACAATGGACGACTCATCTAACGCATGTTTAATATCGGATAGTTCTTTATTCGATGTATCCAGTTTCATTAATGTACTTTTCAGCGTATCTTCAGTTTGTTTTCGCTTCGTAATATCTGCACGGATAGTCACGTATTGATATGGCTTTCCTTCTTCATCTAAGAAAGGAACAATCGTAGTGTCCGTCCAGTAATAGGTGCCATCTTTCGCTTTGTTTTTTATTTCGCCCTTCCAAATTTCGCCGGTTTGAATGGTTCTCCATAAGGAGGCGAAATATTCCTTCGGGTGATAGTTGGCATTTAAAATTCTATGATTTTTTGCGAGAATTTCATCCTGGGTAAATTTTGAAGTCTCACAGAACTTCTCATTTGCATAGATAATAGACCCATGAATATCCGATATATCAATAATCGTTGTTGCATCCAGGGCAATAATAATGTCAGCCAAACTTCTCAGAGAATTAATTGGTTTCAAGAGATTCCCTCCCCTCTTATACTATAGTATCATTTTTTATATATTTGCAAAAATTAAAATATTTAAGGAGGTTTTAAAGTTTTATTTATGATTCCTGATACATTTATCTTTACAGTTCTTCTTTACAGTATCATTTAACTAGAAAAACGTAATGGGTCATAGTGTTCATTCAACCAAAAAATACCTGCGTGATCGAAAACGATCATGCAGCTATTCGTACTAATTCTATTAAACTTCCATTTCCCAGCGTTCTTTTTCTGTTTTCTTCATTTGTTCTTTCGTTTGCTCAGGGTAAGCTGTACGGAACTTATGGTGATCCGCCGGAATAATTTCTATCATTTTTTGAATCATTTCCTCCGGATCAAATTGATCTTTTAGTCCTTCTTCCTGCTCTTCCATGTTTTCTACACTTGTATAATTTCTTTCTTTATCAAACCATTTCCATTTCTCCTCTGCACTGCGGTCATTAAAGCCGGTAGCATATGGACCAGGGTTAATGGTTGCCACCTGAACGCCGAACTCTTCCAGTTCTGCTTTCATGGTTTGGGCAATGCCTTCAACAGCATGCTTCGTCGCTGTGTACGGTCCAACATACGGCGTTGCCATAATTCCTGCCATTGAACTCATAAAGATAATCTTTCCATTTCCTTTATTAACAAATTTACGGGCTGCGAGCTGAGCCGTTTCCAATGTGGCAAAAACGTTCACTTCGAAAAGGGCACGCAATCGATCCATTGGCACTTCTCCTAGCGGCCCACCTTCATTAATGGCTGCATTTGCTACAAAAATATCAAAATCATAATGTTCAATTTGTGCAAGATCACGCTGATTGGTAATATCAAGCTTGAAAACTTCTATAGTTAAACCCTGCTGCTCCGCTTCACGCATCAGATCCGTTTTTTGAGCAGTCAATTCTGTTGTCGCAATGACCCGATGGCCATTTTTTGCAAGCCCGAGTGCTGCACCTCTTGCCAATCCTGTTCCTGCTCCTGTAATAAAGATGGTTTTACTCATTTTAAATTCCTCCCAAATAACTAGTACTCTCTTTCTTCCCGCCCCCATCGCAGCTAAACATTCATCAGCAGTCAGTCATTCATCCTGATAATGGTTATGTCTTTCCACATCCCTTTCTTCGATGCTATTCTTATAGCACCAACCTCTCTTATGAAAGGCAGTGAGAAGAACATGCTATATATATGGAACATACAGGAGATCATTAATACAACCTTGCAAAAACATAATCTGGACATCATGTGCGAATTTGATAATCAGTTATCTGCTCCGATGAGCTATAACGTTTCCACACGCACGATCAAATTTAACTACTTAAAAGTGAACGGCTATAAAGCAAAAGTAAACTACAAGCTAAGAGAATCAGATGAAAATCTGATAAAACTGCTCCTATATCATGAGATCGGATATTATCTGGACTTCAAAAAAAACAAACACGACGTCAGAACTCTCCTATATGGTGAAGATGATGAAAAGGAACAGCTCATGAACATTATTGAGAAAAATGCCTGGCATTATGGACGAACACTGGTCCCACATGACCTGCTAAATTCATACGACCGGCTCGAGGAGCTGGAACAATCCCTCCAATCTTAGGGCAGTCATCTGCAGAAAGTTTTATCCTGCCAAATTTGTGATTTTCTCCTTTTTCATACACGTTTAAGGTTAATTGGCAGGGGTAGTAAATGAAGACAAGCTGCAATGAAGCAGACCTATGAAGGAGCTGAAGGAATGAAGGTTAAAACACCGATCCCGCGAGCGAAAGGCATTGATAACTCTCTTTCGTTAATTAAGGAAGGATTTCATTTTCTGCCGAACCAACGCAAGGAAGTAGAATCTGACATATCCAAAACCCGTATATTAGGTCAAAAAGCCATCTGTATTGCCGGTGAAGAGGCCGCAGAGATTTTTTATGATAATGATTTATTCAAGCGCAAAGGCGCCATGCCAAAACCACTAAAGCTGTCGCTATTTGGTGAGGGAAGTCTGCATGGTCTTGACGGCGAACCTCATAAAAACAGGAAGCGGATGTTTTTATCGATGTTTACACCTGAACGAGTGGAAGATTTAAAGGACCTCGCCCTTCAGCATCTCGATGCAAAATCAACTCAGTGGCAATCACAGGATGAGGTCATTGTTTTTGATCAAATGCAGGAAATTCTAACAAGAGCGGGCTGTGAATGGGCAGGCGTGCCGCTTGGTGAAGCAGAAGTACAGCAGCGTACAGAAGAAATCGTGGCAATGGTCGATTCTTTCGGAGGCTCACTTTCCCGCTACCGTGACGGAAAAAAAGCAAGGGAAAGTCATGAAGAATGGCTTCAGAAAATTATCAAATCCGTTCGAAAGGGCAAATATGCTCCTCCTGAAAATACAGCCGTTTACATTATCGCACATCACCGCGATGACAAAGGAAAACAGTTTGACCTGCATACGGCAGCTGTTGAACTAAGCAATGCTTTTCGTCCATTAATTGCAACAGCTTATTTTCTAGTATTTGGAGTCGTAGCCATGCATGAACATCGAGAAACAAGAGCGAAGATTGCTGCCGACAAGGATCGTTACAGTCATATGTTTTCCCAGGAAGTCCGGCGCTATTATCCTTTTGTACCCGCGATGGCGGCGAAGGTAAAGAAGGATTTTACCTGGCATGATTTTACATTTAAAAAGGACACATTAGTTATCTTGGATATATTCGGCACAAACCGTCATCCCCACAGCTGGGAACAGGCAGATAGCTTTCTTCCCGAACGGTTCAAAAACTGGCAGGGCAGTCCCTTTGCCTTTATTCCCCAAGGAGGCGGAGACCACCATATCGGCCACCGTTGTGCAGGAGAATGGCTTACGGTCTATGTCATGCGTGCCTTTTTTACCTATTTTGCCCGGAATCTCAGCTATGACGTTCCTGAACAGGATTTATCCTACAGCATGGAACGGATGCCGACCTTCCCGAAAAGCGGGTTTGTCATCACGAACGTCAAAAAAACAGCCGATTCAGATGAGCTGCTTCATTCAATGCATAAAAGACACACAGCTATTCAGTAATAGATAAGAGGCATTGGTAAGACACTTTAGAGAATAAATTAGATAGGGCCTGAGACAAACGTGTCTCAGGCCCTTTGACGGTTCGCTTCGCTAAGCTCTTTTTTGCAGAACTAAGCGTTTCTGATTTGGATACTGCCCTTCTTTAATGCCTAATCTCTATAACGAAGCGACAGACCCTTTAAGAAATTCCTGGCGTAGCGGTCGCCGCATTCTTTATAGTTCCGCTGACCTTCTTTTCTTAATATCGCACTTAATTCCCCTTTTGTGATTCGAACTCCAGCTTCGTCGAGCACTTCTATCATGTCTTCACTTGTAAGAGATAATGCGATCTTCAGCTTTTTCAGCAGCACATTGTTGACACTTGCATGATTTTTAATGGAACGGTCCGGTTGAACCGGCTGTCCGGATTGATCTTTTTGCGGGCCTCTATTAAATGTGATAAAGCCATTTAAAAATGACTCCAGCATGTCATTTGTACACTCAATCCTGTTTTCATTTTCAATGGGCTCGTCTTCTGCCGGTGCTTTTGTTAATACTTTCCCCACTTCTTCTTTTGTGAGATTTACACCGCCGAGCTCAAAAATTTTCACCATATCCGTATTTTTTATATCGAGCGCATATCGAAGACGAATCAGTATATCATTGTTATCCAAATTAAAACCTTCTTTTCTCTAGTATTTATGTGTGCATTACGCCATTTTACTCTTTATATTCTTTCACAACCCGAGGATTTTTTAAACTGTTATTTCAAACCGTTACATGTGCTGCCCTCTATTTTGCTGCATCCGACAAATAATGAGACAGGATTTGTAATACAGCTTCTTCCGGGCGTATATCCAAGGTTGTTAGATCCTCAGTTGGAATCCAGATTGGCAGATAGGTCCCCCGATCACGTTGTGTGCCGGTAAATTCCTTTCCCTCTCCTTTACCAAAAGTTCCTCCAGTAATCTCTGCTGAATAATAGCTTTGAGTTCCATTCCATTCAATTTCTGCTATACACTTTTTAACCTCAACCGTTACACCTAATTCTTCAAGCGCTTCTCTTTTGGCAGCGATTTGAGGTGTTTCGCCCTCTTCAATTCCACCGCCAGGAAAAACGTAGTACACCTCTCCATCCCGAACTCGTTTAATGAGCGCTGTTTTGGAATTCTGAACTAGTATTACTGCTGCCCGGTTTCTCATAAAGGAAAACCACCATTCTGTTTTATATTTGAATTACCAATGAGTAATAAATTGGTATTTTAGTATTAAACATAATATAATAAACATAAATTTACAAATCGGAGTGAGAGCCTGATGAAAGACCTCGAAAAAGAATACCCTATATTAAAAAAAGATCGCCATTATAGACGAACAAAACGAAAAAATTTATCGAACTTACTGGATTTTATAAATGCAGTTTTTTCCATTATATTAAGAATTTTTATACGATGAATATTAATACGTTAATGGAGGGAAATGGCTTATAAGGGTTAAAAAGATGGCAACTATTTCTCTTGGGGTGTAAAGGTAAGAGGAAGGATAAGCGGTGAATGGACACTCGGGGGCTAATCATATAACTTTATTGACTTTTACGAGGCTTTCAGACGGTAGTGACTGCGCTCCAATTTCCTTACTTTATTCAGAATTAAATAAAGACCGTAAAACACAAAAACGACGGAAAGACCGACAAAAAGAAGAAGCAAAATGTAGATGGGGTTTAGTTGCATACCTAGAATCGTTGTTTTTTTACCTATATTATAGAGAAGCTCTAATGGTGTTCCACTTTGCGGAATGATTGTATAAAAATAATTTGATACGAAACCGGGCATCCATTTCATAAACAAGTTATTTACCACTATTGAAAGAAAGAACATACTCGTTACCATCCACATAGTTCTCCGCAATATTTTAAAATCTATGTGGATCATGCCATTCATATAGGCCCATAACACAACTGCTACAATAAGTGCATGCCCCCATATATACGCCATTCCCTGCCAGTTGAGAATGGTAGCATAGTTTGTCAGACTGTCAGCAAACACGATGCTTAAAAAAGCGGCGGGAAGATTAAAACAAAAAGCAGTCGAAAATAAAACCTTGCTTTTCAATAAAAATGCAAAAAATAAAAAGAAATTAGCCAAGTGACAAATCTGCAGAGGAATCATTTCAGGATTGATTTGATTTAACTTAAAATAGATTTCGATGTTGCGTCCTATTAGAAGGGCAATGCCAATTAGAGACAAGTACATACCAATCACCCGCAGCGTTTTCTCATCAAACCTTTTAAAAAGAAAGTAAAACCCGATAACAAGTACAAATGGACTGATGATAAATAAGCAGTGAAATGGACTCCACATTTGAAATGTCATAAACGCACGCACACCTGCCTTCAGGATTGTAAAAAATACGCTCTTATTTTCATCGTGAAGAATGACCCCAGTTCATCTTTTCTCCCTCTAAAAAAGGAGAAGTGATACAGCTGCATTTGTCATGTTTTTTTCCATTTTAATTATAGCAACTGGCAAAAACGATATTCTATGTTATTTTTGTAAAACTTTTTCTGAAGCAACTCCAAACGTTACTTTATAGTATGTTTTTTCCTAAACACTTATGATTTGCTTTGAGATTATTTGACCAGCCTCGAAGGAGATCGTCAGTACCAATCAGCTTGCACTCAAAAAGGCAGCGCCCTTTAAAAAAGAACACTGCCTTCTCAGGCTGTCTAGCCTGATGCTTTCTCACCAAGTTAGTTGACTATTAAAGCGGATTATTTAAATAGAATTGAATCAACATTGTTTGCAATCTGGGTGGGTTGGCCAATGATTGGAATGTTCCTTGGCGGCTGTTTTATGTCCAGCGTAGCAATTGTGAAAATGTATAGATTGACTACCATTAAAAACGTTAATGAAATGAAGAGTTTCCTTCACCTATCTGCGTCCATGTGTTCCTGTGCTCTCCTTTTTTTAGTGTAGTAGTGTTTACTTATAAAATATAGTTTAGACTGTTTTCTCCTCCTGTTCAGAATGAAAGAGGACGGTTCCGTGTCTCAGCCTCTTTGACCGGTTCGCTGCACTTCAGGTGGACGCTTTCCGCAGGGACGGCGCTGAGCCTTTCCTGCTGGAGTCGCCACCTTCCGCTCCGCTCACCTCTTACTAGTAATAATTATTGTCTCTTTCTATACTTTTTTTAGTTTTGTCCCAAACTCTGAATTCGCAGATATGCCCTTTACCAATTTGGCAAAGATCTTGCAAGCAATATATGTGTTGCAGTTACGCCGGTGATTGGACTATCAAGCTCATTAAAAACGTTAGTTGTAATTCATAACTAATACTAATTATAATATGTTTAACTTTTTTATTATCTACTTTTACCTGTTATCGATCTAAATCCGAAGCGTTAATTTCTGATAATAATATAGATCATATACAGAATATAGAAAACAGCAAGAATACTTCCCTCTACTTTCCCAATTTTAAAATTGGTTCTTGAGAAAACAAGCAGTACAATCGTGAGGATAAGCATGACAAAGACGTCCACAAATATTTTACTATCAACTGCGAGCGGGGAAATGACGGAAGCTGCTCCAAGTACAAAGAAGATATTAAAAATATTGCTTCCTACAATATTTCCAAGTGCAATTTCACTTTCCTTTTTAATCGCAGCTGTCACCGAAGTAATTAGCTCGGGTAGTGAAGTGCCAATTGCGATGATGGTCAACCCAACCAGCGTTTCACTCATACCAAGTGAAATAGCAATTTCAGTCGCTCCATTTACGACTAAATCTCCACCAAATATGATGGCAGCAAGACCTGCGATCGTAAACAAGATATTCTTTCCCCATGAAGGCGCTTCTGCATTTACAGGGCCCCCTGCAGTTTTTTTGCGATCCCTTCTTGCCACTTCAAATATGTAGTACAAAAACACTGCAAAAAACACTAATAAAATTAACCCGTCGCTTCTAGTAATAAAATTTCCGCTCACTGATTGCAAAAATGCATCACTTATTAAAATCAGCAAAGCCACACCCGCTAATAAGGTGAACGGTATTTCCTTTCTGATTGTTTCATTTTCCACTTTTAATGGAAATAAAAACGCCGTCAGACCGACAACAAACGTAATATTAAAGATATTACTTCCGATCACATTCCCAATGGCTACACCTGCATTCCCTTCAAATGCAGCAACCATACTAACCGTTGCTTCAGGTGAACTCGTTCCGAATGCGACAATTGTTAATCCCACCAGCAGAGGGGAAACCCGCAAAGCAGTCGCAATGCTTGAAGCACCTTTAACAAAGTAATCCGCCCCTTTAATTAAAAGCACAAAGCCAATCAGCAGCAATAAATAAGTCAAATCAATCTCCTCCTAAAAAAGTCTGTGACTAAAAAAACGAAGCGTTAGAGTTAAAGTATTTCTCTGAATTCAAAATTTACTGGTTATTGTGTATAACCTATTTTGAAAAAGAAAAAACCTTCACCGCAAACGGCAAAGGTTTTCTATAAACTAAACCTTTACCATAACAGTAAAGGTCTTGCTAACAATGTTTATTGCCAGCATAGCCGAGAGTAAGAACCTCTGTAATGACGACTGTGCTGTAAAAGCTACTCCCCTTTAGGAATGCTATTTAATTACTTTGATCATAATGGCTGATGCTTGTACTTGTCAATCTTTTCTTTTTTTAGCTTACTCTGCAAATCCATTCAGGAATCGACTGCAATTATCTACAAAGTCGTTTGTACGAATAAAGTGGTTTTGAATTCATGTTGACCCACATCTCCCTTTTATAAGCTTTACCTCCGAACCTATTTAGCGATTCTAATTTTCACATCCCCAGCTCTTTCCTCTTTAACAAAGTTTTCCTTTATGTCTTCCATAACGGTTTTGCTGTTCATCACCATAAAATAACAGACAAGAGAGGCTAAGAATAAAAGAATAAAATCGGATACGATATTCATCAAAAAAACCGTTAGGATCACCAGCCCGATATTCCCGGTTGTCGCTTTTATCTTCTTAAAGCTGTAATAGATTGATAATCTGTATACATCCCTTACCCGAAACGTAAATTGGGCAGTAATGGAGAAAACATAGATTGAGAAGGTCCCGATCAAAAGTAAGGCAACCAGAAAAATCCCTGCAAGAATTTGATTAAAGGTGGAGGGCTGTGCGTAGAAATACTGTAAATCAACTATCAGAATAAAAACGACAAGAAGAATAGGCAGCCACACCTTTAATGTATCCCTAAAATTATCTTTGTAGCTCTTAAAATAGTCCTTTGTTGGTTCAATTTCCTTTTCATGTACCAGTTTACCCAGGGTGAAAAACAGAGCAGTGATCGCTGGTCCTGTCGGGATTAAAGCAAGAAAGTATAAAATAATATTTGAAAAGCTCGGAATAAGTGTGATAAAAAAGAACAAAAAAACAAGATTACTCAAAATAAAATAGACATTTAAAAGCGCTAACCAATACACATGATTTGTTACGACTGAAAAGAGACCCTGTCCAAATTCCTTTCCATTTTCCACGATCATCCCATCCCTTGCATTCAATTAATCATTTTAAAAATGATAGGTTGATTTTATCATTAAAGAAGAATATATGCGTTTACAAAAAAAGGAGATGCACCTGCCATAGTGTAGATCACGTACGGCAGGCATCCCTCCATTTTTCTTAAAAATTAATTTTGATTCGCATACACTTCATTTGCTTGATCAACGAATTTCTGCAGACCCTTTGATTCTAATTCAGCTACATAATCATCCCACTCGGATAAGTCACGTGATCCCAGAATGAATTGAAGCGTGTTTTGTTTAACATGGTCAATCAGCGGAGTGCTCATCAGGGTTGATTGCTCAAGCTCCATTGCATTGTATTTAATTGGAGGGTCGGGCATAATCGTTTCTTTTGTTTCGTGCATAATGTTTTGGAACTCAATTTCTTCTTCATTCATCATCGAGTGAAGCAATTCTGTTGAGCCGCCATACGAGAAGTTTCCTCCTGAGAATCCAAAATCCGTGTTTAATGCCTTCGATCCGTCTGGATTCAATCCTACATAATTTACATCTTCAGCTAATGTTCTTTTGCCGCTTTCGTCCTTGGTGTACGTTACATCTTCTACACCCCATTTAGTAAATTCTTTTGCCTCAGGACTGTAGAACAACCAGTCAAGGAATTGAATCATCGCTTTAAAATTCGGATCTTCTTTTGCTTTAGATGAAATCATGACACCATTTTCAAGCTTGGATCCGCCCATAACGTGACCGATCGGACCACCCGGTAAAGGGATCTTTTTAATTTCAAAATTCTCTTCTCCCAATGTTTCGTTCATATCTGTACGATAGTCAACGACGGTTTGAGAGTTTGTATTAATGACAAACGAATCTCCGTTAATGAGCTTCTGCTGTGCTTGTTCATCTTCTTGCGTGAAGCTTTCTTTATCAAGCAGTCCTTTTTCCACGAGCCCGTTAAAATACGTGACCAGCTCTTTGTGTTCATCTGATGCTGGTGCAAAATAAAAATTATCTGCATCGCCATCATATTTTAACCCATTGCCAAGTCCCCAGCCTGCTCGAGTACCAAACGTTGTTGCAGCAATATTAAGGGTACTGTCAAACATAAAGCGGTCAGAGAATGGAGTTGAATCCGGATATGCCTTTTTCATTTCCTCCAGCACAACCTCCAGTTCCTCCCAAGTTTCTGGAACTTCAAGGTTCAATTCTTCTAAAATATCGTAGCGCATAGCTAATGTATAATCCGGCCATACGTTTTCATGCATACCTGGCAAAACGTAATACTTGCCATCTTCCTGTCTCAGACCTTCTAAATATGGCGTGATATCATATTCTTCCACTGCCGCTTGGAAGTGCGGCATCATATCAACGTAATCACTGATTGGCAGAATAGCACCTGATGATACAAAGGCAGACTCTTCTCCAGGATAGGTTTTAGGAATAATGTATGGAGCGTCCCCGCTGCTGATCAGCAAGCTTCTTTTCTCTGCATAATCACTCATTGGAACAATGGTCATGTCTAATGATACATTCGTTCTTTTTTCGATTTCTTCCATTAAAAGCCAATCTTCTTTAAATGGATAGTTTGGATGATCACTGAATAGCATTGAAAATTCAACTGGCTCTTCAGCTTTAAACTGATCGCCGACACTGTAATCTGCCATTGACGATGTATCTTCTCCATCCGCCCCTGCTTCTTCTGAATCACTGCACGCAGCTAACCCCATACTAACCAACAGAACAGAATTGAACATTAGAAACCTTTTCAAGCTTTCTCCCACTTTTCATTCCCCCTGATTTTTAAAAGTTTAACTAAAGCCTAAAAGTAGTAAAACCACCCCTTCCAACTAACATGCAGCACTCACATTTCTCATAACTCATTCATTCTTTTCTGAAAAGCTGCTTCAACACGTCCAAATTCGGAACACTATCCTTTAACAGATCCAAGCATAACGCCCGAGACAAAGTACTTTTGGATGTAAGGATAGACACATAAAATAGGCAGAACGGTCAACACCATGGTGACTGATTTTATATTGGATGAAATCTGGGTCAGATTATCTGCACTCGTTGCGCCTGACGACAACGTCCCCTCCGCCCCTTTAATCAGGTTTCTAAGATAAATGGAGACCGGGAATAATTCTTTATCACTGAAATACAGAAAAGCCGGGAACCAAGAGTTCCAATGTGTTACAGCATAAAATAGCATCATCGTGGCGAGGATTGGTTTTGATAGAGGCAGCACAATTTTAATTAATGTGTTATATGTACTTGATCCATCCACAATTGCGGCTTCTTCAAGCTCTTCTGGTATATTTTCAAAAAATGTTTTCATAATCAGCATATTAAATACACTGATCGCTGTAGGAATAACAATCGCCCAAATGGTATTGCCAAATCCAAGCTTTTGAATAAGTACGTAGTTCGGAATTAACCCTCCGCTAAAGAACATGGTAAAGACTGCAAACATCGTCCAAAAACGTCTTCCTTTGAGGCGTTTTTTTGACAGAGGATAAGCGATCATCGTGGAAAGCACTAAGGAAATAATCGTACCTACAACGGTATAGAGAACCGTATTTTTATAGTTGACCCAGAACATACTGTCTGACATCACGACCTCATACGTTTCGATATTGAATCCTTGAGGAAGCAGCGTCACATTTCCAGCATTGATATTTGCCTCTGAGCTAAAGGACTGAGCAACGATGTTCACAAAAGGGTAGAGCGTGACATATACGATAAGAAGCAAAATAATCACATTAAATACTTTAAATACTTTATACTGTGCGGATTCCTTCATTGTGCAGCCCCCTTACCACAAACTGTTGTCTGTAATTTTTCTTGAGATAAAATTAGCGCCAAAGACTAAGGTCAGTCCGATTATCGCTTCAAACAATCCTATCGCTGTACCGTAGCTGAAGCTTGCTGATTCGATCCCGATCCTGTAAACATACGTCGCAATAACATCTGCTGTTTCATAGTTCAACGGATTATACAGCAATAAAATTTTCTCGAATCCTACTTGCAGGAAATTTCCGATATTTAATATTAATAGAACAACGATGGTAGGAAGAATGCCGGGAATTGTTACATGGATGGTTTGCTGCCATCGGTTTGCACCATCAATCCATGCTGCTTCATATAATTCATTATTAATTCCAGTCAGTGCTGCAAGGTAAAGAATTGCTCCCCAGCCCAAGCCCTGCCATAAGTCAGAGGAAATAAAGATCGTTCTAAACCATTCAGGCATCTGTATAAAGCTGTACCTTTCTCCTGTGAAAAATTCGACAATGTTGTTAATCGTCCCGTTCACAGCCACTAATTCTAAAACCATCCCCGCTACGACAACGATTGAAAAGAAATGCGGCAGGTACGACGTCGTTTGAACGAACCGTTTAAATCCCTTTCTCTTAACCTCGTTTAATAACAAAGCAAAAATAATAGGTGCTGGAAATGTAATGATTAACAAAAGAAAAGCGAGAATAAGAGTATTTTGCAGCACATGATAAAAGGTTGGGTCTGCTAAAAACATTTTAAAATAATACAGACCTACCCATTCTTCTCCGACAATGCTGCCTCCGGGAATAAACCGTCTGAAGGCAATGATATTGCCAAACATAGGTCCATATTTAAATATCACTAGGTAAATTACTGGTAAAAGCAGCAGTGAGTATAGCTGCCAGTCTTTTTTAATGGTTTTCATCGTTCCCTTCCATCTTGCATCCATCGTGGAGAGCTGAGTTTTACTTTTTGTATGTGTTGTATTTTTTGCTAACTCTTGCATTCGGAGTCCCCTTTCATCGTCCAAATTGATAATCTATCTAACTTGTATGTATATCAAAGGAAAAAGATTGCTGATCACACTGATTGCCCTTTAGTTTCAACGGTCATGATGGATCATCTTGTCCAATTATTTCCTCCTTTCAGTAACTATCAGTAAGCGCTTACATATAAGTGATAATAATAGGACCCTTTTAGAGATCCAAGCCGCTGTCTCACTTAGACATTTTTACATCAAATAGTGTGTTAAATCGACTTTCTTCCTCTTGGATTAAACTGAATTTTCAAACTGGTATGTTAGTATGTTACCCTTGAAAAAGAGAAAAGTCAACAGCTTTTAGAATATTATGTTAAATAAAAATCGCCCCTTTTTTAAGCTGTAAAGTGATAGATTTCCAACAGAAAAAGAGCTTGGGACAAAAGTGTCTCAAGCTCTTTGACCGGTTCGCTTCGCTTTAGGTGGCGCTTTCACACGGGCAGCGCTGAACCTTTGCAGGGTCTAGCAACTGTCATCTCGTGCTAGAGCCTCTCCTTCCGCTCAGCTCACCTCATACTGTTGAAAAGTACTGTCTTCAGTATAGTAAGTATTAGTCACTTAAAATATTCAGGATGCCGGACTTTTAGCTCTTCTTTTTCATAAGTGACAAGATCTAAATGGGCGCTCATTTCCTCAACCGCTAGTTGTACATCTTTATTGCTAATATAGGTAAATATTGTTTTATGCTGGCTGACAACTCCATTCCAATCAGGATTTGATGCCAGCCGCAGGACACGCAGCCTGTCAAAATGACTGTTCATTTGCCGAATCATTTTCCATGTTCTCATCTTCTTACAGCCTTCAAACATGATTCGATGAAACTCCTCGTCCAACTCAAACAACCGGTGAAGTGACCGTTTCTCCAAACAAAGCTCCTGTAAAGCAATATTGCTTTCCATTTGAAATAATTTATCCACGTCATATGTTAAACAAAATTCTTCTACAATGGCTTTTTCAATTTTTTGACGGACAAAGCGGCCTTCTTCCACCAGATTTAAATCTATATGCGAAACAATCGTCCCGCTTTGAGGAACAATACTAAGCAGTTCTTCTTCTGCAAGTTTTAAGAACGCTTCCCTCACAGGAGTACGGCTGATCTCTAGCTGCTTTGCTATTTCGTTCTCTGAAATTTTTGCCCCTGGTTTTAATTCCCAATTAATGATTTGCTCTTTTATAATTTTATATACATAATCCCGTGTTGAACCATTTATTCTTTTCGTCTCAATACTCGTATTCTCCTTTCCCAATCAATCATCAATATTTACTTTCAATTATACTAGTATATTAGTTATACTTGAAGTAGATTTTAAAAAGCAACCTTATTCCATTCTATTTGCAGATGGCGGAACGGAGATGAGATGGAAGGTATGGAAATTAATGAAGCCTACAAAATATTTGACAGCTCAGAGGATTCGACGGATGAAGAAATAGAAAGACAATACTTTATGTGGCTCAAAAAAGAAAAAGCCAGTCGAAATAATCCTGATGCCAACGATCAAATTGATTTAGAAAGTATAAATCTTGCTTATGAAACCATAAAAAAACATAGAGAACACGGTACTTTAACACCAGATGATTCAAAAACATTTCGCGCTAAAGTCGAGCACTTCTTCACATACTATAAGCTCCATACATTTGGCATATTAATTATGATCATTGTGAGCGTGGCTGCTTTTCAAACCATATTGGATCAGCGTCAGGAACAGGCAGAGCTCAATTCACTTCCCAAAGAGAATGTCTCTATTATGTTTTATGGGTCTTATTTTAAACCAGACCTTGCAGCCAGTGAAAAGGATGAAAACAGGATCGTTGAAAATATCTTAACTGCATTTCCAGAGTGGGAGCGCATTACCACAACGTTAAATTATTCACCTCATAAACTGACTGATGGAAGTGACATTGGAATCCAGCAAAAAAGCGCAGCTATTTTAGCTTTAGAAAAACCGGATTTGTATATTATGGATCATGAGTATTTTAAACTTCACGCCCCGAGCGGTATGTTTCTCCCCCTAAATGAACTTGAGTCAGGGTTTGAAACACCACATCTTCTTCACTATGCACATGCGGGTGAAGATAATAAGGAGCAGCTTTACGGGATAGAACTTACGAATGAATCACTATTTGATGGTGTTCCAGTAAGCAGCCAAACGCGAAAAATCGCAGCCATTCGAAAAGATTCGGTTAACAAGGAGAACGCTATGGCGTTTATGAAAGAGTTTTCGGGTCAGTAACTGTGTTTTTAAAAGACGCTGCGTTAAAAAAACGCAGCAAAACCCCAGCCTGAATAATCTTACGCAAGACTGGAGCTTCGGCCTATGCAAGCAGTTTACTTCGTTCATTTCATTTGATTTTTCATTTAAGTCCAAGACTATTCTTTTAGCGTTATTTGAGCTACGCACTCCACGTGACTGGAGTGTATGTGGCAACACACTGGATGTTGGTGGGTTTATCAACACTTCCAGTGAAGAAAACCTTTCTTTAAGGGCGCTTTAAATGATTGTAAACAATAAGGTTCCTACAATGGAGAAACTTATTAAAAAGGAATTTCTTTGAAACGCAAGGAAGCGAAATATCATTTACCTCAGTGAGATTATTGATGTTAAAAAGCCCTATTCATCAAAAGTTGACAAGACTTTCGAATTTATGCAATTACAAATTCTCCGACGCAGCTTCACTAATGTGTAGAGTGTAATTGACAACCCAATGATATGTTGGTGGGATATCAATATTCTATAGGTCTGTCTCTTAATAAAACATCCTTATTATAAAACAATTCCCTTAGTTATGGTTGTTTTCAATTATCGAGATATCTCTTAATTAAGTGTAATGTCTTATCTAATTCTGATATGGTCTGTTAATTTAGGGAAATGATAAATGTATTTTTACATTGCGGGCATTGGATATGGGAACTTCGTTGTAGTTCAAGTCTATCCGCAACAATGACGTAACCACAAACAGGACATTTTCCATTTACATTATTCGGGTGATCAAAAATCAAAGTTCCACCTTCACCAAAACCCACAGAGTTCCCTGTAACTTGGATGTTTCCTTGTTGAGTTATTCCATTCATACCGACAGCACCTGTAGAACCTTTGAAATGAGTCCCTTGTAAAAAATTTGATGACTGATTAGTAGCACGTAAATGAGTCCGCTGTGAGTTAATTTGAACGTTTTGTAAGCGATTATGACTGTTATCATTTGCTGAAACTGATGTAAAGTTTGCATTAATAATCTGATCAATTATAGTTTGTGTACTCCAATTTTCTGTCTCAACAATAAATTCAGAAGGTAATTCTTGATGTGCTTGTTCAATTATTAAATTGATTTTTTCATCTAATGCTGATACAGCTGAAACGGTAGCAGCCATTAATTGAATTTTTTCTAAATCATTTTGTATTGTAGAAATACGAGTATTAGATTGGTAGATACTGTCTCTTAGTTCAGTAATTAATAAATTTAAATTGTGGTTTGCAGCTAACTTATTAACAATTTGTGCAGCTTGCTGGTATCCAGGAACAGGAATTAATGTTGCTAAAAAAGTAAAATAATCTAAATCCTCAATAACTTGTTGATTATTTGTTAATGTTTTTAAATAGGATTTAACTTGGTTAATTTTTTTTATCATAATGTTGATCTCCCTCAAAATTTTATATTTTCCTTTGTTAATATACCAACTAAATATATGCCAAAGTATTGTTTTATAAACCGATTAACACAACTTTCACAATAGAAAGTACTTGAGTCGAACCAAGAATTCAATCTCGATAGAAAAGCTCATTTAAAGCATTGAATTACTCAACTCTTGTTATTCTTTTTTTCTACTCATCCATCTATCTTATCCCCTTGAATTTTTATATTATACAATCCTTGTTACCCTTGATGAAAAAAGCTCTTCCAGCAAAGCATTATCATTTTTAAAATCTTTAATGATCTTGGTTCGAATGCTTTAAATTCATTTCCACAAACTAACATTTTGTTAGCTGTAACAATAATGAAATCTCCTAAGTCCCGCTTTCCATAAAAGTAAAGAAAAATATGTATCAAATCATTAATAATTTACTAGTCAATAGGTTTATTCATCATTGTAATTACTACTCTAATTTCGATGGATTATATAAATACGGTAAAAGTATTTATTTCCTTTAAATCCATAATACTCTTATTAAGTTATAAAATCACAAAAAATTTGTTATAATTAAATTAAAAGAAGAATACGGTGATAGATTTGTTAAAAAACAATTGGGACAAGATAGAACTCTATATAATTTCCCTTTGGCTACTTTTTTTATTAATTTTTATTGTTACCATAAATATACCTATTTGCTTAAATGGGAATTGTAATTTTTTAGGATTAAAAAACTTATTTATTTTAAACGTAATTCCTTTATTTGCTCTTTTTTTCTTAGTGCTTGGAGTTATTTGTTTTTTTAGATTTAAGTTTAAAATTTCTGGTAGTGAGCAAACTCCTATTGTTATAACCAATATAGAAAATAAGAATTACGAACATTTAACATTTCTATCAACTTATATAATTCCTTTGATAGCTTTTGATTTAAGTAAGCTGAAATATTTGGTAGTACTAGTTATTTTACTTATTGCGATCGGAGCGATTTATTTAAAAACTCATTTGTTCTATTCGAACCCAACATTAGCAATTCTCGGTTATCGAATATACAAAGTTGATGCAATATTTAGAACAGAAAATCGAACTAATATAATTTTAATTTCTAGAGAAGACCTTTTGGCTAATCAAAAAGTTAGTTACAGAAAAATTGATGAAAATATATATTATGTGAGGACAATCCAATGAATAAACAAGAGTTAGTAGACAACATTAAAGTTTTTATTGATCATAATACAGAATTGATTTCAGAAATATTTTTTATATTAAAGAGTGATGCTGGAGATATTATAAAACGAGCAGACATTGAGGGTTCTGCACAAACAAGCTTGAAAGATGAGTTTATTAAAAATCTAAATACTAGAATCTTAAGTAATGAAGAGCTTAGCTTTCTGCCTATTACTAATTATGATGAAAGAAAAAACGTACTATTCAAATATGATTTAGGGGAAATACCAAAAGGGCTTAACATCTTAAATGATATAAACAATAAGGAAGACTTCCCTTTATTTTCATTTAATAATGACCGATTGGAGGATGTTACTGGAATAGTAATATTAAATCATCTAAATGGAAACACCTTAATATCTTATAAACGAAATTTTCCTATCAATTTGTATAAAAGAGATAGTCGTGGAGTCCCTTTAATAAAATGGGGAAATGAAACTAGATTTAAAGAAATGTCGGAAGATATAATAAGAATTTATCCTGATTTTGATTTTTTTCAATTAAACGATGAATTATATATTAGAAATTTAAATATATTAGAGAAATATTTCAATTTTCACGATATAATAAAAATCACTGCTGAAAAAGCGGTAGATAAGATTGAAAAAGCAAATTTGATTGATGAAAATGAATCCATTAGAGAAATGATACAAGATCTTACTTATGCTCGTAAACTTGCAAAAATAGAATCTAGCTCTCCTGTGCTTAATAATGTTTCAACTGAGACAATAATTAAATTTGTGGACAGTTTCCCTACTTTAAAGGGTAAATTTGAGTATAATGATGATAAAACCAGAATAAAGTTAAAAACAAAGAATTCAAAAAAGTTATTTTTAAAACTATTGAATGATGACTACCTTCAATCACAATTAACAGAACTTCACTATGAAAGTTTGGCTAAAGAAACAATGTTCGTATAAATATAGTGATAGAGACTAAACTTTTCCTATTGAAACTAAATTTAGCAGAACCAATGAACTCAAAATTATCCGTTAAAAAGAACTTTGAATGATTAGTTTGGAATATAACACTAAGTTTTTAAATATTTCTTCGACTTCCAATTTATCTTCAATATGTTTTCGATTAAAACTTTTTTCATATTGGTTAAAATTAAAATTTGCTATTAGGCTTTTACAAAACAATTTAAACTCTCACCCCGAAAAGCAGCATCCGCTATAAAACTACCTTGTTATTCATCTCTGTTGTCCCTATTAGAAGACTTCAGAAGAAAAAACGACCTGCGTATTGAGGTTTATCACAATGAAGTATTTCAATTCAAGGAAGTTTTTAAAAATTACTCGAAATATAAGAACGACGGAACTGATTTTCACTTCACATTAGATAAGTTTTATTTGTTTTACCATCAAAACTAAATTTTGCAAAATAAAGACCCCTGCCCATTATGCAGGAGTCTTTTTCCGTAAAAAGGCTAGCACATTCATCAACACCACAGTCTCTCAATTTCCTCTTAAAAACTTGCGTTTCCTTTCTTCCTCTGCATATTGTATTTTTTGTTCCATTTCAGTTGCTACATATCTTTTTATAGGTATTAATTTTATTCCCAAGTCGATTTCATTTATTATATTTAATATTTGTCTCCAATCATTGGCCTCTAAATCGCTAAATAACTTATCTCCACTTAAACTTCTACTTCTTTTCAACCACCAAATCTTGGAGAAAACATTTGAGTCTTGATTGTTATTTACAAAAGTTTTAACTACATCATAAAACCATTCATTTCTCGTATTATGAATTATATCCATAATCACATTCATTTTTTTAATATTTTGATGATGCTTTTTTACATAATTTAATATAAATTCTTTAGCACGAACTAAATTTCTATTTTCTATATCATTAAAAAACACATTACAAAAATGCTTAGCTATACCAAAGTACAGTTCTTTATCTAAAGTATAATCAAAAACCTTTTCTAAGGAATTCTCTATATTTTCAATTTCCCAAATAATTCCTAATCCCATTTCTTTTTTGAATTTCCTATCTTCTTCGGAATAAAGTTTGTCAGTAAGTTCAAGTAAATAGTCTGGGTCTCTACTTAAGATATACTTCAATATTTTACCCTCATAATCAAAATAGGAGTCAAAAAAATATTGTTGGATATACATTTCCTTTATGGTTTCAAAATTAATAGAGTCCAGATATGAGAGCAAAGAATCGTCTCTACCTTCAATTCGTACTTTATTAAGTCTTTCTCTATTTTCTATAGTTACTGTTTCTAATAGATCTTTATAAAAATCTTCTTTTATATTTTGTAAATGTGATAAATTTCCTAAATAAATATATACAGTTTCATCTGTATTCTTTATTAATTCAATGAATCGATCAACTAGCTTTGTTTCCAAATATGCCGCGTCTATGTTTTCATAAAAAGCAACCACCCATCTTAAACTGCAATTGAATGATTCTTTTTCTAGTAGATTGAGAAATTCTTTTATTAGATTCGATTTATTTAAGTGATTTTTAAACACTAAGAAAGGAACATAATTTAAATCACTATTATTCTCAATTATTAACTCTAGCAGTGTGTGTCCAATTTGACTATTGTGATTGAAGTTTTCATCAACAATGATATCTAACACCTTATTTTGATTCCAAGTATTCTTTATAAAACCAATTAGGTACATATAATCTTCAAAGAAAGTTGATACTTCTTCTGTAGATTGCAACAAGAACGAATTCCGTATTTCTTGTTCCTTTAATTCCTCGTACTTTTTATAGTCATCAAAATTATACATATCTTTATCACGAATTCTATCCCAATCTATTCTTAAATACATTTCATAAAGTTCATTTCTATATTTAGCTTTAAGTGTATCCATCTTAAAATCTGTTATTGAATTCCTGTTTAAGAACTTTAAATACTTTTGTACAAATAAACAATGTTCAAAAACACCTGGATCTAGCTTCTCAATTAAGATTAGGATATATTCTTTATCAAAAGAAACAATATCTTTATTCTCCGTATACTCTTCACAATAAAATACTAATAAATCTAAACTCATTATATTATTTATATCGAATTGATTAATTACAGTATCCCATATATTTCTTCTAAACAATTGCAACTTTTCTATATTAGATAATTCATATTTATAAAATGTAATTTTATCCCCTCTTGAAGCTTTAACAACTTCAAAAGTAAATTTTAGAAAAGTTTTAGCTAATTCATAAAATGTTACAGAATATAAATTATCTCCTTTTTTTACTCTATTTATTAATAACTCGAACAATGTTAGCTGTCTGTAATAACCAAAACGTTCATCTTCCATTTCAAATGAAAAGGTTTCACGAAATTTGTGTATTAACTCCGGTAAATGATGAGGTTGTCTTCTAACGAATTCTAAACTTAGTTCAATGCTACTTTTTAATTCCATTGGGATAAATTTAAAATAATTCCCCATTAACTCAATTACTTCATTTTTATTATAAGCAAATTGATTTTGATCATAAGATGTATTGTATTCTTGAACATTTACATTGGGCAATGCCATTATCTTTTCATATAAATATTCTAATGCTTCATTTTGCAAATAGAACCAAAAAACCTTTAAAAATTCTAAACTTTGTTCAGGGCTTACTAGACTATTTAAATAATATATAAGTGATGGCCTTACTTTCCCCATTACTTTTTCTGCTCCAAACGAATTGTTCGCAGCAATTACACAATCTGTAAACCGTTCTGCATTTGATGCATAAAATTTTTCAAGCAAGAGGTTAAAAGATAAATACTCCTTATCAATAAAAGCCAAGAAAAAAAAGTAATTTGATATATTTTGTTCAGTCACCACCACATAGTCATATTTTATTTCTACCAATTCCCACTTTTCTAGTTTTTCTATCGTCTCTACTAGTTCATAATAATTGATGTCGAATTCATTTATTATCGGCTCAAGTAATTGTCTATTTTTATAAGGGAGCATATGGAAAAACGAAATTATTCCTAAGCACTGGATAGTAATTTTATTCTCTATATTTATTTTATCGTTAATAAAAGTTGTAAAGTATTTCTCAAAAAGCTCAGAAACATTATGCAGTACAGACAAATCCTGTTTTTCAATTGCTAACAAAGCCGACATTATAGCTAGTCTAGGATTACCATCTGCTATTTCTATTATTTTATTCTGATATCCTTCATTAAAAACTTTAAATGGTTCAGCTTTTATGATATCTACTATATGTTCATCCTTAAGTTTTTCGATATCCAATACCGTTTTAGATAAGTTACCACATAAATTTTTTATCTCATTCAAAGCATAATCTCTTACAGTAATAACTATTTTGAATTTACCTTTTCTATCAGTCTTATAAAAGCCTAATATTTGATTAAAAGCATCTATCCTATTAGCATCATCAACAAATAAAATATAATCTTTATTAGGATCAAAATAATCATATAAGTCTTGCAATAAATTGAAATTTTTATAAGAAACACAGTATGCTTGGTAATTTTTATGCTCTGTGAGTAAATCTTTTATTGTTTCTATGGCTAATTTTGTTTTCCCCACGCCTGCGGCACCATTTAATATCACAAAATCAGATGTATATATAGCCTCTCCCAACTCACTTTTTTCTTTTTCTCGATGTAAAAAATAATTATCTAACGGTGTCGCTATACCATTCGAAGCTTTATTATATTCTTTAATAAATGATTCAAGGGAGACAATCTGGCCCGTATCGAATGCTAGATCTAAATATTGATGGACTAAATCACGATGTTGTAAGTGTAATTCCAGAGCAAGTAAATCTAGAGTAATCAATGTTAATGTTATATCTTTATCTTCTATAAAAGAATTTAATTGATTTACGTCATCACTTTTTAAATTAAAATTCATACATAATACAATTTCTTTAATACTTTCTATGGCAATACCAGTTTTCTCTTGATCAAGACACTTTTCAATATCCTCTCTTAATTTTTTTGCCCCTGCTGAAATGTTTGTAGAATATTCAACAAAAATATATTTACCACCTGGTAATAAAAAAAATGAATCTGGCGTCCCCTTAATAGTCTTTTGTTTTCCTGTTTGACTTCCTGTCCTTGCAAAAGATGCATAATTTGAATTTCGCAAAATTAAGTAGCTATCACATAATTCTTGAAAAACTGTTTCATTTATTTCTGTCAGCCTATTTTCAATCGTTTGAAGTCTACTCATAAAATTTCCCCTTTTTATTTCGTATAATCAAGTATACTTTCGGCTAATACTTATACTGATATAAAAGAGTAATTACTAAAAGAATAGATAATTAAAAGTTTGGTATACTATAGCACGATTAGATAGCAAACAAGATAAGTCGTTAAGATTTCGTTAGAAACGTAAAAAAGAATCACCTTGGTCGTTATGTTCTAAAATTTAGATATTTACAGAACAGATTTCAAAAAAAGAATGGAGTCAAAAGGACCCAATAAAATTTATTATCCCAAAGGTAACTTTTATTCGTACGAACATTATCTTGTTTCAAAATACAAATAATTTATCAAACCAATCACTAGGACAATATTCTACTCATAACCCGTTCCGTTAAGAGCTACTAGCAAAGAATAATACTAATAACTAATTATTGGTCCAAAGAATCATCTGTTGCTGGAGATCCCTTACTCCTGGATCTATAGCAGATTAATTAGAAGCTTAAGACACATTTGTATCAGGCTCTTTATATTATTCTTTAAATAGGGCGTATTCTAGGTTAGACCCGAAAATGTTATGATCGGGAAATAATAAACTGTTCTGTGGCTTCCATATTTCCTCGAACTTTTCATAATACTCAAAGTTTTTATCTTTTAGTTCTTGAAGTACTTTTTCTGTCACTAAAATTTTGGGAGTTTTCTTATAGGAACCTTTATTTGTAGATAGGTTAATCATAGGGAAATAACCTTTTGTAATTTCGCCGTATACTAAGTACCACTTTCCTATGTCTTCATCTTCGATTATTTGCACGTCAGTACCTTTTTCAAACTCCTCAGAAACAAGATCTTTATATGAAACTGTTTTTGTGGTTTGGTCGTGATCGTTAGAAGAAACTAACAAAAGTTTATTTTCTAGAGAAAAATGCAGAGATTCGCTATATTTATTAGCCAAATCAGTTAGTTTACTTGCTATGTTTGCTGGTTTCCCAAGCCAAACTAAGGATTTATAAGGGGCGTTCTTATCTCCATTTTTTATTATTCCACCTTTAGACACCAACATTCTTCCGAAATCCACGCCAATTCCAAATTCAATGTCATTGTGTTCAAAATAATGATATATCACATTCATTCCCACCGAGTTTAATAATGCAGCAGTATTGAGTGCATTTCTACAAGAGTTTTTCTCGTTAAAAACTACCATAATCCGATCCCCAATAATGTTTCTGACCTCTCCTCCGAAATGTTGTGCCGCCTTCACCATAGATCTCATAAAAGCTCCATATAATTTAGTCAAAGTTTCTGGTTTGTGCTTTAAATTTAAATCGGTAGATTTTCTCATATCTATAAATAACACACAGGTTTTGATTTGTTTTGCTTTCATACTTTTCTCATCTAAGTTTGGATATGTAATGCCTTCTGTTTCTAAAGTTGGTACAAAAGCAGTATCCCTTACCTCTACATTAAATTCACTGCTTACTATAATCTCTGTATCTTTCTTTAGTTCATCTCTCAGTTCTGATAAATCCATTTTATTACCTCCTGAAATGTTATAATGTAGCAAAAAGGGGATTGCCAATGGAGAACGAAAAACTATTTAAACAGCTTGATTATAATGGCCAATGGATTCATAACGCTGATGTTAAACTCTCTATTATTTTAACATTTATTGGAGTGTTTAACGGCTTTATATTAACTGGGAATGAACCGAGTATAAAAACCAGCGAAGAAATGAGTGTAAGTGAATATTTAAATACTTTCATTATAGTCTTTTATCTCTTATGTTTAATTACGGGGTTTTTATTCTCTGTAAAAGGTATTACAGCAAAGGTAAACAACCCTCATCCTGGTCTATGGTTTTTTGGAGATGTAGCTAAATACGATCAGTGGCATTACTTTCATAAAATTAAAAAGAATCAAAGCGAAGAACAGTTTGAAGAGGATCTTATGAAACAAATCCACCTCACATCAAAAATTGCTCTTAAAAAATTTCTCTATTTGAACAAAGCAATTATATTTACAACAATCGCACTCATTCTTTTTTTTGTAGAACATATTTTATTTTAGGACCTTCCATATGGAAGGTCCTATTCTTTTGTAGATGATGCTTTCCCAGTTGAAACCTTATATGCAATACAGCTCAATTGTGGATTACTTAGGGTTTAGGTAGATCTACTTTTTCGTCTTCTCGTGCAGTTATGTTTAGTCTTTCAAGAGTGGAATGTCTTTAGTAACAACTTGGATATTATGTTTTTAATAAAATATATTTATATTTAATTCTAAAACATCTTACATCTCCCTCTCCAAACCCTTAACGATAATTTCATCTCACACTTGCCTCTTTGGATCTTGGTACCGATCGACATTTATACCGCACCATTTGTTTTTTGAAGAAGAAAAAAATACAATACATACCCATCTCCAAATCGGCAACGATAATCTCATTCTGCACTTGCATCTTTGGTCTGGGTACCGATCAACATTTTTACCGCACTATTTGTTTTTTGAAGAAGAAAAAAATACAATACATACCCAAATCCATAACGGCAACGACAATGTAATTTCACGCTTGCATCTTTGGATCTGGGTACCGATTGAAATTTTACCGCACCATTTGTTTTTTGTGAAAGAAAAAAATACAATACATACCCATATCCATAACGGCAACGATAATGTAATTTCACACTTGCATCTTTGGATCTGGGTACTAGTGAAATTTTACCGCACCATTTGTTTTTTGTGGAAGGAAAAAATACAATACATACCCATATCCATAACGGCAACGATAATGTAATTTCATACTTGCATCCTTGGATCTGGGTACCGATTGAAATTTTACCGCACCATTTGTTTCTTGTGATAGAAAAAAAATACAATACATACCCATATCCATAACGGCAACAATAATGTCATTTCATACTTGCATCCTTGGATCTGGGTACCGATCGGAATTTTTAACGCTCTATTTTTTTTCAAGAAAAAAAATATTCCATACCATTAGGAGAGAAATTAATGAAAATCACTCGTTGCTATGCTTCACCAGAAAATGCTGTAAATGTAAATGATCTAATTAAAAATCTTTTGGCAGTAGAAGCCGAAAATATATTAAATTCACTAGAAGTAAAGACTCAAAATAATTCTTCACCAAATAATAATATCGGAGGTGAGTGTTCGTGAGCTTCAATGAATTGGACTTTATTTCTCGTGAAGGTGGATCTGCTAATCCCCTAAGATATCTTTCTAGGAAGAACTTTGAAGCAATTAAAAAACTCGAAGCAACCGAACAACTATCTCCATTTCTTGTGAATAGTTTTATAGAATCTCGAAGTTGGGACGATCGATTATGAAAAAGAATTTTGAAAAGCAATTACCTGGAGAGCAAATCGGAACAATAAAAATACTGATCAAGAATAAAGATGAGAAAAGATATGTTCAATTGAGTTTAGAATTAGACTTCAATGTTGAAGGAATATCAAGAAATTAAGCACACTCTTTTAATCAAAATGTATAAAATGCTCCTCCCTGTCAAAGATGATATGGGAAGGAGTGGTTATATGAGAAAAAAAATTCACTTAAAAGCAGGTTCTGAATATAATGCTGCGACTGACAAATGGATTGAACATCTCGTTCAACGGATCATAGTGGAACAGTTAGATATTCCTCACCAGTTGCAGGCTAAGTTATTATATCGATCACTTATTAAAAGAAAGGAAGATATTTAATTGCTGGATGCAAAAAAATATAAAGTCTTTTTTCGGCGCGTCAGTACAACTAAACAAGATATGTCTTTACAAGAATCGGCAGATGCAATTCATAGGGAGCATCTTCACGAGAACGAAATTGTGATAATTAACGAAAATGGAGTATCAGCTAATAAGCTTAAAATTAATCAACGTCCTCAAATGCTACAGCTTATTAGTATGATCGAAAATTACCAAGTCGAAACAATTTATGCTTTTGATCGATCCAGATTGTTTCGAGATTTTTATGAAGCACTTTTTTTCGGAGTATTGTGTAAAAGGAAAAACGTAAATCTCATTTTCACATCTCCTGAAAAAGGTTACCAGGCGACTAATAATGCACTTTTAGAAGGCTTTCTAAATATCGTTGGAGATGTAGAAGGCAAAAATATTGCTAGACGTACTGAAGAAGCAAGGAAAAGATATCCACCGAGGAAGTTAGGGTACCTCAAAGAAAAAGATACTAAAAAGTACATTAAGGACCCTAGTAAAGAGAAACTTGTTTATCATTATTTTTCTGAATTATCCAATTTATCTTCCGTGGATGAATTGGATGAACTGTTAGATCGTCATAAAAAACTGTTAAAAACTACTACACTGCAACTAGTTAAAATCTCTTTAGACCCCTTTTATGCAGGATATGATTTAACTTCAGGAAAAAACGGACTTGGTCACGTTACACCCTACTTATCACTTGAGAAGTTTGAAAAAATGCAGCAGGCTCAGCCGATCATATCATCCTATATTATGAAAATTGAAAAGTTAAAGGCTTCTAATTCTTATCATCCGTTCTGTGGAAAATGCGGGAACAATATGACTTTTAAATACGAAACCGCTACACACTCTGCCTGGTACACCTGTTCTCGAAATCATAAGAAAATAATGATTACTATAAGTGACTTATCTTCCGCAGTACAAAATACTCTAGACAAGGTAGTGCACCATCTCAACATAGATCGACTATATAAGGATTCAGAAAAGTGTATTAAAAATATCAAAGCACTCATTGAAGCCGAGATAGAACTCTTAAAAAAGAAAGAAACCAGTACGTTAAAACGATTGATAGCTGACAATACTCAATTAGTCAATTTTAGATCGGACCCCCTTTATAAAAAGCTTTCTGAAGAAAGTAACCAAAAAGTGCTTCTCTTAAAAAGGATTCGTCTAGCCGAAGAAGCAATGCTTGATAATAAGCGAATCTCAATAGAAGTGAAAAATCATTTGAACGCTTGCAAAGACAAGAATCCCTTTTTACTTAGATCAATGGTGATAGATAGTATACACGTTCACCATAATGAATTAGATATTTCAATTCGAAAATTTGAATACTTAACTGATATTCAACCCCATTACGTTCAAGAAGGGAAAGATTTTCTGTGAAGTTAGCTTTTGCATACATTCGTCGATCGTCTTATAAACAACAAGAAAACAATAGTGTGAAAATTCAAAAACAACATATTTTGGAGTTTGCAAGCCGTAACAACCTATCAATACCAGAAGAGTTTATATTCATAGAGGATGTAACCAGCGCCTATACAAAGCCAGCAAATAAACGAAAGCAGTTGATGAACCTAAGCGATAAAATGATTGAAATGAATATATCAACTATTGTATTTCACGACGTATCGCGAATGGATCGTACAGGTTACTCTTTTACAATAGACTTTTACCGTCCATTGCGTGAAAAATTACCTAATCTCGCAGTTTATACAACAAAATCAACCGACCCAATTGATCCAGAAGATTTGGAAATGAAGATGAATTTTCTTTTATTTCATCACGAATCTGAAGTGAAATCCGATAGAGCGGTAAGTAGTTTAGTTAAAGACTTGACTCAAGGACATCCAATAAGACCTGGTTCAAAAATACCTTACGGTTACATTCAAAAAGATAAAAAGTTATATCCAAACGAAGATGCAGAGATCGTATCATTTATCTTTTTCTTATATAGTTGGGGACACTCATTCAAGAAGATAGCATTTTTATTAAATCAAGCTGAAATCCCATCTCCACTAGGGATCAGCTGGGGAGCAAGTTCAATAGAAAAGATCCTTAAAAACACTGTTTATACAGGGCATTTACTATGGCATATACCAAAACTGAAAGACGATCAAAAAGAATTTAAGTTTAAACATTCACACGAATCTATTGTAAATTCTTTCTATTTGGACCTACACCAGCAAAACAAAAAATTGCAAAGAAATTATGGAAGACTTGATACACCTTTTTTATTCTTAAATAAAATCAAATGCCAGACTTGTTATGAAGTGTTAAAAACACAGAATGGGTCAACTACTAGAAATGGAGTGAAATATCATTATCCATATTATGTATGTAAAAGCTGTCAATTTAAAGTAGCTGCTCAAGAAGTTCACGAAAAGCTACTCCCAAAGGTATTAAGCCACGTCCATAATCTGGCCTCATCAAGTCAAAATAAGCAGAATGCTTTACAATACATTGAAAAAACGACTAGTGATGTAGATAAATCCATTCAAGAAATCAAATCCTATATCGAGGATTTACACAAAAAAATAGAAATTGCTAAACAGCTTAGCGACCGAGAATTAGAATTGCTTATAGTTCCTTTGCTAGAGCAATCAGAGAAAAATCTATGCGATCATCAAAAATGCAAGAAGAACTTATTTAATATTTATGAATTAGTTAATACGGATAAATTTTTTTTCCGCTTCCAGAATATTTTAAGCTATCATCTAGGAAGACCTGAACAAAGATTAATTCTTCTATATTTTGTCGACCAAATCCTAGTGACATCTGATCATCAGACTCGTATTATGTTCAAGTCAAATATCTTTGATGATTTAGTGACACCAAGTAGTTAAAGTATCGAAATCCTTATCTAAACAGTGGGTAAAGTACCGAACAGAGTTTTTACAATTTTATGGGAGAAGTTATTTTCACTTAAGATCCCCTATCATAAGGGGTTTTCATTATAAGTGGTTCGGTAATTTACCCACATTGGTATACCAATATAGGTGAACTACCGAATTTTATTAACAGTATGGTCACATTACCGAAATTTATACAGAACTAAATTTATTTTGAGGAGCAGATTAATTGTCGTTAACTAAATCATTAAATACAAGTGAATCAGTCAATACTATACCTAACCCACCAACATCTCAGTACAGAATCTATAATGGTGGTGATCGTGTAATGAGATGTGCAGTATATGCTCGTGTTTCAACAGAGCAGGATTCACAAAAAAAATCAATTGGCAACCAACTTGATATGTTCCATAGTTACGCTATTGAAAATGATTGGCAGATCGTAAAAACGTATACCGATAAACAATCGGGGACTAAAGGAAACAGACCGGGATTAAAAGCATTGATTGCAGACGCAAAAGCAGGTCTCTTTGATGTAATTTTAGCAAAAGAGCTTTCAAGGTTAGCACGTAACGGGGGCCTTTCTTATGAGCTGCGTGATATTTGTCAGGCAAACAACATTCATATTATTTGTCTGGATAACTCCATCAATACAATAAAGGGTAATGTACAAAACTTTGGACTATATGCGTGGCTTTACGAAAGTGAATCTGAAAACAGTAGCAGACGAAACAAAGCTGCTAAAAGAGTCAAAGCAGGCCGAGGCCTTTTCGTCGGTTCTAACCCGCCCTATGGATATTACAGCGATGGCGGTAAACTTAAAATTCGTAACGATAATACACCGAACATTGTTCGTCGAATCTTTAGTGAATATCTCGAAGGAAATGGAATGGAAGCGATCGCCAAAAATCTTACAGCAGATAACATACCTACCCCTTCACAGGTCGCAAAGAAAACAAATGCCTCACCATTATGGCATTCTTCTACCATCAAAAATATCTTAAACAATAAACATTACTGCGGAGATCTTGTCCAGAATCAAACAGAAACAATTTCTGTAACTTCAATTAAAAGGAGAGTTGTAGATGAGGAAAATGTTACTACTCAAGAAAATACACACGAACCGATTATTTCTAAGGAGACATTTGATACCGTAGCAAAGCTGCTAAAAGGTAAAACCCGTACATCTACAGCACCCAAAAAACACATTTTCACAAATGTACTATACTGTGAAAATTGCCACAAAGGTATGTGGTATAGAGCAAATCAAAAAGGTTACAGATGCGGCGGAAATTTAAAGCACAGTGATGCATTTTGTCGTAACAGAGTTGTTATTCGAGAAAAGGAGCTGATTCACGTTATTTTGGAAGACTTACAGCAAGTATTCAAATGCATTCAAGATGATACTTATATTAAAAACATTCAGGATAAGCTCAAAAAGAAGAAACTATCGATTCAAAAGGAGATAACAATAGTTGAGAACGAAATAAAAGACTGCCGGTTAAGAAAGAAAAGTTATCTCGATTTTTATGCTGACCAGGTCATTGGCAGGGAAGAATTTATGGATGTTAGAAAATTGGCTGATCAGAAAATTTCTGAGTTAGTGAACACCAAAACTGAACTTCAACAAAAACTTGAAGAGTGTTCAAACGAAAATTATGCTGTAGACCTAGGTTCTAAACTAAAAGAATTCCTCTTTTTGAAAGATTTAACACCTCAACTATTGCATACTTTGGTTGAGAAGGTAACCTGCAATAAAGACAATGAGATTCGAATTCACTACAACTTTTTATCCGTTTGAACAAACAAAAAAGGCAACACCCATAAGGGTTAGTTGCCTTCTTTTAAAATGAGTTGCGAGACGCACTCCACGTGGCTCGTCTGTGGAAACATATCCACCGGCTGCACCTCAACCGTGTGATAGCCTCCATCTTCAAGAACCCGAAGATCACGGGCGAGTGTACCGGGATTGCAGGACACATAAACAACGCGTTTTGGCTTCATTTTAAGGATCGTTTGTAGCAGCGCTTCATCACAGCCTTTACGCGGCGGGTCAACGACGATGACGTCTGCTTTCTTCCCTTCTTTATGCCATGCTGGTATTACTTCTTCTGCAGGTCCTGCTTCGAATTCAGCATTGTGAATGCCGTTTAATTCGGCATTTTTTTTTGCATCTTCAATCGCCTGCTCCACAATTTCCACGCCGTACACTTTCTTGGCTTTTTGAGCTAAGAATAGGGAGATGGTTCCAATGCCGCAATAAGCATCGACAACCGATTCCTCCCCGGTCAATTCCGCGTATTCGAGTGCTTTTTTATATAACACTTCAGTTTGAACAGGGTTGATTTGATAAAAGCTGCGTGCTGAAATGGCAAAGCGGATATCGCCTATTGAATCATAAATGACTTCACTTCCCCACAGCACGGTGCTGCTCTCACCCATAATGACGTTTGTTTTTTCTGCATTGATATTATGATTAATGGAAGCCAGTCCCTCGATCTGTTCCTTTAAAGCGGCAACTAACTCTGTTTCATATGGTATCTTCTTCGTTCTTGTGACCAGAACAACCATGACTTCACCTGACGTTCTGCCACGGCGGATGACCACATGCCGCAGTACGCCCTTATGGGTGGCTTCATCGTAGGGCTGAATTCCAAGTTCGTTCGCTTTTTCTTTTACAAGCTGCATCACTTGGTCGCTCACCTGATCCTGTATGATACATTGATTCACATCGACAATTTCGTGGCTCCGTTTTGCATAAAAGCCGGTGATCACACGTCCCTCTCTTAAGCCAACCGGAACCTGGCTTTTATTGCGGTAGCGCCAGGGCTCCTCCATGCCGAGCGTTGGATGAACCGGCACGTGAGGGAGCTTGCCGATCCGGGCCATTATATCCTGCACCTGTTTCTGTTTGGCGGCAAGCTGGCCTTCATAGCTTAAATGCTGGAGCTGGCAGCCTCCGCAACGGTCGTACACAGGGCAGGGCGGCTCAACACGGTCTGGACTTTTTTTATGCCAGTCCATCACGCGTCCAAACCCAAACTTCTTAGTCGTTTTGAGGACTTTCACTTTCACGAGCTCCCCTGTTAGGGCATTTGGAATAAAAAGCGGGTAGCCATCCACTTTCCCAACCCCGTGACCTTCATGGGTTAAATCTTCTATGTTAACATCTATTACATCATTTTTTTTAACGGGCAAAGGGTTGACGCTTAATTTTTTTGACATTCTACTCTTCCTTTTCACTAGGATCTCGTTTATTCGTACCTTTCATTTTAGCACATCTTTGCGGCTGCTGCGATTTTCTGACAGGTTTACAGGTGACTGAACAAGGGTATAATTTATTCACAACATAAGTGTATCGGAAAAACTAATTTGATTTTCGATTTAATATTGTGTAAAATAAATAAAATATTCAATTTATTCTAAAAATTCTAAAAAGGAGAATGAGCATGAGACAGTCACCGATGGTAAAAAGAAAAGTACTTGCCTATATTACACGTGAACAGGGAGGCCATAAAGAATTGCTCGTCTTCACTCATCGCGATTACCCGGAGGCAGGTTTGCAGGTGCCTGGAGGAACGGTTGAAGATACAGAGCTGCTGATTGATGCTCTTTACCGCGAAGTGGAGGAAGAAACCGGTTTAAAACGGGACGATCTCCGTTTACAGGGGAAGCTTCATAAATACATGTACTATGCAGAAGACAGGGAAAAATATTATGAACGGAACTTCTTTCATCTTGAAGTAACATCGGATACAAGCGACGAATGGGAATATGTCGTTGATGGAGACGGAGAAGATGGCGGTCTTCATTATCAATTTCAATGGACGCCGGTAAAAGAATGTGAACTGGCAGCTGATCAGGACAATGCAGTTGAATGGCTTTATCAATAAAACCAAAAAAAGACCTATGCCGGGTCTTTTTTTGTGCTGCGATAGTTGAAACTTTATTCATACAAACTGTTTTTAAGGGTTACGGTTTTATCCGCTTCTACCCGATCCTGCTCTCTCAGCTGATCCAAAGGAGCAAACACGGTCAGGTGGCGGTAAAGATTTTGAAATTCCGCGGGAAGAAGACCGCCATATTCTCCATCCAGATTTAACTGGACCTTTTCTTTTGCTGTTACTTTTATATGGTTCGCTTTTACATACACAAGATGAGGATCGTTCAAGTGATCTCCACGTAAAGCAAGAGAAATGATGCGAATGGTCTCTGCCAGGTTTGTTTTCTTTAAAAATAGCAGCGTAAACAGACCGTCGTTGATCGAAGAATCCGGTGCAAGCTTTTCAAATCCGCCTACAGAATTCGTCAGACCAACGAGAAAAATCATAACCTCCCCTTCAAAAACCTTTCCGTCGTATTCAATACGGACATCTGAAGGCTTAAAGGAAGGCAGCATTTCAATCCCTTTGAGGTAATACGCAAGCTGACCCAGCATGGTCTTCAGTTTGCTTGGTACTTCGTATGTTAATTCAGTGATACGTCCGCCCCCGGCGATATTAATAAAGTACCGATTGTTCATTCGGCCAAGATCGACGGGGATCGTCTCCCCTTTAATTATAATATCAACTGCTTTTTCAATATCGCGCGGAATATGAAGGGCGCGGGCAAAATCATTGGTGGTACCCATCGGAATCAAGCCGAGTTTGGGGCGGTTCGGCTGCTCTGCTAAACCATTGACCACTTCATTTAACGTGCCGTCCCCGCCTGCTGCAATAACAAGGTCATATCCCCGTTTGACAGCGGTCTCTGCTGCAAGGGTGGCGTCCCCTTCTGCTGTCGTTGCGTGACAGGACGTTTCATAGCCGGCTTGTTCAAGTTTCATCAATACCTCGGGAAGATGCCGTTTAAACAGCTCTCTTCCTGATGTTGGATTATAAATAATACGGGCTCTTTTCATTAGGGTTCATCCTACTCTTTGTAAAATAAGGCGCTTAACGATCGTGGTGTGAAAGTCCGTTCTGCCTGAAATCACAGGATATACATACATTCTATGCTGCAGAAAGCTGAACTTTATTCCTTTATTTCGCCAAAAAAAGACAAGCCGGAATCCCAGCTCATCTCTATCATAACGCGAGGGGAAAAAGATTTCCACCTTCTTCTTGCATAAGCTTATGTCGTTTGAAGTGTCTGTTTTAATTCGGCGTATACTTCCATCCAAAAATCCTTGCGTTCCACATAAGCTGAAGTAAGGTGTTTAATGAGCAGGTCCTGACCATCCTTAAAGGCTGGGTCATCCTTTGCAGGCAATGAACTTCTTGCTTCATCTACAAAGCTCTGCACTTTTTTAGCTCTTGGCCCCCATTTGGCTACTTCCCTGCCCTCTTCATCAATGAAAATAAAAATGGGAATCGAACGCGCTCTTCCATCCGTTAAGTACTGGTCCATCAGTTCCAGATTTGAATCACGGAGAAGGAATCGCACTTCCACATCCGCAGCTTCTCCGAGCGCAATTAAAACCGGATTATTCATCATGGCATCTCCGCACCAATCTTCCGTTAACACAATGGCGCGTATATGACGGGCAGCAAGCTCTGAGAAAAACTCCTGATCGTCAGGAAGGGAAAATTGTCTGCTCACTTCATCCATATTTTCTTTATGAGCAGTCATCTGATCTCTGTATTCCTCAACCGTTAAGCCTTTTTGAAACCATTCATTTAATGCTGACATATCAATCACCTCATGGACTGGATTTTCTTTTAAGAATGGCATACCCGTTGAATCTTTACCATTATTTTGCTCAAAAAAAGCCTGAGACAAAAAATGTCTCAGGCTTTTTGACCGGTTCACTTCTCTTCAGGTGGACGCTTTCCGCAGGGACGCCGCTGAGCCTTTTCAGGGCTACGCCCCTCAAAGTCTCAGCTTGCCGTCATATCCTGCAGGAGTCGCCACCTTCCGCTCCGCTCACCTCTTACTATTCACAAATACTTCTTTATTCTTTAAACTTTTTTGATTTATGCCTCAGCGTCTATTAAATGGTTCGCTGTGCTTAAGGCTGACGCTTTCCCCGCAACTCACCTATACTGATTTTTTTAGCTTTGTTCCTATCTTTTCTGAATTTCCTGATTCAAAAGCTTATTGACCATAGGCGGATTTGCCTGCCCTTTAGAAGCTTTCATAATCTGGCCTACTAAAAAGCCAATGGCACGGTCTTTACCATTTTTAAAGTCTTCTATCGACTGAGGATTTGCATCCAGTACGTCCGTTACGAATTTTAACAGTTCGCCCTCATCCGAAATTTGCACGAGCCCTTTTTCTTTTACAATTTTCTTAGGGTCTCCGCCATTTTCGATCAGTTCTTTAAACACTTTTTTCGCAATCTTGGAAGAAATGGTACCATCTTCAATCAATTTTATCATTCCAGCTAAACCTTGTGGTGTTAACGCGACATCCTTCAATTCCTTCTGGCCTGCGTTTAAGTAGGCGGATACCTCTCCCATGAGCCAGTTTGAAGCAAGCTTTGCATCTGCTCCCTGTTCAAGCGTCAACTCGAAGAAATCAGACATTTCCTTTGTCAGCGTAAGCACCATCGCATCATAGCCCGGCAGCCCAAGCTCCTCCACATACCTTTTTTTACGGGCATCAGGAAGCTCAGGAATCGAAGCACGGACTTCTTCTCTCCACTCTTCATCTATAAACATCGACACAAGATCCGGTTCAGGGAAGTAGCGGTAATCATCCGATCCCTCTTTGACACGCATCAGCAGCGTTTTCCCTGTCGATTCATCAAAGCGGCGTGATTCCTGCTGGATTTCTCCCCCGGACAGCAGCACTTCTTCCTGACGGATTTGTTCGTGCTCCAGCCCTTTCTTTACAAAGTTAAAGGAGTTCAGGTTTTTAAGCTCTGCTTTTGTTCCAAACTCTTCCTGACCGATCGGACGAAGGGAGATGTTGGCATCACAGCGCAGCGAGCCTTCTTCCATCTTGCAGTCAGACACTCCTGTATATTGAATAATAGATTTTATTTTTTCAAGATAGGCATAGGCTTCAGCAGGTGTTCGCAGATCGGGCTCTGAGACAATTTCAATCAGAGGTGTTCCCTGACGGTTATAATCACAAAGGGAGTAGCCTTTATCTGTGTGAGTCAGCTTGCCTGCGTCTTCTTCAAGGTGAAGGCGTGTGATGCCTATTTTCTTCTTGTAGCCGTCTACTTCAATTTCTACCCAGCCATGTTCTCCGATCGGCTGATCAAATTGAGAGATTTGATAGGCCTTTGGATTATCCGGATAAAAGTAGTTTTTACGGTCGAATTTCGTATTCTCAGCGATTTCACAGTTTAACGCCATCGCTGCTTTCATACCCCATTCAACTGCACGCTTGTTAATAACCGGAAGTACTCCCGGATAGCCAAGGTCGATAACATTCGTGTTCGTGTTTGGTTCTGCACCAAAATGAGCAGGCGCAGGCGAGAACATTTTTGAATCTGTTTTTAATTCTACGTGGACTTCAAGTCCAATGATCGTTTCAAAGTTCGTCATGGTCGTTCTCCCTCCTACAATCCCGGTTTTTGTTTATGATGATCTGTTGCTTGCTCATAGGCATGAGCTACTCTGTAAACAGTGCTTTCATCAAAATGCTTCCCGATGATTTGAAGGCCAAGTGGAAGACCTTGCGATGAAAACCCTGCAGGAACTGAAATTCCGGGAACGCCCGCAAGATTCACGGGGATTGTCAGAATATCATTGGCATACATGGTCAGAGGATCATCTATTTTTTCACCAATTTTAAAGGATGGTGTAGGTGTAGTCGGACCAACAACCACATCATACTGCTCAAAGATCTGATCAAAGTCCTGCTTGATTAGCGTTCGGACTTTCTGCGCTTTTTTATAGTACGCATCGTAATAGCCTGAGCTTAACGCATACGTTCCAAGCATAATCCGGCGTTTCACTTCATCGCCAAACCCTTCAGATCGTGTTTTCTTATACAAATCAATGAGGTTTTCTGCATTTTCTGCCCGGTAGCCGTAACGAATCCCGTCAAAACGGGCCAAATTCGCAGATGCTTCAGAAGAAGAAAGCAAATAATACGTCGCTACACCATACTTAGAGTGAGGCAGGGATACTTCATGAACATCAGCACCAAGTCCTTCAAGAACGCTTAGCGCTTTTCGGACAGATGCCCTTACTTCTTCACTGACGCCTTCACCGAGGTACTCTTTCGGGACTGCCACTTTCAAGCCTTTAATATCGCCTGTTAACGCTGCACGGTAATTCGGTACGTTGACATTGGCAGACGTGGAATCATTCGGATCCAGACCGGCAATTGCTTCTAATAGATAAGCGTTGTCCTCAACATTACGCGTGATCGGACCAATCTGATCCAGAGAAGAAGCAAATGCGATTAATCCAAAACGGGAAACACGTCCATATGTAGGCTTAAGACCAACAACGCCGCAAAAAGAGGCCGGCTGCCGAATGGAACCGCCTGTATCAGATCCTAAAGAAAATGGAACCTCGCCAGCTGCGACTGCTGCAGCGGATCCTCCTGAAGAACCGCCGGGAACGGTGTCCAGATTCCAGGGATTTCTTGTTTTGGCCCAGTGTGAATTTTCAGTTGAAGATCCCATTGCAAATTCGTCCATATTTAATTTCCCAATGGTAATTGCATCAGCAGCCTGCAATTTATCCACAACTGTAGCATTATAAATTGGATCAAAGTTGCCAAGAATTTTACTGGCCGCTGTTGTCCGGAGACCTTTTGTAACAATATTGTCTTTTACTCCGATCGGCATTCCAAACAGCATGCCCTTAGAATCTGAGGAAACCTTGGACTGAAGCTCTTCAGCCTGAAGTAGTGCACGCTCTTCATCCAGCGTAACAAAAGCCTGTACCTTTTCCTCCACCTCTGCAATTCGCTTGTAGGATTCACGCACAAGATCTGTAACGGTGATTTCTTTTTTATTTAGCTGGCCTTGAAGATCTGCCAGTTTATGGTCAAATAATGACATCTGTTTCCCCTCCCTATTCCAGAATCGTCGGCACTTTTACTTGGCCATCCTGATGATCTGGTGCGTTTTTTAGTACTTCTTCACGGGGAAGACCGCCAGTTGACTTGTCCTCACGCATGATGTTTTTCATCTCAAGAACATGTGTTGTAGGCTCTACGTGATCTGTATCCAGTTCATTCAGCTGTTCAGCAAATGTAATAATAGACCCCAGCTGCTCAGCAAATTGTTCCGCTTCCTGTTCTGTAATAGCAAGACGCGCCAAGTGGGCTACGTGCTTCACTTCATCTGTTGTTATTTTTGTCATTGTGTCAGTCACCTCCGCGATTGTTCGAACACTCACAATACTGTTTATCATACCAAAAAGCCGCTTTAGAAGGCAAACTGCACGGTGAAAAAATTCAAGCCGGATAATGTCTGATCTATTTTAGTAACTCTTTTCGGCTGCATTATTTGCTCAATCTCTTACGGGCTTCTATTTAAATAGAAGTAAATTTGTTCTTCAGCATCAAATTAACCAGACTCACGGCTTATCTGAAAAATAAAAAAGGCTGCGACAAAAATGCCGCAACCACATGCAGACTGCCAGTGCTTATTATTGGTAAAATACCCCTGTTCTCCGCTTCCTCATATCTTCTGGAGACAAGAGGGCGATACTGTTTGAGAAGGCTTTTTCTTTTTAAGAAGCCCCTACCCAAATAATCGTTTAAAGAATGACGTCTTTTCTTTTTTCTTTTTATCTTTTTTTCTTTTCGGCAGCTCGATCTCAGCTTTTTCCACTGCATCAGGATGAGCCAGGACAAGCCCATATTCAGCGTTATGCTCTTTATTGGACACCACGGTATATGACAGCTTGTGCTCATCTGCCAGCTGAATATATTTTGAATAAAAACGGTAGTTCATGTTTCCATTTAAAAAAAGCTTGAGATTTGGATGGTTCTTTGCAGCTTGTTTAATTTCCGGATAAACAGTCTCTTCCCTAACCTGATGCTGATAGAGAACAAATTCAATTCGTTCCCTGATCGTACCAAGATATTTTCTTCGTTCATCGGGCAAAGTTTCTTTTGCACCGTAAATACCGTCCTGGATGTAATCATCCACGCTTTTCTGCTGCTTGCTCATGCTGCCACCTCGCTTTGATTTGGTTCATTCTATTATCATTTATTCTATCTCATATTATGCTTCTATTCACGTCATACACCCGCACTAAACGTGACAGGACATGCAACTTTTGACCCTTCTTGGACAATTAAAGAAATGGACGCATAAAAAATGGTTTATTAGTGACAATAGATACAGGGACGTATTTGATTATTTTTTGAAAAATCTTAAAATATTCCGCTTTACAGCAGCTTTTTAGTTAATTACAAGTTTTACCAAAACTCGTCCGAAAGTATTATTTGAATTGTTAGAATAGTTTTATTTTAATTTCTTGTAAAATCCGCGTTAACCCTTGATGCTATAAGGACGTAAGTCTAAATTACCATCCATTACCTAGTTTAGCGTGCTTGAATAAAGGTTATTTGTTTGTTAGGTTATTCACCTGTAAGTGTCTAGAAGTTGTATAGACAAAAATTATGAAATACGAAAGGGGAGATATTGTGGAAGCCGTTACGATTGGATGGGAAGTTTACATCTCATTAGCGCTTTACTTTATCGGAATGCTGGGCATTGGTTATTATGCCTATAAGAAATCAACAGGAGATTTATCAGAGTATATGCTGGGGGGAAGAAAAGTCGGCCCTGCGGTTACGGCGCTGTCTGCCGGAGCATCTGACATGAGTGGATGGATGCTGCTTGGTTTACCAGGCTCGATCTATGTTTCCGGACTTTCGGGCATGTGGATTGCGGTTGGTTTATCAATTGGTGCGTATTTAAATTACATTCTTGTTGCACCTCGCCTTCGTACCTATACGGAGGTAGCAAACGATTCAATTACAATACCGGATTATTTTGAAAACCGATTTGTTGATAACACGAAAATATTGCGATTTGTTTCTGCTATTGTCATTATTATTTTCTTTACCGTATATACCTCATCAGGCATGGTAGCCGGCGGAGTTCTTTTTGAGAGCGCGTTTGGTATAAATTATTTAACCGGATTAATTATTACGGCGGCGGTGGTTCTCGCTTACACATTGTTTGGTGGATTCCTTGCTGTTAGTATCACAGACTTTGTTCAGGGCTGTATTATGTTTCTGGCACTTATTCTTGTGCCGGTGGTTGCCTTTATGGAACTTGGCGGAATAGGCCCTACTTTTGACACAATCGAAGCGGTAGACCCTACCCTTACATCTTTTTTTGAGGGAACTACAACCCTTGGATTAATTGGGTTATTGGCATGGGGGCTTGGTTATTTCGGACAGCCTCATATTATCGTCCGCTTTATGGCGATTCGGGATGTTAAGTCGTTGACGGCAGCCCGCCGAATTGGGATGACCTGGATGATCGTGGCCATTATTGGAGCACTTTTTACTGGTCTTACGGGTTTTGCTTACATTACGACAACTGGACAGGAATTAGCGGATCCGGAGACAATCTTTGTCTTCTTCTCACAAGTCTTATTCCATCCAATTATCTCAGGGTTCCTGCTTGCAGCTATTCTTGCTGCAATCATGAGCACGATTTCTTCCCAGCTTCTTGTTACATCAAGTGCACTGACAGAAGATTTTTATAATACCTTCCTGAAGCGTGAAGCTTCTGATAAAGAACTCGTATTGGTCGGCCGTATTGCTGTACTTCTCGTCGCAATTGTTGCGGTGTTCTTATCACTTGATTCAGACAGTACCATTCTTGACTTAGTCAGTAACGCATGGGCAGGATTTGGTTCTGCGTTTGGACCAGCCATTCTGCTTAGCCTTTATTGGAAGAGAATGAACCGCTGGGGCGCTCTTGCAGGAATGCTGACAGGAGCCCTTACGGTTATTCTGTGGGTATATATCTTTGATTTGAGCGATTTCCTATACGAAATGGTTCCAGGATTCTTCTTGAGTATGCTGGCTATCATAGTAGTGAGTTTGACAACTGGAAACTCCCGTAAGCCTGTACGTGAAGGCTACGATGAGTTTGAAAAAGTTCATGAAGTAGAATCAAATAAATAAACGTGCATCAACTTCAATCTGTCCGGGCTTGCTTTCGCTCAGATAGGAAAATAAATTGATCAGAAAATCCGAAAAGGAGAATATTCCCTTTTCGGATTTTTTTATCTTGTGATTAACCTGGAGAAAATAGGGGTACAGAAAGATAAAACTAATTTCTAATAGCTGCTAAATATTTGAAATGCTGTAATTGGTTATCTTTGTCTTTGCTTCCCTGCAGAAGGTCTTGCAAATACAGAATTCCATTGTGGTTTTAAGCAGCTTTTTTCTCATTTATCTCAATTTTAATGGGAGAATATTATAAAAAGTTCTAAAACGACCTCCTTGAAATCTTTTTTTACTAAAAATGCTTTTCTTTTCAAGGGTTTTACTCTCTTCATGTAGAATAGCTATTTTATAAACTCCTATGAAAGGATGAGGGCCTCTAATGATTGCTGCACCAAGCGAATACGATGTTCATTTGTTTCACGAAGGCACCCTGTATCAAGCCCATAAACTTTTCGGGGCACATTTAATAAGAAGACGATCGTCCACCTTGCTCACCCGTTTCACAGTTTGGGCGCCTCATGCTGTATCTGTATCGGTTGTAGGAAACTTTAATAACTGGAACCCTGCTTCTCATCCTCTTGAAAAATTAAACAACGAAGGAATTTGGAGTATAGGGATTGAACAGGATCTTGAGGGCGAGGTTTACAAGTATTCCATTCAGACTTCGAGTGGGGATGTGGTTCTTAAAGCGGACCCTTATGCATTTTACTCAGAGCTTCGCCCAAATACGGCATCTGTAGTGTATGACACAAAAGGGTACGTATGGAATGACAAGCTTTATCGGCAGCGCGTGCGCAGAAGACGCCCTGTTTATGAAAGACCACTTGCCATTTATGAGCTTCATTTAAATTCATGGAAACAAAAGGAAGATGGTTCCTATTTTACGTACCGGGAGCTGGTGGATGAACTCATTCCTTATATAAAGGAAAGAGGATTCACGCACATTGAAATTCTTCCGCTGACCGAGCATCCCCTAGATGCCTCCTGGGGATATCAGGGCATTGGTTATTTTTCTCCAACAGCCCGCTTCGGAACTCCTCATGACCTGATGTATTTTATTGACCACTGTCATCAGGAGGATATCGGCGTTTTGCTGGATTGGGTGCCTGGTCATTTTTGCAAGGATGAACAAGGTCTTTATATGTTTGATGGAGAGCCAACTTACGAATACGACACGTTTGCGGACCGTGAAAACATCGAGTGGGGAACTGCCAATTTTAATTTGGCAAAGGGAGAGGTCAGAAGCTTTCTTATATCCAATGCCTTATACTGGATTGAAACATTTAAAATTGATGGACTCCGGGTTGATGCGGTTGCAAATATGCTCTATTGGGCCAACAGCGAACCTTCAGCCGTAAATCCCTATACAATTGAGTTTCTTCAGGAGTTAAATACAGCCGTATTTAAAGAACATCCTCAATTTCTTATGATGGCAGAAGATTCTACTGACTGGTCAAACGTTACCTCCCCCGTTCATGAAGGCGGCCTTGGGTTCAATTATAAATGGAATATGGGCTGGATGAATGATGTGCTGGATTATATGGAACACCCTCCGTTTGAACGCAGGCATCATCATCATAAAATGACCTTTTCACTTGTGTATTCTTATTCAGAAAATTTTATTTTGCCGCTTTCACATGACGAAGTTGTGCATGGTAAGCGTTCTCTGCTGCATAAGATGCCGGGAGACTATTGGGAAAAGTTTGCCCAGCTTAGATTGCTTTTATCTTTTATGATGGTTCACCCTGGAAAAAAGCTCCTGTTTATGGGAGCAGAGTTTGGTCAATATGATGAATGGAAGTTTGTTCAAGGTCTTGACTGGTTTTTAAAGGACTATGAATCACATGCAAAAACAGATGTTTTTACCAAAGAGCTGCTTGCCTTTTATCTCGGACAAAAGGCCCTGTATCAGCTTGACCACGATCCTTCAGGCTTTGAATGGATCGATGCAGATAATGCAGAGCAAAGTATCTACACATTTATTCGTAAAGGAAAAAGAAAAAGTGACACGCTCGTGATTGCATGCAATTTCACGAATGTTGCTTACGAGACGTTTAAAGTTGGCGTCCCGATGAAAGGAAAGTGGAGTGAGGTTTTCAATAGTGATCTAGCTGAATATGGCGGATCGGGACAGCTCCATCAAACAAAAACAGAAACTGAAAACGTTTCGATTCATAACCGTGAGCAGGCGATTTCCATTTCGATCCCGCCTTTTGGAATGACGGTTTGGAAGCCATCCAAATAATCGGGCAGATAATAATTATTAAATAAGGGGTGTGACATGATGGTAAAGAAAAAATGTGTTGCCATGTTATTAGCAGGAGGACAAGGAAGCCGTCTTCAATCACTTACAACGAGCATTGCAAAACCGGCTGTTCCATTCGGAGGAAAATACAGAATTATTGATTTCACCCTAAGCAATTGCACAAATTCTGGGATCGATACAGTAGGCGTGCTGACGCAGTACCAGCCGCTTGTGCTGAATTCCTATATCGGCATTGGAAGTGCATGGGATCTTGATCGCCGAAATGGCGGTGTTACCGTCCTCCCTCCTTACACGGAAGCGTCGGAAGTTAAATGGTACAGTGGAACAGCGAATGCCATTTACCACAACATGAAATACATTGAGCAGTACAATCCTGAATATGTTCTTGTGTTATCAGGGGACCATATTTATAAAATGGATTACTCAAAAATGCTTGACTATCACATCCAAAACGAAGCTGAAGCCACTATTTCGGTAGTGGAAGTTCCATGGGACGAAGCCAGCCGCTTTGGCATTATGAATACGAATAAAGACTATGAAATCCTTGAATTTGATGAAAAGCCTGCTGAACCGAAAAGCAATCTGGCGTCCATGGGAATTTATATTTTCAACTGGAAGGCATTAAAAGAGTTCTTAGAGGTTGATAATGTAAATGAAGAGTCCAGCCATGACTTTGGGAAAGATCTTATTCCGCTATTCTTAAACGAAGACAAACGCCTGATGGCATATCCATTTGACGGCTACTGGAAGGATGTTGGTACAGTAAAAAGTCTTTGGGAAGCCAATATGGATCTTCTTAAAGAAAATCCTGGCTTGAATTTATTTGATCACTCGTGGAGAATTTATTCACGCAACCCGAATCAGCCGCCTCAATATATCTCACACCATGCAGAGGTGAAAGAATCTCTCGTTAACGAGGGCTGTTTCATCGCAGGAAAAGTACAGCACTCCGTAATTTTTCAGGGCGTGAAAACCGGCGAAGATTCTCTCATCGATGAAGCTGTGATCATGCCGGATGCGGTTATTGGCAGCAATGCAGTGGTCAGAAGAGCGATCGTTCCGGAAGGAATTCACGTGCCGGACGGAATTACGATTGAGCCTGAAGGCGATTCTTCAGACATTATTCTTGTAACGGATGAACTGATTGAGAAATTAAGAAAGGACGTGACTGCATGAGCCGTTTATTAGGAGTGATTGATGCTACAAATGTAGTTGGAGGACTGCAGGATCTTTCCCTGAATCGATCTGTTGCCTCCATTCCATTTGCAGGAAGATACCGGTTTGTCGATTTTATTTTATCCAATATGGTGAATTCAGGAGTCGAAAGTGTAGCGATATTCCCAAAACACCAGTATCGATCTCTTATGGACCATATCGGATCGGGTAAAAATTGGGACCTGGATCGAAAAAAAGATGGATTGTTCTTTCTTCCTCCTTTTTTTGAACCGAATGAAAACAGTACGGTGGGTTCTTTTGCCCGCCTGGATCAGCATTTGGACTTTTTTAAACGCAGTCACCAGGACTATGTCTTTATCGCAAACAGCTATGTTATTACCAATATCGATATTGAAGAAGCACTGGCTGAACACCTGATTCATGATCATGATATTACAGAGCTGGTGAATCATACACAGTCTCTTGATATGTATATTGTAAAAAAATCATTGTTGATTGAACTTATTGAGAACCGGAAAAACTCTCAGTTTATTTCTGTATCAGATGTGGTCAACCAGCCGCTTCATAATTTTACTATCGGCACTTACACTCACACAGGATATGCTGCCATTATGAATTCCATCGAAGCGTATTTTCATCATTCAATGAAGCTGCTTGACCCTACTGTCTGGAATCAGCTCTTCCCTGCTGACCGTCCTGTATTTACAAAAGTTAAAGATGAGCCGCCTACCCGCTATTCTTCAGCTTCCACTGTAACGAATTCCATGATTGCAAATGGTGCAGTCATTGAAGGCAGAGTGAACAGCAGCATTATCTCTAGAGCGGTTAAAATCGGGAGAAACTCACACGTCACCAATTGTGTTGTAATGCAAAAAAGTCAAATTGGAGAAGGCTGTACACTTGAGTATGTCATTCTTGACAAAGATGTCAGGGTCTTAGACGGTGTAACTTTAAAAGGCTCTCCTGAAAAACCGCTTGTCCTGCGTAAAGGAACGGTACGTGAAATGGCGGTGAGCATGTGAAGATATTATTCGCAGTATCCGAATGTGCTCCATTTGTAAAGTCTGGGGGCCTCGGCGATGTAGCCGGGGCTCTTCCTAAAGAACTGAAAAAAATGGGATCAGACGTACGTGTAATGATGCCGAAGTATTCAATGATTGCAGAAGAGCTCCGTCAAAAAGCGAAGAAAATTACTTCTATCTCCATCCCTATGGCGTGGAGAAGCCAATATTGCGGAATTGAAACGCTTGTACATAATGATGTGACCTACTACCTCATTGATAATGAGTATTATTTTTACAGAGATACGCTATACGGTCACGGAGATGACGGGGAACGATTTTCATTTTTCTGTCAGGCTGTACTCGAGGCGCTGCCCGTTATTCCATTTAAACCCGATCTGATTCACTGTCATGATTGGCATACCGGCATGGTCCCTTTCTTGCTTGATCGCAAATACCGGAACGACCCTTATTACCGGGATATGAGAACAGTATTTACCATCCATAATCTTCAATTCCAGGGCTGGTTTACTCCTGAAATCTTAGGGGACTGCCTGAATTTGGACGATTATCATTATTATTCAGGGGATCTGGAGTACAATGGCTCGGTCAACTTTATGAAAGGCGCCATTTTAAGCTCCAACGCACTGACTACGGTAAGCCCTACCTACCGTGACGAAATTCTGACTCCTTTTTTTGGAGAGCAGCTGGATGGCATTTTACGCGAGCAGTCATTTAAACTGCATGGGATTTTGAATGGAATTGACACCGAAAGCTACAATCCGGAAAGTGACCCGCTGATTGATACGAATTTCACACTCAAATCCATTGAAAAAAAAGATGAAAATAAACTCGCTCTTCAGCGGCAATTTAATCTGCCTGAGGATAAAGACATTCCCGTGATTGCCATGGTTACCCGCCTGACGGAGCAAAAAGGTCTGTCTTTAGTTCAGCGGGTCATGCATGAATTGCTTGAGGAGGAAAAAGTCCAGCTGATTGTTCTTGGCAGCGGCGAATATGAATTTGAAGATTATTTTAATTACCTTGCCGGCACCTACCCTGAACAAGCTGGAGTTTATATTGGTTTTAGCGAAGCTATTGCTCATCAGATTTATGCAGGTGCAGATTTCTTTTTAATGCCTTCACTTTTCGAACCGTGCGGATTGAGTCAGTTGATTTCCTTTCAGTACGGTACCATTCCCATCGCTCGTGAGACAGGAGGACTCAATGATACCGTCCATTCTCTTGACGAGACGGATTTCAGCGGAAACGGCTTTACGTTTGCTCATTACAATGCACATGATATGAAGCATACAATCCTTCGTGCCCTCTCTTTTTACCGGCACGAACACGCATGGCCGGCTCTTAGAGAAAATGCCATGTCAGGTGACTACAGCTGGGCAAAATCTGCTGCTCAGTACCACGAGCTTTATTCAAAGCTCAAGAGGAGGCATTAATTCATGTTCCAAAGCAAAGATGAGTTTAAAGCTTCTTTTTCCCAAAGGCTGGAACAAACAGCCGGGGTATCATTCGCTAATTCTACTAAACAGCACCAGTATCAGGCTCTAGGCATGATGGTGCGTGAATTTGTCAGTACCAACTGGATTGTTTCCAACGAAGATATTCGCAAGAGCGGCCAAAAGGAAGTGTATTACTTATCGATTGAGTTTTTGCTTGGAAGACTTTTGGTCAGTTCACTTATTAATCTTGGTGTGAAAGACATTGTAGAAAAAGGGCTGCGCGAATTAGGCATTGAATTAAGTGAACTTGAAGAAGCTGAGGCGGATGCAGGGTTGGGAAATGGCGGGCTAGGTCGTCTGGCTGCCTGTTTTCTTGACTCGATGGCTTCGCTGAAACTCTCTGGTCATGGACATGGAATCCGGTATAAGCATGGATTATTTGAACAAAAAATCATTGATGGCTATCAGGTTGAATTGCCCGAGCAGTGGCTTAGAAACGGAAATGTCTGGGAAGTCCGCAAGCCCGACCTGGCCATTGAAGTTCCTTTTTGGGGAGATGTTCAATGGATTGAAAAAGACGGAAAGCTGGTCTTTGTTCATGAGCATGCGGAAACTGTACTTGCGGTTCCGTTTGATATGCCGGTTCTCGGCTATGACACAACCCGTGTGAACACGCTTCGTCTGTGGGGAGCTGAACCCGCAAAGCATTATCCTCCTCATAAAGATTTTATGCAGTATAAAAGAGACACTGAACAAATTTCAGAATTCCTGTACCCGAATGATATGTCAAATGACGGAAAAATCCTTCGGCTGAAGCAGCAATACTTTTTGGTACGTTCGAGTTTGAAAAGCATCATCAATGACTATAAGGAAAATCACAGCGATTTATTCGATTTTCATGAGCATGTGGCTATTCATATTAACGATACTCACCCTGCACTTGCGATTCCTGAACTGATGAGGATTTTCATTGATGAAGAAGGAATGAAATGGGATCAGGCCTGGACGATTGTTACAAACACCATTTCGTATACAAATCACACCATTCTCTCAGAGGCGATGGAAAAATGGACAATAGAACTTTTCAAGCCGCTCTTCCCTCGTATTTACATGATTGTCGAAGAAATAAACGAGCGTTTTTGCAAAGAACTGTGGAGAGAATATCCCGGTGACTGGGACCGCATTGAGGAAATGGCCATTATTGCACACGGCTTTGTTAAAATGGCACACTTATCCATTGTTGGCAGTCACAGTATTAATGGAGTAGCAAAGCTCCACACTGAAATACTAAAAAAACGTGAAATGAAAAATTTCCACGAATTTTATCCGGATCGATTTTCTAATAAAACGAACGGCATCACACATAGACGCTGGCTCTTACAGGCAAATCCAGAACTTACCTCCTCCATTTCAAAGGTCATAGGAACAAAATGGATTTCTGAACCTCAGCGATTAGCAGAGCTTGAAAAGTTTGCAGACGACTCATCATTTCAGCTTGAGATAGACGAAATGAAACAAAAGAAGAAAAGAGAATTGGCAAAGCTGATCTTTGATAAGGATCTTCTTCCAGTAGATGAGCACTCTATTTTTGATGTTCAAATCAAACGGCTTCATGCGTATAAAAGACAGCTTCTAAATGTGCTGCACATCATGCACTTGTATAATCGCATGAAAGAAGATTCATCCTTCAGGCCGCATCCACGTACATTTATTTTCGGGGCAAAAGCAGCTCCGGGATACGATTATGCAAAAAAAGTCATTAAGCTTATTCATTCAGTTGCCAATATAGTCAATTATGACCCTGTTTCAAAGGATACACTTCGCGTAGTCTTTTTAGACAACTACCGTGTGTCACTTGCGGAAAAAATCATTCCAGCCACGAACGTCAGTGAACAGATTTCAACGGCAAGCAAAGAAGCGTCCGGTACTGGGAACATGAAATTTATGATGAACGGCGCTGTGACGCTTGGAACGCTGGATGGAGCAAATGTGGAAATTGGCGAGCTGACAGGTCCTGAGAATATATTTATCTTCGGATTAAAAGCTGAAGAAATTATGCATTTTGAAAAGTATGGGGGCTATCATTCTCATGACTATTATCATAATGACCGAAGAATTAAACAGGTCGTTGATCAATTAACCTCCGGATTTTTCCGAGACTCCTATTACGACTTTGAAACACTGTCTGATTCTTTATTGATGGAAAATGATCAGTACTTTTTGCTGAAGGATTTTTCCGCTTATGCAGATGCACAGGATCAGGTCGCAGCTGCATATACCGACCGGAAAAGATGGCTTAACATGAGCATTCATAATATTGCTCAGTCCGGCTTCTTCTCGAGTGATCGAACGGTCAGTGAATATGCAAAAGAGATCTGGAATGTCCAGCCGCTTTCATAGATAAACATACGGGACATACCTATGACTCTGGCAGAATATCTTTAAACAAAAAAAGGTTCATAAAAAAGAAGAAAGAGGTTGAGACAAAAGTGTCTCAGCCTCTTTGACCGGCTCACTTCGCTTCAGGCGGACGCTTTCCGCAGGGACGGCGCTGAGCCTCTTCAGGGCCTTGCCCTGTAAAGTCTCAGCTTGCCGTCATATCCTGCAGGAGTCGCCACCTTCCGCTCCGCTCTCCTCAAACTAGTAATAATACTGCCTCATTTTTAAACATTTTTTTAATTTTGTTCTGCCACTTATTTATATTGATTTTTGTTTTCCTTACATTTAGTGCTCATACAAATGAACAAATGGCTCCGTTTCCTCCGGCTCTTTTAAAATCAAGGCCTCAGGACCGTTTACCGATGTAATGCTTACCTCGATGGCAAAATAAGAAGGAAACTGATCGATCAATCTTCCTGCGATAAACTGGGTAAAGCCGACAATTTCTGCTTTTCCGTAAAATTGAATCGGAATATCAATTTTTAAATTCGTCAGCTGGTCGCCTTGATAGCGTCCGGTCCCTATTACACTATTAAAATTCGGAAAATAGGTTTCGATATCCTGTTTAAAATTTAAGAACGCTGTCTCATCATCTCTAAAGTTTTCGTTTGCTTCAGCAGAAGGAAACAAGACATAATTTTCATTCATAGCGTTCCAGTCTCCCAGTTCATCCGATCCGCCTTCAGCTGATGAATAGCCGATAAAATTACCTGGTATAACCGCATTTCTTGGCTCCTGCTTAAATAAAGCTACTGTGATCGGAACGTCAGCGAGGTCGGCTTTTTCAGGATCTTCAGCAGCCATTGTCCTCATTCGCTGAACGACCTCCTGCGCCATCCTTCTGCCCTCTTCCTCAATCTTATCCTGAGAAATAGGCTCTTCAAAGGTTGCGCCATATGGATCATTATCATCCTGGTAATAATAAACTGAATTCAGCGCTAAGCCAACGACAACACCTCCGAGCTGAACCTTGCTTTCATCCTCGCCGGATTTAGCAAAATAATTATGCTCCTGAATATGTGCCAGATAAATAGGGCTGTTTTTTGCACGCTGTTCCCTGTTTCCTTCTCCTGAGTCAATTGGATTCAACCCGACATTGTTTTCAGGAGCAATGTCATTTTCTCCAAGCTGCTCTTCATTGTATTCGCGGGAGAGCCAGCTTGTAATCGTTCCGCTGTCGAGAAATTGACCAGGCTGAAAAAAGTAATCAGCCGGATCAAAATTTTGCTGGGCAATTCTCATTAAGCCGCTTTCAAGTTCGGCAACATCAAAGTTCGATGCCACATTGTCCACAACCATTCCTCTCGAAGGAGAAGGTTCAAATGGAAGAAGCGTGCGATAGTAGTCATCTGAAATTTGGAAGTTTGGAATGATAACCGTCTGACTTTCTGCTTCTTCAGGCAAATTTTCTTGAACGACTTCATCTTCCTGCTGAAAATCAGGCACACATCCGCCTAGTACTAAAACAGCTCCAAATGCAGCTGCTGACCATTTTTTCATAGTAGCCTTACACCTCTTGTCCGTTTATTTCTTCCAGGAGCCTGTTTTCATCCCATACCGTAATTCCCAGTTCCCGGGCCTTGGACAGTTTCGAACCTGCTTCTTCTCCTGCAACAAGCAAATCCGTTTTTTTGCTGACACTTCCTGTTACTTTACCGCCAAGTATCTCTATTTTCTCTTTCGCTTCATTTCGTGTCAATTGTACTAATTTCCCAGTCAGCACTACAACCTTGCCTGAAAAAGCGGAATCAACGTTTTCACTTCGATAAAGCTTAGGTCCTTTGTAGGTCAAATTCACGCCTGCTTCTTCAAGCTCACGAATCAGTTCTTTCACTTCCTGCTGGCTAAAATAAGTGACGATGCTTGAAGCCATTTTGTCACCTATTTCGTCTATTTTAAGTAAATCTTCTTCGGATGCTGTCATAAGTGCGTCCATCGTTTCAAAATGCTGGGCAATGGTTTTGGCTGCTTTAGCTCCAACATGACGGATCCCTAGTCCAAACAGCAGCTTTTCCAGAGAATTTTCTTTCGATGCCTCTATCGCATTTAAAAGATTGGCGGCCGACTTTTCAGCCATGCGTTCAAGAGCGATCACATTCTCCATTGTTAACCGGTAAAGATCTGCTACATCCTCAATTAACTCTTCACGATACAATTGGGCTACGACCTTTTCTCCGAGGCCGTCAATATTCATTGCATTTCTGGATACAAAATGAATGAGTCCCTCTTGAATCTGTGCAGGACATTTCGGATTAAGACATCGCAGCGCCACTTCCCCTTCCAGCCGTTCCAGCTCGCTGTCACAAGCGGGGCAATGAGTTGGCATCATAAATTCCTTTTCGTCACCTGTGCGCCGATCTGTAATGACACTGACGACCTCAGGAATAATGTCCCCTGCTTTTTTGACCACCACATGATCTCCAATGCGGATGTCTTTCTCCCGGATTAAGTCTTCATTATGAAGAGAAGCACGCCCAACTGTGGTGCCTGCCACCAGAACCGGCTCCAGAAGTGCAGTAGGTGTCACGACTCCTGTACGGCCGATACTGAGCTCAATATCATTTATGACGGTCACAACTTCTTCTGCAGGAAATTTAAATGCAATGGCCCAACGGGGGCTTTTCACTGTTGTGCCAAGCTCTTCCTGCTGTGAAAGTGAATCCACTTTAATGACAATACCATCAATATCGTACTGCAAATCAGCCCGTTTTTCTGTCCATTCCTTTATATAATCAAGCACTTCTTCAATGGATGAGCATTTACGGCGTTCATTATTCGTCTTAAAACCAAGCTCCCCTAAAAGATCCAGCCCTTCACTTTGTGCTTCCACTCCCGTTTCTCCAGGATCCCCTATGCCGTATAAAAACAAATCCAGATTTCTTGATGAGGCGATCCTTGGATCCAGCTGTCTGAGAGAACCTGCTGCAGCATTTCTTGGATTGGCAAATGGAAGCTCATTGCGTTTTTCCTTCTCTTCGTTCAACGCAATAAAAGAGGAACGGGGCATAAAAGCCTCCCCTCTTACTTCTATACTAAAAGGCTCTTTTAAGCGCAGCGGGATGGAGCGGATCGTTTTTAAATTGACGGTAATGTCTTCTCCAACCGATCCGTCTCCGCGGGTAGCACCCTGAACAAAAAGGCCGTTTTCGTAGCGGAGAGACACGGCAAGTCCATCAATTTTTAGCTCACAAATGTACGATATCTTATCGCCGACCGCTTTTCGTACGCGTTTATCAAAGTCACGCAAATCCTGCTCATTAAAGGCATTGCCCAGACTCAGCATCGGATTTTTATGATTCACTTTTGAAAACTGCTCCAAAATGGACCCGCCGACTCTCTGTGTAGGAGAGTCTGGTGTTTGCAGGTCAGGATAGTCTTCTTCAAGCTTTTTTAATTCATGAAGGAGCTTGTCGTATTCAACATCCGGAACAGATGGCTTGTCCAGCACATGATATTCATAGTTATATTGCCGCAGTAAATCCTGAAGTTCTTTTACTCGCGATTCTGCCGATGCGTAATCCATTTATCGTCTCCCTTTCATTCCGTTACTTTATTAACAGGAGCAAATTTTGCTAAAAGACGTTTAATGCCGGTAGGGCTTGGAAATGCAATATCGAGTTCCATTGAATCGCCTTCGCCTTTAACGCTGACGACTGTTCCTACACCCCATTTGCCGTGGGAGGCTTTATCTCCAACACTCCAGCCAATACCGCTTCCACCTGTATCTTTAGGAGCAGGACGGCTGACTGGCTTTCTTGGTGCAGGTCTCTTTTGACCAAAGGTTCCTCCGCTTCGCCCGTTGCCAAATGGATTGGATGAGGATTCTTTTTTCATAGGCTCTTCAATCAGTTCACTTGGAATTTCGGCAATAAAACGCGATACCGGATTCATATTGGTTCGTCCAAAAAGGGTTCTCATCTGTGCATTTGAAATAAACAGCTCTTCTTCAGCTCTGGTTATTCCTACATAGGCTAGTCTTCGTTCCTCTTCCATTTCCGCTTCTTCCATTAAAGAACGGCTGTGAGGAAACACGCCTTCTTCCAGCCCTAGCAAAAAGACAACCGGGAACTCCAGCCCCTTCGCTGAATGAAGGGTCATTAGCGTTACAAGCTCTGATGATGATTCTTCCTTATCAAGCTGATCAATATCCGCGACTAACGCAAGATCCGTTAAAAAAGCAACAAGGCTTTTGTCATCGTTCGCTTCTTCAAATGCCTTGGTAACCGATAAAAACTCATCAATATTTTCGAGCCTGCTTTGCGCTTCAATTGTTTTTTCGGCTTTCAAAGCGTCCCTGTAGCCGGATTTCTCGATGATATCTTCTACTAATTCAGTGACGGATAAATACTCCTGCATCTGAGTATAATTTGATAGAAAATCACGGAATGCAATGACTGTCTTGGTGATTTTAGGACTGATGTCAATAAAATCTCCCAATCCAAGCGCATCATACATCGACATATCATGATCCCTGGCATAATTCGCAATTCGGTCCACTGAAGTGGAACCTACTCCACGCTTTGGCACATTGATTATTCTCGTTAAACTGATATCATCAGCCGGGTTCGCTACTAAGCGAAGATAGGCAAGAATGTCTTTAATTTCTTTTCTGTCATAGAATTTTGTTCCTCCAACAATCGTGTATTCGATGTTGGATTTCATTAATACTTCCTCCATTACACGGGACTGCGCATTTGTCCGGTAAAGGATGGCGAAATCAGATCTTTTTCTTTTTCCCGACATGACCAGCTCATTAATTTTACCTGCCACAAATTGAGCTTCTGCCTGTTCGCTGTCTGCCCGATAATAGGATATTTTCTGGCCATCTGAATTTTCTGTCCACAAATTCTTAGGCTTGCGGTTAGGGTTGTTTTGGATAACCTGATTGGCTGCATCCAGTATTTTTTTAGTTGAACGGTAATTTTGTTCGAGCATGATAACGGTAGCATTGGGATAGTCTTTTTCAAATGACATGATGTTGGTGATATCCGCTCCACGCCAGCGGTAAATCGACTGGTCGGAATCCCCTACTACGCATAAGTTTTTAAAGCGCGAGGCAAGCTGCTTTACCAGCATATACTGCGCGCGGTTTGTATCCTGATACTCATCCACATGGATGAATTGAAATTTGCGCTGATAAAATTCAAGCACTTCCGGGATCCGTTCGAATAAGTGAATGGTTTGCATAATCAGATCATCAAAATCAAGCGCAGAGTTTTTTCGCAGCCTGCTCTGATATTCAGTGAAAATTTCACTGATCGTCTGGTCAAAATAGCTTCCAGCCTGTTTCGCAAACTGCTCAGGGGTGGTCAGCTCGTTTTTAGCGGAGGAAATGACAGAGAGTATGGCTCTTGGATCAAATTGCTTTGGATCAAGATTCTTATCTTTCAGGATCCGTTTTATCACGGATTGCTGATCGGTAGAATCCAGAATCGTAAAATTCCGATTAAATCCAATACGGTCAATGTCTCTCCTTAAAATTCTTACGCACATCGAGTGAAATGTGGAAATCCATACATCCTCTGATGCACCGCCGAGGATTTCTCCCACACGGTTTTTCATTTCTCTTGCTGCTTTATTGGTAAAAGTAATCGCTAAAATATTGTAGGGTGCGACTCCTTTTTCTATCATTAAATAGGCGATCCTGTGGGTCAGGACTCTCGTTTTTCCCGACCCCGCTCCGGCCATTATTAAAAGAGGGCCTTCTGTTGCTTTGATAGCTTTCGCCTGTTCAGGATTCATTCCGTTAAGTAATCGATCAGTTAAAAATTGCATTCCCTCACCACCTCGAACATTTGTTCTTATTATATAATATCAAGCTGAATTTTTACAGGACTGTTTTTAAAGCCTCATTCAGGTTCTCGTAAACCAGATTGCCTACGACGATTACATCAGCCCGTTCCGCCATTTCTGCTGCTTTTTCTTTTGACGTAATGCCGCCTCCGTAAAAGAATACGGTCTTTGAAAGCTCCTGTCCAACAGCTTTTACAATGGCAGGATCTCCGTACATGCCGCTGTATTCCAAATAAAAAACCGGCAGACGAAACAGCCGTTCTGCCATTCGTGCGTATGCCACGATGTCTTCTTGTGTCAGCGCTGTGTCTGCTTGGGTCAGGCTTGCCGCTTTGCAATCCGGATTCACAATGCAATAGCCCTCGGCCATGATTTCTTCCCAGTTCATGAGATCCCCATGTTCTTTGACTGCCTCATGATGAAGTCCGGTAATCCATTTTGGGTCGCTGGCATTTAGTACAGTAGGAATAAAATACAAATCAAATCCAGGTGTAACCGAATCCAGAGTAGACACTTCAAGGACGCACGGGACAGTGTATCGGCGTACCCTCGCCATTAAGTCCAGAACATTTTCAAGTGTCACGCCATCTGAGCCTCCGACCATGACTGCATCGGTGCCAGATTCACAGATTTTTTCTAAAGCATCATCTGATAGCTCCTTATTCGGATCAAGTTTAAATACATGTTTCCATTCCTGGACGTCATACATATTGCATCCTCCATTTCACTGCGTTCCTTTTCAAACTTATCCGTCTCATTATAGCATCCTATGAAGGAAGCTTAAAGCGTGGAAAGAGTGGTCAAATAATTCGGTATTTTATGCATCAGCGCATAAAAAAGAGCCTGGGACAAAATTGTCTCAGACCCTTTGACCGGTTCACATCGCTTCAGGCAGATGTACTGAATCCCCCGGACCTGTTCCTTGTGAATCTATTCCTTATTTTCCTCAGCTTCTTCACTTGAATGGATACGCCCCAAAACGAGTGAGTACGTATCGTTGCCATAGTTCAGGCATCTTTTTACACGGGAAATGGTCGCTGTGCTGGCACCGGTTTCCGTTTCGATCTTATGATACGTCTTTCCTTCCCGGAGCATGCGGGCAACTTCCAGCCGCTGAGCCAATGATTGGATTTCATTTATTGTACACAGATCATCGAAAAATCGGTAGCATTCATCCAGGTCTTTTAGTGAAAGAACGGCATTAAAAAGCTGGTCCAATTCTTTCCCTCTGAGTTTATCTATTTGCATAATGTCGGAACGACTCCTTTTATGATTAATCATTGTTTATGGTAACGAGCTCATCAAATCCCTTTTCTTCAGGAATGATATGAATCCAGCTTAATCCTGGTGTCAACGGGGCAGGTTCTCCCTTATAATAAGGAACCATTCTTCCGTCTTCTTCCTTCCACTCCATTTTAAAATACCCGCCTCTAGTAAAAAGATGAGCACTGCCTCCTGATGAGAGGTCAATTTCCAAACGGCCCTGATCATCCACGATGCGATGTTCGGCTTCTGCTATTAAAACATTGGCAATCGAAACAGGCTCACCTGATTCTTCATCAATCGTCATTTCTCCGTCGATCTTTCTTATATAAGTGCCATCAGCGTCATACGTATAACTGCTCGTATACATTTCATTTCCGTCATAGGTCACTGAAAATTCCGAAGCAGCTTTTTCCGGCACAAGATCACTTTCAGACGAAAAGGCCATCGCTGCAGGTGCTCCTTCGAGCGAGACTCCTCTTCTCTGGGCTCCTTGTTCAAAATACCCAGAACCGCTGTAAGAATTGTGAGGGGCTGCACGGTCTGATGAACGAATGAACAATTCTCCATCATACTGAATCCCATTCATATGTTCAATTACACCTTGTTCAAGCATGGTAAAAGCATCCGGACTATAGCCGTGAGCAACAAAAAAGCTGTTAAAGGCTCCTGCAAGCTCTATATGATAATCTCGTGCACTTCTAATCGGCCCAACACGCTCAGGATACTGGCTTTGATAGATGGCGAGAAGGCGTGTAATTCCCCCTTCAGCCAGTACTTCATAAATCATATCCGCTTCTGCCAAACCGCTTTGGGGCCGGGCTTTAGGATGATTATTTAAAATAACAGAGATGGCTCTTTGAGTACTTACTTCATTTAATGGCTCTCCGGATAAAGGGGAAACCGGGGAAGCAGCAGGTGCATGAACTTTTTCTGTTTTATCCGGCTGCTGGGTTGCAGTGGATTGATTTTCCTGGTTATTAAGCTGATTTTCTGCTTCATGATTTCCACTGCAGGCCACCATCAAACTTGAGATCGCTACCAGTAAAACGCGCTTCATACAGTATACACCCCATAAGTAGTTTCTCTTACTTTCTCATTTTAACGCATTATCGTTGGAAAGAGTACCGTTTTCTTTTTAACATCATAGAGTCCTTTTTGAGTAATCCGGATATATGGTAAATGCGTTGATGATAAGAATAACAGTGTATAGACCGGATCCCCGTGACTGTATCCTCTTTCTCTTACAATTTCTCTTAATGTTTCTTCTGCATTCATTACTGTCTCCATTGGCTCTCTTGACATGATGCCGCCGATTGTAAGGGGAATTTCATGCAGCACTTCCCCCTTATCTACCAGCACAATTCCTCCCTGAAGATTGCGAATGCGTGAAAAAGCGGTTTGAATGTCTTTTTTTGATTTCCCAATAAAAAGTAAATCACCTGTATTTGAAAAGGATGATCCAATAGCGCCAAGGTCCTGAGCAAACCCTTTTATCACTGTGCAGATTTTCCATTTCCCATTCCGATCAATCAGCATTAAAAAGCTTTCGTCACTTTCCCGCTGCAATTCATCCACGGACGTATCACTATTTATAGAGTATGGTTTAGTAATTACGTTATTCACCATTTCAATTCCAAATGGCATTGAAAACTGCAAATCTTCTTCTGTCAGTTCCCACTCTACTTCTAATGGAGGAATTAATGACCAGTCGGGCTGTTCAATAAACTGCGTTCTTTCCCCATCTTTTTTTAGCCATTGTCCCTTTGATAGAACAGATTCAGGGGTTGGACAATCGGCAAAACTCAATACATTCAATGTAGCTTGTCTTCCGGTTGCGATCATCCCCTGCATGAATTCCATTCGGTAATACTTTGCAATCGAATAAGTGGCCATATGATATGCCTCAATCGGATTCACCCCTGAGTCAAGCGCTATTTGAATTAGCCGGTCCATAACACCTTCACGATAAAATGAAGGTGTGGAGCCATCGGTTGTCATCATCAGTGAATCAAACGATTGAAGGCCTTTTTCTTTCAGTTCATCAATAAGCTTTGGCAGATCCGGCCGGATGGAGGAGTGACGCAATGTTACTGCCAGCCCCTGCTCCAAGCGCATCCAAGCCTCATCACCGGTCATTGCCTCATGATCGCCTGTAACACCTAAAAGCGTCATTTTTGCAATAGTTTTTTCAGAAGCACCAGGCAAATGCCCTTCCACCCTCTTGTATTGAATTCTTGCTTCCTGTATCCAGCTTAAAATCATATCGTCTCCATCAGCCAATTTAGGCCAGCTTGTCAGCTCTCCAGCAAGCAGAACGCTAGGATCAGCCAGCCACTGCCGGATTTCTCCATTGGTAAACAGTTCCTGTTCATTGTCTAATTCCGTCTGAGCATCAAGTCTTGCCCACCAGTAAAAGGAAAGGGAGGATTTCTTAAACTGCTGTATAAAAGGAAGCGCTTTCTTTTTATTATTTAATAAAAGCATCATCAAGTTGTCCGATATAAACGTTGTCGTACCGCTTTGAGATGCATATTCAGCAAAAGATTGGGGATTATATAGCTGAAAAGGATGTACATGGGGTTCTATATAACCGGGTACAACCCATTTATCGGTTAAATCTGTGATTTCTGTATTCATCGTATTTTCAGGTAGTTTATCTCCTACATAGACAATACGATTGCAGTAAATCCATATATGCCCTTTTTTCCACATCTTCAAGGAAGAATTAAGATAGGTGGCATTCGTTAAAAGCTTGGTTGGGGCAAGGCTGCCGTCAAGAACAGCAGTATGTTCTCTTAAATGCTCAATCTTCCAGGGAAAACGTTGCTCCATCGTACCAATTCCTCCTGACATGTAAACAATATACCCTTATCATGCTTCTGCACAGGCTTAAAATATGTGCAGGATGAAAATAATGGTTTAATCGTATCATATTTTACATGTCACCGCATTAAAGAGCTGCAGATTTACAAAAAAGACATAGGAGTGAGAGTTCATGAGACCAAACATTGGAAGAACAAATTCTTATATTCGAACGATTGCAGGGTTTTCAATTTTAAGTATCGCCACTGCCAGAATGGCAAAAAAACCTTGGAAAAAATCGTTCATGCTGCTTGCGGTTCTTGGCGCGATGAAAGTAGCTGAAGGGCTTATGCAATTCTGTCCACTGGTTGCACTTTGGGACAAGCGGAATAGCTGGATGGACGATGCTTTGGATTGGGACAACGAAACCAGCAACTACCTCCACCACTCAGAAGTTGGAGTGGGGGAATAAGAAATATTGTGGGTCTTTTAAACCACCATTCACCCTTCATCTCCCTATCTCTATGACCAAACATCACAACTTTTTAAAAATTTGTGCGTTATAGTGTCCATTATATTAATTTATGATAAAATGGAGAAATAAGTCGAAATTTAATACTTCAAGGTGTGTGATGGTTATGATTGGTGATCGCGTAAAGGCTCTTCGCAAAGAAAAAAACATGTCACTCTCTGAATTAGCGGAACAAGCTGGCGTTGCAAAATCCTATGTCAGCTCTCTAGAGAGAAATCTCCAGCAAAATCCTTCAATCCAGTTTCTAGAAAAAATTGCTCCTGTTCTTGGGGTGACGGTTAATACTTTGCTCGATCCTGATGACAATCAAAAGGACGTCGACACCGACTGGGTTAATTTAGCTAAATCAGCAATGGAATCTGGAATTTCCAAAGAGCAGTTTAAAGAATTTATTGAATTTAACAAATGGCGCATCAATAAAAAATGACCAGTGCATATTGAGGATGCACCGGTCATTTTTTTATCCAGCTGCCACTTTTTTTCTTTCCCTTTCACGATGAAGATTTTTCCCCTTTAAAAAATCTTCAATTTCGCATTCAGAAATCCCCGCTGTAAGTGCTTCGTTAATTAGAGCCACCCATTCCAAATCCACTTCTGCCGCACGACCCATTTTCCGTCCCCTCCCAAAATACTATTTGCAGTACCTCAGGCGGCTCAGCCGTCATAGCACTCTCCTTCTAAATGCCTTAGACCCGTAAGCTTTGCGTCCCAGTTTTTCAACTGGTTTGCCCTTATCTGTTCTTGCTCGAAGCTGAAGCAATAACAATTATTCATTCCCCCATGGCCAATGTGATTTATAATTAATATTATCTTATCACCATTTATACTGCTGACATATAGGAGTTTAGAACCAAGTGTTCTGACTTTTCCGACAACAAAGGACATAAAAAGAATGTTTTAGACTATGTAGAAAGAGATATACTCTATACCCCAATTGTTCCATTTCCCTAATTAAGTAAATAGTAAACATAAGTTGGTAAAAAAATGTGAAAAAACATGGCTGCGACAGTGGTCTAGTATAAATATCACTTGTTCTTTATTAAGAAAATCATACTGTTATTATACGATTTTTCATAATAATGTTAAATAGCCATATTCCCTTTTATTCTTACATTTATAAGTCTATTTCCCTCATATGCTACATTATTCTCGTTTTTCCTAAGAATTCCTTTCTTTCTGTTAGTTGTTCTCTATAATGAATAAAAGAACCTGAATAGGTTCTTTTATTCTTTCTTTATGGCCTGATGTCCAATGTCTTTTCTATAAAATAACTGTTCTGTATTTTGCTTACTAAGATAGGTATACACACGACCCCTGGCCTGCTCAAGGCTTTCACCACTGCTTGCAGCCAGCAGGACCCTGCCCCCGGCAGAATACAAGTCATCTCCATCCATCTCGGTTCCGGCATGAAACAGCAATTCGTGCTCTTCCTTAAATTGATTCAGCAGAATTTTTTTTGTGTATGCTCCCGGATAACCTTCCGCTGCCAAAACCACTCCTGCGACGGTATTCCTATCCCATTCCAGCTCCGTTGTTTCGCGCTTTAAAAGCTTTAACAACAGGGAGGCAAGATCGGTTTTTAATCTGGGCAATACCACCTGCGTTTCAGGGTCTCCAAAACGGGCATTAAATTCAATTACCTTTGGCCCGGATTTTGTTAAAATCAGTCCTGCATATAATACTCCGGTAAAAGGTCTGCCTTCCTTTATCATAGCTTGAACAACGGGTTTAAGTACAGTATCCATTGCAATTTCTGCAATTCCTTCAGGAAGATGAGCCACAGGTGAATAGGCCCCCATGCCTCCAGTATTAGGTCCTTTATCTCCATCAAAGGCTCTTTTGTGATCCTGAGCCAGTTCAAGGGGAATAATGATGTCTTCATGTACAAGAGCCATAAAAGAAAACTCTTCTCCCTCAAGGAATTCTTCTATGACAATTTGACGGGAGGAAGAGCCGAACTGCTCTTCTACCAGCATGTCATCAATTGCTTTTTCTGCTTCTTCCATCGTCATCGCTACTACTACGCCTTTTCCTGCTGCCAATCCATCTGCTTTTATGACAATCGGCACTCCTTTTGTGTGCAGATAACGCTTTGCTGAAGCAGCCTCCTGAAAGGTTTCATATGCTGCAGTCGGTACATTGTATCGCTGCATCAACTCTTTTGCATAAGATTTGCTTCCCTCAATTTGTGAGGCCTCCTTGCTCGGGCCAAAAATAAAAAGCCCTTCTGCTAAAAATCGATCGACAATTCCTTCTGCTAATGGCTGTTCAGGTCCCACTACCGTTAACTCCACCCGATTTGTCTTTGCAAATTGGACTAGTGATTCCTGATCATTTTCGTCGATATTTATCCGCTCAGCACACGAAGCGATACCTGCGTTGCCTGGTGCACAAAAAACCTGCGTTACCGACGGTGCTTTTGCCATTGCTTTACAAATGGCATGCTCCCTGCCTCCCCGGCCGATTACCAAAACATTCATCGTTAAACCTCCCTTTTATAGAAATCAGGCCCTATGCTGCTCCTGATAAAAAGAGGCTGACCCAAAACCATATGAGTCAGCCAAAACATGGACATGAGTAAGATTATCTGGACATGGAAATCTTACGTATTCATTAGTGTTTAAAGTGGCGTATTCCTGTTAGCACCATGGTGATGCCCCATTCATTTGCTTTCTTAATGGAGTCCTCATCCCGTATAGAGCCGCCCGTTTGAATAATGGACGTTATTCCGGCTCTAGCAGCAGCTTCAACGGTGTCATCCATAGGGAAAAATGCGTCGGAAGCAAGACTCGCTCCTTTTGAACGTTCGCCTGCCTGCTCAAGTGCAATTTTCGCAGCACCGACACGGTTCATTTGACCCGCGCCGATTCCAAGTGTCATTTGAGAATCCGCCACCACGATAGCATTAGACTTAACGTGCTTCACCACCTTCCAAGCCATTTTCATTGCTTCCCACTCCTCTTCCGTGGGCTGTCTGTCGGTTACAACTCTGACATCTCCATTTTCAAGCGTAAACTGATCCTGATCCTGCACCAGCAGCCCGCCTTCTACTGAAGTAATAAGGTGCTCATGTGCCACCTTCCGATCAAATGGGACAGTTAGCAGGCGGAGATTCTTTTTCGCTGTTAACACTTCCATCGCCCCCTCGGTGAAAGCAGGTGCAATAACGATTTCCAAAAAGATTTCAGCGAGCTTGACCGCAGTTTTTTCATCCACAGCCCGATTAAACGCAACAATTCCCCCGAATATAGAAGTGGAATCACTTTCATACGCTTTTAAGAATGCTTCATAAACAGTTGAGCCTCTTCCTGCGCCGCATGGATTCATATGCTTGACAGCAACAGCGGCCGGCTCATCAAAATCTTTTACAATTTGCAGTGCGGCATCAGCATCCTTGATATTGTTATAGGAAAGTTCTTTCCCGTGATGCTGTCTTGCGTGAGCAACAGAAAACTCAGACCCGAGCGGATTGCGGTAAAAAGCAGCCTGCTGATGAGGATTTTCCCCATATCTAAGATCCTGCTGACGCTCATATGTAAGTGTGAACCTTTCCGGGCTTTCTTCTCCTGCCTGATCCGTTAAATAACGGGCAATGTGTGCATCATACGCTGCCGTGTGCCGGAAAACTTTCGCAGCTAGTTTTTTTCTCGTTTCAAGGTTCACAGACCCGTCCTTTTCAAGCTGTGAAAGGACTGTACTATAATCAAGCGCGTCTACAATTACAGTAATATGGGCATGGTTTTTAGCAGCTGCACGAAGCATAGTCGGACCGCCAATATCAATATTTTCAATCGCTTCTTCATACGTCACGGCCGGATTGCTGATGGTTTGCTGAAAGGGATAGAGATTGACACACACTAAATCAAACGGTCGAATGCCCTGTTTATCAAGCTGACTCATGTGCGCCTTATTATCCTGTTTAGCTAAAAGACCTCCGTGAATAGATGGGTGAAGTGTTTTTACTCGCCCTTCTAAAATTTCCGGGAACCCTGTTACTTCATCAACGCCAATAACTGGCACGCCTTCTTCTTGCAGCAGATTCTTTGTTCCGCCTGTAGATAGAATCTCGTACCCGAGTCGCTGAAGTGATGATGCAAATTCAACGACTCCCGCTTTGTCTGATACACTGATCAGTGCACGTTTTGCCATAGTATCAATCCTCCAACTGATCTCTGCCTGCTGATGTTGTCTTGCAGGCATTTAGTATTTAAATAGCTTTTGCAGTGTGTCTGGGTAAAGATGGTGTTCGATCTGGTGAATTTGTTTTTGAATGTGATCCAGGTTCATTTGTTCCTCTACAGAAAATGCCTGCTGCGCAATAATGGGACCTGTATCCATTCCCGCATCCACATAGTGAACGGTTACTCCCATTACTTTTACACCATAGTCCATAGCCTGACCCACTGCATCTTTTCCGGGAAAAGCCGGTAAAAGAGAGGGATGAATATTAACAATTTTGTTTTTAAATTCAGTCAGTAAAACGGTGCCGATTAACCGCATGTAGCCTGCCAGGATCAGCCATTCCACTTCTTTTTCCCTAAGCTTTTCCAATATGAGTTTCTCATATTGATCTTTGCCTTTAAATGATTTTGCCTCGAAGGAGAAGACTTCAATGCCTGAAGCTTCAGCCCGTTTCTTTACGTATGCCTCCTGCCGGTCACACACAATAAGTTCAACTTGTGCATCAAGCTCTTTTCGGGCAATTGCATCGATTATGGCTTGAACATTGCTGCCGTTTCCAGAAGCAAATAAAGCAATTTTTGTCATGAGTCTCTCTCCCTTTATTCCTTTGACTCGAACACAACACCTTCGTCAGCCGTAACCTTTCCGATCACATAGGCAGATTCATTTACCGCTTTAATTGCCGTGAGGGTCTGGTCCACTTCACTTTCCTTCACTACCGCAACAAAACCAATTCCCATGTTAAACACATGATACATATCATCTTCTGTCATAGAAGCTGCATCCTGAATGATGGTAAAGACAGGAGGAACAGGCCAGGTGCCGGGTATTATGGAAACGCCCAATCCTTCAGGCAGCATGCGCGGCAGGTTTTCATAAAAGCCGCCCCCTGTTATATGAGCCATCCCTTTAATATCTACCTTCTTTAATAAAGGCAGAATGGTTTTTGCGTAAAGTTTGGTTGGGGTTAATAGAACATCGCCAAGCGGCTGATCGAGTCCTTCGATTACATCAGAGAGCGAGAAGCCTTTTTCCTCAAGCAGCGTTTTACGCACAAGCGAGTAGCCATTGCTATGGATTCCGCTCGAAGGAAGACCGATTAAAACATCGCCTTCTTCGATCCGCTCACCTGTAACAATATTGCTTTTTTCGCACGCTCCAACCGCAAATCCTGCCATGTCATACTCATCTTCAGGGTACATTCCCGGCATTTCAGCCGTCTCTCCTCCAATTAGCGCACAGCCGGATTCTACACAGCCGTCTGCAATGCCTTTTACCAGCTGTTCGATTTTTTCCGGTACTGCTTTTCCTACAGCCAGATAATCCAGAAAATAAAGCGGCTCTGCCCCTTGAGCGATGATGTCATTTACACACATCGCCACGCAATCAATGCCGATCGTATCATGGCGGTCCATTGCAAAAGCGAGTCGAAGCTTTGTTCCAACTCCATCTGTGCCGGAGATTAAAACGGGCTCTTTATAGGGAAGGGAAGAAAGATCAAACATGCCCCCAAATCCGCCAAACGGACCCATTGCCCCGGGACGTTTGGTACGCAGCACATGTTTTTTCATTCGTTCAACGGAATCATAGCCCGCTTCAATATCCACTCCTGCTTGACGGTACGCATTCGACATCTTATTTCCTCCTAGTGTGTAAGCTCTTTTTCATAGGGGTGCAGTGTATCAGGGTAAATTTCTGTTGGATACTTTCCTGTAAAGCACGCCAGACAATGCCCTTTGTTTTCGCCGGAATCCGGCCGGCCTATTGCAGTGACCATGCCTTCAACACTTAGGAAGCTTAGTGAATCTGCTCCAATGATCTGGCGGATCTCTTCTACGGAATTTTTACTTGCAATTAATTCTTCGTGCGTGCTTGTATCGATTCCGTAGAAACAAGGATTTTTAATAGGCGGTGATGAAATCATGACATGGACTTCCGTTGCGCCGGCGTCTTTTAGCATATTGACGATTCTTCTGCTTGTTGTGCCCCGTACAATTGAATCATCCACCATGATCACACGCTTGCCTTCTACTACTCCTCTGACAGGCGACAGCTTCATTTTCACGCCTTGCTCTCTTAATTCCTGTGAGGGTTGTATAAAGGTTCTGCCAATATATCGATTCTTGATTAATCCCATTTCATAGGGAATATTTGCAGCTTCTGCATAGCCAATCGCTGCAGAAATACTTGAATCTGGAACACCTGTCACCACATCAGCCTCAATTGGGAATTCTGCAGCCAGCTGTTTACCGAGACGCTTTCTTGCGCTGTGAACATTGATTCCATCAATGTCGCTGTCCGGACGAGAGAAATAAACATATTCCATCGTGCAGATTGAGCGGTTTGTTGCATAGGTGAACCGTTCAGAACGGATTCCATCATCATTAATAATCAACAGTTCACCCGGCTCAACAGACCGGATATATTCTGCGCCGATAATATCAAAGGCACAGGTTTCTGATGCCACTGCATACCCGTCACCAATCTGACCAAGAGACAACGGACGGAGGCCATTCGGGTCAAGCGCCACCATAAGCTCCGTTTCGGTCATAATGACAAACGCATAGGCGCCTTTTAACATGGTCAGCGCATTTTTCACACGCTCTTTTACATTTTCGTATCCGCTCCGCTTGATTAAATGGGCGAGCACCTCCGTATCTGACGTCGTTTGTAAAATGCTTCCCTGACGCTCAAGCTGGTGCTTTAGTGCATTCGCATTAACAAGATTCCCGTTATGGGCCAGCGCAAGGCTGCCTGTCTGCGAGCGGAACAGAAGCGGCTGAACATTTTCATACCCGCCTCCTCCAGCAGTTGTATACCGGACATGCCCAACTGCTCCATGACCAACTAATTGATCGAGCTGTTCCTGACTGAACACTTCCGTAACGAGTCCTTCTCCTTTATGGCTGGTGATCTCACTTCCCGTGGATGCCACTATGCCGGCGCCTTCCTGTCCGCGGTGCTGAAGACTTTGAAGAGCGTAGTACGTCAGCTGAGCCGCTTGTTCATGACCCCAGATGCCAAAAACGCCACACTCTTCATTCAGTCCTTTTAATTCAGCAAGCATGCGATCGCTCCTCTCCAACTATCCTCAAAATCTTTAACAGGTTTATTAATTACCGCTTGTCCTTCATGACGAATCATGATGGCTGATTGTGCCGTTACGTGTCCGATATGCTCTGCAGTGACAACTTGTTCGAATGCTTCCTTATGTTCAGGTGATACTGATACTAAAAAGCGGGATTGAGTTTCACTATATAATGCAGTGACGACAGAACCTTTGAGATCAACTTCCACACCAAGCCCATCTGTTCCAAAGGTTGATTCAGCAAGCGCAACTCCAAGTCCGCCTTCTGCAAGATCGTGAGCCGATGAAACAAGCCCGCTTTGAATGGCTTTAAGCAGCATAGTCTGACGATTTTTTTCAACCTCTAAATCAAGCGCTGGTGCTTGTCCGAAAATCCGTCCATGAACGAATTTCTGAAGCTCGCTGCCGCCAAATTCAGTGCGCGTTTCACCAATGACATAAACTAAATCGCCGGCTTGTTTAAAGCTTTGTGTCGTAATATGCTCAATATTTTCAATTAGTCCAACCATTCCAACTACTGGCGTTGGGTAAACAGCTGTTCCATTTGTTTCATTGTAAAGAGATACATTTCCTCCGATAACCGGAGCATTCAGTACGCTGCATGCTTCGCTCATTCCATCCACTGATTTTTCCATTTGCCAGAAGATTTCTGGTTTTTCAGGGTTACCGAAATTAAGACAATCTGTAATCGCAAGCGGAACGCCGCCTGAACAAACAATGTTTCGAGCTGCTTCGGCCACAGCAATCTTACCGCCTGTCTCCGGATCTAAATAAAGATAGCGAGAGTTACAATCTGTTGTCATAGCTAATGCTTTCTCGGTTCCACGAATTCGAAGAACAGCTGCATCAGAACCTGGTGTAACAACAGTGTTTGTACGAACCTGATAATCATATTGATCGTAAACCCATTCCTTGCTTGCAATGGTTGGCTGTTTTAAGAGAGATAGTAGTGTTTCCTCTACATTTTCCACTGCCGGCTCTTCATTATCCATCGCTTGGAATTCACGATAGTAGGCAGGTTCACTTGATGGCTTATGATAAACAGGCGCGTCCTCCGCAAGAGCATCTACTGGTACATCTGCAATGACTTCACCTTTATGAATTAAACGCAGATGATGATCATCTGTTACATGACCAACCGCTACTGCATCAAGATCATACTTATGGAATAATTCCTGAATTTCAGGTTCGCGGCCTTTTTCAATGACGATCAGCATACGCTCTTGTGATTCTGACAGCATCATTTCGTAGCCTGTCATACCTGTTTCACGCTGCGGCACTAAGTCCAGATTCATTTCAATTCCAGATCCTGCTTTACTTGCCATTTCAGCTGACGAACTTGTAAGTCCTGCTGCACCCATATCTTGAATCCCGATTAACGCATCAGACTTAACAAGCTCAAGACAAGCCTCTAAAAGCAATTTTTCCATAAATGGATCGCCTACTTGAACAGCTGGACGTTTCTCATCAGACGTATCACTCAGTTCCTCAGAAGCAAAGGTTGCACCATGAATGCCATCTCGTCCTGTTTTAGCACCAACATACATTACCGTGTTGCCAACGCCTTTAGCCTGACCTTTTTGAATATCTTTATGATCAATCAACCCAACACACATGGCATTGACAAGTGGATTCCCATCATAAGAAGCATCAAACTGAATCTCGCCTCCCACTGTTGGAATACCAATACAATTTCCATATCCCGCAATTCCTGCCACTACCTCTTCAAAAAGGTACCGAACACGAGCAGAATCCAATTCTCCAAAGCGTAGAGAGTTGAGGATCGCGATGGGTCTTGCTCCCATCGAAAATACGTCACGTATAATCCCGCCGACGCCTGTTGCAGCTCCCTGGTAAGGCTCGATCGCAGAAGGGTGGTTATGGCTTTCAATTTTAAATGCCACTGCCTGACCGTCTCCAATATCAACGATACCCGCTCCTTCACCCGGCCCCTGAAGCACCCGTTCGCCTGTTACAGGGAATTTTTTTAATAAGGGTTTTGAATTTTTATAGCTGCAATGCTCGGACCACATGACAGAAAATAAGCCAAGCTCTGTCCAGTTGGGAATGCGCCCAAGAATGGACTCTACCATACCAAACTCTTCGTCTGATAAACCCATTTCTTTATAAAGCTTTTCTTCTTTTATAGTTTGAGCTGTTGGTTCAAGCAGTAATGACATTTGAGTCCCTCCAGTGCTTCACAATCGATTGAAACAAGTTAAGTCCGTCTGCGCTTCCTAAAAGTGCATCAACTGCACGTTCAGGATGCGGCATCATTCCAAGCACATTTCCTTTTGCATTTGTAATGCCGGCAATGTTCCCGAGGCTGCCGTTGGGATTAAGACCCTCATAGGTAAAAACAATCTGATTATTTGCTTTTAAATCATTATAAACAGTGTCGTCACAGTAGTAATTTCCTTCTCCATGTGCGATCGGGATTTGAATAACCTGATTTTTACCATAGGCCGATGTAAACATGGTGTCAGGGTTTTCTACTACCAGCCCAACTGTTCTGCACATAAATTTAAGCTCTTTATTGCGCAGCATAGCACCCGGCAGAAGTCCTGCCTCAAGAAGAATTTGAAACCCGTTGCATACACCAAGAACCGGCTTCCCTTCCTCTGCTGCTTTCACAACTTCTTTCATGACATTTGAAAAACGGGCAATCGAACCGGAACGCAGATAATCTCCATAAGAAAATCCTCCCGGCAGAAGAATGCCGTCATAGCCGCTCAAATCTTCCGTATCATGCCAGACATATTCCGCTTCTTCACCAAGCTCATCTTTTATCGCATGGTACATATCAATATCACAATTGGATCCGGGAAATACAATCACTGCAAATTTCATCGTGTGACGGCCTCCTCCACCTCATACTCGTAGTCCTCAATGACCGTGTTGGCAAGCAGTTTTTCACACATTTCTTTTACCACTTCGTCTACTGGGCGATCAGACGGCTCGATCATCACTTCAAGATATTTTCCAATCCGCACATCCTGCACCTCATGATAATTCATCGCATGAAGCGAACTTTTAACCGCTGTTCCTTGTGGATCAAGTACACTTTCTCTTAATGTTACGTGGATTTTAATCTTCATCATGATGAAACGCCTCCCAGTCTTTTAAAAACAGTTTGATACGCATCTGTTAAACTTCCTAAATCTCTTCTAAACACATCTTTATCGAGCTTTTGTTTCGTTTTTGAATCCCATAGCCTGCATGTATCTGGCGAAATTTCATCCGCCAAAAGAATGGATCCGTCTTTATCTCTGCCAAATTCCAGCTTAAAATCAATCAGGTCTACTTCAATCTGCTCAAAAAACTGTGTCAGCACCCGATTGATTTCCAATGCTTTTTCTTTTAAAAGGGTTAATTCTTCCGGCCCGGCAAGTCCGAGTAATGATATATGATCTTCATTAATCAATGGATCTCCAAGATCATCATCCTTGTAGTAATACTCGACAATCGTATGCTTAAGCTTAAGCCCTTCTTCTAATCCAATTCTTTTGGCCAATGTGCCAGCGGCAGTGTTTCGAACGACGACCTCAATCGGAATGATTTCCACGTGGCGGACTAGCTGCTCGTGATCGGAAAGCTTTTCAATAAAATGAGAGTCGATGCCTTCTTCTTTCAATCTCTCAAAAAGAAGGGAGGTGATTAAATTGTTAAGCTGGCCTTTCCCTTCAATTGTGGCTTTCTTTTCTCCATTAAAAGCAGTTGCAGAATCCTTGTATTCCAGCCATAAAATGCCTTCTTCATTGGTTGAATACAATCTTTTTGCTTTTCCTTCGTAGAGCATTTGCCCTTTTTCCATGTGAAGTCCACTCCCTGATCGTCGGAATTTTGAATCTTTTTATCTTATAGGGTGAATGGAAGTGCCAGGTCCGTTTCTTAAAACAACGGACTGACTGGCCTTCATTCATTTTTCTGCCATTTAATGATTAATTTAAACCCAAGCGTGTGAAGATCGTATCCACATGCTGCAGATGGTAGTGATAATCAAAGCAATCCTCAATTTCATCCGGTGTCAGCTTAGATGTAATGGCATCTTCTGCTTCTACCAGCTCACGGAAATGCACTTGTTTTTCCCAGGCTTCCATCGCTTTAGGCTGAACGGTATCATACGCTTCTTCGCGTGACAGCCCTTTATCAATAAGAGCCAAAAGCACACGCTGTGAATAAATCAATCCTAACGTCCGGTCCATATTGCGCTTCATGTTGTCTGGGAAGACCGTTAAGTTTTTCACGATATTTCCAAAGCGGTTCAGCATGTAATTTAACGCGATCGTAGCGTCAGGTAAAATGACCCGTTCTGCTGAAGAATGTGAAATATCCCGTTCATGCCATAACGGCACATTCTCATAAGCGGTCTGCATGTAGCCGCGTATTAGACGGGCAAGCCCGGTCATGTTTTCAGATCCGATTGGATTTCGTTTATGCGGCATAGCGGATGATCCTTTTTGGCCTTTTGAGAAGAACTCTTCCACTTCTCTTGTTTCACTTTTTTGAAGTGAACGCACTTCTACTGCAAATTTCTCAATAGAAGTAGCGATGAGAGCCAGTGTTGCCAGGTACTCTGCATGCCGGTCACGCTGAAGAGTCTGCGTTGAGATCGGTGCGGCCTGCAAACCTAGTTTTTCACAAACATATGACTCTACAAAGGGGTTAATATTTGCATATGTTCCAACTGCTCCAGACATTTTTCCGAATTCAACACCGGATGCTGCGTGTTTAAAGCGGTCAAGGTTTCGTTTCATTTCTTCATGCCACAGCGCAAGCTTCAATCCAAATGTGGTCGGCTCGGCATGAACACCGTGTGTACGCCCCATCATGACGGTCATTTTATGTTCTTTTGCTTTCGCTGCAAGAATATCCACGAAATTTTCAATGTCCTTCAATAGGATCTCATTGGCCTGGCGCAATATGTAGGAAAGCGCAGTATCCACGACATCCGTTGATGTAAGTCCATAATGCACCCATTTTTTCTCTGCTCCGAGTGTTTCGGATACCGCACGAGTAAAAGCGACGACATCATGGCGTGTTTCTGCTTCAATTTCTTGAATGCGGGCCACATCAAAAGACGCATTTTCGCGGATTTTTTTAACGTCTTCTTTTGGAATGTCACCAAGTTCTGCCCATGCTTCACAAGCCAGGATTTCTACTTCAAGCCATGCCTGAAAACGATTTTGTTCTGTCCAGATAGCTCCCATTTCAGGGCGGGTATAGCGTTCGATCATTGTGGTACCTCCAGTTATGTTGTCTTCCAAATAGGTGATTCGTGCACTTCTTTCAGTGTCATGTCTATATCATCTGTAAGGATGGTGATATGACCCATTTTCCTGTTGTGTTTTGCTTCAGCTTTTCCGTATAAATGAAAAGACCAGTCGGGATGGCGGCTTATTGCATCATAAGCCGGCTCTACATGCTGACCAAGAAGGTTGATCATAACAGCCGGCTTCAGCAAACCGGTTTTTTTAAGCGGCCAGTTGCAAATCGCCCGGATGTGCTGATGGAATTGGGATGTTTGACATGCCTCAATTGAGTAATGTCCGGAATTATGAGGCCTTGGAGCAAGTTCATTTACCCAGATTTCACCTGAATCCGTTACAAACATTTCAACTGCCAATGTGCCAACCAGCTTTAGTTCATCTGCGATTTGAAATGCAAGCTTTTCCGCTAGCTGTTTCACGTCATGCTCAATGCGTGCAGGAACAATGGATTCATGCAGGATATGGTTAACATGTATGTTTTCAGCAATTGGCAGCGTGGTGGACTCTCCACGGGAGTTACGGTGAACGATGACAGAGATTTCTCTATCAAAGGAAATAAATGCTTCTAGTACGCAGGCTCCATTTTTTCTTACAAGTTCCTGCGCTTCTTGTATATCCTCCATGGAACTGATCTTAACCTGACCTTTTCCGTCATATCCTCCTGTTAAGGTCTTCACTACAGCCGGAAAGCCGAACGATTCTATGATATCATATATTTCTTGTTCGTGTTCAATGACCTGATAAGGGGCAATCGGAACGTCAGCTTTTTCAAGCATTTTCTTCTCCAGCAGGCGGTTTTGTGTAATCTGGATCAACTCCGCTCCCTGTGGAAGATGGGCGATTGAAGATAGCCACGAAAGAGCTTCTGCATCAATGTTTTCAAATTCATATGTGATCACATCACTTTTTTCAGCGAGTGTTTTAAGGGCCGCCCGATCGTCAAATGCTGCCTGAATGACAATATCAGCTACTTGGCTGCATGGGGAGTTAGTTCCTGGGTCGAGAACTGCGACCACAAATCCTGCTTCTTTTGCTGCAAGTGCCATCATTCTTCCGAGCTGTCCTCCACCAATAATACCGATTGTTTGTCCAGGCGTAATTCTATCCATCAAGATCACCGCTGCTTTCTATTACTTTAGACTCGCTTGCTTTACGCCTTTGATCAAGCCGTTCAGCAATCGCTGAGTCAAACGCCGATAACATCTGTGCAGCAAGCAGACCTGCATTGACTGCTCCGGCATCCCCGATCGCCACAGTTGCGACAGGTACACCGCCTGGCATCTGAACAATTGAAAGAAGGGAGTCGAGTCCATTTAATGCTTTTGACTGAATAGGCACACCAATGACTGGCAGAGTCGTTTTTGCTGCGACCATTCCAGGCAGGTGAGCAGCACCTCCTGCACCTGCAATAATTACTTTCAGCCCTCTTTCTCTTGCGCTTCCTGCATAATCAAACATTAAGTCCGGTGTACGATGCGCACTGACTACCTGTTTTTCATACGGGATTTCCAGTTCATCGAGCAGCTCACATGCTTTTTTCATTGTGGGCCAATCCGAAGTACTTCCCATAATTACACCAACTGCTGCATCCATCTTCTCACTCCAATTGTCGAATTCAATAAAGCAATAAAAAACCCAGGTCAACATTTTCCTCTATCTTTAAATAGAAGGAAAGCTGTTCACCTGGGTCCCGAATGCACCGTCTATACCTGTATAAAAAGGCATAGCGGATCCAAGGCATCACTTTCCCTCATAGTCCGGTCATTTACGGTAACCGGGTAGAAACTTTTGGGCCATATTCCCAACGATTATATGAGGTCGTATGCTTATTCGTTTTTCTCGTCTTTATCATAACAAGGTGACATAAGCACGTCAACCTTAAAACGAACAATTTTATTTCACTATAACTTATTGTTCGTTTTTCAACCCTTGAAATCGGATCCTTTGCCTGATCGGCTCATTTTTTACAGAAGATCCCTCTTTCACTTCTTTGAAAATAGGTTCTTCTATTCTTCTTACGGGGGTATAGCCTAGGTCAGCCATACGCTTTAAGCAATCATCAATTGATTCGTCTTGTTCAACTTCAAACCATTCCTTACTGCTCATTCTTTTTTTCCTCCTGCGCAATGCGTTTTCGAACACTTTTCACCCAAAATCCGCCATGAATCGCTTTTGGTTCATATGAGATAATAAAAGCTTTTGGATCTACTTCTTTTATGCGCTGATAAAGCTTTAATTCATATTTTCTGGGTGTCAAAATCTGCATCGCCCATCTTCCACCTTCAAGTCCGTTCGCCTCCCAATCCGTTACTCCGTATCCCCATTCCCTGAGTTTACGCGGAAGGTCCAAGCCGTTATCCATGGTAATAACATTGACGGTAATATAGCCCAATGCGAGTTTTTCTTCTATTTTCATTCCAATAATAACACCTAAACCATATCCTACTGCATACGCAATCAGATTCTGGATCTCATTTAAATTATCAAGAACCAATCCCAGTCCAACTACATAAATAACGACCTCCACCATACTGACTCCTGCCGCTAAGTAGCGATACCCTTTCAGCGTCAATATCATTCGCATTGTAAAAAAAGTTACATAAAAAATATTGATGACAAAGATTATCACCATCATAATTAATCCATTTTCAAGCACTGCTGTTCCTCCTTCAGCTTTTGAGAAGAGACAGGAACTTTGCGTATCGCGCCTCTTCAATGACTCAAAAGCTATCCTACTAGTGAAAAGGTAAAAAGTAAAGATGAATTGTTGTACTGCGACAAAAAACCAGGACTGGAATTCTCATCAGTCCTGGTCTAAGCTTGCTCTATTTTATCCTAGTGCTTTTACGAAAGCTTCAGCCGTTTTTTGGCTTGACTGTGGATTTTGTCCTGTTATAAATTTACCGTCCGTTACCACATGGTCTGCCCAGTTACCCTGTGCAACAAAATGAGCCCCCTGCTCCTCAAGCTTCGATTGAAGAAGAAATGGCATTAGATCATCTAATCCCGTCTCTTTTTCTTCTTCATCCGTGAACGAAGTAAGCTTTTTCCCTTTTACGAGAAATGTGCCATCAGACAATTCAACGTCTACAAATCCCGCAGGACCATGACAAACTGCTCCGATTACTTTATTATTTTCAGCAAAATGAGCCAGTCCGTCCTGAAGCTGGGGTTCATTTGGCAAATCAAACATTGTCCCGTGACCGCCTGGGAGAAAGACGCCATCAAAATGATCAAATACTACACTTGAAAGCTGCTCTGTTTTAAGAAGCTGCTCTTCTGCCTCTTTCCATTCAGCAGGCTGTTCATCCTCAAGGCTGTTCGGATCGAGCGGAATTCCGCCACCCTTTGGACTGACTACTGTCACATCAAAGCCGTTTCGTTTAAATTCAACATAGGGTTCAGCGAATTCAGATAACCACAATCCTGTTGGGTGATCCTGGTCAATTTTTTCAGTATTGGTTAACACCATTAAAATATTCTTAGACATTTCTGCATTCCACCTTTATCTTGGTTTGCTCTCTTTACTTGAATTACCCCTTTGCAATTGGAATAAACATGTAAACGCCTTCAATCAATTTGATAAAAGGAAAAAATCTCCGCAAATAAAGCCTGGGACAAATATGTCTCAGGCTCAATAACAGGTTCACTGCGCTTCAGGTGCTGTCTTACTTCAATTCAAGCATTTTATTCAATGCTTCCTTTGCATAAAATGACGTGATAGGATCCACCGTAATTTGATTGTGAATCTTTCCTTTTTCAAGAGACTCAAGAATCCATGCAAGATGCGGGAGATCAATACGATTCATCGTAAGACACGGGCACATGGTTGGATTTAAGGATTGAATCTCAAGCTCCGGATAGCTTTGTTTGAGACGGTTAACAAGGTTCATTTCCGTTCCAATTGCCCATTTTGATCCTTTCTCAGCACGAGAGATTGCATCAATAATATACTTAGTCGATCCTGCATCATCTGATAACTCAACTACTTCTCTTGTACATTCAGGATGAACGATAATATTGACAGAAGGATCTTCATTTCTCAGCTTCTTAATATGCTCTACCCTGAAATTCATGTGAACAGAGCAATGACCTTTCCATAAAATTACTTTAACATCATCAAGGTCACCTTTATATTCAAGGTTTTCCTGAATAGGATCCCAAATTGCCATGTTGTCCAGAGGAATCCCCAGATCATAAGCGGTATTGCGTCCCAGATGCTGATCCGGCAAAAAAAACAGCCTCTCTTTTTGCGTAAAAGCCCATTGTACAACCTTCCGGGCATTAGAAGAGGTAACTGTGGCTCCCCCATTTTTGCCAACAAAAGATTTAATAGCAGCAGTTGAATTCACATATGTAACAGGCAGAATCGTGTCTCCAAATAACTGTTGAAGCTGTGCCCAGCCTCGCTCAGTTTGACTGATATCCGCCATATCAGCCATTGAACAGCCTGCTCTCATATCAGGAAGCACTACTTTTTGATGATCTCCTGCAAGGATATCTGCTGTTTCTGCCATAAAATGCACTCCGCAAAAAACAATATATTCAGCCTGATGCTGTTTTGAGGCGATTTGAGCAAGCTGAAGGGAATCTCCTGCTGCATCAGCAAATTGGATGACTTCATCTCTTTGATAGTGGTGACCGGGTATAAACAGACGATCCCCCATCTTTTCTTTTACAGATTGCACCCGCATTTTCAAGTCATCAATTGAAGCTGTTTTATAAGCTGGCGGCATACCCGTCTGAAAATCCAGCATGATTCCTTCCCCCTTTTTTAATCTTTACATCTAAGCTGATATCCAGGCTTTTGACAGAATGAGTCAGATAGCCTAGGGAAATATAATCAACCCCGCATTGGCCATATGCATGTAATTGATCCATCGTTATACCACCCGATGCTTCTGTAACAATTTCCGGTGGAACCTGCTGAATCCATTCTTTGATGAGATCTGGAGAACAATTATCAAACATAATGCAATCTGCTTTTGCTTCAATGGCTTCTTTCAGCTGTTCTTCCCTTTCAACCTCTACCTCGATTTTCACCATGTGACCTGCATATGCCTTCGCTTTTTCAACCGCTTCTTTGACTGACCCCGCAAACTCAATGTGATTATCCTTTAGCATGATTCCGTCATACAGTCCGAATCTGTGATTCATTCCGCCGCCGCAGCGTACTGCATATTTTTCAAACATCCTCAGGCCGGGTGTTGTTTTTCTGGTGTCGCAGATCTTCGTGTGGGAGCTGTTTAATTTCTTAACCGCCTCATTTGTGAGTGTAGCAATTCCGCTCATGCGCTGAAGTAAATTTAAAATGACACGTTCTCCTGATAAAATGGACTTTACAGGTCCGCTGACGGAAGCAATGCAGCTCCCTTTTTCCACGCACTGTCCATCCTCTTTATGCATCTCTACTTTTACTGCCGGATCAAGCAATTCGTATACCATTCCTATTAATTCCAGACCAGCAAGTACACCGGATTCTTTTAAAATAAAATGCGCTTCCCCCACCTCCCGTCTTGTAAACAAAGCTTCACTTGTCAGGTCCTGATCGTGAATATCTTCATACAAAAAGAGCTCGACCATCTTTCTTGCCTTCATCTTGTTCATACTCCTCATTCCCCCTATCCTGATTCTTTTGCAATTTTTGAACAATCCGTACCCCATCCCATTCACTACTTTTATCAGGATAGTCCAGGCAATAATGTGCCCCCCTGCTTTCTTTTCTTTCACAGGCCGATTTTATAATCAGGTAAGCAGCGGTAACCTGATGAAGGAAGGTCAGTTCTTCCGGATGATACTCATAGATATTTTTATCAGTAAGGACAGAAAATTCTTTTTCGAGTTTCTCTAATCCCTGTTTCATTTTTTGAGTTGTCCGTTCAATGCCTGCACACTCCATCATCAGCTTTTTAAGCTCCTTCAGCGTCATCGCAGATTTTGAGCGTTTTATCCCTAATTCGTTGTACTCTTTATCTATAAATCTATTCTGCCGGTGAGGCTGACGGCGTAAAAAGTTGCCTGCAGCCTCACCGTAAACAAGGCCTTCAAGGAGGGAGTTACTTGCGAGCCTGTTCGCTCCATGTGCACCCGTACAAGCTGCTTCTCCAATTGCATACAGACCTTCTACTGAGGTTTGGCCCGTTTCCTGAACCTTGATGCCCCCCATATGAAAATGAGCTGCTGGTTTAACTGGAATTCTACCTGTTTTTAAATCAAAGCCTTCTTCCTTACATAAGTGAGTGATGGTTGGAAATTTAGTTGTGAATTCTTTCACATAATTAATCGCTAAATAGATTTTTTCTCCCTGCTGAATTCTTCTATACACCTCTCTCGCTACTATATCTCTTGGAGCTAAATCTCCCAGCGGATGATTGTCCATAATTCTTTCTCCAGTTTCCGTGATCAATCTTGCCCCTTCCCCCCTTACTGCTTCAGAAATCAGAATTGAACTTGGGTGGTCTCCAGCCAATGCTGTAGGATGAAATTGAACAAACTCAAGATCCGCTAATTCTGCCCCTGCATAATACGCAAGTGACAGTCCTTCTCCATTCGCACTTGCTGCATTTGAAGTAGCCTCAAATAAATTTCCGCAGCCACCGGTGGACAGGACGATGTGTTCAGCCCATATGATTTCTGTTTTGCCTGCAGAGCCTAATATCTTTACACCTGAGCATCTTCCTTCTTTAATGACTAGTTCAACTGCAGAGTAATATTCAATCCATTCTGCTTCTTCTGGCACCTGCTGCAACATAAAATCCGTCAGCTTTCTGCCAGTAGCATCTCCTCCTGCATGAATAATTCTTCTGTGAGAGTGAGCCCCTTCTCTTCCAAGCTTTAAAGAAGCAGCATCACAATCGAATTCCATGCCTTTTTTGATGAGTTCCATTATGGTCATTGGACCTTGGTTTACAAGAAACTCAACAGCATGCTTATCACAATGTCCATCCCCTGCCCTGAGTGTGTCCCTTATATGCTCTTTTACGTCATCTTCTTCACTGACCACCACAGCTACTCCTCCCTGAGCTAGTATAGAATTGCTCAAAGATGGCCCATGCTTGCTGAGAATAGCCACTTTTTTAAATGGAGCCACTTTACGGGCAGCAGCCAGTGCAGAGATGCCGCTTCCTATAATTACAACATCATAAGATTTCAACTAAACACCCCTTACTTTACATGTGTCTTGACACCTATCTTTACATAACATTAAACTAAATACAATAACTATTTAACAAAGATAGTAATTGAAACCTATTAAAGGAGTGTCATAATGATTTACTTAGATTACGCAGCCAGTGCCCCCATGAGGAAAGAAGCACTGGATACATATTATAAAGCAGCAACTTCTTTTCCCGGCAATGCCAGCAGCCTGCACGATACCGGCACTGCAGCTGACGATCTATTACAGGAATGCCGAAAAGAACTTGGGACTATTCTGGGAGGGGATCCAAACGGAATTTATTTTACGAGCGGCGGTTCTGAATCAAATGATTTAGCCATACGCTCCATAGCGAAAGGAAATGCTCACCGGGGGCGTCATATTATCACAAGCAAGCTTGAACACCCTTCTGTATTAGGGGCTTTCACTGTATTGGAAGAAGAAGGATTTGAACTAACCTATCTTCCCGTCCAGGATAACGGATTGATATCTCTTCAAGATATTGAAAAAGCATTAACGAATGAAACAATTCTTGTAGCGATTCAACATGTGAATCATGAAATTGGCACTACTCAGCAAATACAGAAAATAGGCTCACTTTTAAAAAAGCATTCGATCGCATTTCATTGTGATGCCGTTCAATCGTTTGGAAAGATCCCGATAGATGTTCACGAAAACTGTATAAGCAGTCTTAGTCTATCCAGCCATAAGGTGGGAGGACCGCAGGGGGTTGGCGCTGTTTACATAGATCCTTCCGTTCACTGGAAATCCACTTATAAATTTGCTACTCATCAAAAAGGCTTCCGGCCAGGGACATTGAACGTGCCTGGTATTGCTTCATTTATTACAGCTGCAGCGTGCGCAGTTAACGAAATGAAAGAGCATCATGAAAAAACCATGATGTTGCGGAATATGTGGATTCATTTGGTCACACCCCATCATGAAGCGATTCAAATAGAAGGAATTAATCAACTGCCATCCATTATTGGGATGACGAGTTCTTCTTTTCAAGGGCAATGGCTCCTGCTTGAGTGCAATCGTCAGGAACTCGCAATATCCATAGGCAGCGCCTGTCACATAGGCCAGCAAATACCCGCTACAACGATAACCGCTATAGGGAAAACCATTGATGAAGCAAACCGGTTTATCCGTATATCTCTTAGTGCAGAGACTTCTCGATCTGATTTAGAGCAGCTCTACCAGGCTCTTACTCCTTATTTGAAAAATCGATAAAGCTATCTAATGAAGCAGCCAATTAAATGAATTAGAGTATAAGAGGAAGACAGGCATGGCATGGCTGCCTGTTTTCTTGCCTGCTTTCAAACATTCTTTACAAAAAAAGAGCCATTCCCCAAAGGGAATGACTCTTTTTTTGTGCCTAGCGACGTCCTACTCTCACAGGGGGAGACCCCCAACTACCATCGGCGCTGAAGAGCTTAACTTCCGTGTTCGGCATGGGAACGGGTGTGACCTCTTCGCAATTATCACTAGACGCTATTATAG
>NZ_JBNILO010000014.1:0-90857 GCF_050107735.1 Jeotgalibacillus proteolyticus
CAAATCAGAACATTGCTTTCAGAAGAAAAAACAGGGAAAATCTACGGAAGACGGAAGATTGACGTAGAACCAGTTTTTGGATTTCTGAAGGCTAATTTAGGTTTCACCCGATTATCTGTCCGTGGAAGATCGGGTGAAAAACGAGTTGGGGTTTGCGCTTATGGCGGTGAATTTAAGAAAATTCGCCGCCATAAGCGCAAAATGACCTAGCAGCAAAACAAAAAAACAGAAGAAAAAGGCATCGCACATCAAAAATGATGTGCGGTGCCTTTTGAGTTATGAATTTTAGCTAGTTATGTCCCAGCCTCGTTGTAATAACGTGTTTGTGCGGTGAAAAATGATTACTTCCACTCCACCTGAATATGAGATAAAGAGGAAACAAGATGATCTGATGTGGCAGCAAGCGTTTCCCGTAAACTTTCCTGCTCATGAACCGAGACACTTTTACACCCGGCAGATCGTGCCATCATGGAATCCACAACACTGTCCCCGATCATAAGCAGTTCAGAAGGAGGGATTGTGAAGTTTCGGCATACCTTTTCAAGCATATCCGGAGAAGGCTTTCCATGCTGAACGTCAGCAGGCGTTACTACAAAATCGATTTTCCGGTCAAAGCCGAGAAGTTTCAGACACTCGTTCGTACGGTCTTGCAGATCAGATGTTACGATCCCCACTACATAGCCTGCATGCTTTAAATCGTTTAGCAGCTCCACAGCACCCGGTGTAGGAATAAAACAGGCTGAAATATCCAGCGCCTTATTGCTTTCTTCCATCAATCTGACAGCAAGTGCCATAGACGTAATCCATGGGTTTTTTGTCAGCTGATAAAGAAGCGCTGTAATTGCAATGCGTTCTTCCTGCTCTCCAGCGATCGCGAGGAGACCCTGATGATCGACAGTATCTCCATTAACTCCCATCATCCGGTCCCACGCCCCCGCGTGCTCAGATCCTGCTATATCTATAAAACGTTTTTTTCTTTCCTTATTTAAAGCCAGCCAAAATGGCTCTGCCTGAAACAGCGTCCCATCTTTATCAAATGCAACAACAGAAGAAGAAACTACTTCCCCATTAACCTTAATTGACCTTTCCTTCATCTCAGAACCACTCCCATCTGAACAAGATACCCCTATTATGGACTCAAATCGACAGGTTTTCTATTATTATGTTGCGTTAAAGGACCAAAGGGGCCTGGCCCCTTTGGTCCTTTAACGTAAAAAAGAATAAAAAAATAACGGCGCAATGGCCGTTATTTTTGTTCCTGCAAAAAGCTTGTTACTTGCTCGGGTGATTTGGCATTTGCTGAATGCAGGTGAGCCGTTTTTTCGCCATTCTGGAAGATCAGAAGGCTTGGGATACCCATGACATCGTGTGATTCTGCGATTTCAGGGAGCTCATCTTTGTTTAATGTGTACCATGAATATTGATTGTATTCTTCCACGATATCATCAATAAACATATCCATTCTTCTGCAGTCCGGACACCAGTCTGCTGTAAATTTAACAATGACAGGCTCGCTGCCTGCGATGACTTTTTTAAACGTATCGGTATTTTTAATTCCTTGCATATTCATCCCTCCATACCATCGATCATAATATGTTTTTCTCAAAAGATCAAAACACAGGTTTTGGCGGGTGAAATATTTAAAACAGTCTGTTCATACGATGACTAAAGAAAATTAAACCGCATAAAAATTGTGACAACTGCAAATAATTTGGTGATAATGATTCTCAAAGTCATTGACGAATTGTCGTTTGTACTCTAGACTAAAAAGAGAAACGTATACAGTCGTCCGATTTGCGAAGGAACTTCCTGAAGGAGTCATGTGCACTTACAGGAGAGACAAAGGAGATATCAGAGTATGCTTAAGACTCAAACGTTAACGTTAGGATATGGAGATTCCATTATTATAGAAGAGTTAGATTTAACGATTCCCAAGGGTGAAATTTCTGTTTTAATCGGCGGAAATGGATGCGGGAAATCCACATTGCTTCGTTCAATGGCTCGATTGCTGAAGCCGCAAAACGGAGAGGTTATGTTAAACGGCAAAGAAATTAACCGTTACTCAACCCGCAAGGTTGCACAGGAGATGGCCATTTTGCCTCAATCCCCGACAGCACCAGAAGGTCTAACCGTATTGCAGCTTGTTAAACAAGGAAGATATCCATATCAGGGCTTTCTTCAGCAATGGTCCAAAGATGACGAAGACAGCGTTCAGCGTGCACTTCAAGCAACTCGTATGGAAGAATTTCAGGACCGGTTTGTCGATGAACTATCGGGAGGACAGCGCCAGCGTGCATGGATTGCGATGACGCTTGCCCAGGATACAGATATTATTCTGCTTGATGAACCGACTACTTATTTAGATATGACCCATCAAATTGAAATTCTGGATTTGCTGTTTGAATTAAATGAAAATGAAAACCGTACGATCGTCATGGTGCTGCATGATTTGAATCTTGCCTGTCGCTATGCACACAATCTAATTGCTGTAAAAGACCGGACTGTCTTCAAACAGGGAAAACCGGAGGAAGTCATCAGCTGTGATATGGTTAAGCATGTTTTTCAAATGCATTGCCAGGTGACAACTGATCCATTGTTTGGAACACCGCTGTGCATTCCTCACGGCAAAGGACGCTGCATTGTCCAGCAGGCAAAAGTGGCTGCTGTTGAAGCCGTGGGCCAGTAAGTATAAACACAAACCGTCTCTTCATGGACGGTTTTTATTTTTAATTTATTTGTAAAAATAAATGAGAAATGAAGGGGAGATGACCGTGGAAACAAAGGAATTAAGTGAGCAGCTGCAAGCGATGATCGACAAATATACTGAGCTGCTAACTGGAGAAAATTCAAAGGAATCGGTTGAAAAAGTACAGCAGTGGATTATGTACAACCATATTGCAAAGCAAATGCCTGCGCTCGCCAAGCACTGGAATTCCCTTTATCCTGAAGGAAAAGAGGAAATGAAAAAAGTAGTGTTGGACATTCAAAAGAAAAATAAAGAGCTGAAAGCAAAAGAAGCTGAGTCTAATGAAGAAAATAGCTGAGAATTTCAGCTGGAATTTTACTGAAATGGCATAAATTCTTAGTAATAGGTGAGTAGAGCGGAAGGTGGTGACTCCAGCAGGATTTGACGGCAAGCTGAGACTATACAGGGCAAGGCCCTGGATGGCTCAGTGCCGTCCCTGCGGAAAGCGTGCGCCTGAAGCGCAGCGACCGGTTAAAGAGCTTGGGCCACTTTTGTCCCAAGCTCTTTTTAAAAGGCTTACTTACTCATTAATGGACGGGCAGCTTGGTCAGATCGGCTGAAGCTATTTGAGCAGTTTTTTGAAGCGCTTGCGGCGTCTCCGGTGTAGGGTTATACCAGCCCTGCTGCTTCATCATGTCATACAACTTATGCTGCTGGGCTTGAGTTTCACGGCAAATGGTTGAGATCAGATCAAACAAAGGCTGCGTGCTTGCTTCATTCAAAGCTGTACTATAGGCAACACTTAAATGCTTTTCTAAAATAAGAACATCCGTCGCCCAATCCTGCTCAGTCATATTGGCTGGCGTTTGCATGCCTCCGCCTGTTTGCGTAGTTGTTTGCTGCATAAATAAAGTCCTCCCTTATTGCACTTGGCCAGAGGCCTGCGTGTTGGATGTTAAGAAATTCGTAATGGTTTGAAAATGCTTTGAATGCATTTGGCAGGCAGCCTCGAGCTCCGCTTTTACTTGCGGTGTCTGGCACTGGGATGCTGCATAATGTGTTTTCTTAGCCGCCAGCAGATTCCAAGCTAAAAGGTCTTCCACGTACAATGCGTCTTTAGTAGAAAGAGACTGATTTTGCATAAATATAAAAACCTCCTTTAGTGATCTCTCTTACGTTCTCCTATATATGTGAATTTATACGCACGATGTTATATTCAAATCTTATTAGTAATGATAGAATAAGAATGATTCGTGTAACGATTTCTTATTTTCTGAATACAGAGAGCGCTTGCAGGATGATTTTTGCTATCAGGAGGTTTGTCTATCATGGAACGAGTGATGCGCGATTTCTTTTTGTTCCTGTCAAAGAACAGGCCAATGACCAAGGTTGCAAAGCAATACGGCCTTCGTTTTGGCGCCGCAAGATTTGTCGCCGGAGAAACGGTGGAACAAGCGGTGGAATCCATTCAAACACTTAATAAAGAAGGGCTTTGCGTCACGCTGGATTGTCTCGGGGAATTCGTGGACAATGAAAAAGAAGCAGGCGAAATGACAGAGCTATGCATAGAAGCCGTTCAGGCAATTGGTGCTCACAAGCTGGATTCACAGCTTTCCTTAAAGCTGACTTCAATGGGACTTGATTTATCTGAAGAAGTAGCCCTCGAAAATATGCGGAGAATTATGGATGCAGCTGTTGAAAACAATGTGTTTGTAACGATTGACATGGAGGATTACGAGCGCTGTCAAAAAACATTGAATTTATTTAAGCAGCTGAAGGGCGAGTACGAAAATATTGGGACAGTAATTCAAGCTTACTTATACCGTACTGAAGGGGATATTGCCGATTTAAACAGTTTCTCCCCAAATTTACGCCTTGTAAAGGGAGCTTACAAGGAATCTCCTGAAGTAGCATTTCCGGAAAAGAAAGATGTAGATGACAACTTTAAGAAAATCATTAAAGCGCATTTGCTTAACGGAAATTACACCGCAATTGCGACTCATGACGACCAAATCATTGACTATACAAAAAATCTGGTGAAGGAACATCAAATTCCGCATGAACAGTTTGAATTTCAAATGCTGTATGGAATTTGTGAGGACCGTCAGAGAGACCTTCACAACGAGGGCTTTAAAATGCGTGTGTACATGCCGTTTGGTACAGACTGGTACGGCTACTTTATGAGGCGGCTGGCAGAACGGCCGGCGAATGTAGCTTTTGTGGCCCGAGGGATATTTAATAAATAAAAGAAGTCGGCTGATTTGATCAGCCGATAATTTTTTGAAAATTTCAAGTTCTCTTATTGCGAAATGCTGGTAAATCTATTATCATAGAAGAGTAAACAATTTCATCTTTTTTTTATCCAAAAAATGAATGAGGATTCATTCAAAAAGTCTTCAAAAGGAGGAAACTGATTTGGTCAGACAAATTCAGAAAGCGGCAGTCATTGGTTCCGGCGTCATGGGATCGGGAATTGCAGCTCACTTAGCGAATATTGGAATTCCCTCAATTTTGCTCGATATTGTTCCAAAGGAGCTGTCAGAGCAGGAGAAGGCAAAGGGGCTCTCATTAGAAGATAAAGCGGTGCGCAACCGTCTCAGTGCATCAGCAATTCAAAAACTGTTTAAGCAAAAACCGGCACCCCTATCAACAAAAGAAAATGCAGCCCTGATTGAATCGGGAAATCTGGAGGACGATCTTTCCCGATTAAATGAGGCTGACTGGATTATAGAAGTGGTAGTTGAAAACCTGGATGTGAAAAAGAAGGTTTTTGAGCAAGTCGAGCAGTACAGAAAAGAGGGCAGCATTGTCAGCTCCAATACATCCGGAATTTCAATTGAAGCCATGGTGGAAGGGCGCTCTGAAGAGTTTAAAAAGAATTTTCTTGGAACTCATTTTTTCAACCCTCCCCGCTACTTGAAGCTCCTGGAGGTAATTCCGACATCCCATACCGATGAGAAGATTGTCAATTTCATGAAGGAATTCGGGGAAGATACACTGGGAAAAGGCGTCGTACTGGCAAAGGATACGCCAAACTTTATCGCTAACCGGATCGGAACGTACGGTCTTCTTGTCACTGTGCAGGAAATGCTGAAGGGCAGCTACTCAGTGGGTGAAGTGGACTCTGTTACCGGACCTCTGATCGGTCGTCCAAAAAGTGCAACCTTCCGAACTCTAGATGTTGTCGGACTGGATACTTTTATTCATGTAGCAAAAAATGTGTATGATCAGGTGGAGGGTGAAGAAAAGAACGTGTTTGATGTTCCGGACTTTATGCTGCAAATGCGTGATAAAGGCTGGCTCGGAAGCAAATCAGGCCAGGGCTTTTTCCGAAAAGAAGGCAAAACGATCCTCGAACTGAACCCATCCTCTATGGAATATCAGGAACGCGGCAAGCTGCGGGCGCCATCACTAGAGATTGCGAAGCAGGAAAAAGGATTAAACAATAAAATGAAAGCGCTTGTATATGCACAAGACCGTGCAGGAGAACTGCTGTGGTCCATCTTATCCCCTGTGCTTCTCTATTCAGCCAGGCTTCACGGTGAAATTGCAGATGATATCGTCTCTATCGACCGTGCAATGAAATGGGGATTCGGCTGGGAAAAAGGTCCGTTTGAAACATGGGATGCGATCGGCATCGAACGGTCTGTCTCCCGTATGAAAGAAGAGGGCCATGCGGTTCCTGAGTGGATAGAAGAAATGCTTGCCCAGGGTCACACTGCTTTTTATAAAGAAGAAGGCGATTTGTTCTACTACCATAATGGCAGTTACAAGCTTGTGGAAGAGAATGAAAAAGCAATCAATCTGAAACGCTGGAAAAAGAAAAATGGTGTAATTAAGAAAAATACCGGAGCCAGCTTGATCGATCTTGGTGATGGTGCAGCGCTGCTTGAATTCCATTCGCCAAGCAATGCAATCGGGATGGACATTATTCAAATGATTAATTTTGCAGTAGATGAAGTTTCAAAGAATTATAAAGGTCTGGTGATTGGGAATCAGGGCAAAAATTTCTGCGTAGGCGCAAACCTCGGAATGATTTTAATGGAGGCTCAGGACGATAACGTATTTGAAATCGAAATGGTCGTGAAACAATTCCAGCAGGCAATGATGCGGTTAAAATATAGCCCATTCCCGGTGGTTGCAGCCCCATTTGGCATGACGCTTGGCGGAGGGGCAGAGGTTTGTCTCCCGGCTGACCATATTCAGGCCTCTCCGGAAACGTATATGGGACTGGTAGAAGTCGGTGTCGGACTCATTCCAGGAGGCGGAGGAAACAAGGAGCTTTACTTAAACTATCTTAACAGTCTGCCTAAAGGGGTTGAGTTTGATCTCCAGAAGGTAGCCAATACTGTATTTGAAATGATCGCAATGGCCAAGGTATCCACATCCGGCGCTGAAGCAAGAGACAATCATTTTCTGACGTCAGCCGATGCAATCAGCTCAAACGGAGACCATCTGCTTTATGACGCAAAACAGGCAGTTCTTCATTTGGCGCAAAATTATGCTGCTCCGATCAAACGGAAAGTGCCTGTAGTCGGGGAAACCGGGTATGCCACGCTGCTGCTCGGTGCTCAAACGATGTACCATTCCGGCTTTATTTCCGAGCATGATTTGAAGATTGCGAGAAAGCTTGCTTACGTGATTGCTGGAGGGAAAGTGCCTTTTGGAACGGAAGTCGACGAAGAGTATTTGCTTAAGCTTGAACGGGAAGCTTTTCTAAGTTTGGTTCAGGAGCCGAAGTCTCAAATGAGAATGCAGCATATGCTTGTTAAAGGCAAGCCTCTGCGCAACTGATATCTATATTCTCTCTGACGCCAGTCCGCTGTTGAAGAAGATTAATTATCGGTGCCTGTTGACTTAAGGCAGCAAATGATCCATTTTTTCAACAGCAGGAGGAACAGAGTTAAATGTAAAGGGGGAGCACAATGCGTGAAGCAGTAATTGTAGCTGGTGCAAGAACACCAGTTGGTAAAGCGAAAAAAGGATCTTTAGCTACTGTGCGTCCGGACGATTTAGGTGCACTCGCGGTAAGAGAAACGCTTAAGCGGGCAGGAAATTATGATGGGAATATTGATGATCTGATCATCGGCTGTGCGATGCCTGAAGCTGAACAAGGGATGAACATGGCAAGAAATATTGGGGCATTGGCGGGTCTTTCCCACACTGTACCTGCGATTACGGTCAATCGATATTGCTCATCCGGACTTCAGACCATTGCTTACGGGGCGGAAAGAATTATGCTGGGCCATTCAGATACAGTCATCGCAGGCGGCGCTGAATCTATGAGTCTTGTACCGATGATGGGACACACCGTGCGGCCGAATATCCGTCTTGCAGAAGAAATGCCCGAATATTATATGAGCATGGGGCATACAGCTGAAGAGGTTGCCAAAAAATACGGGATCACCCGTGAGGAGCAGGACGCCTTCGCTGTATGGAGCCACCAGAAAGCTGCAAAAGCGTTGGCAGAAGGCAAGTATAAGGATGAGATTGTGCCGGTTGATGTGACATTGCGAAATGTTGATGGAAAACATCAGCTCAACGAAAGAACATTTTCATTTTCCCAGGATGAAGGCGTGCGGCCTGATTCGACCGTAGAATCTCTGAGCAAATTGCGTCCCGCATTTTCCCGCACCGGAACTGTAACAGCAGGAAATGCATCCCAGACAAGTGACGGGGCAGCAGCTGTGATGGTGATGGATCGTGAAAAAGCAGAATCCTTAGGCTTAAAGCCCATCGCGAAGTTCAGGTCCTTTGCTGTCGGAGGAGTTCCGCCTGAAATTATGGGAATCGGTCCTGTAGAAGCTGTTCCTAAAGCGCTTAAGCTTGCAGGCCTGTCACTATCAGACATAGACCTGTTCGAATTAAATGAAGCCTTTGCTTCACAAGCCATTCAGGTGATCAGACAGCTCGGTTTAAATGAGGAAATCGTAAACGTTAACGGCGGAGGAATTGCTCTCGGGCACCCGCTCGGCTGTACAGGAGCAAAGCTGACATTATCCCTTCTGCATGAATTAAAGCGCAGAAATCAGCAATTTGGTGTGGTGACAATGTGCATCGGCGGAGGAATGGGAGCAGCAGGCGTATTTGAAATGATTCAATAAAGACGAACGAAAAGGGAAAAGGGAGGAACCAGTGATGACAAACGAAACAACATCCGTTATTAAAGGCGGTAGTTTTTTAATTGAGGATATAGAGGCAATCCGCATGTTTACACCTGAGGACTACACAGATGAACAGAAGATGATTGCCAAAACGACAGAGGATTATGTGCTGAACGAAGTGGTGCCGCAGGTGGAGCATATTGAAAATCATGAGTTTGACCGCTCTGTTAAACTTTTGAAGTCAGCAGGAGATCTTGGTCTGTTAGGAGCAGATGTGCCGGAGGAATACGGCGGGCTGGGACTTGATAAAGTAAGCTCTGCATTGATTGCTGAAAGAATGTCACGGGCAGGAGGCTTTTCAATTACGCACGGTGCACATGTAGGTATCGGTTCACTTCCAATCGTTCTTTTCGGAAATGAAGACCAGAAGCAGAAGTATCTTCCGGCACTTGCCACTGGAGAAAAAATTGCTGCCTATGCTCTGACAGAGCCTGGTTCCGGGTCAGATGCACTTGGTGCAAAAACGGTGGCAAAGCTTAATGAGGCAGGTACCCATTATGTCCTGAATGGTGAGAAACAATGGATTACCAATGCAGGCTTTGCTGATGTGTTTGTCGTCTACGCTAAAATAGACGGAGAGCATTTTTCCACCTTTATCATAGAACGAGATTTCCCTGGCGTTTCAGTTGGAGCAGAAGAAAAGAAAATGGGGATCAAAAGCTCTTCAACGCGCACATTGATTTTATCTGATGCAGAGGTGCCGGTTGAAAACCTTCTTGGGGATGCTGGAAAAGGGCATGTCATTGCGTTTAATATCCTGAATATCGGCCGCTACAAGCTGGGAGTTGGTACAGTTGGCGCTTCAAAACGCGCACTTGAGCTGGCAGTTAAATATACCAACGAGCGCCAGCAATTTAAAACGCCTATTTCATCATTTAACTTAACAAAAGAAAAATTGGCGACGATGGGTGCAAAACTATATGCAACTGAAAGCTCAGTCTACCGGACTGTTGGACTATTTGAAGACCGCATGAGCCAGCTCTCTGATGAAGAGATTAAAAACGGCACGGAAGTAGCTAAATCAATCGCTGAATATGCGATTGAATGTTCGTTAAATAAAGTGTTTGGAACAGAAACACTCGATTACATCGCGGATGAAGCGGTTCAACTGCATGGTGGTTACGGTTTCATGCAGGAGTACGAAGTTGAGCGCATTTATCGTGATTCACGCATTAACCGGATATTCGAAGGCACGAACGAAATCAACCGTCTTCTTGTTCCAGGCACGTATTTGCGAAAAGCGATGAAAGGCGAGCTGCCTCTTTTCCAAAAAGCGCAGGCCCTTCAGGAAGAATTGATGACGATGATGCCGGAAGAAATCAGTGATGAGCCGTTAGCGCAAGAAGTTTATCTTGTGAAAAATGCGAAAAAGATCGGTCTGCTGGCTGCCGGACTGGCAGCACAAAAATATGGCAAGGCGCTCGAAGCAGAGCAGGAAGTCCTTGTAAATATTGCGGATATCGTGTCTCTCGCCTATGCGATGGAATCTGCATTACTGCGTACGCAAAAAGCCGTTGAAAAAACCGGGCTTGAAAAAAATAAGCAAAAAATCCTTTACACTCAGATTTTCTGTCAGGAAGCGTTCAATGAAATTGAAGGGCATGCCAAAGAAACCGTTATTGCAGTTGAGAGCGGAGACACACTGCGCATGATGCTGTCAGCTCTTCGCAAGTTTACACGCTACACACCAGTGAATTTAATTCCGGTGAAGCGTGAAGCAGCAGCAAAACTGATTGATGTTGAAAAATTTGTAGTATAATTAATCGTTCAAACACCCTGTAAAGATCCGCATCTAACGGATTTTGCAGGGTTTTTTCATCTTAATAATAAGTAAAAATCATTTGATAAAAAGCATGTAAATTGACAGATCAAAGTCGATTGCTGTACTATATGTTCAAACGTTTAAACATTTAAACTGAAAATTATTAAACTGACTAAAAACAATGGAAAAGAGGAATGGAATCATGACTGTACTCATTACAGGAGCGTCAAGTGGAATCGGAGAATCTCTCGCAATCAAATATGCCGAGGCAGGAGAAGATCTTGTACTCGCTGCAAGAAGCATCGAGCGTTTACATCAACAAAAAGCTGAACTTTCTCAAAAATATGGAGTCCAAATTGCGGTGTTTGAGAGCGATCTATCCCTTGAGGGGTCTGCTCAGAAGCTTTATAAGCAAATTAGCGATAACGGCTTAAAAATTCATACGTTGATAAATAATGCAGGGGTGGGTCTGTTCGGTGAATTTCATATAACAGAGCTGGCGAAGGAAGAAGCAATGATCCAACTGAATATTACTTCTTTAACGGCGCTTACAAAACTGTTCGGTAAAGACATGATTCAAAGCGGAAAAGGCAGGATTTTAAATGTAGCTTCGGTTGCGGCCTATTTTCCCGGACCACTAATGGCTGTTTATTACGCTTCAAAAGCCTATGTGAAATCCTTTAGCCTCGCTTTATCCAATGAATGGAAAGATCTGGGCGTTCAAGTGTCGGTTCTTTGCCCCGGAGCCACAAGCACAGGCTTTAAGGATGCTGCTGAGCTGGACGAATCCAAGCTGTTTCAAAAGAAGATTATGTCTGCAGAAGAAGTGGCAAATGAAGCGTTTGAACAGTTTCATAAGGGTAAGGAAGAAATTATTCCTGGTGCGATGAACCGTATTCAAACACGTTTTGGTTCTATGGTTTCAAGTAAAACCGCTGCTGCGATTGTAAGGAAAACACAGGAAAGAGTATAATAAGGTCAGAAGAATTGAGGTGAGGTGCCATGGGAGAACAGGCCCTGGAGAAACTGCGTGCATGTATTCCTTTATTTCAAGCATTGAGTGATACCTGCCGTCAGGACATCATCCTGCTGCTGACGAAAAATGATACGTTAACAGTAAATGAAATTACATCTGAGCTTACATTATCTCGTCCTGCCGTTTCACACCATTTGAAAATACTGCGGGAACAAGGGATACTGAAGATGGAGCAGCAAGGGACGCAGCGTTATTATTCATTGGCTTTTGAAGACGCAATAGATCAGTTGAAGCAATTAATCATTACTGTGGAGGACAGATGCTATTAGTTTTCTCCAGTGATTAAAATAAAAGATGAGGTGAATGTATTGTCCATTACTTTTTATTCGTATCCAAAATGCGGAACATGCAGAAAAGCTAAAAAATGGCTTGAAGAATCTGGAACTTCATTTGAGGAAGTTCATTTGATCGAGGCCCCTCCTTCCAAAGAAGAACTGAAAGAGCTTTACAATAAAAGTGGATTGGATCTTAAAAAGTTTTTTAATACAAGCGGCATGAAGTACAGGGAGCTGGGACTTAAAGATCGTCTTGGCGACATGAGCGACGATGAAAAACTTGAGCTCCTCGCATCAGACGGCATGCTGATTAAACGTCCGCTTACAACAGATGGTCAGCATGTAACGGTTGGCTTCAAAGAAGCTGAATTTGAGCAATACTGGAAGTAACAATCCGGGATAAACATTTCTTGTGTTAAGGCGTTGAATATGCAAAAATTAAACTGTAAAGAACGCAGATTGAAAGTGGAGGGAATAATATGAGTTCACCAAAAGAATTACGTTATTCAGAAGAACATGAGTGGGTAAAAGTAGAGGACAACAAAGCACGCATTGGCATCACTTCTTTTGCACAGTCTGAACTTGGCGATATTGTATTTGTTGAGCTTCCTGAAGTAGGCGACGTGCTGAAATCTGACGAGCCTTTTGGCAGTGTTGAATCGGTTAAAACCGTTTCCGAGCTTTATGCACCAGTCAGCGGCAAGGTTGTAGAAGTCAACGAAGAATTAAGCGACAGCCCTGAATTTGTCAACGAATCTCCATTTGAAAAAGCCTGGATGGTGGTTGTGGAACTGGACAACCCAAGTGAAGTAGATGAGCTGATGACTGCTGAAAAATACGATGAAATGACGAATGAAGACTGAGCAATACATAGTCAGGCCGCTGGACGTGCACGTTAACGGACAGCGGCTTTATTTATCCTTTTTACCTTTAAACTGCTGTGCCATTAAACCGTCTACATCGGCTTTAACAGGAATGAAAAGCGCATGGTCAGACGCCTTTTTTCAATTGCTGGTGTTTGCATTTCACAAAGAAACAAGCGAAAATAAAAGAAGTATCATATACTACTTTAATCAATTCATTGTGTTGTGAACTGGCCATTATGGATGATAGGGTGTGAGGCAGGATGGATGATGGGTATGAGAAGGTCATCATTGTCGAAGGTACGTCTGATAAAAGAAAGGTGCTGCCGATTATTCGTGAACCGGTAGACATTATTTGCACGAACGGCACCATCAGTTTTTCAAGAATGGATGAATTAATTGACCAGCTTACAAATCGGGATGTGTATATTTTAGTGGACGCAGATGAAGCGGGTGAAAAACTCCGAAAACAGTTTAAACGTGAATTCCCCGATGCGGAACATCTTTATATTGACCGTGCTTACAGAGAAGTGGCTACTACGCCATCGAATTTTTTAGCTTCTCTGCTGCTGAGTGCAAATATTGATATTAATACTGAGTATTTGGAAAAAAGGATGAATATATAAATGATACAGGAATGGAATTTTGAGCAGCTGAAGGCCGAGCTTGACCGCAATGCCCACACTGCTCTTTATCTTTATACTCCCATGTGCGGAACCTGCAAGCTTGCAGGGCGCATGCTTGAAATTACCGCTTCAACGCTTCCGGGCTACAGCATTGGAAAAGCGGATTTGAATTATGTAGAATCACTTGCTGAAACGTATCAAATTGAAAGTGTCCCGTGCCTGCTTATTTGGAAAAACGGTGAGTTTGAAGAAAAGCTTTACAAATTCGAATCGGTGCCAAATCTATTTGAGCGATTGCAAAGCCATCTGTAAACCGGGTGGCTTTTTATTTTGATGTCGCGCCATAAACGATTTTCACTCTTTTTTATTTGACTGAAAGTGAGTGTGCTATTAAAGAAATCTTTTTGTTGACACTTATTTTGAAATCGTGATAATATGATTCTCGTACTGAAAGCGCCATGATTCGACATCAGGTGCAGCGAACTGAATAACACGAATACTCTTATATAGAGCGGTGGAGGGATGTGCCCGATGAAACCCGGCAACCAGCAGTCATTCTTGACTGGAAAGGTGCCAATTCACACAGGTTAAACCTGGGATATGAGAGAAGGGACAATATATTTTTGCGCCTTTCTGCTCCTATTTGCAGAAAGGCGCTTTTGTTTTATCCTGACCTACTAAAATGGGCACACTGCAAGATGAAAGTGATTAAAGAAAAGAAAGAAGGTGATGGCGTGATTACCATCTCAAATGTAAAGAAGCTGTTTAAAACAAAAAGCGGGTCGTTAACGGCTGTGAATGATGTAAATCTTACTATTAAAGAGGGAGAGATCTTTGGTGTGATCGGCTACAGTGGAGCAGGGAAAAGCACCTTGATCCGCATGCTGAACGGACTCGAGTCCCCAACGTCAGGAACAGTGGATGTGAACGGCAAACTGGTTTCCAATATTAAAGGCGGTGAGCTGCGAAAGGCGCGCCAGAAAATCAGCATGATCTTTCAGCACTTTAATTTATTATGGTCCAGAACAGTCCGGGAAAATATTTCGTTTCCCCTTGAAATTGCGGGTGTAGGAAAAAAAGAGAGGGATCAGCGGGTCGATGAATTAATCGAGCTGGTCGGACTTAGTGGACGCGGAGACGCCTATCCTGCTCAGCTAAGCGGCGGTCAAAAGCAGAGAGTGGGAATTGCCCGCGCACTTGCAAACGAACCGGAAGTTCTGTTATGCGATGAGGCAACTTCCGCATTAGATCCCCAGACTACCGATGCCATACTGGAATTACTGGTGGATATCAATAAACGGATGGGATTGACCATCGTACTGATCACTCATGAGATGCATGTTATACGAAAAATCTGCCATCGGGTAGCCGTGATGGAAGATGGCCGTGTGGTTGAATTAGGTGATGTTCTTGACGTATTCAAACAGCCGAAAGAAGCCATCACGAAGCGCTTCGTCCAGCAGGTGACAGAACCTGAAGAAACGAAGGAAACCATCGAACAGCTGGTAAAAGAGTTTAAGGATGGCAAGGTGATTAAACTGACATTTGTCGGTGAATCTGCAGAGCAGCCTGTGATCACTAATCTTATTCGCTCATTTGATTTGCAGGTCAATATTCTTCAGGGGAAAATATCACAGACACAAAACGGAGCCTACGGGTCGTTGTTTATACACGTAAATGGTCCAGTCAATGAAGTAAAGAAAGCGGTAGATTTTCTGCATTCCGCAAAAGTAGGAGTGGAGGTGATCTCATATGATTGAACAGCTGTTTCCAAATGTAGAATGGCCGACCATGTGGGAGGCAACCTACGAAACCATTTATATGACCGTGATTTCAGTCGCTTTTACATTTATTGCAGGGCTTCTTCTCGGCTTGCTGCTTTTTCTGACATCTAAGAATAATATTTGGGAAAATCGGGCAGTCTATACGGTCACCAGCATCATCGTCAATGTTTTCAGGTCTATACCATTCATTATTTTAATTGTCCTGCTTATTCCGTTCACCCGCGCTATGCTCGGAACGATCAGGGGAGCGGATGCAGCATTGCCAGCTTTAATAATCGGAGCTGCTCCATTCTACGCAAGGATGGTTGAAATTGCGCTTCGTGAAATTGATAAAGGCGTCATTGAAGCAGCAAGGTCCATGGGAGCGAAGGTTTCTACTATTATAAGTAAAGTTCTCATCAGAGAATCGCTTCCGGCTCTTGTGTCCGGCATCACAGTAACAGCGATTGCGCTTGTTGGATATACCGCAATGGCAGGTGTTATTGGGGCTGGCGGCCTCGGGAATCTTGCTTTCTTAGAAGGTTTTCAGCGGAGCAGGGACGACGTGACACTTGCAGCCACTATTATTATTTTGATCATTGTATTTATCATTCAATTTCTTGGTGATTTCTTCACACGGAAACTGGATAAAAGATAAGTTTAAAAAAAGGGAGAGAGTTTAAATGAAAAAATGGGTAACAGGAACTTTTGCAGCAGCGAGTATTTTTGCTTTAACAGCATGTGGATCAGACAACTCAGCAGGTGAGATAGAAGAAAGTGAAGATGGCGAGCCGGTTGAGCTGATTGTCGGAGCATCCAATGTACCTCACGCTGAAATTTTAGAGCAGGCACAGCCGCTGCTTGAAGAAGAAGGAGTGGACCTGGTGATTGAGACTTACCAGGACTATGTTCTTCCGAATCAGGATTTAGATGCAGGCGAAATTCATGCGAATTATTTTCAGCATGTACCTTATCTTGAATCGCAAAATGCAGATGAAGAGCTTGGCTATGATTTAGCGAATGCAGGCGGGATTCATATCGAGCCAATCGGCGTCTATTCAAAAAAATACGATACACTTGATGAATTACCGGACGGTGCTGAAATTATCATGAGCAACTCAGTGGCAGACCATGGCCGGATTTTAACGATGCTTGAAGCTGAAGGTCTGATCAAATTGGATCCGGAAGTAGATAAAACAGTTGCTGAAATCTCAGACGTTCAAGAAAATCCAAAAAACCTTGAGTTTGTAGCAGATGTAGAAGCATCTCTTCTTGTTCAGCTTTATGAAAATGAAGAAGGCGACGCTGTTCTTATCAACTCTAATTATGCGATTGATGCAGGACTTAACCCGATTGAAGATTCCATTGCACGCGAAGATGAAGATTCTCCATATGTTAATGTAATTGCAGTAAACAGCGGAGATGAAGAAAATGAAGCAGTTCAAAAGCTTGTGGAAGTTTTAACTTCTGAAGAAATCCAGGACTTTATTCTTGAAGAATGGGAAGGTTCTGTTGTTCCAGTAAGCGGAGAATAAGAACAAAATAGGCTTAAACTAAATAGCTTAAATTAAATATAAAGAGCAGCCTGGGACAAATACTTCTCAGGCTGCTCTTTTTACAGTTCACTGCGCTTTAAGCTTGCCAAATAACTCCTTTACGATAGAAAGAAAGGGGCATTGCAGTGGAAGGTGTCGACTCCAGCGGGATAAAGCGGGAAGGGTGAGACCAAGAAAATGCGGCAGCATTAAAGGGGCTCACCTCCCGCCCCGCGGAAAGCGTGTGCCTCAAACGGAACTGCCCCGGTCCTCTTGTTAAAAAAGGATCCACCTGCTTTTCAATTTACACTTGTTTTACAGAAGTAAAGGATTATGACTTCCTGTATGCGTAAATTCATTTCCTGTTTTCAAATGACCCAGTTAAAAAGAATAGGGGCATTGCAGTGGAAGGTGTCGACTCCAGCGGGATGAAGCGGGAAGGGTGAGATCGTGAAAATGCGGAAGCATTAAAGGGGCTCACCTCCCGCCCCGCGGAAAGCGTGCGCCTGAAACGGAACTGCCCCGATCCTCTTGTTAAAAAAGGATCCACCTGCTTTTCAATTGACTTTTGTATCACAGAAGTAAAGGGAAATGCACTTTTTTTATGCGTTAATTCATCTTCTGTTTTTAAATGACACAGTTAAAGAGAATAGGGGCATTGAAATGGAAGGCGTCGACTCCAGCGGGAAGCAGCGGGAAGGGTGAGACCATGAAAATGCAGAAGCATTAAAGGGACTCACCTCCCGCCCCGCGGAAAGCGTACGCCTGAAACGGAAATGCCCGGGTCCCCATTGCTAAATGAACACGAATGAGGCATTTATTAAAAGAACGAATGATCAACCCAATCCTGCACATATTAAGTTTATTCTAATTAAAAGAGGTGGCAATATGGATCATCATATCCAGGATGAAGATGTGTTTACACTTAAAGAAGCAATAGGCGAATTAAGCAGTAAAATGCCTGCCATTATGAAAACCTATCACTCCTTTACGGAGGAATGCTTTAAAGAAGGAGAGCTTACTCAAAAAGAAAAACAATTGATCGCACTTGGAGTAAGTCTTGCGACACAGGATGAATACTGTGTTCATTATCATGTCACTGGCTGTATTGATCACGGTATTTCACCTTCTCAGATCCGGGAAGTATCGGCTGTGAGCGCAGCGGTTCAGGCAGGTGCTGTCATGGCGCAGGGAGCTACAGAAGTGGAGTGGACATTGAATTTGTATGAAGAAGGACAGATGAAGCAATAAAAAATCCAGAAAAATGGTTTATCCATTTATTTGCTGGGTATATAACCTGTGTACATGAACATAAGCCACGGAAAAAACCGAAAAGGAATGATTCATTATCCATAAGATTAATATGGAGTACACAGGTGAAATGGAAAAAGCGATGCAAAGTTCTCATGGAGTAGGTTATGAAACATATATGAGACAGCATGATGTTCGCATGGAAGTTGAAATGAAAAGAGAAGAAGATTACAAAAAAGAGCAGCAATTGATTGCAGACCTTGATAGTAAACTTCACAATCATCTATAATAAGGAATGAGAAAAGAGTCAGTGTTTACTACACTGGCTTTTTTCTGGTTAAGGAACTTTCATTTTCCTCCATAATCTGTAGGATTTGATTCTTATTTTAATTTGTTATAAGATTAGAATGAGAATAAAGTGAGAATGGATTGTCCATAAAATTGCTCAAACGGAGGTAATACAGCTATGGCTTCAACATTAATTATTAAAGATCTTCATGTTGAAATTGAAGGCAAGGAGATACTTAAAGGTGTAAACCTTGAACTCGACAGCGGTAAAATACACGTTATCATGGGACCAAATGGTACGGGCAAGTCAACTCTTGCATCTGCTATTATGGGACACCCTAAATTTGATATAACTAAAGGTGAAGTTCTTCTTAATGGAGAAAATGTCCTTGAAATGGAAGTGGATGAGCGTGCACAGGCAGGCCTCTTCCTTGCTATGCAGTACCCAAGTGAAATCACAGGCGTTACAAACGCAGATTTTCTTCGTTCAGCAATCAATTCCCGTCGTGAAGAAGGACAGGAAATTTCGCTCATGAAATTTATTAAAGAACTTGATAAAAACATGGACTTCCTTGAAATGGACCAGAACATGGCTCAGCGTTATTTAAATGAAGGCTTCTCAGGCGGAGAAAAGAAACGCAACGAAATTCTTCAGTTAATGATGATCAAACCTGAATTCGGTATTCTTGATGAAATTGATTCAGGACTTGATATCGATGCGCTAAAAGTGGTTTCCAAAGGAATCAATCAAATGCGCGGTGAAGATTTCGGCTGCCTGATTATCACCCATTATCAGCGTCTGCTGAATTACATTACACCGGATCATGTTCATGTCATGATGCAGGGACGCGTAGTAAAATCCGGCGGTCCTGAGCTTGCACACCGTCTGGAATCAGAAGGCTATGACTGGATTAAGCAGGAACTGGGAATTGAAGACGAAACTGTAGGTCAAGAAGCGTAATCGTTAGGAGGATAAAGATGACGACACAAACAAACTTACCGGTTGATCAGCAAACGGTAGAGGCTTTTTCACAGCGTAACGGTGAGCCAAACTGGCTGTCGTCCCTTCGATTGGACGCACTTGCGAAAGCAGATGATCTTCCATTACCGAAGCCGGACAAAACGAAAATTGTAAATTGGAACTTTACTCAGTTTGCAAATCACACAATTGACAGTGAAGTATATGGCTCAGTAGAAGAGCTGCCGGAAAGCATCAAAACATTAATCGATGTTGAAAAACAGGAAAATTTATATATACAGCGCAATAATACACCGGCGCTTTTGACTCTTTCTGAAGAGCTGAAAGCACAGGGAGTTATTTTTACTGATATTTTAACAGCAGCAAAAGAACACCCGGAACTAGTTGAAAAATACTTTATGACAGATGCTGTAAAAGTGGATGAACACAAGCTTACAGCACTGCATGCAGCATTAGTAAACGGCGGAGCATTTTTATATGTACCTAAAAATGTAGAAATCGCTGAGCCGATCCAGGCTGTTTATGTCCATGATCATCCTGGTGCTGCATTATTTAACCATGTGCTTGTAGTGGCAGATGACAATAGCTCTGTTACGTATGTAGAATCTTATCTTGCTACTGATGATGTAAAAGAATCGGTCGTTAATATCGTTTCTGAAGTCATTGCCAAGCAAAATGCACGCGTTGTTTACGGAGCGGTTGATAATTTATCAGCAGGCACCACAACGTATGTAAACCGCCGAGGTGTTGCAGGCCGTGATTCCCGCATCGAGTGGGCGCTCGGGATGATGAATGATGGAGATACGGTTTCAGAGAATATCACCAAATTAATTGGCGATAATTCATTTGGAGATACTAAAATGGTGGTTGTGGGCCGTGGAAATCAAAAGCAGAATTTCACAACGAATATTACCCACTGGGGCAAAAACTCAGAAGGATATATCTTAAAACACGGTGTAATGAAGGATGCAGCATCTTCCATCTTCAATGGCATCGGAAAAATTGAGCATGGTGCTACAAAAGCCAATGCTGAACAGGAGTCACGTGTGCTTATGCTGAGTGAGAAAGCGCGCGGAGATGCCAACCCGATTCTGTTGATCGACGAAGATGATGTTACAGCCGGACACGCAGCTTCTGTTGGACGTGTAGATCCAATGCAGCTCTTCTATTTAATGAGCCGCGGAATATCCAAGCATGAAGCGGAGCGTCTGGTTATACATGGCTTCCTTGCACCTGTTGTGACGAAGCTTCCAATTGAGGGAGTTAAACGACAGCTGAGCGAGGTTATCGAAAGGAAAGTTCAATAATGAATGTAAATGAGATCCGCAGACAGTTCCCTATACTTGATCAGGAAGTTAATGGTCATCCACTTGTTTATTTGGATAGCGCAGCGACTTCTCAAAAGCCGCTGTCTGTGATCCAAACATTAGATGAATACTATAGAGGGTACAATTCAAATGTTCATCGTGGTGTTCATACATTAGGAACCAGAGCAACTGACCGGTATGAAGGCGCTCGTGAAAAGGTGAAAAACTTCATTAATGCCCCTTCCACTCAGGAAGTTATTTTTATGCGCGGGACTACTACTGCCATTAATACGGTTGCTCAAGGGTATGGCCGCGAAAAAGTGAGTGAGGGCGATGAGATTGTTATCACCCACATGGAACACCACAGCAATATTATCCCTTGGCAGCAGCTTGCTAAAGCAACAGGTGCTACTCTAAAGTACGTGCCACTTCAGGAAGATGGAACATTATCTCTTGAAGACGTACGTGAAACTGTAACAAAAAATACGAAAATTGTTTCCATTATGATGGTGTCAAACGTTCTTGGCACGATGAACCCGATTAAAGAGATCACCCAGATCGCTCATGAAAATGGGGCGATTATGGTAGTGGACGGCGCCCAGGCGGCTCCTCACATGAAGGTGGACGTTCAGGATCTTGACTGTGATTTCTTCGCTTTTTCGGGTCACAAAATGGGCGGACCAACCGGTATCGGTGTTCTTTACGGCAAAAAAGATATCCTGAATAAAATGGAGCCGATTGAATTTGGCGGTGAAATGATCGACTTTGTCGGTCTGCAGGAGTCGACATGGAAGGAGCTTCCTTGGAAATTTGAAGGTGGTACACCTATAATTGCAGGAGCCATCGGATTAGGTGCTGCCATCGATTTCCTTGAAGAAGTAGGGCTTGAAGAAATTGAAAAGCATGAACACCATTTAGCTGCTTATGCGATGGATAAGATGTCACAAATTGACGATATGACCATTTACGGGCCTGCAGATCCTCAGGAACGGGCAGGTCTGGTTACCTTTAATTTGGCGGATTTACATCCTCACGATCTGGCAACAGTGCTGGATGCAGAGGGAATCGCCATTCGGGCAGGCCATCACTGTGCCCAGCCGCTGATGAAGTGGCTGAATGTTTCATCCACGGCACGTGCAAGCTTTTATTTGTATAATACAGAAGAGGACATTGATAAGCTTGTCGCCGGACTTGTGAAAACAAAGGAGTATTTTAGCGATGTCTTTTAATAACTTGGATACACTTTATCGGCAAGTGATCATGGATCATTATAAAAACCCGCGCAACAAGGGTGCAATTGAAGATGGAAGTGTTACAATAGATATGAACAATCCTACTTGCGGAGACCGTATTCATCTGTCGCTTGACGTTGAAAACGGGATCGTAAAGCAAGCGAAATTTGATGGTGAAGGATGCTCGATTTCAATGGCATCCGCTTCTATGATGACGCAGGCAGTCAAAGGTCAGGAAGTAGATACAGCACTGAAAATGTCAGGAATTTTTTCCGATATGATGCTCGGTAAGGAGTACGATGATTCAATCGATCTTGGCGACATCGAAGCATTGCAGGGAGTGGCAAAGTTTCCGGCACGAATCAAATGTGCCACACTTGCCTGGAAAGCGATGGAAAAAGGAATTGACCAAAACGATTCATAATATCTGCTTTACGCATTAAAGCGTCAAAAATGAGCTGAAAGCAGCTCAATTTAAAGCAGATAAGTAAAAAAGGAGGAATCACCATGGCTAAGAAAATGCCGGATGTGGGCGATTATAAATATGGCTTTCATGACGAAGATGTTTCCATTTTTCGCTCCAAGCGTGGATTGACAAAAGAAATTGTTGAAGAAATCTCACGCATGAAAAGCGAGCCTCAATGGATGCTTGACTACCGTCTTAAAGCGCTTGAACAGTTTTACAGCATGCCAATGCCTCAATGGGGGGGCGACATGAGCGGGTTGAATTTCGATGAAATTACCTACTATGTTAAGCCTTCTGAGAAAAGTGAACGCAGCTGGGACGAGGTGCCTGAAGAGATCAAGCGTACGTTTGACAAATTAGGTATTCCTGAAGCGGAGCAAAAATACCTTGCAGGTGTATCTGCACAGTATGAATCAGAGGTTGTATACCACAACATGAAAGAAGAGCTAGAAGACATGGGAATCGTCTTTAAAGATACAGATTCTGCTCTTCGTGAAAATGAAGAACTGTTTAAAGAGCATTGGGGAACTGTTATCCCATCTCGTGACAACAAGTTTTCTGCTCTTAACTCGGCTGTATGGTCCGGCGGATCTTTCATCTATGTGCCAAAGGGCGTAAAAGTTGATACTCCGCTTCAGGCTTATTTCCGGATTAACTCAGAAAACATGGGGCAGTTTGAGCGTACCCTGATTATTGCGGATGAAGGCTCAAGCGTTCACTACGTAGAAGGCTGTACCGCTCCCGTTTATACGACAAACTCACTTCATAGTGCAGTGGTGGAAATCATCATCAAGAAAGATGCTTACTGCCGCTATACCACGATTCAAAACTGGGCGAACAATGTGTTCAACCTTGTAACGAAGCGTGCGGTGTGTGATGCAAATGCCACAATGGAATGGGTGGATGGCAACATCGGTTCGAAGCTGACGATGAAATATCCGGCGGTTATTCTTCGTGGAGAAGGCGCACGGGGCATGACGCTGTCCATCGCATTAGCAGGTAAAGGGCAGCACCAGGATGCAGGAGCAAAAATGCATCACCTGGCACCTAATACCTCTTCTACGATTGTTTCGAAATCCATTTCAAAGCAAGGCGGTAAAGTTACCTATCGCGGAATCGTTCATTTTGGACGCAAAGCTCACGGCGCGCGTTCAAATATCGAGTGCGATACACTGATCATGGATAATCAGTCCACTTCCGATACAATTCCTTACAATGAAATCTTAAACGATAATATTTCATTGGAGCATGAAGCAAAAGTATCGAAAGTATCTGAAGAGCAGCTGTTCTATCTTATGAGCCGCGGAATTTCTGAAGAAGAAGCAACAGAAATGATCGTAATGGGCTTCATCGAGCCGTTTACGAAAGAACTACCGATGGAATATGCAGTTGAAATGAACCGTCTGATTAAGTTCGAGATGGAAGGTTCAATTGGATAACTTAAGAATTGCACACATCCTTTTACAGGGTGTGTGTTTTTACATTTTTTCTCTCTTTGGAAAAGGTTCGTGTTATTAAGGGGCTATACGTATGGGCACAGAATGGGCGTTAAAGGATTCCGTTTTTTGTTATGGTACAATGAATGTAAGCATACATACTAGTAGGTGATAACATGATTTACATTGGATTAACGGGGTGGGGAGATCATCCTGATCTGTATCAGGAAAGCTCCGCTGCTAAAGAAAAATTAAAGGATTATTCGGGTCATTTTCCTATTGTAGAGCTGGACGCCTCTTTTTATGCCATTCAACCGGAACGCAATGTGGAAAAATGGATCAAAGAGACACCGGACCAATTTCAATTTGTGGTGAAGGCCTATCAGGGAATGACAGGTCATCAGCGCGGTGATATTCCTTTTGAGTCAAAAAAGGCAATGTTTGAGGCATTCAGGCAATCTGTATGGCCCCTTCATGACGCCAATAAGCTTGCCATGGTGCTTCTGCAGTTTCCGCCCTGGTTTGACTGCCGCAAGGACAATGTTGATTACATCCGCTATTGCAAAAAACAGCTTTCTGACCTTCCTCTGGCAATTGAGTTTCGCAACCAGACCTGGTATGAATCTGAATTTATGGACAGAACCATATCCTTTTTAAAGGAAGAGGACTGGATTCATAGTATTTGTGATGAACCGCAGGCTGGAGAAGGCTCGATACCGATTGTACCGGTCGTGATTCATGATAAAGCTGTACTCGTCCGCTTTCATGGACGCAATGTTCATGGCTGGACCCAAAAAGGAAATGAAAACAATTGGCGTGAGGTACGCTATTTATATGATTATAATATAGAGGAGCTTCAAGAGTGGGTGACCCGAATACAATTGCTGCATAAAAAAGTGGATGATGTGTATGTTCTCTTTAATAATAATTCCGGAGGTCATGCTGCAAAAAATGCAAAGCAGTTTATGAAATTAATGAATATTGAATACACAAATTTAGCACCGAGACAGCTGGACTTATTTTAAGCCGTTCATTAAGCGTGACTTCAATTTGTGATTTCATTTACAAACATAGAGATAGAAGCGCCGGGATAGAATTAATCGCGGGATAAATAGGCTGGAGATGAAATAGAATGGAATGGGTTTTGTTACTTTTAATAGGATTGACAGCAGGTTCTCTTGGTTCCCTTATTGGGCTAGGCGGAGGGGTAATTGTGGTGCCTGCGCTTTTATTTTTTGGATCTTCTTTAGGCTGGATTGCCGGTATTACACCTCAAACAGCCGTTGGGATTTCTCTTGTAGTGATGATCTTTACAGGGCTTTCTTCTACACTGTCTTATTTAAAAAAGAACACAGTCGATATAAAAAGCGGCCTGCTCTTTTTTATCGGCAGCGGACCGGGTACGATTGTTGGGTCCTGGGTAAATCAGAGGCTGACACTGGATTCGTTTCATTTATCGTTTGGATTTTTTATGATCTTCTTATCTTTAATTCTTATGGTACGAAATAGAATAAAGCCGATTAAGCGGTTCAAAACTGCTTCTTATCAGCGTCACTTTACAGATCCACAGGGTATGGAGTTTCAATATGGATTTCCTCCTCTCATTGGAGTGCTGGCAGCGTTCACAGTGGGATTTGGCTCTGGGTTATTTGGAATTGGCGGCGGATCGGTCATGGTGCCGGTGATGATTATTGCTTTCTTATTTCCGCCTCATGTTGCAGTAGGCACCTCTATGCTGATGGTGTTTTTATCCTCGATTACAGGATCTGCTTCTCATATAATTCTAGGTAATGTAAATTGGCTTTATGTTCTCGCACTGGCTCCGGGTGCCTGGTTCGGTGCGAAGCTGGGTGCTTGGCTGAATCATCGGCTGCGCTCGGACAAGCTGGTGCTGGTCCTTCGTTTCATTCTGGTTTTAATCGGAATCCGTTCCATTATGGAAGGGCTGTTGGGATAGCAAAAAAGGAGGAATTCTCCCATGAAAGAGACCATTCATTTTTATCATACAAATGATCTGCATAGTCATTTTGAAAACTGGCCGAGAATCCGTGATCTGCTGAAAGAGAGAAAGAAGTTTCACCAGGACAGGGGAGAAGCTGTTTTTTTATTTGACATAGGAGATCATGCAGACCGCTGGCACCCTTTAACAGAAGGTTCTAAAGGAAAAGAAAATATACAGCTGTTAAATGAAGCGGGTTATGATGCCGTGACCATTGGAAATAACGAAGGAATTACATTTGCTCATGAGGATTTGCATCATCTTTACGATGAAGCTCAATTCCCGGTTGTTCTGGCTAACCTTTTTACAAGCGAAGGGGAGCGTCCGCATTGGGTCTATCCAACGTATATTACTTCGACTGAAAAGGGAACAAAAATTGGCATTGTTGCGGTTACAGCAGAATATCCCGCATTTTATGAGAGACTCGGCTGGCTTGTAACTCCTGCAAAAGATGAATTAAAAGCTCAGGTTCGGGTCCTGAAGCAGAAAGTGGACATCGTCGTCTTTCTTTCTCATCTCGGCATCAGGGAAGATGAATGGGTAGCGGAAGAGTGTCCGGAGATTGATGTCATCATGGGAGGACACACGCATCATACCTTTGAAGAAGGAAAGCTTCAAAACCAATCATTGCTGGCTGCTGCAGGAAAGCATGGCGCATACACAGGAAAAGTGGAAATTGACTATGATCAGGTAACCCGATCAGTCACTCGAAAAACCGCTTCACTTATCGAGACAAGCCGACTTAAAGAGTCACCGCATGAAAAGCAGGAGATCCAAATGTGGCTGGATCGTGGAAAAGAACTTCTTTCTACTGTAGAAGCTTCACTCAGGGAGCCGCTCCCGCACCACCCGCTCGATCCGGATTCTGTATTATCCTCCCTTCTTGCAGACGCTTTGTTTGAATGGTGTAAAGCAGACTGTGCAATCCTGACGGGAGGTTTGCTCCTGGACTCGCTGTCTGCGGGTCCTGTCACCGCATTTGATTTACATCGGATTCTGCCTCATCCTATTAATCCATGCATTGTAGAGCTTCATGGAAGTGAACTGAAAGAAGTGCTGAGGCAGTCCCAAAATCAGGAATGGCCGACCACCGTAGTAAAGGGTCTTGGTTTTAGGGGAAGCATTCTTGGAACGTTTGTTTATAAAAATATCACACCGGAATCCTATACCTTTAAAATAGGCGGGGAAGTAATCAAAGCGGATAAAGTGTACCGGGTGGCGACAGTAGATATGTTTACATTTGGCTACTTTTTTCCTGAAATGCAAAGAGCACCGAAAGAATATTTTATGCCTGAATTTCTGCGGGATATTTTAAAATATAAACTTAAAAATTTGAGTGCCGTGTAACTTCCGTAAACACAATGAAGAGAAGTTCAGATTATAGGCAACTCGTCCATTTCTTCGCATACAATGAAGCGAAGGAGGGCGTTTTACGTGAAATTTAAATCATCGCGGCCATCTGGCCCCATGCCGCTTCGCTATGTATGGTTTATTTCCACCGTTCTCTTTATTGGGTTTACAATTCTGGGACTATGGACAATTAATGTAGGAATTAAACCGACGTTAATGAATTATGCCGAATCACAGACTAAAAAAATTGGTGCTCTTGTTATCAGTAAAGCTGTCAACAGAGAGATTGCCACGATTATGGACATAAATGAAATCATTGAAAATGTTCCAACGGATTCAGCGGAAATGGTGACGACTCAATTTAACACAGAAATTATAAATCGGGTGCAAACCGAAACGACGCAGCTGGTGCAGGAGCATCTTCGGGCAATTGAACGCGGCGACACCAGCGTATTGCGATCTCTCACCGATCTTGATCTTGAAGTGGAGGATTCGGGAGATATGGAGGGGATTGTCTATACGGTTCCTTTAGGACAAGCTACAAATAATGTCCTTTTGGGAAATCTGGGGCCCGAAGTTCCGATCCGTTTTCATGCAGTTGGCGACGTTACTTCCAACATCACCTCAAATATAAAAGAGTTTGGGATTAATAATGCGTTCGTGGAAGTGAATATTCATTTAATCGTAAACGTTCAGATCATTGTGCCTTTTGCTACAAAAGTCACAACCATTGAACAGGATATTCCCGTCGCAATGGGGCTGATCAGAGGGAAAGTTCCTGAAATTTACAATGTTGGAGAAGGCATGGCGCCATCAATGGAGGTTCCGCTTCCTTCTCCATAAAAGGTTGAAAAAGGGTTGCAGGACTGGTAGTATAGAAAAGTAAAAAGAATATCACCACATCATAATCCGATGGGGTAGAGGAGCAGTTTTTAATAGTACGCTGTGCGAGGATGACAACAACGACCACAGTGGAAAGGAAAAGCTGCCGAAATAGTGAATGTATGTCAAAGGCATCACTATTGGGGTTATCTTAAACAAGGATAACACTCTCATTGCGTAAACTTGATTTTACGTTATGAGGAGCTACAGATCGTGATGGAGCATACATTACTGAACCTATAAGAGTAATGGTAGAGACCTCTATCATTGCTCTTTTTTGCGTTTTTGGAACGATTGCCCTCAAGATACCCTGTCAAGAACAAGGAGGACATTATGGAAGGAACATGGTTGTCATTACTGCCGCCGATTATTGCGATTGCAATGGTGGTACTAACAAGAAGAGTTCTGCTCTCACTGGGAGCGGGGATTATTGCAGCGGCACTGCTGCTCGTAGATTTTTCTATTTTAAGTACGTTTGAAAAACTGTGGGCGTCATTCAGCGGTGTGTTTTGGTCAGACGGAGCATTAAATCTTTGGAACATTTTCATCATTCTATTCTTACTTATTTTAGGTGTTATTACTGCATTTATTAATATTTCTGGAGGAGCAAGAGCGTTTGGAGAGTGGGCCATGAAGCGTGTCAAAACGCGTGCAGGTGCACAGGTTCTGACTGCCTGCCTGGGAGTGATCATTTTTATCGATGACTACTTTAACTCACTTGCAGTAGGGCAGGTAGCACGTCCGCTTACAGACCGGCACCGTGTATCCCGCGCGAAGCTTGCTTACTTAATTGATTCAACTGCCGCACCGGTATGTGTAGTATCCCCTGTTTCAAGCTGGGGCGCGTACATCATAGCTGTCATCGGTGGAATCTTTACAGAGCATGCCATTACCGAATACACACCATTCTCTGCTTTTATGCAAATGATCCCGATGAACCTTTATGTCTGGGCCGCTCTTGGAATTGTCTTTATTGTGGCATTCCGCGGAGTTGATTTTGGCCAAATGAGAAAGCATGAAAATCGTGCGATCGAAACAGGCAAAGTATACGACGAAACAAAAGATATTCCCGGGGAATTAAAAAATGATCTTCCTACAAGCAGCCACGGGACAGTAGGTGACCTGATCTGGCCAATCATCGCATTAGTGATTGGAACAGTAGCCTCTATGATGTGGACAGGCAGTCAGTTGTATACCGAAGAAAATGGCGGCTCGGCTTCCATTCTGCAAATGTTTGAATTCACCGATGTACCAAAATCCCTCGTGTGGGGAGCTTCAGTTGGTCTTATCGTTTCGATTGGATTCTTTATGCGTCAAGTGAAGCGTTCGAATAAAATTGGAGGTGCTGAATTTTTCCTTGCGTTAAAAGAGGGAATCAAATCCATGCTGCCCGCCATTTATATTCTGGTATTTGCCTGGATGATTGTAGGACTCATTGGAGAACTGGAAACAGGTGAATTTCTCGCAAAAGCTGTAACCGAATCTAATTTAAATATTGCCTGGCTTCCTGTGTTATTATTCCTGATAGCAGGTATCATGGCATTTTCTACAGGAACATCATGGGGATCGTTCGGGATTCTTCTTCCGATCGCAGGTACAATTGCAATGAGCACAGATAGTTCACTTCTTCTCCCTGCTCTTGCTGCCGTCCTTGCCGGTTCTGTTTTTGGAGACCACTGTTCTCCTATTTCAGATACGACGATACTGTCATCAACCGGAGCAGGAAGTAATCACATCGATCACGTGATTACGCAGGTTCCTTATGCAGTAACAGGGGCTGTTATTGCTGCTGCCGGCTATATTCTGCTTGGTTTCACCGGCAGTACCTGGCTGGCGCTTGGACTGGTTATCCTTCTGCTGGCTGCCTTTGCCCTGATCATGGGAAGAAACCCTGATAAAGAAAGAGTGGTTTCAGCTCAGGAAACCGTTACGAAGTAAAACGAAACGGCGACATAACGGAAAACGAAAAAATAAAGAAGTGAAGATCATTCGTATGAGGTGAGTGGAGCGAAAAGCGGCGGCTTCCTGCAGGATATGACGGGGGTTGAACAAGGTACTGAGCCTCGTTCTCCTCCCTGGAAGGCGTATGACTGATGCTAAGTAAGCCTGTCAAAGAGAGGCTGAGACAAAACTCAGAAGAATCTACAGAATGAAGAAGTATTTATCAATAGTAAGAGGAGAGCATAGCGGAAGGTGGCGACTCCTGCAGGATTTGACGGTTGCTTGAGAATTTACAGGCCAAGGGCCTGGAGAGGCTCAAGCCCCCGTCCCTGCGGAAAGCGTCCGTCTGAAGCGCAGTGAACCCGTCAAAGAGCTTGAGACACTTTTGTCTCAAGCTCTTTTTTTACATTAATTTGTAAATAGGGTCCCATTCCATTTATTTCAGGTGCTAAAAGGTAAGTAATTAAACTCTTTTGGATAAAGTGTATGAAATACATGAGAATAGTACTTTAGAATCAAATCTAGATATATTCATCCAGTGTATAAGGTATTATTTGAATACTTTTTATCAACTATGCTTCCTGTAATGCCTGGTTTTTAATTGAAGTCTACATATACCAATATAATAATTAATCGAACGCAAATAGTGCTTTTACATTTAGGCATGAAGTGCTATACTATTTTTAGATTAGAATAAATAATCTGAATATATAAAAACTTCTTACTTTTAATGGAAGTTTAATGGGAGGGAAGAAAATGAGTCGTCAACAATGGGGGACACGCGCAGGATTTATTTTAGCCGCAGTTGGATCTGCAGTTGGTCTGGGAAATATTTGGCGTTTTCCATATGTAGCTTACGATAACGGTGGCGGAGCTTTTTTAATTCCATATTTATTTGCACTTTTAACAGCTGGTATTCCTATTCTAATCATGGAATTTACAATCGGTCATAAGTACCGTGGATCTGCACCGCTGTCATTTTTCCGGGCAGGAGGGAAAAAAGCAGAATGGCTTGGCTGGTGGGGCGTAGTCGTAGCCTTTGTCATTTCCACCTATTATGCAGTGATTATCGCATGGGCAATGCGGTATACCATCTTTTCTCTTGATCAGGCATGGGGGGAAGACACGGGAACGTTCCTTCAGGGAGAGTTTCTTCAGGTTCTTGAGGTCGCACCGGGTGAAACAGGAGGAATTGTATGGGGAGTTCTCATACCATTGATTCTTGTCTGGGTGATTACACTTGGTATTCTTCTAAAAGGAGTTAAGAAAGGTATTGAGATTGCCAACCGTATTTTCATTCCGACTCTGGTGATCTTATTTCTGATTATTGTGGTGCGTGCCGTCACACTTGAAGGTGCTGCTGCAGGTTTAAATGCATTTTTTGAGCCTGATTTTGATCAAATCATGAACCCTGGTGTCTGGGTTGCAGCATACGGTCATATATTCTTCAGCTTATCCATTGCATTTGCCATTATGATCACGTACTCAAGTTATTTGCCTAAGAAGTCTGATATTACGAACAATGCATTTATTACAGGCTTTGCAAATTCAGGCTTTGAGCTTCTTGCAGGTATTGGGGTATTTGCAGCGTTAGGCTTTATGGCAACGCAGCTGTCGGTTCCTGTTGATGAAGTAGCCGATGCAGGAGTAGGACTAGCGTTTGTCGTTTTTCCACAAATCATCAACCAATTCCCTGGCTTTAACGGTTTCTTCGGCGTATTGTTCTTCCTTTCTTTAACACTTGCAGGATTAACATCCTTAATGTCAATCACAGAAACATATGTAGCGGGTGTAACAGAGAAATTTGGAGTGAGCCGGAACAAAGCAGTTGTTCTGGGCGGCGGACTGGCAGCCACTATTTCGATCCTTTTTGCAACTCAGGGAGGTCTGTACTTCCTTGATATGGCGGATTACTTTATTAATCAATTCGGTGTAGCAGCTGTGGGACTCGTTGAAGTAATTATGGTAGTCTGGATTCTTCGAAAAACGAATACCTTGCAGTCTCATGCAAATCTAACTTCGGATATCCAATTGGGTGGCTGGTGGAAGGTCTGTCTTGGCGTCATCACACCACTTGTTCTTGGTTTCATGATGTTTGGTTTGCTGCAACAAAATATTCTTCAGGAATTTGACACCGACACGGGAAATTATGAAGGCTATACCACTGCATTTACGCTTTACGGAGGCGTCTCTGTAGCAGTTGCAGCGCTTCTAATCGGGATAGTACTTTCAATCGGTAAATGGAGCAAGCATCATTCGATAGCAGGTGAAAAAGAATAGAGGGGGTATCAATGATGACAGCCAGTGCCATCGTCATGATGATCATAGGAATTGTTCTCTTATGGGGAGGCCTTGCGGCAAGCATTCTGAACGCAGTAAAAAAATCTAAAAAAACAGCTTAATTTAGTTTAATGCCGATTCATAACTTATTCATAAGTAAGTGGTTGGGACTAAACTTAAATAAGTTAAAAAAGAGACAGTAATTAGTAATAGTAAGAGGTGAGCGGAGCGGAAGGTGACGACTCCTGCAGGATATGACGGCAAGCTGAGACTTTAAAGGGGCGAAGCCCTAAAAAAGGCTCAGCGGCGTCCCTGCGGAAAGCGTCCGCCTGAAGTGCAGCGAACCGGTCAAAGAGGTTGAGACACTTTTGTGTCCCAGCCTCTTTTTGTATAGATAATTTGCAAGGGTATAAGTGTGCAAAAAAATCAATATCACATACTGAATCTGCACATAACAGCCATGTCACACATCGTTCTAAGAGCGAGGGGTGAATGGCTTAAACCCCTTAAGCTCCCTTGTTTTCAACCAGTTAGTGTGATAAAGTGACATTGTCAGAAGGCTTTACATATTTTCATTTTTTTGTCGATAACTCGAACGGGTTAGAACCCCTGAACTAATTAGATGGGAGAGAATAAAATGAGCACAAAAACAAAAGACGGCTACTTAAGAAAGCCTGAGTGGCTGAAAATTAAGCTTAATACGAATGAAAATTATACGGGTCTTAAGAAAATGATGAGAGAAAATAATCTTCATACAGTTTGTGAAGAAGCAAAATGTCCGAATATTCATGAATGTTGGGGGATCAGAAGAACAGCAACCTTTATGATTTTAGGAGATGTCTGTACGCGCGCCTGCCGCTTTTGCGCTATAAAAACCGGTCTGCCTACAGAACTCGACTTAGCTGAGCCTGAAAGAGTGGCTGATTCGGTTGCTATGATGAATTTGAAGCACGCGGTTATCACTGCCGTCGCCCGGGATGATTTAAAGGACGGGGGAGCAGAAGTCTTTGCTGAAACGGTCCGTGCCATTAAAAGAAAAAATCCTTTCACTACTGTAGAAGTTCTTCCGTCTGATATGGGCGGTGTTTATGAAAACATAAAAACCTTGATGGATGCACGCCCTGATATCTTAAATCATAATATTGAAACGGTTGAGCGGTTAACGCCAAGAGTTCGTGCAAGAGCAAAATACGCACGTTCACTGGAATTGCTGCAGCGTTCAAAAGAGCTTCAGCCTGATATTCCAACAAAATCAAGTCTGATGATTGGACTTGGGGAAACAAAAGAGGAAATCATTCAAACGATGGATGATCTTCGTGCACACGATGTAGATATTATGACGATTGGCCAGTATTTGCAGCCTACCAAAAAACATCTTCCTGTAATCAAATATTATACGCCGCTTGAATTTGGAGAACTGAGAAAAATTGCTATGGGGAAAGGCTTCAAGCATTGTGAAGCAGGCCCACTTGTTCGCTCCTCTTATCATGCGGACGAGCAGGTCAATGCAGCTTCACGTGAGCGCCAGGCACAAGGAGAAAAAGTAGAGCAGGCTAAATAATGAAAAGCAGCAGATAATTCTGCTGCTTTTGCTTTGATTTTAAATAGATAAGAACAAAAAACCCGAATTAGGCGTCCAGTGATTTTGCTGCCGGAATATCCATTGCGGCTGGTGCAAGATCGATGTCTTCTTCCGCCATATCATTTTCTTCATCCTTTGTTTCACCATTAGCGTTTTCACCTTCATCAATTGGGTAGCCTTGCGGAGAAGATTCTCTCATTAGCTTTATGGTGGATGCAATGGCATCTTCCATATCACCATCATTTAAATGAGTTTGTGCAATGCTTTCAACATTCACACGAAGATTAGGGTCATCTGTAACATACACATGATACCATCTCGGAATAACAGATAAGGCATTTTTCTTTACCTGATCGGCCATTTCATTTGGATCCATCTCATGATCATAATCCTGGGCTACCTGATAAGAAATGAGAACTTCTTCATCTGTTACCACGGTAGAAACATTTTCAATCCCTGGCAACGATGCACTGAACCGGCTGATCGCATCTGCTGCGACTTGAAGATTCATTTTATAAGCAATATTATCATTTTCTCCTTCCCCATCATTGGGGTTTGCCACTTTCGTTGAAAAGCCGAAATGATTTTCGGTTGTATCTGTATCCTCAAGAGTATCCGCTGCGGCAGACTGTTCAATGTCTGTATCCACTGTTGGGGTATCTGGCAATGAACAAGCACCAAGTGTTAATGCCCCCGCCAATAAAAATGCAGCATGCTTTTTCATCCACATCGCCTCCTTACGTATAGGTTCTCCAGAGGAAGCGATATTTTATCATAGTAAATGATGGTTTTTGCGGTATAATGAACGTATCAGTTTGAAGAGTAAGGACGGTGTGAATAATGATTTCCATTCAAAATCAAACATATGAAATAGTTGATGAATATCGCGATGCATTCGACCAGGAAGCGTTTGAAGGACGATACAGCGAAATCCTCCACAAATACGATTTTATTGTAGGGGACTGGGGGTATGGACAGCTGCGCTTAAAGGGATTTTTTGACGATCAGAATCAAAAATCATCGTTTGACACTAAAATATCAACCGTAAAGGACTACTTGTTTGAATACTGTAATTTTGGCTGTCCATACTTTGTTATTAAGAAGGTAGAGACAAAAAAATGACCTGATGCCAGGTCATTTTTTGATTTTTGCTAAACAGATTAAGGAATATGCGAGCCGGGCGCAGCTCTCGGTATATCTTCGTGCAGTCCTTTATTTTCATAATTAAACGCACTGTAATAGCGCTGACCTTCTCGCCATGGTCCCGACTTATTGCGCACCAATGTATATTTTCCTCGTGGGGATCCGTAGGGACCTTCGGGTAGAGTTTCAGGTATGAGATATTCCCGCCCTACTTCTACGTTGGAAAAGTCACTGTATTCTTCGTTTTTTGCCACGTTTCGCAGCCTCCTTTTTTATAGTTTGTCCCGAAAAAGATGGTTTCACTAATGTCTTCAAGAAGAAAATCCACAATCTTGTGGTAAACTAATGAAGGATAAATCGTACATGGGAGTGAAGACCAATGTATTTTGTTGACCGTGAAAAAATTGAACAGATGCTTGTTTATATGGAAGAAAAGACTTCATACTTTAAACAGCAGCTTTCCTTTGAATCGGATACTGAAAAGTTTGCACTTGAGCGGACCGCACATATGATCATTGAAAGCATCCTGGATGTTGGAAACAGCATGATTGACGGATTCATCATGCGGGATCCCGGCAGCTACGATGATATTATTGATATACTCGATGATGAAAAAGTAATAACGGAAGAGATGACCCCGCTGCTTAAAGACTTAATCCAGCTAAGAAAGCAGCTGGTACAGGATTATCTGACAGTAGATCACGCTGAAATTGCCCGATCACTGGAAGAATCCATGCCTGCGATCACCCAATTCCCAGGCAGTGTCAGAAAGTATTTAGAAACGGAATTGGGACCGGTGTCTGCTTTTAAAAAATAAGTTGCATGATGTGAAATTTTATGGCTTTACGTTAGAAAGGATGTTTGAACTTGAAAGCATATAAAGGATATTTAATCGATTTAGATGGAACAATGTATAGAGGGACAGAACCGATAAAGGAAGCAGTCGCTTTTGTTAAAAAACTGCATGAGCGTGGAATTCCTTATTTATTTGTCACAAATAATTCTTCTAAAACGCCAGATCAGGTGGCGGAGCATTTGACAAAATTCGATGTTCCGGTGTCAAATGATCAGGTATTTACGACTTCTATGGCAACCGCGGCATTTATTTCCCAGGAAAAGATGGATGCGTCTGTCTATGTTATTGGCGGCGAAGGGATCCGTCAGGCTCTCCAGGAAAAAGGGATGGAGCTTGTGACCGAATCCCCTGACTATGTAGTGGTAGGACTTGACCGGGATATTACGTACGAAAAATTAGCTCTTGGCTGCCTGGCTGTGCGCGGCGGGGCAAAATTCATTTCCACTAATGGAGATATCGCTATACCAACAGAGCGGGGCTTGCTGCCTGGCAATGGTTCGCTTACTTCAGTTATTACGGTATCCACACAAACAGAGCCTGTTTTTATCGGCAAGCCTGAAGCGATCATAATGGAACAGGCATTACAAGTACTCGGTCTTCCTAAAGAAGAAGTAGCGATGATTGGAGATAATTACGATACGGACATTACTGCGGGGTTAAACGTAGGGATGGACACCATTATTGTGCATACGGGAGTAACCACTAAGGATATCCTGATGACGATGGAAAGACAGCCTACTTTTTCAATCACTTCCTTATCAGAGTGGGATATTTTATAAAAATAGGGGGATCATGGTGAAAAAAGTATTTATTACTCGAAAGATTGATGAAGAAGTGATTCAGACACTGTCCTCTCACTTTCAAGTGGAGGTTTGGCACTCCGAGGATCATGCCTGCCCGCGGGAAGAATTAATGAAGCAGGCCGCAGACAGCCATGCTCTGTTAACCATGCTGTCAGACCAGGTGGATAAAGAGCTGCTTGAACACGCTCCACAGCTTGAAATCGTGGCGAATCTCGCAGTGGGCTATGATAATATAGATGTTAAGGCAGCAGCTGAAAAAGGAATCACAATCACAAATACACCAGATGTGCTCACGGACACGACTGCTGATCTTGCTTTTTCCCTCCTAATGGCTTCAGCGCGAAGAATCGTTGAATCAGCGGATTACATAAAGCAGGGCAGCTGGCAGTCCTGGTCGCCTTATTTACTGGCAGGCAGCGACATTCACCATAAGACAATCGGAATCATTGGCATGGGCAAAATTGGGGAAGCAGTGGCAAAAAGAGCCAAAGGCTTTGATATGACCATTTTGTACCATAACCGCTCGAGAAACCATGAAGCAGAAGAAAATCTTCAGGCAGTTTACCGGACGCTGGATGAGCTGCTAGAGGAGTCTGACTTTGTTGTTTGTCTCGCGCCTCTAACCGAAGAAACAAAAGGGATGATGGGCGCAGAGCAATTTGCTCTTATGAAGGAGACAGCTTATTTTATTAATGCTGGCAGAGGACCTGTTGCAGATGAAAAAGCATTAATACAAGCACTTCAGAATAAAGAAATTGCAGGAGCAGGATTGGATGTATTTGAAAAGGAACCGATCGATTCCTCCCATCCTCTTTTATCCATGAAAAACGTAATCGCTGTCCCGCATATTGGCAGCTCTTCCTTTGAAACAAGAAAAATCATGATGGAGCTATGTGCAGAAAATATCATCCATGTCCTGACAGGGAAAGCTCCTTTAACAAAAGTGCAATAAAGCGGTAAAGATGCTATGCAAGCCGACTTAAAGCCCCCCGCATCAGCGCGAGGGGCTTTAAGTGTATAAGAAGTGGAATAAGTGCCACTTGCATTATATTCAGTTCAAATTAAAATACCTGCTCTACCTCAACGACGCCTGGAACTTCTTCAAGCAGTGCGCGTTCAATCCCTGCTTTAAGAGTAATTGTCGAACTTGGGCAAGTGCCGCAAGCACCAAGAAGTCTGAGTTTCACAATGCCGTCTTCTACGTCTACCAATTCACAGTCTCCGCCATCGCGAAGAAGGAATGGACGAAGCTTATCAAGAACTTCCTGAACCGAATCTTTCATTTCAACTTCTGTCATTCGAATCGACTCCTTTCCTACCTTCTATTATAATAAGGATGAAGAAAAAAATCCATCCAGATTGATTCATTTGTTTAAAATTGAAAGGAAGTGTCTGCATGTTAGTTAAACCTGTGACCGTAACGGTGTATGGTGCCGAAACAATTTGCCCAAGCTGCGTCGGTGCTCCATCATCGAAAGAAACATACGAATGGCTTGAGGCCGCACTCGGACGTAAATTTCCCAATCAGTCCTTCACAATGGAGTATGTGGATATAAATCAAAAGCATGAGGACGAGAAAAAAACAGCGTTTATTGAACGAATGGAAGAAGAGGATTTATTTTATCCTGTGGTACTGATCGAGGACCATATTGTAGGAGAAGGCAATCCAAGGCTGAAAGCTGTCTTTGAAGAATTTGAAAAGTACGGCTATAAAGCAGAAGCGTGATCATAAAAAATCCTGGCACGTAAAACTTTTTAAAGAATGTTTAAACATACGCCGCATATTATGTTGAGATCGTCTATTTTTCAATAGGAAAAGGTGATGACTCAAATGAATGTGTTTAAAAAAACGTGCAAAATCTTTATTCTATCCAATCTTGCCGTCGTCGCCACTTTAATCCTGCTGCCAGTTATTATTGTTACAGGAGAGGCGGAACTGCTTACTCAATTTGTTCATTACATTTCAAAAGAATGATGAGACCAGAAGAACAATCCTTAATCATGATTGTTCTTTTTTTGTCTATTTTCACAAAAAAATTTTACTAAAATACGGAAAATAAAAAGGAATATATTTTTAGTTATAAAAAGGGAACGTTTGTTCTATAATAGAGTAAAGGGGGGAACAATATGAAAAAGCATCATTTTTTACGGGCAATGGAGCAAAATCTTGTTGTTGAAATGATTTATCTTTCAGACCGTAATGAGATCAGTCATAGAAAAATAAAAATTCTCCAACTGAATGAGTACTCTATGGTCGCTTATTGCTACCTGAGAAAAACCCGCCGGACGTTTTCGTACAGAAATATTCTCTCTTCAGTTCCTCTGCACGACACGAGGGAGAGAGTGGTGTGATTTTTTTAAAGTATTATTATCTCGATTTTCAACAATCAATTTTCAGAGAAATGGTCCAGACAATAATATTCATGGTAGTGGGGACAAAACTCTTGAAAAACGAGGCAGTACTTATAAGTAGTAAGAGGTAAGCGGAACGGAAGGCAGCGGCTCCAGCAGGATATGAAGGCAAGCTAAGACTTTAAACGACTACACCCTGAAAATTCTCAATCCCCCGTCCCTGCGGAAAACGTCCACCTTAAGCGAAGTGAACCAGTCAGCGAGCCTGAGACATTTTTGGCCCAGGCTCTTATTTATAGAGCATTTTTAAAAATAAAAAACACGCTCAATTAAATGAGCGTGATAACATTAGCCATTATGGTATTTATACATCCACAGAACGCCTGATTTCATAAGTCGGGCAATTCTTCCGGTGATTGTGCGGTCGCCAAGGTAGGCGAAGCCATGTTTTTTGCCAAGAGAGCCCATAAACCCTTTTAAACTGATTTTTGGCATTTGAGCAGGAAGCTGTTCCCCTTTCCATCGCATGAGCAGGACTTTGACAATCTGCTCTGCCTGCTCCTCAGCAAGCTGTGCGCTTGGTGCGAAAGGAAGGCTTGCACAATCGCCAACTACATAAACATTTTTATCCTCAGGGAGATTATGATATTGAGTCAGTACTATTCTGTTGGAAGCATCTTTTTCAGTCGGAATGCTGCGAACAACTTCGACAGGCTGAATACCCGCTGTCCATACACAAACATCAACAGGGATGGTTTCTTCGTGATTAAAAAGCTTATTTGGTTCCACTTTTGTTATATTGGAGTTGCTGACAATTTCTACATTATTGGCATCAAACCATTTTTGAACATAATTGCTTAATCGAACAGGGAAAGCAGGGAGAATGCGTTCGCCCCGATCAAAAAGCTTAATAGAGAGATCGCTTCTGCTTTCTCTTAATTCACTTGCAAGTTCGATTCCGCTTAGTCCTGCGCCGACTACTCCCACTACTGAACCGGAAGGAAGATTCGACAGCTTTTCATAGGTGGCCCTTGCCTTGGAAATCGATTGTATACTGTGAGTATATTCGTCTGCTCCAGGTACGTTATGGTATTTATCCTCGCATCCTAGCCCGATGACTAAATCATCGTATTTCACAAAAGAACCATCTTCTAATAGAACATGCCTTTTTTTTGTATCTATTTTCGTTACATTGCCGTATTTTATATTGAGCCTTTCATGTTCAGGAAAAGATACACGGACTTCCTGATCGGAAATCGTTCCGGAGGCCAAGGCATAATATTCAGTTTTTAAACAGTGATAAGGCGTACGATCAATTAAGGTGATTTCCACATCATTGGGTAATTGGTTAGGCAGTAAACGCAGCAGTACTCTCATATTGCCATATCCGCCGCCAAGCAAAACTAACTGTTTCATAGTAACCCTCTCTTTGCATTCAGCATTTGTCAGCGTAAGCACTTTCAATATGATGCTTATTCGCTTAATTAACATGTACATAACGTTTGTATTTATAAAAAAAGTATAGCGGAATAAGGTCGATTGTACAATAATAATAAGAGAATTCCTTCACAAACTTTGTAAAGAGTATTCCTCGGGGCTGCAATTCAAATGATTGACGGTTTAATTGAAAAAAGGTAGCATGAATAGGTAGTGTGAGGTGAGACAATGAAACCAATTATAGAATTTTGCATAAGCAACTTAGCAAGCGGCTCACAGGAGGCCCTAGAAGAATTAGAACGGGATCCAAACCTGGATGTTATAGAATACGGCTGTCTCGGTTACTGCGGAAAATGTGCAGCATCCCATTTTGCCCTGGTAAATGGAGACGTTGTTGAAGCGGATACACCAAAAGCGCTTGTTGAAGAAATTTATGTGTATTTAGAAGAAAATCCTATGTTTTAATAAATATGCGTCCTGATGTTAAAAGGGGCTGGGACAAAAATCAAAAAAGTTTAAAAAATGAGGATATATTTATTTGTAATAGTAGGTGAGCGGAGCGGAAGGTGGCGACTCCTGCAGGACATGACAGCAAGATGAGACCTCGCAAGGCAAAGCCTGAGGAGGGCTCAGCGCCGTCCCTGCGGAAAGCGTCCGCCTGAAGCGAAGTGAACCGGTCGTAGAGCTTGAGACACCTGTGTCCCAGGCTCTTTTTTTCATGAGGTAAAAGGAGAAACACTTTTACTGTTTTTTTCTGCCCGATACGCCTGCCAGCGCTCTTTAGCAAGCTTGACGATTCTTGGTTCAGTGGCTGAGTTCTGCTGTTCAATCAATTTAGAGAATAGCGTGGTCGCTTCCTGCTCTTCATTTAATTGAAGAGAAAGATCAGCAGCCAGGTAAAGGAGACGTTCACTAGACATTCTCGTGCCTGTATAATCCCCAATTGAATAGGATTCCTTATAGGAATGGAGTGCGAGGCGCTGAAATCTTTTTTGCTGGTCATTGCTTTGAATGGTTGAATAAAGCCACGAGAGCCGCAAATACAGACCTGCGAGTATGACCTGCTTTTCTTTTTTTAACAGTGCGCAAAAAATGGCAAGCTTATAAGCTCCAATCGCCTGACTATGCTGCCGGACACCCGAAAAGTCCTGCGGCTTCCAATTGCTGTTGAGGGCTTGCTGAATTCTTTGTTTAGCATTTGAAGGGAAATAAGGAGAGAAATCTTCTGTAAAGGAGAAGCCGCAGTCAAAGCAGACGTGGACGTGGTACAGGTTTGGATCCAGTTCTGGATTTTGGTAAATCGGACGCAGATCGCTTTGATGCCCTTCTGTTTTTAAAAATCGGGACCGGATTTTAGAAGATGAGAATGGGTGATTACACAGGGGACATGTGAATGATTTCGTATAGATTGGAGATATTTCCATTTTTACACCGCCTTCATTAAGTAGTACTATATACTTGTTATTTTATCACTTAATGGGTCTAAAGGTATGTTGTTTATAAAAAATTTTAAAAAACAAGCAGGAAGAAAAAAACCAAATGGTTGAGACAAATGGATAAAAAAGCTATACTACGTATACGAAGGAATTTACGGAGGTGCTACGATGGAACAAGTAATCAAAATGTCCGAAGCTGCAGCGCTTCAGGTGAAGGATATGATGAAAGAAGCCGAAGAAGAAAATGCCTTTCTTCGAGTAGCGGTTAAAGGCGGAGGCTGCAGTGGTCTTTCCTATGGCATGGGCTTTGAGCATGAAGTGGATGCGGAAGATCAAGAAGAGCTGCATCATGGCATTCGTGTGCTGGTGAAAACAGAAGATGCAGATATTCTAAGAGGAACTGAAATTGACTATAAACAATCTTTAATGGGCGGCGGATTTACGATTGAAAATCCAAACGCCATCGCTTCCTGCGGATGTGGATCGTCGTTTACAACCGCTACAAAAAAAGGAACACCTGAAAATTGCTGATATATTCGAAAATCCTTTGACGAATTTAATTTGTTGAAGGATTTTTTTAAAATATATACCTTGTAAAACAAGATACTAAAAGCTATACTATTTATATATCTTGCATTACAAGGTATATAATGATGATAACTCTTGTATAACAAGGTAAAGGGAGCTGAATGAATGGCTGATCAGACACAAATGCTGAAAGGGATTTTAGATGGCTGTCTCTTAGCTATCATAAAAGAAGGAGAAATATACGGATATGAACTGGCTGCTAAGCTTGAATCATATGGATTTACTTCATTCAGTGAAGGAACGATTTATCCATTATTGCTCCGAATGCAAAAAGAAAAGCTTGTTGCTGCCACACTAAGGAAATCCACTGCTGGTCCAAAGAGGAAATATTACTCATTAACTGAGAAAGGGGAGCAAGAGCTTGTGCTATTTCAAGAGAGGTGGAATCAGTTAAGCAAAACAGTAAACAATGTTTTAAAAAAAGGGGAGATGTGAGTGGGAATGCTGTCAAAACAATCAGAAAAATTTATTTTAGAGCTCCGAATGTATTTAATTTCAAAAGGCAAGAAGGATCAGGAGATTGACGAAATCACAGAAGAACTTGAAATTCATTTGATGAGAGCAGAGGAGCAGGGAAAGGATATCGTTCACATAGTCGGCAAAAGCCCTAGAAAGTACATGAAAAGTCTTTCAAGCGAAATGAAAACAGATCGAAAACAGATGGCCTTACTGATTCCAATGATGATTCTGCTGATTGCAGCTTACTTCAGCTTTGGTCCTGCCATTGAAGGGACGTTTGCTCTATCCCCTACTATCCTGTGGTTTGCTTTAGGCGGAGCTGCTATTGGCGTTCTTGTCTACGGATTAGTAATTTTCAGAGTTCTGCCTTCATTATATAAGTCTTTTTGGGGCATGATGTTGATTTTCGGTGCAAATATTTTTGTGACCGGCATATTCGTGGTGCTGTTATTATGGATGAAAAGTCACTCAGCCCAGCCTTTCTTTGTTGCAACCCCGTTCCAAAATACGATCATTATTGCAATTTGCCTTGCCTTGTTTATCGCATCCGCCATCTATACGAAAACATGGATCACGATCTTTGTTCCTGCTTTTATCGGTCTGCAGGCTGTTTCGTTTCGATATTTTTCGGATGAAATCAATAGCAATGCCAGTGTTTTTATAATCGGCATTATCATTCTCACGTTGATCGTAGGCTCTGGTATGGTTTTTCTTTATAAGAGAAAAATAAACATGCAAAATTGATTCACAAACCTGTCAGGATTTCCTTATAAACATCGAGGGTCCTGACGAGTTGTCCTCATAGGCACCAACAGGTAAAAACTGATCATGAATTGTTCCCGGGTTGCGAAAAAAAATGAAGTATGTTTTAATAAGAAAATAAACAAATCGTAATCATTACGATTAAAATAAAGGAGGAATTAGCTATGAAGAAAAATCAGCATCCTGATTATAAAAAAGTCGTGTTTCTAGATACAAACAGTGGATTTTCATTTTTAACCGGTTCTACAAAGAGTTCACAAGAGACAATCGAGTGGAAGGACGGAAATACGTATCCACTTTTAAAGGTGGAGGTAAGTTCAGATACGCATCCTTTTTATACAGGCAAGCAGAAGTTTGCGGATAAAGGCGGAAGAGTGGAACGGTTTAATAAAAAGTATAATAGAAAATAATTGTGAATATGGAGTCTGGGACTAAAGTGTCCCAGGCTTTTTTTGGTTGGCATCGTTTCAGGCGGTCGTTTGACGCTTTCCTAAGCGGAAGGCGGGTGCTTGAGCATGCCTTTAAGAAGAATATAAAAAACCAGAGCTGAAAATAATTCAGCTCTGGTTTTTATTTAGGAAATTACAATTTTTCTAGTGCAGGAACAATATCACTTTCATCACTGTTTTCAATTTCGATTGACATATTTTTTAATCCGTTTATCAAAAGAGATTCTACCAGGACAGTGGCGACATCTTCGCGTGTGATTGTGCCTTTTTTGTTAGCAAGACTTTTGCTTGCTGTTATTTTTCCTTTAGCAGGTTCGTCTTCGAGTCCAACAGGGCGGATGATGGTATAATCCAGCCCGCTCTGCTTTAAGTGCTCATCTGCGTTGTGCTTGGCCTGAAGGTAGTGATGAAATGTTTCGTTTTCTGATGCAACAGATGGGTCATCGGCTCCCACAGAGCTTAGCATAATGAAGCGTTCGATGCCTTTTTCTTTTGCATAATCGACCGCTTTTTTGGCTCCTTCTTCATCGACTGCGGTGGTTTTATCGGCTCCAGTATCAGGACCAGAACCTGCAGCAAAAATCACGGCGTTGACGTCTTCAAGAGCATAGTCAAATTCACTTTCAAGATCAGCGATAATTGGTCTCGCACCTAGCTCTTCCATTTTAGGCGCCTGTTCTGTTTTGCGGATCATGGCTTTTACTAAATGCTGCTCACTCTTCGCAAGCTTTTCCACTACCATCGAACCCGTAGTTCCGTTTGCTCCGATTACTAATACGTGCATAGGACATCACCTTTCAAATTAACTATATTTAGTTTATATTTACCCGTCAGGTGATGACCTAAACGCAGGATTATTCAAACATCGATGTACTGTGCATTGGCTGCACGCGGGCTTTTGGATCAATGGATGCTTTTGCGTTATTTACGGCCGTAGGCGCCTCTCCAAAGCCGGAGGCAATCAATTTTACTTTGCCGTCGTAGGTGCAAATATCACCGGCTGCGTAAATCCCCGGTACATTTGTTTCCATCCGTGAGTTAACCACAATGGAATTCTTCTCAATTTCAAGGCTCCAGTTTTTGATAGGACCTAGTGAAGAAATAAAACCGTAATTCACTAAAAGATCATCCAGATCTACTGTAATGGTTTCTTCTTCGCGCCCTTTTTGCAGCGTGAGAGATTTAATTTGATTTTCAAGCGTTTCAAAGCCCACAGGGGTGTATGGAGTCATAATATTCACGCTGGAATTCATCAGCTGTTCAACGCTGTGTTCGTGTGCACGGAATTTGTCTCTTCTGTGGACAAGCGTGACAGAGGCTGCAATCGGTTCAAGCATAAGAGCCCAATCTACTGCTGAATCGCCGCCGCCGCAAAGCACTACGTTGCGACCTGTGAATTCTTCCAGATTCGGAACAAAATAATGAAGGTTCTTGCCTTCAAACTCCGTTAATCCATCCAGATCGAGTTTTCTTGGCTGGAATGCACCATTTCCTGCTGTAATGATAATTGTACGGGTATGATGAATTTCATCGTTTGTTGTTAAAGTAAATGTACCATCTTCCAACTTTTCTACATTTACGACTTCCTGATTTAAGCAGACGGTTGTTTCGAAGCGGGACATTTGCTCTTCAAGATTATCGACGAGCTCTTGTGCACGTACTTTTGGAAACCCTGCAACATCGTAAATATATTTATCCGGATATAAAGTGGACAGCTGTCCGCCCAACTGAGGCAGGCTTTCGATTATTTTCACGCTGGCCTGGCGCATTCCGCCATAAAAAGCGGTGAAAAGTCCGACTGGACCTCCGCCAATCACGGTAATGTCGTAGATCTTTGTATCTTCTTTCATTCTTAATCCCTCCATATAAATGAAACCAGCCCTTTTACAAGGCGATTTCTTGCCTATAATAAACTATTACACCTTACGTATTTTATCATACTCTTTTTTTAAAGCCCACTTTACTGCTGAACTTTAAACAAATCAATACGATTGTGGAAGCAAGACTATCTAAGTATTCTGATTTCCATCATAAACCTTGAAAACTTGACAAAAAAGGGCTATGATTGGGTAAGATACTATGCAGATCATAGGAACACGAGAGACGTTTGCTATTTTCTTTCGTGAATGTTATCACAAACTATTTAAATATGGGCTTCGCGATGGCGCCTTAACCATCATCGCAATACAATGTAAAGGTGAAGTGATCCGAGTGAAGAGACCTACAGTAGTTGTCCTGGGTGCAGGATACGGAGGATTATCCGTTATTACTAAGCTTCAAAAAATGGTCAGTGCAGACAATGCAGATATTATTTTAATTAATAAAAATGATTACCATTATGAAACAACCTGGCTGCACGAAGCATCAGCAGGAACGATGCACCACGATAAAGTAAGATATGATATTGGCGGTGTATTGGATAAGGGTAAAGTAAACTTTATTAAAGCAAGCGTTGAAAACATTGATACTGCTGCACAAAAAGTCATTACCGACAAATCTGAAATTGCCTATGATTATTTAGTAGTAGGATTAGGATTTGAAGGCGAAACGTTTGGCATTCCAGGTTTAAAAGAGCATGCATTTTCGATTGCCAATATTAAAGCAGCACGTCAAATTCGCGAGCATATTGAATATCAATTTGCGACTTACAGCATGGAAGAAGTGAAGGATCCATCGCGTTTAACAATTGTCGTCGGCGGTGCCGGATTTACAGGAATTGAGTTCCTTGGCGAGCTTGGTGAACGTGTTCCTGAACTATGTGCTGAATACGATATTGATCCGCAAGCCGTTCGAATTTTATGTGTAGAAGCAGCACCAATGGTATTGCCTGGATTTGATAAAGAGCTTGTTGATTATGCTGTTTCTCATCTTGAAAGCAAAGGCATTGAGTTTTCGATTGGAACACCTGTGGTGGAAGCAACTCCTGAAGGCGTAAAAATCAAAAAAGATGAAGACCAGTTTGAAGAAATTAAATCGAATACAGTCGTATGGGCTGCCGGCGTAAGAGGAAATCCAATCATTGAAAAGGCCGGATTTGAAAATATGAGAGCACGTATTAAAGTAGATCCTGACCTTCGTGCGCCTGGCCACAATAATGTGTTTATCGTTGGGGACTGTGCACTGATGATCAACCCTGAAAATGACCGTCCATTCCCTCCTACAGCTCAAATTGCTATGCAGCAGGGAGCACATATCGCTCATAACATCACTGCCCTGCTTAAAGGAGAAGAGCTTGAGCCATTCGCTCCTGACCTAAAAGGAACAGTTTGTTCTTTAGGCGGTAACGAAGCAATTGGCGAAGTCTTTGGCAGAAAGATTACCGGCAAACGTGCAGCGATTATGAAAAAAGTGATCGACAACCGTGCCCTCCTAATTCTTGGCGGACCAGGACTTGTATTTAAAAAAGGAAAATTAAATATTTTATAATAGTGAGAGCTGCTTTCGCAGCTCTTTTTTATTATAGAAAATAGAAAGTGTGTGGTGCCGGCGCGTTTAAGGTATGATGCATTTCATAAGCTGGACCGGATGAATCAATCTATAACTTAGATGGGTGGAGATTATAATTATATGAAGAAAAAAAGGGAAAATGTCTGGCTGGCTGTTGCAGGGCTGGTTATGAATGAACAGGGTGAATGGCTGGTTGTTAAAAAGAAGTACGGCGGCCTGAAAGGAGTCTGGTCGCTGCCTGCAGGATTTGTAGAGGCTGGAGAAACCGTTGATCAGGCAGTTCAACGGGAAGTTTTAGAAGAAACTGGTGTGACTGCAGAAGTGGGGGAAGTGATAGGATTAAGAAGTGGAGTAATCGGGGCAGAAATCAGTGATAATATGATCATCTTTTCTCTTTTTTGCAGCAAGAAGATCCACCAGCTTCAAGCTCAGGAAGAGGAAATCACTGAAGTTCAATGGATATCGCCGGATCAGCTTGAGAGAGACCCTCAAGTCTCTAAAATGATTCCTGCGATGATTCAGCATCTGCGCTCCCAGGGCTTAAAAAGAAGCCCCCAGGTAAATCCAGGAGACCAGTTCAACTATACCTCATACAACCTCTTTTTAGGATGAGGGGATCACTAAATGTGAACAATTATTGAAATATCCTCACAGTTCTAAATTTTCTGATAATTAAAGGAAAACAGAGATAACCCCCATATGTATTCGCTTACATGAACTATTTTTGCCTTTTTTGGCGCTTTTCACTTTCTTAAGGGGCGTGCTATAGTTACTCTCAACCACATCAGAGAGGGGATGCTCCTTATGAATAAAATAAAACGAAATTCAAATAAATCATGTGAATATTGTTCAGGACAAGGCTACTTCCAGTTAAGATTAGGCGGATCGGAAACATGCCCGTCGTGTGGAGGGAATGGAAAAAAATAGAGCGTCATTCTCAACTATACACCTATCCCCGGACCTAATTAGGTTCCGGGTTTTTATTTGCAAAAGTTTAAACTATACAATGTTGAAAATCTACTCATTTAACCCCATTTACTTCCACAGGCGGGCTGCTGGCGTTTTGTGACAACTGAATGAATTATCCACAGGATTTATTGCACCTGCCCGTTAAATAAGGTAGACTGTTGAAGTGAATGTGGAGGTGTGTCGTTTGGGGACATTTGGAATCGCGCAATTATTAATTTCGATGCTTCTGTTTCTGGTGCTTTTTTTTGGCATCGGTTTTTTATTAAATATGCTGCTTCGCATGACCTGGATCATGGCTGTAATGTATCCGGTTATTACCATTTTAATTGTAGATGAAGTTCGCTTTATTCAATATTTCCGTGCTCCTGGTGAATCATTTACAGCATTGGGAAGCCGATTTTCTTCCTTAGCCTTAGCCGATATATTAATATTGTCTGCAGGTATGGCAGGTGCCATTATCGCAGGATTGGTAATGCGGTGGCTTCGTGCTAACGGTTATCGAATGTTTTAAAGCTCCCCCAAATGGCGGAGTTTTTTATTTGCTTAAAATCAACAATATTTTACACTTCTCCTCTATTATTTACCTATAAATCTAATACATATGGGACAATCTTCATGAAAAGAGGATTACTAACCATCTATTTGGGTAAATACTAGTTTGAAAGGAGTGATAGCAGATTGACGAAATCTAATCATTTTGCCTCGCACTTGGCAGCTATTTTTGCTGTAGCTATGATTGTCCTCTTTGTTCCTTCCAGTACGAAAGCTGAGATGACAGAGTCGTATACTATCGAGCATCCTGATGAAAAGATGCAAAGTGTAGACGTTCTGACGACCTTGCTGCTTGAGGACCGGGATCTTATGCTTCAAGCTAAAACGATGGCTGAAAATGAATATACACATAATTATATAGCCGCGCGATTACTTTCAAGTGATCCTTCAGCCGTGCCTGATCATATTAAAAGTTATCCTACAAAGGCGGTTACCGCTACAGGTTACACAGCAGGAGAGGAGTCGACTGGAAAAAATCCGGGCGATGACCTATATGGAATTACGTTTTCCGGTGTTGAGGTAGTAAGAGACACGTATTCTACTATTGCTGCAGATCCAGACATTTTTCCAATCGGTTCAATTTTATTTATACCGGGCTATGGATACGGAGTAGTGGCTGATACGGGCAGCGCAATTAAAGGAAACATTATTGATTTGTACTACGATACTGTAGATGAAGTATTTAATGAATGGGGCAAACAGCAAGTGAAGGTTTATGTAATTAAGGAAGGCGAAGGCACTTTCACTGAAGAAGAACTTCTTGCTTTAAACGAACCAAAATAAAAACGAAGCACAGCGCAGGCTGTGCTTCGTTTTTATTAAGAAGTGAAAATTTCAGGCAGTGATATGGATCTATACTGGTGAGGATGAAGCAGGCGTCCAAGCTTCCAGATTCCTTCAATTAAACGGGGAGAAGGCCGGCAGTAAAGGTCTTCCTCTAGAATATGTATCCTGTTTTCTTTAACTGCTTCCAGCTCTTTCCATTGAGGCCTTTTTAGAATGAGCTCCGGTTTTATTTTTTCTTTTCTAACACCGACCCATGCCAGACAAATATGATCAGGCTTTCGATCAAACACATCCTGCCAGTCGGTTTGAACGCTGGCAAGCTCTATATCTTTAAACACATTTACTCCGCCGGCTAATACACTAACTTCTGTCAGCCAATTCACAGCGCCTGGTGTAAAGACCGGTTTAGGCCACCATTCCCAGTATAAAGAAGGTCTATGTTTAACAGAATCGGATGCATTTCTAAATTCGTTCAGTAGGGCAAAATATTGTGCATGCACCATTTCCGCCCTTTCTTCGCACTGAGCGGCTTTTCCCAATGTCAGCAGATCCTGCCCGATCTCTTCCAGACTTTGAGGGTTTAAAACGATATAAGACAGCTTTCTTTTTTCCAGCTCCTCAATGTTTTTTTCCATACCGGGCACACTTAGTGAAGCAACAATTAGATCAGGTTCCAAACCTTCCAAGCGGTCTATGTCTATTGATAAATCAGGTCCAAGTCTTGGCAAGTGTTCGATACTATCGGGCCAGTCAGAAAAGTCATCCACACCAATCAATGATGATGCTAACCCAAGATAATGCAAAAGTTCAGTATTGCTGGGACATAGTGATGCAATTCTCATATCTGATTCACCTGCCATTTCATAAACGTTATAGAGTCAATAAATAGTGGATCAGCAATGTAAGAAGGATCCCGGTTAATCCTCCAAAAAAAACTTCCACCGGCTTGTGACCTAAAAGCTCTTTAAGCTCTTTTCTTTTTTCTTCTTCATCCTTTTCCGTCCACCCTTTTGCCTCGGAAACAAATTTGTTAAAGTCTTTCAGAAGCTGGTTAATGACTGCGGCCTGTTCGCCTGCCTGAAAACGCACACCTGTAGCATCAAACATAGTGATGATCGCAAAAACCGTTGCCAATGCAAATACCGGAGATGAAAGTCCGGATTCAAGTGCTATAGCTGTTGCGAGAGCGGTTACTGCAGCTGAGTGAGAGCTGGGCATGCCGCCAGTTGAGGTTACGAGGGACCAGTCCACTTTTCTAGTGGCAATGAATTGAATCGGTACTTTTACAACCTGAGCAAATAATATGGCAAACAGTGATGCCCAAAGCGGAAAATTCGTAAATAGTTCCATGAAATGACTGCACCCTCTCTACTGCAAATACTCAATCTGTTTGGGCTATTATAACATATTTTAAATGGAGGTTCGTGCATGCGCCATCCGTAAATCGAAATCGTATGCATTTTTAGGTATAATAAAAAGTGGAGGTGTTTTGAAATGAAATGGTCCGTACATAATGAAAACCCGCTTCAGTCTTCACACGATTATTTAGTGGTAGGGTTATGGAACAAATCGTCACAATTTGAAGGTATTCTTGAAGAGCTGAACCAGGAGCTAAATGGAGAATTAACCGCGCTGGTTAAGGAAGGAGATCTTTCAACAAAAGCCAAAACGATTACAAAATTGCCGACGCTCGGAAAAAGCAGTGCAAAACGCATTATTTTTGTAGGGCTTGGAAAGCAGAAAGAGCTGACGATTGACGATTTGCGTGAGAGCTTCGGTGCGCTGGGAAAAGTGTTGAAAAACAGCAGGGTCTCAAGCGTATCTGTTGCCATTGACAGCTTTCTGTCTGAAGTAATCGAACCATCTGATGCAGGACAGGCTTTAACAGAGGGCATTACATTGTCCAGCTATGAATTTGAAGGGTACCGGAAAAAACCGAACTTGCCGGATGTAACGCTGGAAACTCTCTCTGTCTGGACTGAGACAGACGAACAGGAAATGACGGCAGCCCTGGAAGTAGGGTTTGTACTGGCGGAAGGAACGAACTCAGCCCGCACATTGGTTAATATGCCTGCGAATATGCTGACGGCTTCCAAAATGGCAGACTATGCAGTTGAATTAGCTGAGAAGTATGGCTTTGAAAGTGAGATTCTTGGCAAAGAAGAAATGGAATCAATGGGTATGGGCGCTTTGCTTGCAGTAAACCAGGGATCTGCCGAACCGCCTAGAATGATCGTGCTGAAGCATAAAGGAAGAGACGAATGGACAGATGTTTTGGGCCTTGTCGGAAAAGGCATTACATTTGATACGGGAGGCTATTCCATTAAGCCGAAAGATGGCATTGTCGGGATGAAGGCAGATATGGGAGGAGCAGCAGCTGTTCTTGGCGCAATGGAAGTCATTGGACGTCTTCAGCCAGAGCAAAATGTCGTTGCAGTGATTCCGGCTACAGACAATATGGTCAGTTCAAAGGCCTTTAAACCTGATGACGTTATTACTTCTTTAAGCGGTAAAACCATTGAAATTTTAAATACAGACGCTGAAGGACGTCTTGCTCTTGCAGATGGAGTAACCTACGCAAAGCAGCACGGCGCAAACTATATTGTAGACGTTGCTACACTGACAGGCGGTGTCATCGTAGCACTCGGACTGGATAAGACGGGCGCACTTACGAACAATGAAGAATTGTTTGAGCAGGTGCTTGAAGCATCAGCTGAAGCAGGCGAATTTATCTGGCAGCTGCCGTATACGGAAGGCGATAAAAATCGTGTTCGCAAATCACCTGTAGCAGATCTTAATAACTCGCCGGGCAGAGACGGCCACGCTCTTTTTGCCGGGGCATTTATTGGAGAATTTGCAGAGAGTACACCGTGGGTTCACCTTGATATTGCAGGTACGGCAACGACAAAATCTGCTCATCACCTTGGACCAGCCGGCGCAACGGGAGCCATGACGCGTACACTGGCTCTTCTAATCGAGCAATTTTCTCTTAAGCATAAATAAAATTTTGAATGAAAAAGGCTCCCGATGTGGAGCCTTTTTCACATTACCGCACAAAAGGGGCCTGGCCCCTTTTGTGCGGTAATGTGAAGAAACATTCCGACTTTTTGCCCTTTCGTTGACACAGGGGAAGGGGTTTGATAATGTATGGGAGGGTTTAACACGTTACTTGTTTAGTATACTAAAGAGTTAATTTATAGATCGAGAGGCTGATTGTTTTGAATGCTGTTATTATTGCTGTTTTAATTATGCTTGTTTTGAGTCTGCTCAGAATTAATGTCGTGATTGCGCTGGTTATTGGAGGCGCAGCAGGTGGTTTGATCGGGGGTCTTACGATTGACGAGCTTGTCAAGGTATTTTCTGAAGGTGCGGGTGCCGGTGCAAATATTGCTTTAAGTTATGCTTTGCTGGGCGGCTTTGCAGTGGCGATTTCGTATACGGGACTGCCAAAGCTCATGGTTGATAAAATTGTAAAAGCAGTCAGCAGGAAAGAAGATTCGAGAAGACAGGCGCTTCCGAAGGTCCTGATTGTCCTTGCCATTTTATTTATATCTTGTTTATCTCAAAATGCAGTTCCAGTCCATATTGCCTTTATCCCTCTTTTAATTCCGCCGCTTTTATTGGTGATGAATGAACTTGAATTGGATCGAAGACTCATTGCAACGGTGATTACTTTCGGCTTAACGGCTCCTTATATTTTGCTGCCGTACGGATTTGGACAAATTTTTCATAACACGATTGCAGAAAATATGGAACTAAGCGGACTTGCAATTGATGCTTCAACCATCCCCCAAGCGATGCTTATTCCGACCCTAGGAATGGTGATCGGATTAGTGATTGCCGTTTTTGTGACTTACCGAAAACCGAGGCAATATGAAGAAAAGGTTATTAGCTCAACTGACCATGTGGGTGAAACAGCAATCAGCACAAAGGACCTGACAGTAACGGTTCTTGCGATTGTAGCTGCACTGGCTGTACAGACCATTATTGAATCGATGGTGTTTGCAGCAGTTGTGGGGCTGGCGGTTTTGTTTATTTTCGGAACCGTAAAGATGAAGGATCAGGATCGTTTGATGACCGATGGCATGAAAATGATGGCCTTTATTGGTTTTGTCATGATTGCCTCAAATGGATTTGCTGCCATTTTAACAGAGACAGGTGATGTTGAAACTCTCGTAAATGGTGCTTCCGATATTATTGGAGACAGCCGTTCGCTCGCAGCGATTTTAATGCTGTTGATCGGACTTGTGGTGACAATGGGAATTGGATCGTCTTTTGCAACGATTCCTATTATCGCGGTAATATTCGTACCTTTAGCGGTGCAGCTTGGATTTAGCCCGCTTGCTACGATTGTATTAATCGGGACAGCGGGTGCACTGGGCGACGCGGGTTCACCTGCTTCGGATAGCACGCTTGGCCCAACGGCAGGATTGAATGCTGATGGTCAGCATAACCATATCTGGGATACATGTGTCCCAACTTTTATTCATTATAATATACCACTCATTATTTTTGGCTGGATCGCAGCACTGGTCCTATAGGATAGGCAGATTCCTCAATTCAAGCGTTTGCCCAGCCTCTTCTTTCTTTTTGCACATATTTATATAAGGAAGAAGAAGGAGGGAGAAGAATGCCGAATTATCCTATTTACAACTATAATCGTTCAGGTTATGGGGGCAGCCGTTTTATTGGAGCACCATTTTTTGTGGCTCCATTTTTAGGAGGCTTGCTTGGCGGGGCCCTTGGCGGTGCACTTGTACGCCCTCGCCCACTTTATTATCCTCCATATCCGCCTCCATTTTATCAACCTGGTTTTCAACCGGGATATCCGCCTGGAGGCTATGGACCGGGACCATATAATCCTTACTACCGGTAGTAGACTTTCAATTATATTGTGACCCTGAGCGCGAACTATGCGCCGGGGTTTTTTGTTTTGTTCTTGATTTTTCTTATTTTACTGGGCAAGATGAAAGAGACAAAGAGTAGGGGGAGAGGAAGCCAATGGATCACAATGAAAAGGGAACACTATTAGAAGCATTAGGAATTGAAATCATTTCAATTGAAAAAGGCGAAGTTGTGGCAACGATGCCGGTAGACGAGAGAACCAGACAGCCGTTTGGATTTCTTCATGGCGGTGCTTCTGTTGCGTTGGCAGAAACCGTGGCAAGCTATGGTTCAGTGGCTTTAATTAATTTAGAAACGCATACTTGTTTCGGACTGGAAATCAACGCAAATCACATAAAGGCAAAAAAAGAAGGCATGGTGACAGCCAGAGCCAAAACAATTCACACGGGAAGAACGACGATGGTGTGGGAAGTTAAAATCGTGGATGAACAGGAACAATTGCTGTGTATCTCCAGATGTACCGTAGCGGTGGTTGAGAAAAAATAAGTTTAGAAACACTCTTTCGTGGAAACATAGAACTATCTTATCGAAGGGGTGAGGATTATGCCTTGGACAAAAAACGACTATCCGGATTCCTGGAAGAACTTAGACACTGAAGTCAGGAATAAAGCAATTGAAATTGGCAATGCTCTTTTGAAAGAAGAAAACTACGAGGAAAACAGAGTCATTGCAATTGCCACAGACCGTGCTGAAAAATCTGTGCAGGGATCGGATCAAGAACAGAAAGAGTATGAAATTACGACTCATAAAGACGGATGGCAGCTAAAGCAAAAAGGAAAAGACCGGGCAATTTTCGTGGAAAGCACAAAAAGTCAGCTCGAAGACAAAGCCAAGCCTTATGTATCGAAGCACAACGGAAAGCTGATTATTTATACGGGTGACGGCTCAGTGGAACAAACATTGTATGACCATTAAAAAGAAGGATTCCGCTATTGGCGGGATCCTTCTTTTTTTGATTTAAATTTTTCTTCTTTATCTGCAAGATCATCCTGAATGGATTTACTCCAAAGCTTGACGCCGCTGTTATATGCGGCTCTGGCGATTAAATGGCCTCCAACTGGTGCAGTAATCAGGACAAAGAAAATACCGAGAACTACACGGGAATTAAAGAGTCCTTCTTCTGTCCAAAAGAAGAGGAGAGTACCAATAAGAATACACATTACTCCGAGTGTAGCACTTTTAGAAGCGGCGTGTGTCCGGGAGTAGATATCAGGCAGCCTGATTAATCCAATCGCTGTCACAACACTGAAAAAAGCACCGACGAGGACAAAAAACATAATAAAGTAATCATTAATCTCGCTCACGTTGGATAATCTCCCCTTTCTCTAGATATTTTGAAAAGGCGACTGTTCCAATAAACGCTAAAATTCCCAATAGTAATATGACTTCCAGGAACACGCTGGTACGCATCAAAACGGAAACAAGTCCTATGACTGATATCAAACTGATTCCGAGTGAATCAAGCGCTATTACCCGGTCAGGAGTAGTAGGTCCTTTAATTACACGATACACGATGCCGATCATTGAAAAAGCAACGGCAATAAGAGAGATGGATACGACGATATTTAGCATTATCGGCTCACCTCCATAATCGCTCTCTCGAATCCTTCTTTAATGGATGAAACGGCGCTTTTTACGTCCGGTATGTTGAGTGCATGGATATAGAGCGTTTCATTATCATCAGAGATATCCATGACGAGTGTGCCGGGAGTCAATGTTATGAGCAGAGAGAGAAGTGTTATTTCCCAATCTTTTTTTAACGCCGTATCGTATTTAAAGATACCAGGTTTCATATCCAATTTAGGTTTCAATACAATGGCCAGAACCTCAAAGTTCGCTTTGATAAGTTCCCATATAAACATGAAGGTAAGCTTTATAATCGCGATTACCCGGAACATATAAAAACGTCCGCTCAAGAATCGTCTCATTCCAAAGACAACAATCATGCTGAGCAAAAAGCCAATAATGAAGCTTGAAGCTGAAAACGAACCTCCTAAAAACATCCACAGGAACGCCAGAAAGAAATTTAATAAAAGTTGAAATGCCATTTTACATTACTCCTTTAGCACGGCTTCTATATAGATTGCAGGGTTTATGAGCGGTTCGACAGCCTGTGTGATAAACGGTCTGACTGCTTCGGTTCCTACACCATAGGCGATGGCAATGACCATCAGTACAGCAGCAGGAATCCACAAACGTGAAGCAAGGTGCGCCTTTGCTCCTGTATATTCTTTTGGCGTTCCCCAAAAGCCATTGGTGAAGATTTTCATTGCGGAATACAAAACAATTAAACTCGATCCTAAAATAATTAGAGGTCCAATCATTTCTCCTGCATCAAATCCTCCGCGTACAATGAGAAGTTTTCCAATAAAACCGCTTAGTGGAGGGATTCCTGCAAGTGAGAGTGCTGCGACAAAGTATGTCCAGCCAATCCAAGGGTATTCTTTGATCATCCCGCCCATAGATTTCAAATGACTTGACCCTGCAATAGCCATCATAATCCCGATTAAAAGGAACAGCGCTGTTTTGATGATCATATCATGGAGCAGGTAGAAGACAGCTCCTTCAAGCCCATCTGGTGTCATAACCGCAACACCGTATAAAATGACGCCTACTGCAATAATGATGTTATAGATAATGATCATTTTAACATCTTTGTACGCCAGGGCTCCTATTGATCCTATGACGATTGTTAATAGTGCGAGGACACCTAAAATCAGATGTGTATACCCTGTATCGTGGTAGAAGAACAAGGTATAGGTTCGCATGATCGCGTATACGCCGACCTTAGTTAATAATGCCCCGAATAAAGCAAGCACCGGTATCGGCGGAGCGTGATAAGAACCGGGAAGCCAGAAATACAACGGAAAGATCGCGCCTTTAAGTCCAAATACAAGCAAAAAGAATATGGCGATAACCGTAATAATTCCCGGGTCATTTAATTCTGCTATTTTGACTGAGACATCAGCCATATTGAGTGTTCCGACTACTCCATACAAATAAGCAACAGCAGATACGAATAGAGCAGAAGATATGACATTAATCAGCACATATTTAACTGATTCTCGAAGCTGAGCTTTTTTTCCACCAAGAACAATTAACAAATAGGAGGAGATCAGGAACACTTCAAAAAATACAAACATATTAAAAATGTCACCTGTTGTAAATGCTCCATTTAACCCTACCATTAAGAACTGAACGGCAATGTAATAGAAGTAACGTTCGTATTCATCATCCAGATAGTAGATGGAATACCAAATTACGGTTAATGTTATAATGGCTGTAGTCAGGACCAGTAAGGCTGACAGCATATCTGAAACTAAAGGAATTCCAAATGGCGCCGGCCAGCTGCCTAAGTTTAATGTCTGGATGCCGTTTTGCCTGACTTCAGCAACCAGCACTAAAGCTGCGGCAATGGTTGCTATAGTTGCAATAATTGAAATGATTCGCTGCGCCTTAATGCGTTTCGGGAAAAACATTAAGATGACGCCAGTCAGCAGTGGAATTAAAATTGGAAGCAAAGGTAAATTAATCATGGCTTTCGGTACCTCTCATTTCTTCCATATTGTCTGTTCCCAGCTCCTGGTACGTTCTGTAAGCAAGCACCAGGAAGAAGGCAGTGACCCCGAAACTGATCACGATGGCTGTTAGAACAAGAGCCTGAGGCAGCGGATCTGTGTAGGATGTGACATTATCCGCTAAAACCGGTGCAGCTCCAGTCTTTAAACCGCTCATTGTAAGAAGCAGCAAGTGAGCACCGTGACTTAAAAGGCCTGTCCCTATTATAATTCTTAGTAAGCTTTTAGATAGCATGAGATAGACGGCACTGGCAAACAGAATTCCGACTACAATACACATTAGAAATTCCATTATTCACTCTCCCCTATCGTTTGAATAATGGTCATTGTTATGCCGATTACCACCATGTACACTCCTATATCGAATAAAACTGCTGTGTGAAGCGATGTTTCACCTAATAAAGGAAGATCAAAATAGTCATAAGCATGTGTGAAAAAAGGAACGTTGAATAACAATGAACCAGCTGCTGTCAAAACAGCAATTAATAATCCGGCTGCTGTCATGAGTTTATAATCAAACGGCAAAATTTTGTTCAGTGTTTTCGTATCATAAGCCAGCAGCAGCAGCACAAGCGCCGCTGCGGTCATCAATCCTCCGATAAATCCGCCGCCAGGTGTGTAATGGCCGGCAAAGAACAAATGAATGGAGAATAAGATGATGATAAACGAAATGACTTTCGTTACAGTTTGTAAAATCAAATCATTGGTCTTTTTCATTCATTTTCACTCCTTGCCGTGCGATACCGGACCATGGCATAGATGCCAAGGGCAGCAATCCCCAGTACGCTGATTTCAAACAGCGTATCAAAGCCCCGGAAATCCACCAGAATAACGTTTACCATATTTCCTCCTGCTGCAAGTTCATATACATTGTCTATATGATATTGAGAGATGGATTCATCCGTACGCTGACTGAAAGCAGACATGGCAATCAATGTCATTGTTGCCCCAACAAGCAAGGATAGAACCGCATTTCCAAAGCGGAATCGCATCCGTTCTTCTTTTCTGCTGATTTCAGGCAAGTGGTAAAAACAAAGCAGAAACAATGCAACCGTAACCGTCTCGATGACTAGCTGTGTCAGAGCCAAATCAGGCGCTCTGAATAGGACGAAAAACAGGGCAACCGAATATCCCACTACCCCTAAAGCCACAATGGATGTGAGCCGGGATTTTGCAAACAGGATCGTCACAGCTCCAGCTACCAGAACGAGCGCGAGGATGACTTCGTAGCTCTGGATTGCTGCAAGTCCGGATGTATCATAAACAAAACCTTCTTTAATAATGAGAGTTGACAAAAGAATCGCAACAAAGAATGAAAAGATATACACTAAATATGTTCTCATAAACCCTGTCATGACGCCGCTGGTTAAACGGTAGCCGCCTGACTCGCTTCGGGCTAGGCCGCGGTCATACAGACCGTTTAATGTCAGTCGTTCAGGAATGCGATTATACACGCCCTGCCATTTTGCGAGGGTAGAGTATAAAACAATTCCAAAAAGAATAATGCCAAGCGTCATAAATAATTCAGGCTGAAAACCATGCCAGAAATAAATATGAACATCTACTTCCTGTCCTGCGTCAACAAGACTTGGAAGGATCGCTTCGACAGCCGGTTTGATCATACTGTTGGAAAGCAGATTTGGGAAGAATCCGAACAGGACGACCATTGAGATAAGCACGAGCGGCGAAATGAGCATGCCAATCGGCGCTTCATGCGGTTTTTTCGGCAATTGATCAAACTGCGGTTTGCCAAGGAACGTTTTAAATACGAGCTTAATGCTGTAAACAAATGTAAAAACGCTCGCAATCCAGGCAATGACTGGGAATAATATGCCCCATGTACTTAAGTTAAAAAGATCAAGCTCCAGGACCGAAAGCATTCCAGTTAAGAACATTTCTTTGCTTAAGAACCCGTTAAATGGAGGAAGTCCTGCCATTGAAAAGGATCCGATAATTGCAATAGTAAAGGTAATCGGCATCAGATTGACCAGACCGCCAAGCTTTCTGATATCTCTGGTGCCTGTTTCGTGATCGACAATCCCCGCCATCATGAACAAGCTTCCTTTAAAGGTGGCATGATTGATTAAATGAAAGACTGCTGCGATTGTAGCAATCATGTAAATATTGTCATCCAGATAATCATAATGCAGGGCTGCTGCGCCTACGCCAAGAAGGGACATAATCAACCCCAGCTGACTGATCGTGGAATAGGCGAGAATGGCTTTCAGATCCGTTTGTTTAACGGCATTAAAGGAACCCCAGAACAAGGTGAATATCCCAAAACCGGCAACCAGCCACAGCCATAGTCCCGATTCAGCAAATACAGGACTCATTCGAGCTACAAGATAGATTCCCGCTTTTACCATCGTGGCAGAGTGAAGATACGCACTGACCGGCGTCGGGGCTTCCATTGCATCAGGCAGCCAGATATGAAACGGGAACTGTGCGGACTTAGTAAAAGCTCCAAGTAAAATTAAAATCAATGCGGGAATAAATAGCGGGTCAGTAATTAATACATCTGACAGACCAATTAATTCCTGAATGCTGAAGGTGCCGCCCATTAAATAGAGAAGAACAATTCCCCCCAGCATGGAAAGTCCGCCAAAGACAGTAATCAGCATGGACTTTTGAGCACCGTAGCGCGAACGTTCCCGGTCGTACCAATATCCAATTAAAAGAAAAGAGGAAATAGAGGTGAATTCCCAGAACATATACAGCACGATTAAGTTATCGGAAAGAACAACACCGAGCATGGCACCCATAAACATCAGAAGATAAACATAGAAATTGTGCAATGCTTCTTTTTCTTTTGCTAAGTAATAAATCGAATAAAGGACAACGAGTGCGCCAATTCCTGTGATCAGCATGGCAAATAACAAGCCAAGTCCATCTACATGGGCGATAAAATTAATTCCAAGTGAAGGAATCCACTCGACTGTTTTTGTCACAGATTCACCATCCCTGGTAACAGGAAGGTATTGAATAAAGTAAATAAAAAGCAATAGCGGAACGAGTAGAACAAACCATCCCGTATGAATGTTTTTCAAGCCTTTAAACAAAAAAGGGATGAAAACTGCCGCCAAAAAAGGCAGGACTATAGCTAGGTGAAGCAACGACAACGAAAATCCCTCCTTAATACATTCATCACATTAGATTTCCCCATATAACAAGAGGCTACACATGTAAATAAGGACTACATCAGTAAGCAGCGTTTATCTGCATACGCAGTCCTTTGTGATTTGATCAATTGTTTGTGTAAATAGAAGTATAACGTAAATATACATTCTGTGCATGCCTGAAAGTCTATGAAAGGCGGCGTTCAAATCCGCTTATATATATGAAGAAACAGATTAAAAATGAACATAATTTAATAAAATTGTCGAATTTCGCGGCAGGGTTTTCTCTTTTTAACAGGCGGGTAAATCAACTGATTTAATGTCATAAAAGGGCATGGGTTCTCAGAAAAACAAAATTTCCTTTTCATTCCTATCTCAAACGATTAATATGATAGAGAACGCTGTAAGTTAGATCCTAGGAGAGATTCATGAAAAATACCTACTTAACCGGCTATCTTCCGCTTTTCTCAATACTGATGTTCAGCTTAACCTTTTCCGTTTACGGGGTTGGAGTATGTGTGGACCTGTTTAAAGGAATCGGAATTTATGCGGGCATGCGCGAGTTCTTATCGGATATTCAACTTAAACTATTCATTTTGATCATGCTGATGATCCTGTTTTTTATGGTTTTTGCTGCACTAAAGTTAATTGCAGAAACGATCAATGAAGTTGCATTACTCTTTTTCTCGAGAGATCGGGAAGGGAAGGTGCTGCAGCTTGTCCGATCAGGCTCCATAATTTATTTTGCAGGCTCTTTGGCAAGCGTGGCGAGCCTGAAATCCTTTATTGGTCTGGTCAGCATTTTCCTGGTTACTTCATTTATCTATTTTGTTTATTTTGTTGTGAAAACGAGCACGACATTAACCACAGCTGGAACCATTGGTGTTATCTTATTTGAGGTGCTTATTTGGTCCGTGCTGGTTTCCAGTATTCTTTATGTAATTGTTAAACTTTACAACAGCCTTATGGCAAGCCTGCCGATCCTTGACCAGCTTTGAGTGGACAATTTGATTGTCTTCCATCATGGATAGAATTAAAAAGGGAGCTTGGGACAAAAGTGTCTCAAGCTCCCCGGTTCACTTCGCTTCAGGCGGACGCAGGGACGGCGCTGAGCCCTCCTCAGGCTTTGCCTTTCGGGTCTCAAGCAACCGTCATCTCCTGCATGAGTCGCTACCTTCCGCTCCGCTCACCTAATGCTGGTCATACATATATCCTCAATTTTTACTTTCATAGGTTTTGCCCCAGCCTCTTTGTTATGCTGGATATTTTTTTCTTCAATTTTAGATAAAGACAATAGAACAAACACCTCCGCATCGTCTACTTATTTTTACTGCATGATCTCCCGCCAAATAGCATGTGCCGGTCTGTCATATTCGATCATCTCCATACTTTGCGGCAGATCATGACCTACCCATACACCGGTTGTGAATTCATCTGTTAAACCTACTGTCCAATAATCAAAGTACTGATTGGTTGTTCCTGTTTTGATTCCTACGTAAGGTTTATTGACGTAAGCAGGCTTTCCTGTACCTGTCAGCGCTGCTTGTGAGAGCAAGTCTCTTAATTTAGATGTTGTTTGAGGAGACCAGACGGTTACAGATTCTTTTGGCCATTCATATAGGATATTTCCCTGAGCATCTGTTACGTTTACAATTGCGCGGGAACTTGTATACGTTCCATCAATAAAACTGGTGTAGGCATCTGTCATTTCAAGAGGCGTCATGCCATAGGTGAATCCGCCAACAGCAGAAGCAAGTGTTTCGTCCTGTTTCTCCACATGCTTAAAAGAGAAAGGTGTTAGATATTGATGTGCTTCTTCTACACCTGTCCTTTCAAGTAAACGGATTGCAGGAGTATTAAGTGAGAGAAGAAAAGCTTTCGATAGCGTAACATCATTATAGTTTGCACCCCCGTAGTTTTCCGGGCAGTACGTCTCCTTGCAATAGCTGCTTGCATCAATGATCTGTGACAGGGCGGGCTGGGTATGCTCAATGTAAGGGCCATAGACAAGCAGCGGTTTAATCGAGGATCCTGGCTGTCTGACCGCCTGAAACGACCGGTTGAAATTATATTTTTGGTAGTCTTTGCCTCCAACTACCGAGACGATTTCTCTAGTAGCATTTCGGATCATGACGCTTGCACCTTCGACTCCCTCATAAGGCAGGTTGTTCTGAACGGCCTGGATATTCTTACGCTGAAGTACAGGGTCTAGGGCAGTATGAATGGTGACGCCTGACTGCAGGACTTGGTCAGTGCGCTCATTCAAAGCTTTTTGAACCCGATCTGCCTGATCGTCTGAATCTGCCTGCTGGATTTTTTTAGCATAGCCTTCAGTAAGCGCAATTAATTCCATTAATTCATGCTCCACATAGACCGCATAATCAGGGTATAGGTCGATGGATTGATAGAGATCGAGACTAATTTTTTCAGTCTTCATTTGTTCTCCTTCATCCCGCTGAATCTTATTTTCGGCCACCATTAAATCAATAAGCCGTTCCTGGCGTTCTTTTGCGGCATCAAAGTGATCAATCGGGTCATATTTACCCGGGTTATTGGGTATCGCAGCAAGAAACGCGAGCTGTGCGGAAGACAATTCCTCTAAATCCTGCTGAAAATAATACAGAGAAGCAGCGCGGATGCCGTACACCCCGTTGCTGAAGTAAATAATATTGAAATATCCTTCCAAGATTTCATCTTTTGTCAGTGATTGTTCCAGCTCATATGCATAAACAAGCTCGGTTAATTTACGGTTATACGTTTTTTCCTGTGTCAGATACAAATTTCGTGCAAGCTGCTGAGTTATCGTGCTGCCTCCCTGCTGAATATGAGTAAACACCAGGTTTTTAACGACAGCCCGTATAATGGCGCCTGCGTCGAATCCGATATGGTCATAAAAATTCCGATCTTCAGAATAGATGATGAGGTCCTTTAAAAAATCAGGAAGCTGGTCTTCTTCTGCATAGTAGCGCAGTTCAGACGATCCTTGGGAGAACCGGTCACCGTTTTTATCAACCAAAAAACTCGTCTGGCTAGGGAAAGACTGCTCCACGTCAATGGTTGCAGAAAGAGCCTCATTAAATGTTAAAACACTTCGATATTCCTTATTCGTTCCAATCCAGAAAAACAGACATAGTGGAAGTAAAAGCCCAATTGCGATATAGCCTATGGTCATGCGCATAATCATTCACTCGTTTCTAAATTTAAACTTACACTTGTTTGACAGCAGCCGTCTGCTTTCGACTCCACCATAACAGACCGAATGCACAAAGAAATAATCCGCCTGTTACGTAAAAAACAGCCGAAATGCCAATAAACCCAGATACAATCCCGCCAAATGTCGGACCAATGACATTTCCTAAAAATCGAAAGCTTTGATTGTATCCAAGCACTTCCCCCTGCATGGAAACAGGAGCAGCGTGACGGATAAAAGCCGTAACACTTGGAATAATTCCCCCTATTGCCATCCCGAACAAAAATCGTAAAATGACAAGCTGCCAAAGCTCCGTTACCAGTGCCTGCGGAATAATGAATAAAGTGGACAAAATCAGCAGTAGAGTAAGCACCTTCTCGTAGCCGATTTTATCACCCATCCTTCCCCACGAGCGTGTGGCGATCAGGTTTCCAAAGCCGGTTGCGGAAAACGCCAGACCAGATAAAAATGCGATATTAGACGCCGAGGTCAAACCCCCTACATATAAGGCGAGCAGCGGCTGAATGCTGAAGTTGGCCATTTGAACTAAAAATGAAAGTGCCATCACGGTTAGTAAAAGGCGATGGCTTGTAATATGGTTAAAAACTTCTTTCCGTGTATAAATGGTTCCCTCTTTAGTATCGGCTGATTTTTTCTTTTCTGAAATACCTATTAAAACAACTGTGGCAGCAAGAGTGATAGAAACAGCTGTTATGAGGAATGTATAGCTGAAGCCAAATGCATCTGCAAGAAGGCCTCCCATAAGCGGACCTAGCAAACTGCCGGATACCGTACCCATTTGAAGAGTTCCGAGCGTGCGTCCTGCAATATGGCGGGGGGTCTGAGAAGAAATAAACGCAAGTGATGTAGGAATAAAGCCTGTGACTAATCCCATGCACAGCCGGAGTATAAATAATCCTTCAACAGTTTGAATAAAGCCCATTAAAAAAATACAAAGTGCGATGCCGTATCCTGTTATTAACAAAATCGGCTTATAGCCAAACCGGTCTCCAAACCTTCCCCAAATAGGAGAGACGATAAAAGCGCTTAGAAATGTGATGCCAAAAACCATGCCCGACCATTTTTGTACATATTCGGACGAAAAATTTCCCATTGTATCGATATAAAGTGATAAAAACGGCAAAACCATGGTAGCACTTGCGGCGACTAAAAAATTTGCCACCCACATGATTACCAGGTTCTTTTTTTCCTGCGTCAATACTTACACCTTCTTTTTTTAGTACATGCTTTGAAAAAAGCAGATAATATTTCGTCTTTCTAAATAAGTATACAGGATCGCACAATGTGTGCAACTGCAGAAAGAAAGCGTTAATTGTCGTAAGAAAATTCAGACTTCTGTTCCTTCTGCCCCTATGAACATGATATAATCAAACATAATAATTTTATAAACAGCTGTTCAGAACAGCTGGAAAAAGATTGTATATAAGCTGTTTTCTATAGAATGAAAAAGGACAAGCACTGTTTTTAAGAGAGGCGCTGCAGGGAAGGATCGCTAAGCTATTCAACAGCAGCTAAAGATTAAAGGCTGGCTTAAACAGCCTTGAAGAAAGGAGAAAAACAAATGAAGGGAAATGAACCAGCTTTAATCTTTATTGATTTTGAATTTTCCATGCCTGAAGGCCGGGGACCTAAAGGATTTTTTCCGGAGATTATAGAAGTGGGTCTGATCAGTGTACTGGACCGGACTGAAACCAATCGATTTTCAAGTTATGTAAAGCCGAGGGTATTTAAAAGACTGACAAGACGCTGCAGATCCTTTCTATCTATCACGCAGGAGGATGTTGACCAGGGGATGACGCTTGCGGCTCTTGTGAAAAAGCTGGCGGCGCTGAATAACGGGGGACATAATAAAGTGGTTACATGGGGAAATATGGACATGAAAGTGCTTCGGCAAAACTGTGAACGTGCGCGTCTTCCTTTTCCATTAAGCGGCGAATTCATTGATCTGTCCATGGAATACAAACGGTTTTTTGGAGACCGTAATCAGACAGGCTTATGGAAGGCAGTGCAGGAATATGGAAGAGATGGCGTAGGAAATCACCATAAAGCGCTTGATGACGCGATGACCACGTACCATATTTACCAGCTGGTAGAGAAGGACAAGCGCTACTTGAATAAAGTGGAGCCGACGACATTGGGAGAAAGAGTGGATTTCACAAAGCTTCAGCAGCTGCTTGTTCAATAAAAAAAGAGCCTCGGACAAAAGTGTCTCAAGCTCTACGATCGGTTCACTTCGCTTCAGGCGGATGCTTTCCGCAGGGACGGCGCTGAGCCCTCCTCAGGCTTTGCCTTGCGGAGTCTCAGCTTGCCGTCATGTCCTGCAGGGAGCCGCAACCTTCCGCTCCGCTTACCTACTACTAATCATAAATATATCCTCTTTTTAAACCTTTCTTGAGTTTTGTCCCTGCCTCTTTTTAAACGCTTAAACTCAGAGATCAAAGATGAATAAATGACCCTTTCAATTAAAATCGATGGAATACATAAGCACATATTCTTTCTTTACTTCCTGAAGCGCTTTATAACTTTTTTCTTCATAGGCCCCCGATTTGCTTTCCAATTCCTGTTCAAGGGCTGAAACAGATTTCTTTAAGCTGGCAAAATAATCTCCTGGTTCTTCATCAAAAGGCTTTATCATGGTGAGGGGAATATTCGCTCGTTCATTGAATGCAAGAGCTTTGCGTTCGTGAAAAAGCGGTACCTCAGTTTCGTTTGGATGGTGAAGATCGCCTTGTTTTGGATGCTTCATCACTTCTTTTATTTGAACTACTGCATGGCTGCCCTTGTGTTCTGTAATTTGTCCGATATAAGCACCGGTTTTGTAAAAGGCTCTTACTATCTGCCCGACTTCAATCTGTGACATCTTACCACTCCCTTCATTCCTTCCTTCTATTGTAAAACAAACGGATGATTTTTTGTTCTTTTTAAGGTAAAGTATTGGTGGAGGCGAATAATATGAAAATTAAATTACTTGGAATTTTTTTGATTTTTATCTTGATGCTTGCAGCTTGCGGGTCAAATGAAGAAGATGCATCGAGTGGCGGTGCAGAAGAAGAACAAACGGAGGAAACCTCTGAATCAGAAGAAGCAGATGAGTCTGCAGGAGAAGCTGATTCAGGTGAACCGGTTGAATATCCTCAGCTGGATGCAGAGGCTTCGGGAGACGAGCCTGTTGCTGAAATGGTGACCAATAAAGGGGAAATAACAATTAAATTTTTCCCTGAATATGCTCCTAAAACGGTAGAGAATTTTTTGACTCACAGTAAGGACGGATACTACGATGGTGTTACGTTCCACCGTGTGATCGAAGAATTTATGATCCAGGGTGGAGATCCTGAAGGGACAGGCAGAGGCGGAGAAAGTATTTATGGAGAAGCGTTTGAAGATGAATTTACCCCATCTTTACTCCATATTCGCGGTGCCCTATCCATGGCCAATTCAGGACCTAATACAAACGGAAGCCAGTTCTTTATCGTACAAAATACAGAATTGCCAGAAGGATTTACCGGTCAAATGGAAGAAGCAGGATTTCCTGAAGAAGTAATATCAGCATATGATGAGAATGGCGGCACACCACAGCTGGATGGAAAACACACGGTTTTTGGACAAGTCATTGAAGGCATGGATGTCGTGGATGAAATCGCTGCAGTGGATAAAGACGAAAGCGATAAACCCGATGAAGATGTCATTATCGAATCAATTGAGATTATACAGGAATAAAGAGTAACGTGAGCTGGATTTAAGAATACGGTGGAACTTCCGTCTTTGCGGAAGCGCCACCGTTTTTGTGTCTCCATCAGAAGAAAATTCAATTAAAAAACTTATATTAAGGGGGGAAAAGAAATGAACAAAGAGCAGTATGACAGCGCTTTGGAAGAATATGCAGAGCTTGCCGTGAAAGTCGGCGTTACTATACAGCCTGGTCAGTATTTGTGGATAGCCGCTTCAATCGGAACAGAAAATTTTGTTCGAAAAGTTGTGAAAAAAGCCTATAAGGCTGGAGCAGCAAATGTACATGTTCAATGGAATGATGAAGAAGTCACGCGGACCCATTATGAACAAGCCCCTGAGGAGGCCTTTCATTTTTATCCTCCGTGGCTTGTCGCCGCCCACAGAGAATTGATCGACAAGAAAGGAGCCATTCTCAGTATAGAATCGGAGGATCCTGATTTACTTAAGGGGATTGCAGCAGACCGCATCACGTCATACGCCAAAGTAAAAGCACAATCACTGGACTATTTTTACGAAGTACTGGAAAAAGACGGAATCAGCTGGTCCATTCTTGCACTGCCCTCTCAAAAATGGGCAGATAAGGTGTTCCCGGATGTGCCTGATCATGAACGGGTTGAAAAATTATGGGACGCCATTTTTAAAATTGTCCGTCTTGATCACGATGATCCAGTGGAAGCATGGAGACATCATATAGAGCTCCTGCAGAAAAGAGCGGATCAACTGACTGAGAAAAATTTCGCCAAGCTCCATTACAAAGGGGAAGGAACCGATATTACTGTCGAGCTGCCAGAAGATCATATCTGGCTGACAGGAGCGAGTAAAAACGAACAGGGTCACCCGTTTATCGCGAATCTGCCAACCGAAGAGGTCTATACAGTTCCTCACCGTCTTGGAGTAAATGGAGTGGTCTCTAATACCAAACCGTTAGTTTATCAGGGGAATATCATAGACGGCTTTTCATTAACGTTTAAAGAAGGAAAAGTGGTGAGTATCAAAACAGATCAGGGTCTGGAACTTCTTGAAAAAATCGTCGGCATGGATGATGGATCTGATTATCTGGGAGAAATTGCCCTCGTTCCTCACCGTTCACCCATATCAAATTCAGGAATTCTTTTTTTCAACACTTTGTTTGATGAAAATGCCTCCAATCATTTTGCTCTTGGATCCTGCTACCCGGTTTGTGTAAAAGGTGGAGCTCACATGAATGATCTGGAAAGGGAAGTGCATGGGTTAAATGACAGTGTAGTCCATGAGGATTTCATGATCGGGTCAGCTGACATGGAGATTGATGGCATTCATTTTGATGGCAGGGTCGAGCCGGTATTCAGAAAAGGAAACTGGGCTTTCTAACATAGAGGAAGGGAGCGGGACGTTTCCGTAGGTTTCAGAAGCGTTTTTGCTAAAAGCAGTGTACCGGACCCTTTTGCACGTCAGGGTCAGGTAAAACGAAGGAAAGAATGCAGGGAAACGAAGCAGTGTGTCACTAAACGTTCATTGTCCCCAGGTGGCAGGTCGGGTGATGAGTTGGTATAATGAAGCCAAACATGCGTTGAGAGGATGAAGAAGCATGGCTGGCTGGTTTATGCTGCAACTGTTTTTATATTTCCCAGAAGATAAAAGTGAATATATTCCTGCGGCGTTTTGGATGCTGCTGTTTCTTGTACTGACTATTCTTACCTTCAGATGGATTGTGCGTATCTCCAAAAGGCAGGAAGAAAAAACACGAGAATTTGAAGAAGAAATTAACCGAGAAAGACAGCAGCAAAAGCTGTGATCTTAAAAACCCGAATTACAAAGCTCGAGCCGAGTCTGTAATTCGGGTTTTTTATATTCTTTTTGACGATATTGCGTTTCGCATTTTTTCCAATGCTTCCTGACCATCCTCCTGCAGCGAACGCATGACACTCACATATAGCGCATCTACATAGCTGAGCTGAGCGATGCGGGAAGACAATGCTTCTGATCGGTGGTCTGTTTCATCTGACAGAGTATAAAGGGACAGGTCTGCCTGTTTGCTGAGTGGTGACTTTGCAAGATTCGTAATGGCAATTGTTTTTGCCCCGGCTTTTTTAGCAATCTGGCAGGTTTTCAAAATATCCTTGGTGGAGCCTGAGTGAGACAGGAAAACTGCACAATCACCTTCCTGCAGCTGAGAGGCGCTCATCAGCTGAATATGGGAATCAGGAGGAGCCGAAACAAATAAGCCGGTCCGGATAAACTTATGATAGGCATCCATGGCAAGCACATAGGAACCCCCGCTGCCGTAAAATTCGATTTTATTGGCAGTTAAAATAAATTGAGCTGCTTTCTCCAGCTGGTCAGCATCAATAATCGCCATTGTATCTTCGAGAGTTTTCATATTTGAACGAAAAACTTTTTCAGCGAGCGTTTTTATGTCATCCGCTTCTGTTATTTCATCATGTATGTTTTTAATCGGTGTAACAACTTCTGAAGCCAATGCAATTTTCATGGACTGATAGCCGGTAAAGCCGATTCTCTTGCAAAAACGGAACACAGTGGAATCAGCAACGTTAAGTTCTTCAGCAAATTGGGTAATCGTTAAATGAATGATGTTTTGCGGGTCGCGTAAAATAAAATCAGCAATCTTTAATTCTTTTGTACTGAAACCCGGATATAAGGAACGAATCTTAGCCAGGCACAGCCTGTTGTCAGTTATCATGCAATAAGTACCTCAGTTCTTTAGAATTTTAAAGTTCCTAACGCTTCTTTTCATATTTTTATTATAAAATAAAAATTTTTTCATTGAAAGCGATTGCAATAAGAAATTTTTTCTTTATAATGACTTATATGAGAAAAATATTTCGAAACAGGCAGGTGTTTTTTATGAAAGTTGGCATGATTGGTTTAGGAAAGATGGGATTTAATTTAGCCTTGCAATTGCAGGAGCGAAAATTCGAGGTAGAAGCGTTTGATTTAAATGAAAACGCTATCGAAAAAATTTCTTCAAATGGAATTTCAGCACATCGGTCAATTGCTTCTTTAGCTCAGTCATTTGAAGGTAGAAAAATCCTGTGGATGATGGTGCCGGCAGGAGATGCTACAGAATCCGTTTTTCATCAGCTTTTGGAGGAATGCGGAGAAGGGGACATCATCATTGATGGAGGAAATGCTCACTATAAAGATTCAATTAGGAGAGATGAACTGGCTTCTCAAAAAGGTATTTCTTTTTTTGACTGCGGAACAAGCGGGGGAACGGAGGGCGCACGAAATGGTGCGTGCCTGATGGTCGGAGGAGATAAAGAAAAATTTAAAGAAATAGAAAGCATTTTTAAAGAGATTTCTGTTGATAACGGCTACTTACATACGGGTCCGGCTGGCAGCGGCCACTATTTAAAAATGGTACATAACGGCATTGAATATGGCATGATGCAGGCAATTGCAGAAGGATTTGAAGTTCTGGATAAAAGTCCGTTTCCGTATCAGTTTGAAGAAGTAGCGGGTGTATTTAATCATGGGTCTGTTATTCGCTCGTGGCTGATGGAGCTTACACAGTCTGCTTTTTCAAAGGACGAAGATCTATCCTCAATTAAAGGGGTCATGCATTCGTCCGGAGAAGGAAAGTGGACGATAGAAGAAGCACTGAATCTGCAGACAGCTACGCCGATTATTGCTCTTTCATTAATGATGCGCTATCGGTCTCTTGAAACAGACACATTTTCAGGAAAAGTAGTGGCAGCACTTCGAAATGAATTTGGCGGGCATGCCGTAGAAAAAAGCGAATAGGAGGAACGATAAATGGATGGTTCAATGTTAATTTTAATTGCAGTTGCAGGAATTTTCTTATTGCTATATTTAGTAATGGGTGTAAAACTTCACGCATTTGTAGCGCTGCTCCTGGTCAGTTTACTGGTCGGTGTCGCAGCGGGAATGCCGCTTGGCGATGTATTAACCTCAGTCGAAACAGGTATGGGCGGCACTTTAGGCTTTGTGGCAGTTGTCGTTGGTTTAGGTGCAATGTTCGGTAGAATGCTTGAAGTATCAGGCGGAGCAGAGCGGCTGGCGCAAACGCTGATTGGGAAATTTGGTGAAAAAAATTCTCAGTGGGCGCTTGGAATTACAGGGTTCGTTGTAGCGATTCCCGTATTCTTTGATGTTGGTTTTATCATTTTAGTTCCGATTATTTATGGACTTGCAAGAAAAACAGGAAAGTCTCTATTATTCTACGGAATTCCGTTATTAGCTGGATTGGCCGTAACGCACTCTTACATTCCGCCAACACCGGGGCCGATCGCTGTGGCTTCTATTATTCAGGCAGATCTCGGATGGGTTATTTTATTTGGTGCATTGGCTGGTATTCCTTCCATGATCATTGCAGGACCCATCTTCGGTAAATATATTGCGAAAAAAATTCATGTGGCCGTACCGGATTATATGGAAGTGGAGGAAACAGATCCGGACCGTGACTTACCTAGCTTTGGATTAATTGCATTTCTAGTTTTCATCCCGTTAATTTTAATTCTGGCAAATACTTTGTCAGGCGTTATGCTTGATGAAGGAAATGCTGTTCGTTCTTTCTTAACGTTTCTTGGTCATCCTTTTGTGGCTTTAACCATTGCAACTCTATTAACGTTTATCCTGCTTGGTACACGGCGCGGCTATACACGTGATGAGGTTCAAAGCATTGCCACAAAAGCTCTTGAGCCGGCTGGTATCATTATACTTGTAACGGGTGCCGGTGGTGTGTTCAAACAAGTCCTGATTGATTCAGGGGTAGGGGAAGTACTTGGTGAAATGATGGCGAATTCTTCACTTCCTCCGATTTTAATGGCGTTTGCGATCGCGCTGCTGGTCCGAGTTGCACAAGGATCGGCAACTGTAGCAATGGTAACAGCTGCTGGACTGATTTCACCGGTAATTGAAACAGTCGGGTACTCAGGTCCGATTCTGGGGCTTATCGTTATCGCGATTGCTGCAGGTGCAACGGCAGTTTCCCATGTGAATGACTCAGGCTTCTGGCTTGTAAACCGCTATTTTGGTTTGGACGTAAAGGATACGCTTAAAACCTGGACGGTAATGGAAACCATTATCGGGGTAGTAGGCTTCACAGTTGTATTCATTATCAGTCTGTTTATATAATAAAGGAAGAAGAAAAGCAGATTCATAGTTTTAGAACTTAAGAGAGCTGACAGATTCTATTTGTCAGCTCTTCCTTATTGACTCAATCAGCTGAAAAGGGTCAGCACTTTTCGATTTTTAGAATTAATTTTTTATGGTTTTTGAAGCTATTGAACAGACAGGAGGACAAGCAAGATGCAGCAAACGCATATGATCGGTGTAGATATCGGCACCACAAGCACAAAAGCGGTGGTATTCACAAAAAAAGGGGAATTTGTCGCAAAAGAAAATATTGAGTATCCTCTCTACACACCTCAGCCGGGAATTGCTGAACAGGATCCGGAGGAAATCTTCTCAGCTGTGCAGCAAGCAATCGGCTTAAGTATTAATAAAAGCGGATTAACACCTGATGACATCGCCTTTGTTTCTTTCAGCTCTGCCATGCACAGTGTGATTGCAGTAGATGCATTTGGCATTCCGCTGACTAAATCTATTACGTGGGCAGATAACAGGAGTAATGAGTATACAAAAAAAATTAAAGAAAATAATGGGCATGCCATCTATCTTCGCACGGGAACACCCATTCATCCAATGTCCCCTCTGTCAAAGCTTGCGTGGCTAAATGGAGAGCATCCTGAGCTATGCGCAAAGACAGCAAAATTTATATCCATTAAGGAATACGTGTTTTATAAATTATTTGGCCGTTATGAAATCGATTATTCCATCGCATCTGCTACCGGATTATTCAACCTTGCATCACTTGATTGGGACAAAGAAGCATTAGAAGCAGCAGGTGTGACAGCGGATCAATTATCCAAGCCCGTATCAACTACTCATTCCATGTCGGGATTAGCTTCCGAGCATGCTTTGAAAATGGGAGTGAATCCTGATACCCCATTTTATTTAGGAGCAAGTGACGGAGTGCTGTCAAATTTAGGAGTAAATGCGATGGATAAAGGTTCAGTTGCCATCACAATCGGGACGAGCGGGGCGATCCGCACGGTAACCGACCGTCCGGTGACTGATCCAAAAGGGCGAATTTTCTGCTATGCTTTAACAGAAGATCACTGGGTCATTGGAGGTCCTGTAAATAACGGCGGGATGATTTTCAGATGGCTGCGTGACGAACTCTGCCAAGACATCGTACAGGAATCAGCTGCAAATGGCTCAAATCCATATGATACGCTGACAAAAATTGCAGACAGCGTTCCGCCTGGTTCCCACGGCTTGTTTTTTCATCCTTATATGGCGGGAGAGCGTGCTCCGATTTGGGATGCGAACGCAAGAGGGTCTTTCTTTGGATTGGGTTTAAATCATAAAAAAGAAGACATGGTCCGTTCAGTACTCGAAGGAATTTTATTTAATCTATACAGTGTGCTGCTGGCACTCGAAGAATTAATAGGAGAACCGAATCGCATTCAGGCGACGGGTGGATTTGCACAGTCGGCTATTTTAAGACAAATGATTGCAGATATCTTTGACCAGGAGGTGGTAGTGCCGGAAAGCTTTGAGAGCTCCTGCTTTGGCGCATGCATCCTCGGTTTATACGCAACAGGTGAGATGAAGAGCCTTGAAGAAGTGAGCAGTCTTGTCGGTTCCGTTCACACCCACAAGCCAAATCAGGAGGCAGCAGCTACCTACCAACGAGTGCTTCCAATGTTTATCCGTTTGTCCAGAATGTTTTCGGAAGAATACGAAGAAATTGCACGTTTACAAAAAGAATTGGAATAAGAAAAAGAGCTTGGGACAAAAGTGTCTCAAGCTCTTTGACCGGTTCGCTGCGCTTCAGGCGGACGCAGAGACGGCGCTGAGCCTTTCCAGCGCCTTGCCCTGGAAAGGCTCAGCTTGCTGTCATATTCTGCAGGAGTCGCCACCTTCCGCTCCGCTCACCTCATACTTCAAGCTAGATACTGGGTCATTCTATAAAATTTCAAAGTTATGTCCCAGCCTCTTTTTCTATGAATAATTTATTCAAATGCTATTTTCAGGCGTTTGATGCCTTCTTTCACAAGGTCTCTTGAACAGGCGATATTCATTCGAACATGACCCTGGCCGCCTTCTCCGTATTTTTCGCCAGGCTCTAATGCAAGCTTGGCTTTTTTCAGGAGAGCTTCCTGTACCTCTTCATCGCTTTTACCTGTACCGCGAAAGTCCAGCCATAATAAATACGTGCTGTCAGGCTCCATTAAAGTCAAACCTGGAATTTGGGAAACAGCTTCCCGGACAAGCTTCAGGTTTTCCTCTAAATACACCATTAACGACTGAAGCCATTCTTCTCCTTCTTCATATGCTGCTTCCATAGCAGATATCCCAAATGTATTGAGTGTGAAAAATCCCTGCTTCGTCTGCTCTGCCTGGATTTTCTCCCTTTTTTCCTCGCTTCCCGCTATGATGACAGATGCCTGGAGTCCAGCCAAATTAAACGTTTTGCTTGGTGCAGCCAGCGTTACAATGTGATCTGCCTGGTCTTTTGCAGCTAAAGCGGCAGGAACATGTTCTGCATGACTGTAGAGCAGATCAGAATGGATTTCATCAGAAATGAGTGTTACGTGATGCTTTCTGCATAGTTCGCTGATCCTTTCCAGTTCATGCCGCGACCAAACCCTTCCTGAAGGATTGTGCGGGCTGCAAAGAAGAAACAAAGTAGAATTACTTATCTTCTGCTCAAAATCCGTCCAGTTAATTTCATATCGGCCGTTTTCTTCGAGCAAGAGCGAGACAGCGAGTTCGCGTTCATTTAATTCAATCATTTGAAAAAATGGAGTGTAAACCGGCGTCAGCGTCAGCACCTGATCCCCAGGCTTGCTTAAAGCTCTGATAGCAGTCGATATAGACGGAACCACGCCAGTTGAATACATAATCCAATTAGGCTTCACCATCCATCCATGCTTGCGCTCCATCCATTTTGCGACCGCTTTTCCTGTTGAGTCAGGCACAAAAGTATAACCATATGGAGGCAGCTTCAGGCGTGTTTCGAGTTTGTCCAGTACAGCCTGAGGCGGTTTAAAATCCATATCAGCCACCCACATCGGAAGCAGATCTTCACTGCCAAAAACTGTTTTCAGCATATCCCACTTCACAGAAGAAGTGCCTGAGCGATCTATAGGTTGATCAAATTGTTCCACTGAAATCACATCCTTTTCATTTCTCTCTACTATGGTATGATAGATTCACGCATTTTCAAAATGATTAGGTGGGACATATGATTACTAAAGAGATGAATTACAAAATAATTGCCCTTTTACAGGAGTGGGATCCTTTTAAAATAGGTGAAGAAGAATATGAAAACGAAATAGAGGACGTACTTCAAGCAGTGTACGACCATCATCATCCCTCAGACTTAGCGAAACGCATTCAAGCCATATACCAGTACTCGTACAACCAATGGATTCCACTACAGGACTGCACCAAAATTTCCTACAAGCTATTAGCAGTTAAAATGGAAGCTTATGTTTAGGAAATGGTTTTAAAGTTGTAAATTTAAAAAAGGAGAGCTTGAGATAAAAATGTCTCAAGCTCTTTTACAGGTTCGGACGCAGGGACGGCGCTAAGCCCTCCTCATTTTTTAAACTTTTTTGAGTTTTATCCCAGCCTCTTTGCGTTCTCCTCATTTTCATCCTTTCCAATTTAGTTTGCTTCATTACTTATTGATTCAATAAGGTGAAATTAGCGACTTTAAAAAATCGAGTATGACCCTTTTGCAGGATCATACTCGATTCGGAAAATTCATTATATTTTTATTTCTATATAATCTCAAAGGACTGCAGAAATATAAACAAAATCGCAAGCGGTGCAAGGTATTTTACTGCAAAGTACCAGATTGGCATCCATTTCGAACGAACACCGACTCCTTTTTCCAATTCCTCGTAAACGTCCTTCTTAGAAAGCTGGAATCCTATAAATAAACAAACCAGTAAAGCACCAAGCGGAAGTCCGAAGCTCGCTGTGAAATAATCTGCAAAATCAAAAATCAGATAGCCCATAATTGTTACATCTGTCAGTACACCGAACGACAGGGCACTCGGAATTCCAACTGCAAAAATGATCGCTCCTGCAATCCATGTGTATTTGGTTCTCTCACGGTCCTTTCCTCTAGAAAAAGATGCAACGACAATTTCAAGTATGGAGAAAGCGGACGTCAGCGTGGCAAACAGCAGCAAAATCAAAAAGACAAACATAAAAACGCCGCCAAAAGCCAGCTCATTAAACACTGCAGGAAGAACCACAAAAACAAGACCCGGTCCTTCGCCAGGCTCAAAGCCAAGAGCGAATACGGCTGGGAAAATGACTAGACTTGCCAATATGGAAATCACAATATTTAACGAAGCAACTGATAGTGTCGATCGTCCAAGGTTATCCTGATCGTTTAAATAAGAAGCATATGTGATCATGACAGATACCCCTACACTTAAAGCGAAAAAGGACTGGCCAAGTGCGAGCAGCATCGTTTCAGGTGTAAAGTAGCTCCAGTCAGGGACAAATAAATACGCTACTCCTTCCGCCGCTCCATCAAGTGTTAAAGACCGAATGGCGAGAATGACAAAGATAACAAGAAGAGCCGGCATCATAAACGTGCTTGCTTTTTCTATTCCGTTTTGAATTCCGCCAGATACAACCATAATTGTGATCAGCATGAAGATCGCCTGTGCAATAAGTACTTCAAGAGGGTTAGCAATAATGGAATCAAAAAGTGCTCCATATTCTGCCTGTGTCAGACCACTCAACCCTCCTGTTACACTCCGGACCAAATAAGATAAAATCCAGCCGCCAACTACACTGTAAAATGACAAAATAATGATTGCGATAAACGTGCCTAATATACCGATAATCGGCCAGGGAGTAGAAGGGGCAAGCTTTTGAAACGTACTTATTGCATCTTTTTTTCCTCTTCGTCCAATAGTAAATTCAGCAAGCAGAATAGGGCCTGCAATTAAGACTGTAAAAATAATGAAAAACAGCAGAAAGATACTGCCTCCATTTGAACCTGCCATATAAGGGAATTTCCAAATTGCTCCAAGTCCAATTGCAGAACCAGCTGCTGCCAAAACAAAGCCTAATTTTGATGACCATTGTTGATTGCTCATGTCGTACCTTCTTCCTTTCGTCCAACTATATGATTTGTACATGCTACTATATTTTTGTCGAATTATGAAGGATATTTTTGAAATTTGTCGGAAAATTTCTTGTTTTTCTTCAATCTCTATAATAAATTTGGAAGATTTGGCGATATAATGGCAGGAATTGAGGGGGATTATGCAGAATTAATAAGAAATAAGGCTGCTTATGAATCCTGACTCAACCCGCCGCATCTACGATAGTATGCCCCTGAAAACGTATAAGCATCATTCTGTATACACGTACAGCTAAAATCATAAATGTATTTTTGAGCAGCAGGTAAGTAGAGGAAACATTCTTTAAAGAGACGTGTTTCAGGCTGTAAGTTTAAAATCTGAAACAACAGGCAGCCACTCTGATGGCACTAAAGGTACCGCATCTTAAGAGAACAACGATCTACATAATGCCTCAACAAAAACATTTAGAGAAATAGACGTTAGGAGGGAAACGATGACCACCAAGAACAATAATCAAAAAGAAACAGTGAAAATTGAACAATTCCTCCTGCAGATTGGAACTCCTGAAAACAAAAAAATGAATGGGCTGCGCCATGTATTTAACGGGGAAACACCTGAAGATGAAGCTGCCCTATTCAAAAGCGCGCTGACATACCATAAAGAAAAAGTTGAACCTTATCTGGCTGAGTATGAAGAGGAACAACTCTTTCCTTATCCTGAAGATCAGGAGCTGCACGATAGTATACATAAGCTTCCTTTGCAAGAACGGGCAGTCTGGATACTGACCTATTTTCATGCGCTGCCGAGCACTTCCATATCCATGATTATTAATGAGAGCGAAGATTCTGTTGCAATACGGCAGCAGGCAGCAAGAGAAAAGCTGCACACACTATTAACAAACGGTGAAAATGGACTGAGTGAATCTCAGCTTGATAAATCGATGGACTTTTTATTAGGAGCTTACGAAAAGCTGGAATTGCCAGGGGTAATAGAGGATGAAGAGTTACCTGAATTTGCGGAATTCACAGAGAATGTGGCGGAGGAACCTAAACCCGTCTCCCGATTTAAATGGGCGGGACCGGCATCCGGGACCCTGATCATTCTTTTGATCGGTCTGGCATTTATGCTGCCCGCTTTCGAGCCGGGAAGCGGATCACAAAATGAGTCAGCGGAAGAAGAGCAGGAAGAAAAGCAAGAAGAAGAGCCGGAGCTTACGAGAATTCCTGAAGAAGAAATAAAGGATCTGGAAGAAGCGATCGCTGAAAATCTTAGCTCGCTTGAAAGCAAGACGGGCATGACCAAAAGGGAATTGAGACAGATTAATTATATTTATCAAACCAGTACTGTTGCAGAAGAAGCCCGTACAATTAACCGCCTGGATGAATATGAAGAACATGAACGGGATTTTGTTGTTAATTTTAGTGATCATAAAGAGTATTTAACGTATGAACTGAAAGCACCCCTGGAATTTGTGGATGAGGAAATTGAGAATATTGGAGCACAGGATTATGGACCAGATCCGTTTGCTTTTTCCGATATGCTGGCAAGCACGCTGATATATCGATCTAAAGGATTTGAGAGCATGTATGGTAAAAAAATGACGATGCTTCATCGCAATCATGCGGAACAAAACAACACCGAAGGCGCTCCATCTTCCGCTGATATACCACAGGAAATAAAAAGTCTGCAGGAGAAAATCAGAGATAATGGTTTTGATTATGCCTACCATTCTGAAACGGAGAGCTTTGACGTTTTTTTAGGGGGCCCTGTATTTACTGAAAAGCTTGTACACTTTGACCCCATCTATCAAACTTACTTGAAAGATATGCCAGAGCTTCCATACGTTATAAATCAAAAAATAAGGATGCCTTTGGATAAAGTTCCTGCAGAGCTTTTTAAAATCGAAGAATGGCTTCAGGAAGTCACAGGTGGCGAAGACACAGCTGGAATTCCCTGGGTGTTTGATGAGTTAGCACTGGAACATGAAAGGCTGCTTACCGTTTTTATTTATGGAACAGAAGAACAGTCAAACTTTGAAGATGGCAGATTAAAAGAAGAGGTTCAAACAGTCTGGGAAAATCTCATTCAGCCTGAATACCTGGAAAAGTACGAATCGGCAGCTGCTATTAAAAAAATTTATGATGAACTGGCTGGTGAGGATTTTAAAAAACCGGAAAATTGGAATAGATACAATAATGTGATTGATCTTTCCTATTCTGTACACCCAAATGAACTGTATGTGCAGGAGCCGCTGATTCCTCTTAAGGGCGGAGAGTTGTCATTATTTGAAGACTACCAAAGAAGCCAGGACTCATCTATTTTAAAGGAGTTATCTTCCGAGGAGATCGCGCTCTTTTATTTGCAGGCGATTGATTCCGCTGACCCGGAAACGGTTTATTCGCTGCTTGCAGACACCCCAGAACGCCCATCAAGGGATGAATTTTTTGAAACCGTAACCCCAAAAACACTAGAAGCTGTCAATGTCAGCGATATCTTATATCCGTTTTCTTATTTTGAAAACGATAACCGAAACAGCATTTTCTTTGAAACAATGAATCATCAAACCTGGATGTTTGATCTGGCTGAGGAGAATGATGTCAAAAAAATTGTGTTTAATAAATATGACTTTTACTGAAGTGTGAGGAGAGGGTTTGTTGGATTCAACTAATTCAGATGATCAAAATGACCACACTCTATTTGTGAAATGGGCAGAGACGTTTCTGCCTGAAATAAATCAGTTTTTATTTCAAATGGGTCTGAACAGTACGCATAGAAACACGGTTCTTAAACGGGCATTTAAGGAAATGAGAAACACTTACCAGGAAGGACCGCCTGACAGAGGAAGGGTGCTGCTCTATAAAAAGGCAGCAGTGACCATGCAGCAGGAAATTGAAACTCAAGAACACAATGAATCTGAAGCAATTTTTGTACATCAGGAAGACCGTGAGCTTCATGAGCTGCTGCAAAGGCTCCCTGAGGATCAAAGGGCAGCCGTAGTGCTCACTGCTTTTCACAAGATGTCTTTAGAAGAAATCAGCATGATCGTGCAAATTCCAGAAGCGGAAACAGAAGAGTTGGTGAAAGAAGGAAAGAAAAAGCTTATTCACAAGCTTGAAGAAATGGATGGCACACGCATCAGCGAAGAAAATCTTGAAAAGCTGCTTGGCTTTTTAAAATCCTCCTATATCAAAATTCCTTTATCAGTGGACGCAAATGAGCTAGTGGATGAGCCGGTTGCTTCTTCTCGGGATCTTAATTATGTTTCCTTCTATAAGTCAAAATGGGTTCTGTCACTTTCAGGTCTGCTGATCGCAGGTTTAATCGGTCTTTTTATCGCTCAGTCTTTTTCTGATTCAGGCAGGCAGACAGAGCAGCCATCTGACGAGGATAATTCAGAAATAATGTTATCTACAGCGGATGGTGAAACCATTGATTCACTTGAGGAATTAGGTGCCGAAGTAGAGAGGAGAATACAGCAGCTGGAAGCAGACCTGGGGCTTTCAGAGGGGGAACTATATCAAGTTGACTATATTCAGGAAGCCATGAATCAGATTCAGGCCTTTCAGCAACGAAATCAATTAGCAGAAGAAGGAGAGTTGAATCCTTTTGAAATACAGGATGCCCTCAACCGTCTTGTTACGCCGCTAACGTATGTGCAGCAAGAGGAGTTTTCATCTAGAGATGAGTACACACTGGCAATTCATTCTGATAGGATCACAAAACAGTATCTGGAAATGGCAGAATCGTTAATGGAGCAGTATGATGCAGCACTTGAAGAGTATGAACCTGAACTCGAAGGTCTAGGTGACCAGCCGATAGAGGACTTTTCCTTTTCTCCCGAGGCAGCAGCTCTTTTAGATAAAATTGGTCAAAATGGATATGAAACAGTCGTAACCCCTGAACGAAATCAGTTTGAACTATCCATTGGTGGAGAGGAGTTCAGTGAAGTTGCTGATTTGCAAATAGGTTCCGGAAAAATTAATAACTCCTACATTGAGTATATACAGTTTATGAGGGAGAAGCTTCCTTTTGTACAGGGTGAACAGCTTCACTTGTCAATGGAGGAGGCGCCTAATGTGTTACTGGAGGCAGAAAGACTGTTAAAAGGGATGATGTACACAGAACCGCTAGCAGAAGAATTATTAAGCCAGCATCAATTACTGCTGGAATTTCTAGTCCAAGGCTCTGAATCAAATCCGATTTTTACTGAAGAGGGAATGCTCATGCCGGATGTTGAAGCAGTATGGGAAAAGCTGATTGGAGAGGAAGAGCTTCAGACTTACGCCTCTTCTAGATATGTCCGTCAATTCTACGCAGAGCTTGAAGAAAATAATTTTAGGAAGCCTCAAGAGTGGCAATCTTTTCAAAGTGAGCATGAAACTTCCCCTGTTCTTGGCTATATGGTAAATGCACCCGATTCAGGGCTGTTCCCTCTAAATAGTGAGTTAAATCAACTGTATAATCAATATCAGGCAGAAAAAGAAAGTGCAGTCCTGAGCGGGCTGACGGAAGAAGAAACCATTCAGCTGTACCTTAATGCGATCAGCATTGGTGACCTGGAGACACTTTACTCTCTTTTTGCTGAAACGGAGGACCGTCCTGACCGGGAATCATTTCTGCAGGAAACCGACCGGGAAAATTTATATAGTCAGGACTTAACAAGGGTTGCTGAAATTACAGAAATCGGCAGCCGAGAGGGCATAAAGCAGATGATAATCGTTCTATCTGATGGCGCATCTTCCTCACAGCAGACAGTGATTCCGTTAAAAGAAGAAAACGGCTCCTGGAAGATCGTATATCAGCAGGGGGATGTTCTGATCACCACATGAACCTAAAACTACTTTTGATTTATTGAGAGAGTTGTGGTATAATCAATAATTGCGTGAAAACGATAAAAATTATATATAACAGGAGATGTTCCCATGTCTACAAATTTTGAAGCAGGACAAGAGCTTAAAGGTAAAGTAACAGGCATTCAGCCATATGGTGCGTTCGTTGCACTTGACGAAAATACACAAGGATTAGTTCACATTTCTGAAATCACTCATGGCTTTGTAAGCGATGTTAGCGAGCACCTTTCAGTAGGTCAGGAAGTTAATGTGAAAATTCTTTCAGTTGACGAAAAAGCAGGTAAATTCAGCTTGTCAATCCGTGCAACTGAAGAAGCACCTGAAGTAAAGCCGCAGCCGCGTAAAGAACGCCGCTCAGCGCCTTCTAAATCAGTATCTCATACAGAAGATACAACGGGCTTCAACAGCCTTAAGGATAAGCTTCAGGACTGGATCGAACAGTCTGACATGAAACGATAAAACACTAAAACAAGCCCTGAAAGAAGGTGAAAGCCACCTTCTTTCAGGGCTTGTTTCATTTTAATTCATCCGCATTTAATATGTCAGCTTTGCACCAGCGCAGGCTCCAAATTTTTAATGGCACGGTTTACATACTTTCTGTTTTTAAAAATAAATGCACTCAGGTCCTCACGGGATAGTCCTGCCTCTCCTTCGTCGCAATAATCCTCTCCCATACTGTGAGTTGACCATCTTTCCTCACCAGGATAAAACATAACCGTCCATTGACCGCCTCTTGCGTGATCCTCAAACACAAAGTAAAATTTTTTCCCTGACTCATCATAGGTAAATAGGTCCCGAGCTTGATCAATAAAATGTTCTGCATCTTTTTTTGAACGTACAATTTTCATCTTCATCACCCTCCATTTTCATTTAATCATCTAAACGGCGGATCAGGTAAAAGCAGACAGCGACTAAAAGCAGCACGGGATGATATGTAAAAAAACACTTTAAGTGCTCTTAGACCTCCTCAAGAATCATTCTTAGTAAAAGATCATCCTATATTTTTAAATTGTACCAAAATTCAGGCAAATTCCAATCTTTTTCTTTCAACTTTTGTAATCTTTATGTTAGTAGGCTGGCAATGTCAAAAATCTTTAAAAAATGTAGAAGTATTTTTCATTTGGATCAGGAGACTCTCTGCAGAACATGACGGCAGCTTGAGTTATGACAAATAGAGGTCCTGAAAAGGCTAAAGCAACCGTCCCTGCTAAAGCGTCCGCCTGAAGTGCAATGAACCGGTCAAAGAGCTTGAGACACTTTTTCCCGGACTCATTACGGTTAAGAGAAAGAAAAGGATTATTTTTGCCTGATTAAATTATTCTTTTTTAAGCGGTATTGTAGATTTTGTCTGCTCATTCCCAAAGCATGGGCGGTTTTTGTGACGTTGTAGTCATGATAGTGAAGGGACTTCTGAATATAGTAGGACTCAGCTTCTCTAAGAAATGCATCAAGCGTCTGCATCGGTTTTCCCTCCCTGATCATAAAAGCAGAGGTGTCTAATGACGAATCCGGATTTACAGGATCATCAAACTTGAGTCTGAAATAATGAGGAAGATGCGAAAAGCTGAGCAGACGGTCCTGCCCCATAGCAAAAAGGGAAGCTTCCATTACATGCTCGAGTTCTCTTACATTTCCAGGCCAATCGTAGGCAGAAAACAATTGGATAACTTCTTCGGAAACTCCTGTGATGTTCATTTGGAACCGAAGATTAAAATCATTCACAAAATACCCGGAAAGTTCCTTAAGGTCTTCTTTCCGCTGGCGCAGGCTTGGTACAAAAATCGTTACCTCGCTCATGATATAGTATAAATCCTTATCTAAATGACCGGATTGAATGGCATCAATGGGATCAGCGCTTAAAGTAAGGATCGGATAAAAGAGTGGCTTAGTAATTGAGCGTGTATTTAATTTCCAATTTGTCAGAAGGGACGCCAGCTGCTTTTGCAGAGATCGTTCAAGACTTTCAATATGGTCGATAAATAATGTAGATCGATCTCTGTCGTAAGCTTTAGATTCATACTCTCTAAGAATGTCCTTTAGGCGTTCTGGTGTTACATCTCTGCAGTCGATTGAGTGAAAGGCAGATGGACTGAGGCCCCGCTCAACGTGAATACTTTGAGCAAGCCGCTCTTTTCCGCTTCCTGCTTCTCCTATAAGAAGAATCATACTGTCTGAGCGGCTTGCTTTTTTTCCTTCGAAAATCATTTCATCAATAAGGAGGGAGGAACCTGTCCAATGATCGAATGAGGAAAGATCAGTGCCTGCAGAACCTGACTTGATCCTCATTTGTTCATTGGATGATACGTCTCTTGCAATTTCGATTGCTCCGGCCAGTTCCCCGTTGTTCCAGATAGGATACGTGTTATTGAGCGTTGTAATTTCCCTGCCACGAACATTAAAATACGTTTGTTTAACATTCAAAACCGGATTTCCAGTAGAAAGCACCTGAAGAAGCGTGCTGTTTTCATCGGGATAAAACTTAAAAATATCCAGCAGCCGCTTGTCCAGCACATCGATATCTTCCATGGATTCCATTACGCGCATTTGCTTATTATAAAAAATAGTTCTCCCATCGGTATCCACCATATGAATACCCTGCCGGATATGATCAAGAGCCTGTGAGACAAGCCTGATATCAATAACATTTCCTTTAGGTCCAGGCATTTTGAATAACTTCCTTTCAAATTTAAAAAACAGAATAAACAAAATACTTGAAATATGCAATTATCTTTTGCATTATTATAAAGGTAAGGGTTTTATTAGTGCAAATAATTTTTGCACTTTTCAATCAAAAATACTTTTATGAGTGATATAGGAGGTTTATTATGATTCCGTACAAGCACGAGCCATTTACAGATTTTACTGTTGAGGAGAACAAAAAAGCTTTGCAGGATGGTTTGAAAACGGTTGAGGCGTACCTTGGCCAGGACTACCCGCTAATTATCGGCGGAGAGCGCATTGAAACTGAAGACAAAATTGTTTCGTATAATCCGGGCAATAAGAATGAAGTAGTCGGACGCGTATCCAAAGCTGATCAGCAGCTTGCCGAAAAAGCGATGCAGGTTGCAGATGAAACATTTAAAACCTGGCGCAAAGTTAAGCCTGAAATCCGCGCTGATATTTTATTCCGTGCAGCTGCGATTGTACGCAGACGCAAACATGAATTCTCGGCTCTGCTTGTAAAGGAAGCAGGTAAACCTTGGAATGAAGCGGATGCAGACACCGCGGAAGCGATCGATTTTATGGAATACTACGGCCGGGAAATGCTTGCATTAAAAGAGGGCAAAAAAGTGGAAAGCCGCCCGGGTGAATACAACCGTTATGACTACATTCCGCTTGGAGTAGGCGTTGTCATTTCCCCATGGAATTTTGCATTTGCCATTATGGCGGGAACGGCAGTCGCAGCGCTTGTGACCGGTAATACAGTTCTTCTTAAGCCGGCATCCACTACGCCTGTCGTTGCAGCGAAATTTGTTGAGGTTATGGAAGAAGCAGGTCTTCCTAAGGGAGTATTAAATTACATCCCTGGCAGCGGAAAAGAAGTAGGGGATTATCTGGTAGACCATCCCCGTACCCGTTTTATCTCATTTACAGGCTCACGTGAAGTAGGTACAAGAATGTACGAGCGGGCAGCAAAAGTAAATGAAGGCCAAACATGGCTGAAGCGCGTCATTGTGGAAATGGGCGGAAAAGATACGATTGTGGTAGATAAAGAAGCGGATCTTGAGCTTGCCGCGCAATCGATCGTGAAATCAGCATTTGGTTTCAGCGGACAAAAATGCTCTGCATGTTCAAGAGCAGTCGTACTCGAAGAAGTTTATGACCAGGTGCTTGACCGCGTCATAGAGCTGACAAAAGAGCTCTCACTTGGCGAGACTGTTGCGCCTGAAATTTTCATGGGTCCTGTTATTGACCAGGCTGCCTATGATAAGATCATGAGCTACATTGAAATCGGTAAAGAAGAAGGCCGTTTAGTGGCAGGCGGAGAAGGTGATTCTTCTCAAGGGTTCTTTATTAAGCCAACTGTATTTGCTGATTTAGATCCTAAATCCCGTCTCATGCAGGAAGAAATTTTCGGACCTGTTGTCGGATTGACAAAAGCAAAGAATTTCGACGAAGCTATTGAAATTGCCAATAACACGGAGTATGGACTGACAGGTGCAGTTATTACAAATAATCGCATGAATCAGGAAAAAGCACGGGAAGACTTCCATGTAGGAAATCTTTACTTTAACCGCGGCTGTACAGGTGCCATTGTCGGCTATCAGCCATTTGGCGGTTTTGATATGTCAGGCACGGATTCCAAAGCAGGCGGACCGGATTACCTGACTCTCCATATGCAAGCCAAAACAACATCTGAAATGCTGTAAGTAAAATGCCGATCAAAAAGAGATTGAATAGAGCAGTGAATACTTATTTCCTGTTCAAAGGCAAGGGGATTTCCTAAAGCCTTTTCTGTTCGAGAAGATCTTTTGATCGGCTATTTTTATCTATTGCCGCTTTGAAGAGGTATACTGACAGGAAACAAAAAATTCAGGAGGGATACATATGTCAACATCTACATCGATAATTGAACAAACAGAAAAGTTTGGAGCTAATAATTACCATCCGCTTCCAATCGTCATTTCGCATGCAGAAGGGGTATGGGTAAAAGATCCGGAAGGAAATAAGTATATGGATATGCTAAGTGCCTACTCAGCTGTAAACCAGGGCCACCGCCATCCAAAAATCATTCAGGCGCTTAAAGACCAGGCGGACCGAGTTACGCTGACTTCACGTGCCTTTCACAATGATCAGCTTGCTCCGTGGTATGAATTGATTTGTGAACTTTCAGGGAAAGAAATGGCTCTGCCAATGAATACGGGTGCTGAAGCAGTTGAAACGGCGATCAAGACAGCGCGGCGCTGGGCATATGAAATAAAAGGTGTAGAAGAAAACCAGGCTGAAATTATTGCCTGTAATGGGAACTTTCACGGAAGAACTATGACAGCCGTTTCTCTGTCATCTGAAAAAGAATACCAGCGTGGCTTTGGACCGATGCTGCCAGGGATTAATTTAATTCCTTACGGAGATCTTGACGCTCTTAAAGAAGCGATTACTTCAAACACAGCTGCATTTTTAGTTGAGCCAATCCAAGGGGAAGCAGGAATAGTCTTTCCACCAAAAGGATTCCTCAAAGCTGCACGCGAGCTGTGCAAGGAACATAATGTGTTATTTATCACAGACGAAATTCAAGCAGGTCTTTGCCGCTCAGGAAAAATGTTTGCCTGTGAATGGGAAGATGTTGACCCGGATATGTATATTCTCGGGAAAGCGCTTGGCGGAGGAGTATTTCCAATTTCCTGTGTTGTCGCAGACAAAGAAGTATTAGGCGTATTTAATCCGGGGTCCCATGGTTCTACCTTTGGCGGGAATCCAATGGCATGTGCAGTGTCCATTGCATCTCTTCAAGTATTGAAGGATGAAAAACTTGCAGATCGGTCATTGGAACTGGGTGAATATTTTATGGATGCTTTAAAGAAAATTGACAATCCCATCATTAAAGAAGTAAGAGGCAGCGGCCTTTTCATCGGGGTTGAGCTGACGGAAGCTGCCCGCAGCTTTTGTGAGGATCTTAAAAAAGAAGGACTTCTTTGCAAAGAAACGCATGAAACAGTTATCCGTTTCGCTCCGCCGCTTGTTATTTCAAAAGAAGAGCTTGACTGGGCAATTGAACGCATTGTAAAAGTACTGTCATAAGAATAACTGGTGTCCGGTCCCTATTTTTTTGGGGACCGGACAAAATCAAAATCAGTATATTAAGCGCTTACAATTCAACGGGTAATTAGTAAAAGACTTTTCGACAAACTCATAATTCGTTAGGAAAGCTATCGTTAAAATGTGGCATATGTGTTACAATTATGCCGATTCATACTATTGAAATAAAAGAGGGCGAACATCAATCATGGCAGAAAATTTAAATCTTTTTACATCCACTCAAGAGGTTATACGCGAAGCATTAACTAAAATGGGATACGATGAGCCTGTATACGAATTAATGAAAGAGCCGATGCGCTTGCTGACAGTCCGCATGCCTGTTCGAATGGACGATGGATCCACCCGTGTATTCACTGGTTATCGTGCGCAGCATAATGATTCTGTTGGACCAACAAAGGGCGGCGTACGCTTTCATCCCGATGTTGATGAGGAAGAAGTAAAAGCCTTATCAATGTGGATGACATTAAAGTGCGGAATTGTGGACTTGCCTTATGGTGGAGGAAAAGGTGGAATTATATGTGATCCTCGCACCATGTCAATGAGAGAACTGGAAAATCTGAGCCGGGCTTATGTACGAGCAATCAGTCAAATTGTTGGACCAACAAAGGATATCCCCGCTCCCGACGTCTATACCAACTCTCAGATAATGGCCTGGATGATGGATGAGTACAGCCGGATAGACGAATTTAATTCACCTGGTTTTATTACAGGAAAACCTATTGTGCTTGGCGGCTCACAGGGCCGTGAAAAAGCAACAGCGCAGGGCGTAACCATCTGCATTGACCAGGCAGCAAAAAAACGCGGACTTTCTATTAAAGGTGCGCGTGTAGTTGTTCAGGGATTTGGGAATGCAGGAAGCTTCCTGGCTAAATTCATGCACGATGCAGGTGCAAAAGTCATTGCCATTTCCGATGCACACGGAGCAATTCACGATCCTGAAGGACTGGATATCGATTATCTGCTGGACCGTCGTGACAGCTTTGGCACCGTTACAACCTTATTTGAAAATACACTGACAAATAGTGAACTGCTTGAAATTGAATGCGATATTCTAGTGCCTGCTGCTGTTTCAAATCAGATCACAGCAGAAAATGTAGACCGCATTAAAGCATCCATTATTGTTGAAGCTGCCAATGGACCTACTACACTGGAAGCCACCAAACGATTAAACGAGCGCGGCGTTCTGCTCGTTCCGGATGTGCTCGCGAGTTCAGGCGGAGTTACGGTTTCTTACTTTGAATGGGTGCAAAACAACCAGGGCTATTATTGGACTGAAGAAGAAGTAAACGAAAAACTTGAGAAAAAGCTTATTGACGCCTTTAATCAGGTGTATGATCTTTCTCAAAGCAGAAGAGTCAATATGCGCCTGGCTGCCTACATGGTAGGGGTGCGGAAATCAGCTGAAGCCTCACGATTCCGGGGCTGGGTATAAACATTATACGAAAAGAGGCTGGGACATAACTAGCAAAAATTCACAACTCAAAAGGCACCGCACATCAAAAATGATGTGCGGTGCCTTTTTCTTCTGTTATTTTGTTTTGCTGCTAGGTCATTTTGCGCTTATGGCGGCGAATTTTCTTAAATTCACCGCCATAAGCGCAAACCCCAACTCGTTTTTCACCCGATCTTTTCCACGGACAGATAATCGGGTGAAACCTAAATTAGCCTTCAGAAATCCAAAAACTGGTTCTACTTCAATCTTCCGTCTTCCGTAGATTTTCCCTGTTTTTTCTTCTGAAAGCAATGTTCTGATTTGTTCTTTTTGTTGTTCCCATTTTGGGTTCATAAAGATTTTTCGATTGTTTCCTTCTTTTGCTTTGG
>NZ_JBNILO010000015.1:0-73976 GCF_050107735.1 Jeotgalibacillus proteolyticus
GCCAGCGTTCGTCCTGAGCCAGGATCAAACTCTCCGTAAAGTGTTTGATAAAGCTCATAGTGTTTCTTGTAAATCTTGTACTAACGTTGACGTTTTTGGTTGTTTAGTTTTCAAGGTTCAAGGTGTTTCGTTTGCGCCACTCTCTCAAGCGACTTTATTATCATATCATTCTCACGATATGTTTGTAAACACATTTTTAAAATTCTTTTTGATCCCCTTAAACAGTTACCCAAAAATGAGAAAACAAAAAGACCTTCATAATCTATTATCTTGAGTGCTCCATTACGAGAGCTTTATTAATTTACCACATCTCCTTTATCTTCGTCAATATTTTGGTAGTGGATTTATTATAATCTATTATTCAGAATATTGCAACTAAAAATCAATAATATTTTTATAATCTTCATAAGTCCATTGCTTTAAGCTTTCAAATAAGAAAAAAGATCTGAAAGTTTAACAGGTAGAGCGAAATAAACGAGTAGGAGCCTGAGACATATTTGTCCCAAGCTCCTCTACTTGTGCAATTCTATTTACATTACGATTATTTTCGAACTGCTAGCTAATTTCAATTATATCTGCATCACCCTTAGCGACGCTCTCTTTTATTACCTTTACTTCTTCTCCATTTACGAGATTCGTAAAGATAACCGGAGTCATTATGGAAGGAACTTTATCCGCAACTGATTCCAGGTCTACAGTCAAAAGCAAATCTCCAGCTTTGACAGTGTCGCCTTCACTCACATGTGTTTCAAAGCCTTCTCCATTTAATTTAACCGTGTCGATGCCGAAATGAATTAGGATTTCTCTGCCATTGTCAGACTCTATCCCAACAGCATGCTTTGTAGGCGATACATTAACGATTTTACCATTTACAGGCGAGTAAACTTCACCCGCTGATGGAATGATGGCAAAGCCGTCTCCCATCATTTTACCGGAGAATACCTGATCCGGAACTTCCGTTATAGATACTGCCCGTCCGGTCAATGGAGAAACAAAAGAATGAGATTGCTCTGCATTTTGAAGAGCTGCAGGAGACGTTTGCTCAATTTCTTTTTCCACTTCTTCTGAAGGGTTCACTTTAGCCGGCCTTGGAGATTTTCCTTCTATAATATCTTTCATTTGATGCTTCAAGCTATCTGAGCGGGGTCCAAAAATTGCCTGGACGTTGTTCCCGACTTCAAGTACACCAGCAGCACCCAATCTTTTTAGTTCTTTTTTGTCAACTTGTGATGGTTCGTTTACTTGAATACGGAGTCTCGTAATACAAGCATCAAGGTTTGAAATATTTGCAGATCCTCCGAATGCTTCTAAAATATCATAAGGCAAATCTGATTTCGAAGAAGCCGGTTTTGCTTCATCATTTCCATCTTCATCTACTTCTCTTCCCGGTGTAGCAAGATTAAATTTACGAATGGCAAACCTGAAACCGAAGTAATAGATTACCGCAAATACTGCTCCTACTGGAAGAACAAGCCACCAGTTTGTTTGCGGGTTCAGCGTTCCAAATAGAAGAAAATCTATCAATCCTCCGGAAAACGTCATCCCGATTTTCACATCTAAAAGATGCATCGTTAAAAACGATAGTCCGGCAAAAAGGGCATGGACAGCAAATAGAATAGGCGCTACAAATAAAAAGGCAAATTCGATTGGCTCTGTAATCCCAGTTAAGAAAGAAGTCAATGCAGCGGAACCCATGATCCCAGCCACAAGCTTTTTCTTTTCTTTACGCGCTTCATGATAAATCGCGAGTGCTGCAGCAGGAAGTCCAAACATCATGAAGGGATATTTTCCTGCCATAAAAGTACCCGCTGTTAAATCCTGTACGTTGTCTTTAATTTGAGCCTGGAAAATGTAGTTATCTCCCCGGATGGTTTCACCTGCATTATTCACATAGGATCCAAATTCAAACCAAAATGGGGTATAGAAAATATGATGAAGCCCAAAAGGTATTAATGCTCGTTCGATGACGCCGAAAACAAAGGCCGACAACGCCATATTGACGCTGAGTAAACTGTTTGAAAAGTAATTTAATGCATCCTGGATAGATGGCCACACCACCAGCATTAAAAGTCCCAAAATTACAGCTGAACCAGCCGTAGCGATAGGAACAAAACGTTTTCCTGCAAAGAATCCCAGGTACGTAGGTAATTCAATATCGTAAAATCGATTATACATATAAGCTGCAAGTGAGCCTACAATAATCCCGCCGAAAACCCCGCTCTGCAAAGTGGGAATACCAAGAACCAGTGCATTGGCAGGGTCCACGCTATCACCGGTAACCTGCTGAATATCAAGACCCAGCACAGTTCCCATCGTAGCATTCATGATCAGGTAACCTATAATTGCAGCGATCCCCGCTACCCCGTCTCCTCCAGCGAGACCGATTGCGACTCCTACAGCGAACAGCAGCGGAAGATTATCAAATACAATTCCTCCTGACTCTTCCATTACACTTGCGACTACTTCTATCCACCCTGCAGTTAGAAAAGGGGCGATATTAATCAAGGTATCATTTTGCAAAGCATTACCAAATGCAAGCAATAAACCGGCTGCCGGAAGTATTGCTACAGGAAGCATTAATGCCTTCCCGATTTTTTGCAAAGAACCAAAAAGTTTCTTAAACATACGGATCCTCCTAAATATTATTTTTGCTGATTAAGAGAAGACAAACAAAAAAGACATGAGCAGAGAAGTTCACGAAAATTAGACAAGCGCCAGGCGCCTATCCCCATTCATGTTCTTCTTTACTCATGCCTGATCGAATCAGTAACACGTAAAGAATAGTATACGATTATTTCATTTTGTTTTGAATTCGCTGCAGATGCATAGTCAGATAAACTGCTTCAGCTTCATATACAGGTTGTTTTAGTGTTTGCTGCATAATCTTAATCAGCTTCCACGAAAGATTATAGCATATGGGATATTCAGATTTCAACAAGGAAGCTATTTTTTCCGGTTCTTCTACTTTTTCTCCTCTCAACACCCTTTCAATAGTGTATCTTAAATGGCGGACCAGCCGCATATAATCAATACTCTCACGATCAATTTGCACGTCAAACTGCTGCTCAATGATTTGAATCAATTTGCCGATCATTTGAGAATGCGTATTAATTTCATGAATGTCGCGGTTGACCATTGCACTGTGAATATGGAGGGCGATAAAACCGATTTCTCCTTCAGGAAGATAGATATGAGCCCGTTCATTAAACAGCTTTACAACTTCCTTGGCAATTTCATATTCATAAGGGTACAATGCCTTAGTTTCAAGTAAAAAAGGGTTGGAGATTGCCATGCCCCTCATCAAACGATTTACCGCGAAAACGAGATGGTCTGTTAGTGCCACATGAATGTGTTCATTTAAAAAACCTTCTGTTCTCTCCCGGATCAATTCGATAGAGGAGATAATTACCTTCAGCAAATCTTCCTTTATATATGGCAGTAATTTTTTAAATTGCTCCTGCTCAGACTGATCGCGCAGAACAAATAGCTTTTCTACTTCAGATTGTTTAATCAAAGCGTTTACCTGGCGCTTAAACCCAATCCCTTTCCCAATCAGGACAACTTCTGCTTCCTGTTCACTCTGGGCAATCAGAACATTATTATTAAGTATTTTCTTTATTTTAAACGCCATCGAGCGGTCACTTCCCATTATAATAAATGATTTTCTGAAATACCGTAATAAAGGAACCATTTTATTCACAGTCATTCTCAGATCATTAAAAAAAGAAGCCGAGTTTGGCTTCTTTTTTAGCTTATTATGAAAGGAATAGGAAGTAAAGAATAAAGATTATAAATAATCCATACATAATTGGATGAATTTGCTTGGCTTTTCCGCTGACGATCATAGTAATCGGGTAGAAAATGAATCCGATAGCAATTCCGGTTGCAATGCTGTAAGTTAACGGCATTGTAATGATTGTCAGAAATGCAGGAACAGCAATTTCAAATCTGGTCCAGTCAATCTTTCCGAGTGCTGCAACCATCAGTACCCCTACAATAATCAAAGCAGGTGCAGTAACCGCACTTGTTATTACTTCAAGCAGCGGGAAAAAGAAGATGGATAAAACGAAAAGAACGGCAGTAACCACTGATGCAAAACCTGATCGGGCGCCTGCTGCCACACCTGAAGAGGACTCGATGTAAGAAGTGGTTGTTGATGTCCCCAGTACTGCACCAAAAACCGTTGCGGTCGAATCTGCAAATAAAGCTCGATTCGCACGAGGCAGCTTGTTATCTTTCATTAAACCTGCCTGATTAGTAACAGCGACCAGTGTACCTGCTGTATCAAAGAAATCGACGAAAAGAAAAGTCAGGACAACGACCAATATTTGCAGCGTAAACAGCTCACCCGGAGAAGAAAAAATCGGTTCAAGCGCTGCACCAAATGTAGGTGCAAGACTAGGAGCTGGTTCTATTATGCCGCTTGGAGTATTAATTAATCCGACCATCCATCCGACGATCGCTGTAATGACAAGCCCAAAGAAAATACCGCCTTTAATTTTACGGGTCATTAAAATAACCGTGATAAAAATACCAAAAACCGCTAGAAGTGTACTGCCTTGCGTGAGGTCACCTAAAGCAACCATTGTGTTTTCATCGCCTACAATAATTCCTGCATTTTGCATTCCTATAAAAGTAATAAAAAGTCCGATTCCGGCTCCTACAGCAAATTTCAGTTCTGCAGGAATAGCGTTAATTATTTTTTCTCTGACGCCGGTTAAAGTTAATACCATAAAAATAAGTCCTGATAATAAAACGCCTGTTAGGGCTGTCTCCCAAGGAATTCCTTGAGTAAGTACGACGGAGTAGGCAAAAAACGCATTCAGACCCATGCCCGGAGCAAGTGCAATTGGATATTTAGCAATAACACCCATCACAAGTGAGCCGATTGCAGCAGCTAGTGCTGTGGCAACAAATACTGCCCCATAATCCATGCGCAGGGCATCCGGAAGTCCCTCCACGTCCATTAATGTAAGAGTAATCGGATTAACTACCAAAATATACGCCATGGCAAGAAATGTAGTCAGTCCACCTATAAACTCTTGACGGTAGCTTGTTCCCAGTTCTTCAAATTGAAAATATTTCTTCATATTCTTTTCCCTCCAGCTAACGTTCTAGCCGTATAACGAAAAAAGCCCCCAAACGATAATGTCGTCTAGGGGCTGACTGTGTCGATAAGAATAATGAGCCTGCAGAAAGAAAGTTAGATACTCTGCATAGCTTATTCAATACCTCGTAGTCAAGCCATTTACGGTGGCTTGGTAGAAACTTTCGGGCCCTATTCCCGACGTTATACGACAAATGCTATTTAATTAATCTACATATATTGTAGCAACCTTCATCCGGAAGGTCAATATAAAATACGAACATTATTACCGTTAAGCGTTGTTAATATTCGCCTATTCCCATTCGATTGTGGAAGGCGGCTTGCTCGTTACATCATAGAGAACCCGATTGATTGAGTTGACCTCATTTACAAGGCGGACTGAGATTTTCTCCAGAACATCCCACGGAATACGCGCCCAGTCTGATGTCATGCCGTCGATAGACGTAACAGCGCGAATGCCGATCGCATAATCATACGTTCGTGCATCTCCCATTACACCTACACTTCTGATGTCAGGCAGCACAGTAAAGTATTGCCAGATGTCGCGGTCAAGACCTGCTTTTTTAATCTCTTCCCGCAGAATCCAATCTGATTCGCGCACAATTTCAAGCTTTTCATCGGAAATCTCACCAAGCACCCGGATCCCAAGACCAGGACCTGGGAATGGCTGACGCCACACGATATCATCAGGAATTCCAAGCTCGCTTCCCAGCACCCTGACTTCATCCTTAAACAATGTATTTAATGGTTCAATTAAGGAAAATTCCATATCCTCAGGCAAGCCGCCTACATTGTGGTGGGATTTTATCGTTTGAGCAGTGGCTGTTCCGCTTTCAATGATATCGGTGTACAGCGTTCCTTGTGCAAGGAAATCAAAGCCATCCAGTTTTTTGGCTTCATCATCAAACACATAAATAAATTCATTGCCGATGATTTTCCGCTTTTGTTCAGGATCTGATACACCTTTAAGCTTGGAAAGAAAACGCTCCTGCGCATCGATTTTGATCACATTCATATTAAAGCCATCTGCAAATGTCTTCATCACGCTGTCCGCTTCTCCTTTTCGAAGAAGTCCGTGATCGACAAACATACAGGTTAATTGATCTCCAATCGCTTTATGAATCAGCACCGCTACAACGGACGAATCCACACCCCCGCTTAATGCACAAAGAACTTTGCGGTCTCCTACTTCATTGCGGATTTTTTCGATTTCGATTTCAATATAATTTTCCATCGACCATTCGCCTTTACAGCCGCATGCATCAAATACAAAGTTTTTCAGCATGTCATTGCCATGAACAGAGTGGCGTACTTCGGGGTGGAATTGAACAGCAAACATCTTCTTGTCTTCATTGCTGATAGAAGCAATCGGACAGGAGGCGTTGGTCGCAACAACATCAAATGATTCAGGGGCTTCCACTACCAAATCGCCGTGGCTCATCCATACAAGCTGATTAACTGGAAGACCTTTAAACAATCCTTTTGCTTCCTGAACATTGATTTCTGCTTTTCCATACTCACGATTTCTTGCTTTTTCCACTTTTCCGCCAAAGTGCATCGTCATAAGCTGCATGCCGTAGCAGATGCCGAGAACAGGTATTCCAAGGTCAAATATACGTTCATCTGCCCGGAATGAATTCTCATCATAAACCGAATTAGGACCACCCGAAAGGATGATGCCTGACGGATTCATTTCTTTTATTTCTTCAGCTGTTAATGTATGAGGATGCAGCTCACTGTAAACACCAAATTCACGAATCCTGCGTGTAATTAATTGATTGTATTGACTGCCGAAATCCAGTACAACAATCATTTCCTGATTAAGCAATTCTTCCTTACCTAGCATCATGTCACCTCATAGGATTATAGTTTATTTTAAAAACAGAATAGAAAAAAGAACGCATGCGTGAAAAAGAGCAGGTTCTTTTTCCCTTCAGCGTTCTTTTGTTCTTAAAAGGCGGCCTTATGCCAAAGAGAGTCAAATTTCGACACTTATGCAAAAAGACCACCTTCATAGTCAAATCATTTAAGGTGATTTGGTAGAAACATTCGAACCGTATTATCGAACATATATGAAGGGGTATATTCTGTTTCTCTTAATTTTTATCATTTTAACGCCTGTCAGGACGGCGGTCAACCGGTTGTACGTTTAATTAAATTTTCCCACAATTCACGCATATCCTGCCATTTCTCCTGCTGCCCTTCTTTTCTATACAAAATGCGTTCATATTGAGAAGTTAAATGACTCATTTCTTTCGTATTGAAAAAACGGTCGACTTCTTTTGCATAGGCTCTTAGGGTCTGGTCTTCATTTCTTTTTAATCCAAAACGATGAAGCTGCTTCAGCAGTGACATATAAGCCTTAGTGAATGTTTCATCATCTTTTTTTACAGTGTAGTACAGGATCAGCAGTCTCGGCAGCCACCGAAAACGCATCCGGTATAACAGAATTCCGAGTAATAAATTGGCCGCACCTGATACGATCACAATTCCTATATTTTCCGAAAGGGCAGTTTGAACCCTCTGCCAGAAAGAAGCTGCCGGACTGCCATTTTCATCAGCAGTCTCTTCATCCGTTACTTCTTCATCCTGAATAGGTGCCGGGGTTTCTTCATTTTCTTCTTCTTCCGGCACTGGTGTTTCTTCCTGATCATTTTCTTCAGTATCAGTGGTCAAATCGTAATCCACAGAAACATTATTCGTGAATCCAATGGTAGGTTCAAATGGCACCCATCCTAGAGAAGGGAAATACACCTCAACCCATGAATGAGCATTATTGTTTGTTACTTCATATTCATTTAACCCATCATCCGTTTGGCCAACCACTTCTCCGCCTGTATAGCCTTTTACCCAGCGCGCAGGAATATCAACCGATCGCAGCAGGACGACCATAGAGGTAGAAAAATTATCGCAGTAGCCTCGCTGCGTCTCAAATAAAAATTGATCTACGTAATCCTCCCCCTCCCCTGGGACAGGAATGTCCGACTGGTCGTAGGTAAAGGCGTTTTGAGAAAAATAACTTTCTACAGCATTGGCTTTGTCATACCAGTTGTCGTGGTCCGCTGTGATTTCTTCGGCAAGTTCAGAAACCCGTTCCGGCAATTCATCTGGCAGCTGCAAATACTGATCCATTTCGCCTGTTCCTTCCAGGTCGCCAAGGTCAGTCGTTTCACGCAGCGCTGTAAGGCTGTATTGCGGCTCTTTATACGTCCATTCATAGGACTCAAGTCCGGTTTCTTCTTCACCGGAAAATGAAGTGATTTTTTCATTTGCTAAATCATAGATAAATTCATCCGCATCTCCGCTTTCAAGCCTTACAGGGTGATAGGGATAGACAAGATGATTGTATTCCAGACTAATATCCAGAGCAGCTGTTACTTCCTCAGACTCCTCATTGATTCTGGACAGACGGAAGGGTACTTCTTCTTCTAACCCAAATCCGGGTCCTTCTCCTGTTATGGATGCAGAATTTTCCCATCCTTTACCGGTATAGACGTCTTTCATCTCAATTCGCCAGTACTGAGAGTCCTCCGTTACGACATCAAAAACTTTCGTGTCATCCCCGATAAAAGACCCGCCAAGAGAAGAATCATCCACGCCGTAGCCTAACCGGTTAACGCCTGATCCAGAACCCGACCCATCAGAAAAGGATTGGATAAATGGGACGGGATCCGGCCAGATCGGTTCAGCCTTTGGCGCAGCGTATGCAGCCACAGAGCTGAATGCCACCATTATCACCAGGGGTATAATCCACTTTTGAATCTGATGCGAAGACTGGCTTAAACGCTCCTGGTCCAACAAGCGCTGAAGAGTCAGCAGTCCCATTAATACAAACCCAATTAATATAATTCTTATAATAGAATACTGTCCATCGTAAGGGCTGAATGTATCCAGAAGAGCAACGTAAAAAACAGTAAAAACATAGAATAAAAACAATTGCTTGCGTACAGCAATCCAGTAATGAAGCAAATAAGCAGTAAGCCACAGCAAAACAAAAAATAAGAGACTGCGATACACATTGCTCACTGCATTCCAATCCTGCTGAACCGTTAAAATGAGACTTTCCCAAATTGAAACGGCAAAAGCCGGCAGCCAGGTGCTGACTTCCAGAAAAGAGACATCAAAATACAAACGCTGAAGGACGATGAAGATAAACAAGATCTTCACAATTCCTGACAGCTTCCAGTTGACGCCGAGAAAATGCAGCCCCAGGGAAAGACCTGCAAAAAGCACAAAATAAAAGACAAAGCTTGTATCTGTTAATTGCTCAACAGGCCGAAGCCACTCCCATAAAAGAAAAAAGCTTAAGACATACAGCACGAGGGATAAACTCTTATTCCACCCAGAAGATTTACTCATGCCTGTTTCACCTCCGCAAAAACAGTTGAAAAATGTCCTGCAAAGCAGTCTCTTACCAGAATTCCTTTGGAAGAAGCCAGCGCTTTTACTTGCTGTTCATCACTGTTATTTGTTTTATTTTTCGCATCCTTCACAAGAAACACAGCTACTGCGCTGTTGTTTCTCGAATAGTCGTGAAGCTGCTGTATAAGTTCACGAGTCAAGGAAGAAGTAACCACTAATAAAACAACTGATTGAGACATTCTGCTAATCTCTTTTTTTATTGCGTCATTAAATGGTGCTTCACTATCCGCTTGAACTTTGGCGAGCTGATAATCGATCTGCCGCTGATGGTGATCACCATTTTTAACGGGAACCCGCTGAACCGTATTTCCCGATGAAATATATCCGGCCTGCGCACCCTTTTTTAATACTGCCCTGCTTAATGAAGCAGTAAAAGAAACAAGATCCTCAAATAGAGGGGCAGGTGTACGATCCAAAATTAAACATACGTCATGGGACTTTCTTTCCTCAAACTCTTTTGTCATTAAATCATTTGTCCGAGCAAATGATTTCCAGTGAATCCATGACACCCGGTCACCTGGCTGATATTCTCTTAAACCCGTAGCCATGGTCGTATCCCGTTGAATTTTCACATCCGTTGAAGCAACACCTTGATCATATTGCACCTGAATCGGCTGGTAGGTCATCTGGACGTAGGATGGGTATACTAAAATCGTATCTGCTGCCTCTATCCTTTTTGACTTTTGGAAGATTCCTAAAAAATCTCCTGTTTTCAAATCAGTGCTCGTAAAATGGTGTTCTCCCCGAGGCAGATTTTCAAATTCGTATTGGAGTTTAATGGATTGTTTAAACCCTGGATAAATAAGCTTTTTCACCTGGGAAATCTCAGCAGTTGAAAAGAAACTGGTGGACACCTGATCTTCTACGACTAAATAGAAAAGGGGGATGGGGAATTTTCTATTAAGCTGAATCGTTACAGTAACGCGGGACCCTGCTTTTAATTCCTCAGATTGGATGCTTCGCGTTACGTTAAAGTCGCTTAACGGGTAGAGCATAATGAGGAACGAATACAAAGAAAAGGGTAAAAAGCTGTAAAATAAAAACCAGCTGACAAATCCACCTTGAAACATGGCATAGGAAAATGTTCCTGCAAGGAGCAATAATAAGAGAAGCACTTTACTGATTTCCTGCAGACTGTTCCATAATTTTTTCATCATTACTTCACAAGCCTTTGTACCGGCACACGCGTTCGCGCTACAATCCGTTCAATAACATCCTCAGGCTGGATTCCTTCATATTTTGCTTCCGATTTTAAGATAATGCGGTGGGAAAAAATATAAGAAGCCAGGAATTGCACATCATCAGGCACTACGTAATCTCTTCCATGAAGCATCGCATACGCTTGACACGCTTTCATCAGCGCTATCGAGCCCCGTGGGGATGCACCGAGGTAGACATTTGCATGTGAACGGGTTTTTCCGGCAAGATCAACAATATAACTCTTAATCGTATCATCCACGACGATTTCTCTTACTTCCCGCTGGAGCTGCTTTAATTCCTCAAGGGAGATGACAGGCTGGAGCTCGTCAATAGGAGGTGCATGCTGAAGGCGGTTCAGTACTTCCATCTCTTCTTCAGCTGTTGGATAACCCATTTTCATTTTTAATAAAAACCGGTCTAATTGAGCTTCCGGGAGGGGGTATGTACCCTCATACTCGATCGGGTTTTGAGTAGCCATTACAAAAAATGGTTTTTCAAGCACACGGGTCACGCCATCTACCGTGACGCTTCCTTCTTCCATTCCTTCTAACAAGGCAGATTGTGTTTTTGGGGAGGTGCGGTTAATCTCATCTGCTAAAATAATATTCCCCATGATCGGTCCGCCTCTGAATTGAAATTCCATTTCTTTCGGGTTGTAAATCGAGACGCCAATAACGTCAGATGGCAGCAAATCCGGTGTGAATTGAATTCTTGTAAAGTTTGCCCCAACGGACTTTGCCAATGCTCGCACCATCATAGTCTTGCCCACGCCAGGCACATCTTCAAGCAGTATATGACCCTGCGCCAGCAAAGCCACAACACTCAATTCAGCCACATTTCTTTTTCCAATCATGACACGTTCAATATTTTGCAAAATAATTTCCAGTTTCGGATGATACATTCAATTCCCTCCCGCCAGGTTCTGTAAAAGACTCTATTCTAGTAAATCATTGATTTATGTGATGAATACTTTCAATATACGCTATTTTTAGAATATAAGAAATACGTCAGGCTTACAAATGATATGAAAGTCGAATATGGCACTGAATTATTTTTAAAAATTGACCTATATCCCAGAAGAAAGACGTTCGTTTAATGCTTGATAAAAAAGCTCCCTCTTTCAAAAAAAGCCTGATTGAAGAGGTGAATTCCCCCGTTCAATCAGGCAGTTTTGGTGTTCAATGGGAAGTTATGAACAACAAAAGGGGATATCCCAATCATTGCCTATAACTCCATTATTTAATCCGTTTTACAAAAATCATTTCCAAAAATCATCAAAGATCGTGACCGGAAGATGCCGTTTATGCTGAGTCGTTAGATAATGCTTTTCAATCGTTTTTCTGGCCTCTTCACTTACCTCTCTGTTTTCAAGGTAGTCATCAATTTCTTCATACGTTACACCAAGTGCTTCTTCATCGGTAAGCATCGGACGATCGCTCTCAAGATCCGCAGTCGGCTGCTTCTTATAAAGATGCTCAGGGCAGCCGAGTTCTTTTAACAGCTGCTTGCCCTGACGCTTATTCAAGCGGAACAATGGCAGAACGTCTGCTCCGCCGTCACCGAATTTAGTGTAAAATCCGGTGATGGCTTCAGCTGGATGGTCAGTGCCAAGCACTACTGCCTTGCGGACGGCTGCAATTGAATACTGCACCTTCATTCGCTCACGTGCCTTTTCGTTCCCTTTTATAAAATCTGAAATTTCTATACCCGCCTTTTCAAGTGAAGCGTCGCTAGCATCCACTGCAGGCTTAATATCAACGATTACAATATCCTCTGCTTCAATAAAAGAAAGGGCATCCTGACAGTCCTGCTCGTCTTCCTGCTTACCATATGGCAAACGAACAGCTGTAAATGAGTAGGTTTTCTCTCCAGCTTCGTCATTTAATTCATTGACTGCCATTTGAGCCAGTTTACCTGCTAAAGTGGAGTCCTGTCCGCCTGAGATACCAAGCACAAATCCTTTTAAAAATGAATGCTTTTGCAAATATTCCTTTAAGAAATCAATGCTTTTACGGATTTCTTCCTGTGGATTGATTTGCTGCTGAACACTCATTTCTTCTACAATTTTTTGCTGTAATGATGCCATTTCCAATCACCTCAACGTAGTATTTGTTCGAAGTATCACGCTCTTGGAGCCGCGTTTCGTATGGACTGTTTAACTTCCTGAATGTTTCGCATCTTGTTATCCCAGCACTTCTGGCTTAGATCGACAGGATACTCTTCAGGATTCATTGACCGCTTGTACTCATCCCAAAGAAGCTCCAGGTTCACCTTTACATATTCTTTAATTTCTTCGATTGGAGGGGTGGTGTAACAAGGCTCCCCGTTCTCATACACGACCTGATGCAGGTCACGCGCTTCGAAGTTGGTTACAAATTTTGTAACGAAAGTATGGACTGGGTGAAACATTTTTAAATGATCTTCTTCCTGAGGGTTTTCCCCCTCCAGCGTAATATAATCCCCTTCGGATTTATTATTTAGCTTGTTTATAATACGATACACCCGCTTGATCCCCGGTGTAGTCACTTTTTCCGCATTGCTTGAAATTTTTATTGTATCCACCATTTTGCCATGTTCATCTTCAATGGAGACGAGTTTGTATACCCCTCCGAGCGCGGGCTGGTCATAAGCGGTGATCAGCTTGGTGCCAATTCCCCAGATGTCCACTACAGCTCCCTGTGCTTTTAAATTTAAGATGGTGTACTCATCTAAATCATTTGAAGCAATAATTTTTGTATCTGTAAATCCTGCTTCATCCAGCATTCTTCTCGTTTCTTTTGATAAATAAGCGATATCACCGCTGTCAAGACGAACGCCTGCAAAGTTAATTTCATCACCCAGTTCCTCCGCTACCTTAATAGCCATTGGAACTCCCGACTTTAATGTGTTATACGTATCCACTAAAAATACACAGTCTTTATGCCGCCTGGCGTATTTTTTAAAAGCAGTATATTCGTCCTTGTAAGCCTGCACCATGGCATGAGAATGAGTTCCTGCGACTGGAAGGCCAAAAATTTTACCCGCACGCACATTGCTCGTTGCATCAAATCCCCCGATATAAGCTGCTCTGGTTCCCCAGATGGCGGCATCCATTTCATGGGCGCGTCTGGTCCCAAACTCCATGACCGTTTCTTCTTTAACAACCTGTTTAATACGGGAAGCTTTAGAGGCAATGAGCGTCTGATAATTCACGATGTTCAGCAGTGCTGTTTCGACAAGCTGTGCTTCAATAATCGGCGCTTCGATTCTCATAATCGGCTCATTCGCAAAAACCAGCTCGCCTTCCTGCATCGAGCGCACCGTACCGGTAAAGCGAATATCACGCAGATACGAGATAAAATCCTTTTGGTAGCCAAGTTCATTTTCCAGGTATTCAAGGTCACTTTCTGTGAATTTAAACTCATTTAAATACTTCAGGCATCTTTCAAGGCCTGCAAATATAGCATAGCCATTGCCAAAAGGTAGTGTCCGGAAGAAAAGCTCAAATACAGCTTTTCTCTCGTGCATTCCATCTTCCCAGTAGGTTTCAGCCATGTTGATTTGATATAAATCAGTATGTAACATCAAACTGTCGTCTTGAAAATCCCTTGTCATTTACATTAGCTCCTTCATTACGTCTTAAACCACAGCCGCTCCAAGCGTTAAAGCAAAATGCTGTAACGACCACTCATGCCCAGCCGGATTAAAGCTTGCGACCGCTTCTTTATGGACTACAATTTTAAATCCTTTATTATACGCATCCACTGCTGTATGCAGGACGCAGATATCGGTGCAAACACCAGCTAAATGCACTTCTTCAATCTGACGCTCCCTCAATTTTTGCTCAAGATTCGTTCCAGCAAAAGCACTATACCTCGTTTTGTCGATATAAAGGACATTTTTGTTATCTTGAATCATATCATACAGAGGCTGAAGTGCACCATATAATCCCCTTCCTTGGGTACCTCTTATATTATGAGCCGGGAAAAGGGCGGTTTCAGGATGATGATGGTCTTCCTGTTCATGCAGATCAATCGCAAAAACGATATAATTTCCATCGTCATAAAACTGCTTCGTCAGCGCTGTAATTTTCCCTTCTATCTCCTGACCCGGTCTGCCGCAAGTCAAAGCTCCATTCTCTGCTACAAAATCGTTTGTGTAATCAATGTTTATCAATGCTTTTTTCAACTTAATCCCTCCAGCCAGCTGACATTTGCATTTATTTTACCCGCACTCCTCTTCCAACACAAGCCGCTGCCTTTCTTTGCAGGCCCGAGCATGCTGAGGCTGATCTTGACATTGAAGATTCTATAAAAATAATAGTCCTGCTCCGATAATGACTCCGCTGACAAATAAAACAATTAAACAAAATCCCATGATGTCTTTTGCTTTTAGACCTGCTATTGCCAGTGCGGGAAGTGCCCAGAACGGCTGAATCATATTTGTCCACGCATCTCCCCATGCCACAGCCATTGCTACTTTGCCCGGATCGGAACCAAGCGTTTGTGCCGCATCCAGCATAATAGGCGCCTGCACAGCCCATTGTCCTCCACCTGAAGGAACAAAAAAGTTCACTATCCCTGCACTTAAAAAAGCAAAGAGCGGAAAAGTGGTTTCAGTTGAGATATTCACAAATGCTTCAGACATCAAAGCAGCTAAGCCTGAGGCTGTCATCATTCCCATAATCCCTGCATAAAAAGGAAATTGAATAATAATTCCTCCAGCACCTTTAACTGCATTTTGCACCGCAGCCAGATAATTTCTCGGATTGCCGTGAAAAAGAATACCCAAAAACAAAAAGAGGAAATTCACAAGGTCAAGCGTTAATGCAAAGCCATTTTGAACAAAATAGTAGACCAGATAAGAAATTCCAAGCACTCCTATAATAACGGACAATAACGGGCTGTTTTCCAGCTTCTCAGCCGGTGTGAGAGCAGCAGATGCAGCTGTTTCATCCAGTGTCTCTTCCTCCAGCATCTCCGGCTTCACGGTAACCGTTTCTTCTTTTTTGGGCATCATTAACACGTTTAATAAGGGTAAAACAGCTACAAGAACAAGAACGATTAAAACATTATAAGCAGCAAAGATCGTCTCGCTTGTTGGGATTATGCCGATCTGATCTATAAATGGATGTCCATCTGTTGCGATGGACAGTGGAATGGAGCCCGAAAAACCGGCATGCCAGATAATAAAACCTGAGTAAGCACTGGCAATTAATAGTCTGTAATCCACTCTTTCCACTCTTTTAGCAAGCTCTTTGGCAAAGAGCGCTCCAATGACCAGCCCGAAACCCCAGTTGATCCAGCTTGCGGCAAGAGACACCAGCGTTACCCAGATAATTGCACTACCAGGAGATTTAGCGTAATCTGCAAGCTTGCCCAGTCCTTTTTTAAATATTGGTGAGCTCGCTAAAACAAAACCTGTTACCAGCACAAGAACCATTTGCATGGAAAACGCTAAAAGCCCCCAAAAACCCTCTCCCCAATACCCGACCATTTCAACAGGTGAGGATCCAGTCAATACTAACCCAAACCCAAAGACTACAAGCGTTAAAATAAGGACAAACAAAAAAGGATCCGGTAGATATTTTTCCATTATAGAATTTGAAAATCGTATAATCCGTTTCAATTCATCTCCTCCTTTTCATCTTACCTACACCTTTCGACAAAAAAGAATGAAAACCTTTTCATTTTTAGATTTATCTGTATTATGATTCTTCAAAAAACTATAAAAAGGCTGGACCCATTAGTCTCAACCTCTTTACACTATTCTTTGTTATTCATTAAATGGTCAAGCATACCTATCGCTGCAGGCCGGATAACTTAAATGATTCTTCTGCCTGATGCACCCAATGCATAATGAATGCCGTGTTGAAGCGTTTGAAAGCAATCAAACTTTGATAAATTAATATCCGATTCAGAAATGACCATGCTTAATTCTGCTGAGATCCCCACCAAAATTGTGTCAGTGCCAATAAGAGCTGCGGCAGATCCGATTTTTTCAATTAAACTTACTGTATGTCCGCTTATATTTTTATTGAGTCCAGTAAGGTCAAGAACAAGAAAGCTGGCTTTGTAGGACGGCAGGTTGGTCAACGTTTTAAAAACGAGTTCCTCCGACCGCTCTTCATCGTAAGTGCCCAGCAGCGGAACTACAACAACTTCATCCAACACCGGAATAATTGGAGAGGAAAGCTCTTTAACAAGTGCCTTTAACTCCCGTGTTTTATCCTCCACCAGCGCCTCAAGCTGAATAATTTGCTGGGACTCTTTTTTCCGTGCGAGCAAGTGAATATTTTCTGAAACCGTAACATTTGAAGGAAAATACTTCACCTTTGTATACTCATTTCCTTCTAATTGATAACAGTCTACCTCGTACCAGATATTTGTGCCTAACATGCCGGTGAAAATACCGGCATAATGAGCGGGTAGATAGTTTCCTCCTGTTGTCTTCCCCTGCGTTCGGTTAAGTTTATGCTCCCAGCTGTCCTTTAAGAGGACGGTCAATGTCTGCGTTTCAAAATTTAAATCCTGAATAATGGTTTTCCCCCAGCCAGCGGAGGCATATGTGTTCGTGATTAAAGCAGCTGCCTCTTCTACACCCACTTCTTTCATATTACTAAAATAATCTCCAACCACTAACCCCTGTCTGAAGCCTGTCGCTTCAAAAACAAGATTGGACGCTTCTTCTCCTGAAATTTCTTCAATGGTATCAAAGAACGTCTTCATTGCACTGGAGATCCAGAAAAGAACTGCATCTTCTCCTTCATATATAAATTGTCCCTTATCCAGGTTCCATTCAAACTGTAAACCGCCGACATTTATTTGATTATAATCCATTATTAGTCACCTTTTCTTGCATCATTAGTCTATTAAAGCTTTTTCAGTTACTACTTTACTATAATACCTTTCCTAATTGGGAATGACCACATCTATAACATAAAATTCACTTTTCTTTAAGGTCTCGAATGAAACTCCATTTGGTCCTTATTTCCCGGGAAACATTTTCATACTTACACAACCATTATTTTAATGGGTCCATAAGCATGGAATTAAGCTGTAACCCTTCATTCCTTTTACCTTTCTTTACCTGATGAAGTTTCAATTTCTGCTCTGAAGGTATAGTAACAAAACAAATACACTTTTATTAATTCACTTTAAATAGATTTCAATTTTTTTGACATTTCCTTTTATAAAATACCAGTTTTGAGGTGAACGAATGGATAAAGTAAAAGGAACCTTCAAGGAAGTGTCTGCAGCAATCTTTCCAATTACCATCGTTGTCATATTGCTGCAAGTAACATTAATACGCCTCCCTCTTGAACTTTTCCTTCAATTTATTATAGGTGTTCTGTTTGTAAGTCTTGGATTTTTTCTGTTCTTGCTCGGCGTTCATGCTGGTCTTCTTCCTGTTGGAGAAATGATCGGTAAAAAGCTTCCTAAAACGAAAAAGACCTGGCTGATCATTGGGGTTGGTCTTTTACTTGGTTTTGCAGTAACTATCGCTGAACCTGACGTAAGGGTGCTTTCAGAACAAATTGATGATGTTTCCAGCGGTGCAATCCCATCTTGGATATTAATTCTTTCTGTAGCAATAGGTCTTTCTTTATTCGTGGGTCTTGCGATGGCAAGAACCGTTTATTCGATTCCCATTCATTATTTGCTGGCAGGCTGTTATACACTTCTCTTTATACTGGCGGCTTTTGTTCCGCAGGCCTTTATTCCAATATCATTTGATGCTGGAGGGGTAACCACAGGACCTATGGCTGTACCCTTTATTCTGGCACTCGGGGTAGGTGTGGCCTCTGTTTTAAAATCGGGTTCCTCCTCGTCAAGCGATGGATTCGGTTTGATTGGTCTAGCTTCAGTTGGCCCTATTATCGCCCTTATGGTGCTGGGGGTGATCTTCGGATGAGTCTGGTCATATTTGAAGGCTTTTCAGAGATTATGATGGAGGTTGCCTTTGCTCTAATTCCTTTGCTGCTAATATTCGCCCTCTTCCAATTCACTTTGCTGAATTTGACTAAAGAACGATTTATTCGAATTCTATACGGATTTATCCTAACATTTTTCGGTCTTTCTTTTTTCCTGCAGGGCGTCCATGTTGGCTTTATGCCTGTTGGCGAAATGATGGGTGAGATACTAGGTGACAGATCGGATACCTGGATTTTGATTCCTATCGGCTTCGTCCTCGGTTTTGTGGCTACATTCGCTGAGCCTGCGGTAAGAATCATGAACGAAGAAGTAGATAAAGTAACGGGCGGCTCCATCTCAGAAAATGTGATGCTATACACGATTTCAATTGGGGTCGGGGTTTCCATCGCGCTGTCCATGGCCAGAATTTTATACGGATTTTCATTGTGGTGGCTTATTCTGCCTGGATATATTATCGCAATTGGATTAATCTTTATTTCAAGAAAAACGTTTGTGGCAATTGCATTTGATTCAGGTGGTGTGGCAACGGGTCCTATGACAGTGACCTTTATTACCTCCATGGCTGTAGGAGTAGCAGGGGTGACAGAGGGAAGGGATCCTCTTCTTGACGGCTTTGGTTTGATAGCGCTTGTCGCGCTTGCCCCAATTATTTCAGTTTTGATCCTCGGTCAAATTTACATGAGGAAAGGCGGGAGCAAGGCATGAATTTAAATCATAAATTATTTGTAGCTGTTTTAAAACGGGGCAGCTCCCGATCATTTATTCACGAAGCAAAAAAAGCCGGCCTTGATGGAGCCACCGTTTTATATGGCTATGGTAAAGGGAAAAATGAAAAAGACAGCTTTTTGGGTGTAAAGCTTGATCATAAAAAAGACATCGTGCTTGCAGCTTATGACGGAAATCTGGAAGATCAAATTATCCGTGCAGGCATTCGTGCGATCAATCTTGAAAAAAAGGGCAATGGCACAATAGGGTTTGTGATTCATTTATCTAAATTACTTGGGGTGCCCCATCTTCAGGATCGCGCCAATCAGGAAGGAGCTTTTCGTGTGAAGGATGACAGTAAACAGTACCAATTGATCATCACGATTGTTAATTCAGGAGAGTCTGAATCGGTGATCAAGGCCTCTGCACGCGCAGGGGCCGAAGGTGGAACCATCCTAACTGGCCGGGGCACTGGAGTGAATGAACGCCAAACCTTTATGAAGTTTTCCATCGATCCTGAGAAAGATGTTATTTTAACGATTGTACCTTCTGCTATTACAGATCAGGTGATTGAGGAGATTAACCAGGAGATCAATCTGGACCAGCCTGGAAAAGGAATCTGTTTTCTTGTGGACGTAGAGAAAGTTTTTGGTGTCAATCACAGTTCATTGGATTGATAAGATTGAGACTCATAAGGATCAAGCCCAAAAAGGGAAGAAAAGGGAGATGTAGACAGAGTGAAAGTGACAATTATCGGAGCTGGTCTAAGCGGACTATTCGCTGCCAGAACATTGGAGAAGCTTGGTCACAATACAATCATCATCGAAAAAGGAAGAAGTGCCGGCGGAAGAATGGCCACCAGAAGAATTGGCGAGGGCAGAGCGGATCATGGTGCCCAGTTTTTCACTGTCCGCTCAGAAGAACTGCAGATACTAACTGAAGAGTGGCTAGAAAAACGGTGGATTAAAAAATGGTTTGGAGATGACTTCCCCAGATACATAGGTGTGGATGGGATGAATCCTTTTATAAAAAATCTTTGCTCCTCTCTGCCAATTGAACTTAATGAGCGTGCAGTAAAAATTTCTTCAGGTCCCATTGGTGTCACAGTTCATACAGAAAAAGGAGAATACTATGAAAGTGATGCTGTGATTCTTACAGCCCCTGTTCCTCAATCATTGGAACTTCTGCAGAAATCACCTCATGTGCTTGACGAAGAAAAAGAACAGCGGCTGAGGTCCATAAGCTTTAAATCGTGCTTTACAGGGCTTCTTTCGATGAAGACACCCACTCAAATTGGACGTTCAGGAATACGATCAAAGGATCTGCCCGAAGGAGTGGATAAAATTGTAGCAAACGATCAAAAAGGAATTTCTGCTGCTCCCATACTTTCTGTCTATATGTCTGGTGACTGGAGTGACCGCCATTTTCATTTGAACGATGAAAAGGTACTGGAGAAACTGATTTCATCGCTTCCATCTTCTATTACCAGTCAGATTAAAGATTCCCAGCTTAAACGCTGGCGTTATTCTGAAGCTAATGAGGTCATTAGACACCCCTATATGCAACTTGATCCGCAGCCGATTTATTTAGCCGGAGACTGTTTTCTCACAGAAAATGATTCGAGCGGGAGAACCCGGATCGAAAGCGCCATCCTCTCAGGTATTCGTGCAGGAGAAGCAGTGGCAGGAGACTTTCTAAGCTGATTCAAAAGAGAGCCTGAGACAAAAGTGTCTCAGGCTCTACGACCGGTTCACTGCGTTTCAGGAGGCTGACGCTTTAGCAGGGACGGGGGTTGAGGCTTCTTGGGCGCTGCCTTGAAAAACTCAAGCAACCGTCCTATCCAGGAGCCGCCGCCTTCCGCTCGGCTCACCTCATACTTTACGGTATATAATGCTTCTATTTCTAAACTTTTTACGTTATGTCGAAGCCTTTTTTATTATTACTTGATCATTTGATAAACAGTCAGAATACTGGTAGTCCAGAATTCGCTAAAAGCATTTCTTTTCACCTGATTCAAGTGTTCTTTACTATTCTTATTTAGCTGACCAATAAGCCCCTTTATCGATATGAACAAAAGGAATATCTGTATCAATCTCACCCGTGATTTTTTCAATTTGCATGTTTTCGCCATTGAGCCACTCCCCAAAGTTTAATTCATTAGGCTCCTGGTCTCCGCCAAGCGCAAACCAGATTTTCATTTCACGAGGCAAATAGCCTGAGGTGTGAATGGTTCCTGCCCAATCCTTGTAGAGCTTAGAAAAAACACCTTTATCCGTATCATTCATGAGACGGAAGGCTCCGTATGGGGTTGTCACTTCATGGCGCTGTGAATGGATTGCCTCCATTCTTTTGATTGAATCCACAAGATGATAGCGATTTTCTTTCTTCATAATTTCAAAGTGATTAGTACATACGTCTGAACTTCTGACCTCTACTCCTCTCGGAGACGTTTCGATCACAAAGGACTGGTTGGACTTATCGAATACTGTGTAGCTGAATGAGTGACGGTGAGGAATTTCTTTCAGCATCTGTACAGCTTCAGCAGCGCTCGCACATGATTCCAGAAGCATCCTGCCAATTGTACAGCAGATAAAGCCATCTCCGGGCCGTTTCCGGTTCATAAAATTGTACCCGATGGAAAGACCGTGCTCATTCATTCCATCCATTCGCCCAGTAATGCGCTGGGAAGGGCCTGCTGTGGCATAGCCGCTGTCGGTCGGCTGATAAAATACAAAGCGTCCCTCATAAGTTTTTGGCATATAGTCATAATTCCTTATCATATAGCCATCCCCGGTCATAATTGAACAGCCTGAACGTTTATAATCAACCCTGTAGCCTCCAAACTCCATCATGACACGGCCCATTGACCAGTCCAGGGCGTCCCGTATTCCGAGTAATTCTTCCCATAGTCCGGGTGTGAATGCCGTAATGGCTTCTTTCACTTCTGCTTCTTTCACTTCAAATCTTGGCTTGCGTACTTTCCACTGTTTTTCCCTGTTCTCAACTGTAAGGGAGTTCCGCAGCAGCGAACCCTGAAGAAAGCCAAAATCATAATGTGTACCGCGGTACTGCAAAACATCACTATGTACTGTTTTCATTGTATTAAACCCTCTTTATTTGCGACATTATAGTAGATAGTTTAAGGGAAATTGTGGGACAGGTAAAGAATAGGTACTTCGTTTTTCAACAGGTTTAAGTCAAAAAATAGAGCCTGAGACAAAATTTCTCAGGCTCTTTGACCGGTCCGGTTCGCTTCAGCTGGACGCTCTCCGTACACCTCATACAATTAGTAAATATACTTCCTCTTCTAACTTTTTTAGTTAGATCCCAATGACGACGCTTGGTGGTTTGGACAGGACACTAGTGTCGTCACTTCCTGCTTCTCGCCTATGGTCATTTCATCATTCCATTGATATTTTCCAGCAACAATTCTTTCCTTTTAAAAAACGCTTATAGCATCTTCACCATTTGCTTCATTGCACCAAGATGATAGGCAGTGTGAGCCATGGAACCTAAAGCCTCGTTTGTGTGGATATCAATAGATTTCATTCGATCCACGCCATCCAGTAATTTCTCGTACTCTGTTCGAAGCTCCTGCTGTATGTTTTTCCACTGGTCATCAGAAACATGTTCAATTTTCCAGCTTTCTTCCCAATTCATTTCAGGATTTTCATCACTGCTTAAGATCTCATTTGTTCCCCATACATAATATCGGACATGATCGGCATGGGCTGCAAGAGTGGTTCCATTAATGGACTGAGATGCTTTTTGGGCTGATATTGTTTCAAGGAGACCAAAAATGCCGGAATCAGGCTCAGAATTAACAAAGTAACTGCCCCCATGCGGGTCAGCCGGTCCTTCAAATACTTCCTGAATCATTCGCTTTGCTGACATTACCATTGGATGATGACTCATATGATCCCTCCAGTGCAATCTGAATTACAATCCTGTTCTTTTTAAATACCCTTATTTATAAGAATTCACACGCCCGCTCTCCCACAATTTTTCATTCATTCCTTTTATACCTAAAAATGTGAATAGAGGTTATTTCAAAAACATATCCTCTACCCGCTTTTTATAGGGGGCGCGGTCGTAGATCTGATACAATGTGCTCGATAGACGAGCAGGATCCCCAAAGAAAAAACGTTCATATAAGGTTTGCCTGGAACCAAATTCACTCATGCATGTATCCCAGGCAAGTCTGAAAAGTTTTACCCGGCTGAATGCATCCATGGTTTTCGACTGGAGATATTGATCCAGGTCTTCCCGGATTTCAGACTGAAAATCCGCTTCTGACGGAATTGAAACCATACCGCTTGCTCCAAGCAGCTGAAGAATCTCTGTCAGCCGGGGGTATATGCGGGGGAAGGTATTAATTGCTGTATAGAGCGGATTTACATCAGGAAGCATAAATCCGTGATCCATAGAAGCTCCCGTTTCAGATGCCTGCAGCAGAGCTTTCATGGTCTCAAGCGCAACAATAATTTCAGAAACCTTTTCACGGACATGTAAATAATCGCCGATCTGGATGCTGTCCACCATCAGCTGAGCGACTCCTAAAATAAATTCAACCTTGACAACCTGTCTTGAAGCTACCTGATGAAGAGCAAGCTGTGCATATGCCCCTTTCTTGGAGAGAACGTCTGTCGCTTCGATGTTATTATAATGAAAGATCCGGTTCCATGGGACAAGTACATGATCAAAAACAACCATTGCATCGCTCTCTTCAAAGCGGGAACCCAGAGGAGAATCAAAGGTTGACTCCGTATGGCAAAAAGGCTGCCGGCAAATGAATTTTAGGCCCTTTGTATTGCTCGGAATGGAAAAAGAATAAGAATAAGCTGAATCCAGCATGCCTGCTGGCGAATACACAATAATTTCATCTGTTATCCCACCCTGTGTGGCCAGAAGCTTTGCTCCATTGATAATGATCCCTTCTTCTGTACGATCCACAATTTTTGCAGCTATAATTTGATCGGGCATTTCTAAGTACTGATAGGGTGCACGGTTCACTTGCGGGTCGATAAAGGTATGCGTAAAAGACCAGTCATTTTCCCTTGCCTGCTCAAAAATTGAAAGGATATGCTCTGGAAAGCAATTATCCCTTTCCTCAAGTAAATAAGAAGATGCCACAAGAGACACCAGCACGGTATTCATATAATCCGGACTTCTTCCCATCATGCCTGCATGCGTCCTCGCCCATTCCTGAAACATCAGCCTCCGCTGAAGCAAATCTTCTTTTGATACAGGTAATAAAAACGAAGCACCTACCTGCTTGCCTGTCAGTGGTGATCGAAATGTCATCATTTCTTTTATTGATTTCTTATGCTGCAAATCATAAAGGGCTGCCTGACTTTTCATGACTCCCTTAAAGGCAGGATGATTTGAAATATCCCCTTTCACTCTGCTTCCGTTAATCCATACCTCACTTTGCAACCGATTAATTCGATTTATATAATCAGTTCCTGTTATGGCCCCCACTATCTTTCCCCCTTTACAAATGGTGCCCGCTTAGAAATGACTCCACCCCGCTGTCTTATTACCATATTTTTATTCACATGAACTATTCATAAGCGTTGAAAATTATTGTATGAGAATTAAAAAGAGAGCCTGGGACAAAAATGTCTCAAGCTCTCTTACCGGTTTACTTCGCTTAAGATGGACGCTTCAGAAACCGCTCCCTCCCCATCGAACTGTCTTCAAATCATTCACGTTCACCCCGTTAGAAAGATTTAAAATTTAAAAGATTTTTCGATTTATCTTCTGATACTGCTTTAATCGAAATCAAACTTACCTTTTGTAAACTATTTTCGCCTTCTCTGTCAGGGTATGTTTCATCCTCTTTCGTTACGGTAATGGAAATGGTGAAATCATCACCAAGACCTGATGCTTTTTTTAGATTAATGTCATCCAGGGGAATCAGATAAACTGACTTGCCTGTCCTTAGTTCAATACTTGCCTTTTTATGAGCCTTTTTCAGCTGTGCAACGGCTTTTGATGGGATAACAACTTCAAGTGAGCCGCCTTCTCCATTCCAATCTGATTCGAGCACGACATGGTTAAGTTTTTCTTTTGATTGAATCGCTTGTGCGAATGCATTTTGCTCAACCTGCATATTGGTTTTCCCTTGACTTACTTTTTCGTTCATTTTATCTTTTCCTACAGTTTCATAATGTTTTTTTCCTTTTCCAGGATGTTTAGGCTTCCCTGGCTTTTTGGTCTTTGTTTCGTCACTAACGGAGGCGAATATACTATTGGCAAGTAATCTGTAGCTGTATTGCGTATGCCCTCTAAAGGCCAGTTCATTGGCAAAAAGAGTAAAGTCTGTGCTTTCTGTCTCGTGAGTAAAGGCCATTGTTTGACCTTTTGCTCCCTCATACCCGGGCCACCATCCAGATACATAGAAGTCATCTTCATCTCCAAAACGTGCAAGCACTTCAGCTTTTTCAGGCACAGTTGTGATCCATGAGCCAGTAGCGATATAAAGGTAGTCTTCTTTCTCATATCCTGACGTTATCAAGTGGTCTGACACATCAGCCTTGACTAATCCTTCATGATTCGAGCGGGTATAAGAAAAGTTAAACCCTGGCAATACACCGCTGTTGCGTACTGCGTTTAAAGCTGAGACACCGATTCCTATAAACCCTTTTCCTTCAACTGATTCTTCTGTAAATGAGCCGCTGTCACTGACAATGACATCAGCTTTTTCCGCATCTACAAGCTCAAATCCAAGCTGTCTAAGCGAGAAATTTAATTGTGCTGACCCTGTTGCCGCCACTTTTGCCTGGGATAAAGCGGTGGTTTTCAAGCTTTTCCCGTTCCCTGCAGACGCTGCTTCAAAATAGTAATCATCAGCGTATTCGTGCAGGTACCTTGATTGAATCACGTAATCTCCTTTTGAAGCTTTTCCCTTGCTTTCCAGGACTACTTCTACTTTTTTTCCTTCACGCAGAAGTGTATTCACTAGTTTAACAGTGTCATTGGTATTGTTTTTCACAATTTGTTTAGGCGGATTTCCTTTTACATTACCATCCGGAAGTGTGACCTCTTTCACTTCTTTGGTGCGGTCTTTAAACATATTCTCTTCTCGTACCTCAATTACGTCAAAGCCTCTTAGATCTGGAAAGTTTACAACAATAGGGTCATACATAGCATTCCAGTCTGATACGTTGTCGCCTTCATAGAGGACGGCATTTGCCAAGCCCCGCTTTGCTTGATCCATCGGCACAATAAAAGTACCTTTTGGATACGAAGTCCCATTAAGTTTGGTTTTAGTCGTGAGCTCCTCTACATTTATTCCGTTGCGAATGAGATATTCTGCCATTTTATGCGCCTCGAGCACATTTTTCTGCACATCATCAGTGTTGGGAATAACATAATACTCAGGGAAAAAATTTTCATTGCCGTTTCGGGCCCGTCCAATGGATTCTCCTTCTGCGTTTACTAAATATTCATCCACTGAACGATCATCCTGCCCTTGAACACCGCGTTCGAAAATTTCCAATTGATCTTTAAACAGCTCATCCTTATTTTCTGCTACAAAAAGTGCAGAACCTAATCCAACCCCTACCATTGCATCAAATGAATCCTGGCTCAACGCCGGCACTTCTACGGTATGCCCCATTGACCCGTGAAGCATTGCATACATCGCTGTATAGGCCGGTGTCATATCATCCCAGCCATCTTCCCACTCCAGCTGTGGAATAAAATAAGAGGATAAATCAGAATTCCCCACACCAGCACGTCCCATAGCGTCAGCCTGGTTCAGCATATTGCCTATGAGAAGATCATACTCAAAATTCGGATTGTGGGGTGGTGTTCCCGGTTCGATCAAAAAGCCATCCACATACCCATGCATATCGATAAATGATAATGGCGTCCATTTGGCAATCTCTTCTGTCACATGTTTCGTTTCAACCTGAGTTTGATTTGTATTATCCCGATTTAAATCAAAACCTTCAGCATTAGCCCGCGTGTTTGCTGCTCGTCCATCCGGATTATTGGTAAACATATATAAGAATATAGCATCATCAAGCACTTCATCCACTTGAATCGTTTCTTCGATTTCATTGCCCTCTTCATCGGTATTCGTAAACACTACCTCTTCATCAAGTGCGAATTTTTCCAGCAGTTCAATCTGCGCATCCACACCTTCTACTTCATCCGGGTGAATATTATTAAACCAGATTGGAACCTGGTAATCTTCCATTTCTCCATTTTCGAGTTTTTCAAGCAAACTCTCAGGATCATCAAGTGCCTCAGGGAGCGTTTCGTTTAAATATGTATCTACTGCTTTTTCATCTCTTGCTAAAATGACAAAGTGAAGATCTCTGCCCTCTACAGACTCACCAAGTTTTTGATACTCCAGGTACCGGTCGTTGCTTTGGCTGCTTTTTGCTTCTTCGAAAATTTCATCGATTTCAGGTTTTAGTTCATCATAGAATAAAAATTCATCGTATACATTAAGTGAAACGTCAGTTGCTGCTTTTACGCCACTCTCTGAATCGATCACGGCAAGTTCATAGTCACCGATAAACTGCTGATACTGTGTACGTATGGTGCGACTAGATATATCAGACCGATCGTACAAAAGACCGAATTCAATCGTTGCAGTTATTTCAGTTGAACCTTCTGTATACTCAGGCCCTTCGACTACATTAATGAAAGGCTCCCCGTTGTAGTCAGTACCTCCGCTCCATTTTTTCCACTCTGAAATGTCTTTTCCTCCGAATAAAAAGGTTAATTGATCGGGATTAACCTGTTTCCCGAAGTCTGCTTTTACCTCTACTGTTCTGGTCTCTGTCATCGAAAAGACAGACCTGCTTACATCCAAGCCGATTTCTTCACTTGCTTGAACACTTGTTGTGCCATTTTCTCCAAAAGCTGTTGTAAAAAGAAGAATAAAAGCGATCAACGCTGCTCCAGAGCGTAAAACCAAATTTTTCATCAAATTCTCCTGCCTTTCGCTATTAAATAAGCATTTAATTATGTATGTAATATAACAGAAAATTTCGATATCCGTAGTAACTACATGATTTTTTTCATAAAACCGTTCTTTATAACTGAATAAAAATACAATAATTAGTTCAAATCCAGGGGGATAATAGTCATTTTTTACAAAAAATCTGTTCAATAAATTTAACCGAAATTGAGGCTGGATCGCATCTTTCTTCCATACATATTTGAAAGTAAAAAAGAGATACTATTCCTATCTGTGCTTTATTCGGAGAGGAGTTTACTTATGTCCGTTTTAGAATTAATCTTGAGAATCATGCTCTCCTTCTTTGTCCTTTTACTTTTGACCAGGCTTATGGGACGACAGGAAATCTCTCAACTGACTTTTTTTAATTTCGTCTCAGGAATTGCAATTGGTTCAATTGGTGCGAACCTTGCGATAAATCCGGATGTACCTTTACGGAACGGCTTGATTGGTCTAATTGGCTGGAGCGCGATTACAATTGGGCTTGAATGGCTCGATATTCAAAGTCCAAAAATCAGATATGCTTTGGACGGTGAACCGAAAATATTAATAAAGCAGGGTAAAATAATGGAAAAGGAGTTAAAAAAAGCACGTCTTGATTTAGACGCGCTGCTGGCTCTTTTAAGGGATAAAGATATTTTTAACCTCTCAGATGTTGACTATGCGATCTTTGAAACAAACGGAAACCTGTCCGTGCTGAAAAAGAAACTACCAAACAAAAACGCTGACTCCCAAAAAAGTGTAATGGCCACAACATTAGTATCAGATGGAAAAATTCATTATGAAAATTTAAAAAAGATGAATCAATCTGAATCCTGGCTTCATGGGCAACTTCAGATTGCCGGTGTAAAGTCACTTACGGAGGTCTTCTATGCAGGTCAGCAAACCGATGGCACTTTTTATGTAGACATTAAAGAAGATGGCATGCCGAACTAATCAGGCTGTACTCAAATACGCTGTTTACCATGCCTATTCTTTTCTCTGAAACGGATGGATCAAACGGCTGGCAATCTTCAAGCCGCTTATCTTTTTACTTAATAAAAGTCTTCTAATCAGGGGCTTGCGGATGGATGCAGCCAAATAGTCAAGCTGTTTATTATTGAGCTGTTCAATCCCCCTCCTTAACGTAAGTGAATCGTGGTAGCTCTTATACAGCGGACGGACAAGTTCTTCATACCTTCCTTTTCCCGCGATATCATGGGCTGCATATATGCCAGTCAACATTGATTCAAATTGTCCAAAGCCAAAGAATGGCATAATTGACCCAAAACAATTTCCTACGAAAAATGTGTTGCCGATCCTTGGAGTTTCTGTTTTGCCAATCTGGTAATCCTCGAGTTCAAACGTGCTGATGATTAAAAGCTCCTGATTTAGTTTCCTACAGCATTCAAGAAAGAATCTTTCCCACAGATCTTCCTTTTTCAGCATCTCATTTTCCGGATACTGAGGATACACCAAGATAAGCGATGCTTCTTGTTCGGAATGCGGCAGCAAATACCCCATTCCCTTTGGTGCATAATGATTGTTAAAAAATGTATGAACCACCATTGCTTCAAACTTACCTTTAACGACAGCACCGATAAAACGAACAGATAAAGCTCTGTAATAGGGCTGTAATTTTTCTGTATCCGCGGCGTCACCCGTTGCTAAAACAATATGAGTATACGATCTTGATATCTCACTATGGCTGACATTTTGATGGAACTGAATTTCACCTTGAAGCTGATCTGCCAGTTGCTTCTCAAATGACAACGCATGCTTTCCCCTCATATTAATAAAACCTAAGCAGCCTTCTATGGAAGAACACTCATTTTCTGTCCAGATCCATGTTTTCTGAATATTACTTGCAGGTTTTAAGTCAATAGCGTGTTCTTCTGATAAATACTGAACCGCATCATCGAAAGGAGAATGAAACATGGAATAGATGGCTTCAGCATAAATAAAACGATCTCCCGCCATTCCTCTTTTTTCAAATATGTCTGCCTTTAACCCATGTTTTTCAAGAGTTAACGCACAGGCAAGACCGGATAAGCCCGCCCCGATAATCGCTATTTTCACATAAACCTCTCCTCAGGTCTTTCTTTGTATTTAGTTTGTAACAAAAGAGAGAGTTCCATTCTAAATTGAAGTAAAAATTACTCCAGTTTAAATGCTGATTGAGAAATAAATTCATCGGCTGATATAGACAATAATTGCTTCATTGACGTTGGTCCTTTTTTTTGAACATAGGAGGAGACAATATGAAAGCCAATGTGATATCCAATCCATCTAGGCAGCATTTTACTGCTTGTTCCATATAAGAATTTACGATGCTGATCCGTTCCTTTACTCAATAACCCAGGCACAAAAACTTTTTTCCATATCTTCATTCTTTCTTTCTCTGTGTATAAATCGGTCCATGGAGCTAAAAACTGCTCTCCTGCCGTCTGCTTAACCGAGTATTCTCCAAGGCCTTCAATAATCAGCGAATCCTGTAAGGTCATTTTTTCATTGGGTACATCTAAGTGGTTCAAGCGGCAGACATGATTATATTCATGGGCAAAGATAGCTTTAAAACTGCGGGAAGAAATAGCAGGCGATATAAAAAGGAACATCCCTTCTTTAAATGCCAAGCCATTTTTTTCAAGGAGCTGATCGTGAGATTTGGTTCTTTCCTTGCGAATTGGCAGTATGATAACCGGGCAATCAGGACCGCACCATTTTCTTTTTAATAGTGATAATTCGTTTTCAGCTTTTTCCCATGGATTCCACTCAATTGGATGGTTCTGAGCCAACTTGATATCCTGCCACTCTTCTGCTGTAAACAGCCCTTGCTTTAATAGCAGATTCATTAAGTTTTTTGAGGGGATATGAGGAAAAAAAGATTTCAATGGTCCTCCAATAGTCTCCATTTGAAGAGCAGCTGATTGTTTTCTGTTATTTTTTTGACACTCTTCTATAAATGTCCTTATCCAGACTCTTGTATCGACAATCGGCATCGCTGTCTCCTTTCAATTTTCCGTCTACCCTTTTACATTATTCAAAGGAGCCCATTTGGTGAGCGGGAAAGCCTGCCTCCATCTTTTAAAGCAAAAAAATAGACTGTCCTCACGAATCACTTTCTTTCATGAAGGCAATCTTTTTATGATTTCTTCCAACTACATGAAGCTGCCTAAGCATACTACTTCTTTTTCTTCAGCATTTCTCCAAGCTGGGTGAGGTCCTTCGGAACTTTTCCGCTTAAAATCGTTTGAACCAGCATATCTTCTTTTTCCTTTGTCACGGGCTTCTTTGCCATTGAAGATACCTTGCTGATAATAGATCTTACTGTTTTTTCATCTTTAAAATCAGCATCCTTTAACGATTTGGCGAGCTTCAGAATATCATCCATCTTCACACCGGTTTTTTTCTCGATACGATCAAACATATTTCCACATCCCTGTTTTATGTCATAGGTTTCTGTATAGGATATGAAAAAACAAAAAGGATGGTATAAGCCTGTAACCCGATTGAATTAAAAAAAGACCAGAGAACTGGTCTAATTTATTTTAGCAGTAAAGAGTAGCACCAATGATAATAAGCAGAATAAACAGTACTACAATCAAAGCAAATCCGCTGCCGTAGCCTCCGCCACAGCAACCGCCCCAACCGCCGCCATAGCCGCCGTATCCGTACATATATATTCACCTCCAACATGAAATTTGAGGGTTTTAATCACTCTCTATAAAGTATGTATGTGGAGGTGAAATGTATAGGTATATCGCACAAAACAACTTTAAATCTTATACCATGGGCAAATCAGGGAGGGTTAACCGCTTCTAATGGTTAAATTCAATGATATTTCCATCAGGGTCCGCAATAAACACTTGATGCCACTCCGTTTTATTCGTCGGCTTATCGAGCAGCGTCACACCTTTTTCGTTCATTCGTTTGAGAAACGCTTCAATATTGCTGACCCGAATAGCAAAATGGCCATCACGCGAATCAATTTTCGTTGTTCCTCTCAGGGTCTTTCCATTATTATGAACAATTAAATGAATTTGCGTGCTGCCGACCTGATACCAGGCTCCCGGGAAATCAAACGCCGGACGCTCAGGGCTTTCTGTAAAGCCCAAAGTTTCTCCGTAAAATTCTTTGGATCGTTCGATATCGTTTACAAGCAGCGATACATGGTGTATTCCTTCATACATTTTAATCAGTCCTTTCTAATTATCATCATAATATTTCTTCATTATAATGGATCGTTCTGAAAGCTGCTTTTTTAATGATTACTAATGAGACTGAAGGGAATAAAAACTTTAACAGGAGGTGATCGGCGTGCCGGCATGCAGCCATTGTGGAAAGACGTGGCCGTGGACAGAATGTATTAAGCTCTCCTTTAATTTTAATAGAGGGTGGTCCTGTCCTGCCTGTGGTGTCACTCAATATGCTAACTCACAAACAAGAAAAAGATCAGCGCTTCTCTCGGGCGTGCTCCCATTTATCATAATCTTTACAAGCACCCTTTTTGAATTATCTTTTCCAGCCGTTCTTGTGCTTGCTTTAATCCTTTTCATCATTACCCTTATAATCCTTCCATTCACCATCCGTCTATCCGGGAAAATCGAACCCCTATGGTAACGAATGTCCATCCACATCTGTTCCTTATTGCAGAGGAGTAAAATCCGCAGATACTCTCCTGACTTAAAGCGATAAGTCTGATGGATTAGAAGGGACTACTGGTCAAAAGTGTCTCAGCCGCGTTGTCCGGTTCACTGCGCTTCAGGTGGACGCTTTCCGCAGGGACGACGCTGAGCCTTTCCAGGGCGTTGCCCTGGAAAGGCTCAGCTTGTCGTCATATCCTGCAAGAGTCGCCACCTTCCGCTTCGTTCCCCAATTACTATTTATAAATACTACCTCGTTTTTTAACTTGTTCAGTTTTGTCCCAGTCTCTCTCTATTTGTGCATATTTTTCTTATTTAATGCATATGAATAAAGAATAGACACGAAAAAAGAGACAAAAGGGAGATTTGCCAATGACGGAACAAGAATATATCATCCAAAAAGCGAAAACGATTAAAACAACCCTGACAGACGAAACAGTCTCTCTCATTAAAGTAGTCGAGCTATTTGGGGAATGTTTGGCCACCCAATATCATAAAAAAAGAATATCTCCATCAGAAAATACTCAGGATTGAATTTTCCCCTTCACTTAAATAAGAGAACAATAGCCTGGGACAAAAATATGTCTCAGGCTATTTGCTGACTCACTTTATTGTAGCCCGGGTGAGGCGTTCTGAAATTCGTCTTTTCTGATAGAGCATGGTTGCCGTTTCAACGAGATCCCCTACCATCGAGCGATTGGCAAAGGCGCCAAACAAAATACCGGCTATTGGGACCAGCTGAAAAAGTTTCTTCCAGCCAAATTGCTCTGTAAATGTCAGGGTCACTTCCCTCCAGCCCTGAAGCTGTGACATTACGTCCTTTGAAGGATTGCTTCTATTGTCGTAATCAGCCAGCTCCTTAAGGATTGCCTGCTTTCCAACGACATCGGCAGCTGTGAATTGCAGGCATTTCAGCATAAAGACACGCTCTCTTTTGTCCTTTGGATCATATCCATGAAAGATCGCGATCTCCTGAAGTGTTTTCAAGCCTATTGCCAGGATCGCCGGTATATCCAGCACAAGTGTAAATAGTCCGCCAACCCCAGTCGCTGCTCCTTGAATGGAAGCTGTTCTTTTTCTTTGTTCCCCCAGCTCGCAAGCCATTTCCTTCATAAGAAGCAAGGGAAGGTCTTGTATATCCTCATATCCGGTGATTGGGTTGCCGGTTTTCTTTTCAATTAAGCGAAATACAGTTTTTTCTTTTGTTAAATAACGGCCGCCATTTTGAACAAAGCTGCCCATCTCATCTAGAAGATTGGCTATCTTTTTTTGAATAAAAGCAGGCGTTAATTTGTCTAAAAAAGCAAATGGAAGCCGGCTCAGCCTTTCCCAAAACCAGACTTTCCCCTGATCCTTTTCCCATTCCTTAATCACATTTAATTCGTGTTCCAAGATCGATCGAGATTCCATTTGAACACCCGCCTGTTCTGCATAATACTTTACTTACGCCAGATCTATAAATGAAGTTTCATTATACTTGATTATTTTTTCTAATATTATACTTCCAGGCTAGATCCTGATCTATCATTTTTTTCGCTGCATAAATAAGAACGAATTGAACTACAATAATCGGCAGTCCCATTAAACCTGAAATAACTTCAAGCGGCGCCAGTCCGCCTACACGCATTAGGATCAGGCTGATCAACGTTATAACACCCGCAACCACGATTCGCAAAATTCTCGGAGGTTCATTTTTGCTCATATCACTAGTGCTGGTGTAAGCAGCAACCGTGTAAGTGGTTGAGTCAAGTGTTGTGGTAAGAAAGATTAGCGCAACAATGATGAACGCACCGATGAAAAGTTCCCCAAAAGGAAGTGTCGACAAAATCACAGGAATGGCTGCCATTCTTTCTTCATTTTCAACCAGATCAAGAACCGAAACTTCTCCTGTCAAATAACGGTGGACACCTAACCCGCCCAGAACACCTGTAGCAATCCACGAGATCATAGTCGGAGCCAGGAAATATGTAAGAATCATTTCCTTGATCGTCCGCCCTTTTGAAATCTTCGCAGCAAACACACTGTGAAGCATAGCCCACGTTGCACTGTAAGCAAACCAGAATACGGTATTGCTTTGAATATGAGAAGCCTGTCCCTGATAGACGGAGTCTGTATTTAACGAAATGGATACATAATTTGATAATAGAAACGATACGCTGTCTGTAAAATAATTTAAGATGAAGACACCTGGGCCCAGAACGATAATAAATAGAGCAAATAATCCGGCTAAATACATATTAAACGTGCTCAATCGCTTAATGCCTTTTTCGATCCCTAAATAAGCACTCAGGGAAAATAAAGCGACCCATATGAGGGTGACAGCAAGAGTCAGCCCATACGTGACCTCAATTTCAAAGAGCGAAGAAAGATTATACGTGACAATCGGTGCGCCGAGACCTAATGTTACGGCTGCTCCCATTAAAATGCTGACAAGAAATAGGATGTCAAGCGCTTTTCCTACCCAGCCATCGGTCAGTCTGTCCCCGAGCAAAACACGGCACGCCTCTGAAATACGCATTAATGGACGCTTTCTAACATGCAAAATATATCCCATCGCAGGTGCGATCAAAACAAATATGGCGAAAACCTGAAATCCCCACAAAAACATGCTGTAGGCATTTCCCCATAAAATAGCTTCTGCAGATCCCGGGTCTACGCCCGCAGGAGGATCATTTGCAACAGAAGTCCACTGAAGCATGCCTGTACGCATAATGGTTGACCCAACGCCCATTGCAATTAAAATGGAGGCGTACTCAAATAAAGTAAATCTCGGCTTTTCTGCTGGATCTCCCAGCACCACCTTGCCGTATTTTGAAAAAGAGAAATACAAGCCTGCTGCAACTAAAATGACACCATACCAAAGGTAGCCCCAGCTGAAAACCTCGACAATGTAGTTAAATATTTCATTAAGAACATCCAGGGAGGCAGATTCATACAAAGCGAAAGGAATACTGATCCCAATAATAATCAATAATGACGGTACAAAAATTTTATAATCAATCCATCTATCTTTATTCATCGTCTCCCCCTTTTCTTTTTATAGGTGCTTTTTCCTATACCCGTTGAGATAGGTGGAAAACGGGAAAATGCTAATTGTTTAAATTTGGAGGGACGCTGGATACCCTGCTGGCTAACTAAGGTGATTTCAACGTATTTTTAATTTCAAATAAAAACACGCTGTGAAATTACTGAAGAAGTGTTAAAAGATGAAGGAATAGCGCAATTATAAAAAGAAGAGGCATTTACGGCTAAAATGACAAAACAGAACCCTCCCAATCGCTCAGGCTAAGTGTAGGGAAAAGAGCCTGAGAAATATTTTTCTCAGGCTCAGCAGCTTATAAGGGTAAATATTAATTTTTGTTTACTATTCATCTTGAACTTGTGATGAATTATCCAATTGCTCGAGTGCTTTTTCTATGTGAACTTCAAGTGCTGGGGCCATTGTCTCAGCATAGGTGGCAGTCAAATGGTGATGATCTCGATACACCAAAACATTCCCAATAACTGGAAAACACTCTTCTTCGTCACAGAAAAATTCCGATAGATCTGCAAAAAATACATTGTCAGGTACATTTTCTGTATTATCCCATGGCAAAGTATCAGATAATGCATCTGCTCTTTTAATAGAACAATTTTCGGGTGTTTCTTCAATACATAAAGGAGGATCTTCTGCCATCCTTGGATTATCGCGAATCGCAAAAACCTTGGAGACATCTTCAAACTGTCTCCACTTCTCTATATAACCCTGCGGAATAGTGGATTCCTTATCAATGTTTGCTGTTGTAATCAGCATATCCGGTGGGTCTTCAAGAAGCGGTTTCATTACTTGTTCATTCCACTCCATACAGGATTCAGACAAAAATCCGTCAAAGTCATCCTGGGAAAACCTGCACGCATCTTTATTATAAACATCAAGCTGAAAATTAAGATTCTCAGCAATTGCTTCTAAAGGAGGGAACCAGTGCCCTGAATGACTTCCGCCAACGAGAGCTACAACATATTCCGGATTTTCTGTTTGACCATAGGAGCACTTCGTAACTGAGTTTTCATCTCTGGCAGTATAACACCCTTCATCAAAATAAAAAGAGGCAAGATCACCTTTTGCATTTACTGCTTCCGGGAGGGGTTCCAGTTCAGGGTTTGCCGGGACATTTTCAGATATCATTCTTGCTCCGGGATAGTCCTCTGCCGGAAGCTCTTCAGCCATACCAGCCTGAGAATAATTGACATACAAAGTCCACGATACCCCCGCTATAATTACCGGCATCATAAAGGCAGCCAAAATTGCTGACAATCTCCCCTTCGATTGTTTAATGTTAATTTTTCGAACTGGAGCTTCAAGAAGTTTTATAGATAGGATGGACAACAAAAATGTACATAGTAAAATCAAAACACCAGCTGTATTTGTTACGGTTTCTCTATCGAAATAAGCATAATAGAAAACCAGCATTGGCCAGTGCCATAAGTAAAACCCATACGATATACTTCCAAAATACATTAACGGCTTTGACCCGAGAAGTTTTTCTGCCCCAAATTTACTTCCTGTTTCAGCAGCTATAATAACAAGTATTACCCCGCCAGTTGGCAGGAGAGCAGCGTAGCCGGGGAAAACCGTTGATACAGGTAAAAGAATTCCTGTCAAGGTAATGATCGCAAAACCAAGCCACCCGAGAAAAAAGCTAATTAGAGGTTTAAACTTCAAGTACGGAATCAGCAGTGCAAGGATTCCGCCTAAACTAAATTCCCACGCCCTGGCAAATGTATCAAAGTAAGCCCATGGCTGATTTTCTCCAGTAATATAGATGGAATAAGTGAGGGAAGCTGTAAACAAGAGAGTAAGAATCGCTAATAGAGTCTTTCTCACTGGTGTTTTTAAAACTTTTCTGGCAATAAAATAAACTCCAATAATAACAAGCGGCCATGTTATATAAAATTGCCCTTGAATAGATAATGCCCAAAAATGCTGAAAAGGACTTGCGGCATTATTTTGCGCTAGATAGTCGACTGCACTATTTGCAAGCTGCCAATTCTGATAATAAAAAGCGGAGGAAAATATTTCGGGAATCGTCTGAACCCAACGTACCTGAGGCAATAAGAAAATAGACGCTAGAGTTGTTACTAAAAGAACTGTGAATGCGATCGGAAATAATCTGCGGCCAAGCCCCAGAAAGTACTCACCTATATGTATTTTCCCTTCCCTCATCATTCTCGAAAGCAGAGAGGTTGTAATTAAATAGCCTGAAACAATAAAAAATACATCCACTCCCCCTGACACAGAGCCTAACCAAATATGATAAATTGCAACCAGTAATGCTGCAACAGCTCGAACACCTTCTAATTCCGGCCGAAACTTTTTTTCCGGCGATCGTAAATCGTTCACCTTATACAACTCCATTTCAACTAGGTACCTCTTTTTTAAAATAACTCATATAAGTTTAACGCATGCGTTTAAAATAATTCAATACAACGATCATAAGTGAGACTATAGCCTTACCACACCTATTAAGAGGCAGTTAATGCCTGCAATACATCTTATAATACACTTTTTAAGCTGATTAAAAACCACTTGTATTAAATTACCACAAATACAAAAATGAGCCTGGGACATATATGTCCCAGGCTCATTTACGGGTTTCTTCACTTCGGTTGGACGCTTTTCGCAGGAACGGTCAAGGCATTTTCGTTGCCTTGCCCCCTAGAGTCTCAAACATCTGTCATATCCTGCTTGAGCCGCCCCTTCCGCTGCGCTTGCCTCATAAAGAATGATAGACCCCGCCGCATTTTAAACTTTTTTACGTTATGTTCCAACCTCTTCTAGATGTTTATATGCGCTTAAGTGAACTGTCCTTTTCCAATACCTCCACATCGATCTCAACTGTATCAGGATATTTAATACCTGCTCCGGTGTTTAATGCGACTACCGTCTCGTTCTCTCTGATCCAGTTTTCCTGGCGCAGCTTTCGGATGGCAGCAAATACCGCCGCTCCTTCAGGACAAATAAACGATCCTTCCATCCTTGCAACGTTCTGCTGCTCACGAAGCATCCATTCATCGTCGACCGCTACAGCACATCCATTTGTTTCATAGATTGCATCAAGAACTAAAAAGTCCCCAATAGCTTTTGGAACATTTATACCAAATGCGATCGTGTCAGATTCTTCCCAGAACTGTGATTCACTCTTTTTTTCCTTCCAGGCCTTTACAATGGGAGCACAGCCGCTTGATTGAACGGCTACTAAACGAGGCAGTCTGCCAGACACCCACCCTAATTTCCTTAACTCCTTTAATGCTTTATGAATCCCAATGAGACCGACACCACCGCCCGTGGGATATAAGATCACATCAGGCATCTTCCATCCAAGTTGTTCAGCAATTTCAAGTCCCATCGTTTTCTTTCCCTCGATTCGATAGGGCTCTTTTAAAGTGGAGGCATCATATAGATTAAATTTCTCCACAGCTTCCTTTACTATTTTTCCGGCGTCACTGATTAATCCATTTACTAAATAAAGATTGGCTCCTGATAGAGCTGTTTCATTCCGGGTAATTTTGGGGGCATCCTGCGGCATGACGATCGTGGAGGTGATACCTGCTTTTGCCCCATAAAGAGCCCAAGCTGCTCCTGCATTTCCATTGGTCGGCATCGCAAATTCCTCCACACCGAGTTCCTTTGCCTTTGAAACGCCTACAGCAGCTCCCCTCGCTTTAAAGGTGCCGGTTGGAATCAGTCCTTCATCCTTCATGTACAGCTGTTTAATGTTCATATCTCGTCCAAGAGATGGCATTGCAAGAAGAGGAGCCATTCCCTCTCCCTGCGAAACCACATTCTCCGGTTGCTCCACGGGCAGCATTTCATGGTATCTCCATAAAGTAGATTCGCGAGCAGCCAGATCCTCAGGCTGCATCACTTTTTTCAGAGCCGCCCAATCGTACTCAACTAAAAGAGGAGAACCACATGAGCAGAGCTGATGCTTTTCTTTTGTACTGTATTCACTTTTGCATTTGGGGCAAATCAAATGAGTTACATAACTGTATTTCAACACTAACACTCCATTCAGGAATTAGCTGTGAAAATTCAGACCTGAAGTTACCGCTTCAACATAGCCTGTGCGAATGACAAAATCTCCAAAGTGCTCATTTTCCAGGCGCTCTTTTGCATAATGAGAAAAAATTGGCTTTAGCGTTGCTAAAATTTCTTCTTCCCCGATATTTTCTTTATACAATTTGTTTAGTCTGTCACCTGCAAAACCCGCGCCCATATACATATTGTACTTGCCTGGTGCTTTTCCTATAAACGCAATTTCTCCCAGAGCAGGGCGGGAACAGCTATTCGGGCATCCTGACATGCGAATGACAATTTCTTCTTCCCTGAGCCCGTTTTCATCTAATATGTTTTCAATTTTATTGATCAGCACCGGCAGATACCGTTCTGCTTCGGCCATCGCCAGCCCGCATGTCGGCAGGGCAACGCAGGCAATTGAATTTCTTCGCAGGGCAGAATTTTCCCGGCCGTCTGTCAGCCCATACTGCTTCACAAGTTCGTCTATCTTCTTTTTGTTTCGAGAGGAAACATTTGAAATGATCAGATTTTGACTGGGGGTTAGACGAAAATCCCCATTATGAATACGGGCGATCTCACGAAGTCCCGTCATTAACGGATACGTCTCGGTGTCTTTCACTCGGCCGTTTTCAATAAATAAGGTCAGATGCCACTTCCCATCGTTTTCAAGCCATCCGTAGCGATCTCCATTGTGATCAAAATGAAAGGGACGTGCTTCTTCCAGGTTCCAGCCTAAGCGTTCATTTAATTCCTGCTGCAGCCAAGGAACACCATGTCTGTCAATGGTGTACTTGAAGCGAGCATTTTTCCGCTCCGACCGGTTTCCGTAATCACGCTGTATGGTAATTATTTTCTCAGCGACTTCCGGCACCTTATCCGCCGAACAAAAACCAATAACATGGGCAAGTTGGGGATACGTGGCTGTATCACCGTGTGTCATTCCCATACCTCCGCCTGCTGTTACATTGAATCCCTGAAGCTTGCCATTTTCTAAAATCGCAATAAAACCAAGATCCTGTGAATAAATATCAACATCATTTGAAGGTGGAATCGCCACACCGATTTTAAACTTTCGCGGTAGATACAGCGGTCCGTACATTGGCTCTGATTCCTCTATTTTACTGCTTTCAATTACCTTTTCTTCATCAAGCCAGATTTCATGGTATGCTCTTGTTTTCGGCAGAAGATGCTCACTGATGCTCTTTGATACTTCATACACCTCTGCATGGACATCTGACTGGTATGGATTCGCTGTGCTCATCACATTCCGGTTTACATCGCCGCATGCTGCAATGGTATCCATGAGAGCTTTATCCATTTCCTGAATCGTTTTTTTCATATTCCATTTCAAGATTCCATGTAATTGAAAGGTTTGTCTGGTTGTTAATTTCAGTGTGCCATTGCCATGTGTATTCGCCAGACGATCCATTGTCAGCCATTGATCTGGCGTCGCTACTCCACCGGGCAGACGCACGCGGATCATAAATTGATACGCAGGTTCTAATTTCTGCTTTTTCCGTTCATTGCGAATATCTCTGTCATCCTGCATGTAGCTGCCATGAAACTTTAACAGCTTGCCATCATCATCCGGAATAGAAGCCGTTAATCTTTCCTCAAAGCTTTCTGCAATCGTTCCTCGGAGAAACCGGCTTTTATCTTTAATGACTTCCATTTCACTTGGGGGTCCACCTGGGTGCAAATGTTCTTTTTTTGTCATCTTACATCTCTCCTCATCTGTTGACATCCGGGGGCTGCAGTTTAATAAACATCCCGCAAGTACCGCTTTTGGCTTCGTAAATCAGCTATATATTCAGCTGCCTGTTCTTCACTGAGGGCGCCTTCTTTTTGAATAATGGTCAAAATGGCTTCATGAACATCCTTTGCCATGTATTTTTCATCTCCGCAAACATACACATGAGCACCGGCTTCAAGCCATTCGTAAAATTCTCTTCTTTGTTCAAGCATACGATGCTGTACATATACTTTTTGCTCAGAATCCCTTGAAAATGCTACATCCATACGAGTCAATAACCCGTCTTTAAGCCATTTTTGCCACTCGGTCTGATACAAAAAATCAGTGACAAAGTGCTGGTCTCCAAAAAACAGCCATGCATCTCCATTCGCCCCATTTTCTTCTCTTTCCTCTAGGAAGGCTCTGTAAGGTGCAATGCCCGTTCCAGCGCCAATCATAATGATTGGAGCGTCCGAGCTTTCCGGCAATCGGAAGTTAGAATTTTTCTGAACAAAAACAGGAAGTGTATCCCCCGGTTCCGAACGCTCTGCACACTGCACGGAACAAACACCGCTTCGGCTTCTGCCAAATGAATCATAGCGTAATGCGCCAATGGTTAAATGCACCTCATCCGGGTTTGCCTTTAAACTGCTCGCAATTGAATAGAGACGCGGCGGTATTTTTCTGAGAATCTGAGTAAATTCACTGCCGGATACCTCCCAGGGGCCATAATCCTGTGTTAAATCAATTAGATCCCTTCCATAGAGGTAGGTCTGCAGATTCTCTTGTTCATCAGGTTCCAACAGTTTTTTCAGCCCCTCATTTTTTGTCAATGCTGCTGCTTTTTCTATCAGATTTTTAGATAGACTTGTAATTTCAAAGGTATGAATGAACGAATCCCGCAAAGTGCTGGTTTCACCTTCTTTGTTAAGTGTTACCCTCTCGTTGGGGTTCCATTGGGCTGCTTCAATTAATTGTTCAGCCAGCACAGCATCATTTTGAGGAACGATTCCCAGGCTGTCTCCCGGCTCATACGTTAAATTGGACCCTTCAAGATTCAGTTCTATATGACGTGTTTCTTTATTGGAGCCACGTCCGTTAAGGTTTATATTTTCAATAATCTCAGCCCTAAACGGGTTAGAACGGGAATACTTTTGGGTTGCATCCGCTGCGGTTACTTCGTTCCGGGAAGATCCCGGGGCATCTGATCCGGATTTTCCCTTTGATTCGTTCAATACGTTCAGCACACCCTCAAACCAAAGGGATGCAGGCTCTTCAAAGTCTAAATCACAATCCACACGGGGATACATTCTATCTGCCCCCAGCTCCTCAAGTCTTTTATCAAAATCTTTTCCTGTCTGACAATAAAATTCATAGGAGCTATCCCCCAATGCCAGAACCGAGAAGCGGACACCATCAAGTTTAGGAGCTCTTTTGCTATGTAAAAACTCATAAAATTCAATTGCATTGTCAGGTGGATCTCCATCACCATGAGTACTAGTAATGAGAAGAAGATCCTCGATTTTCCCAATATTCTTCGGTTTAAACTCATCTAAGGAAAAACGGGATACTGTAAATTCTTCTTTCTTTAATTCTGCTTCTGCATCATCTGCCAGCGCCGCACCATTTCCCGTATGAGATCCAACAAGAATCGTAACTTCCCGTGCTTTCACCGGGGGTATGCCACCTTGAGCCTCCATAAGATCCTGAGCTGCCATTTCTGAATGCTGCCCAGTGCTTAAAGCTGTCAAATAGCCAGTCAGCCAAATTTTTTGATCACTGGTTAGTGTCGGCACTAACCGATTTAATAGTTCTACCTGTTCTTCATTGAAAGGACTTGATTTCACCTGTAACTGCACATTACCCACCTCATTGCCTGTATTTTCACTTCTTTACTCAGCCATCACTGATTAGATGTATGAATCCTATAAAAAGATCAGCACCTGTTTTGTCAAAAATAATAAATAGCATCTTAATCGCATAAAATTAGTCGGAAATAAGCATGCAAATCTAATGAGAACTAGTAAACTCTGTGGAAACGAAAAAAGACCTCATCTGCAAGAAGAAGGTCTAAAATGACAAACATTCCTCTTATCTGCCAGGCAGCGATCGCCTATGGGAATTAGCACCGGGCCTCTTCAGGCTGGTTGCTGAGACATCATAGGGCCGCTCCCTCCGTCTCTCTTGATAAGAACGTATAGAAATCCTAAATAATTCGAAAATTTCAATTTCATTCAGTATATTTTATTTGACGGGTGAATGTCAAATAACCATTTACATAGTGTTTAGTAGAACGTTGCTACATAGCGAAATAAAGATTTTGCCGGTTACCTTTTATGTTCACTTTTCCTCAGAGAATAATGGACTATTTTTTTCTATTCGGTGATAAACTATAAGGAGAAAGTAAGGAGGGATGGGAAATGTCCTGCTTCGGTGAAAATTTAAAACGAGTACGTGAAGAAAAGAATCTGACGATAGAGGAATTAGCACTCAAAGCACGACTTGGTGTCAAAACCCTTGAAAGGTATGAAAACAATATCCAACTGCCTGCTTCACAAACAATCCTTAAGCTTTTAACTGTACTGGATGTTCCTGCATCTGCGCTTCTCGAAAAAAGAAACAATAATCAATTATCCTAATGAAATGACCGGTTCTCATTTTAAGAGCAGAATACAAAACCTGCTTTTAACCTTTAAGATAAATGCAAATCGTAAAAAAAGAGCCGCTTTTCAGCAGCTCTTTTTAGTAGTTATAAACGCTTCGCTCCAATATAGCGCTGTTTCCAATAGGAGTTGTTAATGCTCGCAATAGATACACCTTTATTTGAAGCGGAATGAATCATTTCTCCATTTCCGATGTAAATGGAAACGTGCGTAACTTTCTTTCCGCCGCTCGTAGCATAAAACATCAAATCTCCTGGTTTTAGAGAAGAAAGGCTGACACTCGTACCTTTTTTATACATTTCACCGGAAGTACGCGGCAATGTTTTACCAGCTTTTGCAAACGCATAGTTTACGAGTCCTGAGCAATCAAAGCCTTTTGAGCTCATGCCTCCCCACAAATACCTTACACCCAGCTGGCTTTTTGCAGCAGAAATTGCTTTTGGTTTATAATCTGTACTTGCTGATGCTTTTTTTATAGATATGTATTGGGAGCTTACATAACCCGTTTTCCCTTTAGCTGTAATTTTAGACCAGCCTTTGGATTGTGAATGAACCGTAACGGTATCCCCTTTTACAAACTTTCCAATGATGGCTGAAGAAGTAGTAGCAGCTTTTCTGAAGTTTAAATGTCCGGAATCTATATTAACGTAGTAGGTCTTGCCTGAAGCAGAAGCTTTATCAAATGACGGTGCGACAGCGGCTACCAAAGCAAAAATTAATAGACAAGCTAAAATTCTTTTGAACAAGTTAGTATACCCCCGATTGCTAGATTGTAAACTTAGTATAATCGGAATCCGTTACAGCAGAATATCAGGAGTATTTCACTTTTATTACAAAATACTACATTTATTTCCGTAATATATTACAAGCTCTTCCAAATAACACATTTGTTTGTGTTTATTATTTTCTATTAGATTATTTACTAGATTACAAAAAGAGCTTGAGAAAAACTATACGACCGGTTCGCTGACATTCAGCGAGACGCTTTCCACAAGGACGGCACTGAGCCCTCCTCAGTTTTTTCCCTTGGGGTTTAAACAGCCGTCATATCCTGCAGTCGCCACCTTCCTGTCGCTCACAAACGACAGCTGACTTTTTAAGTAATATTGCTGCTTCCACCAATTATCGTAACTTTATATCCGACAGAATTTTTTTCAACTGTTCCTTTTTGTCCGCCGACAATTTTCCAGATGGGGGTAAAACAGCCGTGGAGATCTCTAAGCCGCATTCTGCGATTGCTTCCTTAATTACGTTTATAAATGGTGAATCTAGTTTATAGATCGCAGGTAAATTCGTAAGTTGTTCATTTAATTCCAGTACTTTAGTATATTCTTCTTTTCTAAAACTTCGGTAAAGATCGATGGACAACTCTGGAGCGAAATTCCCGGTTGCTGCAATGATTCCATCCCCGCCAAGACTGAGTGTATTTAAAAACAAATCTTCAAAACCACATAAAACGCTGAAGTCAGGCTTATACCCTTTAACCGTATGAATGACTTCTCTTATATGATTTATATTGTCCACTGTTTCTTTGATCCCCACAATTGAATCATGTTCTTTTACAAGCTTTAAAATAAAATCAGCTGAAAGATCCTGTCCCGTTAATGCTGGAAAATTATAAAGCAGTACAGGCAGATCAGCCGCCTTTGCAATCCGGCTGTAGTGATGATACAAGTTTTCTTCAGAAAGCTTCATATAGAAAGGATTAATCACAACTACGCCATCTGCACCAATTTTTTTTGCATGTTCATTGAGCACCAGAACATCCCTTGTGCTTGTAGAGCCTGTCCCGATCAAAACCGGCACGCGTCCATTTACCTCTTTAACCGCATATTCAGCCACCTGCTTTCGCTCGTCGACGGAAAGCTGGCTAAATTCTCCTCCTGTTCCGAGAAAAAACAAACCATCTACACCTCTTGTTATGAGGTTATTAATTAATTTCCCCATTCCTTCTGTATCAAATGTTCCATCTTCTGTAAATATAGTAGATACAGGCGGAATCACCCCTTTAAAATTCTTTGATGTACTCATATTTTCACTCCTTTATTCTGTAAGCACTCTTGTACTTTTCAGTAAGAAATAAACGAAAAACTGTCTGCTTAATATAGGAAAAAAGAAATATCATTCTTTCGTTCAGACAGCCTAGTTACTTGGGGTCATTAACCATGTTTACCGCTTTGCTGCACCTTCCTCATTTAAATATTTTTTCCCTTTTTCGAGCAGTTCAATGATTCTATCCACGTCATAAATACTTCCTCTCCATGTTCCCCCGCTAGCTGCCTGAAGAGCTGCCCAAAGTCTAGTGTCATCCGGAAGGTCAGGGTTTTCTTTAAGATCAGGATGCATAGAACGTGCTTCAAGAAGCTCCATGCTTCGTATCCGCCCATTTTCGTCTCCCTCAGTCCCCACGATATTTATGGTTGCTTTCAACTGTTCGCAGTCGATTTTCACTTCAATAATATCACCATCCCGAAGTTTGCCGATCGGGCCGCCTGCCAGTGCTTCCGGCCCAATATGTCCGATACACGCTCCGGTAGATACACCTGAAAATCTTCCGTCCGTTAACAGCGTTACGTGCCTCCCGTAGGATAAGTGCTTTAAAGCGGAGGTAACCTGGTAGGTCTCTTCCATACCAGTTCCAGATGGACCGCAGCCTATTAAAGCGATGATATCTTTTGCGATAATTTCTTTCTTTTTTATTGCTTGAATCACTGCTTTTTCGGATGTAAAAACCTTTACGGATCCTTTATGATAATAAATTCCATTGCTATCCAACATTGCGCGGTCGATTGAAGTCGATTTAACAATGGCGCCTTCCGGGGCGATATTTCCGGTTGGAAATGTAATGGTCGATGTCATTCCTGCAGAGTAAGCTCGCTGAGGGCTCATAATAACATCAGCAGGGTCAATCCCATCCTGTTTTAACCGCTCCCGGACGTTTTGACGCCTTTCTGAATTTGCCCACCAATTCAGCACATCTCCCAATTTTTCTCCGGATATCGTTAAAACATCTTCTTCTAATAATCCCCTCTCTCTTAAATGGAGCATCACTTCGGGCACGCCACCTGCCAAAAACACCCGGACTGTCGGGTGGTCTATGGGACCATTAGGCAACGCGCTTACCAGCCTCGGGACACTTTGGTTGATTTTTTCCCAATCGTGAATGTCAGGGATGCTGCATCCTGCTGCGTGGGCAATGGCTGGAATATGAAGCAATAGATTGGTAGACCCGCCAAATGCGGCGTGAACGGTCATTGCATTGCGTATAGATGCATCTGTAATAATATCCTTCATCTTGATTCCGCTTGCGATGGCATTCAGTACAGCCTTTGCTGACTGATGAGCCATTTCCTTCCAGATTGGTTGACCCGAAGGTGCTAAAGCTGCGTGAGGAACGGTTATGCCAAGGGCTTCTGCCACGACTTGAGCACTTGCTGCAGTGCCCAGGAATTGGCACCCGCCTCCAGGAGTGGCACAGGCTCTGCATCCTAACTCGGCTGCCTCTCTTAACGACAGCTCTCCATTAGTGAATCTGGCGCCGATAGTCTGAATCTTCCCAGCGTCCTCGCCGACTTCAGGGGGAAGTGTTACTCCGCCAGGGACGATGATGGCGGGCAAGTCGTGCATCGCAACAAGTGACATGATCATTGCAGGGAGACCCTTATCACATGTAGCGACTCCTATTACAGCTTTTCGCGTAGGCAAAGAGCGGATTAGACGGCGCATAACGACAGCAGCGTCATTCCTGTAGGGAAGGGAGTCAAACATTCCCTTTGTTCCTTGAGTCCTCCCGTCACATGGATCACTGACAAAACCTGCAAAAGGAATATTCCCTTGTTTGCTTACCTCATGCGCAGCAGCCTTCATTAGAAGATCTACTTCCCAATGTCCAGAGTGGTAGCCAAGTGCAATAGGTGATCCATCTTCTTTCTTAATGCCTCCCTGGGTGCCCAAAATCAGCACTTCCTGACCAGTTAATTTTTCAGGAGACCATCCCATACCTACATTTTGAGTAAGACCGAATAAATCTCCGCTCGGCCAGTTTTCAAGCATAAAAGAAGTTAACGGCAACGCGCCTTCCGGACCGGCTGCACTTGTTTTCAGTTCTTCAAATACTTCTTTAGGAGCATTCATCAGTTTATCCAGTTTATCCATACTTTCCCTCCAGCTTTTCGTACTTCTATTTAAAACGCTTTCATATTTTCATAGGCAGACTGTCAAAATCTAAAAAACCTATCCCCACACCTTCATTTTATTTACGCCTTGATGCAGTTGAGCGAAAGGACCTAATGAGCTCTTTTCTGCTCTTTTTTCTCCGAAATAATCTGTATCCACAACCATGTCACTGCCATCCGGATTTTCAAAATTTGCTTCTGCTATCCTCACATGTCCCAGAGTTCGTGAATGATGTATATCACCAGACAATGAACCTATTTCTTCAGGCACCTCTATCGAAATATAGACATCATTACCTTGCTCTTCTATTAATACATTCGGATTATAATGCTTATTTGTAAGGCATTCGTTTTCTCTCTCAAAGCTTTCCGCCCCATTAAAATAAGCATTATGATTAATATAAACAGGCTGCTCATTATCTATAAAAATTTCTACATCCCCAGGTTTTTGGTGAACGTTTTCCATGTATTCCTCAAAAGAAGTGGCATACCCATTGAAATGAAATGTACCTGCACCAACTGATGCATCTTCAAAGGAGGTCTCAGCGTCTTCAACCGGATCATTGCCAACAAAAATATTGTTGTAATAACGGTCATCTCCGCCATGAACAACAGAGAACCCTTTGATTTCCGTACTATGAGGGACATGATAAGGAGTAGAACGATTCAATACTTTACGCAGAACCATTTTTCCGCAAATAAGATTGTTTATATAGGCTCCACCCTGGGCAAAGTTGTCTATTGCGTATGCGGAAGCAAGAATATTATGGTCTACTGTGTACGGTCCATGACTGACCTCAACAAATAAATCGCGATTATTAAAGTATAATAGATTCTTGCTGATTCTTGTTCCCTGTGTCTGCCAATCCATCCAGATTCCGAGTGAACAATTATGGATGCGATTGTGATGCAGCTGAACATCAATGGCAGCGTGCAGCTTGATGCCTGCAATCTCATGACCATAAAACTCTCTTTTTAAAGCGATGTTATAAATATGATTGTTATATATTTCACTAAAGACGCAGCCCAGATGACCAACTATCCCATTTTGACCGCAATCATAAATCTCGTTGTTCCTGATAATATGTGAACCGACTTTTTCTTTGCTCCATCCAGCTTTCAATGCGAGAAAAACGGATTCAATCTGATATTGATAGCCCGGTTTATCATTTTTCTTCGACCGATGGTTATCTCCGGTAGACTTTTCTTTTCCAATACTGATTCCACTGCATTTAGCATCATGGATAATATTGTCCTCTATGATCCACCCTTTGCTCCAATTAGCTCCCAGCAGACCTGGCTGATCAGCAGTCGGCGGAGTCCACGGTGTAGCTGCCTGCGCCATTTCAAATCCTTTTACAGTAATGTAATTTATCCCTGTTATTTCAGGGTAAAAACAGCATTTTCTTACGCTGATCTCCACCAGCTCTTCATTTGGATTCGAATCATGAAAATTAGCATAAATAATGGTATCCTCCTGATGTACCTCTGAATACCAGACAAATTTTGTTTCTTCCGGTTTATAGGCCGGCACCATCTTTCTCGTCCAGTTATCCTCCACTTCTGTTCGAATGTCCTCATGAAATAACTCTTCATATCTTCCCACTTCATAAAAGGATCGGCCATTTAAATATACATCCCCCAAATGTTTAGGAAACACTGATTTAAACAGCCAATCTCCGAATACTTCTTCTTTAAATGGATTAAATTCACCGAACAAATGGTTTGGCACACTTGCCTTCCACACAGTGCCTTCTGCCTGCTGCCAGTTCTGAATCTGTTCTGAGCCTTTAATAACGACCTTCTCACCTTCCGCAGCCTGATACGTAATTCTACGAATATCACTCAGCCCTGGATTTTTAGGCTTAACCCATTCCCTGTAAACACCTTCATGCACAATAATCGTGTCTTCTGCTACTGCGACAGATGCTGCCTGGCTGATTGTTAAAAACGGACGTTCTTTTGATCCTTCGTTAGTATCTGAACCACTTTTTGCTACATGATACCTATAGCTCATATAAGATCCTCCTTTAATTTAGCTACCCAAATTATAGTAATGACCCTGTGATATCTCTAGGCAACATATTGTATAATATAAGACATTATTAGTGTTTATTTGAGGAGGAAGAAATAATGGCTTTTTTTGAACGGCATGGAATTGAAGAAAAAGAGTCCTTCTTTTTCTTTACACGGGACAACCCAAGCTTCCCCCTTCACTTCCACCGGGCCTATGAAGTAATTATCGTGAATGATGGCGAACTATGCCTGACGATTGACCACAAAAAATACAGGCTACACCCTGCTGATGCAGCGCTCATTTTCCCCAATCAAATGCATGAATTTACTACCATCCATCAGTCGAATATTACCATAGTGATCTTTTCTCCCGAACTTATCGGTGATTTTTGGGCAGAGTATAAAGAACTTGTCCCTGTAAATAATGTGTTTTCTCTCCCTTTCAAACCCGATTGGCAGAAGCTGTCTTCTATTTATAATCAAAAAAGTTTTCTTTACAGTCTTTGTGGTTCTTTAATAGAAGAAACTGCATTCATAACAGCAGATCACTCCTCAAAAACAAAAGTATTGTACAGCATTCTTCTTTTTATTGATAAAAACTTCATGAAGGAGTGCTCATTAAAGACCGTTTCCGCTGAATTGAATTATGATTACGCTTATTTATCCAAGCTGTTTTTGCAGATGACAAAAATGACATTCAGTAAGTACCTCAGCCATTACCGAATCTCGCATGCATGCTATCTATTAAAAAACAGTCAGCAATCCATAAACGAAATTGCTGAAAACTGCGGTTATACGAATTTAAAAACGTTTCATCGAAACTTTTATAGAATTAATCGAAAGTCTCCTACTTCTTACAGAAAGACAGGAGATCGAACAGCTGATTTTCTTTAAAGCTTTATATATTTTTTCTATCATGCTGACGATTTAAAGCCCATTTCCAATTTCATACTATATTAAATATAATGTTATACTTAAACGAAAATATTTCTGTTGAACGGATGGAGTGTTCATGAGTGATTGAAACAAAATATGGCATGGTTAAAAATTGGATTAAATCAAAAATAACAGATGGTACGTTTGTTCCAAATCAAAAAATCCATTCTGAAAGTGAATTAATGCAAAAGTTTAATGTGAGCAGACATACGGTCAGGGTCGCGCTTGGAGAACTGGTAAGTACAGGCTGGCTTTATAAAGAACAAGGAGCAGGTACGTATGTAGCTCAACGAACAGAAAAAAAGATGCTTCCTGAAGGCAAATCGACTTCTACTAAAAGCATTGCAATTATTGTCACCTATATATCAGATTACATTTTCCCTTCTATTATACGGGGAGCTGAGAGTGTGCTAAGAGAGGCAGGCATTCAAGTAAGTCTCTTCAGCACAAATAATGATCATGTCCATGAAAGAAAGATTTTAGAAACCATCATTGCACAAAAATTTGATGGTGTGATTGTTGAGCCTACTAAAAGTGCAATAGCGAATCCAAATATCAATTATTACTTGAAATTAGAAGCGCTGAATATTCATTACGTTATGATCAATGCAGCATACGATGAATTGGAGCCCGTAAGTGTCGTTCTGGATGATGAAAAAGGCGGATATCTGCAAGCCGAACATTTAATCCATTTAGGTCACACTAATATCCTCGGCTTTTTCAAAAACGATGATCTCCAGGGACTAAAACGAATGAAAGGGTACATAAAGGCTCACCGCGATAATGGCGTTCCTATAAATCCTAAAAATATCGTTACATACACGACGAGTGAGATATTCAGCAAACCAGTTGAAAGTTTAAAAAATCTGCTAAAGGAACCTTTCAACCTGGCTACCGGAATCATTTGTTATAATGATGAACTTGCCATGAGACTGCTGGAATGTCTGAGACAAAAAAAGCTATGTGTACCTGAGGACATTTCAATCATCGGCTTTGATGATTCATTTTTTACGGATGTATCAGAGGTGAAATTAACGAGCATCCGGCACCCTAAAAGTGAACTGGGTGAAATGGCAGCAAAAAAAATCATCGAACTTACCAACAACAGCAAGGCACTCTATGGCAAAGAAACGAATCAGGATTCTTATGTCTTCGAGGCGTCCATTGTCCACCGAAACTCAACTGCTGTCATCAAGAAAAAAGAGTAAGAGATGTGTTCTGAGAGCTGCATTCCTGCTCCCTGGTTTCACATCTTTTAAAAGATAAACATGTTTAGACTTCCTACCCCGCCTCCCTAATAGAAACAACTGCTAAATTCCATTAACTTATACGGACAACCAATTGATTTAACCTATAATTCTATCAATAACTGTCTGAATATTCTTTTACGTTATTGACATATACGTATATGTTACCTATACTTATTTTAAGTAATGGATGCGCTTTCAATTATTAGTCTGAAAATTAGATTAAAGGAGGGTCAATCGATCTGAATGTTCTTGCTGTATTTTTAATACTTTAACTACTTAGTTTGTTGATTAGACAAATAAAACATAAGGTGGGTATTTAGAATGAATAAAAAAAGGTTTAAAGCTTTTAGTCCTCTTTTTCTCTCTTCAATCCTGGTATTGTCAGCATGCGGAGGAGATGATACTTCCAGTACAAATTCTGATGATGTGCAAACAGCTGGTTCTGACATTGAAGATGCAACAGAATTATCCTTCTGGACCTTTGCAGGAACACATGCAACCTTCTATGCAAACGCAGCTGACAGATGGAATGAAGAAAATCCGGATAACCCTATACAATTAACAGTTGAAAATTATCCTTTTGATCAAATGCATAACAATCTATTAATGGCCCTCCAATCGGGATCAGGCGCCCCGGATTTAGCCGATATTGAACTGGCTAAATTCCCTAACTTTTTACAGGGTGATATACAACTAGAACCGCTAAACGACTTGATTGAACCTGAACTGGACAGCTTTATGCAGGAAAGACTCGATATATACGCTGAAGATGGAAATTATTACGGCGCTCCAACTCATCTGGGTGCATCAGTCGTTTATTACAATACGGAAATTATGGATGAAGCCGGCGTGGATATTGACACCATTGAAACTTGGGATGATTATGTTGCAGCAGGACAGGCTGTAGTAGAGGCTACAGGAAAACCAATGACAACAATTCCTGGAAACTGGTATGGAATCTGGCCGTTTGTTGCACAAAAAGGTTCTGATTTCTTTGATGAAAATGGAGAATTAACATTAGATAATGAGGAAAATATTGAAACGCTTGAATTCATTAATGACATGGTACACGAACATGAAATCGCAGAAATGGCTCCAGGCGGGCAATATCATGCAGAAGAATTTTACGGCTTCATGAACGATGGCGGTCAGGCCTCCATTGTAATTCCAATGTATTACATGAAAGATTTTACAACCTACATGCCTGATCTAAAGGGAAAAATTCAGATCCTTCCGATGCCTACGTGGTCTGATTCAGATTACCAATCTGTCACAATGGGCGGAACTGGCACCGCTGTGACCAGCCAATCGGAAAATATTGAACTGGCAAAAGAATTCTTGTATTTTGCGAAGCTATCAAAAGAGGGGAATATCCAGTTATGGAGAGAGCTTGGGTTCGATCCGCCCCGCTTTGATGTATGGGAAGATGAAGCAATGCGTGAAGAGAATGTGTACTACGAGTATTTCCATGATGATATTTTTGATATCCTTTCAGAAATTAAAGATAACGTAGCGGGAATCCAATTGTCTGAGTTCACACCGGACGTTTTGACAGAGATTGATTCCAATGTTATGCACAATGTGCTGACAGAACAATCACATACCCCTGAAGAAGCGTTAAAAGAATCAGCAGATACCATAAGACAAAAAATGGAAAGCGGCAACTAAATTTGAGGCAGCCTGGGCAGTTTAGCAGCCGCCCAGGCACCTAATCTTATAAAGTAAGTAGGGATAAAATGTCTGGGTTAAATATTAAAAATAATGAATATGTACATGAGAATCCAAATCCGAACCCTCCCCCATCCGGCCGAAAGAAAAAAGATAACAATCTTTTAAGATTATTAAACTCTAAAAAAGTAGCACCTTACATTTTTGTTTTTCCATTTATTCTTTCCTTTACGGTTCTTACGCTATATCCTACCATTCAAGCTTTTATTATGAGCTTTCAAAGAATTTTACCAGGCCAGGTTGAATTCATAGGCTTACAGAATTATGAAAGGATTTTTAATCAGACCTTTTATAAAGCATTGGCTAATTCAACTATGTTTATGCTCCTAACCGTCGTAATTTTAGTCACTATACCTATTATTCTGGCAATCCTGCTGGATTCAAACTTAGTAAAGTCCAAAACATTTTTCCGCTCTGCCCTATTTATACCGGCCCTTACTTCAATCGTAGTTGCTGGTGTAATTTTTAGACTAGTTTTCTCGGAATCTGATCAGGCGATTGCCAATCAAATAATCGGCTTTTTTGGTTTTGACCCGGTCAGATGGCAATTTACTGCATGGTCAGGAATGTTCTTAATGGTCGGGATGGCTGCCTGGAGATGGATGGGAGTAAACGTACTATACTTTCTGGCAGGCTTGCAAAGCATTCCAAAAGAATTATACGAATCTGCGGAAATGGATGGAGCAAATCTATTTCATAAGTTTAAACATGTCACATTGCCCTTTCTTCAGCCCATCATCATTTTCGTCACAACTATTAGTATAATTGGCGGCTTCCGGGTGTTTGAGGAAAGCTATGTAATTTGGCAGGGTAATTCCCCGGGGAATATTGGCTTAACACTTGTTGGATTATTGTACCAGGAAGGGATCCAGCAAAATGACATGGGGTTTGGTGCTGCTATTGGAGTAGTGCTTCTAATCCTAATCTTTCTTGTTAGTATGATCTACCTGCTGGTGACTGGTGCATTTAAAAGAGGTGATGAGTAACATGAGAAAAAATAATGTAGTAGTTAAATGGGCCGTAAATATATTCTTCGTGTTTGTATCATTAATAGCTTTGTTTCCATTGATCAGCTTAATTGTTTCTTCTTTCCGCCCTTCATCAGAATTGATGAGGAACGGTATTTCTTTTTCATTTGTCTGGAGTGAGCTGTCACTCAGAAATTATATCCATATCTTTACGGAGTCCTCGTCCTACTGGCAATGGTACGGAAATAGTTTGATCATCTCGACTTTAACAATTGTGCTTTCCCTCTTCTTTTCTTCTATGGTGGGATATGCACTTGCCGTTTATAAATTTAAAGGAAGAACCATCATCTTCCTTTCCGTTTTGATCATTATTATGATCCCATTTGAAATATTACTGCTGCCCCTATATCAGTTAATGATTAATTTGAATTTGATTAATACGTATACCGGTGTAATGCTTCCATTAATCGTTGCCCCTGTAGCTGTATTTTTCTTCAGACAATACGCCATGGGACTCCCGCTGGAATTAATGGACGCTGCGAGAATTGATGGATGCACAGAATACGGTATATTTTTCAGAATTATGTCGCCTTTAATGCTTCCTTCTTTTGCTGCGATGGCCATTTTGCAAGGGTTAAACAGCTGGAATAATTTCTTATGGCCCCTTCTGGTCATTCGGTCAAATGATTTATTCACTTTACCCATAGGACTTGCCACCTTATTAACCCCTTATGGGAATAATTACGACACGCTCATTGCAGGGTCTGTCATGACCATTATCCCTATCATTATACTCTTTATATTTTTCCAAAAATATTTTGTTGAGGGACTGGCTTCAGGCAGTGTCAAAGGTTGATGGAATGAACAAAGAGGAAGGTGTGAGAGGATGAATAGCCAATACATCGTGAATTCTCTGGACAAGATTCTTACATGGATCATGCGGCTTGTCCTTATCAATTTGCTCTGGATTTATTACACAGTGATTGGGCTGATGGCAGGCGGGATTTTTCCCGCCACTCTCTCTGCTTTAAAGATATTCAGAAAATGGATGTTAGGTGATCTGGAAATCCCTATACGAAAAACCTTTAAAGAAGAATACCGTAAAGATTTTGGCAAGGCTAACGCAGTCGGATGGATTCTCACATTTGCTGGTCTGATTTTGTATGGAAACTATCTTGCTATTAAAAGTCTTGGAGAGATCAACACATTTGTTTTAGCTGCATTTTATCTTTTAATTCTGTTTTACATTAATTTAGTTGTATGGTCTTTCCCGCAATTAGCTCATTACAACGGGGATATTAAACAATTATTTAAAAATGCAATTATTATGGGCTTTGGTAAATTTCACTATACGATTGCGATAAGTTTGTATGTTTTTTCAGTGTTTTATATATCCTTAAAATTTCCTGGTCTCCTCCCATTTTTCACTGTGAGTTTAACTGCATTGGGATGGACCTGGATGTCAGTCCATTTGTTTAAAAAAAATGATATGAAAATACAGCAGCAATTATTGCCAGAGAGGTGAATTGAATGACGAATACAAATAAAGCCAAAATGATCATTGATAAATCGTTTAAAATTGCTGAAATTGACCGAAGAATTTATGGCTCATTTATTGAACAATTGGGCCGCGCAGTTTATGGGGGAATTTATGAGCCCTCTCATCCGACCGCTGATGAAGATGGTTTTCGCCAGGATGTCATGGAACTGGTAAAAGAAATGCAGGTCCCGATTATCCGTTATCCTGGCGGTAATATGCTTTCTGCATACAACTGGGAAGACGGAATTGGACCAAAAGAATCAAGGCCGAGAAGACTGGAACTCGCCTGGAGGTCTCTTGAAACGAATGAAGTCGGAACAGATGAATTTGCTGCTTGGGCTAAGAAAGTGAATGCTGAAGTGATGATGGCGGTTAATCTCGGCACCCGCGGAATAGATGCTGCAAGGAACCTGGTTGAATACTGCAATCATCCCGGTGGTACATATTGGAGTGATTTAAGAAAAGAACATGGTTATCACGACCCGCACGGGATAAAAGTCTGGTGCCTCGGAAATGAAATGGACGGTCCGTGGCAGATCGGGATGAAAACAGCCTATGAATATGGCAGGCTTGCTGCTGAAACCGCCAAAGCAATGAAACTAGCAGATCCCTCGCTTGAATTAGTAAGCTGTGGAAGCTCAGGTTCCGGGATGGCAACCTTTCCACAATGGGAAGCAGAAACACTCGAACATACGTATGAATATGCTGATTACATTTCTCTCCATCAATACTATGGAAACCGGGATAACGACACCGCAAACTATTTAGCCAGCACATTAGATATGGATAACTTTATCAAAACAGTGACTGCTACTTGTGATTATATCAAAGCAAAAAAGCGCAGCAAAAAAACAATGAATCTAAGTTTCGATGAATGGAATGTATGGTTTCACTCAAATGATCAGGACAAGAAAGTGGATCCATGGTCCTTCGCTCCATCTTTACTGGAGGATATATACACATTTGAAGATGCTTTGCTCGTCGGCAGCATGCTCAATACATTATTAAAGCACTCCGACCGGGTAAAAATGGCCTGCATGGCACAACTTGTAAACGTCATTGCACCTATCATGACGGAAACCGGTGGCGGCATCTGGAAGCAGCCAATATTTTATCCATACTACTACACTTCTGTTTATGGACGTGGAACTGCTCTCCATTCCATTGTTGATTCTCCTAAGTATGACAGTAAAGACTTTACAGACGTACCTTATTTGGATCAAGCGGTCGTTTTTAATGAAGAAAATGAAGAGTTAGTTATTTTCGCCGTTAATCGCCACTTGGAAAACCAATTACTGACTGAGGTTGACATACGATCATTTGAAGACTATCAGCTGGTTGAACATGTAGTACTCGAAAATGATAATTTAAAGGCCCAAAATTCTATAAATGAACAAATAGTAAAGCCACATACTCGTTCAGAATCATTTATTGAGAATGGAAGTTTAACCGCGGTGCTGCCTAAGGCTTCTTGGAATATGGTAAGGCTAAAGAAACTAAAGCAATCCTAAATAGGTTTCAATGAGGATGGGACAAAACTCAAAAAATCTTAAAAACGAGGTAGTATTAATTACTAGTAAGAGGTGAACTTAATGGAAGGTAGCGACTCCATGCAGGATATGACGGCAAGCTGAGACCCCGAAAGGCAAAGCCTGAGGGCTCATCAGCGCCGTCCCAGCGGAAAGCGTTCACCTGAAGCGAAGTGAACCGATCATATAGCTTGGGACACTTTTGTCCCAAGCTCTTTTTATTTTACTCTTAGATTCAGTCAAATTTTCCAGAAGACGTTAGCCACCCAGAAAAACGGGAAGAGGATAAGTGGATATTTAATTTCACACTAACTAAAGGAGTGGAGAGTATGAACAGCAGTCAATTTGATACGATGAAAAATGGGAAAGGGTTTATTGCAGCACTTGACCAAAGCGGTGGAAGCACACCGAAAGCTCTGGCAGCATATGGAGTTATGGAGGATGCTTACACAAACGATGATGAAATGTTTGATCAGGTCCATGAGATGCGCACAAGGATTATTACTTCTCCGGCGTTTGATTCCCGTCATATACTTGGAACTATTTTATTTGAGCAAACGATGGACAGAGAAATCCAAGGAAAATATACTGCTGATTACCTTGCGGACAAAGGAATTGTTCCCTTTTTAAAAGTGGATAAAGGACTTGCGGATTTGGAAAACGGGGTTCAGCTTATGAAGCCAATTAATGATTTAGATGAGACACTGCGCCGTGCCAATGAGCGGAATATTTTCGGGACAAAAATGCGCTCTGTCATCCATGAAGCGAATCCAAATGGCATTAAAGCTGTCGTGGAACAGCAATTTGACGTCGCAAAACAAATCATGGCAGCTGACCTGGTTCCAATTATTGAGCCAGAAGTGGATATTAACAGTAAGGACAAAGAGAAATGCGAGGAAATTTTACATGATGAACTGATGCAGCAGTTAAATGCGTTAGCTGATAATGAATTCGTCATGCTAAAGCTTACAATCCCTACGAAAAATAATGCCTATAAATCACTCATTGAACATCCTCGTGTCCTTCGTGTCGTTGCACTTTCAGGAGGCTATTCACGCGATGAGGCCAATGAGAAGCTGAAGCAAAACGAAGGACTGATCGGAAGCTTTTCACGTGCTCTCGCAGCTGATTTGCGTGCCAATCATTCAGGAGAAGAATTCGATGAAGCATTAAAAACTGCGGTTGAATCCATTTATGATGCTTCTGTTAATAAACACTAACATTTTAAAAATTTAAAAAGAGCTTGGGACAAAAGTGTCTCAAGCTCTTTGACTGGTTCGACTGCGCTTCAGGCGGACCCTTTCCGCAGGGACGGCGCTGAGCCTTTTCAGGGCAAGGCCCTGTAAAGTCTCAGCTTGCCGTCACATCCTGCAGGAGTCGCCACCTTCCGCTCCGCTCACCTCATACAATTAATAAATACTATCTTATATTTGTATTTTTGTCTCATCCTCTTTTTTCTTCTTGCACCACTAAGCAACAGAAAACCTAGCACTTAGCTTCTATTTAACGATCGGTTAAAAGAACGGGTACTTTTGGTCTGTAAAGCTAGTCCATTAAAGACCAGTAGGAAGGTTTTACTTTGTATTGATAATCAAAGACAAACGGTGCGTCCACTCCCCCGCCTTCCGTATATTTAGAAGCACGATCGGTTAACCACGTATGGTTATCGGCAATTCCCCAAAATGTAACACTGCTGAGATCCGCATCCACTTCTTCATATAATTCAAATAATTGATCATAACGGTCAGCCTGGCTTATAAAATCCTCTGCAGGAATCGCATCATGTGTTGGATAAGCGTTATCCGGCGGCCAGCCGTATAAACTAACATCCAATTCAGTGACTTGATTATCTAATCCCATCTCACTGAATAGTTCAAAAGAAGTTTGTGTATCTTCAATCGAAGGCCAGCCAATCTGAATATGTGCCTGATGCCCAACACCATCAATCGGAACACCGTCTGCTAATAAGTCAGCAACAAGATCTGCCAGAGCATCTCTTTTATTTGGTACTTCAGTATTGTAATCATTAATGTACAACTTTGAATCAGGTGCTGCATATTTTCTTGCCGTTTCAAATGCTACTTTAATAAAGTCTGTGCCGGTAATTTGATACCACGGGGAGTTTCGTATAAATCCGCCGTCGTCAATTGCTTCATTCACCACATCCCATGAATCTACATCATGTTTGTAGCGCTTCACAACGGTTTTAACATGTGTTTCCAAACGGTTTAGAAGCAGTTCTTTATTTTCCGCACGCTTTTGTTCATCTGTTTCATTCACCATACTATTTCCATCCTCGTCAACGAAAAACCAATCCGGCACCTGGCTATGCCATACTAAGGTATGAAAACGCAGTTCCATATCATTTTTTCGGGCGAATTTAACGATTTTATCTGCTGCTTCCCAGGTGAATTCCCCTTCTACAGGTTGTAGGGATATAGGCTTCATCGCATTCTCGGCGACGATACTATTATAGTGATGCTTTAAAATTTTTCCCTGCCTGCCTGTTAAATGCTGGGGTTCAACTGCAGCACCGAGATCAAATTGATCTTCATAGCGATCAGACATAGAAGGCACCTGCCAGGCGAAAGGCGTATGATTTCCATTCCCCTTTCGCCCTTGTTTATCAAGTTCTTCTTTATAAGGATTCCCGTGACCTTGAGCAGCTGCAGAGCCTGATAGGAATAAAGTTAACGCGAGTCCCGAAACAATCGGTTTTCTTAGAACATTCAGCATGTAAAAATCTCCTTTGTTAGGTGAATTTTTAATCTTGAACAATCATCTGAAAAATATGAACGACCCTCCTTGTTTAAAAATCGAACCATGTACAAGAGAATTGAAAGGGCTTACATTAAGCAGTAAATTTTTTTACATCCTATTACATTTTTATTATATCAACCTTATCTTTGTTTGGATATACAACAAACTAAATAGAACTAAAAATGATCGTATGGTCTTGGTTATCGTTTACTCTATTAAAATTACTAGCGCTTTTCACACAAAGAGAGCAGCTTAGTCCAGCCGCTCTCTTTTTCTCCAGCTATGAATAAATCTTTCTACCTTTTACATCTTCTACACCTGATTTACGGTAAAAGTACGTATTAATAACATCCCGCCACTCTTTAGAATGGGCAAGCTGCTCCTCAAGACGGTTTTGGACATGATGAAAACGATAGGAATCCACTTTGTCCTCCAGGCGATTCCAGCTTGCAAGCAGCGCTTCGACTTCTTCCACTCCCTCAAAATGAGTGTTGTAAATATGCTGAATAACTGTATCTCCAGATTTTAGTTTATGACTATATGGAACGTGATGAAAAAAGAGGAGAAGCTCATCTGGACAGCTCTCTATTGATTCATATGTTTCTTTTATCGGTGAGTGATATTGTCCTGTGAATCCCGTTCCATTTTTTTGTGTCCGGTTCACACCAGTGCCATCTCTGTTGGAGTAGTGATACGTTCCCCAGGCAGAGAATTCATAGCCTTCTATATCTGGTCCGTAATGATGGTTTGGTGCGATCATCCAGCCGACACCAAGCGGAGATGTATACTTTTCATACGTTTTCCAAGATCCAATCAGCATTTCTGAAACTGTCTCTACGATTTCCCTGTCATTGCCAAATGTTAAACGGACTGCTTCATTTGTAATTTGTTCAGTAGACAGGTTGGGATTCCAGGTGAGACGTCCGTATCCATAAAGATTAGCTTGAGCCAGTGTATGGCCTGTCCAATTGGCATCATTTCCTATATTTGAAACAGCAGCAATTCCGCAGTGAGTTTGGGAAATCAGCGTGCCGCTGACAATATCCTTTACCTGCGACCCCTTCCCTTTTGCATACGTATCAAAGTTTAATACTTCTTTCCATTGAGGGATAAGGTAACAAAGATGCCGCTGCTGTCCGGTGTATTCCTGAGCGATCTGAAATTCGATCATCTGATTGGTTTTTTGAAGTCCTCCAATAAGTGGAGAAACCGGCTCCCGCACTTGAAAATCCATTGGACCATTTTTAATTTGAAGAACGACATTTTCACGGAAGTCGCCGTCTATCGGCATAAAGTGGTCATAGGCCGCTCTTGCCCTGTCCGTCTCCCGATCCCGCCAATCCTGCTTGCAATTGTAGACAAAGCAGCGCCAGATCACGATCCCGCCAAATGGTTCAAAGGCTTCCCCAAGCATATTCGCGCCATCTGCATGATTTCTGTTATATGTAAACGGCCCTGGCCGGTTTTCTGAATCTGCTTTTACTACGACTCCGCCAAAATCAGGAATATAGTGGTAAATTCTTTTAGCTGTATTTCTCCACCACTTTCTTACGTCTTCATCAAGCGGGTCAGCGGTGTTCAATTCTCCTGTTGTAATAGGGCTTGCGTAATTAATAGACAAAAATGTTTTGATGCCATATGCCCGGAAAATGGAGGCTACCTTTTTTACATTTGGCAAAAACCGGTCCGTCACAAAATCCGTTTCATTTTGGTGAACATTGACATTGTTGATGGAAATAGCGTTAATGCCTATGGAGGCCAATAAACGCGCATAGTCTTTCATTCGTACTAAATTTCGTGAAAATCCAAGGTCCTTGTAAAAGATGGATTCGCCCGCATATCCTCTTTCAACACTATTATCGCTGTTATCCCATTGATTGATCATTCTTAACTGATTGACAGGCGATTCAGCAAGGTGAAGTCCTGACAGGTTTGTTTCCATTTGAATGAGACGCAGCAAATGAAACACTCCGTACAGCAGGGCCTTATCACAATAACCAACCACATACATGCGATTGCGCTCCTGATGCAGAATATATCCCTCTGGTCTTAGTTCGTCAGTTGAAAAACCGTCAGGCAGGACCTCATTTTCGTCCTTTGTTGCCAAAGTGACACCTGCCTTGCCTCCTCTATCCAAAACGATTTTTGGCTGCGTGCCCGTCATAGAAAACAACGCCTGACTAATTTCATTCAGAGCCGAAGTTCGAATTTCTGATAAACCAGTTAAGGCAACTTCCTCTAAAAAAAGACGAGTTTTCTCTATGTACTCTTTCTTTACTTGACTATATTGTAGCCAAGCCTTATAACTGCTAATTTGTTCTGTCTCAATATCATCATTAATCAGACTTGCAGATGGTTCAAACCACATCATTTAACAGTCTCCTTTTATAAGAGTTGATTTGACTTGGATCTTTTTCAAAGATGAAGCGTGCTGCCTTTACCCGTTACCTGCCCTGAAGTTTCCTTCCTTTGCTCCTTATAAATAAAATAATCAAAGTCTGCTTCTTTTTTGCCGCCGCTAAGATCCTGACAGGCCATCCCTACAAATGTACCCGTAAAACGCACCTGTCTGGCAGAGTCGTCTGACATATGTGTGATATCGATTAAAGGACCCACACGCTGCCATTCCTCCTCTCGCTGACGGTAATAGAAGGCAAGCATGCCGTCCTGAACCTCACCCCTAAGCTTCACTTCTTCCTGCTCTTTTAAGGGAATAAACGCTTCTGTCAGTTCGTCGTATTCTCCGTATTTCGTTTGAATGATACCCAGACATTTCCCTGTTTCTTCACGATGCGTGATATGCAGGTACACATGATCAATCGTATCGTAATAAAATAGGAGGCCTGCCATTTGCTGAAAATGCTCTGGTTCAAATGCGACAGAGGTTTCCACTTCAATAGTAAATGCCTGCTGGCGGCGGGCGATTATACTTTGCTCGTGCATTGAGCTTAGCGATTCTCTACCCTTCAGACGTAAATACCCCGGACGTTCAGATAGCGACAACCAGGAGGAATCCATAGGAACACGAAGAGAATTCCATTGGCTTCCGAGCGTTTCCCCGCTAAAATCGTCTGCTGCAGGCTCCGTTTCAAATGGATGCTCCGGAAGATCAGGCCCTTGCACAACGACTTGCGGTGAATTTGAACCGTGCGAAAGTCGAAGCCAGCCGTCATCCGTCCATTCACAGCGCTGGATAAAAGTCTCGCGTCCCAATATGCATCGCTTATCCTTTAATGGACGGCCGCCAAGGTGAACAAGATACCATTCCCCATTCTGCGTCTCCACCAGACTGCCGTGCCCCGCTTTCTGAATCGCCAGATGATCTTTTCCAGCTGAAGTAATCAATGGGTAATCCTCATCCACTTCGTAAGGTCCATCAATCGTTTTTGAGCGCGCCAGTGTGGCTGCATGATTGTATTCTGTACCTCCCTCTGCTGTTAAGAGATAGTAATAGTCGCCTTTTTGGTAAAGGTGGGGACCTTCTGTCATTTTCAAGTCCGTTCCTTTGAAAATATTTTTAACCGGACCCACCAGATTTTTCTCTTCAGCAGAATATTCCTGCAAAACGATTCCTCCAAATGAGTGATTTCCTTTCCGGTAGTCCCAGATCATATTAACAAACCACTTTTTTCCGTCGCGGTCATGAAATAGAGAGGGATCAAAGCCGCTGCTATTTAAATAAACAGGATCAGACCAAGGTCCTTCAATCGATTCTGCGGTTACTAAATAATTGTGAGTATCCTTATAAGCACCATGCCACGATTTTACGTCAGTGTATATTAAATAAAACAGACCATCCTGATAGCTGAGGCACGGAGCCCACACTCCGCCGGAATTAATGTTCCCTTTCATATCCAGCTGGGATTTGCGTGAAAGCGGACTGGAGATAAACCGCCAGTTTTTCAAGTCCTTTGAATGGTGAATCCTGACTCCAGGAAACCATTCAAACGTTGACGTAGCGATATAGTAGTCATCCCCTACACGTAAAATGGAAGGATCGGGGTGAAAACCAGGTAAAATTGGATTAGTAATGTTTGTCATTATTTTTTCATCCTTTCAAAAAGTACTTGAATAATTTTTAACGTCTTTAAAAACAGAATCGTATTTTAAGATTGCTGAAACGAATGAACATAATTGTAAAAATAATGCGGGTACTTTTCTGCAATGGTTCCCTTTTCAAAATCAACCAGACGAAGATGTGCCTCCATCAGTTCTTCAGCATCCTCTGCTTTTTTCTCAGTAATCATTTTAAAGATTTCAATATGCTGATTGACGATAACGTTCCAATCCAGACCTTCAGTGTGCAGTCTGAGCATACGCAGCCGGATAAACTGTGTATTCATATGCTGAATCAGCTCCCACGTCCTGCCTTTATTGCATCCTTGAAAAAGCAGCCTGTGAAATTCTTCATCAAGCTCAAACATTCTTGTGAAATCCTTTTGAATACTGAATTCCTGCATGGCCAAATTGGTTTCTAGCTTAAGCAAATGGTCATCATCGAAAGATCTGCAAGCTTCTGAAACAATGGCCTTTTCCAGCTTTTCACGGACAAACCGTCCTTCCTCCACTAGATTCATATCAATCCTTGATACAAGCGTCCCGCTTTGAGGAATAATCTCAATCAGCCCATCCTCTGACAGCTTTAAAAATGCTTCTCTTACAGGCGTCCTGCTTACATCAAATTTCTTTGAAATCTCCATCTCTGAAATCTTGGTCATCGGCTCAAGTTTTAAGGTTAAAATCTCCTGTTTCACCTTTTCATACACGGAGTCTCTAATTGAAATTTTTCTCTTTGTTTGTCCGATCACGTAAACCTCTCCATTGCTCTGCTTATTTTTTTGCTCCCACAGTATCTGAATTGGGACCTCCCATTTTTAAAGTCGTTTGACCAGGATAAATCATGATTTTCACACTGTTATCCTGCTGATGTTCAGCCATTTCAAGCGCTTCTTTTATTTGATCAAGTGGAAAAGAATGGGTAATCACTTTTTTCAGCTTGCTTTCTCCGCCAGTAAGGGCACGAATCGCTTTTTCATATACATTTGCATATCTGAAAATGCCGAACAGATCCAGCTCTGAATCTATCACGTGATTTAAATTTACTGGGATCGTTTCTTCCTGCGTCATGCCGATAAAAACAACTCGTCCTCCCCGTTTAACGCAATGCACCGTTTCCCCCATTGCAAACCGGTTTCCCGAGGTTTCCACACAGATGTCGGCACCCTCTCCATCTGTAAACTCCTTTATTTTTTGCGGTATATTCTCCGCTGAAGGATCGAAAACCTGTTTAACACCCATCTCTAGTGCAAGCTCACGGCGTGCAGGCACCACATCGCTGGCGTAAATCGTTGCTACGCCAAAAGCCTGAGCGGCCTGAGCAGCAAGTAAACCTATCGGTCCAAGTCCACTAATAAAAAGAACATCCCCCGCCTTGACTCTTCCCCTCGACATCGCATGAAATCCGACCGAAAACGGCTCCAGCAAAGCCCCTTCCTCATACGTCATTTCTTCAGGCAGCTTGTAAACAAAATCACTTCTCACCGCTGCATATTCTGCCCACGCACCATCAAATGGAGGAGTGGCCATAAATTCAACTTCCGGACATAAATTATATCTACCAGACTTACAATAGCTGCATTTTCCACATGCAACGCCCGGTTCAATCGCTACCCGGTCTCCAATTGCCAGAGCGGATACTTTTTCTCCTATTTCCACCACATCGCCTGCTGCCTCATGGCCTAAAATAATTGGTTCTTCAACCGCATATCTGCCAATCCTGCCATGTGAGTAATAATGTACATCAGATCCACAAATGCCAATGCAGTGGATTCTGATCAGTACTTCGTCAGGACCAGGAACTGGCCGTGTTACCTCTTTTACAGCAATTTCATAGGGCTTTTCCAATACTGCAGCTTTCATTTTTTCAGCAGTCATTTTTTCCTCCTAGTTTTCTGCTTATTTAAGCGGCCTCTTAAGCGTTTCTAGCCTTTCAAAACAAAAAGTAAGCCCTTACAACAATAGACAGATAATAAAATACGAGTATAACTAGTATACTAGTTATAGACTCAGAAACAAACTATTTTTGTCTATTTATTTTAAATTTTCAAAATATATACCTAAAAACTACACAGGTTGCATCTACAGCACAAATAGACTGGTAAAAATATTCCAGTCTATTTGACCTTCTCACTGGGCTTTAGTCGGTTTATTCATCACCGTAACGGCTCTTTTTAACCGTGCCTTTTCCAGACCCGTAAAAATATTCACTTAAAACATCTGAATAGTCTATTATTTTTGACTATTATCGTATGACATGCGATAAAAGAAAGAGTACATAAAAATGAAATTGAACGAAAGAGGTGCTTTACATGACTGCTAAAAAACCGAAGGAAATTAGTGCAGACGGATCCTTTAAACGTCAAACGAACCGCTTTACTACTCCTTTTGGAACAAATGAAGGCGATCTGCCTGTTGAAAGCGGACGCTATCGTCTTCTATGGTCGCCTGCCTGTCCATGGGCGCACCGTGCTGTCATCGTCCGAAAAGTCCTGGGGCTCGATGACGCCATCAGCTTAGGCACTGCAAGTCCGATGCGACCGGCAATCGGCCGTGTTGATTGGGAATTTTCATTAGATGAACACAACCGTGATCCTATTCTTGCTATTCAATATGTCAGCGAGGTGTATTTCAACGCTGATCCGGACTATGAAGGACGGCCAACCGTACCCGTGATGGTGGATATGGAGAGCAAAAAAGCGGTTAACAATGATTTCACTAACAATAACAAATATTAAAAAACCGTATCAACCCTTTAGTATCAAGGTTTAAGACGGTTTTATCCTTTTTCATTTTTAGTGTTAAATTCTCAATTGAACACTATCTAAATTTAATTTTGTCTTTTTTCTTTAACACTATTTATCGCATATTCAAACAAATTTTCCGTCACAAAATCAGGTTGTTGTCAACAAATCTAAAATAGTTTAACTGAAAAGACAAAATTAGGTGTATTTTAACACCTAATTTTGTCTTTAAAATTTACTTGATTATTCAGAAGGTAGATATCCAATTACATTATTATCACTTTTGTTAACTATTATTATTGGTATTCCAACAGCCACATTCTCCTTCTCTTTGAATGTTACTGTAAATACTTCTTTTCCAATATCCTCTTCATTTGTTAATTCCATATCTTTAGTTGCTGTTACTTCTGCTATTTCTCCCTGTGTGTAATCCCCGTCAATTCGGTCACTCCATCCTTGTTCTTGGGCAAAATCATAGGCGTTTTGTAAAATCAAAGTCTCTTTTTCAGAGGTATCTTGATCTTGATTACTATTGTTTGATGAACACCCAATTAAACTTAATAATAGAATGAAATAAACAATATATTTTTTTTTCACCTCATTCACCCCTTTATAATTGTAATGTTCAACAATATGGTACACATTTATTGTTTTGTAGATTCTAATTTTTCTTCAAACGAAGAAATTTTCTGTTGTTCAATGTTTGTAATTTCATTTCCTTCACTAGTAAGCTGTTTTAAGTTTCCATTAATATCGCTTTTGAATCTTCCCTGATACGCACCAAGTGGGATATAGCCATTTTCAATTTGTGGTCCTATGAAATTGTCTAAAAACAGTATTACATTATCTTTTTCATTGAGTGTAGCTACGCCATTTAATCTCATTTCAACTTTATCCAGCTTGTCTCCGTTTTTACCTTCTGGATGGTATATGCCACCTGTTTCAACAACTTGTATTACGTCTCCTTTTACATGTTTCCCTTTATAACTTTGAATAATCTTAACATCTGAAATTGTAAAAGGTAGGTTTCCATAAACAAGCGTTTCTTGTTCAATAACTTTTCCCTTTATTGTTAAAATCGAATCCTTTTCCATATCATTAGTGCTTGAATAATTCTCACTAATTTCACCCTGTCCACTAACTACAGGTATTTCGTTTTCATTATTAATAATCCAACTAGCAGTTATGAATAGGCTCATAGACAATATAACAACAGAAACAGCTTTAAATTTTTTTGACATCATCATTTCTCCCTTCAAATTTAATATAATGCTTTAACACCACTAACATCATCAGATTCTACATCATATGTTGTTCTGTCGCGATTTTCATACATAATAGAATTTAATACTCCTGAATGTGCCAGACCTAAAGCATGACCAAATTCATGCTTAGCAGTTGCTGTAATATCACTAGCACTATCATCATTTAAATAAGTATCATTGAGAGAAAGTTGAGCATATCCATAATCTTCGTCAGGTCCAAAACCATCTTCATTTATTTGACCGTAGCCGCCCTCTGCATCAGCAGAGAAAAAATTAGCTACTCCGTTCCATCCAGTAGTACCATAATTGTCTATGATAAAATCTGCGATTGACTCAGAGTTAGTAGACGTTTCCGTAAAGGAAACACTAGTAGTATTTCCAGGTGTAGGACTAACACTTTGGTTCCAGTCATCTACCGCATCTCGAATGTATGAAGCATAATAGACCCCATCAAAAAAAGTATCAGAAATGTGATAATATTCACCTGTTATTCCTTCTTCTAATTTTGCATTATTAGCCCAAAAATCGTACGCAAAAGCAGTTGATCCGATAGAGAACAATAAACAAATTACAACTAAAGGTCTAAATATTTTTACCATTAAAATTCCTCCTTAGTATTTTTTTGTATTTCCATATAAACCGTAACACAATATTCACAATTGCCAAATAATATTAATATTCTACATATTTTTGATAAGGAAGTTGTCGAAAGATATTTTTATTCCAAAATAAGTCCTGGATATAAAGCTCATTTGAGGAAGATTGGATTGAATTTGTGCGGCAGGCGGCCTTACTAAACGAGCCGAAGGTCAAAGGCTGCAAGAACAGATCAAGCCCATAAGAGACAAAAGAGGAAAAATTCTCCCCTATGGGGACATCAGCGCTGCTGAAGTCAAAAGGAAAATGGAGGGATTTAAATGACAGAGCATGAACTCATTAAAATCAAAAGCATTTTACAACCGGGCAACATCGATAAAGAAAATGTCTCGAAAACAGATATTGAGCTACTGGAAAAAGCAAAAGATTATTTTCACCACCATGACTTAGGCTTTATTTCTTCCCTGATCAGTATGTTTATAGCTATTCAATCCTTTAAGTCTTTTGCATCTCCTTGAACTGGATTAAATTTAATGTTTTCTCTAGTGTGTGATAGCTTTTCGATCATCTGTTCACCATGACTTGGGAATAATTCTAAAGCAGTCACATCATGACCTTTATGTGAGAAGTGAAATGAATATTTCCAGTTCCTGCTCCAACTCCTAGAATCCTTAATTTGCTCTTTTTAATATATTTTGAAATGCAATGTTCTGTTGTAAGAAATTCAATGTTTCTATGTTTTGCATCTAAACGAGTTTCTTCACTGATTTTATTATAATTTGATAAATTTTTGTTCCATCTTATCGTTTCTACATTATTTTTATCAAACTAACCTGCTCCTTTAGTTTAATATTAATTTCCTTTATGTTGACGAAGAAAAAAGCATCCCTTTTTAAAGGAATGCTCAAGTTTGAATTACTTATTAGCTATAATTAGGAACCTTTTAGAATTTGTGCAAATTCCCTTATTGGTTCTATTGGTTTCAATGAAGTCATTCAGAATATCAAAGTCCTTCTCGTCCTCACCAAAATTGGGAATGATTGGTGTGTGTTTAAGTAAGAATATAAGGTCTTCGGGTCTTTGATAATAATCAACAGCATTGTAATCTAAATATTGAACATCAGAAAACCCTGCTCCTCTTAGTTCCCGAATATACTTATCTTTTAAATCTCCATCAGTTTTTTCAAAAGCTTGTCCCCGACCAAACGCCTTTTTTAAATTTAATTTATCGGCTTCGCTTACTTGTTGTGTTAGAAATGTTCCACCAATTTTTAACACCTTTGCTACTTCTTTTGAAACAAACGGTGCGTGACAACTTGAAATGATATCAAAAAAACCATTGGTAAATTGCAAATCCTCAGAAGACATTTGGAAAAACCGTACATTTAACACTTTTGATTTTTTAAGATTGGATTGTGCTGTTTCCATCATTCCATTTGAAATATCAATTCCAATTAAGAAAAGTAACGAAGAAGCTATTTTTAATGCATTTTCTCCTCCACCTGTACCAACGTCTAAAAGTACATCAGAGATTTTGCACCTTTTCTTTACTTCTTCATAAAAGTCCCATTTTACTCCCTCGGACATAATCTGTAATTTGCTAAAATCCCATCCATTAGTTTTTCCAACCTTATCATAAAAACTCTTATAATCTAATTCACTCATTTTATTTTCCACCTTTCAAACTTCAAAAACCACGCAACCGGTTTGTGCCTTGGTTTTTACAGTTAAATAAATGACTACCGACACTGTTCTAAGTATTAGTATTTGTAAAAGGATAGACTCCACCCTTGACGGCTGGTACGCGTTTTTTCCAGCCCGAAAACTAATTACATCGAACAAGACGGTTAGACAATTCATTCACCCCATTTAAAAGATTAAGTTTATTATAAGTGATGAAGGTAAAAGTGTAAAAATAAACCTTTTCTTATTTAACTCACCTGCTTCGTTATTTCAGTAAGCAGGTACAATTCCCTTCTTTGAGAAACGCTACCGTTAGTGGAATAAAGCGCTAATAAAAACAGATATTTCGCTTACCTGTTATTATGTATTGTTCGTCTAATTCTAGTTTCTCTTTTTTTCAAACTCATCACGAGTTTTGGATTAAATTTAAATACTATGACAGTATCAATGCGGAAAACGAATTTTTAATATTTAACCATGTTTTAAATATAGATATTAGGGCAAAGTCAACGAAGTAACGATATTAATAGTAAAGCTTTAGAAAGGGGAGATATTTAATGACTTCTTCTTCATTAATAATTGTATGGGTAATATTGTCCGTAGTATGGCTCATAATTGTATTGGTCATTATTGACAAATTCCAAAAATCCAGAAGAAGAAATACTCTCAACAACACAAAAAGAATTCGTGAATTAGAGGAAAAAAATAAAATATTCCGAGATAACCAAGATTAAAAATTTCCGATCTTTAGCTAAAGCTCCTCGTTAGTGGAAGACGTTACTTTAAAATACTCCACTTTTCTTTATATTCATTATAAGCCCTCGTCCAATGATAAGGTTGAACTTCTGATAATGATTTAAAAGTAAGTTCTCGACCAGGCAGTGTAACTGCAACTTTTACATTAGGACCCCAATAAAATAACCTTTCTTGACATACCCCACAGGGAGAAAGAACTTTGTATTTAGATTTTTCGTCGTCGCGGACTACACAAAGTGAGTGTGTCACCTTCTTATTTAATTTATGAGCTTCTAAGATAGCACCTGTTTCCATACATACTACGGTTGAATCATTTATAACATCAGGAGCAACACTGGTATGTATAGACCCATCTTCTAAAGCAATTGCTGCAGCTCCGCCCCAACCAGCGGGATACCTCTTTTCTATAAGTTCAATAACTGATTCGTATAATTTTTGTTCGATTTTCAATCAAATCCCTCCCAATAGTCTAAACGAAATTTATTAGTAAAAAACACGACAATGTCCCAGGAAACATATAGTTCCTTCTTCAAATAAACTGCGTCGTTACTTCAACAAGTCTTTATTTCGATAAAATGGTCAATAATTCCTTTATAACATGATTTACATCGAGGAGGAATTACATTGTTATTATCGAAAACATGGGAAAAGTATGAAGCTGTTAAAAGAATAGAGGGGTTTTCTCCTCACTGACAACCGATCAATTAAAATACTATCTTTCTGAGTGTGAACAATTAAAACCATCCAGCCTTGCACATAGAATCCGATTTTTGAAGTCTCTGTTTCGATGGTCACATGAGGAAGGACATATTCCTAAAAATCCAACGTCAAAAATCAGAGAACCTAAAGTCGGAAAACGCATCCCGAAATTCTTAACTGAAAGGGAAATTGAACACCTACGGGAAGCCTGTTTGACCTCGATGGAAAAAGCATTATTCGAATTCATGTTCTCAACTGGGTGCCGAATTGGAGAAATAGTTTCTCTTGAGAAGAATTGTATCCATTGGTCCGATAGGTCAGCTATTGTAAGAGGTAAAGGAGATAAGGAGCGAGAAGTATATTTTAATATTCGCTGCGACATTTGGTTAAGGCGTTACATAGATAACCGTACAGATAAAGACCCTGCTATTTTTGTCACAGAACGGTATCCTCATCGAATGAGTATTGCCCAAATGAGATATGTCATTAAACGGATCTCCAGTCGTGCAGGGATTAATAAAGACATTCATCCCCACCAATTGAGACATAGCTATGCCACGCATTTATTGAACAATGGGGCCCCACTTGAAGTGATTCAAAGTTTAATGGGACATGAAAAGAGTGAAACAACACGTATTTACGCTCAATTAAGTGGGCGGCTTAGGAAAGAGTTTTACCAGAAATACTTTTAATAAATAGTAGAGCAGCACTTAATGATATGCTATGTGCTGCTCTTTTAAATTCTTGTTAGCAATAGGTAAGCATTTGAAGTTATCTCCAGCTTTTCCCCTGCTCCGCACCGAACGTGCTAGTTTCCCAGCATTCGGCGGTCCATCTACCGATGTATACTAGATTATAAGTTCTTCGTTACTT
>NZ_JBNILO010000016.1:0-58421 GCF_050107735.1 Jeotgalibacillus proteolyticus
TTCGTCCTGAGCCAGGATCAAACTCTCCGTAAAGTGTTTGATAAAGCTCATAGTGTTTCTTGTAAATCTTGTACTAACGTTGACGTTTTTGGTTGTTTAGTTTTCAAGGTTCAAGGTGTTTCGTTTGTGTGTTGCTCTCTCAAGCGACCAAATCATCATACCATTTTTGAAAATAATATGTCAACACTTTTTTTAAAATGTTTTTAGCGGCCTGCTTTGAGTACGTCTAAAAGCGACGCTTATTAATATATCACCGGATTTAAAGTTGGTCAATACTTTTAAGGAAAAAAGATATTTTCCGTCTTTCGCTCATATGCTTTTAAAAATGGCTGTGCGGGAAGGATGCGTATAGAAAAATGGGGAAACACTTTTTTAGAAAAGGATATGAGACAGGCATCATTTTGATCATCATCACCCTGATTGTTCTGCTCATTCCACCTTCACCTAGTGTAATGAATGTAAATGGGGTATGGCCGTCTCCCGGTATTTTGTATAAGGGTGACACAGGCGTTTCTTTGACTTTTAATGTTGAGCTTGGAAACGAATCAATTGTTTGGCTTGTAAAAGATCTAGAGGAAAAAGGGATAAACAAAGCAACATTCTTTTTAGATCCCGCCTGGGTGGACAGACAAAAAGAAGTTGTAGAGGACATCCAACTTGCCGGATTTGACATTGGGATTTATGATCTACATCCTTCCCGCTATGAGTCCCTGGAAGAAAAAGAAATCGCAGAACACCTAGAAGATCTAAGGGCTCTATTTAAAGAACATAATCTTGATCCTGCTTATTACAGAACGAAGGACGAGCTTTTACCTCCTTCAGTTGTAAAGGTCATGGCCAAATATGATTTTATTGTCGTCAGCCACCAGCTTGAAGAAAAGGATTTGGTTTCTTCAAAAAGAATTCCACTTGAAGGCGCGGTTGTTGAACTTAATGCAGACAACAAGCTTGAGGATATGAAAAAAAACTGGACGAAATGGCATGATGCCATACAGAGTCAGGAGAAAGAGGTTCCTTTTGTCTCTCTGCTTGAATTGCTGGCTTCTTCTGACAGCAAGATAAAATTACTGGATTAAAACAAGCCGTGCAGAAAGTATGCACGGCCTCTTTAATTTAATATTCAATTAGTTTTTTACTGCTTTTTGTTCCTTTTGACGGGCTTCTTTGCGGGCCAGTCTTTCCTCCCGCTCTTTAACCGACCGCTTATTGTATCGCGGCAATGCCAGAATTTGATAGGCATTGGTTGCAATCAGGGTGAACATAATGGTAACAAGCCAGTATCCTTCGTTGCTGCGAAGCACCGGAAGCCACTCAAGTGTGGTTACAACCACCATAAAAAACAAAGTGGAAGGAAAAACGGAGGCTGTTGCCTGTTTGGACTTTAAGGATGCTACAAGTAATCCCGCAGCTAATAAAAACACGGCCAAGCCAATGTACGGCAGCAGTGAGTCACCTTCTCCCGCAAATGCCTGAAAACGAAAATACACTAAATCAAAAAGAACAAACGCGACGAGTACAAGCTGCACTGCGTTCCATAATTTTAAAGACCTGAATATTCCAAGGCCGAATTGATGAATGGTTAGGTAAGCAAAATACCCCATTTGACTGATGACACTGAACGTCATGCCCACGCCGATCATCCATACAATAACCGAAATCACTTCAACTGCATCCTGCCCATTTAATAAGTCAACCAATTCATTCCAGCGCACAGCAATCCCAACAATTCCTGTCGTAATGCCGCCAACAAGTAATGTCATGGTAAAAAATCTAATCCAGCTTCGGATAGTCACGGTAAGATCCCCCAGCAATTAATTTACAAACTCTCCTCCGATTGTACCAATCACCATTTGAAAAATCCATGACTACGTTGTGAACGTGCATATTTTACCCCTGAATGCAAAAGATAAGAACTAGAGAAATAAGAGTTTGGGGGTGAACAACAGTGAGAAAAAAAGGAATCATTTTTGTCTTAGCATTCGTATGTTTACTATCGGCTTGTGGTGGGGAAAAAGCATCCAGCTATGAAGAGACCAAACAAATGGTCATTGACTTGTTAAAAACCAACGAAGGAAAAACGGCTGTCCAGGAGCTGCTGGCAGATGAAGAAATAAAGAAAGAACTCGTTTTAGACCAGGAAGTAGTGCAGAAATCGATTGATGAAAAATTGCTGTCAGAAGATGGGCGTAAATTTTGGGAGAAAACGTTTAAAGATCCTGCCTTTGCTGAGGTATTAGCAAAAAGCATGCATAAGGAGCATGAAGAATTAATTAAAGGCTTGATGCAGGACCCGGAGTATCAGAAAATGATGCTTGATTTATTAAAAGACCCGTCCATACAGGAGCAAACACTGACGCTGATGAACAGCCAGGCTTATAGGGAAGAAACAAAAAAGCAATTGATTGAAGTGATGGAAAGCCCGCTTGTTCAAAAGGAGCTGCAGGACATTTTATTAGAGGCGGCGAAAAAAATGGGAGAACAAGGTGAAGGCGGCTCTTCTGAAAGTGAATCCCCTGAAAGCTCGGAAGGCGGCGGCGGAAGCGGCGGCTCAGGTGGCGGCTCAGGCGGCGAAGAAGAGGGCGGCGATACAGAAAGCGGAAGTGGATCATAATAAAAACAACAGCCTCCTTACTAGTCAGGAGGCTGCCTTTATTATGTGCGGTCGATTACTTGCTGCGCAATATCCGCATAGATTTTTCCTAAACGGTGGTCTTCCCCGTACACAGACGGTGCGAAATCATTTTCGTCCCAGTCCGGCTGCTGAAGAGGCAGCTTGCCGAGCAGTTCAGTACGAAGTTCATCCGCCAGCTTCTCTCCTCCACCCTGTCCAAAGACATACTCACGTTCACCTGTTTTTTTGCTTTCATAAAAGGACATATTTTCGACTACACCTAAAATGGAGTGATCGGTCTGAAGCGCCATTGCTCCCGCTCTTGCTGCAACAAACGCAGCAGTCGGATGAGGGGTGGTGACGATAATTTCCTTGCTTGATGGAAGAAGCGCATGCACATCAAGCGCCACATCTCCTGTTCCTGGTGGAAGATCGAGCAATAAGTAATCCAGTTCTCCCCACTCCACTTCGGTAAAAAAGCTGTTCAGCATTTTCCCAAGCATCGGCCCGCGCCAGATAACCGGTGCATTATCTTCTACAAAGAAAGCCATCGAAATAACTCTCACACCAAATCGGTCCACTGGAATAATGCGTTCCCCTCTTACCACTGGCCGCTTATTAATTCCCATCATATCCGGCACACTGAATCCGTAAATATCCGCATCGATCAGGCCCACTTTTTTGCCTGCACGGGCGAGCGCTACAGCGAGATTAACGGATACCGTTGATTTTCCTACGCCGCCTTTGCCGCTTGCGATTGCGATAAACTGAACCTTGTTGCCCGGAGAAAGCAGGTTATCCTCTACTGCTTCTCCCGCCTGTCCTCTAAATTGCTCAAGCGCTTCAGGCGGCAATTCGGTGAAACGAATGCCAACCGACTCTGCTCCTGCACCCTTTAACGCTTCGACAACCGCCATTTGCAGCTGCATCTGCTCCGCCGTTCCGGTTTTTGCCAAGGCAATTTTTACACTGACATGCTTTTTCTCTTCCTTAATTGAAACTTCAACGATTCCGCCTGTTTCTGCGAGTGTTGTATGTAGGATCGGATCATTCATTGAGCCGATGAGTTCATGTACTTGCTGTTCTGTCATCAACTGCAGACACCCCTTCACTTGTATTCGTTTTCATCCTATGTCAGTATAACATAGGAAAAAACGAAAGTCTGTGGCGGGAACTTACAGATTCATGAGCTTACAATTCTTCTTCAAGGCTGTCTTCTTCTGAGTAGTGGCGCAGAATTCCAAAATAAATGGATGCCGCAATCCGCTGCTGATATTCATCCTGCAGCAGCCAATACCGCTCTTCAGGATTCGATAAAAATCCGGCCTCTACTAAAATACCAGGCGTTTCTGCATGACTCAGCACATAAATACCATCAATTGTTTTAGCTTTACGGGTATTTTTAGGCAAATGACGAACAAGCTCATGCTGCACAAAACGCGCAATCCTTTCATTGTCATCATGATACGTTGTATAAAATGTCTGCGCACCGCTCCATTGCGTTTGTGGAATCGCATTTAAATGAATGCTGATAAACAAATCATTATCCTTATCGTTCACAAGATCCAACCGGTTCTTTAAATCCTCCCTTTTACGATCCCGGTATCCCTTTGTTGCCTCGCTCGCCAAATCCATATCTTCTTCACGTGTCATACGCACAATCGCACCTTGTTCTTCCAGATAAGCCCGCAGCTGCTTTGCAATTTTAAGCGTTAAATTTTTCTCTAAAATGGTTTCGTAGTTTGCGCCTCCATCTGCCCCTCCGTGCCCCGGATCAAGAACGATCACCTTTCCAGCCAAAGGCATCCGCCATTCCTCAATTGCACTGATTACCATCCGGTCTACCCGCCACCCGAGAACGGCTGCAGCTAGGAGTACTAACACACTCAGGAAAATGACCTTTTTCTTCATTCAACGCCCACCTGTCATATGGAATGATGAGTTACTATATGCTTGTCTCGGCATCTATAGAAGAAAAAGCGGGCTGGGAGACGCTTTTTTATATACAAAAAAGCTCCCGGCCGCAGGGGCTGAGAGCTTTGGAAAAGACAGATTAACGTTTTGAGAACTGAGGTGCACGACGAGCGCCTTTAAGACCTGGCTTCTTACGCTCTTTCATACGTGAGTCACGAGTTAATAGACCCGCGCTTTTTAGTGCTCCACGGTATTCAGGATCCACATGAAGCAATGCACGTGAAATTCCGTGACGGATTGCTCCAGCTTGACCAGTATAACCACCACCGTTAACATTTACGAAAATATTGTAGTTACCAAGAGTTTCTGTAATGTTAAGTGGTTGTTTGATTACTTCACGCAATGCTGCGAATGGAATGTAGTTTTCAACTTCGCGTCCGTTAATCACGATTTGTCCGTCACCTGGTACTAGACGTACACGTGCTACAGAACTTTTACGACGACCTGTTCCGATATATTGAACTTGTGCCAAGATAATTCCCTCCTCTTAATTTAAATTAACCGCGCAGCTCGTAAGCTGTTGGCTGTTGTGCTGCGTGCGGGTGTTCAGCTCCAGCATAAACGTGAAGCTTCTTGAAAATTTGACGTCCAAGAGAATTCTTTGGAAGCATTCCTTTGATCGCTAATTCAAGCATTTTTGTAGGGTAGTTTGTACGCATTTCTAATGCAGTACGCTGTTTCAAACCACCTGGGTGCAAGCTGTGACGGTAGTAGATCTTGTCAGAAAGCTTTTTACCTGTAAGGTGAATTTTTTCAGCATTGATGATGATTACATGATCACCAGTGTCAACGTGTGGAGTGAATGTCGGTTTATTTTTACCACGCAGGATTGCAGCAACTTCACTAGCAAGACGTCCAAGAGTTTTCCCCTCAGCATCTACTACGAGCCACTTGCGCTCTACTTCGTGACCTTTAGCCATAAATGTTGTACGCATGAGTTTACCTCCTAAATAAAGTTTAAAATGTTTCATCTATTCTTTTGAGCCGTATTTGTACACGTCACATTGATAAGGTCCGGGTCTCATCAAAGGGTGAAATACATACCATAGGCTATAATATAACGTTTCAACCCGTATGTCAAGAGAATGTTACACCAGGTCGAGTTGTTTTAGGAACTTTTTTTATTTTCTTTTGAAAAGGGTCAGTCCAGCTGATTTCTGTAGGCTACGTCCCACAAATACAGGCCATGGGGAGGGGCTGTTTTTCCTGCTGCGCTCCGGTCTTTCGCTTCAAGCATTACAGGTATATCCTCAGGTCTGTATTTGCCGCTTCCTACTTCAAGAAGAGTGCCCACCATGATGCGCACCATATTGTATAAAAAGCCATTGCCCTTCACAATAAAGATCCATTCACTGCCCTGCTCGATAATGTCAAACCGTTCAATCGTCCGGACCCGATCAACAACAGCCGATTTCGCCACGGAGAAGCTCGTAAAATCATGCTCACCTAAGAAGTGTGCTGCAGCTGCTCTCATCTGGTGAATATCAATAGTAAGGGGATGGTGAACCGCATAGTGCCTCCTGAAAGGGGTTGGGTGCGGCCCCCTTTCAATAATGTAGCGGTATTCCTTGCTTTCAGTCCAAAAGCGGGCGTGAAAATCATCTTCTACCTGCTCTGCATTTTTCACCACCACATCATTGGGCAGCTTTTGATTTAAAACAGCAGGCCAGCGATCAGCCGGAATTCGGCTCTCTGTGTCAAAATGAATGACCTGGCCCACAGCGTGCACACGAGCGTCTGTACGGCCGCTGGCGGATACCCGGGTCTTCTTCCCCTTATGCACCTCTGTCAGCGCTCTTTCAAGCTCTCCCTGGACGGTGCGCATGCCTGGCTGCACCTGGTAGCCAAAGAATGCTGCCCCATCATACGAAATAATACATTTGAATCTAGGCACATTGAATCCTCCTTACAGCCAATATCTTAAGCCGCCAAGCACTCCGGCCAGCAGAACCAGAGAAAGCAGCGCAAACGTGTCACGGAACTGCCATTGCAGCAGCCTGTACTTTGTGCGCCCTTCTCCTCCTCTGTACCCTCTGACCTCCATCGCAGTAGCTAAATCTTCGGCGCGCTTAAATGCGTTGACGAATAATGGGATCATGAGCGGCACCACAGCTTTAATCCGGTCTTTGACAGGGCCGCTTGACATATCTGAGCCTCTCGCCATTTGCGCTTTCATGATCTTGTCCGTTTCATCCATTAAAGTGGGAATAAACCGGAGAGCAATTGACATCATTAAAGCAAGCTCATGTGCTGGAAAACGGATTTTTTTTAATGGATTCAGCAGGCTCTCCAGTCCATCTGTAATTGAAATTGGCGTGGTGGTTAAGGTCAGCAGTGATGTCATGAAAACAAGCAGTAAAAACCGCGTGGAGATCATTAGCGCCTGCCGCACACCCTCTTCATAAATAGTGAAAATTCCCAGGTCCAGGATTACCTGTCCTTCTCTTGCAAAGAAAAGCTGAAGAATAAAAGTAAAAACGATTAGAATCATAACAGGTTTTAGGCCGCTGATCAGAAATCGGACTGTAATGCCTGACAGCCAAATAGATGAAAGTGTAAAAATCGCAGCCAGTCCGTAGGCCCAGATATTATTCGCTAAAAAGATGATGGCGATAAAAGCAAATACAAAAACCAGCTTCGCCCGGGGGTCCATTTTATGAACGAATGAGTCTGTCGGAATGTAACGGCCGAAAATCATTTTTTCCATCATGCTACAGGACCTCCTGACTGCTTCTTCCAGGCTTCTGCAAGCTCATCGATTGATAAGCAAACATCAGGAAGTGTCTGACCGGTTTTTTTCTCGAGAAGACGCTGGAAACGAACAACTTCCGGAACGCCGAGTCCCCACTCAGCCAGCCTGTCTGCATCATCAAACAGTTCCCTCGGTGACCCCTCATGCACTTTACGTCCTTTATTTAACACGACGATTTTGTCAGCGTATGAAGCCGCATCCTCCATACTGTGGGTAACGAGGATCAAGGTCAGATTTCGTTCTTTGTGCAGCTGATAAAACATATCCATAATTTCTTTTCGTCCCCGTGGATCCAGTCCGGCAGTCGGCTCATCAAGCACTAAAACCTCCGGCTCCATTGCCAGCACACCTGCAATCGCAACACGCCTCATCTGGCCTCCCGATAAATCAAAAGGGGATTCCTCTAAAATCTCTTGCGAAAGTCCCACCTGTTCAATCCAGTACCTTGCCCGCTTCTGCGCTTCTTTCTCAGAGACGCCAAAATTCATTGGACCATAGCAAATGTCTTTCATTACGTTTTCTTCGAACAATTGCTGTTCAGGAAACTGAAACACAATGCCGACTTTTTGACGAATCTGCTTCAAATCCTTTTCTTTTCGCCCTGCTTTTACCGTACGATCTCCAATCATCACAGACCCTGATGTTGGTTTTAAGAGCGCGTTCAGATGCAGTAAAAGGGTGGATTTCCCTGATCCCGTGTGACCGATAATCGCCACACACTGACCGCTTGGGATTGTAAAGGATATATCCTCAATCGCTTTTTTTTCAAAAGGCGATCCTGCTGCGTAGCGATATTCTACTTTTTGAAGTGAGATGTCCATAGCTCATTCACCAACTCTTCATCTGTTAAATGCTGTCCTGAAAGCTGAAACCCCTGGTCTTTTAGCGCATTGCCCATTTTAATGGAAAAGGGAAGATCCAGCCCAAGACTTACAAGTTCTTCACCCAGTTCAAAAATTTCTTTCGGTGTTCCTGTCCGGTAAACCTCTCCCTGATTCATCACGATCATCCGGTCAGCCTTTGCCGCTTCTTCTAAGTCATGAGTGATGGAGAGGACGGTCATTTCCTGCTCTTCCTTTAGTGAACGGACCAGCTCGATCACCTCTTGCCGGCCGGTAGGATCCAGCATGGAGGTAGCTTCATCCAGGATGATAATGTCTGGTCTGAGAGCGAGCACACTTGCCATAGCGACTCGCTGTTTCTGTCCGCCTGAAAGATGATGTGGCTCTTGATTTAGAAAATCGTCCATTTTCACCTGTTTGAGGGCACGGTTCACACGCTCAACCATTTCTTCATGAGGCACGCCATGGTTCTCCAAGCCAAAAGCCACATCATCTTGAACAGTTGTGCCGACAAACTGATTATCCGGATTCTGAAATACCATACCTATATGCTTTCTCGTCTCCCAAACCGTATCCTTTTCAAGGGAAATACCAACTATTTTTACGCTCCCCTGTTCAGGAAAGTAAAGTCCGTTCATTAATTTTGCAAGAGTGGATTTTCCCGATCCATTATGACCGACAATCGCTACCCATTCTCCCTCATCTATTGAAAAAGAAACATCCTTTAATACATTCTGGTCCCCGCCCGGATAGCGGAACGTGATCGAGTCCAGTGAGATAATTTCTCGCGTCATAGTTAAAGCCTCCTGCCTAACCAGCATCAGCGTCCTCCTGAATGAAGGAATTAATTTTCTGCTAGTTTCTCTCTACCTGTCTTTACTCTTCTCAACTGTTTAAAAAACCTTTTTAATACAAAAAAAGCGCGCACCTCATTCAAGGAAATGCGCCCGCTTCATTTAAAATCGTATAACGTTCCTATCCATTGTGACGATGGATGAATGAGGTGCTAAGAGCTAGACGAGTCAGGCGTATAGTCTGCTCATCATAACACTCTGCTTTTTGCTTTGTCGTCGTATAAATCTGATAGCTTTAAAGAAAGAGGGCGAGAGCAGTTAGGCTCTAACTGTTCCGCCCTCTGTGGTGTGCGAATTAAACTAATTCAATGATTACCATTGGTGCGCCGTCTCCGCGACGAGGACCAACTTTCATGATGCGTGTGTAACCACCTTGACGTTCTGCGTAGCGTGGTGCTACTTCGTCAAATAGTTTTTGCAGAGCGTAGAAGTTAACTTCTTTCTCTTCGCCTTTATCATTTGTTTTCGTTCTTACTTCATGATCACGACGGATATAAGCAGCAGCTTGACGGCGAGCGTGCAAGTCACCTTTCTTTCCAAGTGTGATCATTTTTTCTGCAACAGAGCGAAGTTCTTTCGCGCGTGTTTCAGTAGTCTCAATGCGTTCGTTCATGATCAAGTCCGTTGTAAGGTCACGTAGAAGTGCTTTACGCTGAGAACTTGTACGTCCTAACTTTCTGTAAGCCATGAAGGGTTCCCTCCTTTGTTGAAATTGTGTCTATCTTAATGTTGTATTCGTAAAATGGATCAGTCTTCTCTTCGTAGACCTAATCCAAGATCATCTAATTTCGCCTTAACTTCTTCCAGAGATTTACGTCCGAGGTTACGCACCTTCATCATGTCCTCTTCTGACTTATTCGCCAGCTCCTGGACTGTGTTGATTCCTGCACGCTTCAGGCAGTTGTAAGAACGAACGGACAGATCAAGTTCCTCAATCGTCATTTCAAGAACTTTCTCTTTCTGATCTTCTTCTTTTTCTACCATGATTTCTGCATTTTGTGCTTCATTCGTTAATCCTACAAAAATATTAAGGTGTTCAGTCAGAATCTTAGAACCTAAAGCTACTGCTTCTTTAGGACCAATGCTTCCATCTGTCCAGACATCAAGTGAAAGCTTATCGAAATTCGTCATTTGACCAACACGAGTGTTTTCAACTTGATAGTTTACACGTGAAACAGGTGTATAAATTGAATCGATTGGAATCACACCAATTGGAAGATCTTCACGTTTATTTTGGTCTGCCGGCGTGTATCCACGACCGCGGGACGCACTTAAACGCATGCGAAGATGTCCATTTTTGCCGATTGTTGCAATGTACAGATCAGGATTGAGAATCTCAACATCACTGTCATGTGTAATATCAGCAGCTGTGATGACACCATCACCCTGTACATCGATTTCAAGTGTTTTTTCTTCATCTGAATAGATCTTTAATGCAAGCTTCTTGATATTCAAAATGATTGTTGTGACATCTTCTACGACACCTTCAATAGTTGAAAATTCGTGAAGAACACTATCAATTTGAATAGAAGTGATCGCAGCACCAGGAAGTGAGGATAACAGGATACGACGCAAGGAGTTACCCAATGTTGTACCATATCCACGCTCAAGTGGCTCTACAACGAATTTTCCGTATTTGGCATCATCGCTGATCTCAACCGTCTCGATTTTTGGCTTTTCAATTTCGATCATTCAAATTTACCCTCCTTCAAAACGTCGAAACTCCGGATATTAATTCTATGAATCATTCCGAAATTCCCCATGTCTATCATACCCATTGTGCTTTACAACCGGATCTTTCATTTCTGCACGAAGGAATCTATGATCCATTATCGACAAGGATCCAGATTTTATACAGAAAAATTAAACACGACGACGTTTCGGCGGGCGGCAGCCATTGTGAGGTACTGGAGTAACGTCTTTAATTGCCGTTACATCAAGACCAGCTGCTTGAAGTGCACGGATCGCGGCTTCACGACCTGCACCAGGACCTTTTACTGTTACTTCAAGAGTTCTCAAGCCATGTTCCATTGAAGCTTTAGCTGCTGTTTCAGCTGCCATTTGAGCCGCGAACGGAGTTGATTTACGAGATCCTCTGAAACCAAGTGATCCAGCACTTGACCATGCAATTGCATTACCATGAGTGTCTGTGATCATCACGATTGTATTATTAAAAGTTGAGCGAATGTGAGCAATACCAGCTTCGATATTCTTTTTCACACGACGCTTACGAGTTTGTTGTTTACGTGCCATGTTAAGAAGAAACCTCCTTTACTAATTATTTTTTCTTGTTAGCTACGGTCTTACGAGGACCTTTACGAGTACGTGCATTGTTCTTCGTGTGCTGTCCGCGAACAGGAAGTCCACGACGGTGACGAAGGCCACGGTATGAACCGATTTCCATTAGACGTTTGATGTTTAGGGATACTTCACGGCGAAGGTCACCTTCAACTTTCAAATTGTCCACGATCTCACGGATTTTGTTAAGCTCATCTTCAGTAAGGTCGCGAACGCGAGTTTCCTGAGATACGCCTGCATCAGTAAGAATTTGTTGTGCTGTTGATTTTCCAATACCAAAAATATACGTTAGAGAGATCACTACGCGCTTGTCACGCGGAATGTCTACACCAGCAATACGTGCCATTCAAAGAGCACCTCCTTCTTTATTAGCCTTGTTTTTGTTTATGCTTTGGATTTTCGCAAATCACCATTACTTTGCCGCGTCTGCGGATGACTTTACACTTTTCGCAGATCGGCTTAACAGATGGTCGGACTTTCATCTTATCTAAACCTCCTTAGTGGGTCGGAGTGCAAAAGATTATTTGTAACGGTAAGTGATACGGCCACGCGTCAAGTCATATGGAGATAGCTCCACTGTTACTCTGTCGCCTGGTAGGATTCGAATAAAATGCATACGAATTTTACCGGATACATGTGCAAGCACATTGTGACCATTCTCTAATTCTACCTTAAACATTGCGTTAGGCAAAGTCTCAACTACGGTTCCTTCAATCTCGATAACATCGTCTTTCGCCATCGAACATGTCTCCCTTCTTTATCAAACTTTCAGGGTCTCATGGACATATGAGCGGACTGCGTGTCGCAGCTTCCCATTTGTCACACGCCCAGTTTCGGATATACTGCTTTGAACCGCCGGGGATATATAATCACATGAAGTCAAATGCTGAATGTTTTTCTTCTTGGGACGGTCGAACTTCCGGCGTTCTCCATCCGCAATCAAAACAAACGTATCATCCAACCGATGAATGACAACCGCGTATACTCCTGTATCACGGCCCTTGTTCACCTGCACAATCTGCCCTATCCCGGGGGGCGAATCGGATTTAAACAAATAGGATCACCTTCAATTAGGCTTTTGTCAGGATTTCATAACCGTCCTCAGTGATCGCAATTGTGTGTTCAAAATGAGCACACATTTTACCATCTACAGTTACTACTGTCCAGTTATCAGAAAGAGTTTTAACATAACGACTTCCTGCGTTCACCATCGGTTCAATGGCTAGTACCATGCCGGGCTTTAAGCGTGGCCCTTTGTCAGGCGGACCGAAATGAGGGATTTGTGGTGCCTCATGCAAGTCTTGCCCAACTCCGTGCCCTACATACTCGCGTACGACAGAAAGACCATTGCCCTCTACGTACGTTTGAATAGCATGAGAAATGTTCGAAAGACGAACACCCGGTTTTGCTTCCTGAAGACCAAGGAAAAGCGACTCTTCCGTGATATCAAGCAGTTTCTGTGCGTCGGCCGATATGCTTCCGACCGGATAGGTCCAAGCTGAATCGCCATGATAGCCTTTGTAGTACGCGCCAATATCAATGCTGATAATGTCTCCGTCCTTCAATTTCCGGCTGCCCGGTATACCATGAACAAGCTCTTCATTCACTGATGCACAGATACTTCCGCTAAAACCATTGTATCCTTTAAAGGATGGAACAGCGCCATGCTGGCGGATATACCGGTCAGCTATGTCATCCAGTTCCTTCGTCGTGATCCCAGGCGCAATATGCTTTTGCAACTCCTGATGGGTTAACGCAACAATCTTGCCTGCTTCGCGCATGATCTCGAGCTCCCGAGGCGTCTTGCAAATGATCATTAGCGAAGGCCCCCGAGCAGTTCATCAATGTCAACGAATACTTTCTTAATATCCTGTTGGCCATCAATGTCCTTTAACACGCCCTTTTGACCATAGAAATCAAGAAGTGGCTGCGTTTGCTTCATATTAACATCTAAACGATTTTTGACAGTTTCAGGTTTGTCATCTTCACGCTGGTACAATTCCCCGCCGTCTTTATCACAAATACCTTCTACTGCAGGAGGATTAAAGATGGTGTGATAGGTTGCCCCACAGACTGTGCAAATCCAGCGGCCTGTAAGACGCTTAATCAACTCTTCTTTTTCCACCTTAATGTTTAGAACATAGTCTAATTTTTTGCCAAGATCAGTCAGTAACGCATCAAGCGCATCTGCCTGAGCAACTGTTCTTGGAAATCCATCGAGTAAAAATCCATTTTGGCAGTCATTCTGGCTAAGGCGTTCACGTACGATCCCGATGGTTACTTCATCAGGCACCAGGTCTCCCTGGTCCATGAACGATTTAGCTTCTAAGCCTAATTCTGTGCCATTTTTAATTGCGGCACGGAACATATCCCCTGTGGAGATATGAGGAATCTTATACTTTTCAACGATTTGTTCTGCCTGTGTACCTTTTCCGGCACCAGGTAAACCCATTAAAACAATATTCACAAGTAAGCCCCCTCAGTCTTGATGGGCTCCGGGGCTGTAACCCCAAAACCAGTGATTATCTCATAAATCCTTTGTAATTACGTTTCACAAGCTGCGCTTCCAATTGCTTCATCGTCTCCAGCGCAACCCCTACGATGATCAATAGGCTTGTTCCTCCTATTTGAACAGACTGAGGAAGTCCAGCTAAATTAATAAAGAAAATTGGGAGAATCGAAACAATTGATAAGAAAATTGCTCCCACAAACGTTAATCGGTAAAGGACGCTCGTCAGGTAATCCTGAGTCGCTTTGCCCGGGCGAATACCTGGGATATAGCCGCCTTGCTTTTTTAGATTTTCAGCCATGTTTTCGGGATTCACTTGTATGAAGGCATAAAAATACGTGAACGCAATAATTAAACCAACATAGATTGTCATACCGATTGGCTGAGTATGGTCAAATACTTCCTGGATCGTTGTAGTGATGTTGTTTGATCCAAAGAATGTTACTAAAGTTTGCGGAGTGATGATAAAGGAAATCGCAAAGATAACCGGAATAACACCCGCAGCATTCACTTTTAATGGTAGATGGGTCGATTGACCGCCTGCAGGAGCATTTTTGCCGCCTACACGCTTGGCATACTGTACAGGGATTTTACGCAGCGCCTGCTGAACAAAGATTACCCCGACTGTAATGGCAACGACTGCCAGTAAAAGTAAAAGCATGATCACAATATTCAAGAATAGCTGTTCTCCAGCGCCTTGAATCTGCTGTACATAAATCTGATTAACGGCGTTAGGAATAGCTGCCACGATACCTGCAAAGATGATGATGGAAATCCCATTTCCAACTCCCTTTGCCGTGATTTGCTCTCCTAACCACATTAAGAAGGCTGTACCCGCCGTAAGAACGATTGCAATGAGCAAATATGTCCCTACTGATGTATCAGGAATCAAAGTTCCTCCATACATACGGTTAAACCCGTAAGACATTCCTATCGCCTGGATGAAACCAAGTACGATTGTGAAATACCTCGTAAATTGAGCCAGCTTTTTCCGGCCAACATCTCCCTGCTTCGCCCATTCCGCAAACTTCGGTACTACGTCCATTTGCAGAAGCTGAACGATGATGGATGCCGTAATGTACGGCATGATCCCCATCGCAAGAATCGAGAAGTTGATCAGTGCTCCGCCGCCAAATGTATTCATAAAGCCAATCAGGCCGGACATTTCATCCTGTGCCTGAAGAACCTGAGCATCTACACCTGGAACCGGAATGAATGTTCCAATTCGAAATACCACCAACATTAAAAGGGTGAAAATAATTTTATTTCTTATATCACCCACGCGCATAAAATTGGAGAGTGTCCGAAACATTATAGCACCTCAGTTGTTCCGCCAGCAGCTTCGATCGCATCTTTTGCAGCAGAAGAGAATTTGTGAGCTTTAACAGTTAGTTTCTTCTCGATGTTCCCTTTTGCAAGAATCTTGATACCTGCTCTTTCATTGCTTACAACACCTGACTCGATTAGAAGTTCTGGTGTTACTTCAGCACCTTCGTCAAAACGGTTAAGTGCGTCAAGGTTCACAACTGCATATTCCTTGCGGTGGATGTTTGTAAATCCGCGCTTAGGAAGACGACGAGCTAGTGGATTTTGACCACCCTCGAAGCCAGGACGTACTCCGCCGCCTGAACGGGCGTTTTGACCTTTATGACCTTTACCAGAAGTTTTACCGTTACCAGAACCGATACCGCGTCCTACACGGTTGCGTTCTTTACGAGATCCTTCTGCAGGTTTTAACTCATGAAGTTTCATAGTGGCACCTCCTTGTTGATAGACATTATATTAAAGTTCTTTTACTGATACCAAATGAGAAACTTTGTTAATCATACCACGGATCGCAGCATTATCTTGTTGCTCAACCGTTTGGTTTGTTTTGCGCAAACCTAGTGCTTCAACTGTTTTGCGTTGATCTTTATTACGGCCGATCAAGCTGCGAGTGAGGGTAATTGCTAGTTTATTCGCCATCAAATTTCCCTCCTTATCCTAACAGTTCTTCCACTGATTTGCCACGAAGCTTCGCGACGTCTTCAGCACGCTTAAGCTGCGTAAGACCGTTGATAGTGGCACGAACCATGTTGATTGGTGTGTTAGATCCTAGAGATTTAGACAGAATGTCAGCGACACCTGCAAGCTCAAGTACCGCACGAACCGGTCCGCCGGCGATGATTCCTGTACCAGGAGATGCTGGTTTGATCAGGATTGAACCTGCTCCAAAGCGGCCTGTTACAAGGTGAGGAGTTGTTCCTCCTACCATTGGTACTTCTACAAGATTTTTCTTCGCGTCTTCGATTGCTTTACGGATCGCATCAGGCACCTCTTGGGCTTTACCTGTACCGAATCCTACGTGGCCGTTCTTGTCGCCTACTACTACAAGAGCAGAGAAACGGAAGCGGCGTCCACCTTTAACAACCTTAGCGACACGGTTAATCGTAACTACGCGTTCTTCAAGTTCGAGTTTGTTTGGATCAATGCGACGCATCTGGATTGTCCCTCCTTTTTCTATTAAAATTCAAGTCCGTTTTCACGTGCAGCATCTGCAAGAGCTTTTACACGTCCGTGGTATAGATATCCTCCACGGTCAAATACGACTGATTTCAAACCTTTTTCTACTGCACGCTTAGCGATTAGTTCGCCTACTTTACCTGCAGCTTCAGCGTTTCCGCCAGCTTCAATACCAAGCTCCTTGTCAGATGTTGCAGCGCTGGCAAGCGTTACGCCATTCACATCATCGATTAGCTGAGCATAGATATGCTTGTTTGAGCGGAAGATGTTCAAACGTGGACGTGACTCTGTTCCAGTGATTCTGGAACGTACACGAGCATGACGTTTTTTACGTACCGCATTCTTGTTAGCTTTTGTAATCAATCAAGGTCACTCCTTTCATGCGCCTAGGCGGCATTATTTACCTGTTTTACCTTCTTTGCGACGAACTTGTTCGCCTTCATATCGGATTCCTTTACCTTTATAAGGCTCTGGAGGACGTACAGCACGGATGTTTGCAGCAAGTGCGCCTACACGCTCTTTGCTCGCACCCTTAATGATGATTTTAGTGTTAGAAGGAACTTCAACTTCGATTCCGTCTTCTGGAGTCATCTCAACTGGGTGAGAGTATCCAACGTTAAGGATCAGTTTGTTTCCTTGTTTTTGAGCACGATACCCAACCCCAACTAGTTCAAGGCCGCGTTCGAATCCTTTAGAAACACCTTGAACCATATTGTTCAGGATCGCACGGGTTGTACCGTGGATTGTACGGTGTTCTTTTGATTCAGAAGGACGGACTACTGTAAGTGTAGTGCCTTCCTGCTCAAACTTCATTTCTGAATTGAAAGTGAAATTTAATTCACCTTTTGGTCCTTTAGCTGTAACGGTTGAACCGTTGAAAGTAAGCGTTACATCAGAAGGTACCTCAATTGGTTTTTTACCTACGCGAGACATTCTGTTGCACCTCCATTTCTAATCGAAAATATTACCAAACGTATGCTAGAACTTCTCCGCCTACTTGTTTAGAGCGAGCTTCCTTGTCCGTAAATACACCGTTGGAAGTTGACACTAATGCGATACCTAAACCATTCAATACACGTGGAACTTCGTCAGCTTTTGCATAAACACGAAGACCAGGCTTAGAGATGCGTTTAAGGCCAGTGATAACACGTTCGTTATTCGAACCATACTTCAAGAAGATACGAATAATCCCCTGCTTGCTGTCCTCGATGTATTCTACATCACGGATAAAACCTTCACGCTTAAGAATTTCTGCAATTTCCTTTTTAATGTTGGAAGCAGGAACCTCTAGCTTCTCGTGACGAACTTGATTCGCATTACGAATGCGAGTCAACAAATCTGCGATTGGATCTGTCATTGTCATATTATTTTACCTCCTTCCCAAAATCGGGTGTTACCAGCTGGCTTTTTTAACGCCAGGAATTTGACCCTTGTATGCTAGTTCACGGAAACAAATACGGCAAAGCTTGAATTTGCGTAGTACTGAGTGTGGTCGTCCGCAACGTTCGCAGCGAGTGTACTCTTGTACTTTGAATTTTTGTGTGCGTTTTTGCTTCGCAATCATTGATTTTTTAGCCACGTTTACGCCTCCCTTTTATAGAGATTACTTTTGGAATGGCATACCGAATTGTGTAAGCAATTCACGAGATTCTTCATCAGAACCCGCTGTTGTTACAATTACGATGTCCATGCCACGAACCTTGGATACTTTATCATAATCGATCTCTGGGAAGATAAGCTGCTCTTTAACACCAAGAGTGTAATTTCCACGACCATCAAATGACTTCTTAGAAATACCTCTGAAGTCACGTACACGAGGAAGAGATACAGAGATTAACTTGTCTAGGAATTCGTACATGCGCTCACCGCGAAGCGTTACTTTCGCTCCGATTGGCATACCTTCACGCAGGCGGAATCCAGCGATTGATTTTTTAGCTTTTGTCACTAGTGGTTTTTGACCAGTGATTGTAGCTAATTCCTCAACTGCTGTATCAAGAGATTTAGTGTTTTGAACTGCGTCACCAACACCCATGTTGATTACGATTTTATCGATTTTTGGTACCTGCATCACTGATGTGTAGTTAAATTTGCTAACTAGAGCAGGCGTGATTTCGTTATTGAACTTTTCTTTTAGGCGGTTCATTCTTGAGTACCTCCCTTCTTCTTGAACTATTTATCTAAAGATTCACCTGATTTTTTTGAAATACGTACTTTTTTGCCGTCCTCAACTTTGTAGCCAACGCGTGTTGGTTCATTTGTTTTTGGATCGATTAGCATCACGTTTGATACGTGAATTGCTGCCTCCATGTTTGTGATTCCACCTTGTGGATTCATTTGTGAAGGTTTAGAGTGCTTCTTGACGATGTTTACACCCTCAACAAGCACGCGGTCTTTTTTAGGGAAAGCAGCAAGAATTGTACCAGTCTTGCCTTTGTCTTTGCCCGAAATAACCATTACATTATCGCCTTTTTTAACGTGCATCCTATCGCACCTCCTTGATACGGTGGTTGTTGATCAATTAAAGAACTTCTGGTGCAAGAGAAACGATCTTCATGAAGCTGTTGTCACGAAGTTCACGAGCAACCGGTCCAAAGATACGTGTTCCACGAGGGCTCTTGTCGTCTTTAATGATGACACAAGCGTTTTCGTCGAATTTGATGTAAGTTCCATCAACGCGGCGTACTCCACTCTTTGTGCGAACTACTACGGCTCTCACAACTTCACCTTTTTTAACAACGCCTCCTGGTGTTGCTTGTTTCACTGTGCAGACGATCACATCACCAATATTAGCAGTTTTACGGCCGGAGCCACCTAGTACTTTAATGGTTAATACTTCACGTGCGCCAGAATTGTCAGCTACTTTTAAACGGGATTCTTGTTGAATCATGTAGGTTACCTCCCTTCGGAATAAACATATCCGAACAATATATTAGATAATAACCGCTTTTTCTACGACTTCCACTAGACGGAAACGTTTAGTTGCTGAAAGCGGGCGAGTTTCCATTACACGAACTACGTCGCCAATTTTGGCTTCATTTTGTTCGTCGTGAGCTTTGTACTTTTTAGAGTATTTTACTCGTTTGCCATAAAGTGAATGTTTCTTTTGTGTCTCAACCAAAACTGTGATTGTTTTGTCCATTTTATCAGACACTACACGGCCGGTGTAGACTTTACGCTGGTTGCGTTCACTCATGCTGCAAACCTCCTCTCAGTTATCAGTTGTTAGCGCCGATTTCTCTTGCACGAATCACGGTTTTCATGCGAGCAATGGCTTTGCGTACTTCACGAATACGAGCAGTGTTTTCCAGTTGCCCTGTTGCAAGTTGGAAACGCAGATTGAAAAGCTCTTCTTTCAGTGATTTAACCTTTTGTTCTATTTCAGCAGTGGTAAGGTCACGAATTTCATTAGCTTTCATTTGATTCACCACCAATTTCTTCACGTTTTACAAACTTACATTTGATTGGAAGTTTGTGCGCTGCAAGGCGAAGAGCTTCTCGTGCAACCTCTTCAGATACTCCTGCAATTTCAAACATAATCTTGCCAGGTTTTACAACCGCTACCCATCCTTCAGGAGCACCTTTACCAGAACCCATTCGGACTTCAAGAGGTTTTTTCGTGTAAGGTTTGTGTGGGAAAATCTTAATCCAAACTTTACCTCCACGTTTCATGTAACGAGTCATCGCAATACGAGCAGATTCGATTTGACGGTTTGTGATCCAGCTGGCATCAACTGCCTGAAGACCGTATTCACCGAAACTTACTTCTGTACCGCCTTTCGCTTGACCGCGCATTTTTCCGCGGTGTACACGACGATATTTAACGCGTTTAGGCAATAACATGATTAGTTTCCTCCTTCCTCGGCATTCTTCTTGTTCTTAGTAGGAAGAACTTCTCCACGATAGATCCATACTTTAACTCCGAGCTTACCATACGTAGTATCCGCTTCAACATGAGCGTAATCGATGTCAGCACGAAGAGTATGAAGTGGAACAGTACCTTCGCTATAATGTTCAGCACGTGCGATATCTGCTCCGCCAAGACGACCAGAAACTTGTGTTTTGATCCCTTTAGCACCAGCACGCATTGTGCGTTGGATTGATTGTTTTTGTGCACGGCGGAAAGACACGCGGTTTTCCAGTTGACGTGCAATGTTTTCACCTACTAGTTTCGCATCAAGATCTGCTCGTTTGATTTCAACGATGTTGATGTGAACACGCTTGTTTGTAATTTTGTTAAGGTCTTTACGAAGTGCTTCCACTTCCGTACCGCCTTTACCAATTACCATACCAGGCTTAGCAGTGTGAATTGTAATGTTGATGCGGTTAGCCGCACGTTCGATTTCAACCTTAGAAACAGAAGCTTCTTTAAGGCGTCCTTCGATATAATCACGGACTCTTAGGTCTTCGTGCAATAGATCTGCATAGTCCTTACCTGCGAACCATTTAGAATCCCAGTCACGAATAATACCAATTCTAAGTCCTATTGGATGAATTTTTTGACCCACGCGTTACCCCTCCTTTTTTTCAGATACCACGATTGTAATGTGGCTAGTACGTTTGTTGATTGCACTTGCACGGCCCATCGCACGTGGACGGAAACGTTTAAGTGTTGGACCTTCATTTACATAGGCCTCTGTAATCACTAGATTATTGATGTCCATATCGTAGTTATGCTCAGCGTTCGCTACAGCAGATTTCAATACCTTTTCAACAACGGGTGAAGCAGAACGTGGAGTGTGGTTTAAAATTGCAACCGCCTCGCCAACCTGCTTGCCTCGGATCAAATCTGCTACTAGGCGTACTTTACGAGGAGCAATACGAACTGTTCTCGCAACAGCTTTAGCTTGCATTAGGATAGCCTCCTCTCAATTAGCGTCTTGTTTTCTTGTCATCGTTGCCATGGCCTTTGTACAAACGGCTAGGTGCAAATTCACCAAGCTTGTGTCCTACCATGTCTTCTGTGACGTATACCGGTACATGTTTGCGTCCGTCATATACTGCGATTGTGTGACCGATGAATGCTGGGAAGATTGTTGAACGACGAGACCAAGTTTTAACAACTTGTTTCTTGTCTGCTTCATTAAGCTTCTCAACTTTAACCATTAAATGATCGTCCACAAAAGGTCCTTTTTTCAAGCTGCGACCCATATTGGAACCTCCCTTCGTGATTGCCCTACGGCTCGTCTTATGAACCGTAGCTCAATCCCGTTATTTTTTACGGCGACGTACGATAAATTTATCGGATTTGTTTGATTTCTTACGTGTCTTGTAACCAAGAGTCGGTTTGCCCCATGGTGACATAGGTGATTTACGTCCGATTGGTGCTTTACCTTCACCACCACCGTGTGGGTGATCGTTAGGGTTCATTACAGAACCACGTACAGTTGGGCGTTTGCCTAACCAACGAGAACGTCCTGCTTTACCAATGTTAATAAGTTCGTGCTGCTCATTTCCTACTTGACCAACTGTAGCGCGGCAAGTAGCAAGGATCATACGAGTTTCACCAGAGTTAAGACGCACAAGTACGTACTTACCTTCTTTACCAAGAACCTGAGCTGATGTTCCAGCTGAACGTACCAATTGTCCGCCTTTACCAGGTTTCATCTCGATATTGTGAATGACTGTACCAACAGGAATGTTGATAAGTGGAAGTGCATTGCCTGTTTTGATATCCGCTTCCGGACCAGCCATAACTTCCATACCTACTACTAGTCCCTTAGGAGCCAGGATGTAACGTTTTTCTCCATCAGCGTAATTGATTAATGCAATGTTAGCTGAACGGTTTGGATCATATTCGATTGTGGCAACGCGACCAGGAATGCCATCTTTGTTACGTTTAAAGTCGATGATGCGATACTGGCGCTTGTGACCGCCACCTTGATGACGAACGGTTAACTTACCTTGGTTGTTACGACCACCTTTGCGCTTAACTGGCGCAAGAAGCGATTTTTCTGGAGTGCTTGTTGTAATCTCAGCAAAATCAGAACTTGTCATGCCGCGACGACCGTTGGAGGTAGGTTTGTACTTTTTAATCGCCATTCTGTTCCCTCCTCTTCTATATTTCAGTTAGTATTAAGCTTCGAAAAATTCGATTTCCTTGCTTGATTCAGTAAGAGTTACAATTGCTTTGCGACGCTTGTTCGTGTAACCAGCATAACGTCCCATGCGCTTGTATTTCCCTTTGTAGTTCATAATGTTAACTTTTGCAACATCCACACCGAAAACTTCTTCAATTGCATGTTTTACTTGTGTTTTATTTGCACGAGTGTTTACTTCAAACGTATATTTCTTCTCACCCATAAGGTCTGAAGAACGTTCAGTAATTACGGGGCGCTTAATGATATCACGAGCTTCCATTATACAAGCACCTCCTCTACTTTTTGAACTGCATCTTTCGTCATGATTAGCTTGTCGTGACCAAGCACGTCAAGAACACTGATTCCATTTGCAGATACGATTGTTACTCCAGGAATATTACGACCAGCTAATGAAACATTTTCATCAAGACCGTCAGTCACTACTAGGACTTTTTTGTCTACTGAAAGGTTTTTAAGAACTGATGCAAATTCCTTTGTTTTTGGCGTATCAAATGACAACGCCTCTAGCACTAGGAAATTCTCTTCAACCACTTTGGAAGAAAGAGCAGATTTAATTGCTAAGCGACGAACTTTTTTAGGAAGCTTGTAGCTGTAGCTGCGTGGTGTCGGTCCGAAGACTACGCCACCTCCACGCCATTGTGGTGAGCGGATTGACCCTTGACGAGCACGACCCGTACCTTTTTGACGCCATGGTTTACGTCCACCGCCGCGTACTGCAGAACGGTTTTTTACTTTGTGTGATCCTTGGCGAAGTGATGCGCGCTGCATTACTACTGCCTCAAACATCACTGCATTGTTTGGCTCGATACCGAAGATTGATTCATTAAGCTCGAATTCACCAGCTGTTGAACCATCCTGTTTGTAAAGAGATACTTTAGGCATTCCTGTTTCCTCCTTTCCGATAGCGTCTATTAGTTAGCTTTAACCGCACTATTTACTTGAATCAATGTCTTGTTAGGACCAGGAACGTTGCCCTTAACAAGAAGTAAGTTACGCTCAACATCAACCTTCACGATTGATAAGTTTTGAACTGTTACTCTTTCTCCGCCCATACGTCCAGGTAATAGTTTACCTTTAAATACACGGTTTGGATCTACAGGACCCATTGAACCGGGACGACGGTGATAACGAGAACCATGGGACATTGGTCCGCGGGATTGGTTGTGACGCTTGATCGCGCCCTGGAAACCTTTACCCTTCGAAATTCCTGTCACATCTATTACATCGCCTTCTGCGAAAATATCAACCTTGACTTCCTGACCAACCTCATACTCTCCAAGTTCTACACCGCGTACTTCACGGACGAAGCGCTTAGGAGCAGTTTCTGCTTTAGCAGCATGGCCGCCTTCTGGTTTGTTAGCAAGCTTAGCGCGCTTGTCTTCAAAACCAATTTGGATAGCCTCGTATCCGTCTGTATCAACTGATTTCTTTTGAAGCACAACGTTTGGCGTTGCCTGAATTACAGTTACAGGGATCAAGTCACCATTTTCAGCAAAAACCTGAGTCATTCCAATCTTTCTACCTAAGATTCCTTTGGTCATTAGTCACACCTCCTAATTTGTTTTTATAATTTATTTTTTGTATTAAAGTTTGATTTCGATGTCAACGCCAGACGGTAAGTCAAGACGCATTAGAGCATCTACCGTTTGTGGTGTTGGGTTCACAATATCAACAAGACGTTTGTGTGTGCGCATTTCAAACTGCTCACGAGCATCCTTGTATTTGTGGACCGCACGAAGAATCGTGTAAATCGACTTTTCAGTTGGCAACGGGATTGGACCCGATACACTAGCACCTGAACGTTTTGCAGTTTCAACGATTTTCTCTGCGGACTGATCAAGGATTCTGTGATCATACGCCTTCAAACGGATACGAATTTTTTGTTTTGCCATTATTTTCCCTCCTTTTTCGCCTATTTAGGAATAGACATTCTCCGCGAAAATTTCCCACACACCAGCCATGGCAAAGCGGCCGGGTGTGTCGGCAACCTCCCGCTTCATCGCAGTCAAAGACCAACATTAGATATTATACAGATAATATTAGAATAACGCAAGTCTTTTTCCGAAATTACTTTCTAACACACTTTCTTTATTATACGAGGGATCTCTTCAGGTTTCAAGGGATATGAAAATAGGCAGAAAATTCACAGGCTTTAGCTGGTCTTCTTTCTGCTTTTTATTGCCGATAACCTGGTTATGGAATGAGTTTCTTCTATATAGAATAAAAAAAATGATCCTTACCCACTGCACCTTTTTTTGCACCCTTGCGGCCGGGATACAGGATCACTTCTTTTATAGTTGTTTGATTAGTGGAATTAAAAGATAAGGAATGAGCAACTCACTAATCTTGCATTCACAAAACATCTGCCAGTAAAATCTGTATTCAACTTATAAGTTTGTATTTGATAGTAAAGGGGTGTTCTAATCTGTGCTTGGCGTTTTGCAAACAAAAACCCCTGAAGCCAAATAAGGCTGCAGGGGTAATGTTGGAATAGCAGAAATTACTTCTGGATAGAAGCAACTACGCCAGCGCCTACTGTACGTCCACCTTCACGAATAGAGAACTTAGTTCCTTCTTCGATTGCGATAGGAGAGATAAGCTCAACAGTCATTTCGATGTTGTCGCCAGGCATAACCATTTCTACTCCTTCAGGAAGGTTACAAACGCCAGTTACGTCAGTTGTACGGAAGTAGAACTGAGGGCGGTAGTTAGTGAAGAATGGAGTGTGACGTCCACCTTCTTCTTTTGATAGAACATAAACTTCAGCTTTGAAGTTTGTGTGCGGAGTGATTGTTCCTGGCTTAGCAAGAACTTGTCCACGGTTGATGTCGTCACGGGATACACCACGAAGTAGTGCACCGATGTTGTCACCAGCTTCTGCATAGTCAAGAAGCTTACGGAACATTTCAACACCCGTTACAGTTGTTTTCTTTGGCTCTTCAGTAAGACCGATGATTTCAACTTCGTCACCGACTTTAACTTGTCCACGCTCAACACGTCCTGTAGCAACTGTACCACGGCCAGTGATTGAGAATACATCCTCAACTGGCATCATGAATGGCTTGTCAGTGTCACGCTCTGGAGTTGGGATGTAGCTATCTACTGCTTCCATAAGCTCATAGATTTTTTCTTCCCACTCAGCATCTCCTTCAAGAGCTTTAAGAGCAGAACCTTTGATTACTGGAACATCGTCGCCAGGGAAGTCGTAGTCAGAAAGAAGATCACGAATTTCCATTTCAACTAGTTCAAGAAGCTCTTCATCGTCTACCATGTCGCATTTGTTCATGAATACAACTAGGTAAGGAACACCTACTTGACGAGAAAGAAGGATGTGCTCACGAGTCTGTGGCATTGGACCGTCAGCAGCAGATACTACTAGGATTCCTCCGTCCATTTGTGCGGCACCAGTGATCATGTTTTTAACATAGTCAGCGTGTCCTGGGCAATCAACGTGTGCATAGTGACGAGTGTCAGTTTCATACTCAACGTGTGCAGTTGAGATTGTGATTCCGCGCTCGCGCTCTTCTGGAGCACCATCAATTTGATCATATGCCATAGCTGTTCCACGACCATATTTCTTGTGAAGTACAGTTGTGATTGCAGCAGTTAAAGTTGTTTTACCATGGTCAACGTGTCCGATTGTACCAATGTTAGCATGGGTTTTCGAACGGTCGAATTTTTCCTTAGCCATTTGGAAATCCTCCTTTAGATAGTTAAAGATGTATTTTTTATTGTTATGAAGGAAAGAAGCTCTCAGGAACCTCTTTCTCTCATCCCTTACATAGTAGTTATACTTTATTGGTAGAGCTAAATCAATTATTCCCCTTTATTTTTCTTGATGATTTCTTCGGAGATTGATTTAGGTACTTCTTCGTAATGATCGAAGAACATAGAGAATGTTCCACGTCCTTGTGTATTCGAGCGAAGTGACGTTGCATATCCGAACATTTCAGATAATGGAACGAATGCTTTAACAATCTGCGTGTTACCGCGGGCTGCCATACCTTCTACCCGTCCACGGCGAGATGTGATATCTCCCATGATATCTCCCATGTACTCTTCAGGAATCATAACTTCTACACGCATAAGCGGCTCAAGAAGTACTGGATTACACTTGGATACTGCGTTTTTCAATGCCATTGAAGCAGCAATCTTAAAGGCCATTTCAGAGGAGTCAACATCATGGTATGAACCATCATATAGACGAGCTTTAATATCGATTAATGGATATCCGGCAAGAACACCGTTATCTAGTGAATCTTCCAATCCAGCTTGAACAGCAGGAATGTATTCACGAGGAACAGTACCACCTACGATACCATTTTCAAATTCAAAGCCTTTACCCTCTTCGTTTGGAGAGAATTCGATTTTAACGTGTCCGAATTGTCCACGTCCACCAGACTGGCGTACGAATTTCCCTTCAACTTGAGCAGAGCCGCGGAATGTCTCACGGTAAGATACCTGAGGAGCACCAACGTTAGCTTCTACTTTAAACTCACGGCGCATACGGTCAACGAGGATATCAAGGTGAAGCTCACCCATACCTGCAATGATCGTTTGACCTGTTTCAGTGTCAGTGTGCGCGTGGAATGTCGGATCTTCTTCCTGAAGCTTTTGAAGAGCTTGACCCATTTTATCCTGGTCAGCTTTCGACTTAGGCTCGATCGCAACAGAGATAACCGGTTCCGGGAATTCCATAGACTCAAGAATAACAAGACTCTTTTCGTCACATAGAGTATCCCCTGTTGTTGTATCTTTAAGACCAACAGCAGCCGCGATATCACCGGCATAAACTTCAGAAATTTCTTCACGGGAGTTTGCATGCATTTGCAGGATACGTCCTACGCGCTCACGCTTCCCTTTTGAAGCATTCTGAACATATGATCCGGATTGAAGTACTCCTGAGTACACGCGGAAGAATGTTAATTTACCAACGTACGGATCCGTCATTACTTTAAATGCTAGAGCAGCGAAAGGCTCTTCGTCACTTGGAGGACGTGAAACTTCCTCTTCTGTGTCCGGAATGTGCCCTTTGATAGACTCAACATCTAAAGGTGATGGAAGGTAGTCAATAACAGCATCCAGCAGAAGCTGAACCCCTTTGTTTTTGAAAGCAGAACCACAAATTACAGGATAGAACTCAACGTTGACAGTTCCCTTACGGATTGCAGCTTTAAGTTCCTCTGTAGTGAATTCTTCACCTTCAAGGTATTTCATCATTAGATCTTCATCAAGGTCAGCAACCGCTTCAACTAATTTGCCGCGGTACTCCTCTGCCTGTTCTTTGTACTCATCAGGAATTTCACGCTGTTCAGTACGAGTTCCCAGGTCGTCTTCATAGTAGTAAGCTACCATTTCAACCAGATCAATGATTCCTTCAAACTCATCTTCAGCGCCAATTGGAAGCTGAATTGGATGAGCGTTAGCTTGAAGACGGTCATGCAGTGTACCTACAGAGTAAAGGAAATCTGCACCGATTTTGTCCATTTTATTAACGAACACAATACGAGGCACTCCGTAAGTTGTTGCTTGACGCCATACAGTTTCAGTTTGCGGCTCAACACCCGATTGGGCATCGAGAACACCTACTGCACCATCAAGTACACGAAGTGAACGTTCAACTTCTACAGTGAAGTCTACGTGTCCAGGTGTATCGATGATGTTAACACGGTGGTCTTTCCATGAAGCGGTAGTTGCAGCAGATGTGATCGTGATTCCACGCTCTTGCTCCTGCTCCATCCAGTCCATTTGTGACGCACCTTCATGCGTTTCGCCGATCTTGTGGATACGGCCTGTATAATAAAGGATACGCTCCGTCGCAGTCGTCTTACCGGCATCAATGTGAGCCATGATACCGATATTACGAGTGTTAAATAAGGAGAACTCTCTAGGCATGGGTCTTTCTCCTTCCTAAAATGGTAATATGGTTAAAACTGCGTTTAATCTTACCAGCGATAATGAGCAAATGCTTTGTTAGCTTCAGCCATTTTATGAGTGTCTTCACGTTTCTTAACTGCAGCTCCAGTGTTGTTCGCTGCATCAAGAATTTCGTTTGCTAAACGCTCTTGCATTGTTTTTTCTCCGCGTTTGCGTGAGTGATCAACCAACCAGCGAAGACCAAGAGTTGTACGACGCTCTGGACGTACTTCAACCGGCACTTGATAGTTAGCTCCACCTACACGGCGTGCGCGAACTTCAAGAACTGGCATGATGTTTTTAAGAGCTTGATCGAACACCTCAAGAGCATCTTTACCGCTGCGTTCCTGAATGACATTAAACGCTGAATAAAGAATTTTTTGAGCTGTACCTCTCTTACCGTCTACCATGATTTTGTTAATTAAGCGTGTTACAAGCTTCGAATTGTAAATCGGATCTGGCAACACGTCACGTTTTGCTACTGCACCTTTACGAGGCATGTGTGTTCCTCCTTTCACGAGAAAATCTATTTAAATCAAATTAGGATTTCTTTTCTTTTGGTCTCTTAGTACCGTATAGAGAACGTCCTTGACGGCGTCCGTCTACTCCAGCAGTATCAAGAGCACCACGAACGATGTGGTAACGTACCCCTGGTAAATCTTTTACACGTCCTCCGCGGATAAGAACAACACTGTGCTCTTGCAGATTGTGTCCGATACCTGGGATATAAGCCGTTACTTCGATCATGTTTGTCAAACGTACACGGGCATATTTACGAAGAGCCGAGTTCGGTTTCTTCGGTGTCATTGTACCAACACGAGTACATACACCACGCTTTTGTGGAGAAGATACATCAGTTGCTTTCTTTTTGAAGCTGTTGTATCCCTTGTTTAGTGCTGGTGAAGTTGATTTCGTGCCTTTAGATTGACGCGGCTTGCGCACTAATTGGTTAATAGTTGGCATGAGTTTTTTCCTCCCTTCAAATTTGTTGTAAGCCCACACATCCAGGTGGTTCATTTTTGGGCAAAAACAAAGCCTTTGTAGCACTACACTACAAAAACATCTTTAAACAGTAATGGCTACCGCAGCAGCACCGACTTCGATCCCACATGCTTTCCCCAGCTTCTTCATAGAGTCTACATGGGAAATTGACACGTTCATATCTTTAGCGGTGTATATGATTTTATCAATCACATGGACATCCGCATCATCAGCGACGATCACCTCTCGGATTGAACCTGCCTTGAGGGCCTTTACAACTTGTTTGGATCCTACAATGATGTGTTCAGCCTGTGATACTTTTTCATAAGACATCTTCATATCCTCCAAAGTAACAGGTTACGAATAGGAGCAACCTTGAATATATTATCATCTCATCTAGTTGATGTCAACATTATATAAAAGAAATTGAGAATGCGACACCTTATCTGGTGCGCATTCTCTTTTCTTTAGTCAGCCCGCCAGTTTACTGTCTGGCGAAGCTGCCTGTGAACTTCCACCGCAATTAGTCGACTGTGACTGCTTCTTCAACAGCTCTGTCTTCTGATTCGATTTCAGCCTGGCGATAGCGCTGCATTCCTGTTCCTGCTGGAACAAGTTTACCGATGATGACATTTTCTTTAAGTCCAAGAAGTTCATCGCGCTTGCCTTTGATTGCTGCATCCGTAAGAACACGTGTTGTTTCCTGGAAGGATGCTGCAGACAGGAAGGACTCGGTTTCAAGAGACGCTTTTGTGATTCCAAGAATCAATGGACGCCCTGTTGCCGGCTTCTTGCCTGATAATAGAACCTTTTCGTTGGCCTCCATAAACTGGTGGACATCGAGTAAAGATCCCGGAAGCAATTCTGTTTCACCGGCTTCAATAACACGAACTTTACGAAGCATTTGACGTACCATTACTTCTACGTGCTTGTCGCCGATTTCAACGCCCTGCATACGGTATACTTTTTGAACTTCTTTCAGCAAGTATTCCTGAACAGCAGCAACGTCGCGAATCTTGATTAACTCTTTCGGATCAATAGAACCTTCAGTCAATTCCTGGCCTCGAGCAATGACGTCGTCAATTCCCACTTTCAGGCGCGCTGTATAAGGAGCTGTATAGCTTCTTGTTTCAACATCACCTTTAACTGTGATTTCCTGTTGACGGTCTTTGCCTTCACTAATGGCTGTTACGACACCATCGATCTCTGAGATGACCGCTTGACCTTTCGGATTACGGGCTTCAAAGATCTCCTGGATACGTGGAAGACCTTGTGTAATATCGTCTCCTGCTACCCCGCCTGTATGGAAGGTACGCATCGTAAGCTGTGTTCCTGGTTCACCGATTGACTGAGCCGCAATAATACCAACTGCTTCTCCGACTTCAACCTTTTCACCAGTTGCAAGGTTCTTACCATAGCATTTTTCACATACGCCATGACGCGTGTTACAAGTAAACGCAGAGCGGATAGATACTTCTTCAATACCTGCTTCAATAATTTGACGCGCGATATCTTCTGTAATCAGTTCGTTGCGTCTAACAAACACTTTGCCATTTCCAGGGTGTTTTACCGTTTGATTTGAATAACGGCCTTCTAAACGTTCTTCAAGCGGTTCAATTGTTTCAGTACCGTCTTTTAATGAACGTACTCGAAGTCCTCTATCTGTTCCGCAATCTTCTTCACGAACGATTACATCCTGAGCCACATCAACAAGACGACGAGTAAGGTAACCTGAGTCAGCTGTCTTAAGGGCTGTATCGGCAAGACCTTTACGGGCACCGTGAGTTGAAATAAAGTACTCAAGAACAGTAAGTCCTTCACGGAAACTTGATTTGATTGGAAGCTCAATGATCCGTCCAGCCGGGTTGGCCATCAGACCACGCATACCAGCAAGCTGCGTAAAGTTAGATGCGTTACCACGGGCACCGGAGTCACTCATCATGTAGATCGGGTTCAGACTGTCAAGCGTAAGCATAAGCTTGTCTTGAATTACATCTTTTGCCGCACTCCATATTGAAATGACACGATCGTAGCGTTCTTCTTCGGTAATTAATCCGCGTCGGAACTGCTTCGTAACTTTATCCACTCTTTCCTGTGCTTCTTTCAGGATTACCTGCTTCTCAGGCAATACCACGATGTCAGCTATACCGATTGTAATACCGGCGCGGGTAGAGTGTTTAAAGCCCAGGTTTTTCATGCTGTCAAGCATTCTTGACGTATCGGTAATGTGAAATCGCTTGAACACTTCAGCAATGACATTTCCGAGATATTTCTTTTTAAATGGTGAGACAAGCTCATTCGATTTAATATGTTCTTTCACATCTGTAGTCGGATCAACGAAGAACTTATCAGGTGTTGCCACTTCCAAGTTTTCCATTGTCGGCTCATTGATGTAAGGGAACGACTTCGGAAGAATTTCATTAAAGATAATCTTCCCTGGTGTAGTTAACAGAAGCTGTTTGTTTTGCTCTTCTGTAAAGTTTTCTTTTTTCACTGCGCTCGCATGGATTGCAATACGGCTGTGAAGATGTACATATCCATTTTGATACGCCAGAAGCACTTCATCAGCGTCTCTGAATATTTTACCTTCTCCGACAGCATCCTTACGCTCAAGAGTCAGGTAATAGTTTCCTAAAACCATATCCTGAGAAGGTGTTACAACAGGTTTTCCATCTTTAGGATTCAAGATGTTTTGTGCAGCCAGCATTAGCAGGCGCGCTTCAGCTTGAGCTTCAGATGAAAGCGGTACGTGGACCGCCATTTGGTCACCATCAAAGTCGGCGTTGTATGCAGTACATACAAGCGGATGGAGACGGATTGCGCGTCCTTCTACCAGTGTGGGCTCAAACGCTTGAATTCCGAGACGGTGAAGGGTTGGTGCTCGGTTCAGCAGTACCGGGTGCTCTTTAATAACATCTTCAAGCACATCCCAGACTTCACTGTGAACACGCTCGATTTTACGCTTTGCACTCTTGATATTATGAGCGAGTCCGCGTTCAACCAATTCTTTCATTACAAACGGTTTAAACAGTTCAAGCGCCATTTCTTTCGGAAGTCCGCATTGATACATTTTCAGGTTTGGACCTACTACGATAACGGAACGGCCTGAATAGTCCACTCGTTTACCAAGAAGATTTTGACGGAAACGGCCCTGCTTCCCTTTCAGCATGTGAGAAAGTGATTTTAATGGACGGTTACCAGGTCCCGTTACAGGACGTCCGCGCCGGCCATTGTCAATCAGTGCATCTACAGCTTCCTGGAGCATACGCTTTTCATTCTGAACGATGATGCTTGGCGCACCAAGGTCAAGAAGGCGCTTCAGCCTGTTATTCCGGTTAATTACGCGACGATAAAGATCATTTAAATCTGATGTAGCGAAACGTCCGCCGTCAAGCTGAACCATCGGACGAAGCTCAGGCGGGATGACAGGCAGTACATCAAGGATCATCCAATCAGGATAGTTACCCGAGTTACGGAAAGATTCCACTACTTCAAGGCGTTTAATGGCACGCGTACGGCGCTGGCCTTGTGCAGTTTTTAGTTCTTCCTTCAGCATCTCTGCCTCTTTGTCCAGGTCAAGGTCCTGAAGAAGCTTTTTGATGGCTTCTGCACCCATAGCGGCCTGGAATTTGTTGCTGTATTTATCCCGATATGCACGATATTCTTTTTCAGACAGCAGCTGCTTTTTCTCAAGCGCTGTATCTCCTGATTCTGTTACAACGTAAGAAGCAAAGTAAATTACTTCTTCCAAAGCACGCGGAGACATGTCAAGAACAAGGCCCATACGGCTTGGAATACCTTTGAAGTACCAGATGTGTGATACAGGCGCTGCCAATTCAATATGCCCCATACGTTCGCGGCGCACTTTGGCACGTGTAACTTCTACTCCGCAGCGGTCACAAACGACGCCCTTGTAACGGACGCGTTTGTATTTACCGCAGTGGCATTCCCAGTCTTTTTGAGGACCGAAAATACGCTCACAGAATAGACCATCTTTTTCAGGCTTCAACGTACGATAGTTAATGGTTTCTGGCTTTTTAACTTCTCCGAAAGACCACGAGCGGATTTTATCAGGAGCAGCCAGGCCGATTTTCATATACTCAAAATTATTAACATCTATCAAGGAGCCTACCTCCCTTTTCGTTTACAGGTTTTGCCCTTTTGTCGGTTATCTGCACAGTTGTATTGCTCATTCTTTTGCCGCAACGGTTTCTGATGTTAATACATCGGTTTCCGGTGCAATATTCAATGCGTCTGCCTGATGAATATCTTCTTCATCATCCATGTCGCGCATTTCAATTTCTTCATCATTGCTAGACAGCATCTTAACGTCCATACCTAAGCTTTGAAGCTCTTTAATCAATACTTTGAATGATTCAGGTACGCCCGGTTCAGGTACGCTGTCGCCTTTTACAATGGCTTCGTAAGTTTTAACACGACCTACAACATCATCCGACTTAACAGTCAAAATCTCCTGCAGCGTGTAAGCAGCCCCATATGCTTCAAGGGCCCAAACTTCCATCTCACCAAAACGCTGTCCGCCAAACTGCGCTTTACCACCCAGCGGCTGCTGAGTAACAAGTGAGTAAGGACCAGTTGAACGAGCGTGAAGTTTATCATCAACCATGTGAGCAAGTTTGATCATGTACATCACACCAACTGACACACGGTTATCGAATGGATCTCCGGATCTTCCGTCATATAAAACGGTTTTTCCGTCACGCGACATGCCGGCTTCTTCAATTGTAGCCCACACATCTTCCTCGTTAGCACCATCAAATACCGGAGTGGCAATATGGATGCCCATTGAGCGAGCGGCCATTCCCATATGCATTTCAAGCACCTGACCGATATTCATACGGGATGGTACACCAAGCGGGTTTAACATGATATCAATCGGCGTTCCGTCAGGCAGATATGGCATATCCTCTTCTGGAAGTATCCGTGAAATAACACCTTTATTTCCGTGGCGTCCGGCCATTTTATCCCCAACAGAGATTTTTCTCTTTTGAACGATATAAGCACGAACCAATTGGTTTACTCCCGGTGGAAGCTCGTCTCCGTCTTCACGGTTGAAGATCTTCACATCAAGAATAATTCCTCCTGCACCATGCGGTACGCGAAGCGAAGTATCTCTTACTTCACGGGCTTTTTCACCGAAAATGGCATGAAGCAGACGTTCTTCCGCTGTTAGTTCCGTCACACCTTTTGGCGTTACTTTCCCAACAAGGATATCCCCGTCTTTAACTTCCGCACCAATTCGGATGATTCCGCGCTCATCAAGATTGCGGAGTGCATCTTCCCCGACGTTTGGAATATCACGCGTGATTTCTTCAGGTCCAAGCTTTGTATCACGTGATTCTGATTCATATTCTTCAATATGGATCGACGTGTATACATCGTCTTTTACCAGACGCTCACTCATGATAACAGCATCCTCATAGTTGTAACCGTCCCATGTCATAAATCCGACAAGAACGTTACGCCCAAGAGCAAGCTCCCCTAATTCCATCGAAGGACCATCTGCAAGAATTTCGCCTTTTACTACGCGGTCTCCTACAGAAACGATCGGACGCTGGTTATAGCAAGTTCCCTGGTTGGAACGAATGAATTTTTGCATTTTGTATTTATCAAGATCGCCTTCTGTTTCTTTTCCGTCAATCTCAACGAGTCTGCGGACCCATACCTGGCTCGCCTGAACACGCTCAACAATACCTTCATGCTTATTGATGACAGCAGCACCTGAATCTTTAGCAGAAACGTGCTCCATTCCTGTACCAACGAATGGGGCTTCAGGGTTCAGCAAAGGAACTGCCTGACGCTGCATGTTCGCTCCCATAAGTGCACGGTTGGAGTCATCGTTTTCCAAGAAAGGAATACATGCGGTTGCAGCAGATACAACCTGTTTTGGTGATACGTCCATGTAATCAAGTCGATCGCGTCTGATTACGGTGTTCTCACCGCGGAAACGCGACACTACTTCATCATCAAGGAATGATCCGTCATCCCCCAAACGGGCATTAGCCTGTGCCACAACGTAATTATCTTCTTCATCAGCAGTTAAATAGTCAATCCGGTCTGTCACTTTTCCTGTATCAGGGTCTACACGACGGTAAGGCGTTTCAATGAATCCAAAACGGTTTACCTTCGCAAAGCTTGACAGGGAGTTAATCAGTCCGATATTCGGTCCCTCAGGCGTCTCAATTGGACACATACGGCCGTAGTGGGAGTAATGAACGTCACGCACTTCAAAGCCCGCACGCTCACGTGTTAAACCACCAGGTCCAAGTGCTGACAGACGACGTTTATGCGTCAATTCAGCTAATGGATTTGTTTGGTCCATGAATTGAGATAATTGAGAGCTTCCAAAAAACTCTTTAATAGACGCAATAACAGGGCGAATATTAATTAACTGCTGTGGTGTAATGGTGTTTGTGTCCTGGATGGACATTCTTTCACGCACCACTCGCTCCATACGGGAAAGCCCGATGCGGAACTGGTTTTGCAAAAGCTCACCAACAGAACGCAGACGACGATTTCCAAGATGATCAATATCATCTGTTAAACCGACACCATGTAATAGATTGAAGAAATAACTGATAGAAGAAATAATATCAGCAGCGGTAATGTTTTTAACACTATCATCTACATAAGCATTACCAGTTACTAAAATTTCTTTGTCACTATCTGCGTTAGGAACCTGAATTTTAATCGACTGAAGCGTTAGATCTTCTTCGATCACGCCGCCAGCATGATTAATGGTTTTAAAACCAACGCCATTTTCAAGATAAGGAATCAGCTTATCTAGGTTTCGGCGATCAAGAGTCGTTCCCTTTTCTGCAAGAATCTCGCCTGTTTCTGGATCTGCCAGCGTTTCTGCAAGCACTTGTCCGAACAAACGATTCTTAATGTGAAGCTTTTTATTCATTTTATATCGACCTACATTAGCCAGGTCGTAGCGCTTTGGATCAAAGAAACGTGATTCTAGAAGACTCTTTGCGTTATCTACAGTTGGCGGTTCGCCAGGGCGAAGTCTCTCATAGATTTCGAGCAATGCCTTATCAACGGTTTCCGTATTATCTTTTTCAAGCGTATTACGGATATATTCGTTGTCACCGATCAGATCAATAATTTCCTGATCTGTACCAAAGCCGAGCGCACGTAATAAAACAGTTACAGGAAGCTTCCGTGTACGATCAATACGAACGTGAACGACATCTTTTGCATCTGTTTCATACTCAAGCCAAGCCCCGCGGTTAGGAATTACCGTAGCGCCGAAGCCTCTTTTTCCGTTCTTATCCATTTTGCCGTGAAAATACACACTTGGCGATCGAACAAGCTGTGATACAATAACACGTTCAGCTCCATTAATGATGAACGTCCCAGTGTCTGTCATAAGAGGGAAATCTCCCATGAACACATCCTGATCTTTTACTTCTCCGGTATCTTTATTCAACAGTCGAACCTTCACACGAAGCGGCGCGGAATACGTAACATCGCGTTCTTTTGATTCATCTACTGAATACTTTGGTTCACCAAGGCTGTAATCAATAAATTCTAATGAAAGATTTCCAGTGAAGTCTTCGATTGGGGAAATGTCGCGAAACATCTCTCTCAATCCTTCTTCTAAAAACCATTCATAGGAAGCTGTCTGAATCTCAATCAGATTCGGAAGTTCCAATACTTCACTGATACGCGCAAAGCTTCTGCGCTGGCGGTGTCGTCCATACTGAACTAGTTGACCTGTCAACTGATTCACCCCTCAAATCAAGCGTTTTGATAGATCCATTCTGCTCAATGTCATCACAAAATGGACATAAGACAAATAGAAAACGAGGCTTTTATTAACCACATTTTCTACGTAAAGAACAATTATTTAAACCATTATTGCCATAAACTGATCCATTTATGCAAATGGACATACTTTCTGACTTTAATAATTTTGCATCTTACAATAATATCACAAGAAAACTAGAGGGTCAAACTCTTTTTCGCTCTCAAAATGAAGTAGCCTTTGTTTTTTTCGGCAACTTCAACAGTTCCAAAAAGCGCTTCAAGTTTGTCCTTTGCGGAGGGAGCCCCCTGTTTTTTTTGAATCACTACCCAAAGTTCTCCTCCAGGAGCCAGTTTCTCAGCACTCTGCTCAAAGATTTGGTGCACAACTTTTTTTCCTGCCCGGATCGGCGGATTTGTGAGAATCGCAGCAAAGTTACGGGTTGTCACTTGGTCAAGGCAATCACTCTCATATACTTTTACGAAAGAAACGTCATTTCGCACAGCATTTTCACGCGCTAGGTCTAGCGCACGATTGTTGACATCTACAAGATGAATTTCCCTGTTATTTGTGCTTTTCGCCAGCGTCAGTCCAATTGGACCATAGCCGCAACCAACATCCAGCAGCGGACCTTCTATTTCAGGCTCTGAAAATGTTTCTATCAAAAACCTGGAGCCGAAATCCACTTCTTTCTTCGAAAAAACTCCCTGATCTGTTTTAAAGCGAAGCGTATGGCCCCGCAGTGTATAATCCCACCACAATGGGTTACTTTCAGTTCCTGGAGTTTTGGAATAATAATGATCTGACATTTCAGATCACCCTCCCATGTTATTCATATTCATGCTAAGTACCTTATAGGAAAAGAGGTAAAAAAAAGCCCGCCTATTCAAGCGAGCTTTCCTTTCAATCCGATATTACTTAACTTCTACGCCAGCTCCAACTTCTTCAAGCTTAGCTTTAAGTTCTTCAGCTTCCTCTTTAGAAGCGCCTTCTTTAACAGCTTTAGGAGTGTTATCAACCATTTCTTTCGCTTCTTTCAAGCCAAGACCAGTGATTTCACGAACTGCTTTGATAACTTTGATTTTTTGAGATCCAGCGCTTGTAAGGATTACGTCAAATTCAGTTTGCTCAGCAGCAGCTTCTCCGCCGCCAGCACCAGCAGCAGCTACAGGAGCAGCAGCAGATACACCGAATTCTTCTTCGATTGCTTTAACAAGGTCGTTTAGTTCAAGAACTGTCATTTCTTTGATAGCTTCGATCATTTGTTCTTTAGTCATGATATAGTTCCTCCTTAGTGGATGTTTTAATTTTTGTTTGGATGATCGTCATCCGGCGTGCAGGGGCTTAAAATTAAGCGCCTTGCTCTTCTTTTTGATCTGCAACTGCTTTCGTTGCAACGGCAAATCCGCGTAATGGTGCTTGAAGTACGCTAAGAAGCATAGAAAGAAGTCCGTCGCGTGATGGAAGTTCAGCAAGTGCTTTCACTTCATCAACAGAGATGATATTCCCGTCCATGACACCCGCTTTGATTTCAAGCGCTTCGTGTTTTTTAGCGAATTCGTTAATGATCTTCGCAGGTGCAACTACATCCTCGTTTGAGAAAGCAATTGCGTTTGGTCCTGTAAGATTTTCATTCAATCCTTCAAGACCAGCCGCTTCAGCCGCTCGGCGTGTCATAGAGTTCTTGTAAACTTTGAACTCAACACCCGCTTCGCGAAGTGATTTACGCAGCTCAGTTACTTCTGCAACAGATAGTCCGCGATAATCTACAATGATCGTGGATACACTTCCTTGTAGCTTATCTTGAATTTCTGTTACAAGCTGTTTCTTTTGCTCGATAATGCTGCTCATCTTAACACCTCCTGTTGGTTTGTCTGGAGCTTCATTTATACCGTTCGAACGGACAAAAAACCTCGATGTCTGCTGCAGACATCGAGGCGTATCATTTCAATAAAAAGAAAAGTTCTTTTATCGTCATGACCTCGGCAGGAAATTAAGTCCAATGGACGCCTGCTGTCTACGGTACAAATGGTTATATACTTGCACAACGCAATTCATCATATCAGATGGTTAGAGCACTGTCAATATTATTTTGGGTGATAATTACTTTGCTGAAACAGAAGAAGAGTCGATCTTAATTCCAGGACCCATCGTTGTTGTTACAGCAACTGACTTCATGTAAGTTCCCTTAGATGAAGCAGGCTTAGCTTTTTGCACTGTATCAAAAATCGTATTGAAGTTTTCAACAAGCTTGTCTGTCTCGAAAGAAACTTTTCCGATTGGCACGTGGATGATACCAGCTTTTTCAGCGCGGTATTCTACTTTACCAGCCTTGATTTCTTTAACAGCTTTTTCAACATCAAATGTTACAGTACCTGTTTTAGGGTTTGGCATTAAGCCTTTTGGTCCAAGGACACGTCCAAGTTTACCAACTTCACCCATCATGTCAGGTGTAGCTACGATTACGTCAAATTCGAACCAGCCGCCTTGAATCTTTTGAACAAGGTCGCCTTCTCCTACGAAGTCAGCACCAGCAGCTTCAGCTTCTTTTGCTTTCTCGCCTTTAGCGAATACAAGAACACTTTGCGTTTTACCAGTACCATTCGGAAGAACGACTGCTCCACGGATCTGCTGATCATTTTTACGTGTATCGATTCCAAGACGGAACGCTACCTCTACTGTTGCATCAAATTTAACAACGCTTGTTTTTTTCGCAAGTTCGATTGCTTCAACGACGCCATAATTAGTTGTACGGTCTACAAGCTTTGCAGCTTCTACGTATTTTTTACCTTTTTTAGCCATTTCTTTGTTTCCTCCTCGATTGTGGTTTTAGCGGAATAACCTCCCACGAATAAAGGTTGCGAGTGAAAAAACTTTTCAACTTCGCAACCTCGTCCAAGACATGCATCAATTAATCTTCAATCGTAATACCCATGCTGCGAGCCGTACCTTCAACCATACGCATAGCTGATTCGACATCCGCTGCGTTTAGATCAGGCATTTTTGTTTCCGCGATTTCACGCACCTTGTCACGTTTGACAGTCGCTACTTTGTTGCGGTTAGGTTCACCAGAACCTGACTCGATACCAGCTGCTTTCTTAAGAAGAACGGCAGCAGGGGGAGTTTTAGTGATGAATGTAAATGAACGGTCTTCAAAAACCGTAATTTCAACAGGGATAATAAGACCAGCTTGATCAGCTGTACGAGCGTTGAACTCTTTACAGAATCCCATGATGTTGACACCAGCCTGACCCAATGCAGGACCTACCGGCGGAGCTGGATTAGCTTTCCCAGCTGGGATTTGAAGCTTTACCAATTTAATAACTTTTTTAGCCACGAGACACACCTCCTTAAGTCCGTGATGTGGTAATAGGGCTTGATACCCTCCCACTCAATAATCCAATTCTTTTATATAAAGAATGTAAATGTTAGTTCAGTCTCTCTATTGAGACATACTGACTTAAAAGATGTTACCACCTTTGGAATCAGAATTCAAGATGTTTCTAATTATATTTTGTTAATTTGCATAAAGTCAAGCTCAACCGGTGTTTCCCTGCCGAACATATTAACCAGCACTTTCACTTTGCCTTTCGCTGTATCTATACCTTCTATCACTCCGGCAAAATTAGCAAATGGTCCTTCATTTACAGTGACACTTTCTCCAACTTCAAAGTCCACTTCAACCGTACGTTCCTGCATTCCCATGCTTTTCAGAAGCTGAGTAACCTCTTCCGGAAGCAGCGGAGTAGGCTTCGAACCGCCGCCTGAAGAGCCGACAAAGCCTGTTACACCAGGCGTATTGCGGACTACGTACCATGAGTCATCTGTCATGACGATTTCGACAAGCACATATCCTGGAAAGGTTTTTCTCTTCACAGTTTTCGCTTTGCCATCCTTGATCTCGGTCTCTTCCTCTTCAGGGATGACCACGCGGAAAATCTTATCAGACATTCCCATGGACTCGACACGCTTTTCTAAATTCATTTTCACTTTATTTTCATAGCCTGAATACGTATGAACAACATACCAATTCTTCTCCAAAAATTTTCCCTCCTTAAATGTATTGTGCAGATGAGCGGTTAGCTCCGGCAGACATATGCGAATTCTCCGTACAGGCGTTTTTTACCTGGCGGAGGAAGGAGCTTATGAGCCGGGAAGCCGCTCACCGAAACAAGATACCAACAAAATATGCAGCTGCAGCAGTAAGCAGCTATATAAACGAATCTCTTATACAATTTTGGTTTGTCTTATTTTTGCCCAATGAAAAAACCCGTTAAACGGGCTTCTGCATTTCTCATTCTATTGTACACGAAATCTCTTGCGTATACGAAGAGATTTCCCATCTCTCCTTATAATACCCAGTCAATAACAGCCGTAATACCCATATCAATAACCAAAAAAAACAGAGCGACAAAAACTACAGTTGAAAGAACTGTAATTGTGTAACGTGTTAATTCCTTACGCTTCGGCCAGCTGACCTTCCGCATTTCAGAGGAAACGTTACGAAAAAAGCTGCTGATTTTACCCATGCTGATGTACCCTCCAACCAATCTTATTTCAATTGTCCGTTCCCTGTTTTCAGCGAAAGGACCGCTCTCTTTAAATCGTCTGCTTATGAGACGTATGAGCGTTGCAATGGCGACAAAACTTTTTCAATTCTAATCTATCGGACTGCTTGTCTTTTCCCTCCGGCACCGAATAGTTTCGTGTGCCGCAGACAGTACAAGCAAGAGCTGTCTTTTTACCCACAATGGTCATTCCTTTTAGGAGCAATACTGGTTAGGAAGCGGTTGCTATTATGAACAGCCTTCTCTCATAAAAAGAAGGATGTGCCATTTTTGCTAGAACGATATGCCGGATGGCACAGCGTCTTAAAGACATAATTTTTCCATCATCTCTTCACCTAACATCTTAAAAAATACCACCTTGATTCCCCGCTGTCAACAGTAGCTGACAATTAAAACATCAGCTCATGCGCTTCCAAATAGCGCTCCAGTTTGCGTTTTACACGCTGCAATGCATTGTCAATCGACTTAACGTGGCGGTCAAGCAATGCAGATATTTCCTGATACGACTGACCATCAAGGTATAAAGACAGGACCTGCCTTTCCAGGTCGCTAAGCAGCTCTGCCATTTTATCTTCTATTTTACTAAATTCTTCTCTATGAATGATTAGTGCTTCCGGATCAGTAGGCTTCGCCCCAGAGATCACATCCATAAGCGTCCTGTCTGATTCTTCATCGTAAATAGGTTTATCCAGCGAGATATAAGAATTAAGAGGAATATGCTTTTGACGAGTTGCCGTTTTTATGGCCGTGATGATTTGACGGGTGATGCAAAGCTCCGCAAATGCTTTAAAAGAGGTAAGCTTTTCTTCCTTGTAATCTCGTATCGCTTTGTATAAGCCGATCATGCCTTCCTGGATAATATCTTCCTTATCGGCGCCAATCAAAAAATACGATCTTGCTTTTGCTCTGACAAAATTGCGGTACTTTGTGATTAAATAGTCTAATGCTTCTGTATTTCCCTTATGAACAAGTTCAATAATCTGATCATCTTCCAGCATTTGAAAATTCATTCGATCATCTGCTACCCGTTTGTAATCGTTCAAATGGATCCCCCCGACCGCTCAAAAACAATAGATAGAAATATTATACAGCACACTTTTTCAGAGCGTCAACTGCTCATTTATCTCCTCTGCGCCATTTTTCGAATATTTGAGCTACTTCTTCTGACAGCGGAATATTGGAGGAAGGCCGCTGTTCCTGTATTTTGCGGACCCTTTTTTCGATTTTCTTTTCGATTTGTTTTGTTTCAATTAATAATTCCCTGGCAGATTTTCTCAATGCACCTTGTGCAAATATGACCCATTGCTCAGTGAAATCACTCGTCGCAACAATCACTTGCGTTTTTATGTCATTTAATTCAATCGCCAGCTTCTCGATCCGTTCATCCGCTGTTTCATTCTCTTTTGTAAAGAACACGTCGAGATTGTAATGCCGATGTTTTTTTGCAATGCCCTGCACAAATTGGGCGTCAAATACAATAATGACCCGGTATCCTGTATAGCCTTGATATTCGGCCATGGTTTCAATTAACCGGTCTCGAGCTGCAGCGAGATTATGGGATTTTAATTCATTTAGTTCCGGCCATGCGCCGATCATATTGTATCCATCGACGAGAAGAACATTGTTCATCGCCGTTCAGCTTTCCAGGGGATGCCGTTTTCGATAAATTTCGTACATCAGAATACTTGCTGCAACGGAAGCATTCAATGATGTGACATGACCCGACATAGGTAAATGAACAAGAAAATCACATTTTTCCCTGATTAATCTGCCCATTCCCTTCCCCTCACTTCCAATCACTAATCCAAGCGGCATGGTGGCATCGAAGCGGCGGTAGTCCTGACTTTCTTTTGCGTCTGTTCCAGTAATCCACAGTCCCTGCTCTTTTAAATCATCGATTGTCCGGGCAAGATTCGTGACACGGGCAACCGGGATATGTTCAATCGCGCCTGTTGAAGCTTTTGCCACTGCAGCAGTCAGCCCCACAGCACGGCGTTTCGGTATAATGATGCCGTGTGCTCCCGTTGCATCTGCTGTACGCATTATGGAGCCAAGATTGTGAGGGTCTTCGAGCTCATCGAGAATCAGGATAAAGGGATCCTCATTCCGGCTTTTGGCGAGCGCAATCATATCGTCCACTTCTGCATATTGATACGCAGCCACAGATGCGACGACACCCTGGTGCTGTCCTTCTAAAAGCTGATCCACTTTTTTCTTCGGCACAAACTGAACGAGGACTCCCGCTTCTTTAGCTAAGTGGATGACCTGCTGCATCTGTCCTTTCTGAGAACCCTCAGCAATCCATACTTTATTAATATCGCGCCCCGATTTTAAGGCTTCAATAACCGGGTTTTTGCCCCCTATAAATTCTTCGCTCATTTTGATTCTCCTTTCAGCTTGTCCATCATGATGGCAATGGATTTCGAAACCACCTCATCTAAGCGTGCCTGCTGTTCCGTTAAATATAAGTACCCGATTAATGCTTCAAAAGCTGTGCTGTAACGATACGTCTGAACATCGACATTTTTCGGCACCGTTCCTGATTTTGCATTTCTGCCTCTCCGGATGACCGCTTCTTCCGCTTCTGAAAAAAACGAGTCTTGCGTGAGTGCCCGCAGCACAAAGCATTGTCCTTTAGCAGAAACATATTGAATCGACGCTTTCTGCAGAAAATTAGGTCTTACCGTCCCTTGCAGGAGAAGATGATGTCTCACATATTGCTCATAGACAGCATCTCCCATGTAGGCAAGCGCAAGGGCGTTTAACTGTTTGGGGTCAAGTGCAGTGCGATTGTCAGCGCCCATACCTTAGCCCCTTCTCCAACGGATGCCCTGCGCTGTATCCTCAAGAATGATGTTCAGTTCTTTTAGCTGATCCCGTATTTCATCTGCTGTTTTGAAGTCACGGTCTTTTCGCGCCTGTTCGCGTTTTTTGATTAAGTCTTCTATGTCCTGATCAAGCAATTCCTTTTCCTGTGTCATCGAAAATCCAAGCACTCCTGCAAGCTCGTCAAACGCTGCTGTAAATGCATCGATGACTTCCACTGACGTATTTTTTTCTCTTAAATAATGGTTCGCTTGGCGGGATAAATCAAACAGAACTGAAATGGCATTAGCTGTGTTAAAGTCATCATCCATCGCCTTACCGAACGTTTGTTTGGTTTCGTTAATTTCTTTCAGCCATTGCTCATTATGTTCAGCCAGGTTTGCACTTAGTCCTTTGCGGTGAAGCAGATTTTCATACGAGGTGCGGATTCTGTCAAGACCTGCTTTTGCTGCATTCAACAGTTCCAGGTTGTAATTGATCGGGTGACGGTAATGCACAGACAGCATAAAGAAACGAAGCACCTGAGGATCATGCTCTTTCAGAATGTCATTCACCAGGACAAAGTTGCCGAGAGATTTGGACATTTTTTCATTATCGATATTGATGTAGCCGTTATGCATCCAGTAATTTGCAAATGACTTCCCTGTTAACGCTTCAGACTGGGCAATTTCATTTTCATGGTGAGGGAAAGCAAGGTCCTGGCCTCCTGCATGAATGTCAATCGTGTCTCCAAGATATTTGCGTGCCATTGCGGAGCATTCAATATGCCAGCCGGGACGTCCCGCTCCCCATGGACTTTCCCAGGAAATTTCGCTTTCCTTTGCGGCTTTCCATAATACAAAATCCAGCGCATCGTCTTTTCGCTCGTCTGATTCGATTCTGGCACCAATCCGGAGTTCATCGATCGATTGGTGGGATAGTTTTCCGTATTCTTTGAATTTGCGTGTTCGGTAATATACATCCCCTGCTGATTCATACGCATATCCCTTGTCGATCAATGTTTGAATAAACTCGATAATCAGGTCAATATTTTCAGTCACCCTCGGGTGGGCTGTACCCCTTTTGCAGCCGAGCGCCTCCACATCATCAAAATAAGCATTGATAAATCGTTCAGCTACTGCCGGCACATCTTCCCCCAGTTCATTGGCTGCACGGATCAATTTATCATCCACGTCCGTAAAATTCGACACGAAGTTAACATCGTAGCCTCTGTATTCCAGATGACGGCGAACCGCGTCGAATACAATCGCAGGGCGTGCATTTCCAATGTGAATATAATTGTAGACAGTAGGTCCGCATACGTACATGGAGACCTTGCCTTCTTCCTGCGGGGTAAATCGTTCTTTTTTTCGTGTGACTGTATTATAAAGTTGAATGCTCATTGTTCGAGCTCCTCTCTCTTTCTTTCTTCAGCTGATCTTTCATAAATGCAAGTTCCGTTTCCAAATGGCGCATACGGTCCCAGATCGGATCCGGCATATCCTGATGGTTTAGGTCCCGGGGACATTTCACCCCATTGCGCACAACCACTCTTCCCGGAATACCGACAACGGTAGAGTTGGCTGGCACATCATGCAGGACAACAGAGCCTGCTCCTACTTTAGAGTTTTCCCCAATGGTGATGGAACCCAGCACTTTTGCTCCTGTTGCGACCAGCACATTGTCTTCGAGGGTGGGATGACGTTTTCCTTTTTCTTTTCCCGTGCCCCCGAGGGTGACCCCCTGAAATACCGTTACATTATTTCCGATTTCACAGGTCTCTCCGATCACGACTCCCATGCCATGATCAATAAAAAAGCGCCTGCCAATTTTGGCTGCGGGATGGATTTCGATGCCCGTAAAAAATCGCGCGAGCTGAGATATTACCCGGGCAATAAAATACAATTTCCGACGATAAAAGACATGAGCAACCCGATATCCCCAAATCGCATGCAGTCCGGAATACGTTAAAATTATCTCAATGGCGGATCTTGCTGCAGGATCCTGATCAAAAACGGTTTCAATATCTTCCTTGACTCGCTTAAACATCGCTTTCCCCCCTTTTGCTGCACAATCAGTACATATAATGGATAAACTGACTAATCTTATTGGAAATATAGCCTTATAAAAACAAAAAAAACGCCTCTGTCAATTGACAGAGACGCCTTACACGCGGTTCCACTCTGTTTGAAGCCCAAAGAAACAGACTCCCCACTTAATCGGAAATAACGGTCCGTACCGCTTATGCCTACTAATGTTTCAGCAAAAGGCTCAGAGGTGCATGTTGGGAAAAGGAGTCGCCTGAACCACTTTCAGCCGGGTGGTGGTTCTCTCTTATCGGGTTCCTTTTCTTACTTTTCCTCGTCTCAGCTTTACTCAAATTTCATATAAACGTAGTTAATGTATGCTTATAAATATATCATATACCATTTAAATAAAAATGTTAATTCGAAAGCTTGCTTATACGGGCGAGAACTCTTTCTTTGCCCAACACTTCAATCGCATTTGGAAGCTCAGGTCCGTGTGTTTGACCGATAACTGCGACACGAATCGGCATAAATAATTTTTTTCCTTTATGACCCGTTTGTTTTTGAACGGCTTTTATGGCTTTTTTAATTTCTGCGGATTCAAAGTTCTCCAAAGCCTCAAGCTGACTGGCGAGCTCTCCCATTACTTCCGGAACCTGTTCTTCTGCCAGGACTGCACTTGCCTCTTCATCGTACGTAATCTCCTCTTTGAAGAACAATTCTGATAGATCAACAATTTCAGCTCCGAAACTCATTTGCTCCTGATAAAGTGCGACCAGGCTTCGCACCCATTCTTCTTCTTCAGCTGAACGGTCCTTTGAAATTCGTCCCGCTTCTTCCAGGTGAGGAACAGCAAGCTGTACGACTTCATCCAAATCAAGGTTTTTCAAGTACTGATTATTCATCCAAACCAGCTTTTGTGAATCAAACACTGCTGGTGATTTAGATAATCGGTTCGCATCGAAGATTTCAATGAATTGTTCTTTAGAGAAAAGTTCATCTTCCCCTTTAGGAGACCAGCCAAGAAGCGCAATAAAGTTGAATAAGGCATCCGGTTGATAGCCAAGATCTTTATACTGCTCGATGAATTGAATTATCGATTCATCACGCTTACTTAATTTTTTACGGTTTTCATTCACAATAAGCGTCATATGACCAAATACGGGTGCTTCCCATCCGAATGCTTCAAAGATCATCAGCTGCTTCGGTGTGTTAGAAATATGGTCATCCCCGCGCAGCACGTGAGAAATCTTCATGAAATGGTCATCTACTGCTACTGCAAAGTTATACGTAGGAATGCCGTCCTTTTTAACGATAACAAAATCCCCGATGCCATCACTTTCAAAGGATACATCATCTTTCACCATGTCGTTAAACGTATAGGTCTTACCGGCAGGCACTGCAAAACGTATGCTCGGCTCTCGTCCCTCTGCTTCCAAAGCGGCACGTTCTTCATCTGTTAAATTGCGGCATTTCCCGCTGTATCTTGGCATTTCTCCCCTTGCAATTTGTGCTTCCCGTTCTGCTTCAAGCTCCTCTGAAGTACAGTAGCATTTATAGGCAAGACCTTTTTGAAGCAGTTCATTATAATGCTTTTCATAAAGATCATTTCGCTCTGACTGACGGTAGGGTCCGTACTCTCCCCCCACATCAATGCTTTCATCCCACTCGATGCCAAGCCACTTTAAATAGCGCAGCTGTGACTCTTCACCCGTTTCAATATTGCGTTTTGAATCAGTATCTTCAATGCGGATGATAAGCTTTCCGCCCAGATTTTTAGCAAATAAATAATTAAATAGGGCGGTACGCGCATTCCCTATATGTAAGTGACCGGTTGGACTTGGTGCATAACGTACACGAACTTCTGTAGACATAAGTAATCCTCCTATTTTGTACTTCTTATTTTGCCTGAATTAAAATAGTGGCCTGAGCGGCAATGCCTTCTTCACGGCCTGCAAAGCCAAGCTTTTCTGTCGTGGTGGCTTTAACATTCACTTGTTCTTTTGACGCTTCAAGGAGCCCGGCAATCCGCTCCCTCATCTCTTCTATATGCGGAGCCATTTTAGGGCGCTGTGCGATAATCGTACAATCAATATTAGCCAAATGGTAGCCTTCTTTTTTCACAAGATCCCATACATGCTTCAGCAGCTTAGCGGAATCCGCTCCTTTAAAAGCGGGATCCGTATCAGGGAAGTGCTTGCCTATATCTCCTGCACCGATTGCCCCGAGCGCTGCATCTGCTACTACATGAAGCAGCACATCCGCATCTGAATGGCCAAGCAGTCCTTTTTCATGAGGAATCGTAACCCCCCCAAGGATCAGCGGTCTGCCTTCCGTTAATTGATGAACATCATAGCCTTGTCCGATCCGGAACATATTTTCACCTCATTTTAACTCTGTTTCACTTGTTCAAACATAGCTAAATTATTTGTATTTTAATAACCGCTTTTTCTTTTTTTAAGAATGGCTTCAGCAAAAAAAAGGTCTTCTTTTGTCGTCAGCTTTATATTATCATAATCTGCCTCTACAACTTGAACTTTTTCACCAATTTGTTCAACGAGGGAAGCATCATCGGTTCCATTAAAACCGTTTTTTACTGCTTCCTGATTTGCCTTAAGCAGCAAAGAAAGACGAAAAGCCTGCGGTGTCTGAATCGACCACAAGCTTGAACGATCTATTGTGTTCTCAACTGTTCCTTCCCGGATCACTTTCATTGTATCTTTAACTGGCACTCCCGCTATAGCCGCTCCTGTTTGAAATGCCTGTTCGGCCAATTCATGAATCGCAGCCTGCTGGATAAAGGGTCTTGCCCCGTCATGCACCATCACGATAGAAGCTGTTGCGTGGAGCAGGGCGTGATAGACGCTCTGCTGTCTTTCTTTTCCGCCCTCTGCCATCGCGACCACTTTATGAATGGAATATTCCGCAAGCAGCTCTTCAAGCACGTTACGGTCATCCGGGCTCACAGCAAGAATAATTCCCTTGCACAGCGGATCCTCTTCAAATACCTGAAGTGTATGAATAATAACCGGTTTGCCGTCTATAGTAAGCAGCAGTTTATTTCGGTCTGCCCCCATCCGTTTTCCTTTTCCGGCAGCTGGGATAATCACTTCATACTCCATTTGACTAACTCCTGTTCTATGCGATTAAAGCGCTTTTTCGTATGCTTTCGGTTTCGCAAAAATCATTCTTCCGGCTGATGTCTGAAGAACACTCGTTACGATCACATCTATATGTTTGCCAATAAAATTTTTACCGTCTTCTACGACAATCATGGTCCCGTCATCGAGGTAGGCAATTCCCTGGTTTTGTTCCTTGCCGTCTTTAATCATTTGAACATGAAGCTCCTCACCAGGCAATACAACGGGTTTAACAGCATTGGCCAAATCGTTGATATTTAGCACTTGAACGTCCTGCAAATCACAAACTTTATTTAAATTAAAGTCATTGGTTACCACAATCCCGTTCAGTACTTTAGCCAGCTTCACCAGCTTGCTGTCCACCTCGTGGATTTCTTCAAAGTCCCCTTCATAGATCGTCACCTGGATTGGTATATCCCGCTGAATCCGCTTGAGGATATCAAGTCCGCGCCGTCCACGATTCCGTTTTAATGCATCAGAAGAATCAGCGATATGCTGTAGCTCTCCCAAAACAAATTGAGGAATGACAATTTCTCCATCTAAAAAGCCTGTCTGGCAAATGTCGGCGATCCGCCCGTCTATAATGACACTGGTATCCAAGATTTTATGACGTTTAGAGGCAGGGGGTTCCACCATTTGCTGCTGTCCATTAATATCCAGTGTTTTTTTGGCGGGGTTCTTCGTGAACAGCTGAACCATCTCATCCCGTTTGGTAAACCCAACCCGGAAGCCTAAATAGCCCAATATCAGGGTAAGTAAAATAGGCGCTACTGTATTTACAATCAAAATTTGAATATCATTAATCGCTACACCAAGCAGGAACGCTACAATCAAGCCGATAATCAGTCCGAGTGTACCAAAAAGCAGATCTGTCACCGGCGCCTCCACCAGTCGATCCTCGCACCACTTAAGGAATTCCACTACGTGATCAATCAGCCAAAATAAGATAATATAAAAAATAATAGCTCCTAAAATAGCAGTAACATAGGGATTATTAATAAGTGCGTTATCTACACCTAAAGGCCCAAACAACAAATCAGGAATTAAAAACACGCCCAGAGTTCCACCTAAAATCAAAAAACACACTTGTACGATTCGTCTTAACATTCCTTCACCTCCTTGTTTCATTATTTACCAATTTCTTTATTTCAAACCTTACTAAAAGCAATAAAAATGAATATTTCAGCACATCTCTCCTGATAATCTGCTTTCTTATTTTAAAAAGCGTAGCACGATGTTCATCAGAAAGTCAATTTATACAAAACGACATATCATATCATATATCTACAAAGCTGGCAATCCATTATTTCACAGCTGATTATCGGCAATCGATTGATCTTTAATCAGCCGCAGCCCCTCTTTGATTTTTTTGGCTCTGACTTCTCCAATCCCTTCTACATCGTCGAGCATCTGAACAGACGCTTTGACCATTTGGTTGAGGTGGGAAAACTCATTTATCAAATTTTCAATGATCATAATGGGCAGGCGGGGAATTTTACTCAGCACACGATACCCTCTTGGCTCTGTCGTATCCTCCGCCGGTGTATAGACGCTGAACCCAAGCAGCTTGAGGAGTGCGCCGTCTTCAAGTACCTCAGACGTGACCATATCCTGAAAACGATTGAGGAGTTCAAAGGATTTAATATGTCTGTCCTTCGCATAATCCCGCATAATCATCATAGCTTCTTCTTCCATGTCGGCAATTAATTCGTTCATCTGCAAACGGACTAATCTGCCTTCTGTTCCTAATTCGTTTAAATAAACCAGCAGTTCATTTTTAATACGCAGAACCATCTCAAAACGGTGCAGCACCTGAAGAACGTCACCAAACGTCACCATTTCCTCGAATTCCAAAAGGGTTAAATGGGAAATACTTTGATCGAGCACCACCCTGTATTTTTCCAATGTTTGAACCGCTTGGTTGGCTTTTGCCAAAATGACGGCGATCTCCTTCAGCGCGTAACGAAAAGTCCCCTTGTATAAAGTTATAACGTTTCTTCTCTGAGAAATAGCGATAACCAATGCATCCGTTTCTCTTGCTACACGTTCTGCTGTTCTGTGCCTCATGCCGGTTTCTGAAGAGGGAACCATTGGACTGGGGGCAAGCTGAGCATTGGCAATTAAAATTTTGTTTCCTGTTTCATTTAAAATAATGGCTCCGTCCATCTTAGCCAGTTCATATAAAAATGTTGGAGAAAATGGGCAATGGATTTGAAAGCCCCCATCTACAATCGATTTCATTTTCTCATTGTATCCTACTACTATCAGACCACCCGTTCCTGCACGCAAAACATTATCGAGCCCTTCTCTGAACGGAGTGCCCGGGGCTACGAGCTGCACGATGTCAATGGCCCGCTCCTGCTTTCTTTTTTCTTCCATTTTTTTAATCCCCCAATACTTTCTTCAACGCTTCATTTACATCTGAAACACCAACGACTTGTATGTCTTCTGGGAACTTCCATCCTCCAATATTATTGGCTGGAATAAAGACCCTTTTAAATCCCAGCTTTGCAGCTTCCTGCACCCGCTGTTCGATCCGGGATACTCTTCGTATTTCTCCAGTAAGCCCTACCTCTCCTATAATGCAGTCAGTTCCACTCGAAGGCTTATCTTTAAAGCTTGAAGCAATACTTATCGCAACTGCCAGATCAATTGCCGGTTCATCCAGGCGTACGCCGCCGGCTACTTTTAAGTAGGCATCCTGCTGCTGTAAAAGCAGTCCCACTCTTTTTTCAAGAACAGCCATTAAAAGAGAAACTCTGCTTTGGTCCACGCCTGTGGCCATTCGCCGCGGATTATTAAAACTTGTAGGGGTCACAAGCGCCTGGATTTCAACCAGCACCGGACGCGTCCCTTCCATCGAGGCTACTACAGTGGAGCCCGCTGCTCCCTGTGATCTTTCTTCAAGGAAAATTTCCGAAGGATTTAACACTTCTTCTAATCCGGATTCCTTCATTTCAAAAATACCCATCTCGTTGGTAGAGCCAAACCGGTTTTTCACAGCCCGTAAAATCCGGTACGTATGATGGCGTTCTCCTTCAAAGTAAAGCACGGTATCAACCATATGCTCTAAAATTCGAGGGCCTGCAATGGAGCCTTCTTTTGTCACATGGCCCACGATAAAAATGGCGATGTTTTTCATTTTGGCAATCCGCATCAGCTCAGCTGTACATTCCCTTACTTGAGTGACACTCCCCGGGGCGGAAGTGACTTCAGGATGATAGACGGTTTGAATCGAATCAATGACTACAAAATCCGGGGACAATTGTTCGATGGAGTGGTGGATCGATTCTAAGTTTGTTTCTGCATAAACATATAAGTTTTCAGAGGTAACGTTTAAACGATCAGAACGAAGTTTCGTTTGCTTAACAGATTCCTCGCCTGAAATATAAAGGACTTTATTTTTTGTTTCTGCAAGCTGAGAGGATACCTGTAAAAGCAAGGTGGACTTCCCAATGCCCGGATCTCCCCCTATTAAAATCAGCGAGCCCGGAACCACACCTCCGCCAAGAACACGGTTTAATTCTCCGCTTTTTGTCTCCACTCGCGGCTCCTGAATGGATTCAACTGATACAAGAGGGGTTGCTTTAACTGAACTTCCTTCAGGTGTATGCGTAAAAGTTTTTCTTGGCTGCTTCCCTGTAATGGATACATCTTCAACCATCGTGTTCCATTCTCCACAGCCTGGGCATTTGCCCATCCATTTTGCAGATTCATAGCCGCATGACTGGCACATGAATTTTGTTTTCTTTTTTGCCACTCTATTTCCATCTCCTTGCAAGGTTTATAAAAAAATAGTGCACGTGTTGGAGGCTGACACACGTGCACTAATTGATTGATTTAAAGATCTTCTGTATCAGCCGTTAAGTCGCAGTAGAACCTGCTTCTTCTTTGCGGTTTACAACGAACTCTTTGCCTTCTACATCAATTTCAACCGTGTAGCCTGCAAGCACGTTTCCTTTTAACAGCTCTTCGGATAGACGGTCTTCCACATGCTTTTGAATCGCACGGCGCAGCGGTCTTGCCCCGTATTCAGGATCGAATCCTTCATCTGCAATTTTTTCTTTTGCAGCTTCTGTTATGGAGAGTTCTATATCCTGCTCTTTTAGGCGTTTAACCAGCTCATTCGCCATCAGCGTCACGATTTCTTTGAGGTGGTCTTTTTCAAGTGAATGGAACACAATCATTTCGTCGATTCTGTTTAAAAACTCCGGACGGAAAGCGCGCTTCAATTCTTCAAGCACCTGTCCCTTCATGTCTTTATAATCCTGTTTGGAGTCCTGAACATTAAACCCGACATTTTTATTGAATTTCAATGCACTTGCTCCAACATTGGACGTCATAATTAATACGACATTGCGAAAATCTACCGTCCGTCCTTTGGAATCCGTTAAACGGCCATCCTCAAGCACTTGGAGCAGAATATTAAATACGTCAGGATGCGCTTTCTCAATCTCATCAAGCAGAACGACTGAATAAGGCTTGCGGCGGACTTTCTCTGTTAATTGACCGCCTTCTTCATACCCGACATACCCTGGAGGAGATCCGACAAGCCGAGATGTAGAATGTTTTTCCATATACTCAGACATGTCGATTCGGATCATGGCGTCTTCATCGCCAAACATGGATTCGGCAAGAGCTCGTGCAAGTTCCGTTTTACCAACACCTGTAGGTCCTAAGAAAATAAATGAACCGATTGGGCGTTTCGGATCTTTTAAGCCGGCTCTCGCACGTCTAACGGCTTTGGAAATGGCTGTTACTGCATCTCCCTGGCCAATAACACGATTGTGGAGTGTTTCCTCAAGATTCAGCAGCTTTTGGGTTTCAGTTTCTGCCAGACGGGAAACCGGTACTCCAGTCCAGGTTGATACTACATGAGCGATATCTTCAACCGTTACTTCTGTATTTTCCTGACCCTGTTTTTCTTTCCAGATCTTTTTCGTTTCATCCAGTTTTTCTTTTGTCTTTTGTTCAGAATCCCGTAAAGAAGCGGCCTTTTCAAATTCCTGACTTTGAACAGCTGCATCCTTTTCGTTGCGGATTCCTTCTAATTTTGCTTCAAGCTCCTTTAAATTAGGAGGTGTTGTATAAGAACGCAGACGCACTTTTGAGCCTGCTTCATCGATTAAGTCAATCGCTTTATCAGGGAGAAAACGATCTGAAATGTAACGGTCTGACAGTTTTACAGCCGCATCAATCGCTGCATCTGTAATTGATACGCGGTGATGTGCTTCATAACGGTCGCGCAGCCCTTTTAAGATCTGAACAGATTCTTCAGCAGTCGGCTCATCTACCTGGATGGGCTGGAATCGGCGCTCTAATGCTGCATCTTTTTCAATGTACTTTCGGTATTCATCAAGCGTTGTAGCACCGATACATTGCAATTCACCACGTGCGAGAGATGGTTTCAAAATGTTTGAAGCATCAATTGCACCTTCTGCTCCTCCTGCTCCAATCAGCGTATGAAGCTCATCAATGAACAGAATGATATTTCCTGCCTGGCGGATCTCATCCATTACTTTTTTCAAACGGTCCTCAAATTCTCCGCGGTATTTTGTTCCTGCAACTACCGTACCCATATCAAGCGTCATAACCCGCTTGTCGCGCAGAATTTCCGGCACTTCATTTTGCACAATCTGCTGGGCAAGCCCTTCTGCGATCGCCGTTTTACCAACTCCCGGTTCTCCAATCAACACAGGATTGTTTTTAGTCCGGCGGCTCAGTACTTCAATTACGCGTTGAATTTCTTTACTTCTCCCGATTACCGGATCGAGACTGCCTTCACGTGCAATAACGGTAAGATCCCGTGCAAGTCCGTCAAGTGTAGGTGTACTCGCATTGGCATTGGAGCTGCCTTGATGACCGCTTGCTTCATTGCTGCCGAGCAGCTGAAGCACTTGCTGTCTTGCTTTATTTAAACTGACACCCAGATTGCTTAATACCCGTGCTGCCACACCTTCTCCTTCACGGATTAATCCCAGTAGGATGTGCTCAGTGCCTACATATGAATGCCCTAATTTACGTGCTTCATCCATTGAAAGCTCAATTACTTTTTTTGCCCGCGGGGTATAATGAACGCTTGGTGACTGCTCAGTACCTTTGCCGATCAGTTCCTCAACTTCTTCCTGAATCTTTTCCGTGCTTAGATTCAGGCTCTTTAATGCCTTTGCAGCAATGCCTTCTCCTTCTCGAACAAGCCCGAGCAGGATATGTTCAGTGCCAATATTTGAATGGGAAAGACGAATTGCCTCTTCCTGTGCCAACGCCAATACCTTCTGTGCTCTCTCCGTAAATCGTCCAAACATCATAGGTCTGTTCCTCCTTTTAGCTGTGAATCATCCATTTCTAACCGTTCACGTATTAATGAGGCCCTTCGCAAATCACGTTCAAAAGGACGCAAAAACCCTCCCGCGTATTGCTGAAGGAATCCTGGCTGAGTAAGAATCATCAGTTCGTTTAAAATCGTCCGAGGTACATCTTTTATATACCCTAAATCAATTCCTAAACGCACATCCGATAAACATTTAGCAGCTTCTTTAGATTCTATGACACGGCTGTACCTTAATACACCATAGGACCTAAAAACACGGTCTTCAAGCTGAACACCTGAAGTCTGAACCAACGCTTCGCGCGCTGCTTTTTCCTGGGCAATTATCTGGTGAACAACCCGTAGGAGGTCTTCTACAATGTCTTCCTCAGATTTTCCAAGCGTGGTTTGATTAGAAATTTGAAAGATGTTACCTAAAGCTTCGCTGCCTTCCCCGTAAATTCCTCTCGCCACAAGACCAAATTGTCCAATAGCCGGAATAATTCTGTTCATTTGGTTTGTCATCATTAAACCTGGTAAGTGCATCATAACAGATGCCCGTAAGCCTGTGCCAACATTTGTGGGGCATGTGGTCAAATAACCAAGCTGCTCATCAAATGCATAATCAAAGTGTTCTTCAATTGAATCGTCAAGTTCATTTGCCTTTCGCAGTGCTTCTTTTAACTGTAATCCAGGGTACAAGCACTGAATGCGCAGATGATCTTCTTCATTTACCATAATACTGATGTCTTCTTCGTCTGACAGCCATACAGCAGATGAAGCTGAATCTTCGGCAAGATTCGGACTGATCAAATGCTTTTCAACCAATACACGCTTCTGAAGCTCCTGGAGTTCCTTCATTTCCAGAAGTTCCAGAGCTCCCCCAGCCTCTTTCATACTCTGCTTCACTTTTTGAGAAACGTCCGCTGCCTCTTTTTCAGTAAAAACGGTAGGGAATGAATGGTGTTTGCTATTTCTCGCTAATCGTATTCGACTGGATAACACAATTTCTGAATAAGGTCCTTCTTCGTTCATCCAGGAAGTAACAGCCTTCGTCAAAAATTTTTCAAGTGTCAAGGCTGCTCACCTCCATGCTTTCGAATATCTTTTTCAAGAGAACGTATATGATCGCGAACTCCCGCTGCTTTTTCAAATTCTTCACCATTTACTAATTCCTTTAACTCTGTTCTTAGCTCGTTGATCTTTCTTTTCACATGAATCGTCCCGCCTTCACGCTCAGGAAGCTTCCCCTGATGAATCTCATTGCCGCTGTGAAGCCGTTTCAAAATAGGGGGAAGCTGATCACGAAAAGATTCATAACAGGAAGGACAGCCGAATTTTCCAATTTTCAAAAACTGAGGAAAGGTTAACTTACATTCCTTGCAGCGAATTGTTTCTTTCTCAGAATGCTGTGATTGGTTAGGCTGTTGTACAACTGGAGTAATATTTAAAAGGCCCGCAAGTAAATTATTGAATGAAAAGGCACTTGCATCGTTGGATAAAAACGCATCCCCTTTATCTTGTGCACAAACCTCACACAAGTGCACTTCTGTTTTTTCTCCATTAATCACTTTCGTAAAATGCAATGCTGCGGGACGCTGCTGGCACTCTTGACAAACCATCCCTCTCACCTCATTTATTTATATTTTAAAGTTGTTAACATAGCGGTTAACATTCTTGCCCGAATTTCATCACGTAAAGGCAATGGAATTTTAAGAGTAGCTCGATCCATTGCACTCAGCATCAGCTTAGCCTCTCTTTTAGAAATACATTCTTCATCCAGCAGCCTGAACACTACATCCTCCGCTGTGGCTTGTGCTATATGAGTTTGAAGAAGCTCTGTGATCTGATCAATAAGATGAGACTGATCATGGCTTTTAACCTTAATTATGCGTATATAACCGCCTCCGCCCCGCTTACTTTCAACAACATATCCGCGCTCTACTGTAAATCGGGTATTAATCACATAATTAATTTGAGAAGGCACACACTGAAATTTGTCCGCAATTTCACTTCTCTTTATTTCCACTATTTCACTTCCACTGCCTTCTAAAACCTGCTTTAAATACTTTTCAATAACATCAGAAATGTTTTTCACTACCCCCACCCCCTTTGACTTTGACTATCTTTGACATAAATTATACAATACGTTTTGATCTTTTTGCAAATAGGTGGACTGAGTTGAAGAAAAAAATTCCCGTTATTTGAATCTTGGATTAAAAACGTGAAAATAAACACTGCGCTAAGTTAAACAATCGAATAGCTGCATTAACACGTATTTAATGAAGGAATGCTACTGGAACATTTTTTCGGTTTGCAGCACAAAAAAAGCCATTCCCAAAGGGAATGACTCTTTTTTTGTGCCTAGCGACGTCCTACTCTCACAGGGGGAGACCCCCAACTACCATCGGCGCTGAAGAGCTTAACTTCCGTGTTCGGCATGGGAACGGGTGTGACCTCTTC
>NZ_JBNILO010000017.1:0-54679 GCF_050107735.1 Jeotgalibacillus proteolyticus
CCCGTTCCCATGCCGAACACGGAAGTTAAGCTCTTCAGCGCCGATGGTAGTTGGGGGTCTCCCCCTGTGAGAGTAGGACGTCGCTAGGCACAAAAAAAGAGTCATTCCCTTTGGGAATGGCTTTTTTATTTTCAGGTCACATCCGGGTAAATTTTTATATGGAGAAAAAGAGATGAAAAGACAGGCACATTCTTTTTTATAATGAATACTATAGTTAGGATTAGGTTCAATTAATCGTGTCCATACTTGATGATAAGAACCATCGAGAAGTGGAGGAGTGGAGTGGGATGAGAGTGTGCCAAGCTTGCCGCAGACGATATAAAAGAGGAATTCAATTACAAAACAAACTCATTTGTTCCTGGTGTGAACAATCACTAATTAAAATGGATACAGATGATCAAACCTATGATCGCTGGGTCTATATTTTAAGAAGGGATACACAAGCTTAATAGAATAAAAGTAAGGTATGCAGGATGAGGTTGGGACAAAACTCAAGAACGTTTTAAAAATGAAGATATTTTTATTAGTAGTATTAGGTGAGCGGAACGGAAGGCGGCGACTCCTGAAGAACATGACGGCAAGCTGAGCCTTTACAGAGCAAGGCTCTGAAAAGGCTCAGCGCCGTCCCTGCGGAAAGCGAAAGCCCGACTAAAGCGAAGTGAACCGGTATTAGAGCTTGAGACAGTTTTGTCCCAGGCTCATTTTATATTGGTTCAGATACTTTAACCCGTCTTTAAATGTTACAATTGTACGTAAAGACAGGTGAAGAAGATGAATCAAAAGAAAATGCCTTTAATTGAGGCTTTGCATACATTTAAAATGAAAAAACCCGTTTCCTTTCATGTGCCAGGTCATAAGAATGGCCTGATCGACCCGGGAGATCTTTTTTCTGCTGCAGGACGCTTTGATGCTACAGAGCTTTCATCTCTTGATGATCTGCATGCGCCTGATAGTGTGATCAAAGAGGCAATGGAGCTTCTTCGCAATCATTATCGCTCGATGTCTAGCTATTTTCTGGTTAACGGCTCGACTGTGGGAAATTTGACGATGCTGCTGACTGCGTGTGAAGCAGAGGACACGGTCTTTATCGCCAGCAACAGTCACAAATCCATTCTTCATGCCTGTTCGTTAAGTAAGGTGAAACCGGTATTTTTAGAGCCTGAGGTAGATTCTGTGACGTTAACCCCTAAAGGAATCTCACAGGAGGTGCTGTCTGAGGCACTGCAGCTTTATCCCGAGGCTAAGGCGCTCGTGATGACCTACCCTTCTTATTATGGCCATACAAGTGATCTGGAGGGGCTGATTTCTTTAGCAAAGAAAAAACAGCTGATAGTTCTGGTAGATGAAGCACACGGTGCACATTTTACTGCAGGCAGTCCGTTTCCAGCGTCCAGTCTTGCTGCAGGCGCGGATATGGTGGTTCATTCCGCACATAAAACGCTCCCTGCTTTTACCATGGGCTCCTTTTTACATATTGGTACTAACAGAGTAGACCAGCTGAAGGTAAAGAGAGTGTTAGGTATGCTGCAATCCAGCAGTCCTTCTTATTTAATTATGGCGTCGTTGGATGGGGCACGGTCTTATCTGGCCGGATTTGGGCAGCAGGATCTTGATCACTTTTTAAACCAGAGAAAAAGTTTTATCAGCAGCCTTCAAAAGCTGCCGTTTATTACGGTTATTGAACCGGAAGATCCGTTAAAGCTTATTTTAAGAGCTAATGGGATGACGGGCTATGAGCTTCAGCAGATTCTTGAAGAACAAGGGATTTTTCCTGAGTTGGCGGATCCTCTTCAGGTATTGCTGATCCTCCCTCTTTTAAAAGAGGGAATGTCCTATACTGAAGAGTTTGACCGCACAATCGAGGCATTAAAAGGAGCAGGAGATCGACAGGCAGACAATCTGATGCCGCCTAAGCCTAAGGTGCTGACCGGTCCTGGCAGCCGGATTAAGGAGCTTGCAATGTCAGTTGGAGACGCAGAAATAGCGCCTTTTGAATGGATTGCGCTTGATGCCTCTTGTGGAAGAATTGCAGCGGCTTCCATTATTCCCTATCCTCCGGGAGTGCCGTTTGTAATTGCAGGTGAAAAGCTGACAGAAGATAAAAGAGATCAGCTGATCAATTGGAGCTGTATGGAGATGCGCTTTCAAGGGGAGCAGCGGGTAAAAGAAAAAGAAATTAAGGTAGTGAAGGATTGTGAGGAACGGCATGGGTAAGAAAAGAGGACTATTTATTTCAGTAGAAGGACCAGAAGGCGCAGGAAAAACGACAGTGATCAAAGAGATTGAGCAGCAGCTGATCAGCCGAGGACACTCCGTGCTTCTTACAAGAGAGCCCGGTGGAATCGAAATCGCTGAGAAAATAAGAGGCATTATTCTGGATCCCGACCATATAGCCATGGACAGCAGGACGGAAGCGCTGTTATATGCAGCTGCGAGACGTCAGCACCTGGTGGAAAAGGTATTTCCTGCTTTAAATGAGGGAACGATTGTATTGTGCGACAGGTTTATTGACAGCTCCCTTGCTTACCAGGGATATGCAAGGGGACTGGGAATCGATGAGGTCTGGAGCATTAATCAATTTGCGATTGAGGATCAAATGCCTGACTGCACATTGTTTTTTGATCTAGAGCCTGAAGCAGGAATGGCAAGGATCGCACAGAACAGCCAACGGGAAATTAATCGGCTTGATTTAGAAGCCTTGTCCTTTCATGAGAAGGTGTATGAGGGGTACAAGCTGCTAACAGAGCGCTTCCCTGATCGAATCAAAGTGATCGATGCGGCACAGCCTGTAGAAAATGTTTGCCGTGACGCTCTGCTTGCTCTCACCCCTTATGTGGAACAGACATAGGCTAATGAGTGAGATAAAAGAATGATTTAGTAAAGTTTATTCATTCTTGTTATAATAGAAAGAAATTACACTTACTACATTTAATAAAGAGAGGGTGGAATTCATGAAACTGGTCGTGGCAGTAGTACAGGATCAAGATAGCAACCGTTTATCAACTGCTTTGATGAAAAATAATTTTCGTGCTACAAAGCTTGCTAGTACGGGTGGATTCTTAAAATCAGGAAACACAACTTTTATGATTGGTACAGAAGATACACGAGTAGACAAAGCACTCCAGGTGATTAATGAGAGCTGCCGTTCAAGAGAACAGATGGTGGCTCCAGTATCACCTATGGGAGGCAATGCAGACTCGTACATCCCGTACCCGGTGGAGGTAGAGGTAGGAGGAGCAACCGTATTTGTTCTTCCAATCGAACAATTCCATCAATTTTAAAAGAAATACGATATGTGGATGAGGGATTAGTATGGCTGCAACCTGGAATGAATTACAGCAGTGGCAGCCGCTCGCTGCTCAAATGCTGGTAAACAGTCTGTCAAAAGAAAGAGTGGCGCATGCGTATTTGTTTGAAGGCGCACGCGGCACAGGGAAAAAGGAAATGGCCGTTTTTTTAGCGCAGGGTTTATTTTGCCTGAACCCTGATCACGGTGTTCCCTGTATGGCGTGTGATCACTGCATGCGGATTAAAAGCGGCAACCACCCGGATATCCACTTAGTGGAGCCGGATGGTTTATCGATCAAAAAAGATCAGATTAAAGCGCTTCAGGAGGAGTTCAGCAAGTCCGGTGTTGAGTCCAGGCGAAAAGTATACATTCTTACTTTCGCAGACAAAATGACATCCCAGGCTGCGAACTCTCTGCTGAAGTTTCTGGAAGAACCGCATCCTTCTACGACTGCGATTTTAATTACAGAGCAAATGCATCAAATGCTGCCAACGATTCTCTCAAGATGTCAGCATGTGCCATTTCAATCTCTGACCCCTGTTTTCTTTAAAGAACGCCTGACCGAACAGGGAGTTCATCCTACTATGGCTGCTCTTCTTTCAAAATTAACGAACCAGCAAGAAGAAGGGATTCGCTTAAGTACGGATGAGTGGTTTGTACAAGGACGAAAAATCATGTTAAAATTATACGAAGCGCTGAAGGTTCACCCATTTGAAGCAATGACGCGTCTTCAAGGTGAATTTTTGCCGCATTTTAAAGAGAAAGATCAAATCGAATTGTCTTTAGATTTGTTTCTTCATATATATAAGGACCTCCTTTACATCCAAACGGACAAGCATGACCACCTTTCTTACCCGGATCAGCTTGAAGTGTTTCAAAAAGATGCGCTTCAAACATCGACGAAGCAATTGTCGGATCAATTGACCACCATTTTGGAAGCCAAGAGAAAGTTACACCAAAATATGAATACACAGCTGCTTATGGAGCAGCTGATGCTTAAATTGCAGGGGGGATCTGCACTTGTATGATGTAGTAGGAGTCCGTTTTAAGAAAGCGGGCAAAATTTATTATTTCGATCCGAACCAGCTTCAAATTGTCAAAGACGATTATGTCATTGTTGAAACGGTTCGAGGAGTCGAATATGGTAAAGTTGTAGTAGACGTGAAAAAGGTTGATGAAAACGATGTTGTACTTCCTTTAAAAAAGGTTGTACGCATAGCGGATCAAAAAGACCGCCTGTCCGTTCAGGAAAATAAAGATGAAGCACTCCATGCTTACGAGGTTTGTTCCAGCAAGATCAGTGAGCATGATTTAGATATGAAGCTTGTTGATGTAGAATATACGTTTGATCGAAATAAAGTGATCTTTTATTTCACAGCAGACGGTCGAGTGGACTTCAGAAACCTGGTTAAAGACTTAGCGTCTGTTTTTCGAACACGAATTGAGTTAAGACAAATCGGTGTTCGTGATGAAGCCAAGATGCTTGGTGGAATTGGACCATGTGGAAGAATGCTTTGCTGTTCCACTTTCCTGGGCGATTTTGAACCGGTCTCCATTAAAATGGCCAAGGATCAAAATCTGTCACTGAATCCGGCAAAAATATCAGGTCTTTGCGGCCGTTTAATGTGCTGCTTAAAGTACGAAAACGATGAGTACGAAGCTGCAAAAGAAGAAATGCCGGATCTCGGACAGTTTGTCAATACTCCTGAAGGAAAAGGGAAAGTAATTGGCTTAAATATGCTCGAACGGGTACTTCAGATTGAAATGAAGGGTCAGGACCGTACGCTGGAATATACGCTTGAAGAAATAATGAACAACGAGATCGCTACAATTCAAGCCACAGAGTAATGAGGTGGGGTTCGTGGATAAGAAGGAGTTCTTTGATTCCGTCAGCAATATGGAGCAGCAAATTGGTCACTTGTACCAGCAGCTGGGTGAATTAAAACAGCATCTGGCTGAAATGATGGAAGAGAACCATTCGCTTCAAATTGAGAATGATCACTTGCGCAGAAGGCTCGAGCAGCTTGAGACAGCTCGTAAAAAAGCAGGCAGAGTCAGCGGAAGCGGAAAAGAAAGCGGGTCAGAAGAAGCACAGGTATCAGATATAGGGGAAGGCTACGATAATCTTGCCCGCCTTTACCAGGAAGGGTTCCATATTTGCAATATCCATTTTGGGAGCCCGCGTAAAGATGAAGATTGTTTATTTTGTCTATCATTTTTAAACAAAAAATAATAGGTGCAATATGGGGGCGAACGTTTGTGACCTTGTTTAGATCTTTGGGCAGAAAAAGTGCTCGAAGGATAAACAGGTTCAAACGCAGCTCCCTTTTTTTGTGCCAGGGAGGTGCAGCAGCATGAATTTAACGGGAGACGAACGACTGGATTATTTATTGGCGGAGGACCTGACAATTATCCAAAGCCCCTCTGTTTTTGCGTTTTCTTTGGATGCCGTTTTACTGGCTCGTTTTGTGCAGGTGCCCATACAAAAAGGAAGTCTTGTGGATCTTTGTTCAGGAAACGGGGTCATTCCTTTATTACTAAGCACCCGGACAAAAGGGAAAATTACAGGTGTGGAGATTCAGGAAAAACTTTATGACATGGCAGTCAGAAGTATCGCACATAACGGACTTGAACACAGGCTTGAGATGGTGCATGAAGACTTAAAAGTCGTGGTGCCTGCTCTTGGTTGGGCAAAGCATGATGTCGTGACGTGCAACCCTCCTTACTTTTTAACACCATCAAAAGAAGAAAAAAACAGGAATGAACACTTTGCCATCGCCAGGCATGAGATTATGTGCACCCTTGAAGATACAGTCAAAGTAAGCAGTGATTTGTTAAAACAGGGGGGAAAGGCAGCGTTTGTTCACCGCCCTGGCAGATTGCTGGATTTAGTGACGCTCATGAGAAAATACCGCCTCGAACCGAAACGCATTCAATTTGTTTATCCGAAAATGGGAAAAGAAGCGAACACCATTTTAATAGAAGGAACGAAAGATGGGAAAGCAGATACTAAGATTTTGCCGCCTCTTTATGTGTATCAGGAGAATGGGGAATATACAGATGAAGTAAAGGAGATCTTGTATGGAAGCCTTACATAATCATTTTTTCTATGTGCTGCATTGCGCAGATGGGTCTTACTATGGCGGGTATACGATTGATTTAGAACGCAGACTTCAGCAGCATAATGAAGGAATCGCTTCAAAATATACCCGTACACGCACCCCTGTTACCCTTTATTACTGGAAAGGGTATGAATCCAAGCGTGAAGCGATGCAGGCGGAATACGCGTTTAAACAGCTTACTCGGAAACAAAAGGATCATTTTCTTTGGGAAAGAAGGGTTGAGTGTGATTTCGACACAGCAAAGCTTTAAAGAAATGAGTGAGGGCAGACTTTATTTAGTGCCCACCCCCATTGGCAATTTAGAAGATATGACGTTCAGAGCCATCCGTTTATTAAAAGAAGCAGATCTAATTGCAGCGGAGGATACGAGAAATACAAAAAAGCTCTGTAATTATTTTGAAATAACAACTCATGTGGTCAGCTATCACGAGCACAATAAAGAAACCAGCGGGGAAAAACTGCTGGAGCGACTACGAAGGGGAGAGCAGGTGGCTCTCGTCAGTGATGCCGGTATGCCATGCATATCCGATCCAGGATTTGAGCTGGTGCAGGAAGCGCTCAAGCAAGGTATCAACGTGGTGCCGCTGCCCGGAGCGAATGCTGCCTTAACCTCTTTAATTGCCTCGGGTCTTGTTCCACAGCCATTTTATTATTATGGATTTTTAGGAAGAGGGAAGAAGGAAAAGCGGGAGCAGCTTGAATTTCTGGCAACCATTCCTTCGACCTTTATCTTATATGAATCTCCTCACCGCCTGAAGGATACGCTTAAAGAAATGGTGGATTCTCTTGGAGGTGCCCGTCAAATCGTTATTTCAAGAGAATTAACGAAGAAGTTTGAGGAATTTATAAGAGGGACGATTGAAGAGGGTCTGGCATGGGCAGAGGAAAATGAGCTTCGCGGGGAATTTTGTCTGGTGGTCGAAGGAGCTTCTGCGGAAGATTGGCAGGCTGAAGGCGCTGACTGGTGGGAGCCGTTAACGATTGAACAGCATGTTGCTCATTATATGGAGGAGCAGGGCCTTACGTCTAAAGCCGCTATTAAGGAAACAGCTAAAGACAGAGGACAATCCAAAAGAGACATTTATCAGTCTTACCATGTCGATGGGGAACAGCGATAAAAGTGTCCGTCTGTTTTCTTCGTTTATATATAAAAAAAAGCCTGTTCAAGAAATTGCTTGAACAGGCTCACCATAGTCATTTAAATTAAGCGTCTTGAAGGTTGTTTTGAATTTCTTTAATAAGCAATTCAGCGCCTTCACGGCTAAGAACTAATTTTCCGCCAGCTAGTTTCAAATTGTCATCTGAAACCTCACCAGTAATTTGGCAAGTCATGCTTGGCTTGTACTTTTTAAGAATGATCTTCTCATCATCCACATAAATTTCCAAAGCGTCTTTCTCTGCAATTCCCAATGTGCGGCGAAGCTCGATTGGAATGACCACACGGCCTAATTCATCTACTTTACGAACAATTCCTGTTGATTTCATAAAAATTCCCCTCTCAAAATGGTTTTGAATGTACATACCCTCTTCGTCATGTTTCGACAAATTTCTCTCTGTGCTAACATCATACCAACGTTTCCCATATACGTCAATAAATAAATCTTAGAAACTTTTATTAAATTAATCTCATAAAAAAGCCCGAAATTACAAGCGCCGAAATAGTTTAACAATAATTTACTACTACATTATTCACTATATCATGAAATATATGTAAGTGTAAATAAAATAGTTTTAATTCAAACTATTAGAGCGTTCGACAAAATATTCATTTGAAGATTTTAGTTCGACATAAATGGAAATTAACGTATATTAAATATGTCATAGGCTTGCAATGAACTGTTCAAGCTTGTCTTTAACTGAAGGGCCCAATACCGCATGGGTAAAAATATACATTTAGTTTGAATAGAAGCGGAGAAGAAAGGCTGGACTGCATCGATCTGCTGCTCCTTGCTTCCATTTCAACAGGTTGCATTCACCGTCGTTTTCGGTTATATTTTTTAGCATATGAATGCGCGTCAGTATTGGTTTTCTGACGGTAAATGAGAAGGAACGTGAGGAGGATTTTCGGTGAGTCAGTCTAATAAGACATTTTACATTACTACCCCTATTTATTATCCTAGTGGCAAATTGCATATCGGTCATGCCTATACAACAGTGGCTGGTGATGCGATGGCACGTTATAAACGACTTCGAGGCTTTGATGTAATGTATCTGACTGGTACGGATGAGCATGGTCAGAAAATCCAGGAAAAAGCAAAAGAAAAGGGAATTTCTCCTCAAGCTTATGTAGATGAGATTGTCGAAGGGATTCAGGAGCTCTGGGGCAAGATGGATATTTCCTATGATGACTTTATTCGTACGACTGAAAAACGACATGAGGAAATTGTAGAAAAGGTCTTTAAAAAGTTTTTAGATCAGGGTGATATTTACCTTGGTGAATATGAAGGATGGTATTCGATTCCTGATGAAACTTTTTATACTGAAACCCAGCTTGAAAATAAGAAGTTGGATGAGAATGGAACGGTCATTGGCGGCAATAGCCCGGACAGCGGCCATCCTGTAGAAAAGGTAAGAGAGGAATCTTACTTTTTCCGCATGGGCAAGTATTCAGATCAATTAGTGAAGTATTATCAGGAGAACCCCGAATTTATACAGCCTGAATCGCGTAAAAACGAGATGCTGAATAATTTTATCAAGCCGGGACTTGAGGATCTTGCAGTATCCCGAACCACCTATGACTGGGGCGTGAAGGTTCCGGGGAATGCTAAGCATGTGATCTACGTGTGGATTGATGCATTGCTGAATTATATCACCGCTCTTGGTTATGGGTCGGAAAATGAAGAAAAATATAATCAGTTCTGGCCGGCTAATGTTCATCTGATGAGCAAGGAAATCGTCCGTTTCCATACAATTTACTGGCCAATTATGCTGATGGCGCTTGATCTTCCGCTGCCTAAAAAAGTATTTGCTCACGGCTGGCTGCTGATGAAAGACGGCAAGATGTCGAAGTCCAAAGGAAATGTTGTAGATCCCGTAACCCTGATCGACCGTTACGGACTTGACGCGCTGCGCTACTACTTATTAAGAGAAGTGCCATTTGGATCGGATGGGATTTTTACTCCGGAAGGATTTGTCGAAAGAATCAATTTTGATTTGGCCAACGACCTAGGAAATCTGCTGAATCGCACAGTGGCCATGATTAATAAATATTTTGATGGCGAAATCCCAACCTATAAAGGCTCTGAAGGTGTATTTGACCGGCAGTTAAAAGAATTAAATGAATCGACGGTCGAAAAGTATCAGGATGCCATGGAAAAAATGGAATTCTCCGTCGCTCTATCAACCATTTGGCAGCTGATCAGCCGAACAAATAAATACATTGATGAAACACAGCCGTGGGTTCTTGCGAAAGAGGAAGCGAAAAAACACGAGCTTGGCAATGTTATGAATCATTTAGCCGAAACACTTCGCCGGATTGCTGTTTTGCTGCAGCCATTTTTAACTCAAACGCCTGCATTTATTTTGAATCAGCTGCAGTTGACAGATGAGCGTCATTTGACATGGGACAGCTTGCAGAATTTTGGAGCGATTCCAGAAGGTGTTAAGGTAGTGAAAAAAGGAGAGCCGATTTTCCCGCGTCTGGAAGTAGAAGAAGAAGTCGCTTATATTCAGGAAAAAATGACGGGATCGGCACCTGCAGCTTTTAAAGAAGAACCGGTGGAAATAGAAGAAGAGATCGCAATTGATGATTTTATGAAAGTCGACCTCCGTGTTGCAACAGTTACGGAAGCGGAGCCGGTTAAGAAAACAGACAAATTGCTGAAAATTCAGCTGGACTTGGGCTTTGAAAAGCGACAAGTGGTGTCTGGTATAGCTAAATTTTATGAACCAAAGGATCTGATCGGAAGAAAAGTCATTTGTGTTACGAATTTAAAGCCTGTTAAGCTGAGAGGCGAACTGTCTCAGGGAATGATTTTAGCCGGTGAGAAAGATGGTGTGCTGGCTCTTGCCGAAGTAGCAGCATCCCTTCAAAACGGGGCACGCGTTAAATGAATAGGAATTGGATGAAGGAGCGGCTCTCCATTTGCAGAGCCACTCCTTTTCCGTTTTTTTATGCCTGTTTCAATTATTACACAAAGGTGACAGTAATGTTACGAGACTGTTTGTTGTGTAGTTTAGACTAAAAAACAAGTAATTTAGTCGATATATAGGCACTTTGTTGCATAAACAAGAGTTAATATGAGTGATATATATCAGAATAGTTTATAGCGAAGGAAATGTTGATTAGAGGCAACATTACCTTTAAATAATACTATATAAATATATTTTTGTTGCGAGTAAATATACACATATGCCATATTTCCTTTTTACATCATTAGACAATCAAATTAAAAATGTGACGAACTTGTTATCTGTTTGTTACATAACTGTGATGCATGTCACAGGAATTTTTAATAAACTAAATTTGCTGCTAAAGGAGAGAGTGAAATGTTATTTGATACACATGTCCACTTAAATGCAGATCAATTTGAAGAAGATATCGATGAAGTCATCAGCCGGGCAATGGAGAACGACGTTGAATGGATGACGGTGGTCGGATTTGATACCCCAACCATCCACAAAGCGATGGAACTTGCAGAGAAGCATGACTTTATCTATGCTGCAGTTGGCTGGCATCCGGTTGACGCAATTGATATGACAGAAAAAGAACTTAATTGGATTGAAGAGCTTGCCAAGCATCCCAAGGTTGTAGCAATTGGTGAAATGGGTCTTGATTACCATTGGGATAAATCGCCAAAAGATGTGCAGCAAGATGTATTCCGCAAACAGATTCAGCTTGCCAAGCGTGTTCAGCTGCCGATCGTCATTCACAATCGTGATGCGACACAGGACGTAGTGGACATTTTACGGGAAGAGAACGCTTCTGAAGTAGGAGGCATCATGCATTGCTACAGCGGAAGCCTCGAAATCGCACAGCAATGCGTCGACATGAACTTTATGATTTCTTTAGGCGGACCAGTTACATTCAAAAATGCAAAAAAGCCAAAAGAGGTCGCAGAAGGCATTGATTTGAACCATCTGCTTATTGAAACAGATGCTCCATTTCTTGCTCCTCATCCATACAGAGGCAAACGAAATGAACCTGCATATGTAAAATTAGTTGCAGAAAAGATTGCTGAAATAAAAGGCATTTCTTACGAAGAAGTGGGAAATCAAACGACACAAAACGCTAAAAAAATATTTAAACTATAAACTGTCTGAATAAGAAGCGGTTATTGGATAAACTTCATGGGAATTCGATTGTATGCGCGACAAAATGCCCAATGATTCTTCGAGTTTGAGACTGGATTTGTCGAAAAGAAAATCTTTTCAAGCCATATGCCTCTATGCATAATGGGACATAAATCACCTGTGCAGGGCAGCAAGTCATAGATTTCAAGGTTGACAAGTCAAAATAAACGTCTTTATAATCACTCGGAGTAGAGGGGGAGTTTTTCATGCAATCGAATAACACCGTGAAAAACCTGATTCAAGGGTCTGTAAACAAAAGGAACTGGGTCTATAGTCTAATCACCATTACTGTTTTTGTACTGGCTGTCACGTTTTTGTTTCAGGAAGGAATGAAAAAGACCGTTTCACTTTCTGTAAACGGTGAAGAGCAGCTTGTTCGTACAAATGCGGATCATGTAAAAGATATATTTGCAGAATTAGAGATTGATGTAGATTCCAAGGATTATCTGAATCCATCAGGTGATTCAGCAGTTTACCATGATATGAAGGTAAAGTGGGAAGCGGCAAAGGAAGTATCGCTTACGATGAGCGGACAAACCTGGCAGGTGAAGACCACTGCGGATACCATTAAAGAATTTTTGGACAAAGAAAATATTGAAATAAACGAAAAAGATAGTCTTTCTCATGAGTTAACGGCCGATATTGAAGAAGATATGGCGATTACGCTGGAGCAGGCTTTTGCCTGGACCTTGGTTGACGGCACAAATAAACAAGAGGCATGGTCGACTTCGATCACCGTCGCTGACTTTTTAAAGCAGCAGGATATAAAGCTGAATAAAGACGACCGCATTGAACCGGCTCTCGATACAAAACTATCGCGAGGAACGTCAGTGAAGATTGTCCGTGTTGAAAAAGTCACCGATGTGGTGGAAGAATCCAAAAACTTCGCTGTAGAGACAAGAGAAGATTCAGAGCTTACGTCCGGGGCAGAAGAAGTGGTTCAAAAAGGCGAAAAAGGCCTTGTAGAAAAGACCTATGATATTGTTCTTGAAAATGGAAAAGAAGTGTCTCGCAAACTTGCATCTGAAAAAGTAGTTAAAGAGAGCATCAATCAGGTTGTATCCATTGGTACAAAAACAGTAGTGGCTGACGTTTCACGTGAAACGGAAGCAGTGCAGGCATCATCTGAAAAAACAGAGTCAGCTTCACAGCCCGTTCAAACGGTGGCAACCGCTGCGTCTGCGCCTGCTGCAACTACGACCGCTGCTCAGGCTGTTAACACTTCAACGGACGAGCCGGAGGGCGGAAAAGAATTTACAGTGTCATCTACGGCCTATACGGCTTCATGCAATGGGTGTTCAGGCATTACAGCCACAGGAATTGATTTAAAAGCAAATCCTGGGATGAAAGTAATCGCTGTGGATCCTTCTGTTATCCCGCTTGGTTCAAAAGTATATGTGGAAGGCTATGGCTATGCAGTAGCTGGAGATACGGGCGGAGCAATTAAGGGAAATAAGATTGATGTCTTTATCCCAAGTAAAGAAGAAGCGTATCGCTGGGGAAATCGACAGGTGAAAATTAAAATTTTGCCATAGAACAGAATGCCATGGAACAGGAAGAGAAATCTTCCTGTTTTTTGTGTGTTTTCGCAAAAATTGATTTATACTAAGAAGATACAAAAAACGAGTTCCTTATACAATAGAAGAAACAAGGAATTTATGGAGGAACACATGAAAATCAAAGAAATTATTGTCGTAGAAGGAAGAGATGATACCACTGCGATAAAAAGGGCAGTAAATGCCGATACAATAGAGACAAACGGCTCAGCCGTCCATAAAAGTGTTTTGGAAAAGATTAAGCATGCTCAGGAAAAGCGCGGAGTCATTGTCTTAACGGATCCAGACTATCCCGGCCAGAGAATTCGGCAAATTGTGCAGGAATATGTACCGGGCTGCAAGCATGCTTTTATTGACCGGCAGGATGCACTGAGAAAAAAGGGAAGAGGGCTTGGAGTCGAGCACGCCTCCGCGGACATTATCCGGGAAGCTTTGAAGCATGCTCATACTATGATGGAAGCACCAGTTGAACAGATATCAAAAGAAGAGCTTATGGAAGCTGGACTAATAGGCGGGCCAAAAGCCAAAGTTCGCAGAGAACTTCTAGGAAAAAGGCTAAATATCGGGTATTCAAATGGAAAGCAGCTGTATAATCGCCTTCTGATGTTCCAAATATCAAAAGATGAGTTCATCCACGAGATGTCACGTATACTACAGGAGGAACAACATGACTAAAGACATTGCAACACCCATTAGAACAAAAGAAATAATGAAGAAATATGGATTCTCTTTTAAAAAGAGCCTTGGTCAGAATTTTTTAATCGACCCAAACATATTAGTAAATATCGTGGATCATGCCGGCCTGACAAAAGAAGACGGGGCGATTGAAGTGGGACCGGGCATTGGAGCGTTGACCGAGCACCTGGCGAGAGCCTCCAAAAAAGTCGTCTCCTTTGAAATTGATCAGCGGCTGCTGCCGATTCTTAAGGACACCTTGTCTCCGTACAATAACATCAACGTTCTCCATTCCGATATCTTGAAAGCTGACGTGGAAAAGACGATTAAAGAAGAGCTGGCAGATGTACAAAAAGTAATGGTTGTCGCGAATCTACCCTATTACGTAACGACGCCGATTATTTTAAAGCTGCTCACTGAAAATCTGCCCATTCAGGGATTGGTGGTTATGCTGCAAAAAGAAGTGGCAGACCGGATTGCAGCGAAGCCAGGTTCTAAAACATACGGTTCTTTGTCCATAGCGATTCAATACTACACAGAGGCATCCACGGTGATGGTTGTACCAAAAACGGTGTTTATGCCGCAGCCCAATGTTGACTCAGCGGTTATAAAGCTGATGAAGAGGGAAAAACCTGCAGTGGACGTAATAAATGAAGAATTTTTCTTCCAGGTCACGCGATCCTCTTTTGCTCAGCGCAGAAAAACCATCTTAAATAATTTAACAAGTCAGCTGCCAAATGGGAAAGCGAAAAAAGAAAGTATTCTCAGCGCATTGTCAGCTGCTGCAATTGACCCGGCCAGAAGAGGAGAAAGCCTTTCAATTCCGGAATTCGGTGCGCTTTCCGATGCCTTATATCCATTTTTTAAGCAGGACTGAATCAATTTTAAAAAGCACGGAGCTAAAGGCATTCGTAACTAAGATGTATTCACGAGACAGCTGTTTTCGCGAATGCATTCTTTTTTATGTGGTTTATTTTTTTAATTTGATGACATTATAAGTAAGAGCTTTTTACACTTTGCGTTAAAGTGGATGGCCTGCTTCAGGAGTTACACAGCTTCAGCCTGAAATAATAAATCAATCACCCATAGGCAGCTTCCTGCATAAAGTAAAGAGAGGTCAGGGAGACAGGAGGCCGCGCCATGGAATGGATCAACCAGTTAGTTGGACGGAAATCATACGGATGTGATGTATTGTTTCGTGTAGTGGATGTGGTAGAGCGGGATGGAGAAGAAGTGGCGATCTTGTTTGGTTCTGACATCCGGTTAGTGGCAGATGCCCCAGTAGCGGATCTAACACTGATGACAGAAAAAGATATTGAGCGTATAGAAGAAGAATGGAGAAGCCAAGAGGAGGAATCATTTCATTCCTTTAAAAACGACACAAAGAAAAAAGAGCAGCGAAATAATTCCTCCTCTAGTCAATCTTTTCATTTACCAGGTAAAGTTCTTCACATTGATGGCGATCCTCAATATTTAAATAAGTGTATCGATGCTTATTCCTCACTGGGTGTACCTGTAGTTGGAATCCATTGCCAGGAGCAGGAGATGCCTGAGCGCGTTTCAGCACTCATTGAGAAATATCAGCCGCAAATTTTGGTTCTGACAGGGCACGATGCTTATCTTCCCTCGCGTGGAAAAAAAACCGATATTAATTCCTACCGAAATTCAGCGGCATTCGTGAAAGCCGTGCAAACTGCAAGAAGAAAAATGCCCAGCCTGGATCAGCTTGTTATTTTTGCTGGCGCATGCCAATCGCATTTTGAATCGTTAATTCATGCTGGAGCGAATTTTGCCAGTTCGCCGCTCCGTGTAAATATTCATGCACTTGACCCTGTTTATACAGTAGGAAAAGTGAGTTATACCTCCTTTAAAGAATCTGTATTTATGGAAGACATTTTACAGCATACACTAGCGGATGAAGACGGAATTGGCGGTGTAGAAACAAAAGGTGTACTGAGAACAGGTACTCCTTATCGGGCTGAAATGTACACAGAATAAGGGAAAATACGAACTGCTGACGAAAAACAGCGGTATTTGCAAAATAAAAAACATTGACATTCACATTGAAACATTGATAAAATAATTTATTTGTTTGACCTCGCAGGAACGATGTGTTATACTAAAACCAGTGAGGTGGAAGCGAAATGCCAAAAACTTTAGCCGACATTAAAAAGGCACTTGATTTAAATCTCGGAAAACGTCTAATGTTAAAAGCCAATGGTGGAAGACGCAAGACAATCGAGCGTTCAGGAGTTCTTACTGAAACGTATCCATCCATTTTTATCGTGGAACTCGATCAGGATGAGCATGCTTTTGAACGGGTATCGTACAGCTACACCGATGTATTAACTGAATCTGTGGAATTAACCTTTATTGATGAAGGTTCTGAAGCAATTAACGTAAGCTAGCAGTGGACAGTCGTTTACTGCTTTTTTATTTTTTCTCGGATGCATAGCTCCTTTAATTTTGTACATAGTAAAGATGGCTGTTACCGACGGAGGGGGAAAACCGACGTGGGTAGACGTAGAAGCATCATGTCTGATCAACTCAAAGAAGAGATCGCCAAAGAACTCGGGTTTTACGACACGGTCCAGCAGGAAGGCTGGGGCGGCATAAAATCACGAGATGCCGGTAATATGGTGAAGCGAGCCATCGAAATGGCTGAAACACAGCTAGCGAAAAAGCAGTAAAGTACTTTTTACGATCATGTCAATTTTCGTTAACGACAGCTTGGGTGCGTGCAGGTTCATCAAATACAAACAGGTATCAGCCGCAAACCAGCAGAGGAAACTCTGCTGGTTTTTTCTATGGGGAGAGGCTTGGTGTTTTTAAGTGTGTTTAAAGACCATTCAGTGCCCAGCTTGCTTTGTGCTTGTCAGGGCAGAACGCCTGCTTCCCCTTTTCTTGGTGTCCAGTTCCAGCAGGCAGCCCTTCGAGTCACAAGTCAGTTCTCTGCGGTGGTAAAGAACGCCCTCCTCGCGAACCGCCTTGTGCTTGTCAGGGCAGAACGCCTGCTTCCCCTTTTCCTGATATCCAGCTGCAGGCGCTAGCTCCTCGAGGTCATAAGTCACGCTGTCCCCACAGGCAAAGTGCATGCCTGTGGGGACAGCGTGTCTTATGCTTGTCGGAGCTGAACAAGCGCCTTACGCTTTAATGTGATCCAGTTCCAGCAGGCAGCCCTTCGAGTCACAAGTCGATTCTCTGCGGTGGTAAAGAACGCCCTCCTCGCGAACCGTCTTGTGCTTGTCAGGGCAGAACGCCTGCTTCCCCTTTTCCTGATCCAGTTCCAGCAGGCAGGGGCTCGAGGTCATAAGCCAACCCGCCCAATAGGCAAAAAGCGCCTATGTGTGCAGGCTGTTTTATGCTTGTCGCCCCTAAACGCCTGCTTCCACTTTTCTTGATGTCCAGTTCCAGCAGGCTGCCCTTCGAGTCACAAGTCGATTCTCTGCGGTGGTAAAGAACGCCCTCCTCGCGAACCGCCTTGTGCTTGTCAGGGCAGAACGCCTGCTTCCACTTTTCTTCATTTATGCTACAATAGCTTCATTGAACTGTTTTGATGATTGAGGTGAAGTAGGTTGAAGATGATGGTAAAGGCACCTGCGAAGATTAATTTGTCGCTGGATGTGCTGGGTAAGAGATCTGATGGGTTTCATGAGGTGGAAATGGTAATGACAACCGTGGATTTAGCGGATCGGATTGAGCTGGAGATTGTACGGGATGGCTCAATTTATATTTTGTCGCATGATCGGTTTGTTCCGGGCGATCACCGTAACCTTGCGTATAAGGCGGCGGATTTATTGCAGCGCCGTTTTAAGGTGAAGCAGGGTGTTTCAATTACGATTCAAAAGCAAATTCCTGTTGCAGCGGGGCTGGCAGGAGGAAGCAGTGATGCCGCGGCGACACTGCGTGGGTTAAATCAGCTGTGGGCATTAAATTTATCGCTTGATGAACTGGCTGAAATTGGGTCAGAGATCGGATCCGATGTTTCATTTTGTGTTTACGGAGGAACGGCGCTTGCGACCGGAAGAGGAGAGATCATTCAGGAGCTTCCTTGCCCCCCTAAATGCTGGGTGATTCTGGCGAAACCGTCTATTGGGGTTTCGACAGCGGATGTGTATCGGAATTTAAAGACTGATCGGATCGAGCACCCCGATACAAAAGCTATGGTACAGGCGATTTATGATCAGGACTTTAAAGCAATGTGTGCTAATTTAGGCAATGCGTTAGAGGCTGTAACACTAAACATGCACCCTGAAGTAGCGCATATAAAAGACCAAATGGAGCGCTTTGGGGCTGATGCGGTCTTAATGAGCGGAAGTGGGCCTACGGTATTCGGTATTGTGGAGTATGAGTCAAAGGTCCAGCGGGTTTACAATGGCCTTCGCGGATTCTGTGATCAGGTTTTTGCTGTACGCCTATTGGGTGAACGGAACCCCCTTGCTTGAATCCGTATAATAATGATATAGTTACTATACATTATTCGGGTTTTAGGAGGTAGTAAACGGCAATGAAGGTCAAACGCAGTGAACGGCTTATTGATATGACTCATTACTTAATGGAACATCCAAGAGAACTTGTATCATTAACATTTTTTGCAGAGCGATTTCAATCTGCTAAATCTTCTATAAGCGAGGATTTAGTCATTGTGAAAGAAACGTTTGAACTTCGCGGTGTCGGAACGCTTCAAACCGTACCGGGTGCAGCGGGTGGAGTAAAGTACATCCCTGGGATTAAACGGGAGTACGCAAAAGAGCTGATTGAATCTTTACGCACCCACGTGTCTCATTCAAATCGTCTGCTGCCTGGCGGGTATTTATATATGACGGATATTCTTGGAGATATTCATTTAATGAATCATGTCGGCAAGCTCTTTGCTGCAGCTTTTGCAGACCAGAAAATTGACGTGATTATGACAGTCGCAACAAAAGGGATCGGAATTGCTCACGCAGTAGCACGGTATCTTGGGGTGCCGGTGGTCGTGGTCAGGCGTGACAGTAAAGTAACAGAAGGTTCAACTGTCAGCATAAATTATGTTTCAGGATCCTCCAAGAGAATTCAGACGATGGTGCTGTCTAAAAGGAGTCTGGCTCAAGGCTCCCGTGTTCTGATTGTGGATGATTTTATGCGTGCTGGCGGTACAGCTGCAGGAATGAAAAATCTTTTAGAGGAATTTTCGGCAACGGTAGCAGGTGTAGGGATCTTTATTGAATCTGAATACAGTGAAGAGCGATTGATTGATAATTGGATTTCCTTATTGAATTTGACGGGTGTAGACGAAAAAGGCAAAACGATTGGAGTAGAAACAGGCAATTATTTTGATCAGGTTCCATCCTTTTTAGGCGAAAAAAAGGAATAGAAATGATTAGGAGGAATTGAAATGAAGTTTGTTCAGACAAATCAAGCTCCCGCGGCTATAGGTCCGTATTCTCAAGGTGTTATTGTAAATAATCTTTTTTACAGCTCAGGGCAAATCCCGCTCACAGCGGAAGGAACGTTGGTTGAAGGAGCGATTGAAGGGCAGACCCATCAGGTTTTTAGCAACCTTCGTGCGGTTCTTGAAGAAGCGGGTGCATCATTTTCAACGGTTGTAAAAACGACCGTCTTTTTAACAAACCTCGAAAATTTTGCAGCGGTGAATGAAATTTACAGTGAATACTTTGAAGACCATCGTCCGGCAAGGTCGTGTGTAGAGGTTTCTAAGCTTCCTAAAGGCGCTGACATTGAAATTGAGGTCGTAGCATTAGTTAAGCAGTAGAAATTGTTTTTTCAAAAGAAGAGAAAACGGTCAAAGAGGCTGAGACACTTGTCCAAGTCTCTTTTTTCTATGCAATTTTACAGAGTCCATGACCTCAAGTAATGAATCATTCGACCATCTTATAGATTGTCGAAACCTTCTCTCACTAGTTAACCTGCTTTCAAGACCTCCTATAAAAAACACCTATATCTGAAAATATTTTCTACTTTTTTCATTTTTAAGTAGGAAAATGACAGTATTATGAAGAATTAATGAATAGTGCGTCATATAAGGGGAAAGGTGGTGGTAATTAGTGGAAGTGACAGATGTGAGACTACGACGTGTTAAAACAGACAGCCGAATGAGAGCCATTGCCTCCATAACTCTTGATAATGAATTTGTGGTTCATGATATTCGGGTAATTGACGGCAATAATGGTTTGTTTGTTGCCATGCCAAGCAAAAGAACGCCTGATGGTGAATTTCGTGATATTGCACACCCGATTAATTCCGGAACAAGAGAAATGATTCAGGAGTCTGTTCTTGAAGAATACTTACGCGTGGGTGAAGCAGAGGAAGCTCAGTTAGAAGAGGCTGGAGCATAAATAACAAGCTAAATAAACTGCACCGGGATGACTGAACCTGCTTCTGTCATTTTGGTGCAGTTTTTTATGGTGGAATAAAATCCTAAAAGACTGAAAAAGAGGCATATTCACTAGATTTATTCACCAGATTGACCAGATTATATGACAAATGAATGACAGATTGTTCTGAAATCGCTCCTTTCCTTGAAATAAAGGCATTTTTAATATATATTCGAAGTGGAAAAATGTTGACTGGAGGACCGACAATGTCGAATCGATATGCGGTAATTTTAGCTGCGGGTCAAGGTACCCGTATGAAATCTAAGTTGTATAAAGTGTTGCATCCAGTATGCGGGAAGCCGATGGTGGAGCATGTATTGGAGCAAGTAAAACATGCAAATATGAATAAAATTGTAACCGTTGTTGGTCATGGTGCTGAACTCGTTCAAGCTCAGCTTGGGGATCGTTCAGAATTTGTCTTGCAGGCGGAGCAGCTGGGCACCGCTCATGCCGTTATGCAGGCGAAAGATCGTTTACAAAATAAAGATGGAATCACATTAGTCGTATGTGGGGACACGCCATTGATTACGGCTGAAACGATGTCTTCTCTTATTCAGCATCATGAGGAGCAACAGGCGAAGGCGACTATTTTGACAGCTCATCAGGAAAAGCCGGATGGCTATGGCCGGATTATCCGGGATGAAAACGGTCTTGTAAAACGGATTGTAGAGCACAAAGACGCCAATGAATCAGAACGAAGCGTAAAAGAGGTCAATACAGGAACGTATTGCTTCGATAATCGTGCATTGTTTAAAGCGCTTGAAAATGTATCGAATGATAATGTGCAAGGGGAATACTATCTGCCTGATGTCATTGAAATTCTTCAGACTGAAGGAGAAACAATCGGTGCATTTCAAACTGCAGAGGCAAGTGAAACCCTTGGAGTGAATGACCGTGTCGCGCTTTCTCAGGCAGAAGGACTTATGAGAGCGCGGATTAATGAAAAGCACATGCGCAGCGGTGTGTCGATTATAGATCCTGATAACACGTACATCTCTAATGAGGCGGTAATTGGCCGTGACACCGTAATTTACCCGGGTACGGTTATTTTAGGTGAAACCACAATCGGTGAGGATTGCGTGGTGGGACCTGGCAGTGAATTCAAGGACAGTACAATTGGAGACCGGACTTCAATTAAGCAGTCTGTCGTACATGACAGTGCAGTCGGATCTGATGTAACGATCGGTCCTTTCGCTCACATCCGTCCTCAGTCCTCGATTGGCGATGAAGTGAAGATCGGAAACTTTGTCGAAATTAAAAAGGCCTCTTTCGGCAAAGCAAGCAAAGCTTCTCATTTAAGCTATATTGGAGATGCGGAAGTCGGTTCTGATGTGAACATTGGCTGTGGCTCCATTACGGTGAATTATGACGGGAAAAAGAAGCACCTGACCACCATTGAGGATAACGTTTTTGTGGGCTGCAATTCAAATCTTGTAGCGCCGGTGAAAATAGGCAAAGGCGCCTATGTCGCTGCCGGTTCAACGATTACAAAGGATGTGCCTGGAGAAGCGCTGTCCATTGCAAGAGCGCGTCAGGAAAACAAAGAAGGCTATGCGGGTAAAATTCACTCAAAAAATTAATGGAGGCTATCATGTCTAGAGAATATAAAGATTCAAAATTAAAGATCTTTTCCCTGAACTCGAACGAGGAATTGGCAAAAGATATTGCAGCTGCAGTTGGAACAAAGCTTGGAAAATGCTCGGTAACAAGTTTCAGTGATGGAGAAATTCAAATTAATATTGAAGAAAGTATTCGTGGATGCGATGTTTTTGTGGTTCAATCCACGTCAACTCCTGTAAACGAAAACCTGATGGAGCTGCTGATCATGGTGGATGCGTTAAAGCGGGCCTCTGCTAAAACCATCAATATCGTTATGCCATACTACGGCTATGCGCGCCAGGACCGTAAAGCCCGTGCAAGAGAGCCAATTACAGCAAAGCTTATTGCGAATCTTCTCGAGACTGCCGGTGCTACACGTGTCATCACACTGGACTTGCATGCGCCTCAAATTCAAGGCTTCTTTGATATCTTAATTGACCATCTCCTAGGAGTGCCAATCATTGCAGATTATTTTATCGCAAAGAATTTTAATCCAGAGGAAATTGTCATTGTCTCTCCTGATCATGGCGGTGTAACCCGTACGCGTAAATTAGCGGAGCGCCTGAAAGCGCCGATCGCCATTATTGATAAACGCCGTCCAAAACCAAATGTTGCCGAAATCATGAATATCGTCGGCAGCGTAGAGGGGAAAACTGCGATTTTAATTGATGACATTATCGACACAGCAGGCACTATTACGCTTGCTGCTAACGCTTTGATGGAAAGCGGGGCGAAGGAAGTGTATGCAAGCTGTACGCACCCTGTGCTTTCAGGTCCGGCAATTGAGCGGATTAACAACTCACCAATTAAAGAATTGATTGTCACTAATTCCATTGCCTTAAGCGAAGAGAAAAAAGGCGGCAAGATCGTCGAACTATCTGTTGCCAACCTTCTTGCAGAAGCTATTATTCGCGTGTATGAGGAGCAATCTGTCAGCATGCTGTTTGATTAAAAAAAAGAAGCTTCAGGAAATCGGCCTACCTAATGCCGGTTTTCCTGAAGTTTTTATTTTTGTTTATAAGGGCATAATACATTTTATATAAAAAAATTCCATATCCGTTAGTTTTTTATTACTAATTAAAAAATTAATGAAGTTTAGTAATGGTTTATATAATAAAACGCATCTCATTACTTAGGTTAAGGTTTAAGAGGACGCCAACAGGGGTAACTTTAAGAATAGGTTAATCCATACGATACTACAAATTGAAAGGTGATTAATTATGAGCTCAGTATTAAAAGCGACTAAACGCAGCGGTTTTAAAAAATCAGACATCACAGAATTACGAAATGCAGGCAAGCTTCCAGCTGTCGTGTACGGATATAAAGTTGAAAATACATCTGTTTATGTAGATGAAATCGACTTAGTTAAAACCATCCGTGAGGTTGGACGTAACGGAATTATTGATTTGGACATCGAAGGAAACAAGCAGAAGGTTGTATTAAGTGACTACCAATCCGATTTCTTAAAAGATGAAATCATCCACGCTGACTTCCTGGCTGTCAATATGTCTTCCGAACTTGACGTGGACGTTACGGTTCATTTGACAGGTGAAGCAGCAGGAACTAATGAAGGCGGAGTTGTTCAAACAACGCTACATGAATTGTCTATTTCAGCTAAACCAAGCGATATTCCTGAATATATTGAAGTAGATATCAGCAAGCTGGAAATTGGCGATGCCGTTTCAGTAGGCGATATCCGCTCAAACTACAATGTAACGATCAACCATGAAGATGACGAAGCAATTGCTTCTGTATTGGCGCCTCGGGTAGAGGAAGAGCCTGAAGAGGCATCAGAAGAAGGCGAAGAGACTTCTACTGACGAAACAGAAGAATCACCAGAGCAGCAATCAGCAGAATAATCTATTTTCGGGCGTAACCTTTCTTGGAGGTTACGCCCAAAATGGTTTATGATAGGTGTGAGCAGGTTTTTTGACTGTACTTATTGATGAGGTGTTTCAAAGATGAAATTGATTGTTGGCCTGGGCAACCCAGGGAAAACGTATGATAAAACGAAGCATAATATTGGTTTTGAAGTAATTGATGAGCTTTCCTCCCGCTGGAATGCCCCACTTTTGCAAAGTAAATTCAAAGGTGCATTTTCCACTGTTCACCGCAATGGTGAAAGAATCATTTTGCTTAAACCACTGACGTACATGAACCTATCAGGCGAAAGCATTCGTCCACTCATGGACTATTATGATATACCGCTTGAAGATCTCCTGGTGATTTATGATGACCTCGACTTGCCGACGGGATCCCTGCGTCTCCGGCAAAAAGGAAGCGCTGGAGGCCATAATGGAATTAAGAGTACGATTGCCCATTTAGGTACGCAGAATTTTAACCGAATCCGTATGGGGATCAGCCGTCCGCCGCAAGGAATGAAAGTACCGGATTATGTTTTAAGCAAATTTTCAAATGAGGAATGGCCTGCTATTCAAGAAGCCGTGAAAAAAAGCGCGGATGCATGTGAAAAATGGCTGGACAAACCCTTTTTAGAAGTGATGAATGAATTTAATCGAACCGAATGAATATCTCCTGTCCATGCGGCTTATACTACAATATAAGGTTGCATGAAGGGAGCTGAAAAAAGTGGCGATTCACTATCAGTGCCGGCATTGTGGAAATTCAGTCGGAAAATTGGATACTCACTCCGTTAATTCAGAACAGCTTGGCATTCATAAGCTGTCAAACGAAGAAAGACAGAGCATGGTATCTTATACTAAAGAAGGTCATGTAGAGATCCAGACAATTTGTGAAGACTGTCAGGAGTCCCTTGAGCGAAATCCTGATTATCACGAATTAGATTCGTTTATACAGTAAGCAGCTTTGGATGGGCGCATCCAAGGCATTTTCACTGTCTGACAGGAAGCTGTAAAAGGAAAAGATACTTTTATAGCGATGGTCGGTGGGCAAAGGTCATGTTTGATAGATCATTCTTCTGTGCAGACGCCTTACGCTTTTACGTTATCCAGCTTCAGCAGGCAGGGGCTCGAGGTCATAAGCTGCCCAGCCCAATAGGCAAAAAGCGCCTATGTGTGCAGGACATCTTATGCTTGTCGCCCCTAAACGCCTGCTTACGCTTTTAATGTTATCCAGCTTCAGGCGCTAGCTCCTCGAGGTCATAAGTCACGGTGTCCCAGCAGGCAAAGTTCACGCCTGCTTGGCCACCGCGCCTTATGCTTGTCGGAGCTGGACGAGCGCCTTACGCTTTTACTTTATCCAGCTTCAGCAGGCAGGGGCTCGAGGTCATAAGCTGCCCAGCCCAATAGGCAAAAAGCGCCTATGTGTGCAGGACATCTTATGCTTGTCGCCCCTAAACGCCTGCTTACGCTTTTAATGTTATCCAGCTTCAGGCGCTAGCTCCTCGAGGTCATAAGTCACGGTGTCCCAGCAGGCAAAGTTCACGCCTGCTTGGCCACCGCGCCTTATGCTTGTCGGAGCTGGACGAGCGCCTTACGCTTTTATTAATAGGAGGAGAGGCTTTTTGAGTGCTTTGTTGAGTGGGTTGTTGAATGATTCTGAGATAAGGTCTGTGATTGATGATATAGATATGGGCGCACGTGAACAGCTGATTTCCGGTTTGTCGGGATCGGCTCGAAGTTCGTTTATGGCAGCGGCGTTTAAGCAGGCGAACCGTCCTGTGATGGTTGTAACGCATAATTTACTTCAGGCACAGCGTTTGTATGAGGATATGCTTCAGTTTATCTCTGAGGATGAGGTCTTTTTATATCCGGCCAATGAATTGATTGCTGCTGAGATGAGTATTGCTAGTCCCGAGCTTCTCGCACAGCGTCTGGACGCGATGAATCATCTCGCTACGAAAGGCACGGGGCTTTACATCGTTCCGATGGCGGGTCTCCGCAAGATTGTTCCTCCGAAAAATAAGTGGAAAATGAGTCAGTTTACGTTGTCTCTAGGAAATGAAATTGAAGTGAACTCTACTCTTTCTGCGCTGCTGAAAATGGGCTATGAGCGTGCTGATATGGTCGGTCGTCCCGGTGAATTCAGTGTTCGCGGCGGAATAATAGATATTTACCCGTTAACTTCGCCGGACCCTGTCCGTATTGAGTTGTTTGATACAGAAATTGACTCGATCCGAACTTTTTCAGCAGATGATCAGCGATCGATCAAAAATCTGGATGATGTAACAATTGGCCCGGCTACTGAGGTCATCATGGAAAAAGAAGATCTGCAGCGTGTGGCAGCGGAGTTGTCGGGCCGGTTAAAAGCCAGCTTGAAAAAAGTGAAAAAACCTTCGATTCAAGAGGCAATGGCTGAGCAGGTCGAGTATGAAGCGGGGATGCTGAAAAATGGTCAAAAGCCAGATGAGTTATTTAAATATCATTCTCTCGCCTATGAAGAAGAAGCCAGTTTGCTAGATTACCTGCCGGAAGATGGCTTAGTGCTATTTGATGAAATAAGCAGGATTTATGAAATGGACGAGACATTGGAAAAAGAAGAAATGGACTGGTATGTTTCTTTGCTGGAAGAGGGAAAGATCCTGCATGATGTATCTGTTTCCCATAGTCTTGCTCAGATTCTTGCAAAAAGCAATTTGAAAAAAGTGTACTTTTCGTTGTTCACCCGTCAAATTCCGATCATTCACCCTAAAAAGATTCATACGTTCTCCTGTAAGCCAATGCAAAGTTTTCATGGGCAGATGCATGTGTTAAAAGCAGAGCTGGAACGGTGGAAAAACAGTAAGTATACGGTGGTCCTGCTTGCTCCGGATGGTCAGCGGCTGCAGAAGTTTGAGCGGGTGCTCGCAGATTATGAAATTGACGCAGCGATTGTTCAAGACGGCCAGCCCCTTATTCCGCAAGCAGTGCAAATTGTCAGCGGCACTCTTCAGTCAGGCTTTGAGCTGCCCATGCATAAGCTTGCAGTCATGACAGAAGAAGAGCTTTTCAGACAGAAAACCAGAAAGAAAAAGCGTCAGCAAAAGCTTTCAAATGCTGAAAGGATTAAGAGCTATTCCGAATTGAAGGTAGGCGACTATGTCGTTCACGTTAATCACGGGATCGGAAAGTATCTGGGAATTGAAACGCTTGAAATTAATGGCCTTCACAAGGACTATTTAAATGTCCGCTATCAGGGAAATGATCAGCTCTATGTTCCAGTTGACCAAATAGAGCTTGTCCAAAAGTACGTTGGTTCTGAAGGAAAGGAACCTAAGCTGTATAAACTCGGCGGTACGGAATGGAAGCGCGTAAAAAGCAAGGTTCAGTCTTCAGTGGCAGATATTGCAGATGATTTGATCAAGCTATATGCTGAACGCGAAACGGCAAAAGGCTATGCGTTTACAGAAGATACGAATGAACAGCAGGAATTTGAATCGGCTTTCCCTTATCAGGAAACGGACGATCAGCTGCGATCCATTGAGGAAATCAAAAAAGATATGCAAAGAGAGCGTCCGATGGACAGGCTGTTGTGTGGAGATGTTGGATATGGGAAAACAGAAGTCGCAATCCGCGCAGCGTTTAAAGCGATAATGGATGGCAAACAAGTGGCTATACTCGTTCCCACAACTATTCTTGCCCAGCAGCATTATGAAACGATGATGGAGAGAATGCAGGACTTTCCCGTTAACATCGGGTTGTTAAGCCGTTTTAGAACACGGAAACAGCAGCAGGAAACGATGAAAGGGCTGCAGGCAGGAACCATTGATGTAGTAGTCGGGACACATCGCCTGCTTTCAAAGGATATCAAGTATCGTGATATCGGGCTGCTAATAATCGATGAAGAGCAGCGTTTTGGAGTAACCCACAAAGAGAAAATTAAACAGCTGAAAACAAATATCGATGTGTTAACACTAACGGCGACTCCAATCCCGCGTACACTTCATATGTCGATGCTTGGCGTGCGAGACTTATCAGTCATCGAAACACCGCCGGAAAACCGGTTCCCTGTCCAAACCTATGTAATGGAATATAACGGACCGCTGATTCGCGAAGCCATAGAGCGGGAGCTTGCCAGAGACGGACAAATTTACTTCCTATACAACCGGGTTGAGGATATCACGAAAAAAGCAGATGAAATCCAAACGCTGGTCCCGGATGCCAGAGTTGCCGTTGCACACGGCCAAATGACGGAAACGGAGCTTGAATCGGTCATTCTGCAATTTCTTGAGGGAGAATATGATGTGCTGGTGACCACAACCATAATTGAAACAGGCGTGGACATCCCAAACGTAAATACGCTCATTGTGTTTGATGCGGATCGAATGGGACTGTCACAGCTTTATCAGCTGCGCGGCCGAGTGGGCCGTTCCAATCGGGTTGCCTATTCGTATTTTACGTACCGAAAAGATAAAGTTCTCACTGAAGTGGCGGAAAAACGTCTTCAATCCATTAAAGAATTCACGGAGCTTGGTTCCGGATTTAAAATTGCCATGCGTGACCTGACCATTAGGGGGGCTGGCAATCTGCTCGGCTCTCAGCAGCACGGCTTTATCGATTCTGTTGGATTTGACTTGTATTCTCAAATGCTGAAGGAAGCAATCGAGGAGCGTAAAGAGCAGCTTCCTGCTTTCTCTCATGAAGAAAAGCGTCAAAAGCCTGCAGTAGAACTGGACTTGGATGTAAAGCAGGACGCCTATATTCCGTCATCTTATATTCCGGATGGTCATCAAAAGATTGAGATGTACAAAAAATTCAGAGGCGCTTCTACTGTGGACGAAGTTACGGAGTTAAAAGACGAAATGATTGACCGATTTGGAGATTATCCAACAGAGGTTCATACCTTATTTCAAATAGCAGAAATTAAAGCCTACGGCCAGTTAATCGGTTTAGAAGCCATTCATCAGACAAAGGAGTCTGTGAAGCTTGAATTAAGTGAAGCAGGGACTGCTCAGATTGATGGAGCAAAAGCGTTTGAAATCGGAAATCGCCATGGCAGAGATGTTGGCCTCGGTATGAATGATAACAAGTTAACCGTCAGTATACAGCTCCGTAATAAAAAACCAGATCAATGGGTGAATATGATTCACGACATAATCTGCCGCCTGCCGGAAGCGATAAAAGAAACAGCTTAAATGAGGAGTATTGCTAATATGGTCATATAGAGGCTGGGACTAAACTCAAAAAAGTTTAAAAACGAGGATTTTTATTACTAGTACTAGGTGAGCGGAGCGGAAGGTGGCGACTCCCTCCTGCAGGATTTGACGGCAAGCTGAGACTACTCAGGGCAAGGGACTGGAGAGGATCAGCGCCGTCCCTGCGAAAAGCGTCCGCCTGAAGCGCAGCCGAACCGGTCAAAGAGCTTGAGACACTTTTGTCCCAAGCTCTTTCTTTATGTTTTTAGTTTCGAGTTATTGGAAATAATAGGCGATACCGCACAGCCAGTTTTACCATGACCGAAATACTTTTTTTGGAGAAATTGTGTGGAACCGGTATAAATTTGTCCGTTTATTTAATACTAACAGCAAGTACCAATGAGTGGAATAAAGGACAATCAAAATTCGCTAAGAGAAAGAGAGGCACCACGTATGAAAGCAACTGGAATCGTCAGGCGGATCGACGACTTAGGGCGGGTGGTCATCCCGAAAGAAATTAGAAGAACGCTTCGCATTAGAGAAGGAGATCCTCTTGAGATCTTTGTCGACCGCGAGGGAGAAGTGATTTTAAAGAAGTATTCACCTATTAACGAATTAGGGAATTTTGCGAAAGAATATGCAGAGGCGCTGCATGACAGCTTGGGTCACCCGGTTCTGATTTGTGACCGTGATAATGTTGTGGCCATTTCAGGTGTATCGAAAAAAGAGTACCTGAATCGGCGGATTGGAACAGGAATCGAAGAAGTCATGTCTGCCCGCAAAAGCATTTTGTCTGAAAAACAAACCAAGCTTGCAGTTATCGAACACCAGGATGAAGAATCGGCATCTTATGCTATTGCTCCGATTGTTTCGTCAGGAGATCCGATCGGTGCGGTGATTATCTTCTCTAAAGATGAAACTCTCGGAGAAGTTGAAAAAAAATCCTCTGAGACGGCCGCCAGCTTTCTTGGTCGTCAGATGGAAAACTAGAGTAAACACTTTATGAAAAAGCAGTTATGCGTGTCCCGAAAAAGCACAGATGTCATTGTGCTTTTTTTGTTATGTCAAGTGGTGAATCCGCATGAAGAGGTGATTTGTGGTAAACGACAATGTTCATGGATTTTGGTATACTATACTTTATGGGAATTGGAACAGAAAGGCAGTGGCCACGAGAATGAATCATTCCTCAAGCGATATGATGAAAGGCGCGGCCATTTTAACGCTGGCGGCGATTTTCACGAAAATACTAAGTGCTTTATATCGTGTGCCCTTTCAAAATATTGTAGGTGACACCGGTTTTTATATTTTTCAGCAGGTTTATCCGTTTTATGGCATATTGCTTGCTTTGTGTACATATGCATTTCCTGTTATGATATCGAAAATGATCGCAGAGCGGCGGGAACGCTCGTCTCAGGGTGAAGTGCAGCGTGTGATCCACATCTCTTTTCTTTATTTGACTTTAGTCGGTCTTGTTTTTTTTATACTGCTTCGTGCCGGCGCCGGATTAATTGCAGGATGGATGGGAGACCCCTTGCTGTCGGGACTGATCGCTTTCATGAGCTACCCTTTTTTGCTCATGCCTCTGTTATCCGTGTCAAAAGGGTGGTTTCAAGCAAACTATTATATGGTGCCGCCGGCCTTTTCACAAACAGCGGAACAGCTTGTCCGGGTCCTGTTTATTTTAGGATTATCGATCATGTTGATGGCAATGGAAGCCTCTTTATATACGATAGGAAAAGCGGCGGTCCTCGGATCCCTGGCTGGAGCGGTGACAGGCGTTTTCGTTCTTCTGTTCTTTCTGCGTAAGCAGGGGGTCAGCTGGAACTCTATTAAATGGATTGGTTTTCAAAAAAGCGATAGAAGCATCATCCGTCAGCTTACTGTAACGGGTACAGCCATTGGCATGGGAAGCATGATGCTTGTTCTTTATCAGCTGATGGACGCCCTGAATGTCTATTCTTTGCTGGTCCAAAGCGGAATCGGGGAACAAGCTGCTAAGGGGTTGAAGGGCATCTATGACAGAGGACAGCCAATGCTGCAAATGGGTGTTGTGGTAGCAACCTCACTCTCCCTTGCCATTGTCCCGATTATTGCCTCTGCATACGAGTCGAATAAGACGGAGGAAGTGAAGGAGCAGGCGAGACTGGCGGTTAAAGTGGGTCTGTTATTTGGAGCTGCAGCGGCTGCCGGATTAATGAATATTATCCAGCCGCTCAATACGATGCTTTTTCAGGATGCGGAAGGTTCCCGGGTGCTGGCGCTTTATATGGTATCCGTACTGCTTGCATCGGTTATTTTGACGATTAGTGCTATTTTGCAGGGGATGGGCGACGTGCATGTGGCAGCCTGGTCGATTGTCTTTAGCTTAATCATTAAATATGGACTTAATCAGCTGCTCATCCCGTCCTTTGGCACGCTTGGAGCATCGGCTGCAACTGTTCTTTCGTTGATGTTTGTCATGACAGTCGTGATCCGGCAAATTCGCAGACGAGTAGGTCCTTTACTATACGCTTTATTTTATAAAAGGCTTATCGCAGGTTTGGCTGGCATGTCTGGAGGAATTCAATTCATACTGTTTCTGCCGGTGGATTGGACAGGCAGCCGGCCGATGGCATCCCTCGCCTGCCTGATTACTGTAGCAGCCGGAATCTGGCTGTTTTTCAAAATTGTATGGAGAAAGGGACTTTTTACTGCAGCGGAAGTTCGACAAATCCCGCTTGGTAGAAAGCTTGAACGAGTATTTGGCCCCCTGCCGTAAAATAGAACTTTTTTAGATAAAGGAGATAGTGCATATGCCAAACCAAATTACGATTATCGGTCTGGGAGCAGGAGATCTGGATCAATTGCCCCTGGGTATCTATAAAACGCTGACCAACGCAGGAACCGTGATGGCGAGGACGATGGATCATCCTGTGATTGATGCTCTCTTGGCAGAGGGAGTCCGTTTTTCGTCATTTGACCATGTGTATGAGGCTCATGATCAATTTGAGGAAGTGTATAAGGACATCGTCAACCGTCTTGTGGAAGAAGCGAAAAAAGAGCCGGTCCTTTATGCGGTGCCCGGCCATCCTCTTGTAGCCGAGCAGACGGTTCAGCTTTTACTGGATTTACAAAAGCAAGGTATCCTTACAGTGGAAGTGCTTGGAGGACAAAGCTTTCTGGATCCGTTGTTTACCGCAGTCGGGATTGATCCCATTGAAGGATTCCAGCTGCTTGACGGCACTGCTTTAAAATCAGACGATCTCCATATGGATCAGCACATCATCATCGGTCAGGTGTACGATGGCTTTATGGCGTCTGATGTAAAACTGACGTTAATGGAAAAATATCCCGACGATTATCCGGTAACGATCGTAACTGCAGCAGGAAGCAGCAGTCAATATATGAAAACAGTTCCTCTGTATGAACTCGATCATGGCATGGAGCTGAGCAACTTAACGAGTCTTTATGTTGCTCCGGTGAAAGAGGAACAAGCCTATGGAGAATTCTTCAAGCTTCGCCAGATCATTGCGGTTCTAAGAAGTCCAGATGGCTGTCCATGGGACCGTGAACAGACACATGAGTCATTAAAAAAGCACTTAATTGAGGAAGCCTACGAGCTATTGGAAGCGATTGATCAAAAAGATATTGATCATATAACCGAAGAGCTTGGTGATGTGCTGCTGCAAGTCATGCTGCATGCTCAAATTGGAGAAGACGACGGGTACTTTACGATTCAGGATGTCATCCGAACGCTTACAGAAAAAATGATCCGTCGTCATCCGCATGTATTCGGGGACAAGGAAGCCAAAACGGCTGATGATGTCAGATCCAATTGGCAGTCAATCAAACAGCAGGAAAAAGGCACGCAGCAGGAGGCTCCATCTCTTTTAAAAGGCAAGGGCTCAGGAATGCCGGCACTTATGCAGGCGGTTGAACTGCAAAAAGCAGCAGCAAAAGCAGGTTTTGACTGGGATGACCGCTCAGGTGCCTGGGATAAACTTGAAGAAGAATGGCAGGAATTTCAGGAAGAGGTAGCGAATGGGAACAAAGAAGCGAGTTTTAAAGAATTTGGGGATGTCCTTTTTGCCCTGGTCAATGTTTCCCGCTTCCACGACATCTACCCTGAAGAGGCGCTGGTGAGTGCAAACCAAAAATTTATTTCCAGATTTTCTTTCGTTGAAAAAAAAGTTCTCGAATCAGGAAGAACATTTAACTCGTATACTTTAGCAGAGCTTGACGAGTACTGGAAAGAAGCGAAAAATTTAGGATTATAGAAAGCAGGGGGAAAAATGAGAGTAGATAAATTTTTAAAAGTATCCCGATTGATTAAACGCAGAACGCTTGCTAAAGAAGTGGCGGATCAGGGACGTATTCTTGTAAACGGCCAGCCGGCAAAAGCAAGTTCGACGGTGAAACCCGGGGACGAAATGATGATTCGTTTTGGACAACGGGTCGTAACGGTTTCTGTAGACCGCCTTCAGGAAACAACCCGCAAAGAAGAAGCTGCAATGATGTATACCATTCTCAAAGAAGAGAAAGTCGGATCTGCTGAATAAAAAAGAATTCTGAATGAGCGTCATACATCCCGTCATCCGCGCATAAAATGTGCTAAGTAACAGTTTGAACTTTAAAGCGGGGTGGATGAAGTGTCTTATTCAATGGAACCGAGGGTGGATAAGCCCGAGCATGAAATTATAATGAGCAAGAGACAGACTCTTTCAATCACTGGGGTAAGACAAGTGGAAAGCTTTGATAATGAGGAGTTTTTACTTGAAACGGTGCAAGGGTATTTATCCATTAAGGGAAAAAATCTGCAGATGGTTAATCTTGATGTAGACAAAGGTCATGTTTCTTTAAAAGGAAAAATTGACGATTTACTTTATATTGATGAACCAGGCCCGCAGGAAGCGAAAGGGCTGTTCAGTAAGCTGTTTCGATGATTCTGGATCTTCAGCTTCAAGTCATGTCGACGATGCTGGCAGCCGGCCTGGTGATTGGTCTGAACCTGACACTCTACGACCGGTATATTATCCGGCGAAGAACAGGCGGACTCAGGTGGCTGACAGATGGCGTTTTTTGGTGTGTACAAGCTTTACTCGTTTTTCTGCTATTATTTAACGTCAATGGAGGAGAGTGGAGGTTTTACGTACTGCTCTCCATCATCTGCGGATTTGCTGGCTACGAAGCATTAATCAAAAAATCATTTGTCGCGGTCCTTTCGTTTATTGACCGGATCGTGAAATGGATTGTGCGTATGCTGACGATGGTCGTTGGGGCTTTAATCTTCACTCCGGTGTTTTGGGTCGTCAGATTGATACGGGCCGTTTTTCAAACACTCTTTTCCGGAATATGTCGAATTTTCATAGTGATCGGTAAGATTTTGACAAGACCTTTTCAGCCATTTATCCAATTTTTGAAAAATAAACAATCTTTTTTTGCAAAAAAGATAAAAAAGTGGCTTAATCTGTTATATAATAGGGAATAAAGAAACAGGATCCGTCACAATGTGCACGAGATGAACAGAAGGAGGAAGGCATCCGCTTATGGGAAACCCACGCAAAAATGTAACATCACTTGAGAATCAATATGCAGCCGAGCAAAAACACTCTGAACAGCGCAGAGTCATGCACAAGAAAAGACTAATGAGACGCTTATCATTTTTCATAGTATTTGCGGTGGTCTTTGGCGGGCTTCTTATTTCATCCATGGTGACACGGGCAAATGTTCTCGATGAAAAGAAAGCAGAAAAGGTGCAATTAGAAGAGCAGGTTGTTCAGCTGAAAAAGGATGAAACAAAGCTCAATAAAGAGATCGAAAAGTTAAATGACGATGATTACATAGCCAAGTTAGCCAGACGGGACTATTTTTTATCGGATGAAGGAGAAATTATTTTTAATATTCCAGAAGACTCCGAAGGCACGTCTGGTATAGAGAATGGAGCAAATGGAGAAGATTCTGAATAGAATAATTTACAATATAGGGTGTCGCTATGTTGACACTCTTTTTTTATGTTGGCTATAATGATAAGTAAGGTCTATTTTTTATTTTTCTAAGGAGGATCATTTTTTTTATGTCAATCGAAGTAGGCAGCAAGGTACAAGGTAAAGTGACAGGCATCACTCATTTCGGGGCTTTCGTTGAATTACCTGGGGGTTCAACAGGACTTGTGCATATCAGTGAAGTTGCGGATAACTATGTCAAGGATATCAACGAACATCTTAAAGTAGGCGACGAAGTAGAAGTGAAGATCTTAAATGTTGAGAAGGACGGCAAGATCGGTTTGTCCATCCGTAAAGCAAAGGATCAACCACCGCAGCAGCAAACACAGCAACGTCCAAGACCCAACCGTGGAAATGACCAGCGAGGCGGCCGCAGCAGCAATAGCGGCGGACCTGTAGGAAGAGAAACATTTGAGCAGAAAATGGCTCGCTTCCTGAAGGATAGTGAGGATCGCCTGACATCTTTGAAGCGTCACACAGAATCAAAACGAGGCGGAAAAGGTGCAAAAAAAGGATAATTAGCTGTCAAATTCGTATGGTAGATGGCATCAATAATCTTGATCTGTCGATACAATACAATGCGAACCAGGAAGCCGGCGCCGAGCCGGCTTCTTTTTTTTCGAAAAAATAGCGAGAACACTTTCACTTCAGACGCACTGTTTTTGGGCAGTAAGTGGGGGTTGTTCAAGTATGAAGGATTTGCTGATCAGAATATAAAGAAGGAATATTGCGCCTCTCTGTTGTAATTATGTATATAAGTACGTAAGTTGAAGAAAGGGCTGTCAGGTTGAATAAAGAGGCAGAAACCAAACAGCTCGAGTAGATTTCTAAAATAGTGATAATACCCGAAACCAAATAGTGCTGTTGTACGTATATAAGTTAAAACATAATCGACGCTGCTAATGTAGGATTTTCTAACCGTCTTGAAAGGAGGATAAAGAAGTTGACTTTTTTTATGATTATTGGAGCTGTTGCGATTACAGGGATCATTACAGATCACTTACAAAAACAAGCTAAAAATAAACGAAAAGCCATAAAGGAAGAGTATGAACTGGAAAAATTAAAGCATGAGAATTTTCTGCTTGAAACAGAAAAGCTTAGACTTCAATTAGATCATCGCCATCATTCTGATTCTGATCACCAAAGGCTGTCTTAAACACCCAAATTAAAGGAGGATTAATATGAATGCAGATGCTATAACAGATTTGGTCGCCGTTGTGATGTCGCTCTCTATTCCCATCGTTGTGATTGTCGGATATTACTTCCAACGCCAATCCGTAATCAAAAAATCCATGTTGGAAGGAGAGATAGAATTAGAAAAGCTGCGGCATGAAAACTTCTTACTGGAAACTGAAAAATTGAAAGTAGAATTAGAGCATCATAAGCTTCCAAAAACCATTTCAACCAAATAAAAACACATCAGCCAAAGGCTGATGTGTTTTTATTATGACCCGTACGGGATTCGAACCCGTGTTACCGCCGTGAAAGGGCGGTGTCTTAACCGCTTGACCAACGGGCCTATATGGTGGCGGCAGAGGGGATCGAACCCCCGACCTCACGGGTATGAACCGTACGCTCTAGCCAGCTGAGCTACGCCGCCATTGAATAAACATGCTTTTTATTGTGTTGATAAACACAGAAAGCAAAATGAAGCACAAGTTATATAATACATAGCGCTTGAAAAAGTGTCAATGTTTTTTTGAATTATTTCGCTCAATTCTGTGCTTCAAGGTGAAATTGTTCTTTTTCATCTTCATTCGTTCCCCAAACGGGATCTTCTGAAAGAGTAAATAAGTGAGTGGTGTGCCCAGCTGACGGGTTCTTCTCGTACAAAAGCATAACTAGCCGCCTATTGCAGCAGACTGCTTTTCATAAAGGAACCGGCCGGAAGTTTTACAATGGATGAACGAAAACCAGCTAACATTTACTATACTCATTTTTTTACGGGTGCAATCCGAATTTGTAAATAAAGTATCCCTGACTTTCCGAGAAAAAGAACGAGCCTTCGACTTGCTTTCAGAAAATTAAAAGGCGAAAGGCAGAAATGATTCCCGAATAGCTCGTTTTTTTCAAAATAAGTCGAAAGAAACTTTAAAATCGCCTCTGTATTTTGACAAACTATTCTTCATTTTGTCTTTTATAATTACTCGCAACAACAACGAAACATTAGGGAGTGGAGTAAATGGAGAATGTACATGAGGTAAACATGAAAGTGACGAATTCAATTTCTTTAATGCAGGCCAAAAGAAAAATACCGAAGTGGAAGAACACAATCAGCCTGCTGTTCGTTCATTGGATGGTTCACAAAGGCATCCTTCATATCTTAGTCAGTCTTTTACTTGGACGAGCATTGTTTCTGTCACAGTTTACTCCTTTCGCCTTGCCAATGTTCGCTGTCATGTTTGCGGTGAGCAGGGAAAAATCAATTATCGTCATGCTGGGCCTGGTAGCAGGTGCTTCATCTCTTGGGATCTGGCAGGGGGTTTACACACTATCCACCATTATGCTGTTCTATCTTGCTTCTCTGGCAGTCAGGCAAAAAATGAAAACCAACCGCTTTATTCTTGCAGGAACGGTGGCGGGTTCCGTGATTGTAGCGAGGAGTATCTACTTAAGTATAGAGCTGCCTGAAGTTTTCACCTGGGTGGACGGGGTGATGGTGGCATTTGAGGCGGTGCTTGCCGGGATCCTGACACTTGTTTTTTTACAGGGATACCAGCTGCTTACGAAAACCCGGAAAAGAACATATGCCCCAGAAGAAATGGTGGCCATTGCTATAGTTGTCGCGTCCGTCGCCACCGGATTAATTGGTTTCACTGTAGGCGGTCTCGCTATGGATCATATCCTAACGCGATATATTGTCATTATTGCGGCTCTGGCCGCTGGGGCAATGGTAGGCTCCACAGTCGGTATTGTAACGGGACTGGTCTTTTGTTTATCCTCTGTGGCTCATTTGCCAGAGGTGGCCGTCCTGGCTGTTGCCGGTTTATTAGGCGGGTTAATGAAAAGCGGGAAAGGGACCGGTGTGGTTCTGGGTTTAATGATGGCTACCTTATTAATGGGACTCTTTATGAACCAGGGGGCGCAGCTTGAATTTTCATTATATGAGTCGGCCATTGCTGCCATTGCCGTCTTTTTAACGCCTAAGCGTTTTGTCTTTGCTATTTCCCGGAATATCCCGGGGTCGGTCGAACATGAGCTCGATCAGCAGCTGTATGCCCGGAATGTGCGGGATGCGACCGCTGAAAAAGTAGAAAAATTTTCAGGAATGTTTGAAATGCTGGCCAAAAGCTTTGAGTGTGCAGAAAAAGATCCAGAAACAGCCGTTACCGCTGTTTCTCTTGATAATACATTAAGCAGGGTGACAGAAAGCACCTGTCAAATGTGCTTTAAGAAGGATTATTGCTGGTCCACCCACTTTGATCGAACCTACGACTGGATGAAGGAATTAGCGAATCCGGATGATCATAAGCCGCCGCAGCAATGGCAGGGCTTTTGTGTAAAAGCAGAACAGGTTCAGCTGGCTTTTGAGGAGGAGTATGCGGACCGGGCGGCAAAACTGCAAATGAAAAAACAAATGATGGAAAGCAACCAATTCGTGTCCAATCAGCTCCAGGGACTGGCGGCTGTAATGAAGGATTTCGCATCGGATCTTCAGCGGGAAACGCAAAAACATGATAAACAGGAGGAGGAAATGCTTCATGCCCTGATTGAATTTGGCATACATGTAGATAATGTGGACATTCACAGTTTGGATTATGGTCATATTGATGTGGATGTGATGCTGCCTTTTGTAGAAAAGCACGGGGAATGCGAAAAACTGATTGCCCCGATGCTTTCATCCATTTTAAAAGAAACCATTGTCGTTCATCAAAAAGTCGAGATCCCTTCCCCGTATGAGGGAATGGTGGTGACATTCAGGTCGTCTAAAGCATTTAAGGTGAGTGTGGGGATCGCTCATGCAGCTCATGGAGGAGGGCTCATTTCAGGTGACAGCCACGCCGCAGTTCATTTGCATGGGGGGAAATATGCGATAGCCATCAGTGATGGAATGGGCAATGGAGAAAAAGCAAGAATGGAAAGCGATGAAACCATCCAATTGCTGCGGCAGATGCTGCAGGCGGGAATAGAGGAGGAGCTTGCTATCAAATCCGTTAATTCTATTTTAACTGTAAAGCGCACCGGTGATATGTATTCTACAGTCGACCTGGCGATGATTGACCTGCAAAATGCAAAGACAAAATTTTTAAAAGTAGGCTCTGTGCCAAGCTATATTAAGAGGGGGAAAACAGTGAAAACGATTGAAGCCAGCAATCTTCCGATGGGATTCTTCAGTGAACTGGATATGGAAGTGTTAGAGGACCAGTTAAAGGCAGGAGATCTATTGATTATGCTAAGTGACGGAGTGCTGGATGGTCCCCGCTTTATAGAAAATCCGGAACGGTGGATCAAGCGGCAAATCTCAGAGCTGAGAACAAGCGATCCTCAGGAAGTGGCGGATATTTTAATGGAGGCTGCCGTTCGAACATCTGGAGGAGAGATCGAGGATGATATGACGATAATGGTCGCACAGCTCCAGCATGAATTGCCAAAATGGGCGGCGATCCCCGCTGTTATTAAGACCGGATAAAATGCGGAAAATTGAATCAGTAGGAGGTGATAGGGAAAAATTGATACAATAGAGAGAGAACTCGTTAAAGAGGACCGGAAAAGGTGAAAGCGTATGAAAGACATTTTAAATAAAATTCATTCCTATATAGAAGAGCAGCATCTATTCAGTGATGGAGATAAAGTCATCGCGGCGATTTCAGGGGGGCCGGACTCGATGGCTCTTCTCCATTATTTGCTTCATCATGCAAAAAAACGCCTCAACATAGAAGTGGCGCATGTGGACCATATGCTGAGAGGAGAGGAATCAAAAGAAGATGCTGATTTCGTAGAAGCCTATTGCGAGCAGCAGGGAATCCCCTGCCACCGTGCTTCTTTGGATGTAAAGAAAAAAATGGCGATGGATGGCATAGGAGTGCAAGAAGCAGCACGAGCCGTACGTTACGACTACTTAAAGGAGGTCATGACAGAAATCCGCGCATCCAAGCTGGTTCTTGGGCACCATGGGGATGACCAGGCAGAAACCGTCCTGTTTCGCCTGGTCCGCGGATCTACGATGAAAGGGCGTGCAGGCATTGCGGCAAAACGCAATTTTGCAGGTGGATTCATAGTAAGACCGCTGCTTACTCTAACGAAAGCAGAAATAGAACAATATTGTGAACACTATGGCATCGAGTACCGAATCGATCCGAGCAATGCAGCTGATTCCTATACTAGAAATCGCATCAGACATCATATTATTCCATTATTAAAAGAAGAAAACCCTTCTCTTAATGAGCAGATTAAACGCTACACTGAAGAGGTGAAAGAGGACGAGGACTGGCTTTTACAGCAGGCAGAAGACCGATTGCAAAAACGAATTATTGAACAGCAGGTTCAATTTATGAAGATAGAGCGAAAGAATTGGTGTAAGGAAGCTCCTCCTTTACAAAGGAGAATGATTCATCTAATATTGAATTATCTTTATGCAAAAGTACCCACGTCATTATCTTCCGCCCATACGGCTTCTGTCAGAAAGTTAATGGAGCAAAAGCATCCATCAGGAGAGCTCCATTTGCCCAAAGGCTTGCTGGTTCAACGGTCGTATTCAACTGTAACCTTTCATTTTATTCCATCCGCTCAAGCGTTGCCTTATTGCTGTCGATTGGATCAAAATGAAGCAATTGTTCTTCCGGGAGGAGGAAAAGTGATTGCAAAAGAAGGTTTGGTGGAAGACTTAGATGAAACCGCTGATTTTTGCTGGCTTGATCCTACAGAGGTCGAGTGGCCGTTGACCGTCCGCACCAAAAAAGACGGCGACCGGATCAACCTCAAAGGGATGCATGGCTCAAAGAAAATCAAAAAAATATTCATCGACGAGAAAATACCGCTGGAGCTGCGCGGCCAATGGCCAATTATTACAGATGCTTGCGGTAGGGTGCTTTGGATTCCGGGGCTTCGCACTGCCCAAGGTGTTGAGAAGCCGGCAAACGGAAACCGTGCATGTACTTTAATTCATTATAAGGATCTTCTAGGGGGACATAGTTCGTGCTGAATCAGGATATTGAAGAAGTATTGTATACAGAAGAGCAGCTTCAGGAAAAAATTAAAGAGCTTGGAAGCGAGCTGACAGAGGAATATAAAGATTCTTATCCGCTTGCTGTCGGGGTTTTAAAGGGTGCTCTTCCATTTATGGCAGATTTGATTAAACGTATGGATGTCTATCTGGAGATGGATTTCATGGATGTTTCCAGCTACGGAAACTCTACTGTTTCTTCAGGAGAAGTCAAGATCATTAAGGATTTAAATACGAAGGTAGAGGGCAGGGACATTCTCATCCTCGAGGATATTATCGACAGCGGTCTTACGCTAAGTTATTTAGTCGATCTGTTTAAATACCGCAAAGCTAAGTCAATTAAAATTGTGACGCTGCTTGATAAGCCATCAGGCCGTGTTGCAGATATTAAAGCTGATTATGTTGGTTTTATTGTGCCGGATGCTTTTGTTGTAGGATACGGACTTGATTATGCGGAACGCTACCGAAACCTCCCATATATCGGTATTTTAAAGCCAGAAATCTATACGGATGCTGAGTGATGAGAGCTCATCCGAAAGCGCCGTATGCAAAGTATGCAGCCACGGGTCATAATGGTTGTCATGCTTTATTTCACTATGGTACTATTGGTATTAGTTTCTTTAACCGTGGGGAGGAGGTAAGGGATGAACCGGATATTTCGTAACACGATATTTTATCTATTAGTATTCCTGGTAATCATTGGGATTGTTGGTTTATTCAACAGTGGAAACCAGCCCGACCAGGAACTCACATACGGTGAATTCATCAACTCACTAGAAAATGGTGAGATTACAGAAATTGATATTCAGCCGAACCGAAGCGTTTATAACGTAGTCGGAAAACAAAGTGGATATGCGGAAGACGAGTATTTCGTTACCAACATTCCATTAGAAAGCAGCGTGCTTGAAACCATTGACGAGGCTGCAGCAGGAACGACAGACGTTGATGTGCTTGAAGCACCAGAAACGAGCGGATGGGTCACTTTTCTTACGACAATTATTCCTTTCGTTATCATTTTTATCCTTTTCTTCTTTTTATTGAACCAGGCACAAGGAGGCGGCGGCGGCCGCGTCATGAACTTTGGTAAAAGTAAAGCCAAGCTTTATACAGAAGAAAAGAAAAAAGTCCGCTTTAAAGATGTAGCGGGTGCAGATGAAGAAAAGCAGGAACTTGTGGAAGTGGTTGATTTCCTTAAAGACCCCCGCAAATTTACTGATGTTGGCGCACGTATACCTAAAGGGATCCTTTTAGTAGGTCCTCCGGGTACAGGTAAAACATTGCTTGCCCGTGCAGCAGCCGGTGAAGCCGGTGTTCCTTTCTTCTCGATTTCAGGTTCTGATTTCGTAGAGATGTTTGTTGGTGTCGGTGCATCCCGTGTACGTGATTTATTTGAAAATGCGAAAAAGAATGCTCCGTGTATTATCTTTATTGATGAGATTGATGCAGTGGGACGCCAGCGTGGAGCAGGCCTAGGCGGCGGACACGACGAGCGTGAGCAGACGCTGAACCAGCTGCTTGTGGAGATGGATGGCTTCGGCGGAAATGAAGGCATCATCATGATTGCTGCAACCAACCGTCCGGATATTCTTGACCCTGCCCTTCTTCGTCCAGGGCGTTTTGACCGTCAAATTACCGTTGACCGTCCGGATCTTGGAGGACGTGAAGCAGTCTTAAAAGTACATGCACGAAATAAACCGTTAAGCGATAATATCGACTTAAAAGCAATTGCGCAGCGTACACCAGGTTTTTCAGGGGCAGACCTTGAGAATCTTCTGAATGAAGCAGCGCTTGTTGCCGCAAGACGCGATAAAAAGGCCATCGATATGGCAGATATTGACGAAGCAACAGACCGGGTGATCGCAGGTCCGGCTAAGAAAAGCCGCGTCATCTCTCAAAAAGAGCGAAAAATTGTGGCATTTCATGAATCAGGCCATACCATTATCGGGGTTGTGCTTGACGAAGCGGATATGGTTCACAAAGTAACCATTGTTCCACGAGGACAGGCGGGCGGCTATGCCGTTATGCTTCCAAAGGAAGACCGTTACTTTATGACGCGTCCTGAGCTTCTGGATAAAATTACTGGACTTCTTGGCGGACGCGTTGCTGAGGATATCATTTTTGGTGAAGCCTCAACAGGTGCCTCTAATGACTTCCAGCGAGCAACAGGTATTGCCCGCCGAATGGTTACAGAATTTGGTATGAGTGAAAAGCTTGGTACGCTGCAATTTGGTCAATCTCAAGGACAGGTATTCCTTGGACGTGACTTTAACAGCGAACAAAACTACTCAGACCGCATTGCTTATGAGATTGACATTGAAATTCAATCCATTATCAAAGAGTGTTATGACCGTGCGAAGACCATTCTTACAGAAAATCGCGATAAGCTGGAGCTGATTGCGGAGACATTGCTGGAAGTTGAAACTCTTGATGCAGGTCAAATTAAACATCTTGTTGATCATGGAACGCTCCCTGTGCGTGACTATGGGAATGAAGATGATCAAAACGAATCGACAGGTTCAAAAGATGATGCAGCGGAAACGCCTGCTGAAAAATCATCAGAAGAACTTTTGACAGATTCAAAAGGACCAAAGGAATTTAGAGGTAATCAGCCTACTGAGGAAGATGTTGAACCTCCAAAGAACCCAGGTCCGATCGAAGAACGAAAAGATAAAGAATAACCTTCTACAGACGCCGTACTTCCGGCGTCTGTTTTTAGTTAAATGGCCGATTTTGTTGAATGGTTTCTGTTTTGCGTTAATTTTATTTCAACAGGATGTGACAAGGAAGCAGAAAAGACGGGGTTTCGACAAAAGAGGGGAATTTCTCGGAAAAAAACCTTGTTCATTGAAACGGAAGGAGGTCAGCGAGGTTGAGGATATTTGTCCCAGCCTCGTTTTTTGTTGAATGAACACGACCGTCTTTCAAAGCCAATTCAGAGCACTTCAATAGATTTCACATCGAATTATGGTATGATATTTGAAGTGTTAATAATTCTGTAGGAATGGTGAAAAACATGATATTTGTATTGGATGTTGGGAATACAAACACGGTATTGGGTGTATATAAGGATGATCAACTTCTTTATCATTGGCGAATTGAAACAAATCGTCATAAGACAGAAGATGAGTATGGAATGCTTGTGAAAAATCTATTTGAACATGTAGGACTTTCATTTGAGGAATTCGATGGGATTATCATATCCTCTGTAGTCCCGCCTATCATGTTTCCGCTTGAAAGAATGTGCCAGAAATACTTCGATCTTAAGCCATTAGTGGTGGGACCCGGTATGAAAACAGGGTTGAATATTAAATATGATAACCCCAAAGAAGTGGGCGCGGACCGGATTGTGAATGCTGTTGCAGGCATACAGGATCACGGCGGCTCACTCATTATTGTTGATTTTGGGACAGCCACCACCTATTGTTATATAAATGAAAACCGTCAGTATATGGGTGGAGTAATCGCCCCTGGAATCGGTATATCTACAGAGGCCCTGTATGCAAAAGCCGCGAAACTTCCGCGTATTGAAATTGCCCGTCCTGATCATGTTATAGGGAAAAGCACCGTGACTGCTATGCAGGCGGGAATCGTCTACGGGTATGTGGGACAAGTGGAAGGAATTGTTTCCCGCATGAAAAAAGAAGCATCCGGACCGGTAAAAGTCATCGCAACAGGAGGGCTTGCTTCTTTAATTTCAAAGGAATCAGATGTTATTGATCATGTAGACCCTTTCTTAACGCTAAAAGGGCTGCAATTAATATATAAACGGAATATGGAAGATGGAAAGGAGAATACAAAATGAGAGATTATATGGTACGGGCATTAGCTTATAACGATCACGTCCGCGCATATGCAGTAAATACAACAGCGACTGTTCAGGAGGCTCAGGAGCGCCATTACACCTGGCCCACCGCTTCTGCAGCACTCGGCCGTGCAATGACAGCAGGTGTTATGATGGGGGCGATGCTGAAGGGGGATAATAACCTCACCGTAAAAGTGGAAGGAAACGGTCCGATCGGTTTGATCCTTGTTGACAGCAATGCAAAAGGTCAGGTAAGAGGCTATGTAACAAACCCTCAAACCCATCTTGATTTAAACCCTCAAGGGAAATTGGATGTACGGGGTGCAGTAGGAACAGAAGGCTCACTAACAGTAGTCAAAGACTTAGGAATGCGTGAAAATTTTACAGGTCAGGTGCCGCTTGTTTCCGGTGAACTGGGCGAAGATTTTACGTATTATTTTGCAACCTCTGAACAAGTGCCGTCCTCAGTAGGAGTAGGGGTTTTAGTGAATCCGGACAACACTATATTAGCTTCAGGCGGTTTTATCATTCAGTTAATGCCGGGAGCGGATGAATCAACGATTGAAACTATTGAAAAAAGGCTTAGTTCTATTCCTCCTGTCTCAAAAATGATACAGGAAGGGCTGTCGCCTGAGGAAATCCTCGATACTGTACTAGGAGAAGGAAATGTACGTGTACTCGATGAAATGCCTGTTTCATTTTCATGCAAATGCTCAAAAGAACGCTTCGGAACCGCGATCATCAGTCTTGGAAAAGATGAGATACAGGATATGATTGAAGAAGACGGCCAAGCAGAAGCGCAATGTCACTTTTGCCATGAAACGTATCTTTACGACAAACAGGAATTAGAAGGCTTTTTAGCAGAGGCAAAGTAACCGTGAGTAAATCCGATCTGCGAAACAGGCGTCTTAAAGCTAAGCCACTCGTTTATATTATTGGATTTTTACTTTTAACTAATATCATTACATTGATCGTTTTAATGACAGCTCCTGACTCGGATTCCCTTTCTGAAACGGTTGCAACGGTTGATGGAGAAGAAATTTCGAGACAGGAATGGCTGCATGCCATTGAACTGCGGTACGGAAAAGAAGTTCTTCAGCAATTAATTAATCAGCGTGTCATGGAGCAATCTGCTGAAAAATACGATATCTCTATTTCACAGGAAGAACTGGATCAGGAATTTTCCCTGCTGCGTTCTGTATTAAATATGAATGATCAGGCCTCTCTGCCAAATGAAGAAGTGCTGAGGGAACAGCTTAAAACGGAGCTGATCTTAGAGAAACTGATTACCTCTGAAGTGCAATTTTCGGAGGAAGAGCGAAGAGAGTATTTCGATGAAAATCAGTCTCTTTTCTCAGTTCCTGTTATGTACCGTCTTTCTCAAATTGTCGTCGCAACGGAAGAGGAAGCGCAGCAGGTTATGCAGGAACTGTCGAACGATTCTTCTTTTGAGGCTTTGGCCAGAGAACGCTCCATTGATGCTGCGACTGCAAGCCAGGGAGGCATGTATGGGTATATTCCTGAGGATTCGACCTCTGTGGATGAAGGAATTATTCAGGCGGCAGGTTCACTTGAGCAGGGAGAGTGGTCCAGTCCAATTCAAACGGATCAGGGGTATGTCATCGTGTTTTTACATGAAACCACTGAAGGAGTGTCCTTTACTTTTGAGGAAGTGGAAGATCGGATTGAACGTCAGCTCGCGCTTGAACAATTAAATATTCCGGTAACGGCAGAATCTTTCTGGGACGAAATGCCGATCACATGGTTTTACGGTCCCACTGAATAAAAAACACAGAATGGAGGCTTACCGCTTCTATCTCTGTGTTTTTTAGCATATTGTTACTAGGACGAAAAATAATTAGTACATAATAGTTGAAATCATTCTGAAAAGTTGGTAAATTTGGAACATAACGAAATGCCGATTATATTACTAGGGATTAGGAGTGTGGATATGGTACGCATTGCAAATAATATTTCTGAACTCGTAGGGCAGACACCTATTGTGAAATTAAACAGAATGACCGATGAAAACTCAGCAGAGATTTATTTAAAGCTTGAGTACATGAATCCGGGCAGCAGCGTAAAGGATCGAATTGCGCTCGCTATGATTGAAGCCGCAGAAGAAAAAGGCGATCTCAAGGCCGGCGACACCATTATTGAGCCTACAAGCGGAAATACCGGAATTGGACTTGCTATGATTGCAGCTGCAAAGGGCTACCGTACCGTGCTCGTTATGCCTGAAACCATGAGTATGGAACGCCGCAACCTTCTTCGGGCGTATGGCGCAGAGCTAGTGCTGACACCGGGACCTGATGGAATGAAGGGGGCAATTGCCAAAGCAGAGGAAGTAGCAAATGAAAAAGGCTACTTTATGCCGCAGCAATTTAAAAACGAAGCAAACCCCGAAGTGCACCGCCGTACAACAGGTAAAGAAATTGTTGAACAGATGGGTGACCAGCTTGATGCTTTTGTTTTAGGGATTGGCACAGGCGGAACAATTACAGGAGCAGGGCAAGTGCTTCGTGAAAAGTATGAGAACATTAAAATTTACGCTGTAGAGCCGACGGACTCACCTGTTTTATCAGGTGGAAAGCCAGGCCCTCATAAGATTCAGGGAATTGGAGCAGGATTTGTTCCCGATATCCTTAACACAGACATGTACAATGAAGTCATCCAGGTTTCGAATGAACAATCCTTTGAAACAGCGAGAAAAGCTGCGCGTCAGGAAGGAATTCTCGGGGGTATTTCATCTGGAGCCGCTATATATGCAGCACTTAAAGTAGCCAAGGAATTAGGAAAAGGCAAAAAAGTACTGGCGATTATCCCAAGTAATGGAGAGCGCTATTTAAGCACACCTCTGTATCAATTTGAAGAATAAACAATCAGTCTAAAATGCTGGTGCAGCAGGAACAAGGTTGGATAGAACGGTAAGAGAGGGTGAGATCAATTGATCTTCATCCTCTTTCTTGTGTGAAAAATAATTTTTTCGTTAAAAAGAGCTCCGTCATTCGTTACGGTTAAGGAGGTTTCCGATGATTGAAACGACAGGATCGTGTATGATAAAAGATAGACCAGAGTTTAGGAGTGACACAGTAATGAGTTCATTTACTTTATCGTACCGAACCATACACACTACGCGCGAAGCGTTTTTTACTACATATACCTGTCAGTCTTCTGAGGAAGATCGGCATATTTTTTTAGAAAGCGGAAGAGGCGGCCGCTACAGCATGGCAGGCATCCGTCCGTTTGCCTGGGCAAGAGGAGAAAAAGACGAATTAACTGTATATGAGCAGGGAACAGAACAAACACTCAAAGGGGACCCGCTCCACCTGCTTATTGACTGGATGAAGCCTTATAAGCATGAGCCTGTTAATTCTTTGCCGGACTTTCAAGGAGGGGCTATGGGATATATCTCCTATGATTATGTCCGTTCTATCGAGCAGCTCCCGGAAATCGCAGTCAACGATCATGGTCTGCCCGATCTTTATTTTATGATTTTTGATCAATGGCTTGTGTTCGACCATCAAACCAACCTCCTGTATTTTATGGTGCTGCATAAAGAAGAGGAGGACCAGGAAACGATGCTTGACCAGTGGACTGCTTCTTGGCAGGAAGCAATGAATCAAGAAGGCAGGGGCAAGGAGGGTGGAAACATACGTGAAGAGCAGACGCAACTCGAGTTTTCTATGGATGAACGCAGATTCAGTCAAGCGGCGGAAGCCATTCGAACATATATTGCGCAAGGAGATGTGTTCCAGGTAAATTTATCGGTTCGCCAATCTAAAAAACTGCTTGCAGAGCCGCTTTCCATTTACAAGGAATTGCGCACTTTTAATCCTTCTCCCTATATGTCTTATGTTCATATGCCTGATGCCCAAATTGTCTCAGCTTCTCCGGAATTATTAATTAAAAAATCAGGAACTGAACTTAGTACAAGGCCGATCGCCGGTACCCGCTCAAGAGGGGATAATCAAGAAGAAGATCAGAGACTCGCAGATGAATTAATTCAAAATGAAAAGGAACGCGCGGAACATGTCATGCTAGTGGATCTTGAACGGAATGATCTCGGCCGGGTCAGCCGGTACGGTACGGTGGAAGTAAATGAATTTATGGTCATTGAACGGTATTCGCATGTCATGCACATTGTATCAAATGTACGCGGACAGCTTGACCCTTCCTACAATGAAGCTGATGTCATAAGAGCTGTTTTTCCTGGAGGCACCATTACAGGTGCGCCCAAGGTCAGAACCATGGAGATTATTGAAGAGCTGGAGCCTGTCAGAAGAGGTCTTTACACCGGATCGATTGGCTGGATCGGCTTTAATGGAGATATGGAATTAAATATCGTGATCCGTACGATGCTTGCCCAAAATGGAGTTGGACATGTTCAAGCAGGAGCGGGTGTGGTGATAGATTCCCATCCAAAGCGTGAATACAAAGAATCGTTAAAGAAGGCGCAGGCACTTTGGCATGCAAAAGATCTGGCAGAAGGCAAGGAGATGACAACATGATCTTAATGATTGATAACTACGATTCATTTACGTATAATCTGGTGCAATTTTTAGGAGAGCTTGGAGAAGAACTGGTCGTGCGGAGAAATGACGAGATTTCAATTGCAGACATTTCCGAAATGAACCCCAATTATTTAATGATTTCTCCGGGGCCGTGCAGCCCGAATGAAGCAGGGATCAGCCTTGAGGCAATCCATACGTTTGCCGGTATCATTCCGATCTTTGGTGTTTGCCTTGGCCATCAGTCCATCGCTCAGGTCTTTGGCGGAAATGTGGTTCAGGCAGAGCGGTTAATGCACGGAAAAACCTCACTTATTTATCATGACAGCCAAACCGTTTATCAAGAGCTGCCCAACCCATTTACTGCAACCCGCTATCACTCGTTGATTGTTGAAAAATCCTCTGTTCCTGAAGATTTAATCGTCACAGCGTGGACAGATAAAGGGGAAATTATGGGACTGCGCCACCGCACTCTTGCTGTAGAAGGAGTGCAATACCACCCGGAATCGATTATGACGGAGTATGGAAAGCTTTTGCTGCGTAATTTCCTGACAGCCTACAAATCATTTAAACCAAGAGTGGATGCCACATGAAAATATGGCAAAACGGAACTATTTTAGAAGCGGAAGACGCAAGAATTTCTCCTTTTGACCATGGGTTTCTCTATGGAATGGGCGTTTTTGAAACGTTCCGTACGTATGGGGGGCATCCTTTTTTGATTGGCGATCATGTGGACAGGTTAAACCTTGCGTTAAAGGAAATGCAGATTGACTATTCCTTTTCCATTGATGAAGTGGTGCAAATGGTCACTGTGCTCAGGGAAGCAAACGGAGGAGAAGACGGTTATTTTCGTTTGAATGTATCAGCGGGAGTCCGTGATATCGGACTTTTCCCGGATCCATATGAAAGACCGTCCATCATTCTTTTTCAAAAGCAGCTGCCTGTAAGCGGGGTGACGGAGAAAAAAGGCGAGTGGCTGACCATTTCCCGTAATACACCGGAAACGTCCCAGCGATTAAAGTCCCATCATTATTTTAATAATATCGCAGCAAGAAGAGAGGTGCGTGATGGGGCTGAAGGCCTTTTTTTAACAGCTGATGGCTTTGCAGCAGAAGGTGTGACCTCCAATTTGTTCTGGATCACCCAAAAGACCCTGTATACACCTTCTCTTGCAACCGGTATTTTAGCCGGAATTACAAGAGCAATGGTCTTAGCAATTGCAAAACACGCAGGGCTTCAGGTGGAAGAGGGATTTTACAGGAAAGAAGATGTGCTGAAGGGGGATGAAGTATTTGTGACGAACTCCATTCAGGAAATTGTCCCGCTGCACGCAATTGAAAAAACCTCATTTCCTGGATCAGCAGGTAAATGGACGATTTCTTTAAAACGGAAGTATCAAAACCAGACAGCTTCCCTGATACGCATAGAGGATTTAGGAAAGGAGGGATGAGCATGATTTTACACTGCAGGAATACAACGTTCGATCTATCTCAGAAAACCGTGATAATGGGAATCTTAAATGTCACACCAGACTCTTTTTCAGATGGCGGACAATTTGATGAACGGGAAAGAGCGGTCGAAAGAGCGAAAGAAATGGTGCAGCAGGGTGCAGATATTATTGATATCGGCGGCGAGTCAACACGTCCTGGACATCAGCCGGTTTCTGCTGAAGAAGAAATTGCACGTGTTGTTCCGATGATTCGGGCTATTGCGAAAGAAGTGAATGTACCTATATCCATTGATACCTACAAGGCGTCCACTGCAAAAGCGGCAGTCGAAGCCGGTGCTTCAATTATCAATGATGTTTGGGGAGCAAAGCGGGATCCGGAAATTGCTGTCGTGGCCGCACAGCACCAGGTGCCGATCGTCCTGATGCATAACCGGGCTAATCGCCAGTACGACTCATTTCTGAAAGAAGCATGGGAGGACTTAAACGACAGCATCCTGATCGCCAGACAGGCTGGAGTGCAGGACAGCCAAATTATTTTGGATCCCGGCATCGGCTTTGTTAAATCTCACAAGCAAAATATTGAAATGATGAGAAACCTGGACCGGTTAGTTGAGATGGGGTTCCCGGTGCTGCTCGGAACATCCCGCAAATCTATGATAGGAAATATTCTCGACCTGCCCGCATCCGAGCGGATGGAAGGGACGGGGGCAACGGTTTGTTTCGGTATTCAAAAAGGATGCCATATTATGCGGGTTCACGATGTAAAAGAAATCGCAAGAATGGCTAAAGTGATGGACGCATTAATGGGAAAGGATGAAGGCAATGGATAAAATCAAGGTAAATGGGATGGAGTTTTACGGCTATCACGGTGTGTTCCCTGAGGAAAACAAATTAGGCCAGCGGTTCCGGGTCAATGTACTATTGGAACTCGACCTGCAAAAGCCAGGACACTCAGATCATGTGGAAGACTCGATTAATTACGGAGAGGTTTACACTTTATGCAAAGAGGTAGTCGAAGGGGAGCCTTATCAGCTGATTGAGTCTGTAGCAGACCGCATTGCATCAGGTTTGCTGGGACAATTTGAAAAACTGGTTCAATGTACGATTGAAGTGATTAAGCCGGATCCGCCAATACGCGGTCACTATAAATCTGTGGCAGTTGAAATCACCAGGAGCAGAAATTGACATGACATCTATTGCTTACTTATCACTAGGTTCAAATCAGGGTGAGCCTTTTGTAAATCTTAAAGAGGCGATCAGTCAACTGCAAAGAACGGAGGGGGTTCAAGTAACGCGGGTTTCTTCCATATATGAAACAGACCCGGTCGGTGTAACAGAGCAAAACGCGTTTTTAAATCTTGCTGCTGAAATTGAAACAGGTAAGAAACCCGAAGAATTATTAGACCTGTGCCAGCGAATAGAAGATAAACTCGGACGTAAACGACTGGTTAGGTGGGGGCCACGGACCATTGATCTTGATATCCTTTTGTTTAACGCAGACATGATCCAATCAGACCGGCTGACGATCCCCCACCCGCGAATGCATGAACGAAGCTTTGTATTAATTCCTTTGCTTGAAATCAGCCCGGATGTGGTTTATCCAGGTTTAAAAAAGTCGTTAAAGCAACAGCAGCAAACACTTCCTGATCAGGCAGGAGTAAGGCTTTGGAAAAAGAATTACAGCCTCCTATTAGAAGAACTGCTTTAATATGCATAGTGAAATGAAGCTGAAAAGCTGCCGATCTTTAGATGGGCAGCTTTTATATAGAAGAGATTTGTCGAAAAAACCATGAATTTGTTTTGTTTCTGGGTTCATCTCTCATTTTTTTCGACACAGAGATTCAGCAAAAGAGACTTTAGGGGTGTACCCACTCTGCATATTGTGTAAAATAGACAAGTAGTTGTGAATCCGGTCTAAGACCTTGATTTATAGAAAATAAAAATAAGGAGTGAACGGAATGAGTCACGAAGAAATGAATGACCAGTTTCGCGTACGCCGCGAAAAAATGGAATCGATCCGTGAAAAGGGTAACGATCCATTCGGCAAACGCTTTGACCGATCGCACGGTTCAAATGATATTAAAACTCAATACAGTGAGTTTACAAAAGAGCAGCTCGATGAAACCCCTGTAACGGTTTCAGCAGCAGGCCGCATCATGACCAAGCGCGGAAAAGGAAAAGCGGGATTTGCCCACATTCAGGATTTACAGGGTCAAATCCAGTTATATGTTCGAAAAGATGCAATTGGTGATGAAGCCTATGAGCTTTTTAATACATCAGATTTAGGGGACATTGTCGGAGTAAGCGGGACAGTTTTCAAAACGAAGGTCGGAGAGCTATCCATAAAAGTAACAAGCTTTGAGCTCTTATCCAAGGCTCTTCGTCCGCTTCCGGAAAAGTTTCATGGCTTAAAAGACGTTGAGCAGCGCTACCGTCAGCGTTACCTGGATCTGATCACAAGCGAAGAAAGCAAAAACACATTTATCGCACGAAGCCGCATTATTCAGTCCATGCGCCGGTATCTGGATGACAATGGATATCTCGAAGTGGAGACACCTATGCTTCATTCAGTAGCAGGGGGAGCAGCAGCGCGTCCGTTCATTACCCATCACAATGCATTAGATATGGAGCTTTATCTGCGCATTGCGATTGAACTGCATTTAAAGCGTCTGATTGTCGGAGGAATGGAAAAAGTCTATGAAATTGGCCGCGTCTTCCGTAACGAAGGGGTATCAACCCGACACAATCCTGAGTTTACCATGATAGAATTGTATGAAGCATACGCTGATTTCCATGACATTATGAACCTGACTGAAAACCTAGTAGCACATGTAGCAAAAGAAGTGCTTGGCACTACAGTAGTACCATATGGCGGCCATGACGTGGACCTTACGCCAGAATGGACCCGCCTTCATATGGTAGACGCTATTAAAGAAGTAACTGGCGTTGACTTCTGGAGTGAAATGACTGCAGAAGAAGCGCATGCTCTTGCCAAGGAACATGGCATCGAAGTGAAGGAATCAATGGAATACGGCCACATTGTAAATGAGTTCTTTGAACAAAAAGTAGAAGAAACACTTGTTCAGCCAACCTTTATCTACGGCCATCCGGTGGAGATCTCTCCACTGGCTAAGAAGAATCCTGAAGATCCACGCTTTACGGACCGCTTTGAGCTATTCATTGTAGGCCGCGAGTATGCGAATGCCTTCACGGAGCTAAATGATCCAATTGATCAGCGTGAGCGGTTTGAAGCTCAGCTCCAAGAAAAGGCTGCTGGTAATGATGAAGCACATGAAATGGACGATGATTTTGTTGAAGCGCTGGAGTATGGCATGCCTCCAACGGGCGGATTAGGAATTGGAGTGGATCGACTTGTGATGCTTCTGACCAATTCACCATCTATTCGCGATGTTCTGCTATTTCCACTTATGCGTCATCGGGATTAAGAAAGAAAAGGGCTGTCCATGGGATGGCCCTTTTCTTTCTTTCGATCTAAAAGAATCATAGGGATGTGAATTTATAAGGAAATTTACAAAAGGTTTACAAGGCTTTTAAAATTAATTCTAGTTTTTTTGAAAAAACTATTGTCACGCTGTTTGTAGCATGTTATATTATTATTCGTTGCTAAGAAAAACAACGCGAACAAAAAACAATTAAAAAAAGTTGTTGACATCGATACTGAAATAATGGTAAGATGATCTAGTCGCTTGAGAGAGCAACACACAAACGAAACACCTTGAACCTTGAAAACTAAACAACCAAAAACGTCAACGTTAGTACAAGATTTACAAGAAACATTATGAGCTTTATCAAACACTTTACGGAGAGT
>NZ_JBNILO010000018.1:0-47998 GCF_050107735.1 Jeotgalibacillus proteolyticus
AGTACTGATCAACTATCCATAATTTTTCGCGAGAAATTCATTTTTTTGAGAAAGGAAGGAGGACCGGTTCATTTCCGCTGCGTCCGGAGGCTTTCCGCGTGGCGGGAGGTGAGCCCCGTTGATGCTGCCGCATCTGCCGTGTCTCACCCTTCCCGCTTTTTCACGCAGGAGTCCCCGGCCTCCGCTGCAATGAACCTATTCTTTAACAAATTCACTCCTAAAAAGAGTACTGATCAACTATCCATAATTTTTCGCGAGAAATTCATTTTTATTGAGAAAGGAAGGAGGACCGGTTCATTTCCGCTGCGACCGGAGGCTTTCCGCGTGGCGGGAGGTGAGCCCCCGTTGATGCTGCCGCATCTGCCTGGTCTCACCCTTCCCGCTTTTTTACGCAAGAGTCCCCCAACTGCGCTGCAATGAATCTATTCTTTAATAAGTTCACCCGTAAATAGATTGCTTATTGGCCATCCCATGTCTTTTATGTAAGCAACTGATATTTAAAAAGAGGTTAGGACAAAACTTAAAAAAGTTTTAAAAATGAGGATATATTTACTACTAGTATTAGGTGAGCGGAGCGGAAGGCGGCGACTCCTGCAGGACATGACGGCAAGCTGAGACTTTAAAGAGCAAGGCTCTGAAAAGGCTCAGCGCCGTCCCTGCGGAAAGCGTCCGACTAAAGCGAAGTGAACCGTTCGTAGAGCTTGAGACACTTTTGTCCCAGGCTGTTGTATTAATTCTCTCGAATCTGCCAAAACTGCTGCTGAATCTGTTTTAGTTTTTCTCCTTCTGTAAACAGAGTAAAAGCGGTTAAGGCAAGGGCCTTTGCTCCGATCATCAGCCCGCGGTCGCCTTCTTTGGATTTAGCCGCTTCTCTAAAGGCATCTGTGTGAAGGACAAGCTCCTTGGGACCAATTTGAATATAGGGATGAATCGTTGGAACGACATGACTGATATTGCCTGCATCAGTGGAGCCGATTCCATTCCGCCCATCTTCACTATATTTACCGCCAAGAGAGCTGAACGCTTCTTCAAATACATCATCAAACAGCGGGGTAGGGATTAAGTTATCCACTTCATTTTGAAAAGCAATGACATTCAGTGAAGCACCCGTTGCAAGTGCGGCACCTTCAGCGATCGCGCGGACTTTTCGGGTCACATCGTTTAAAACGCTGCGGCTCGCTGCACGGATGTAAAACCGGGCTTTCGCATATTCAGGGACAATATTCGGTGCATCTCCACCGTGAGTAATGATTCCATGAATCCGTACATCATCCTGTACATGCTGGCGAAGAGCATTGATGCCATTGAACAGCTGGAGGACTCCGTCGAGCGCATTGATGCCATCCTGAGGGGATGATGCTGCATGGGCAGGCTTTCCGATAAATTCAAAATCAAGCGGATCTACTGCTAATGAAGTTGTGGTGCGGCCTGATTGATAAGAAGGGTGGATCATCATGGCTGCATCAATATCCTCTAAATAGCCGTGTTTGACAAAGCTTCCTTTTGCACTGCCGTTTGGTCCGCCTTCTTCTGCGGGAGTTCCGAGAACGACCACTTTCCCGCCGATTTGATCCAGTACACTCGCGACGCTGTTGGCAGCAGCGATGCTGGCTGTTCCAATGATATTATGGCCGCAGGCGTGCCCAAGACCTGGGAGCGCATCATATTCAGCTAAAAATGCAATAGTAGGTCCTGGTTTATTGCTTGATTTCACTGCGTAAAAGGAAGTTTCGTGGCCTGCGACTGCCTTTTCAACCTCAAAGCCTTCAGAAATTAAATGGCTCGTCAGAAGATCTTGAGCGAAAAACTCCTGATTGCCTATTTCGGGACGTTCATGAATCGAGTGGCTGGTTTGAATATAGCCTGCTTCACGGGCCTCAATATGACTGGTGATCAGATCTTTCACGGATTTGGTTGAAACTGAATTCATCTTTAAAACTCCTCTGCTTAATAGTCTGTAAGATCTTCTACGGGAATGAACGTAGGGATCATTCCACCGTCATATTCCTCTTCAATAAATTCCGCGACATCGTCTTCCTGATAAAGTTCACCGATACGCTGCAGGTCTTCACGGTCGGTATCTTCTGTTTGCGCTGCAATAATATTGATATAAGGTGTTGCTGTGTCGCTTTCACGGAAAATCGAGTCATTCACAGGGCTGAAACCGGCATCAACAGCGATTCCGTTGTTAATAATCGCTGCGTCCACATCTGGAAGGGAACGGGGTGCCTGACCAGCTACCACAGGAAGTATTTCGATATTTTTAGGGTTGCTTGTGATGTCCTGTTCTGTTCCGGTCAACCCTGCTTCATCACTTAGTTCAATTAATTCTGCTTCTTCAAGCAGCAAAAGTGCTCTTCCCAGATTCGTTGCTTCATTTGGAACTGCGATCGTCGCGCCTTCAGGAAGCTCTTCAATAGAGTCAATTTTTTCAGAGTACAGAGCCATAGGCGCAATGACCGTCGAAGCAATCGGTGCTAAATCAAGCTCTCTTTCTTCTATAAAATCATCAAAATAAGAGATGGTTTGAAAAGCATTTAAATCAAGCTCGCCTTCTGAAAGTGCAATATTGGGCTGCACGTAATCCGAAAAGGTTACAATTTGGATTTCAATGTCTTCCTCCGCGGCTTTTTCCGCAACAAAATCCCAAATGCGTGTATCTGAACCGCTGATTCCGATTCTGACCGGTCCATCTTCATCTCCTCCGCACGCTGCAAGGGTAAGGGTAAGGATTGATACAAGTGAAAGAGTCGTCCATTTTTTCATTTTCTTTTCCTCCTAAAATTAACTTCTTCGAATTTTTTTTGACATAAGATTGCCGGTCGTCTGCAAGCCTTGAACCATAATAATTAAAATTCCGAGTGTGATGTACATCGTGGTCGTATCAAATCGCTGATAGCCGTATGTGATGGCTAGATCGCCGAGTCCGCCGCCGCCGACTGCTCCTGCCATGGCTGAAGCACCAACCAGTCCGACTGTCGCTATCGTGAGCGCTAGCACAAGAGAGCTGAGGGCTTCAGGGATGAGAAAACGGAAAATAATTTGATTTGGAGTGGCGCCCATTGCTTCTGCAGCTTCAATGACGCCTTTATCCACTTCTAAAAGAGAGTTCTCTATTAATCTGGCAATATAAGGGCCCGCATAAAATACCAGGGGAACAACAGTCGCCGCTGTCCCAATTGAAGTACCGACAATAAAGCGTGTTACAGGTACGATGGCGACGAGTAAAATAATAAACGGAACAGAACGAAATACATTGACTACGCCATTCAGCACGTTAAAGAGCGGGGCATTTTCCCAAAGATGACCTTTTCGCGTAATGACAAGCAAAATACCTAAAGGCAAGCCGATTAAGGCTGAAAATAAAAGCGAAAATCCGACCATCCAAAGCGTCTCCCAAAGCGCTTCAATAATTTGAGTAGAATCAACCAGCATCCCGGATCACATCCTTTACTGTTATGTGCTGCTGCTGAATAGAGAGGAGCGCACGTTGAATGTCTGCACGCTCTCCGATAAATTCGACAATAAGATTCCCGTAAGGAATTCCCTGCAGCTCTGTAATATTTCCATAGAGAACATTTAAATCAAGTGCAAACTCTCTCGACACTCTCGAAAGGAGCGGGTAACCGGTCGAGCTTCCGGTAAATTGAATCCGGTAAATATGCTTATGCTCCTTGAGATTGATTTCGTTTAAAATGCTCTCCGGCAAGCCGTCGTTCATGATTGAGCGAACGAATTTCTGCGTAGTCCGGTGCTGTGGATCCGTAAAAACATCAAAGACCGTTCCCTGTTCAATAATAGATCCGCTCTCAAGCACGGCGACCTTATCGCAGATCTCCCGGATCACACCCATTTCGTGTGTAATCATTAAAATTGTAATCTTATACTCCTTATTTACTTTTCTAAGAAGTTCAAGAATCGATTGTGTCGTTTCCGGATCAAGTGCGGACGTTGCTTCGTCACATAGCAGGATGGAAGGATTGGTGGCAAGCGCCCGGGCGATGCCGACTCGCTGCTTCTGTCCGCCGGAAAGCTGATCTGGATACTGGTCCGCCTTGTCACCAAGACCGACAAAATCAAGCAGGTCTGCTACCCGCTGCGATACTTTTTTCTTATCTTCGCCTGACAAAAGAAGCGGCATCGCTACATTGTGGTAGACCGTTTTTGAATTTAATAGATTAAAATGCTGAAAAATCATCCCGATATCTTTCCGGGTTTGCCGCACCTCTTTTTTAGATAGGGAGGTAAGGTCTTTCCCGTGTATTTTGATGGTGCCCTCTGTGGGCCTTTCCAAAAGATTGACACAGCGGATTAAAGAGCTTTTACCAGCCCCGCTGAAGCCGATGACGCCGTAAATTTCACCTGTTTCAATCGTCAAATCAATTCCGGAAAGCGCCTGCACTGCGTCTTTGCCGCTGCCATAAGTCTTGCTTACCGATGAAAATTGAATCATACGCCTTCCTCCTTTTTATCTGAACTAATCTCATTTGATTAGTCGGTTTAGTGCGGGGAAGAGGCATGTTTTAACGATTCAGTTCCATTAAAAAAGCCTCTTCCCGAATAAACAAGAAGAGGCCGCATACGCTAACACCTCTTCTCATCTCTCAGACTGCTGTCTGCTGGAGTTGGCACGGTGCTATGAATAGTCCGCTGCCGAGGTATCAAAGGGCCAGTCCCTCCACCTCTCGTGATAAGAAGAAATTGTTCTATTTAATTGATGTCCCTTACTTTACTATGGGAGGAAAACCATGTCAAACCATTCTTTAAAGTTCGATAATTCAGAAAATAGATCAAGATCGAATCTCATTTGTTTACATACCTCTAGAGGGTATATTATACTTATAGCATAATGACAGCGCAGGGAGTGAATGGGATGGAGAGTTTAAGAACTGGTCAGCCGGATGTAAAAGAGGATCAGTGTTCAAGCGGTCACAGTCGTAAAAGCCACCACTCTGAAGAAATGAAACATAATTTGACATCCCGTTTAAATCGTATTGAAGGACAAATCAGGGGGATAAAGGGTATGATTGAAAAAGATACCTATTGCGATGATGTGATTACCCAAATCGCAGCTACACAATCTGCTTTAAATAGTGTATCCAACCTGTTGCTTGAAGGTCATATGAAAAGCTGTATTGTAGACAGAATTCAAGAAGGCGATCTCGAAGTGGTAGATGAACTGCTTGCAACGATGAAGCGCCTAATGAAAAAGTAGGAGGATGATTGTATATGGTAGAAGCAGTAACGTTAAATGTTGAGGGAATGTCCTGTCAGCACTGTGTAGATGCAATTGAAAGCAACGTCCGGGATCTGGGCGGAGTAAATGAAGTGAAAGTCAATCTTCAGCAGGGAACGGTAGACGTTGATTTTCAAGACTCATTTGTTACATTAAGTGAAATTCGCGCTAAAATCGAAGAACAAGGCTATAAAATTAAATAATAAAAGCGAAGTGTGCAGGTTATCCGCACACTTTCTTTATACGAACTATATACCCTATGTGGGTATCTAGTGGATCATCGTTTAAAGGGGAAAGGAGTGAAAAGATGACACAAGTAAAAAGCGACCTGCATCTTACAGGCATGACCTGTGCTGCGTGCTCAAATCGGGTTGAAAAAGGATTGTTGAAGCTCGATGGAGTGGAGCAGGCTGCGGTTAACCTTACCTTAGAACAGGCCACCGTCCGCTACAATCAAGATGAGCTTTCACTAGAAGAGATTAAAAAGAAGGTAGAAGATCTTGGGTATGGAGTAGTGACAAAAAAAGCAGAGCTTGAATTGACAGGCATGACATGTGCAGCCTGTTCATCACGAGTAGAAAAGGGACTTCAGAAAATGGCGGGGGTTCAGTCTGCGACAGTCAACCTTGCGCTCGAGCAGGGAACCATTCATTACATGGATGGCGCAGTCACTGTAGAAGAAATAATGGGTCAGGTAGAAAAACTGGGATATGGAGCCAGACAAAAAAAGAACGGGGATGGTCAGCAGAAAGACCACCGTCTTGTGGAAATCCAAAAACAGCAGCGCAGATTTATTCTTTCACTGATTTTATCTCTCCCGCTATTATGGACCATGGCAGGGCATTTCAGTTTTACCCAGTGGCTGTATGTTCCTGAAGTGCTGATGAATCCATGGGTTCAAATGGCGCTCGCAACCCCGGTTCAGTTTTATATCGGGAAGGGATTTTATACAGGTGCATATAAGGCACTTCGAAATGGCAGTGCAAATATGGATGTTCTCGTAGCCCTTGGTACTTCAGCAGCTTATTTTTACAGTGTCTTTCTCGCGATTCAATCTGCAGGTATGCCTGGTCATTCCATGGGGCTGTACTTTGAAACGAGTGCCGTCCTAATTACATTAATCGTACTCGGAAAGCTGTTTGAAGCAAAAGCAAAGGGAAGATCGTCAGAAGCCATAAAAAAATTGATCGGTCTTCAGTCGAAGACAGCGGTGATTATGAACGGCTCACAGGAAACAGAAGTGCCGATTGATGAAGTAAGAATCGATGATATCGCAGTCGTACGGCCAGGAGAAAAAATTCCGGTAGATGGCATCATAACAGAAGGCAGCTCTGCCATTGATGAATCGATGATTACAGGAGAAAGTGTTCCGGTGGATAAACAAAAGGGTGATCCTGTCATCGGAGCAACCATAAATAAACAGGGATACATCAAACTTCGTGCCACAAAAGTGGGAAAAGAAACGGCTCTTTCCCAAATTATTCAGGTTGTAGAGCAGGCACAGGGATCTAAAGCGCCCATTCAGCGTCAGGCAGATAAAATCTCAGGAATCTTTGTCCCGATTGTTGTAGGAATTGCTTTGCTGACATTTGCGGCATGGCTATTGGTTGTGTCACCTGGTGAAGTTGGACAGGCCCTTGAGGCGACGATTGCTGTGTTAGTCATTGCCTGTCCGTGCGCTCTGGGTCTTGCGACGCCGACTTCCATAATGGCTGGGTCCGGCCGTTCTGCAGAATATGGAATTTTATTTAAAGGCGGCGAACATCTGGAAACCACGCAGTCTGTGAATACAGTCGTGTTAGATAAAACAGGAACCATCACCAAAGGAAAGCCTGTTCTCACTGATGTGAAGACGTATGGAGAATTTTCTGAAGAGGACTTATTGTATTTCGCAGGATCTGCCGAAAGAGGGTCTGAACACCCGCTAGCGAAATCTATTGTCCGCGGGGTGGAAGAAAAAGGAATTGATACGTCTTCCTTCCTCGATTTCGAATCAGTCACAGGCTTTGGCATTAAAGCGAATGTAGATGGAAAAGAAGTGCTGGTTGGAACACGTACACTGATGAAGGAGTCAGGGATTCAAATTGATCCGCTTGAAGAAATCATAGCGGCTCTTGAACAGGAAGGGAAAACGGTCATGCTTGCTGCGGTTGATCAGAAGCTTGCTGGCATACTCGCAGTAGCGGATACAATCAAAGAAACTTCAAAAGAAGCAGTCGCAAGACTTCATCAGGCAGGCATCGATGTGATTATGATCACAGGAGATAACAGCCGTACAGCGCAATCCATTGCAAACGAAGCTGGCATTTCAACTGTGATTGCAGAAGTGCTGCCTGAAGGAAAAGCGGATGAAATCAGGAAGCTTCAAAAACAGGGGAAAGTGGTGGCAATGGTTGGTGATGGCATAAACGATGCACCTGCCCTTGCAGTAGCTGACATTGGCATGGCCATTGGTACAGGAGCGGATGTTGCGATGGAAGCTGCCGATATCACCCTGATGCGAGGCGATCTGAATCGTATTGCTGATGCTATTGTCATGAGCAGGAAAACCATGAGAAATATTAAACAAAACCTGTTTTGGGCATTTGGCTACAACACCCTTGGGATTCCAATTGCAGCGGCAGGTCTTTTAGCACCATGGGTGGCTGGAGCTGCAATGGCATTCAGCTCGGTCTCCGTGGTATTGAATGCCTTAAGGCTTCAGCGTATTAAACTGTAAGAAAAACGGTGCATTAAAAAGCCCCGAATAGAAGGAACAGCTCGCTTTGGAAACCACTTTTGCTGGTTCTCACAAAAAGCTGTTTACTCTCATTCGGGGCTTGTTTTTTTTAGGTATTCTGCAGGGTTAATTTCTCTTTCGCCGCTTCGTCGAGCAGGAGATCCTCTGGACGCTCGCTGTAAAGAGCAAGCCGATGCATCGCGCGCGTCATGGCTACATACAATAGCTTGCGGTCAAGCTCATTTCCTTTATACGCTTCAGTCAAAGAAGGAATTAATACCGCATCAAATTCAAGACCTTTTGAAAGATAAGCAGGAAGAAGGGTAATTTGATTTTTCTTTAGTTCTTCGTTCTCTGTCAGAAGCTGAACGGAAAGAGTACTCGAAGCAAACAAGCTGAACATTTTTTTGCATTCTGATGGTGTTTTACAAATCACTGCAATGGTTGTGAAATTTTCCTTTTGGAGCTGGTGAATATCCTGCTCCATTTTTTGAACCAGTCTGTCTGCAGAAAGCTGGTGATAAGCAGGCACTAATCCGTGACGAACCACGGGCTCTACGAGAGGAAGGGACTCCTCCATTTTTTCTAAAACGGTATTCGCCAGATTCATAATTTCAATGGTGGTACGATAGCTTTTTTGCAAAGTGAAATAATGCGCTTCTCCAAATATTTCTTTTTCCACCACACCCCAGTCCCGCATTCCCCTGTAAGAATGAATGCCCTGTGCTAAATCTCCAACGATCGTAAAAAGACTGGTATCGAGAATTTTTCTGAGTGCAGCAAGCTGAAAATAGCTGTAATCCTGAGCTTCATCAATAAACACATTTTTCACTTTCGATTCATCATCAAGCCCGTACAGTCTGCCGTGCAAATAGTAAATGGGTGCGAGGTCTTCGAGTTCAAATCTGCGCCTTGTTATCATGTCCTGACTGTAATTCACCAGCTGATCAATGTCCTGACGGGTTAATTCAGGGGCGCAAGTTTCAAGAAGCTCGGGTGACGTGAGCAGTTCTTTGTAATAATCCACTGCGCTTTTTTTCTCAAACTGTTTCATATACGTACGTACGGTGGACCGCGCTTCTTTTTTAACGGCTTCGGTTCTTTGTGCCTTTGTGTCCATAATGAAGGTTACTCTTTTTCTGCGTTTTGCATCATTTCGAATGCCATACAATGCTTTTTCCAGGGCTTCATCATACACATCTTCTATTTTTTTCAGAACATGCTTTTTCTTTGTGCGGAGATGATTTTGAATAACGCCTTTAATTTTATCAAATCTTTTATAGACAGGAAGATACCGGTAATCATGCAAAAAAAGATCCGCAAGACGCGATCCGCGCAGGATCCTGAATTTCTCCAGCATGACATCTCCTTTAGGAGCAAGCGATTCTTCGATCAAATTCAAGTAGCGGTCGATTATTCTCATGAAAAGCAGGGAGCCTTTAAATTGAGAGAGTTTCTTAATCTCCGCACTGGAATCCTCTTGTTCAATTAACGAAACCAGCTTTTTTACTGGATCTTCAAGGCGGGTGTTTACCTTAGCCGCTTTTATCATGTAGTCAATCAAGGTGGTTTGTTTAATTTTATCTACACCTAATTCCGGCAGAACGTCTGAAATATATTCAATAAATAATTGGTTAGGTGCAAGGATCATGAGGTCAGAGGGATGAAAGGTTTCACTATTTACATATAAAAAATAGGATATTCGATGAAGGGCAATAGTTGTTTTTCCGCTGCCGGCAGCTCCTTGTACGATGATCGGACGATTCAAGGGAGCACGGATAATATCATTTTGTTCTTTTTGGATAGTGGAAACAATTTCGGTCAGGCGATTATCCGCTTTTCCAGCAAGCGATTGCTGAAGCAGTTCGTCTGTTGTCGTTAAATCTACATCCTGAATATTGAGCAGCTCTCCTTTTTCAATTTGATACTGCCGCTTCAGTGATAAGTAGCCCTGTGTCGTTTCACCGTTGACTTCATATTCCACGTCTCCAAGCCGTCCGTCATAATAGACATTTGATACAGGAGACCGCCAGTCTACAATAATCTGCGACTGATTCTCGGGATTATGAAGGGAGGCTTTTCCAATATACAGAGACTCTTTTTCTTCGTTGTTCTTTTGATAGTCAATTCGGGCAAAATAAGGTTTGTCATAGACGCTTTTCAGCCTTTTCACCTGGTCTGTGTTCATTTGAAGCAGACTGGCTCCGGTTAAAAGATTCATATAGCTTAAGCTGCTGTCTAAGGAGTCGAGGGTTTCATATGCTTCTTTTAAATGCTGTCTGGCGTTTCCTGCGCTCTGCTCTGATGCCGCAAGCGCCTGGTCAATGTAAAGCCGGGTGAAGAGTAAACGATCCACTTCGTTTTTATAATCGGGGTGTGTGTAAGAAGATTGCTTCGGTTGATCCGCCAAATTTGTCACCTCATTCGCATGATATAAATCGCAGCCGCGAAAAAAGAGCGTTTACAATCGTATCACAACAGCAACGAAAAAAGAAGAGGATATGTAAAAAATCCCCTTCTTGATGGTTTGGCAGTGCATTAACGTACAAAAGGGGCCAGGCCCCTTTTGTACGTTAATGCATAAAATTAAGGCTGTGAAATATCTGTGAGGGCGTCTCCGGCCTGGTCATTGGATTGAGTTGAGACGGAGAGGTCGCCAAGTGAGACCATTCCAATGACTTTTTCTCCTTCTATGACGGGCAGTCTGCGCACCTGATGTTCTGCCATTAGTGCAGCTGCTTCCTGAGAACTTGTATCCGGTTTTACACTGATTACTTGATGAGTCATAACCTGATCAATTTGTTCTTCTTTGTGCTCTGCTACTCCGCGGATGACTACATCACGGTCTGATACCATGCCGATTGCCCTGCCTTGATCAAGTACAGGCAAAATCCCTATATTATGCTCCTTCATGATCTTTGCGACTTGAGCGACTGAATCCGTTTTTTTACAGCTGATCACTTCATCTGTCATTACTTCACGAACATTCATTTAAAGCACCTCCATAGTGTAAAAATCTTATGTAGTATAAGGAAAAGCATATAATTTATACACGCTGTTTAGTCCGGCGTTCAATAAATGTTCATGAATATTGATTTTTTTGATGATTTCGGATTAACTTATGAAATTGGTGGTATTATACCCGTAAACAAGATGAATAAAATTTTAAAAAAATGAAACTATATAAATGAACCATACGTATGAATAAGACAAGCACTTAAAACAAAGAGAGGTGTCGATCATGGCTAGAGACAGCGAAAGTCTAAAAAGAATGATTGCCAAACTGTCAGGAATAGGTGTCAAAATTACGAAAACAAAATCACGACTGGAAATTTTGGAGACGGTGAAAAGTTCTCATCAGGTATCCAATACGTAAGAAGCAAGGAAAAATTACATAAACACAATCAAGGTGCTCATCTTATTTAAAAATGGGGACCTTTTTTTGTATGACATGCACGTTCATAGAAAAAATAGGGTATAGAGAAATAGAAGTTTACGAAAGGGGCAAGCACGTCATGTACAAGTCAGCAATGTTAATTTACAACGGTAATGCAGGTCAGAAACAAATGGATAAAATTCTGGCTCAAATCATAGGACCCATCAGTTTAGCGATCCCTCATCTCACCCTGCTGCAGACACAAAAACCGGGAGATGCTGAGCATTTCTGCAGGCAGCATGGAGAAGAGGTCGAACTGGTTATTGCTTTAGGAGGCGACGGCACTGTCCACGAGTGTATCAATGGACTCTCTCCTTTGGACAAGCGTCCTGTATTCAGTGTTATTCCTTCAGGAACATGCAATGATTTTGCGCGCGCATTAGACATACCGCTGAACGTAAAACAAGCGGCAGCTCTGATCAGTGAAGAAGGAACAGAAGAAAAAGTGGATATTGTTCAGACGAGCGACCAGTATTTCGGCAATTTTTGGGGAACTGGTTTAATTGCTGAAGCGTCACTGAATATAGACGAGCAGTCAAAGGGTGTTTTTGGGAGACTAAGCTACTACGTTAGTGCGTTCAAATCAATGACAGCACAGGACCGCTTTTCATTTGAAATGGAAATGGACGGAGAGACGCTGTCTGATGAGGCCGTAATGGTTCTCGTATTAAACGGACGGTTTATAGGGGCGACTGAATTTCCACTGTCAAGCATTCAACTGAATGACGGCAAGGTGGATGTTTTGATTGTGAAAGAAGCCGGATTTCCATTGTTTAAGGAAATCCTTTCTGCTAAAACCACTGTGGACTGGGAAAAGGATAAAAGCACGATTGATCATTTTCAGGCCTCTTCTTTGAAGATTTCCACCTCTTCCACACGCTATATTGATTTAGATGGGGAGCATTACGAAGGAAAGGACCACAGCTTGACGGTTCTTCCGGGACACTTGAATGTGATAAAAGGAAATACGCAATAAAAAAAGAGGCGCAGGCCTCTTTTTTTACACTTCTTCTTCTGAAGAAAACATATAGGTTCGATGATGGAATTTCATTGAAAAGATTAAACCGAGTGCAAACATAATACCGATTAGCGAGCTTCCGCCGTAACTGATCAGCGGAAGCGGGATGCCTGTAATGGGCAGCAGCTGAATCGTCATCCCGATGTTTTGAAAGGCGTGAAACGTAATCATTGAAATGATACCTGCACACACATAAACATTAAACGGACTTTTTGTTTGCAATGAAACTTTTGTTAAATGATAAATCAGCATGAAAAACAAACTGACTATAATACTTGCGCCGATAAAACCATATTCTTCTCCCACGACGGCAAAGATAAAATCTGTGTGATTATCCGGAACGTATACCTGACGATCCTGATAGCCTTTACCAAAAATCTCCCCGGATCCAATAGCGCTCATGGAAGTTGTGAGCTGATAGGCGTCGCCGGAAGAAAATTGATAGGGATCAAGCCAGGAATAGATTCTTCTAAGCTGATAATCATCAAAATATTGAGCGATTAAGTTGGGGGCAAAGATAACAATTGAAATTAATGAGGCTGCGAGAGCGCCTACCGTTAAAAATGCTGGAAAAAGAATTTTCCATGTAATTCCTGAAACTAACACAATGCCTATCGTAATAGCGATAAACACAAGCATTGTACCGAGGTCAGGCTGTTCATTAACCAAAAGGAAGGGAACCCCTGCAACAGCACCGATTTTAGCAAGCATCCATAAGTCGCTTTTAACCGTGCGCTGGCCAAAGTTTTCATTATGGGATGCAACCACCCGTGCAAGCGCGATTATCGTGAAGGTTTTCATAAATTCTGATGGCTGCAGCGTCCCAATTACAGGAAAACGATACCAGCTGTAAGCTCCATTTATGTACGGCACTATGCTTTCAGGGGCGACAAGAAGCCCGACTAACAAAACAACGCCAAAGCCATACAGGACCCAGGCAATCCTCCTGAACTGGTCCATATCAAGGACCATGGTAATGCTTATAATGACAAAACCCACCACATAAAGCATGCCCTGTCTGAGTGCAAAGTTCATATTTCCGTATTGCTCCGTGGTTTGTGCGGATGAAATGGCGAGAATACTGGCCATCATAAAAAAGATCAACAGGATCGCAAGGCTCCAATCAATGCGATCGGAAAATTGTTTCTGGTTATTCAATCTATTCACCTTAATTCTATATACTTTTAGTAGATATAATCAGATACTGTAATGTGTTTTCGTCACTTCTACTAGACTATCAAATGTCAGGTCAATTCACAATTGACAGGAAGACTTATCTTGCTTAACTGTAACATGATTCTTTTGATGCATGCGATAACATAGCTATAAATAGCAGTTCTTCTTTAATGAGACGGAAAAGGTGTAACAAAAGTTTCTTTTTTTCTTCTTTCTTTTGCAGTTTGATACACTATACTTAATGAAAAAACAGAAGGGGTGATGGTCAGGTGAAACCTCAAGCGGGATCTTCGGAATGGATCTATATTCATCTTAACTCAACGCAGGATTATGTAATGTCTGCCGGTATTGAATTTAAAGACTTTTATCATGCATTGTCTAAAAATCTCCATCACCTCTTGCTCCTGAAGCATCAGTATGACAATGCATCTTTTAATATGCACACCCACCTGGAGTACGTCAGCGCAGATGAAATGAGCAAGTTGGCAAAGGACCCCGTCCACACCTACGGGGATTTTTGCTGGATTGATTTCGAAGATGAAGCAGGAGTCGATGAGATGACTTCACAGGAACTTGCCGAGCTCTTATATATCGGTCATATGAAGTATCATCTCCGTCCTCCATTTTACCGGAAACTGAATAATCAATTCGTTTATCTGACTGCAGAGGACGGCACGATGAATCGTATATATTACCGGAATTGGGATGATTTTTATACGGTACTGGGCAATGTGCTGCCGGCTAAATGGAACTTCCTTCGAAGCGGCAAAGGCATGCTGAAATGGAAAAAGGAAAAAGCCGTTACTGTGATGCCGAGAGAAGTCGTGAGGACCGTTACCCATTTACTGCAGGATGGCGTTGTTATTTCACTGGCGAAATCCAGTTCTGCAAGAAGCAAGATCGACATTCCCATCTGGCTGGTGGGAGATTACGAAAGTCTGAATGATCTTGAAGAAGAGATGACTGTAAGAATGAAAGAAACACCCGATGCCTGGTTCAGCTATGATCGTAAATCCAAAGATTGGACAGCGGTTATTGAATAATTCGCTTAGTTAAAGGAAAAATAGGGTGGGACATCACTGAAAAATCGTAACAGAGACCGTGTGATGTCAATCGTATAAGTAATGCGCAGGGCGGCGATAACGAGCAGGAAATAATGCTCAAGGGTCTGCCGCTGCTGAAAGCGTCCACCTAAAGCGCAGTGAACCGGTCAAAAAGCCTGAGACATTTGTCACAGGCTTTTTATTTAGGCCGCATTATGAAGGCACTTGAAAAGGATAAAAAGTAAGTGATCTTACTGCAGAGCATTTTCGTTACCTTTATAGAGAAAAAAAGACTACACTGATAATAGAAGCAGCTAATAGAGAAAGTTCAGAGAAAGTGGTGATCGCATGAGTAAATCTTTAGTTCTTACATCAGGCATTTTAATCCTTGCTTTAGCAGGATGTACAGGGCAGCCTTCCACATCCAGCTCCTCAGATCAAACGGATCAATTGTCCTGGGACGAAATTAAGGAGGAAGCAGCCGGCGAAACTGTCCGCATGTACATGTGGGGAGGAGATGAAGGAATTAATCAATACATGGATGAATGGGTAAAGCCCAGGTTAAAAGAAGAATATGATATAAATTTCGAACGAATCCCGTTGAATACGAATGAAATCATTCAAAAGCTTGAAACGGAAAAAAGAGCCGGGCAGCAGGACGGTACGATTGATTTGATCTGGATGAACGGTGAAAATTTTAAACGGGCGAAAGAAAGCTCGCTGCTGCACGGTCCATTTACACAACAGATCCCCAACTTTCAAACCTACTATGATGCAGAAAGCCTCGATTTCACCTATGATTTTGGCACGGAAACAGAAGGACTCGAAGCACCTTGGGGGAAAGTGCAGTTCGTATTTCATTATGATTCTTCAAAAATGGATGCTCCGCCTTCTTCGTTAGAAGAGCTTCAGGAATGGATCGGGGACAACCCTGGAAAGTTTACCTATCCTGCTGCAGGCGACTTTACCGGTGATGCATTTATCCGTCATGTTCTTTACGGAAAAACTTCTTCTTTAGAGGAGCTGCTTGAAGAACCGTATTCGCTTGACTTAATTGAGGAAGGAGCTCAGGAGGTATGGGGATATTTAAATGAAATAGAACCTGATCTGTGGAGAAGCGGAGAGACGTATCCATCCTCACTGACTGAGCTTGACCGGCTTTACAGCCAGGGGGAGATCTGGATGACGATGGGCTACAATGAAGCGAGAGCGGAGGTTCTTGTGGAAGATGGCGTTTTTCCTGAAACGACTGAATCTTTTATCCTTGAAGAACCAGGCTCAATAGGAAATGCTCATTTCCTTTCTATCCCTTTTAACAGCCCAAATAAAGAAGCGGCCATGGCAGCCATTAATCTTATGCTGTCACCTGATGCCCAGGCCGTTAAGCTTTCTCAGGAATACTGGGGGGAAAATACACCGATAGACTTTACCACATTAAATGCTGAAGAAAAAACACTTTTTGACGAAATTGAAAGGGGAGAAACGGTATTGGATCAGCAAACGCTCGACGATGCTTTTTTGCCGGAAATAGATGCTGCGTATGTACCGTGGCTGCAGGAGCAGTGGATAGATGAAGTGGCATCTGAATAAACAAACCATCCTATTACTAATACCCTCGTTTCTATTCCTTTTACTCGTCCTCTACAGCCTGGTTATGTCATTTGTAGAAAGTGTAAAAGGGCCGGATGGGTGGACACTTGCCTATTATCAAAGCCTGTTTGAAGAAGAAAGGCTCTATGCTTCATTTGGCTACAGCCTTTGGATTACATTGATCTCCACTGCTTTATCGATTGTGATAGGATGGGCGCTCGTCCGGACGTTTCACACATTTATTGAAAATAGTTTAGGAAAATGGATTTTGTGGATTCCAATGCTGTTTCCCCATTTTGTCTGGGGGTATTTTGTCCTCCTGCTTCTAGGACAAAGCGGTGTGCTTTCTTCTGTTCTGTACAGTCTTGGCTGGCTCGAATCAAGAGATGCGTTTCCGGTACTTGTACAGGACAGGGAAGGGACGGGGATCATTATTACGTACTTGTGGAAAGAGATTCCGTTTGTCGTGCTCATGCTGCTGCCTGTATATGCACAGATGCCGAAGCAGTATGGAGAAGTGATTCAGGTGTTAGGCGGAACGAAGAGAGAGTATTTTAAAACGATTGAGTGGCCGTGGGTTCAGCCGGTTATTGTAGAAGTATTTTTAATTGTGACTGCATTTATTTTTACAGCGTACGAGGTGCCTGCGCTGCTTGGCGTTGAATTTCCTCAAATGACAGCTGTGCTAGCCTATGATTGGTTTTACGGGATCAGCTGGGATGAACGGTCCTTCGCTTTTGCCCTGCTGTTTATGATATCCGTTGTGATGAGCCTGTTTGCCCTGCTATCTTTTCTTATGCTGAATAGAAGAAGATGGTTGATTTCAAAAAGTCAGCACCAGCGATAGGAGTGGCAATATGAAAAAGACCATTTTTTATATTTTTTCAAGCTTGTTTTTTCTGCTGCCTGCTTTGATGCTGGCGGTTAAAAGTTTTACACCTGTTTGGAAATGGGGGGAGCCGCTGTCTTTTGAGTGGACGCTCCGTGGATGGGAAGTTTTTCTGATGGACCCGAGGATCTATGAAGCTCTATTTGTATCTACTCTTATTGCTCTAGCAGTAACATTTTTAAATCTTTTGGTCGGTTTTCTTGCGGGTAAAGCCCTTTCTCACTCTGTTTTTAAAGGGAAAGGTTTGCTTGAAACGCTTCTCCTGCTGCCTTTATTTATTCCAACGATGGCAGCAGCACTCGGCCTTCACATCACCATGATCCGGTTAGGCCTTGCCAATCAATGGCTTGGCGTGGTAATTGTTCATCTTGTTCCCACCATTCCATATACCATAAAGGTCATGAAAGCTGGCTATGACAGAATTGGCTCCGGCATGATCCAGCAGGCGAAAGTGCTTGGAGGCAGCCCCTTTCATGTCTTCAGATCCGTTGAACTGCCCTTACTGATGCCGAGTGTGCGCAGTGCCGTCTTTCTGACTGTCACCATCAGCATGAGCCAATACGTCCTGACAGCAGTGATCGGTGGAGGAAACGTAATTACGCTTCCCATCATTTATTATCCATTTTTGCAATCAGTCAATGATACCGTGATGGCGGCTTTTTCCATTGCATTTGCCATGCTTCCCGTCATAGCAGTAGCAGCGGTTGAATTGCTATCCAAAATTTTGACGTACAAAGGGACTTTCGTAAACAGAGGTGTAACATGACGTATTTTTCACTTGTAAAAGCCCATAAAGAGTATCAGGAAAAAGCAATTTTTACCGGCGTTGATTTTTCACTTGAAAAAGGAGAAATTCTTTCTCTTGTTGGTCCATCGGGAACCGGGAAATCCACACTGCTCCGCTGTATCGCAGGACTGGAGCAGTTTACATCAGGTCATGCTCTCCTTGAAGACCAGAGGGTAGAGCACCTGAAAGGAAAAGAACGAACCGTAGGGATGGTATTTCAGCAGCCGTTGCTTTTCCCTCACTTAACGATTCTGGAAAATGTGATCTATGGGTTAAAGCTGAAGCGCTCAAAAAGAGAGGCAGCGACTGAAGGAATCAAATATATAAAGTCCGTGGGGCTCGAAGACTATATTCATGCTTACCCGCATGAATTGTCAGGCGGCCAGCAGCAGCGGATTGCGTTAATCAGGGCGCTGGTGCTCAAACCAAAGCTGCTTTTACTGGATGAGCCCTTCAGTTCGCTTGATCCTGACTTAAGACGGGAATTAAGGGACTGGGTCAGAATGCTATTAAAGCAGGAGAAAATGACGGCTGTTTTTGTCACACATGATCGCGAAGAAGCCATGCTGTTAGGGGACAAGGTCGCCGTGTTGGCAGAAGGAGAAATCCAGCAGATAGGCCCTCCAAGACAGGTATACGAGCAGCCTGCTAATGAATTAGTTGCCAGACACTACGCGGATGTCATAGTGCTGAATGATCGGGAATACGCACCCAATCACTATTTTGCATGGAGCAGATCGCAGGCGGCATTTAATGCAGAGTTCTGCGTACTCCAAGCGCAGTGGCTGAACCAGACGTATCAATTTGGGGAATCCTATGCACATATACAGATGACAGGTACGAAAAGAAGGCATATCATTCCAGCGAAGCATGATTTGTCCCATCTGACACCTGGAGAAAGTGGATACGTGGCGGTAAACCGAAACGAGATCCGGTCTTTTGATAAGGAGGAATAAACTTGAAGGCAAAAATAAAACAGCTAATTCCCCTTGTGCTATTTATCACAGTGCTTGGGGTGCTCCTTTGGTTCAGCAGCCGCTACATAAATGTGGGACCACGTGAAATCCAGGAGTGGATCCAATCCTTCGGTGTGTGGGCGCCTTTATTGTTCATTCTGATTTATACAATCAGACCGCTTATCCTTTTTCCCGCATCTGTCATCTCGCTTGCAGGAGGGCTCGCTTTTGGCGCCTTTGAAGGATTTCTTTATATCTTAATCGGAGCCACCTCAAGTGCAGCCGTTGCTTTTTGGGTCTCACGACTATTCGAAAAATCATTTGTTAAGCGAAAAGAGCAGGGAAGAATCTCAGAAATTATGAAGCTGATGGAAAAAAGAGGCTTCTTTTATGTGCTTGTCCTACGGTTCATCCCTTTGCTTAATTTTGATGTAATCAGCTATGCGGCAGGCTTGGCAAGTGTACGCTTCAGGTCTTTCATTCTGGCAACAGTCCTTGGAATTATTCCGGGAACGTTTGGCTATGCTTTTATTGGTTCGAGCTTTGCGCAAGGGGACACCCGAGTGATCGTCATTAGCGTACTAGCAGGGGTAGCGCTTATTGCAATCCCCGTTTTCTACAGAAAAAGAGTAGCTTCCTGGCTTGGAATAGAAAAAGTAAATAAACCGTAAGAAAGGGAGGAAGGACGAGAAATGCTGGATACGCATGCAAGAAAATATGTACAGCCGGTCATACAAAGAACGGCTGACCGTCTGCTGAAAGTGGGACTGAGCGCAAATCAGGTAACGGTGCTGTCCTTCTTAATTGGTACGTCATCCGGTGTGCTCGTTTACTTCGGCTTACCTTGGGCCGCTGTGATCGCGCTATGGGTTTCCGGATACCTGGACGCCGTAGATGGATCAATGGCAAGAGCCACAAAGCCCTCCCCGTTTGGAACGGTAATGGATGTGACATTTGACCGAATCGTGGAAATCAGCGTCATTTTAGGTGTGGCTTTTTTATTGCCTGATATTTTATGGGCTGCCTTGCTGCTGATGGCTTCAATCGTAGTATCCATGACCATCTTTTTAACCGTAGGAAATGTATCCGAAAATAACGGTGTCAAATCCTTCCGCTATCAGGCCGGCCTGGCTGAGCGAACAGAAGGATTTATCTTTTTAACGGCTTTAATGATTTTTCAGGAGTATGCGTTGTGGATTACGCTGGCGTTTTTTGCAGTTGAGGTTTTTACGGCGGGGCAGCGGTTTATGGAGGCAAAGCGTTTACTCTCTTAAAACGCAGACTGCTGGCAACCGTTCGCATTCTTCGTTGTTCGTCCCGCCCCAGATGCTCATTGCCGGAAGAGGCAACTCCGTTCTGTGTCGGCACTCACGCCTCGAATGACAAACGGTTTCAGCTAGTCTGCTGGACTGTCTTTTGAATATAAACTATCAGGAGACTAGGTTTTTCTTAATTGTTGGAGCAGACCGCTGAGAAGCGCTCGCATTCTTCGTTGCTCACCCTGCCCCTGATGCTCATTGCCCTTTTAGGCAACTTCGCTCTGTGTCAGGGTTCGCGCCTTGAATGACAAGCGCTTTCAGCTGGTCTGCTGGACTGTCTTTTAAATATAAACTTTCAGGGGACTAAGTTTTTCTTCATTATTGTGGCAGACTGCTGGCAACCGTTCGCATTCTTCGTTGTTCGTCCCGCCCCAGATGCTCATTGCCGGAAGAGGCAACTCCGCTCTGTGTCGGCACTCACGCCTTGAATGACAAGCGCTTTCAGCTAGTCTGCTGGACTGGCTTTTAAACGGACTTTTTTTGATTTAATTAATATAAACAATATGCTTGTAAAATGAGGTTGGGAGATAATCAGTAAAATATGTAAAGCGTCCGCTTGACAGCGCAGTGAACCGGACAACAAGCCTGAGACGCATTATTCTCAGGCTTGTTTATTTTTATAGAGTGAGTCCCAGTCTTGGTTGCTTTCTTTATGGTTACTGGTATTTTTTCATAAAATTCCGGTCAATGTAGTTTTTGAGCTGCCAGGGCAGGGAGCCGTATAGGGAGGTCTTGCCCCATAGAAGCAGCCCTTTTTGAGAGCCGGTGGAAAGGATAGCCAGACTGTTTTTTTGAGGGTGGTAGTCCCTCAAGGGTTCTTTTGTTACTGCCGCGTTAAGATTGTGCCATAAGACCTCTCCCTGCTTAACCGCGTGCACGCCATTTTTCTCCATTTCAGGATGAGTAGTCATAGTAATGCAGTCACCCGCTCCAAAAATGGACGGAAAATCAGGAGATTGAAGCATGCCATTTACCTCCAGGAATCCTTTTTCATCTACCGGGAGTCCGGATTTCCGAAGGATTTCAGGTGGATACGCCCCGCCTAAATATAGAAGCTGATCAAAAGGGATAACCGTTCGATTGGCAGTGACAATTTTTTTGCTGACAATCTTTTTTGCCCGTTCACCTTCATACAGCTTGATTGAGTTCTCCTTCATGAGCCGGTGCATGGTCTTCTGGGCTTTAGAACCATGCTTTTGAAGGAGAGCACCGGAATAAATCAGTGAGATCTGATCATATTTCCTCTGATGCTTGCGTTTCCAGGCCGCTAGAGACAGCGCCATTTCGCATGCTGCAGCACCTCCGCCAATAACGGCTGTCTGTCGTGAAACATGCAAATCAGTAATATGATCAGGAAACGTATGCGCAGGCTTTAAGCGCGTCAGTTCCTTATTCAGTCCGGGTATTGCTGGATTTGTTGTATGAGAGCCGATGTCCAATGATAGATAGTCATAGGAAAAGCGCTGTCCGTTAACAGAAATAATCTTTTGAGAAGGATCGATCGAGTCTACTGATCCCTGATGAAATTCACAGTTTGCCTTTGCAGCAAGACTTGGCAAATGAATTCGGATGTCTTCAAGTGAATAGAGTCCTTCAATATATCCGGAAAACATGCCGGAGTAATATTGATAATCGTCACTTGACACCATGATCCACTTGGTATCATTATTATTTGATTTAGTAAGCTGTTTTAAAATCGACAGATGCGTGTGCCCGCCGCCTGCCAGTATGATGGTTTTCATTGAAGCCTCCTCAGTGTGCTATATAGTCTAATCATACAAAAGGATGGACAAAAAGCAAAAAAACTTGATTATCGTATCGAAGTCTAGTAAATTAAAAACGAACGATCGGTAGGTAACGGTGAAGCTAAAGTTAAGAGAGGTGATTTAGTTGACAGAACAAAAATTAAGACAAGCTGCGATAGAACTTTTTATAGAACATGGATATGAAGGAACCTCAATCGCTAAGATTGTTCAAAAGGTAGGGATTAGAAAATCTTCGTTTTATGCCCATTTTAAGTCGAAGGGTGATTTGTTTCTGGCCGTATATAAGGATGCGGTAGAAAAGGAAAGTGAACGAATCAGTGAAATTGAAAAGCAGCTGGCTGAAAAGGACCCGGTCATGCAGCTTCAGGAAATCTATAAAAATCTTTCTGACCCTCAAAAAGGTGGAAAGGAAACTCACTTTCTGCATCGGATGCTTTTTTATCCGCCCGTGGAATTTAAACGTGAAATGAAGGTCATATTTGGTGAGATAGAAGGGCATGCGTCTCAAATCATCCGTAAAAAAATAGCCCAAACAGCTAAGGATGCGGATGCTGCAGAAAATTTACTGGCTGTATTTTACGCCATTATTGACGGGCTGGCTATTGAATCACATCTATACACAGAAGAGGAATATGTAAAAAGACAGCAGGCAGTATGGACGGTTTTTCGTTCGAATTTAACGTAATCAGGAAGGGTGTTTAAATTGGCTTGGATCTATTTAATTGCAGCAGGTGTGACAGAGATTGTCTGGGCACTCGGATTGAAATTTTCAGAAGGATTTACGAATGTAATTCCTTCCATCATAACGATTGTTTTCATCACAGTAAGTTTTTATCTTTTATCAAAAGCAATGAAGCAAATTCCAGTCGGGACAGCTTATGCAACCTTTACAGGGATTGGAGCAGTTGGAACAGCAGTGATCGGGATGATCTTCTTTGGAGAATTTGTCAGTATCGCAAAGATCTTCTTCCTGCTTCTATTAGTCGGGGGCATCGTTGGATTAAAGCTGGTTGATTCAACAGAAGAAGTAAAGGCAGGTGAACAGTAAATGGCTTGGGTTTTACTTGGAATAGCGGGAATCTTTGAAGTGCTTTTTGTTCTTTCCATGAAGCTTTCAGAAGGGTTCACGAAAACGAAATATTTTGTCTCGTCTGTAATCGCTGGAGGAACCAGCTTTTATCTCTTATCACTGGCTCTTCTTGAGGTTCCGGTCGGCACAGGGTACGGAATTTGGACAGGCATCGGCGCAGTCGGCAGTGTAGCTGTTGGCATGCTGTTTTTTAAAGAAAGCAAAAACATCCGAAAGCTAGTATTTGTCGGAATGATTGTCTCCGGAGTTATAGGCTTAAGACTTGTATCAGGATAACCCGGATCGTAGTGAACATTGAAGCAAAATTCAAAGCCGCCTGAAAATGAAATGAACCGGTTCAGGCGGCTTTAGTAGTATTCATTAAACTAGACTCAAAATCACGCTGTCAGTTTTCTTTTCCTGATAAATGTAAACAGGAATGTGATGACAGCAGAAAGACATGTATACATAACAACCCATATAATAAAGCTTTGATTGAAAAATACAAACATCAAAACAGTGAAGACAGCAAACGTTACGAGCGGCATGACATACCATTTAGGAAAAAGAAAAAAACCTGCAGCAGATAAAATCAGAACAATGACAGGACAGATGAGAAATAGGAGTAAAAATAGATCCATATCCATAACGCCTCCTTCTTAATTTTAGTGTAAATGATGCAACATTGGAACACGAAAAATCAGTTTCTATCCATAAGAAAGCCTCCACCTGTAATGTCCAGGCGGAGGTTTTCATTTCCGGCTTATTCAGCCTGTTTTCACTGTTTCTGTGTTACCGGCAGCTTCGTTTGAGAACCGATCAACGATTGCAGAGATGGCGCCGTCTCCTGTGACATTGCAGGCTGTACCGAAGCTGTCCTGTGCAAGGTATAGAGCAAGCATCAGGGATGTCATCGTTCCTGTGAAACCAAGGATGGACTCAAGCAGTCCAAGCGAAGCGACAACCGCTCCTCCGGGGACGCCAGGTGCTGCAATCATGGTGATGCCAAGCATTAAGATAAAGCGCAGAATCATATCAAAATCAACGGCCTGTCCATTTATAAGCATTACAGCCATTGCACAGCTGACAAGTGTAATGGTGCTGCCGGATAAATGAACAGTGGCTAAAAGCGGTACACAAAAATCTGCAATGCGCCCTCGTACACCTGTTTTTTTCGTCCGCTCAAGTGTGACCGGAATCGTAGAAGCGGAAGATTGGGTGCCGAGCGCTGTAAAGTAAGCAGGCAGCATCGTTTTTAGCATCTTTATGGGGGACTGCCTGCGCAGTGAACCCGCAATGGAATATTGAATAAACAAATAAAGTAAATGAAGAACAATAATCATGATAAAGACTTTAAAAAATACACTTAATATTGAGCTTACCTGCCCGCCTTGCGTCATATTGGCGAAAATGCCAAAAATATGAAAAGGGAGAAGAGGAATGATGATTTTTTCGATGAGCTGCTGAATGATTTTTCGGAATTCCTCTAAATTATTCAGCAAATACGAGCTTTTTAAAGATGCCATGCCAATTCCAAGGACAAAGGCTAAAAGAAGTGCAGTCATGACACCCATTAAAGGGGCCATTTCAACCTCAAAGAATCCGGATAGCAGCGCGCTTTCCGGGTCATCAAATGCTTGAGCAGCCTGATTTTCCATAAGAACGGGATAAAGAAGTGAAGCTGCCCCGTATGCCAGCAGGCCCGCTGCAATTGTAGAGACGTAGGCAATTCCGGTTGTTAAACCAAGAATTTTCCCAGCTCCTTTGCCCATTGCACCGATCCCCGGAGCAATAAATGCAATAATAATAAGCGGGATGGCAAAGTTTAAAAAATTGCCGAATAGATCATTAAATGTAGCAAAAACCCTGATTATGCCTTCAGGGGCAAAGCTGCCGACTGAAACGCCTAAGGCAATAGCGAGGATGATTCTTGGAAGTAAACCGATCTTTTTCATGATGAGTCCTCCTGAAGTGTACAATTGTATTTAATAGAAGGATTATAACGTCTGGCATCTCATTTGTTAAGAGAAAAAGAGTGAGTAATTAAAGTACATCTTTTCTGAATAATTTGACCATTTTCTTTCTGCTCGTCACGATCCGGTTCATTTGGTATATTGGGCAAAGAAAAGACCCGACTACAATCTCATCAATAAATCTTGCAAACATGTTAAAATAAAAAAGTATGCAAAAAAAGAGCCGGATTTCTCTACAACGATGAATCAATTGGAGGATATTATAAATGAAAACAAAATTATGTTTATTATTTGGAGGAAAATCAGCTGAACATGAAGTATCGCTTCTGACAGCAAAAGCTGTTATTCAGGCGCTTGATCTGCAGAAGTATGAAATTGATCCTGTTTTTATCTCACCTGAAGGAGAATGGAGAAAAGGTGCATCGCTTACCAGCCCCGTTGAAGATGTAGCGGCCCTTCAATTCGGTTCAGAGCAAAACGTGTCTGCAGCTGAAGGTTTGCAGTCGACTTCTCTTCAGACAGCTGAAGATCACAGTGGTGGATACGATATTATATTCCCATTGCTCCATGGTCCTAATGGAGAAGATGGTACGGTTCAGGGGCTTATGGAAGTACTCAATCTGCCGTACGTTGGCAACGGCGTTTTAGCTTCATCCGCTGGCATGGATAAGGTTATTATGAAAAATCTGTTTAAAGAAGCAGGACTTCCGCAGGTTTCCTACGTATCCTTTATTAGAAGCACATGGGACAAAGATCGGGAAGCAGCGTACAAAAAAGTGGAGCAGGAAATTGGCTACCCGTGCTTTATCAAACCGGCCAATCTTGGTTCAAGCGTGGGCATCAGCAAATGCGTAAACCGTGATGAGCTTCAAACGGGCTTTGCAGAAGCCTTTTTGTATGACCGTAAAATTATTGTGGAGCAGGGAGTTAAAGCGAGAGAAATTGAAATTGGGGTTTTAGGAAATGATTATCCTGAAATGTCCGTTCCCGGCGAAATTAGAGCGAAAAAAGACTTTTACGACTATAAAGCAAAATACGTAGATGGCGACTCAGTTATGATCATCCCGGCTGAACTGCCGGATGGAATGGCCGAAACGCTGCAGCAAATGGCAAAAACGGCATTCCAGGCTGTCGATTGTTCGGGTCTGGTCCGTGCTGATTTCTTTGTTACAGAAGAAAACGAAATCTTCATTAATGAAATTAACACGATGCCCGGCTTCACTCCGTACAGCATGTTTCCGCTTCTGTGGGAAAACTCAGGCGTACCTTATTCCGAGTTGATCGAGAAATTGGTTGCTCTTGGAATTGAGCGCCATAATGAAAAACAAAAGATTAAATATACCGTATAAGGAGTTTTTCAAATGAAGCGTACATTAAAGCAAATTGCTGACATGCTTGGGATTCATCCGCCGGAAGCCGCTTTTCATGACACGGTGATAGAAGGAGCGAGCATTAACACGCGCACACTAAAGAGCGGTAATTTATTTATTCCTTTTCGGGGAGAAAAAGTGGATGGCCATCAATACGTCAATCAGGCCTTTGAAAAAGGGGCCGGCGCTTCTCTGTGGCAGGAGGATGCGGGTGCGCCTCCGGCCGGGGTTCCTGTTTTAGTCGTAAAAGATCCGGAGCTTGCTCTTCAAAAGCTTGCCCGGGTATATAGGCAGCAGGCTTCATTTAAAGTGGTGGCGATTACCGGAAGCAACGGCAAAACGACGACAAAGGATATGATCGCAGGTATTTTGTCCAGTTCGTTCAAGGTCCAAAAAACAGAAGGAAACTTCAACAACCAGCTTGGCCTCCCGTTAACGCTGCTGGATGTAAAGGAAGATACAGAAGTCTCCGTTCTTGAAATGGGCATGAGCGGTTTTCGCCAGATCGCGTTTCTGACGGAGCTTGCACAGCCTGAAATTGCCGTAATCACAAATATTGGCGAATCCCATCTTCAGGACCTCGGTTCAAGAGAGGGCATCGCAAAAGCAAAATTTGAAATTACAGAGGGTTTAAGTGAAGAAGGAATTCTGTTCTACTACGGGGATGAACCATTGCTGACAGATCTTGTGAAATCCTCCAAGGGCTTTCGTACTTCATCCTATGGCTACGGTGAGGACAACGACTTTAGCCCGAAAAAAATTGAAATGTCAGAAGAAGGCAGCCGGGTTTATTTAAATGACGGAACAGATGAATGGATTGATGTTCCTGTTCTCGGCAAGCATAATGTGCTGAATGCCCTTGCTGCTATTAAAGTAGCGCTTCACCTCGGTATGGATACACAGTCGATCACCCAAGGCTTTTCGCATATGAAACTGACAGCCATGCGGATGGAAAAGGTGAAGGGGGCAAAAGGGGAAATCATCATTAATGATGCCTATAATGCCAGCCCTACCTCGATGAGAGCTGCCATCGCGTTTGCTGAAGAAATAAAGGGGCAGGGCCGTAAAATCCTGCTGCTTGGTGACATGCTTGAGCTTGGAACAGAGGAAGAAGTCTTTCACCGTGAAATCGGCAGGGAGCTGAATCCTGATAAAATTGATTTTGTTCTCACATTCGGCGATAGAGGACAATGGATTGGGGAAGAAGCCCTAAAGCAATTTCCAAAAGGACGTGTCCGCACATTTGGTCAAAATAAAAAAGAGCTGATCTCCATTTTACAGGACCTGACAGCCAAAGGCGATTTGCTGCTCGTGAAGGGTTCACGCGGCATGCAGCTTGAAGAAGTGGTAGAAGCATTAAAATAAAAATCTCTGCATTCTCATCCTTTTTAACAGGGTGGGAATGTTTTTCTTTTTCACCGTGGCTTTACTGTTTTTATTTTAGGGTAAGGAGTAAATACTTAGCTAAGAAAGCAGGAGTGATGGATGTGGGTCAGAAGGGCTGTTTGCTGATACATGGCTTTACGGGCGGTGCCTATGAGGTAAATCCTCTCGCCCGGTATTTGAGAGAACATACAGACTGGATTATTTCTGTTCCGGTGCTGCCGGGGCATGGCAGAAAGCTTAATTTGAGGGAAACGACAGCGGTTGAGTGGATTACGTTTGCAGAGGAAGAATTGAAGCGACTATGGCTGTATTGTGATGAAGTATATGTCATCGGTTTTTCCATGGGCGGATTAATCGCATCCTATCTTGCCATTCACTATCCCGTCAGCAAGCTTGTGCTGTTAAGTGCCGCAGCGATGTATGTAAATACAAAGCAAATTGCAAAAGACATGAACATTATGCTGAAAGACTTAATGAGCAAAAAACTGAATGAAAATGAGTGGTTTGGCCATTATAAATACAAGCTCATTCATACTCCGGTCCGTGCGATGCGTGAATTTCGGAAGATCGCGAAAGCAACCGTTCCTCTACTTTCCCAGGTAACTATTCCCACATTTATTGCGCAGGGGGAGATGGACGGAATTGTTCCGCCCCGCGCAGCCCGTTTTGTCTATGACCGGATCGGCACCTATGAAAAAAAATTATATTTATCAAAAACGTCCAAACACCTTATCTGCTATGGAGCCGACAGTGAAGCGCTTTTTGAAGAAATCGCTTTCTTTTTGTCACAGACCGATCACCCCGATGATGGATGATTGTTTTTTGGTAAAATGCGTGATAAGATAACTAAGACATCTGGTACATTTGTGCAATGAGCTCTTTTAAAATAGAAGAGTGTATTTTTTTGTTGGTTGTCTTTATCAACATGAAGACCAATTTTATAAAAATTGGCATCTTTGGCGCACTCGGCATATGACCGAGTTTTATTTTTTGCTTAGAAGCAGAAATTTTAATGCAGCCTTTTAATTCTAAGCAGAGTCGACGATTCGGTTAAGCAGCTTTTCAGCCGGCTGACCTAAATGCGACTTGGGCAGAGTTCGCCCTATATATCTTTATAAGGACAACGATGAAAAGCTATCGCAGTCTTCTAAGCGATCATAGCGATGTGTATGAAATAGATGATTCACAATACAAAGGAGATTGAAATAATTTGACACTTTTTTCAGAATTACCAATCAGTCCAGCAATCCTAAAATCCATTAAGCGTATGGGCTTTGAAGAGGCTACACCGATTCAGTCAGGTACGATTCCACTATCTGTTGAAGGCAGAGACATCATCGGCCAGGCGCAGACAGGAACAGGAAAAACAGCAGCATTCGGAATTCCTATGCTTGAAAAAATTGATGCAAAATCACCTAATATCCAAGGGTTGATCATTGCTCCAACACGTGAGCTTGCGATTCAGGTATCAGAAGAGCTTTACAGAATCGGAAGCGACAAGCGCGTTCGCGTTCTTTCTGTATACGGAGGCCAGGACATTCAGCGCCAGATTCGTGCGATGAAGAAAAACCCGCATATTATTGTAGGTACACCAGGCCGTTTGCTTGACCATATTAACCGCCGTACATTAAAGCTTGAAAATGTAAACACGCTTGTACTCGACGAAGCAGATGAAATGCTGAACATGGGATTCATCGATGATATCGAGTCAATCCTTAAAAACGTACCAAGCACTCGTCAAACGCTTCTGTTCTCAGCAACAATGCCAGGACCGATCCGTAAAATTGCTGAGCGCTTCATGAGCAACCCTGAAACAGTAAGCGTTAAAGCGAAAGAAATGACAGTTGAAAACATTGAGCAGTTCTTTGTAAAAGCACATGAGCGTGAGAAGTTTGATGTTCTTTCCCGTCTTCTGAACGTTCAGTCACCTGAGCTTGCAATCGTATTCGGCCGTACAAAGCGCCGTGTCGATGAGCTTGCCCGCGCACTTGAAATCCGCGGCTATATGGCTGAAGGAATTCACGGTGATTTAACACAGGCAAAACGTATGTCTGTTCTGAAGAAATTTAAAGAAGGCCGCATCGACGTTCTTGTAGCAACAGATGTAGCTGCCCGCGGACTTGATATCTCAGGCGTTACACATGTATACAACTACGATATTCCTCAGGATCCTGAAAGCTACGTTCACCGTATCGGACGTACAGGCCGTGCAGGAAGAACCGGTATGGCAATGACATTTGTGACACCGCGTGAAATGAACTATCTTCGCGTTGTAGAGCAAACCACGAAGAAGAAAATGACGCAGCTTCGTCCACCAAGCTCTTCAGAAGCATTGGAAGGCTTACAGCGTGCAGCTGTCGATTCATTAAAAGAAGCGATTGAAAAAAATAATCTGGAAGAATACAAAGTGCTGGCACGTGAACTGATGAATGAAAATGACGCATTAGATGTGATTGCAGCAGCACTTAAAACGTTAACAAAAGAACCGGACAGCACACCGGTTGAAATCACACCGGAAAAACCACTTTCATCTAAAAAGCACGGCGGAGGCGGCAAGCCTTACCGTAAAGATGATAAAAAGTACGGCAACCGCGGCGGAAACCGCAGCGGCGGAGGCAGCGGAAGCAAAGGCGGATCAAAGCCTTATAACAGCCGTCAGCGTCCTGCATCAAGACGTCCTTCTACAACACGTACTGAAGGCTAATCAAACAAGAAAGCTGGCGGGAATTTTCCCGCCAGCTTTTTTTAACGATCTGTGAGTTCATACGTGATGCCATTGCTTTGCAGGATAAAGTCGATACGGTCAAATTTTTGCTGATCCAGACTCGGTCCCCTCTCAAAATCAAGCTTATCTCCATTGTTCATCGTAAGAACAAGGGTGTCATACGGGATTTCGTCATTTCTCTTTAACAGTATGGCTTCTTCAACATCCGACCATTTGTATTCCTCTGAACTTAGGGACAGCAGTTCATTGTGTAAGATGCGTTCATCGCGCAGCACGGAATAATTCGTGATACTTACCGCAATAAGAGCAACTGACACAATCACAAGACCTGCTGCAGCAATCTTTGCTTTTCGGGCTTTAAAGTACATAATAAAACAGAAAATAGAAAGTAAAATGATGCCGGTGCCAAATAAAATATTGGAGATGGACGGGGTTTTAATATGAATTAAATCTCCTGCTGAAAATAAAACAAGGTGAATTAAGTTCGGTGCTACAAATCCAAGCAGCACACCCATGAGCAGCGTGATAATGCCCAGGACAATCCAAATCATATTCCCTTCTGTAAAAGATGAATTCATGTGTTGATCTCCTCCCAAGTGATGATGAATAGAATACGAAATAAAAAAACAAAAGATTCACTAAATGGTAAAATAATTGAATAATAAGGAAAAGATGTCTTTATAAGTATACAAAATTGGGCTCGATATGGGAATGTTTTTTGAAAAAGATTCCAATATACCGCTTCCTTTTTAAACGAAACATCTCATCATGCAGGTACGTAGTATACTATAGATAAGAAGCAGCTAGCAGATTGGAGAGAAGAATATGGATCGAAGAGAACCAAACAAAAGAATTTCAGAAAGAGCGCTTACAGTCTGGAAATTATATGGCTGGATCAGCACGGGAATCTTAGGAATTATCGGAATTGGCGTTATCACGCTGAGCGTACTTTTCGACTGGCCTTTTTGGTTTATCGTGGGAGGAGCAGCGGTTCCGGTGTTAAACGCCGTCCTGTTTGTTTTTATTTTTCCAACATTAAAATGGAAAAGATGGCGCTATGAAGTACGAGAAGAAGAAATAGAGCTGCAGCACGGTATTTTTATCGTAAAAAGGACGCTCGTTCCCATGGTCAGGGTCCAGCACGTAGATACAGAACAGGGACCGATTCTTCGGAAATACCGTTTAGCGACGATTTCGATTTCAACAGCAGCAACCGTTCATCAAATTCCTGCGCTTGATATTGGCGAGGCGGATTCATTAAGGGATTCTATTTCTGCTCTGGCAAGGGTGGCGAAAGACGATGTCTGAAGAAAAAAGACTTCATCCGGTATCCGCAGTCATTAATTTTGTGAAAGCGTTGAAAGAAGCACTTATTCCGCTTGTTGTACTGGTGTTTTTAAATCAGGGAGAACGTGATTCCCTTCTCGATTATCTGCCATTTGTCGGCATGGGCGTTTTTATGATTATTATTTTATTTGTCGGCATTTTAAAGTGGTGGAGGTTTACATATCGGGTCGAAGAAGGCGAGCTGCGCATTGAATACGGCTTGTTTGTAAAAAAGAAACGGTATATACCGTTTGAACGGATACAGAGCTTAAATTATTCAGAAGGCATTCTTCACCGACCCTTAAAGCTTGTAAAAATAAAGGTCGAAACAGCCGGCAGTTCCAATTCGCTCGAATCAGAAGCTGAATTAACGGCCATCACGAAAGAAGAAGCAAATGAACTAAATTCTTTCATCGCGAAGGCAAAAAAGAAGTTAAAAGAGAGCCATGCAGTGGATGAAAATGGACTGCCAATCGAGGAACCAGCCGAACAGGAAGAAGTAGCTGAAGGGAAAGTCCTGTACAAAATGAGCGTCAAGGATTTAGTCATCATGGCCACTACATCAGGAGGAGCCGGCGTAGTGATTTCCGGTCTATTCATTTTCCTTTCGCAATTCAGTGAGTTGATCCCGTTTGAGACCGTAGCAGATGAATTTCTTGAAGTGGTTCAAAGCGGCGTTCTTTTTGTAGCGGTGATGATTTTTCTAGTCTTATTTTTTGCCTGGCTGATTGCCGTGGCTATGACATTTATCCGTTACGCGTCGTTTACAGTCAGACTGGTTGAAAAAGATTTAATCATCACAAGGGGGCTTTTGGAAAAAAAGCAGACGACTATTCCGCTCAACCGTATTCAGGGCATCCGTTTTAATCAGAATCTGCTCAGAGAGCCCTTTAAATACGCATCTGTTACGATTGAAAGTGCAGGAGGATCGGCACTGGAAAAAGACTCAAATACCATCCGGCTGCTTCCGATGATCCGCTCGATGGAGGCACCGAAAATTTTAGAAGAAATTCTGCCTGAATATGACTGGAGTACAGATTTTACAGGAGCCCCGAAACGCTCTATATTCCGTTACATGTTTTGGAATCTCTTGTTTATTTCGTTCCTCATTGCCCCGGTGTCCTATTTCTTTTATCCGCTTGGGCTGCTGTCCTTGCTGCTGTATCCGGTTATGGCGGGTTTATCCTGGCTGCAATACAAAAATGCCGGCTACCGTCTGAGCGAAGACCAGCTGACGATGCAGTACCGTGTATTTGATAAGCAGATTGTGTATTTGAAGAAAAAGAGAATTCAATCATTGGAATTAAAAGAAACCTGGTTTCAGCGCAAAGGAAGAGTTGCCACGCTGTCAGCCACGATCAAGTCGTATCTGGCAGGAAGTGAAAATACAGTCAATCACCTGGATGTTAAAGACGTAGAAAAGGTGATGGAGTGGTATCAGCCGGAGGGATCCCGTGCAGCGAAGCAAAGAGAATCCCTGCCTGAAGAGTAAGGTGGAGAACGAAGCAGGAAATAAAAAAGAGGCTGGGACAGAACTCAAAAAAGTTTAGAAAATGAGGATATATTTATTACTAGAATTAGGTGAGGGGAGCGGAAGGTGGCGACTCATGCAGGACATGACGGCAAGCTGAGACCCCGCAAGGCAAAGCCTGAGGAGGGCTCAGCGCCGTCCCTGCGGTAAGCGTCCGCCTGAAGCGAAGTGAACCGGTCGTAGAGTTTGAGGCATTTTCGTCCCAAGCTCACTTCTACTCATATGGTTTAATTCTGCCTGGAATTAAAAACAAACAAACCGATGAAAAATCCTGAAGCAAGTCCTGCGAGATGGGCTGTAATGTTGACATTCGGTGTAAAGAAGGTCATGACGACACTGATAATCAGCAAGGGAAGCATAATTTGTCTTAGTTCAGCCGGGGCACGTTCCTTAAAAATGAACAGGATGGCCGCATATACACCAAACAGGCCGAAGATGGCTCCGCTCGCCCCAACAGAAAAATAGTCAGGCGGTTGAATCAGCCAGGTGACCAGGTTGGCAATGATGCCGGTCAATAAATATATGATCGTGAACTGCACATGTCCCGCTATTCGTTCAAGAGCCGGTGCAAACAGAACAAGAGAAAAGGTGTTGAAGAGCACATGCCATAAGTCAGCATGAGCAAAAATAGGGGTGACCAGCCTCCACCACTCGCCGGCAGAAATCAAAAAATTCACACCAGCCATAAAGAGCATCGAACTGTTTCCGATACTGCCGGGAAGAGAAGTTAAAATAAACACAACAGCGTGAATGATGACAAGAGCGGATACAACAGGATATAGTTTAATAAATTGTGATAGACTTTCGGTACGTAAAAACAATGAAATGATTCCTCCTCTATAAAACCTGGATCATTCCTTTCATCATACAATAAAACTGCACAAAAAGGGTGATTAGATGATTAGCGGAATTGGCCTCGACTTAATCGAGCTGAACCGGGTCAGATCTGTCGTACAGCGGCATCCTAAGCTTGCTGCGAGGGTTCTGACAAAAAACGAATTAATGGAGTACCGAAAGTATCCGGAAGAAAGAAAGATTGAATTTCTGGCAGGCAGATTTGCAGCAAAAGAAGCGTATGCCAAAGCGCTCGGCACAGGGATAGGCGCATCGCTTTCTTTTCAGGATATTGAAATTGTAAAAGATTCATACGGCAAGCCTTTTATAAAAGTGAGTATGCCGGGGGAAGTACACCTTTCAATCACGCATTCAAGAGAATATGCTGCTGCGCAAGTCATTATTGAGCGCAGTGAAACATAAGCTTAAGCGTAAGAACGGGAAACCGGTTCTTGCGTTTTTTATTTTTCCTATGAAGACGAGCCTGTATAGGAGACAAGCACGGGAAAGGAGAGGGTAAAGGGGTGAGCTGATAAGCAAAAGTTTGCGGGTGCTCAATCCGTTCAAAAAAGGGGATAAAATTCCGGTAAGTTTAGCAAAAACAGCCCCAAAAGAAGATCGTTGGCACGCATGTATCCATTCATTTTCGCTTCTGCATACATCATTATGATCTTCTATTCAACTCCCGCTTCCGGATTTGTTTTTACGAATATTTAATAGGCTTGTCTCATATGATCATATGGCACCAACACATGAACGGAGCGTTGACTCAACAAAGGGGAGGAAGCCATGAAGAAGCTAGTCTGGTCGTTGTTAATTGGATGTCTGGTCCTTTTATTGTCTGCTTGCGGAGAGACTACGAAAGAAGAAGCAACAAGCGATTTATCCGAAAAAGTTGAAGAAGTGGATGGGTACAAGGCAACGGCAAAGATGGTGTTTGAAACAGGTGAAGAACCGCAGGAGTACGATGTGGAGGTTTGGTATTCAAAGCCGAACTACTACCGGGTGCATTTAAAGCATGCTGAAGAAAAGCAAAGTCAAATGATTATCCGCAATGATGAAGGTGTCTTCGTCTTGACTCCTGCCTTAAATAAAAGCTTCCGTTTTCAAAGTGATTGGCCTAGCAATGGAAGCCAGGCATATTTAATCGAGTCTCTGGTTAAAGACATTGAAGAAGATGATGCCGCCACATTTGCTGAAAAAGATGGCTCTTATGTGTTTGAGTCCAAAACACGGTACAAGCACCAGCATATGTTCCCGATGCAGGAAGTGATTTTTGATAAAAAGTCGCTCACTCCATCTTCTGTTAAAGTGAAGGATGCTGAAGGAAACGTTAAAATCAGTTTGACCTTTACGAAAGTGGATCTTGAAGCCTCGTTCGAGAAAAGTGATTTTAATTTAGAGAAAAACATGATGGGTGCGCAGCTTGAAGTGCCTGTGTTAGGAGACGGTGAAGAGGAAGAAGAACCGTTTGCTGTACTTTACCCAACTGTAGAGTTAGAAGGAACAGCGCTTCATGAGGAAGAAGAAATGGATGTAGATGGAGGCAAGCGGGTGATTATGACATTCAGCGGTGAAAAGAACTATACGCTGATTCAGGAGAAGCTTGATGCTGCACCAGTCATGATGACAACAACGGATGCCCCTGGGGACGTAGTGGATCTTGGGTTTGCTATAGGATCGATCACGGAACAGTCTGTGTCATGGACCTACAATGGTGTGGACTATATGCTTGCTTCAACCGACTTGACACAGGAAGAAATGGTAAATGTCGCTCGATCCGTTCAAGGTACTATGATAAAATAGCCACATCTTTATTTAAGGAGCTGATTCTTTTGAGTCGCTCCTTAAATGATTCCTAAGGGTGTGGATACGATGAAAGCATATGAACAGTTTCACCGGGATACATGGGTTGATGTGAACTTAGATGCAATCCGGCACAATATTCAGCAGGTTTCCCAATTAATGGGACCTGAGGTGGCCGTTATGGCTGTCGTAAAGGCGAATGCCTATGGCCACGGCTATGTACAAGTTGCCGAAACGGCTCTTTCAAGCGGGGCCACACATTTAGCAGTGGCTTTTATCGATGAAGCACTTTTTCTAAGAAAGCAGGGAATTCTGGCGCCAGTCGTTGTACTTGGAGCTTCAAGACCGGCAGATGCCGAACTGGCAGCCGAACATAATATACAGCTGACCATCTATTCAAAAGAATGGGTGCTCCAGGCAAAAGACTATTTAAAGCAGGGATCCGATCTTCGCGTGCATCTTAAATGCGATACAGGTATGGGAAGGCTTGGAATCAAAACAGCTCAAGAGCTAGTAGAAGTAGAAAGCGTTATTGCTGACACAGCAGCGATTTCTATTGAAGGAATTTACACCCATTTTGCGACTGCAGATGAATTGGACAAGTCCTATACAGACCAGCAGATGAAGACCTTCTCGTCATTCGTCGCAGAGCTGAAAGTAAAGCCGCCTCTTGTGCATGCTTCCAACAGCGCTGCTTCATTACAGAGAAAGGATTCGCTTTTTACTATTATACGATTTGGAATTTCTATGTATGGATTGTCTCCATCAGACGAAATTGCAGACAGGCTGCCGGTGAAGCTTATTCCGGCGCTTTCATTGCACACAACCATTGTGCAGGTAAAAAGGCTGCAGCGCGGTGAAAAAATAAGCTACGGCGCCACCTATGAAGCAGGCGGGGACGAATGGATCGGGACGCTGCCCATTGGATATGCTGACGGGTGGATCCGGAAATTGCAGGGCTTTGAAGTGCTTGTAGACGGGATGCGGGTCCCATTAGTCGGGCGGATCTGCATGGATCAGTGCATGATCAAGCTTCCGGCTGCGTATCCTGAAGGTACACAAGTGACCCTGATTGGAAGGCAGGGGGCCAGCGAAATTAAGATTGATGAAGTGGCAGCGTATCTTGACACCATCCATTACGAAGTTGCTTGTGCCATTTCTGCCCGGGTACCGCGGGTTTACTGGAAAAACGAGCAGTCTATTTCTGTATTAAATACACTTATTTAGTCAATGCTTGCAAGTAATTGTCAGAAATATTCCGATTGGTCCTTCTCACATGATGCGTTTAGTGGTACTATAAAAATGGACTTGAAAGATGAACGAACATTTATCAATATTGAAAAAACAATCAAATAGGGTATGCAATGATGGTGGAGGTGTAGTTTGTGTCGGAATCCAGCGTAACATCCGAAATTTTGGTGCGTTTGCCAAAACAGCTTTTAATCGAACTGGAAGCATTTGCTGAGCAGGAAGAACTTAGCCGCAACGAATGCATTTACCGCGCGACGAAAATGTTGATGCGGGAACGGCGTAAGAAACAGACTCAAGACGCGATGCGACGAGGGTACATGGAGATGGCAAAAATCAATCTTTCTATGGCATCCGAAGCATTACAGGCCGAGTACGAGGCCGGGCATACCGTGGAACGATTGGTAAGCGGGGAATAACGCTTTGATTGTTAAGCGTGGTGATGTATTTTTTGCTGACCTGTCTCCAGTTGTCGGTTCAGAGCAAGGTGGAGTCCGCCCCGTTCTCATCATCCAAAACGACATCGGAAACCGGTTCAGCCCCACTGTGGTGGTCGCAGCCATAACAGCGCAAATCCAAAAAGCCAAGCTCCCTACCCATGTTGAGATCAGTTCAAAGCGCAACGGCTTTGAACGGGATTCGGTTATTTTGCTTGAACAAATCAGAACGTTAGACAAACAGCGGTTAACTGACAAAATAACACATCTCGATGACGAAATGATGGACAAGGTAGACGAGGCTCTTCAAATCAGCTTAGGATTAGTCGACCTCTGATGTGGAAACGCTCCGTAATAAGGAGCGTTTTTTTCTTATGGATAGACCGGGCACCTATACTGCTTTATAATAGAGAATAAGATTCGCTGTAATGCACGGCAATAGAGCTTAAAGAGGTGAACGGATTGTACAATGAAGTAATCGCTCATATAAAATCAAGAAAAGGGGAATTGATTGAAGAGTGGATCGGCCGCGTCAAGGAAGATGCGGATGAACGGATGGTCAACGTCGTTTCAGAACAGGTATTTCAGGGGGCAAGCTATGAATTTGTCGACTTGATTCTGCTTAATCTGAGTGAAAAAGACCGTGAATATAAAAGCAAGCTGCAGATGTTTTCCGAAAAAGTGGTCCGGCTGGGCTGGCCGATTACCTTTGTCGTATCGGGGCTGAGGACGTTTATTCATCTTGTGCATGATGACCTGATTAAGCAGGGCGTTGTTTCGAAAGAACGCGAAGGTGAATATTTGGAATCTCTGGATGAATGGATGGCGCCTTTATCAAATGAAATAATCCATACATATGCATCTACATGGGAAAAGACAGTTTCACTTCAGAAAATTGCCCTGCAGGAATTGTCAGCTCCATTGATTCCTGTAGTGGAACATATATCAATAATGCCTTTGGTGGGAACAATCGACACTGAACGTGCTAAACTGATAATGGAAAATTTACTTGAAGGTGTTGTAAGCCACAGAGCAGAAGTGGTTCTCATTGATATTACGGGTGTGCCTGTAGTGGATACCATGGTCGCTCACCATGTAATTCAGGCTGCAGAAGCCGTTCATTTGGTCGGCGCACGATGCATGCTTGTCGGAATTCGGCCGGAGATTGCCCAGACAATTGTGAATCTGGGAATCGATTTAAATAAATTTATTACCACAAGCACGCTCAGAAAAGGCATGGAAAAAGCGCTAGAAATGACCAATAGAAAAATTGTGGAATTGGAGGGAGAAATTTGAGGATCCCGATTTTAAAGTTAAAGGACTGTCTGTTGGTTTCCATTCAATGGGAACTCGATGATCAGACTGCCCTGCAGTTTCAGGAAGACCTCCTGAAAAAAATACATGAAACAAATGCGAGAGGCGTTGTCATTGACATCACTTCTATTGATTTTATTGACTCTTTTATCGCCAAGGTTCTCGGAGATGTGATTAACATGTCCAGACTGATGGGGGCAAAAGTAGTAATTACAGGTATTCAGCCGGCAGTAGCGATCACATTGGTTGAACTCGGTATCCGTTTAGATGATGTGATGACGGCTTTAGATCTTGAAAAGGGCTTAGAGAAACTTCAACAGGAATTGGGGGATTGACTATATGGAAACCCAATCCTGTGTAACCATCTTAAATGAATGGGATATTGTAGCTGCAAGACAGCTTGGTAGAAATGTGGCGAAGGAACTGGGGTTTGGAACAGTGGACCAGGCAAGAATCACAACAGCCATTAGTGAATTAGCCAGAAACATTTATCTTTATGCTGGACAAGGCCAGCTTTGTATAGATCGTTTAAACGAGCAGGGAAAAACCGGCCTTCGCATTATAGCAGCTGATGAAGGACCAGGGATTCCGGATATTAGAAAAGTGATGGAAGATGGTTTTTCTACATCAGGAGGTCTTGGAGCAGGTCTCCCGGGCGTAAGACGTCTAATGGATGATTTTAATATAGACTCCAATCCAGGTGAAGGTACAGATATACGCGCTACCAAATGGCTCCGATAGGAGGATAAAAGCTAAATGGATTTCCGTGAAAAAATGGATGAGAAATATATTAGCGTTTTAAAAGATTTCATGCAATCACAGTCTGAGGAATCATTGTATGCAGCCCAGCAGTTCAGCAGACTGGCACTCGAACACAAAATTCCTCCTGAAGAAATTGTGAATTTGCAAAAAAGTGCAATGCAGGAACTGATGCCAGACCTTCCATCTGAGGTTTGGCATTCCTTTGATATTCTCCTTGAAGTAATGACAGCCTATGGTTTTGCTTTCAGAGAATATCAAAGTCTGATTGATACTCAAAAAGAATTTAAAAATGAAATGGAAATCGCATCAAGTGTGCAGGAGACGCTTCTGGGCACTTCTGTACCAACCATAGACGGACTTGAGATCGGTGCATTGAGTGTACCTGCAAAGCAAATGAACGGGGACTATTTTCATTTTGTTCATGACGGCGACCACTCAGTTAATGTGGCTATTGCAGATGTGATCGGAAAAGGGATCCCGGCGGCGCTCTGCATGAGTATGATTAAATACGCAATGGACAGTCTGCCTGATTATCGCAAAGACCCAAGTGCAGTGCTTGGGAGCTTAAACCGGGTAGTCGAACAAAACGTGGATGATTCCATGTTTATCACGATGTTCTACGGCATGTATGAATTAAAAAATCATATGCTTCATTTTTCTTCAGCAGGACATGAACCTGGCTTTTTTTATTCAAAGCGTCTGGGTGAATTTCTGGACCTTGAAGCACGCGGACTCCTTCTTGGAGTGGATAAAGATACCACCTATAAGCGCTATGAACAGCAGGTGGAAGTTGGGGATATGATCATCCTCATGTCCGATGGGGTAACAGAATGCCGGACAGATGATGGTTTTATTGAAAGAGAAACACTGGTTTCTTTCATCAATAATTATATTGATCTGCCCCCTCAGGAAATCGTCAATAAAATCTTCAGGGATCTTGAAAAATTACAGCATTTTCAACTTCGGGATGATTTTACATTAATCATCATGAAACGCGTAAAGTAATGAAAAAGACGTTTTAAGATTAAAATAGAGGGTACACAACCATTATAATGTGTTGAGATATAGAAGAGGTGGAATAGATGAATATAACAGTTAACATAACAGAACAAACAGAAGAATTGGTGCGTGTAGCCATCGCGGGTGAAATTGATGCATTTACCGCTCCTAAACTGCGTGAAAAACTTGACCCCGTGTCAACAAAAGATCCTATCACCCTGATTGCAGACCTTTCACAGGTTAACTATATGGACAGTACCGGGATTGGTGTATTTGTTGGACTTTTCAAAGGGATTAAAGCAAACGGTGGGCATTTGCAGCTGGTTGGGCTGTCCGACCGCTTAAAGCGTTTATTTGATATTACCGGTCTTGCAGACATCATGGATATTAATCCCGAAGTAAAAGGTGGAGTGGAATAATGCAACCATTTGATTATATTGAAATGAAAATCCCCGCCAAAGCCCAGTATGTTGGGGTAATTCGTTTAACGATTTCGGGGATCGCCAGTCGTATGGGATTCACATATGACGATATCGAGGACCTGAAGATTGCTTCAAGTGAAGCCATCACCAATGCTGTTCAGCATGCATACAGCGAAGATGACAACGGAGAGGTTGTGGTAGGGTTCGCCCTTTACAACAACAGACTTGAAGTCATCGTAGCTGATCACGGACACAGCTTTGATTTCAAAAAAATCAAAGAAGAAGTTGGTCCATACGATGAGAGTTCATCGGTAGACATGCTCCGTGAAGGCGGGTTAGGTTTATATTTAATTGAAAGCTTAATGGATGAGGTAAAGATACACCATAAAGAGGGTGTAACAGTCTTCATGACGAAGTATATTGAGGAAGAGCAGGTGGAGAGGGATGCGAAAACTGTCTCAACCTAATCAACCAAGCAAAGACGAAGTGCTTAAATGGATCAAGGCATATCAGGAAACAGAAGACGATACCGCCCAGCATAATCTTGTGGTGCACTACCGCAATTTAGTTGAGTCCATTGCAAGAAAGTATTCAAAAGGCAAATCCTATCATGAAGATATCGCTCAGGTAGGAATGATCGGCCTGTTAGGGGCGATCCGCCGCTACGATGATACTTTTGGAAAAAGCTTCGAAGCTTTTGCTATACCAACGATTATTGGTGAGATCAAACGATTTTTACGTGATAAAACATGGAGTGTTCATGTACCGAGACGGATTAAGGAATTAGGCCCTAAAATCAAAGCGACAGTAGAAGAACTGACCACAGATCTGCAGCGTTCACCTAAAGTGAATGAAATAGCCGATTATCTGGAAGTATCCGAAGAAGAAATTCTTGAAGCGATGGAGATGGGAAAAAGCTACCAGGCTCTTTCTGTTGATCATTCCATTGAAGCGGATTCAGACGGCAGTACGGTTACGCTATTAGATATTGTTGGAAGTATGGACGATAATTACGAAAAAACCGATCAGCGTTTGGTGCTTGAAAAAGTTCTTCATGTGCTGAATGACCGTGAGAAGCAAATTATACAATACACGTACCTGGAAAACCTGAGTCAAAAAGATGCTGGTGACCAGCTCGGAATTTCCCAAATGCATGTTTCCCGCTTGCAGCGCCGTGCAATTAAGAAATTACGAGATGCCATTCAGCAAGAAAATCAGCAGGATGAGGATTTTAATTAATGGATGTTCTCCATCATGAGAATGTGAAGGCAATAGCGGGACAGTACACAAAAATGGGGAAAAGTGTTTGTGGAGACAGTTATTTTATGATTGCCACAGAAGAATATTTTATCTGTATATTAGCCGACGGGCTCGGAAGCGGAACATTTGCTCATGAAGCATCCTCTGCTGCATGCGATATTGTATCGATGCACCATGAGGAAGACGTGGAAACGTTGATGAACCGATGCAACGACTCTTTAATGAAAAAAAGAGGAGCAGCAGTTGCGATTGTGAAAATTGATTATGCATCAAAAATTGTGCAGTACAGCTGTGTCGGCAATGTCCGATTCTACTTTTATTCACACGAGGGCAGCTTAACCTACCCGCTGCCTGTAACAGGCTATTTATCTGGCAGAAAGCAGAATTATAAGATTCAGAGGTTTCCTTATGAAGGAGGATCTTCATTTTTGCTTCACTCAGATGGTCTTGAACTGACCCGTGTACGCCCATTGTTGCAGCCGCAGCATTCCTTAGATTATATTTCCTCGCAGCTTGAGTCAATTGTAAGTGGGACAGACGACACTACGTTTGTTATTGGGAGATTGCCATAATAGGCGGTCTCTTTTTTGTTTTCTCTGCATGTTCCGGCAAAATAAACCAGAGGACGTATGATACAATGAGACCAATCATAATGGAAAGGCTGTGACGATTCATTTATGTCAAGCGAAGGAAATAACCAATTACTATCCCAGCTGTCAAAAGAAACGGCAATTAACCAAAAACAGATTGAACAAGTTATTCAATTACTAAATGAAGGCAATACCGTTCCATTTATCGCCCGCTACCGAAAAGAAATGACCGGGGCTTTGGATGAGGTGCAAATAAAAGAAATTGATGACCGGTGGAAATACCTGCAGAACTTAGAAGAACGCAAAGCAGAAGTGATCCGTTTAATTGATGAACAGGGAAAGCTGACCCCGGAATTAACTTCCGCTATTACCAAAGCGGCAAAGCTTCAGGTCCTCGAAGATTTATATCGGCCATATAAGCAAAAGCGGAGAACCAGAGCCACTGTTGCAAAAGAAAAAGGACTCGAGCCGCTTGCGCAATGGCTGACATCCTACCCGAAAAATGGATCGATCGAAGAAGAAGCCGGCCGGTACATTTCTGAAGAAAAAGAAGTTCTTTCTCCAGAAGAAGCACTTGCAGGCGCAAAGGACATTATCGCAGAACAAATTGCGGATGATGCGGCATTTAGAGAGTACATAAGAAGAGAAACCTTCCGTCACGGGAAAATACGCTCATCTGTCAAGAAAGCGGAAAAAGACGAAAAAGGCATTTTTGAAATGTATTATGAGTACGAAGAGCCTGTAAACAAAATCGTACCGCACCGCGTGCTCGCTCTGAACCGCGGGGAAAAAGAAGAAGTCCTGCGTGTGTACATCCAGCCGGATGGCGACAGGATCGTAGGCGAATTAAATAGAAAAATCATTCGATATCCTCACTCCGTCACTGCGAATATTGTGCAGGAAGCGATTGAAGATGGATATAAACGTCTTATTCAGCCATCAATTGAACGCGAAATACGAAATGAGCTTACGGAAAAAGGTGAAAATCAGGCGATTCATATCTTTTCTGAAAACCTGAGGAACTTATTGCTTCAGTCTCCCTTAAAAGGAAAAAGAGTATTAGGGGTTGACCCGGCCTACCGCACTGGCTGCAAGCTTGCTGTTGTCGATGAAACAGGGAAAATGCTGAAAGTGGACGTTATTTATCCCCACACAACCAAAGATCCTTCCAAAGCAGCAGCCATTTTCAAAAAAACACTTGCAGAGTATGAGATTGAGCTTGTAGCAATAGGCAACGGCACCGCTTCCCGAGAAACCGAATTATTCGTTGCTGAACAGCTGAAAAACCTTTCCCAGGAAATATTTTATTTAATTGTCAATGAAGCTGGGGCAAGTGTGTATTCTGCCTCAGAGATTGCCAGGGAGGAGTTTCCGGATCTTCAGGTAGAGGAGCGCAGTGCAGTTTCCATCGCCCGAAGACTTCAGGACCCTTTAGCCGAGCTTGTAAAAATTGACCCGAAATCTGTCGGAGTGGGGCAGTACCAGCATGACGTTTCACAAAAGAAATTAAACGAATCCTTGTCCTTTGTTGTCGAAACCGCGGTTAACCAGGTGGGTGTAAACGTGAATACCGCTTCACCGGCTCTTCTTCAATACGTAGCAGGGCTTTCAAAAACGGTGGCGCAAAATGTAGTGAAACAAAGAGAGGAACTGGGCAAATTTGAAGACCGGATCCAATTAAAGAAAATCCCGAGACTTGGCGCAAAAACCTATGAACAGTGCATTGGTTTCCTGAGAATAACAGACGGGAAAAATCCTCTTGACCGGACGCCGATTCACCCTGAGCAATACGCTTATGTGAAACAAATGCTGAAAATCCTGAATGCCGTCCCTTCTGATATCGGAACAGATGAGCTGAAAGGTAAAATCATTGAAAAAACACCAGAGCAATGGGCAGAAGAGATCGGAATCGGACATCTGACCATGAAAGATATTATCGAAGCACTTATACGCCCGGGGAGAGACCCGCGAGAAGAACTTAGCAAACCTCTTCTCAAACAGGATGTTCTGAAAATGGAAGATCTTGAAAAGGGTATGGAATTACAGGGAACGGTTCGTAATGTGGTAGATTTCGGGGCATTTGTGGACATCGGTGTGAAGCAGGACGGACTCGTGCATATCTCAAAATTAAAAAACGGCTTCGTTAAGCACCCCTTAGATGTTGTAGCGCTCGGGGACGTCGTCACAGTCTGGGTAGAACAGGTCGATGTGAAAAAAGGAAGAATCGCGTTAACCATGCTTGAACCAAAAGATCAACTGAATCCGTAAATAGAGGAGAGAAAGCATGTTTTATATTTTAATTACAGCAGCGACCGTCATCGCAACTCTGGGTATTACGTTCAATTATATTGCGCACTTAGGAACGATTGTGAAAATAGGAAATGAGGGGGAGCAGCATGGAATGACTGTCCAGGCGGCAATGACCCGTTTCTTTTTCGCCACAGTCATCATTGAGTTAGTTCCACTCGCAATTATTATCATTACCTATATTACTGTAGAGAGACCAGACACAGGTCTTCCGGTAATCCCGCTGGTGGTTATTTTTGCCGCCATGATCTTTGGAATTATTCAGGTTGCCACCCGAATGAGGCAGCCTGTCCCTGAGGAAATGAAAAATCAGGTGCGTTCTTTTTCACTGCTTGCTATGCAGCTGATTACATCCATTCCAATTATCGCGTTAATCTTCCTATTTATTTAAAAGAGTAAGAGTGGAAGCTAGTCAGCAGGGGTGTAACATCAGCCTCTGCTTTTCCTCCTTTATAAATACCGTTTAAAAAGAAAGTGTGAATAACCAGTAAGGAGAAGGTAAGGTGGAGCAACGAACATTGCAGCTTCTTGTAGAGGAAATTTCGTTAAAAGAATTTGGCAGGCCGTTTAAGCATAAAGCAGTGTTTAATTCCCGTCTGCGAACCACAGGCGGTCGATACATGCTGTCGTCTCATCATATTGAACTTAATATTCACTATCTGAATGAACATGGCATGGAGGAACTTATCGGCATCATTAAACATGAGCTTTGTCATTATCATCTTCATATAGAAGGGAAAGGGTATCAGCACCGCGATAAAGACTTTAAAGAACTGACCAAAAAAGTAGCTGCCCCACGGTTCTGCACACCCCTCCCATCCCAGCAAAAAAAGAAAAGAACCAACGTGACTTATCATGCCTACCGGTGCAAACAATGCGGACAATCTTATATTCGGAAAAAGAGAATGAATATCAGCAGGTATGCGTGCGGGAAATGCAGAGGGAAACTGTCGTATCTTGGTGAAGCGAAACCCAACGAATAGTACGGATATCCGCTTGCCTCTACTAGAAGAAGAGGCTGGGACAAAACTCAAAAAGGTAAACAATGAAGAAGTATTGATCAATAGTAAGAGTAGAGCGGAGCGGAAGGGGGCGACTCCCGCAGAATTTGACGGCAAGGTGAGACTATACAGGGCATGGGCCTGGAGAGCCTCAAGCCTCCGTCCATGGGGAAAGCGCCCGCCTGAAGCGCATCGAACCGGTCAAAGAGCTTGAGACACATTTGTCCCAAGCTCTCTTTTTCGTTTAAATATGATAGGACCGAACCGCCTTCAAGTAAGCTTTTAGATCAAAGAAGGGCTTCGTTAAACTTTGACAGCAGGACATTGTTATGGTAAATTAAAAACATTCCTCAATTTCGACATGCTTAATGAAATTATAAAAACTTTAAAAAAGTAGTTGACTGTCGAAAAAAGGTCTGTTAATATTTTAAAAGTCGGAAAGACGACAAAACAGTAATAAAAAAGAAATACATCGTTCACCATCTTTCGATACATACTACTATTCATATCGTTCCACAGTAGCTCAGTGGTAGAGCAATCGGCTGTTAACCGATCGGTCGTAGGTTCGAGTCCTACCTGTGGAGCCATTTTTATGGGGAAGTACTCAAGTGGCTGAAGAGGCGCCCCTGCTAAGGGTGTAGGTCGTGTAAGCGGCGCGAGGGTTCAAATCCCTCCTTCTCCGCCAGAACATTACATAGATAACAATCGGCCCGTTGGTCAAGCGGTTAAGACACCGCCCTTTCACGGCGGTAACACGGGTTCGAATCCCGTACGGGTCACCATTTTTAAAATGAATGAATACATATGTTAAGGGTCCCGTGGTGTAGCGGTTAACATGCCTGCCTGTCACGCAGGAGATCGCCGGTTCGATCCCGGTCGGGACCGCCATTTTATTTTTGGGCTATAGCCAAGCGGTAAGGCAACGGATTTTGATTCCGTCATGCGTTGGTTCGAATCCAGCTAGCCCAGCCAGATGAGCCATTAGCTCAGTCGGTAGAGCATCTGACTTTTAATCAGAGGGTCGTAGGTTCGAATCCTACATGGCTCACCATTATGAATATGCGGGTGTGGCGGAATTGGCAGACGCGCTAGACTTAGGATCTAGTGCCGCAAGGCGTGGGGGTTCAAGTCCCTCCACCCGCATTTAAAATTTAATTTTAAAAAGTGCTTGACCATTCTGAGTTATATTGATATAATATTACTTGTCGCTTCATTAAGCGGTCGTGGCGGAATGGCAGACGCGCTAGGTTGAGGGCCTAGTGGGAGATAATCCCGTGGAGGTTCGACTCCTCTCGACCGCACCAAAAACATACGCGCCCGTAGCTCAATTGGATAGAGCGTTTGACTACGGATCAAGAGGTTAGGGGTTCGACTCCTCTCGGGCGCGCCATCATTTACCTTCTATTATAAATAGAATACCAAGCGGGTGTAGTTTAGTGGTAAAACCTCAGCCTTCCAAGCTGATGTCGTGAGTTCGATTCTCATCACCCGCTCCATTATTACTATTGTAAGCTTGAACCTTGAAAACTAAACAACCAAAAACGTCAACGTTAGTACAAGAATTACAAGAAACACAATGAGCTTTATCAAACACTTTACGGAGAGTTTGATCCTGGCTCAGGACGAACGCTGGCGGCGTGCCTAATACATGCAAGTCGAGCGGATTTTCTGGAGCTTGCTCCAGAAAGTTAGCGGCGGACGGG
>NZ_JBNILO010000019.1:0-17349 GCF_050107735.1 Jeotgalibacillus proteolyticus
ACTCTCCGTAAAGTGTTTGATAAAGCTCATAGTGTTTCTTGTAAATCTTGTACTAACGTTGACGTTTTTGGTTGTTTAGTTTTCAAGGTTCAAGGTGTTTCGTTTGTGTGTTGCTCTCTCAAGCGACTAGATCATCTTACCATTAATTCAGCATCGATGTCAACAACTTTTTTTCATTCATTTTTTGTCATGTCTGAAAGCTGTTTGCCGTTGTTTTTAGCAACGAGGAATAATATACCACGGTATGATGAAATAATGCAACCTTTTTAGAATACTTTTTTAAAATTATTTTTCAGCACTGGCCAGGATGGCTGAAACGTCCCTCAAATGGCTAACAGGCTTTATAGAAAATAAAAAAACAGCTACGTTAATAGCTGCTTCCTTTGTACAGGTAAACGAGTGCAATGGTGCCCGGAATTCCGAGTATTCCGGCTATCCCTGTAGTGACAGGATTCATCGGAACATACCAGCCATAAGCTTGTCCATAACGATTCAATATAAATAAAAGTGCCAGTCCAATCACCCATTTCGTGCAAAACCGCCATACCCATCTGAAAAACGGCTTTACGCCAAAGGCCACCAGCAATGTCGCAAGAATAAGTGTTCCTGCACCCCACAGCCAGATCATTCCTTCACCCCGATCCTATTAAGAAAACATCTTTATAGAAGAAAGATATGAAGGAACGCGTTATTTTATGACAATTTTGCGTTGACGGGCTTCTTTGAACAAATAAAAATATTTTGCCTCGCAAAGCCGCTCCGCCGCGGCTGACTGGCCGCTGACTTCGATACTGAGTTCAGCCATATTTTTTTGCTGACGCCATTCATCTCTGGTCGCAGCCATCAATTCAATAAGTTGATCATCAAATTCTTTTTTCAGCTTGCCTTTTTTTCGAAACAGCATCATTAAACTCCTTTATACATCCCGTCGTCCTTCCAGCGCTTTTGATAAAGTGACCTCATCTGCGTATTCCAGATCGCCTCCTACAGGAAGCCCATGGGCTATGCGTGTCACTTTTATGCCTGAAGGCCGCAGCAGACGGGAAATATACATTGCAGTCGCTTCGCCTTCAATATTTGGATTTGTAGCCAAAATGACTTCTTTCACTGTTTCATCCTGCAGGCGTTTTAACAGATCAGGCACGTTGATATCCTCGGGTCCGATTCCATCCATTGGTGAAATGGCGCCATGGAGGACATGATAAAGACCTGTATACTCACGCATTTTCTCCATCGCAATAACATCTTTTGGATCCTGCACGACACAAATGATGGACTTATCCCTTTTTTGATCCTCACAAATATAACAGGGGTCTTGATCGGTGATATGACCACAGACAGAGCAGAAACCAAGATTCCGCTTGGCGTTGACCAGGGCTTTAGCGAAATCAAGTACGGTATCTTCTTTCATACCTAATACAAAAAAGGCCAGACGAGCCGCTGTTTTCGGCCCGATCCCTGGCAATTTCATAAAGCTGTCTATCAGCTTTGATATAGGTTCCGGATAATGCATTTATATTCGTCCCTTAAAACATTCCAGGGAGATTCATACCCTTGGTAAATTGCCCCATGGTCGAATTGGTCAATTCGTCTGCAGCTTTAATCGCTTCATTTGTAGCAGCCAGAACCAGATCCTGAAGCATTTCGATATCATCCGGATCTACCACTTCTTCTTTAATCGTTACATCCAAAATTTCTTTATGACCTGAAACGGTTACGCTGACCATTCCGCCGCCCGCTGTTCCTGTTAGACGCTTTTCGCCAAGCTCTTCCTGGGCCTGAGCCATTTGTTTTTGCATTTTTTGCATTTGCTTCATCATACCTTGCATATTTCCCATTCCACGCATCTTCATTACCTCCGAATTTTAGTCTTGAATATCAAGCAAATCTGAACCTACAAGCTTTCTTGCTTCTGCAATAAGTGGATCTTCTTTCGTCTTGCCGTCTTCACCCGCTTGCTCTGATTGGTCCTGATGCTGTATATAATCTTCTCTTATCGCCATCCACTGTTCTTCCGGTACGCCAATAATTGAATAATTGGATCCTGTCAGCTCTTGCAGAATGGATGGCATCGACTCAATTAACTTACTATTTTCCATTGCCATTTTGCAATGAATTTCATATTTAAATTTTAACACAAAAGCTTCCTGAGATGCTGCAACCGGCTCTGCTTCATTTAAAAGTGCGGTAAGTGAACGGAGCTGCTGCCGGTTCATGGACTCCAGCATGTCTCCCCAGCGGTTTTTAATTTGGGTTATATCATTTTTAGTAGCATTCTTAAGGACTTCAAGGATTCTTCCGACCGGCGCTTTAAAATCTTTCGTGCCTCTTGCAGTCTTTTTGGAAGGCGCAGACGCGGGTTCTGCAGAAGGTCCTGCCGGAATCCCTTCCTGCTTCATTTTCTTGAGTTCTCCCTCCAGCTGCTGAACTCGCTGGATCAGCCCCTGTATATCAGGCACCTGCTCTGCTGTAACCTGTTTTGGTGATGTTTCCGCATGACATAGCTTAATGGCGGCAACTTCCAGATAGGTTCTGGCATGATTGGTGAACTTCATTTCCTGCTGTGTTTTATTCAGGATATCGATATAGGCATACAGCTGTCCGCTTTCAAGCTCTTCAGATAATTGTTTAAATGCATCATCTGATAAAACCCGCTCCATGGATTCTTCTAAATGGGGAGCCGCTTTGTAGAGCAGTAGATCACGGCTGTAAAGAATTAAATCTTCTGTTAATCGAATCGGATCTTTCCCCTGCTGCAGCAGCTCATCAATCGTCTCAAGCGCTGTTGCCACGTCCTGTTTATGAAGGGACTCAATTAATCGGGTCAGCCGGTCCTGGCCGATTGAGCCGGTAACTGTAAGCGCGTCTTCGAGTGCCACTTTGTCCTGACTGAAGGAAATGGCCTGATCAAGAAGACTGAGTGCGTCCCGCATTCCGCCTTCTGCAGCTCTTGCAATCACGTGCAGCGCTTTTTCGTCATATTTCACGCCGGACTGGTCTGCAATATGCAACATGCGTCCCACGATATCATTTGAAGTGATGCGTTTAAAATCAAAACGCTGACACCTCGAAATAATGGTTAAAGGAATTTTGTGAGGCTCAGTTGTTGCCAGAATAAAAATCACGTGTTTTGGCGGCTCTTCCAGGGTTTTGAGCAGTGCATTAAAGGCACCTGTTGAGAGCATATGCACCTCATCTACAATATACACCTTGAAACGCCCTTCATTCGGCGCGTATTTTACTTTGTCGCGGATGTCCCTTATTTCATCGACTCCGTTGTTGGATGCTGCATCAAGTTCAATTACATCGGGGATCGATCCATCTGTAATCCCTTTACAAATGGTGCATTCATTGCATGGCTCGGCAATAGGAGCATGTTCACAATTTACTGCTTTAGCCAATATTTTGGCAGCACTTGTTTTCCCCGTTCCACGCGGGCCGGAAAACAAGTAAGCGTGTGAGATTTTTTCCTGCAGCAGGGCATTTTGCAATGTCTTGGTCACATGCTGCTGACCTACGACATCAGCAAATTCCTGCGGACGCCACACACGATATAACGCTTGGTATGCCATGCTTTCCCTCCCTCTCTTTACTGCGGAAGCGGCTTTTGTTAAATAAGTATGGAATAAAGCGGCTCTGCACTTTTTTTGCAGAGAGCGCTTTTCTTAAGTATAACGCAATCAGCCGCGCCGCAAAACGTCATCCTTAAAAAAAGGCAAGAAAAAACCCACTCAGCACAATGTGAGCGGGTGTTATAAATAAATTAAACTGCCGTGCACCTTCTGTCGACTGACAGCCATAAGCGTTACTCCTGCAGTTAGCTCGGTTCAGGCGATCCTGCGGCACATGAGAGGTTTCACTTAATGCTGCTTCCTTCCGGACCTGACATGGTTCATGAATTCCCATTGCGCAGGACCCAAACGTCAACACCACTTACAGAAGGCAGACCCTACAGCATGTACAGCCTCGAGAAGGGATTCAGTTTCGCTAGAGCGGATTGCGAATACAGGGCACCGCTAATTCCCCACCTAGCACGGCAAATATGAGACCAGTAATCATTTGCGTTTTTTGACGACGCAAGAATCAGTATACTATGTTTTTAATCAAAAATCAATCCTCAGCATCAAAGCTTTATTCCTGCCCCAGTTCTCTGCGTTTTGCCGCTTGTTTCAATGCTTTTTTTTCCTCGCGGAGCTCCTTAAAAAATGAGGAAAGCAGCTGTCCGCATTCTTCTCTCAAAACGCCTGACACCACTTCACTGCGATGATTGAACCGCTCATCTTCGAGAAGATTCATTAAACTTCCCGCACAGCCAGCCTTGGGGTCGGGTGCTCCGTATACAACGCGGTCGATTCTCGACAGCAGGATAGCCCCGCTGCACATGGGACACGGTTCAAGCGTGACATACAGCGAAGCATTTTCAAGCCGCCAGCTGCCCGTTTTTTCACACGCTTGTTCGATGGCTAACAGCTCCGCATGGGTGACGGCATTTTGTGTCGTTTCCCGAAGATTATAGGCTGAGGCAATCACTTCGTCATTTTGTACAATCACTGCTCCTATAGGAACTTCTTTTAATTCGAGTGCTTTTTGTGCTTGTTGGATCGCCTGCTTCATCCAATATTCATCCTGCTCAGACATGAAATCTGTCGCCACCCTTTTCTCATTTTTTCTTTGCTCTTATCATACAGTAAGTGAGGGAAATGTGTAAGCGGGGATCCGTCTGTTATGAAATCTGCTTTAAAAGGAGCGTTTTATGCAAATACATGTGGTACAGCAAGGAGAAACCCTTTTCACCATTGGAAGCATATACTCCACGGCCCCTCAGTCGATTGCGGACGCCAATCAGCTGCCTAACCCTGACCGCCTTGTACAGGGACAGGCGCTTGTGATCCCGATCGTTGGCAGGTATTATTTTGTGCAGCCGGGCGACAGTCTTTTTTCCATTGCCCAGCAGTTCGGACTTTCCTATCAGGAGCTTGCCCGCATAAATGGCATTTCTCCTGAGCAGCCGCTTGCTGTCGGGTGGAGGCTGTACCTTCCTCCTGCACCAAAAGTGACAGCGGAGTTTAATGCATATGTTGAGCCTTTTGGCAGCGAAGTAACCCAGGAGCTGCAGACCCGCACCCGTGAAGCCGCTCCCTACTTAACCTATCTGGCTCCCTTTAGTTTTGAGGTAAAGCGTGACGGATCACTTGAAGATCCCCCGCTTGCTCCATTTCCTGCAATTGCTGAAGCTAACCGGAATATCTTGATGATGGTCATTACCAATCTCGAAGACGGCGCGTTCAGTGATGAACTGGGAAGAATTATTTTAACCGATATCGCAATACAGGATGCCCTTCTCGACAATATTGTTGAAAAAGCGAAAGAGTACGGATTCCGCGATATTCATTTTGATTTTGAATACCTGCGCCCTGCTGACCGCGAAGCGTATGTAACTTTCCTAAAGAAAGCAAAGGAACGGTTCGCTCAGGAAGGCTGGCTGCTGTCTGCTGCACTTGCACCAAAAACCAGCGCCGATCAAAAAGGAAAATGGTATGAAGCCCATGATTATAAGGCCATTGGAGAAGTGGTGGATTTTGTTGTCATTATGACCTACGAATGGGGATACAGCGGGGGGCCTGCTCAGGCAGTTTCACCCATCGGTCCTGTCCGACGGGTGCTCGAGTATGCTTTAACTGAAATGCCCGCACAAAAAGTCATGATGGGGCAAAACCTCTATGGATATGACTGGACACTTCCCTTTGAAGAAGGCACCCAAGCCCGGGCGATCAGTCCTCAGCAGGCTATTCAGATCGCTGCAACCCAGGGTGTTCCAATTCAATATGATCAAAAAGCCCAAGCCCCTTTTATTGAATACACAACAAACGGAACGGATCATATTATCTGGTTTGAGGATGCAAGGTCCATCCAGGCAAAATTTGATTTGTTAAAGGAACTGAATCTCAGGGGAATGAGCTATTGGAAACTCGGCCTTCCGTTCCCTCAGAATTGGCTTCTTCTCAATGACCAATTTGATATTGTTAAACAGTAATGGTCTTTTATTGATATTAGGACAAAACTGAAAAAAGTTTTAGAAAGAGGATATATTTATGAATAATAGTAGGTGAGCGGAGCGGAAGGTGGCGACTCCTGCAGGACATGACGGCAAGCTGAGACTTTACAGGGCAAGGCCCTGAAGAGGCTCAGCGCCGTCCCTGCGGAAAGCGTCCGCCTGAAGCGAAGTGAACCGGTCGTAGAGCTTGAGACATTTTTGTCCCAGGCTCTTTTTCCTTTTTTAACAGCTATTCCTTACACGGGCCATATGGTACAATAACGGTTGTCATTATGACCGAAATCATCCTAAGGAGGGAACGCGAATGACCAACGTTCCGTTCATAACCGTTGAAGGGCCAATTGGCGTAGGAAAGACCTCTCTTGCCAAAGCACTTTCTTCACATTTTCAGTTTCATCTTCTAAAAGAAATAGTGGACGAAAATCCATTTCTAAATAAATTTTATGACAACATTGATGAGTGGAGCTTTCAAACTGAAATGTTCTTTCTCTGCAACCGGTACAAGCAGCTTAGTGATATGCAGCGGCTCTACATCGAAAACAGGAAGCCTGTAGCTGCGGATTATCATATTTTTAAAAACCTCATCTTTGCCAAACGCACGCTTCAGCCGGAAGAGTATAAAAAGTATTTGGAAATCTACAGAATCCTGACAGCGGATATGCCCAAGCCAAATGTAGTCATTTACTTGCATGCCAGCTTAGAAACTCTTCTTAAACGAATCGAGATGCGAGGCCGCACGTTTGAGAAAAATATGAGCCCTCTCTATTTAGAACAGCTTGCAGCGGACTATGATGAGTTTATTTTCCACTTTGAACAAACGCATCCTGAAATTCCTGTGATCCGAATAAACGGGGATGACACAGATTTTGTCCGGAGTCAGCAGGATCTAAACGCCATTTTAAAACAAGTGGAAGAATCTTTACCTAAAAGGAGTACAACCCATGAACGCACGTGAAAAATACGGAATTCCAAAAGATGCAGTTATAACGATTGCCGGTACTGTAGGGGTAGGGAAATCCACGATGACCCGAACGCTTGCCGAACATCTGCAATTTCGCACATCCTTTGAAAAAGTCGAAGCGAATCCTTACCTTGATAAGTTTTACAAGGACTTTGAGAAATGGAGCTTTCATTTACAGGTCTATTTCCTCGCTGAACGATTTAAGGAACAAAAACGCATGTTTGAATATGGCGGAGGCTTTATTCAGGACCGCTCAATCTACGAAGATACGGGCATATTTGCCAAAATGCATTATGAAAAAGGCACCATGTCACCTGTAGATTACGAAACGTACACAAGCTTGTTTGAAGCGATGGTCATGACGCCCTACTTCCCTCATCCAAATCTATTAATTTATCTGGAAGGGTCCTTGGACAGCATCCTGGACCGCATCCAAAAGCGCGGACGCCCGATGGAACAGGAAACTCCCCTTGCCTATTGGGAGGAAATGCACCAGCGGTACGAAAATTGGATCAATTCCTTTAATGCATGCCCGGTTCTTCGCCTGGATATTAATGATTACGATCTTGTTCAGGATCCATCATCCATTGATCCGATTCTTGAAAAAGTCGGATCCTTTATCCAGCAGACTGCCTTATTAAAAAAATAAAGATACTTTAGCCCATCTACTCCCAAAAAGCCATTTCCTCAAAACAGGAAATGGCTTTTTGGTGTTCTGGGTATGTATCGTACGCCTCAAGTCTTACTAAAAGATCATTCTGCCGTTTGTAGTAAAAACAAACTTTTCCATATATGATAATGGTAGTCAAGAAAACAACGGAGGGTTGGTATGATAAAAAACGGCTTAGCCATTTTATTGATTGCAGGGGCACTAATTTTTTTATATGTGAATTTTAATGAGTTTTGGCCATGGAGTGCATCAGGAGCAGCAAAGCAGGAGGCAAAAGTAGACGAGGGCACTGAATCGGTAAAACTCAACGTTTCAAGTGTAAACACAAAGATTGTACCGGTTGATTCAGACAGCATTCGGGTGGAAGGAACAAAGAAGCATGACATAAAGGTAAAAGAAGGAAGAAAATCCATTGAAATAACCATCAAGCAAAAAGGATTTAGATTTTTTCAATTCAATTCTGACCAAACAACCGCAACAGTCTATCTGCCCCAAAAATATGCAAAAGAGCTTCAATTGGACATTGGATCCGGAGAAATTGACACCACAGCATACACTTCATCCAATCCCCTGATTCTCTCATCTGTTTCTGTGAAGATAGGGTCCGGCGATGTGATGATCGGGGCTCTTGATGTGAAAGAGTTTTCTTTTAATGGATCTTCGGGTGAAGCGTTTATCGAAAAATTAACAACGGAAAATGGAGACTTTAATTTAAGCTCAGGAGACCTTTCCATTTCTTCCTACCAAGGACCGTTTACAGCAGACGTTTCTTCAGGGGAACTAAATGCAGGATTTTCAGAACTCTCTGGTGATATAGATGTATCTGTCAGTTCAGGAGATGTGAATCTGGACCTGCCGGATAACGCCGATTTCACTTTGAAAGGAAAAGTAAGCAGCGGGGATCTCTCCAATGAATTCCCTCTCGATAACGCAAAGATGACAGACCGTGTGTCAGAAGGAACTCACGGTAAAGGAACTTACCAGATTAAAGTAAATGTCAGCAGCGGGGATTTCACTCTTTATTAATGCTATTAATTCTAAATCAAGGAATAATGAAAGCCCCCGTGATTTAACACGGGGGCTTTCATTGCCTCATTGCCTCATCATTCTGTTGTCTACTGATAAAATAGAGAAAAACCACCGCAAATCTGCGGTGGTTTTCAATTCTCCAATATTTATGCGCGTAAGTTTTAAAGTTAAAATTATGGAGGAGGAAGAGGGATTCGAACCCCCGCGGGATTTGACTCCCCTGTCGGTTTTCAAGACCGATCCCTTCAGCCAAACTTGGGTATTCCTCCGTGTCGACAAGAATTATAATACCACGCATTCTAAAAAGCGTCAATCTTTTTCATAAATTTTTTTAAAAAACTCTCCGTCCAGAAAGAGGTTGGTCTTTCTCAAATAGAATAACCCTTCTTCAAGCTCTCTATGTACAGAAAGACAAAATAGAAAAATCAAGAATTAACCTACGCTTGGCGGCTGCGTCGATACTGCCATTGTTTCCACTGAAAACGAATGAAACATCCTATACAAAAGCCAAGGACTGCTACAAAAGCCGCTGAAACGACCATGATTGTAAAAACGTATCCTGCGGCATTCCATCCGACCATAAAAGAGAAGAAGCCTCCTGCCAAACAAAAGGATGCTATAGTCTGATTAAATTTCTGATCGCTTTTATCTTCAGGAATGTACGTATTTAATGGTTTTCTTAAGAAGTTTTTTGCTATACGCATAACCGGATTAAAATCAAAAAAGATCCCGCCTAATCCGGCAGCCAGTGGAAGCAGCAGCAGCCAGTAAAAACCTGTTATCCACGTTAAAATGATTGATAGTATAATGGTCCATTGATTCACCCGGACTAGCGGTCGCGGAACAGATCCTGTTGTAACAGTTGCCGGCATCAAAATCCCACCTTTCCACTCTGAATACTTCTATACTATGTCAGGTAGCTGAAAAGGTCAATAATACTGATTTAAAAAGAGGCTTGGGACAAAAGTGTCCCAGCCTCTCCCAAGATAAAGCAATCCTTACTTTTGGATAATTTTTTTGCCGCCCATATAAGGCTGTAATACTTCAGGCACCAGGATGCTTCCATCCTCCTGCTGGTAGTTTTCCAATAGTGCAGCTACGGTCCGTCCAATGGCAAGGCCGCTTCCATTTAATGTGTGAACATGCTCCGGCTTTGCATTTGGCTCCCGGCGGAAACGAATATTAGCCCGTCGCGCCTGGAAGTCTTCAAAATTACTGCAAGAAGAAATTTCGCGGTAGCTCTCATAGCTTGGGATCCATACTTCAATATCGTATTTTTTTGCCGCTGTAAAGCCAAGATCAGCTGTACACATGCTTAACACACGATAAGGCAGTTCTAGCAGCTGAAGAACTTTTTCAGCATGACCGGTTAATTCTTCGAGCGTGTCGTAAGAATCCTCAGGCTTTGCAAAGCGCACAAGCTCCACTTTATTAAATTGGTGCTGACGGATCAGCCCTCTTGTGTCACGGCCGGCAGACCCAGCTTCAGAACGGAAATTTGCGCTGTATGCAGCATAGGCTTTCGGCAATTCTTCAGCACGTAATATTTCATCGCGATGATAATTTGTTACCGGTACCTCTGAGGTTGGGATTAAGAAATAATCCTCTTCTTCAATCCGAAACGCATCTTCTTCAAATTTTGGCAGCTGGCCTGTTCCCGTCATACTTGTACGGTTCACAAGATATGGAGGAAGCATTTCTTCATACCCATGCTGGTCCTGATGAAGATCCATCATAAAGTTAATTAAAGCACGCTCTAAACGAGCACCTGCGCCCTTATAGAAAACAAAACGGCTGCCGGTAACTTTTGCGGCACGTTCAAAGTCAAGCATGCCTAAATTCACTGCAAGATCCCAATGAGGCTGAGCTTCAAATTCGAAAGAAGGAAGCTCTCCCCATTTTCTCACTTCCACATTGTCATCCTCTGTTTCTCCAACCGGTACACTTTCATGCGGTACATTCGGAATGGAAAGCAGAAGGGCCTCCAGCTTTTCTTCCACGACCCGCAGACGGTCATCAATTTCTTTAATTTCGTCTCCAAGACTGCGAGTTTCTGCAATAACGGCATCTGCATTCTTTTTCTCGCGCTTCATTTGAGCAATCTGTTGAGAGACTTCATTTCGCCGGCTTTTCTTTTCTTCACTTTTTACAATCAGGTCCCGACGTTCACGGTCTAAATCCTGAAACTGATCAAAATCGCCTAAATCCTCTCCACGGTGAGCCATTTTTTCTTTAATTTCATCAAATTCATTGCGCAGCCTTTTTAAATCCAGCATGTTTGTTTCCTCCTTTTATGATTGTCTCTCGTGCAGGAATGCAGAGAATTTACTGATATCCAGCTGCAGGCGCTAGCTCCTCGAGGTCATAAGTCACGCTGCCCCACCAGGCGAAGTACATGCCTGCTTGGCCAACGCGCCTTATGCTTGTCGGAGCTGAACGAGCGCCTTCCGCTTTTACTGATATCCAGCTCCAACGGGCAGCTCCTCGGATCGTAAGCCGCTCCGCCATTCAGGCAAAAAGCGCCTGCTTGGCAAATCGTCTTACGTCTGTCAGAGCTTAACGCCCGTTTCCGCTTTTACTGATATCCAGCTCCAGGCGCTAGCTCCTCGAGGTCATAAGTCACGCTGTCCCACCAGGCGAAGTACATGCCTGCTTGGCCAACGCGCCTTATGCTTGTCGGAGCTGAACGAGCGCCTTCCGCTTTTAGGTATAAAAAACAAAAAAACCCCCATCCCTTTGTAAAAAAGGGACGAGAGTTAATGCCCGCGTTACCACCCTGATTGAAGATAAAAAGCATCTTCCGCTCATGACCTAACGGCGTCGACCGGAAAAGCTTACTAGTACGTTCAGCTCTTCACTCCAGAATGGATTCACAACATCCTTTTACCGGTTCACACCACCCACCGGCTCTCTAAGAAAAGGGATCAGTTGTTACTACTTTCCGTCATTGTTTTGACGTTGTGTAATTATCGATAAAGATACTATATTCGTCTCCGAATATCAATACTTTTATACAGAAACCGGTGCAGATTCTACCATTTCAACAAAATATTTTGTCAATCGGTGATCCTCTGTCAGCTCGGGATGGAAGGAACAGCCTAAAAACTGTCCATCTCTTGCTAAGACGATCCGGTCATTATGCATCGCAAGTACTTGAGTTGACGGTCCTGCTGATACAATGTGAGGCGCCCGGATAAACACCGCGTTATACGGCTCTTCCAATCCCGTGACATTTAAATTCGATTCAAAGCTTTCTTTTTGACGCCCGAATGAATTGCGCTCTACGAGTACATCCATGACACCTAAATGAGGTTCATCATATCCTACGATGTCCTTTGCCAGCAGGATTAGACCTGCACATGTGCCGAACATGGGTTTTCCCGATTCAGCAAATGCTTTCATCGGCTCCATAAACCCGTATAAATCAATTAATCTGCGCATCGTTGTGCTTTCACCGCCAGGCATGATAAGGCCGTCTACCTGATCAAGCTGTTCTGCTTTTTTAATCACGAGTGCATTTGCGCCGCATGCTTCAATGGATCTGACATGCTCACGTACGGCCCCTTGCAGACCGAGTACTCCGATGGTTGTCATAATAAGCTCAACCCTTTCTTACCAACCGCGCTCCTGCATACGGTCTTCTAATGATAGTGAAGAGATTTCCATCCCTTTCATTGCTGAACCAAGTTCTTTTGAGATCTTAGCAATTAATTCATAATCCTGATAATGAGTAGTCGCCTGAACAATAGCACGTGCGAATTTCTCTGGATTGTCCGATTTGAAAATTCCTGATCCGACAAAAACGCCGTCTGCGCCAAGTTCCATCATTAATGCTGCATCTGAAGGAGTTGCTACACCGCCTGCTGCAAAATTCACGACCGGCAAACGGCCAAGCTCTTTAATTTCAAGAAGAAGCTCAAAAGGTGCACCAAGCAGCTTTGCTTCTGTCATAATTTCATCTTTCGTCATGTGAACGACTCTTCTCACCTGTGCATTTACTTTCCGCAAATGACGAACGGCTTCCACGATATTGCCCGTTCCAGGCTCCCCTTTTGTACGAAGCATTGCTGCCCCTTCTCCAATACGTCGTGTTGCTTCTCCAAGATCACGGCAACCACAGACAAATGGAACAGTAAAATCGGATTTTAACAAATGATATTCTTCATCTGCTGGAGTTAATACTTCACTTTCATCAATATAATCAACGCCCATTGATTCCAATACGCGTGCTTCTGTAATATGTCCAATACGTGCTTTTGCCATAACCGGGATACTAACCGCGTTCATTACCTCTTCTACAATACGCGGGTCAGCCATACGCGCTACTCCGCCTGCTGCACGAATATCAGATGGCACACGCTCAAGTGCCATAACAGCTACCGCGCCTGCTTCCTCTGCTAATTTTGCCTGCTCTGCATTTACAACGTCCATGATGACGCCGCCTTTTTGCATTTCTGCCATTCCTCGCTTAACACGATCCGTACCTGTATTCATAACAAAAAGCCTCCTTTGGATTACGTAAAACCTTTATCATTACTAGTGATCTAGTGGAATGGGCAAAAAATTGCACCTTTTTCCTCGGAATTATTTTATCCCATTCTTTATAATTACTAAAAAAGCATCTCCTGTCAAGACAAGAGATACTTTCTTTTCAGAATCTTTTTTGAATTAGAACCAGCCTTTTACAGTTGACGAAACGGTCTCCCACAGGTTACCGAAAAAACCTCCAACTGCGCGCATGCTTAAGACAAACCAGTTGGCCTTTTGCACACTTTCTGTAGTGACAACATCCACCTGCATCGAAGAGGACATGCTATTGTCTAAAAATCCTAAATCATCTTCCCCTAAATTCAATCCAAGCTTTCCGACAACCTCTCCTTCTTCTACAGGAGCCGTCAGCTGGCCTTCCTCATTTAAGAGCTCTTCATCTAGAGATAGAACAGGTTCCGAAGCTGCTTCTTCACCCTCTTTTACAACCATCTGAATAGGATCTTGTGACTGAATGTCTACAGTATCTTCTTTTCCTTTTGTTACCTCAAGTGATTCCTGTCCTTCAATCGTATAATCGCCGGGAACCATTTCCTGCAACGAAAACTGGTCAAATCCATAATCAAAAATATCAGCTGTAGCACTAAAACGGGCTTCGTATGAACCAACGCCGTTATCGTCTGTCGCATTCATGACAACAGAAATTAAGCGCATATCTTCTCTTTTTGCTGTTCCTGTAAATGTGTACCCTGCAAAATCTGTCGTTCCGGTTTTGATTCCATCTGCTCCTTCGTACTCAAAAACGAGCGATTCAAGCATGAAATTCCAGTTCTGCATTTCCGTGGCGTCTTCAGTGCCTTCACGGAATGTTTTCTTTGCAATGCCTGCGGTTTCGAGTACTTCAGGAAAATCCTTCAGGAGACGATTCGCAAGCTTGGCTGTAGAACGTGCAGACATGGCATTCTCTTCATCTGCACCCGTGTTTTCAGGGTGGTACCCCTTCATATCCGCATTATTTAATCCGGAAGAATTCACAAATCGGTATTCATCTAAACCAAGCTCTCCTGCTTTTTCATTCATTAATGTAACAAATTCTGCTTCCGAGCCTGCAATCGTTTCGGCGATCGCAATTGTAGCTGCATTTGCAGAATAAATAACCATAGCTTCATATAATTCCTGAATCGTATATTGTTCTCCATTTCGCAATGGAACGTTGCTTAATGAAGTATCCTGTGAAATTTCGTATGTTTTATCAGTTACTGTGTATTGGTCATCCCACGACACAGTTCCTTCTGCAATGGCTTCATGCAATAAGTACTCGGTCATCATTTTCGTCATGCTGGCTACACCTAAAAGAGCATCGGCATTTTCCTCATATAATACTTTTCCGGTAGATGCTTCAATCAAAATTGCCGCATCAAGATTCCAATCTGTTACTTCATCTGCTGCTAAAGACGTGTTTGCAAAAGCACCGCTGCCAACAAAAAGTACCAACGCAAGTAAAGAAGCGACTGTACTTCTAACCCATTTTCTTTTCACTTTACTAATACCTCCAACTAAATATGTACACTTCTGTCATTTTATCATACCTGTATCCCGAAAAATAGAGAGAGAATAGGACTGTTAGGTGAACAAAAAGCAGGACTTCAGTAAGATTAGTCTTTTCTTATGGTTAAATAAAAAAAGAACTTCCAGGATCAGAAGTTCTTTTTTTATAGGACTTATAGTGAATAGTTTGGTGCTTCTTTTGTAATTTGAACATCATGAGGATGACTTTCACGCAAACCTGCGCCTGTCATACGGATAAATTGAGCGTGTTCACGAAGATCATACATATTTTGAGATCCGCAGTACCCCATGCCGCTTCTTATTCCTCCAACCAGCTGATATACAGTATCAGCGAGTGGGCCTTTGTATGGTGTCCGTCCTTCAATCCCTTCAGGCACCAGCTTTTTTGCGTCTTCCTGGAAATAACGATCTTTTGATCCTTTTTCCATCGCACCCATTGAACCCATTCCACGGTACACTTTAAAACGTCTTCCCTGGAAGATTTCTGTTTCCCCTGGGCTTTCTGTCGTACCCGCCAGCAAGCTTCCAAGCATGACAGCATGACCACCTGCCGCAAGAGCTTTAACGATGTCTCCAGAATATTTGATGCCGCCATCGGCAATAATAGACTTACCATGCTTGCGGGCTTCTGTGGCGCAATCATACACAGCGGTAATTTGAGGGACCCCAACACCTGCAACTACACGCGTCGTACATATTGAACCTGGGCCTATTCCCACTTTCACCACATCTGCACCAGCTTCAATAAGTGCCTTTGTTCCTTCAGCAGTGGCTACATTTCCAGCAATAATTGCGACATCCTGAAAGGAGTCACGAATCAGCTTAATCGTTTCAAGGACGCCTTTTGAATGTCCATGGGCCGTATCAATGACTAATGCATCCACTCCTGCTTTTACCAGCTGTTCTACTCTCTTAACAGCATCCGCTGTTACTCCGACAGAAGCAGCTACAAGCAGTCTGCCCTTTTCATCCTTAGCTGAATTCGGGAATTCAATTACCTTTTCAATATCCTTAATGGTAATCAGCCCTTTTAATATTCCAGTTTCATCTACTAAAGGAAGCTTTTCTATTTTATACTTTTGTAAAATTTGTTCTGCTTCATTAAGTGTCGTACCTACAGCTGCGGTAACCAATTTTTCTTTTGTCATGACTTCATCAATTTTCATGGAGTAATCCTGGATAAAGCGCATGTCGCGATTTGTAATAATGCCAACAAGCTTTTGCTCGTCCATATCATTTACAATCGGCACACCTGATATACGGTACTTACCCATTAAATGCTCAGCATCATACACCTGGTGATCTGGAGTTAAAAAGAATGGATCTGTGATTACACCGCTCTCAGAACGTTTTACCTGCTCCACCTGTTCAGCCTGAGCCTCAATGCTCATGTTCTTATGGATAACGCCTAGGCCGCCTGTACGAGCCATGGCGATTGCCATTTTCGCTTCTGTCACTGTATCCATGCCAGCACTAATGAGTGGAACATTTAACTTGATTTTCTCTGTCAGTTCTACTGAAAGCTCAACATCTCTAGGCAAAACCTCTGACTTCGCCGGGATCAACAATACATCATCAAACGTCAAGCCTTCTTTAGCAAACTTAGTTTCCCACATCATTATGATTCCTCCTGGTCAGAAAAATATTATTGTAAGGTTATCAGTCACCTCTACCCCTGTCAAGATGGTTAACAAATGTTAGATTATTATGAATAATCGGGAGGATCGCCTCTATGTCAACAATCTTTAACTGGAATCGCTACTTGCCCTATTACTCCAGATCCGAAATCAGGCTCTTTTTATCTAAAGAGTATACACGATTAAATTATCCTCATGCTGAAAAGCACGCCCAGCAGCGCCATACATCCTTTTGCTATCATATCGAGCATGCAGAAGCTTTTTATATTCAATCAAATGAATCTCCTACTATTATTCAGCCTTTGCTCCAATTCTATGGTCTATCCCATTTAGTGAAGGCATGTCTGATTACAAAGGATCCTTATTATCCATCCAACACTTCTCAGCTGGCACACGGAGTATCCTCGAGAAAAAAGAAAAAAAGCAATTATTCATTTCTTGAAGACACAGTTAAAATACAGAAAAATGGTCTGTTTCCAACTTTATCTTCACTGCTGTTTCACGTGGAACATTTAGAAAATCTTACGTTTTCTATGCAGGATTTGCTGCTTCTTCTTGAAAATGACGGACAGCAGCAGCCACTCAATCCGATTCAATGTCACTTTCTTCTTTTATATAATCTAAGTATGATTGCACGATATGAAACGGAGTGGTGGGGCAATTGCACAATGTTCAAAGAAACAGAAGACTATTCGATCATCAGAAGCTTTCTTCATCTGTCTTCCCATTATGCTCCACAGGCTATATTAGAATTTTTAAATGAAAGCAGCAGTAAATTACAATAAGAAATATCGGATCTTGATTATTTATTCAACAAAAAAAGCCATTCCCAAAGGGAATGACTCTTTTTTTGTGCCTAGCGACGTCCTACTCTCACAGGGGGAGACCCCCAACTACCATCGGCGCTGAAGAGCTTAACTTCCGTGTTCGGCATGGGAAC
>NZ_JBNILO010000020.1:0-10081 GCF_050107735.1 Jeotgalibacillus proteolyticus
CCAGCGTTCGTCCTGAGCCAGGATCAAACTCTCCGTAAAGTGTTTGATAAAGCTCATAGTGTTTCTTGTAAATCTTGTACTAACGTTGACGTTTTTGGTTGTTTAGTTTTCAAGGTTCAAGGTGTTTTGCAAAGGTCTTCCTCAATGAGGCGACTTTATTATCATACATCCTGCAAAGCTCTGTGTCAACACTTTTTTTAAGTTATGTTTTTCGACTTCATTGCTTTTCTCTCTTAAGGACGAGTAATAATATAACACGGAAAAATATATAATGCAATACATAATATGATTTTTTTACGAGATTACTATACTTCTTGTTTTTTTCTAATTCCCCTCTCTCTGTTTCCCTTCCAAATGAATAACCCCAGACCTGCTATGACAACTGTCCCTCCAATAATTTGTGAACTCCTCAGACCTTCGCCAAGTATATAGAAGGCCAGAACAGAAGCTCCAACTGGCTCAAATAAGATCGCCATAGATATAAAGGTAGTTGAAATCCACTTTAGCGACCAGTTAAAAAGAGAATGGCCAAGCAGAGTCGGCAAGATGGCAAGTAAAAGAAAATAAATCCATTCTGAAGAATTGAAAGGCCCAAATGATTCTCCCTTAACCAGCACATAAACAAATAGAATAATTGAACTCATGCTATACAAAATAAACGTATAGGTAACAATTGAAAGTCTTTTCCTTACCTCCTGGCCAAATAGCAAATAGGCAGTAACAAGAGCACATGCTGCAAGGGCCAGAAAATCCCCCCATAGTGCCATTCCGCTTATTTTAAAGTCACCCCAGCTTATGATCAAGCTTCCAGCGATTGCGATGCAAGCACTTATAAGGGATGATTTTGTCATTCTTTCGTTAAAAAACAAAAAGGCTCCAGCGAATGCAAAAAGCGGCTGAAGTGTAACAAGGACTGTAGAGCTTGCAACAGATGTATATTGAAGAGATTCAAACCATAATATAAAATGAAAGGCTAAGAAAATTCCTGCAATAACTGTAAAGCACCAGTCTTTTAAGGACAATTTGGATATTTCATTTCTATAGTAGAGAAAAAAAACCGGTGTTAGCAACAGTGCACTGAAAAACATTCGGTAAAAAGCGATAACTCCCGGTTCGGCATTTGAAAGCTTAACGAGAATAGCGGAGAAAGAAACAGTCATAACGCCAATTAAAATAGCAAAATAGGCTTTCTTATTTGTTTGATTCATAAAATACCTCCAATTTACTCAGGTGCTGTGTATAATAAAAAATGTGTTCTGAGCGTTATATACATCTTACTAAAAAAGGAAAGAAGGAGGTGCCTAAATGTTTGAAATAGATCAAATTGTATTAATTAAACTCGGACTCACGGCTCTCCTCGGTTTAGTGATAGGACTTGAGAGAGAATTAAAAAGGAAACCGGTTGGACTGAAGACCAGCCTTGTAATTTCAATAGTAAGCTGTTTGCTGACGATTGTTTCCATCGAATCCGCCTATTCTTTTCCAGGAGACGACAGTGTGAATATTACAATGGACCCGCTGCGCCTGGCAGCTCAGATCGTTTCTGGGATTGGCTTTTTGGGAGCAGGCGTTATTTTACACCGCGGTAATGATACGATCTCCGGGTTGACGACCGCTGCGATTATCTGGGGGGCAGCAGGTATCGGCATCGCAGTAGGGGCTGGTTTTTTTGTGGAAGCCATCTTGGGCGTTGTTTTACTCATTATCAGCGTGGAACTTCTTCCTTTGATGCTGATGTGGATCGGGCCCGTACGATTAAAGGAAAAAGAGGTTTATTTGAAAATTATAGTTCATCATGCTAATTACGCCGGGCCTGTAGTCAAAATGCTTGAACAGGACAATATTAAAGTGGATAAAGTCCGACTCAAGGATATAAAGAATGATTTGCATATGATCGAACTGTTTACATCGGTTCATCAAAGACGGCAAGAAACAGATATCTATACCTTTGTTTCTGCTCTGCCCGGGGTCACAGGAGTTGAAATTGAAAGCAGATAATCATCCCCTTTAACCCTGCTGTGTTCTTATACAATATTTCCTTTCTCATAAAATTCTGCCCGCTGCACTCCTACTGGGGATAAAATGAAAAATCCGATCGACTAAGCAGATTCTCATCAGAGGTTCAGCTTAATTGATCGGATTTTTAATGTGTCTCATTATAGTTAGGTAGCGCTCTGTCTTTCTGCTCTTGCTTGTTTTGGGTTGCTTTTAATGAAAAAGGCGAGGATGAGCCCTATTACTGCAGAAATGCCTGCGGCCATAAAGGAAGTGTTTACTCCGTGAACGAGGCCTTGAACCCCTTGTTCTGGAAGCGCACTGCTGGTCATGATGGTCACAAGCAGCGCCGTTCCCACAGCCCCTGCTACCTGGCGCATCGTATTGTTCATGGCTGTGCCGTGCGGGATCAAACTTGCAGGAAGCTGATTTAATCCCGCAGTCGTCACCGGCATCATCACCATCGCCATTCCGAACATTCTAAATGAGTTAACTACAGCTAAATAGGTGAAGGTGGTTTCTGCTGTTAGTGTTGTAAACATAAATGTCGATATTGCTAAAATGGACATGCCTGTAATAGACAGCCATCTCGCGCCAAATTTATCAAAAAGCCTGCCTGTAATAGGGCTCATAATGCCCATTAATAAGGCGCCCGGCAAGAGCATAAGCCCGGAATCAAGTGCTGAAAACCCAAGCATATTCTGCATAAACAATGGCAATATAACAGCACCGCCAATCATGGAAATAAAAATCAGCATCCCTAAGATCGTGGTGATTGTAAAGACTTTGTTTTGAAAAACTTTAAATTGCAAAATGGGACGCTCAAGCTTTAATTGTCTTAAAATGAACCAGACAAGAGCAATAGATCCGACCAGCAGCGAAATAGATACTTCCCACGTTGTCCAGCCATTGCTGCCTGCTGAACTAAATCCGTATAATAAGCCGCCGAACCCGAATGTTGATAAAATAATGGATAATACATCGAGCTTCGGAAACTTTTGTTCGGTTATATTTTTCAAAATAAAATAAGCTACTGCTATATCAATGAGTATGATAGGCAAAACTACGTAGAATAAGCTTCTCCAAGGAAACTGATCCACAAGCCATCCGGACAGTGTCGGACCTATAGCCGGAGCAAAAGCAATCACCAATCCGAACATCCCCATCGCTGCCCCGCGTTTTTCTTTTGGATAAATTAAAAATAAAATGGTCATCATTAAAGGCATGATGATTCCTGCACCTGAAGCTTGAAGAACTCTTCCTGCCATCAAGACCGTAAAGCCCGGCGCAATAGCGCAAATGAGCGTCCCGACTCCAAATAAACCCATTGCAGTAAGAAACAACCCCCGCGTTGTAAATCGTTCAATTAAAAATGCGGTAATCGGAATCATTATCCCGTTGACTAACATGAATATAGACTGCAGCCATTGGGCCGTATTGGCATCGAGTTGTAAATCTTCCATGATATGCGGCAGTGCCGTGGCTAATAGTGTTTGATTTAGAATAGCTGCGAAAGCCCCTGAAATTAAGACAATCAGTAAAGGAATTTTATTAAAGGCCGGCTTCGCTTCTTTTAATGACTGTTGTTCTGCCATAATGATCCTTCTTTCTTTAAAATGGTTGTATCATACAAGTACATGATTGTATAATACAACTAAAATAATCGTCATTCAAGAAATTCGTGTTTGGATAACGAAAATCATTAGGTAAAAGCAATAGACAAGGTGGAGAGAAAATGAGTAAAGAATCCCTGACTACAATAGAACTTGAGATGGCAGTTCTCGTTAGACGCATTACGTCCATTGCTTCAAATCGGAAAGATGACAGCCTGGTGCGTTCAGCCTACCTTCTGCTTCATCAGATTTCCGTTGAAGAAACAGCAGGTGTTAAAACGTTATCGAATGAATTGCAGTTGGATATTTCAACGGTTAGCAGACAGGCTGCTTCATTGGAGCAAAAAGGGTATGTCGAGAGAGTCCCCTCTCCTCATGACAAACGAGCCTACTTTTATCGAATTACTGAAATAGGATTAAAAGAACTGACACAGTATAAAAAACTGCGTCTGGAGAAAATATCAAAGCTGCTGCATGACTGGGAGGAAGATGAGCAGCAAAACTTCGGCCAGCTCTTAAAGAAATTTAATTATGCCATAAAGGATCTTTCTTCATAACTCTACGGCAGGCAAATGTGGCAGCTATACTCTTAAGGCAATTAACCGTCAAAGTGCGTAAAAAAGGAGGCTGGGACTATTTCGTCCCAGCCTCCTTTAAACGATTTTTTATTTTAAAAATGAGTTAGCAAGTTATTCGTCATTTTTCCAACCCTGCGATTCCAAACCCACCAGGTCCCGAGTGAGTAGAAATCATTGCACCGGCTTGTATCCATTTCACGTGCTTGAACCCTGCCTCTTTAGCTAATTCATCCATCCGGTTTTTAATGCTTTCATCTAATCCTATTGAGAACATCAAATAAAGCTGGTTACGGTCAATTGTAAATTCATCCAAATAATCCTTCATAAGTTTTTCTGCCACTACAGACATTTTCCCGCGGTATTTTTTTGTAGACACCAGCTTGCCTTCTATTAACTCGATGCAGGGTTTGATTTTTAATAAAGATCCTCCGATAAAAGCAACATTGCTGACCCGCCCACCTGCTCTTAAAAAATCCAGACTTCCCGGTATAAAAGCAAGCCTCGACTTCCCGATGACCGACTCTAGTTTCTCAATCAGCTCCTCTGGTTTCATCATTGGTTCTTTTTCTACTAACTCTGCTGCGTACATGACGATCGCTGTCAATCCTCCTGTCACATTCAAAGCATCAAGTAAATGAATGTCTTGAAACTGTTCTGCGGCGATCACTGCATTTTGAAACGATGATGAGGCTTTTGAAGTATAGCCGATATGAACAATCGCACTTCCCGGATAATTTTCTTGAATTCTCGAAAAAAACTCTTCATATTCATGGGCGTTGGTGGAAGTGGTAGAAGGTATTTTTTTTGTTCGATTGTAGAAGTCATAGATTTCCTCCACCGGCAAAGAACCATCAAGATAATCCTTGCCATCCATGATAACGTGCATAGGAACAACTTGAAGATGATGCTTTTTTATTAAATCCGCAGGTAAATCGGCCCCGCTCTCTGTTGACAATATAATTCTTTTCATTCAATCTCCACCTTTCTGTAACCCCGGTATTCTTTTGGGTATAAAACCTTTGAAACATAAATATATTAATTATTCAGAAAATAAAACAGAGACAATCTTAATTTTAAGCGGCTGATAGAAAAGTACGGAGCATGTATGGTGCCGATTGAAACGGTGAATGAAGTGACATCTTAAAAGGAGATGAACTGAAAAATATATGGCAACCGTATATTGACTGCCTAAAAAGCTTTTTGATGAAAAAAATCCTCTAACCAGTGCGGTTAAAGGATTTTTTTAATGGAGCTAAGGGGATTCGAACCCCTGACCTCTTCGCTGCCAGCGAAGCATTCTCCCGCTGAACTATAGCCCCTCGAACGGTACATATTATATTATACGTTTTATTTTGCACCTGACAAGGGGTGAATTGAAATTTTTATGAAAAAGTGGTCAAGACTAGAGGGGAGGTGATGTTAATGAGCTGGGCAAAACTTTGGCGATTGCCGAAATGGTTGTATTTAATAGTCTTGATCAGCCTATTTGTCGGCATTTTTGGTATTTTTATTCATGTAATTGAACCGGTTACTTTTCCTACATTTTGGGAGGGTGCCTGGTGGGTGCTGATTACCATCTCTACAGTGGGCTACGGTGATTACGCTCCTGCTTCAGCCACCGGACGCTTGCTGACGGTAGTTATCATTCTTCTTGGTGCTGGTCTTATATCAAGTTATTTTTTCACAATTGCCTCTTCCGCCTTCATCCGTCAGCAGGCGCTTGAAGACGGCACGCGTTCTTATACTGGACGTAACCATATTATCTTGATTGGCTGGAATGCCCGGACCTCATGGCTTCTTGAGCAATATGCATCAAGTGCTGTGGTACTGATCGATGATTCCCTTGAAAAGCATCCTCTGCTGCAGACAAGCCCTTGTCAATTTATAAAAGGAAAGCCCTACTATTTTGACACGTTGAAAAAGGCTTCTCTTTCCACAGGCAGTGCTGTAATTATTACAGCGAACCAGCATGTGGATGAAGAAGCCGCCGATGCTCAGACTGTTTTGACACTGCTGACAATACGCCGGCTTCATCCGACCATTCCCTGTATAGTTGAACTTCTTACACATGAGCATGTGGATTCAGCTAAAAAAGCAGGTGCAACCACAATTGTTGAGTCCCACGCAACTGTTGGGAGGGCTCTGACAGATTCACTTAGTCAATTAACCTGAACAGCGGTCTCGGCTTTCCTGATAATATTTACTCCTTGTTCCTGGTACTCTTCAGGGATGTCAGAATCAGCATCTTTAGGGGATTGGAATTGATTAAACGCGGCAGAAATATTGCCAATTTCTCCATCTTTATCAATTCCATCTTCGTACTGATGGCCAAGTAAAAATGGAACACCGATTTTCACTTCAACACCTGGCCGATCTAAAAGCCCTGTTGTTGCCTTAAAAGGAAGACGTACATAGTAATAACAGCCCTCTTTTGCTAAGCGGTAATCAAAATAACCATGATCGTATTCCCAGCCTCCGCCTACAGAAAAGCCGATGGGTTTTAACGCTGTTTCGAGTTTATATAATGTGGTTTCATATCCGTTTAATGAAGATTCAATTTGAATCATGCCCGTCACCATCCTTTTTCTGTAGTTTTTCCGAGATTACTGCAGGTATGCAAAAAAAAAGTGAGCTGAAAGCCTTAGCTTCAACTCACTCATTTTTTATTTTAATCGTTTTTCAAGTTCAGCTTTCTTTTCTTCAAACCCTGGTTTTCCGAGTAAGGCAAACATATTTACTTTGTATGCTTCAACTCCCGGCTGATCAAATGGGTTTACACCCAGAAGATATCCGCTCATAGCGCAAGCCTTCTCAAAGAAGTAGACCAAATAGCCAAATGTATAAGAATCCATTTCTGGAATTTCAACTACGAGGTTTGGCACCCCTCCATCATTATGAGCGAGAAGAGTCCCCTGAAACGCTTTATTGTTCACAAAGTCCACCGTTTCTCCAGCTAAATAATTCAAACCGTCAAGATCACTTTCAGCTTCCTCAATGGTTAACTCATGACGCGCCTTCCCTACTTTAACCACGGTTTCAAATAGGTCGCGGCGTCCCTCCTGAACATACTGGCCAAGAGAGTGAAGATCTGTTGAAAAATTTGCAGATGAAGGGAAAATTCCTTTTAAGTCTTTTCCTTCACTTTCGCCGAATAGCTGTTTCCACCATTCGTTAAAGTACTGCAGACCCGGCTCATAGTTAATGAGCATTTCAATGGTTTTGCCTTTGTTGTAAAGGACATTGCGAATGGCTGCATACTGGTAGGCTTCATTTTGTTCCAGCTCAGAAGAACTGTATGCTTCCCGTGCATCAGCAGCACCTTTCATCATTGCTTCAATGTCTGCACCGCTCACTGCAATTGGCAGTAAACCGACAGCAGTAAGCACAGAGTAGCGGCCGCCTACATCATCCGGTACCACAAATGTTTCGAACCCTTCGTCATCAGCAAGTGTTTTTAGTGCACCTTTTGATTGATCCGTGGTGGCATAAATGCGGCTTTTCGCTTCCTCTTTGCCATATTTCTCTTCAAGGAGCTTTCGGAAAATACGGAAAGCAATTGCAGGCTCAGTGGTTGTACCTGATTTTGAGATAACATTGATTGAGAAATCCTTGCCTTCAAGTACATCCATGACATCACGCATATAAGTGGAACTAATATTGTTTCCGATAAAAATAACCTGCGGCGTTTTTCTCTGCTCTTTCGTAATAGCATTGTAAAAGCTGTGGTTCAGCATTTCGATTGCTGCACGTGCGCCAAGATACGAGCCGCCGATTCCCACAACCAGCAATACATCTGAATCATTTTTAATTTTTTGGGACGATTTTTGAATACGTGAAAATTCCTCTTTATCATAGTTTACCGGCAGATCAATCCAGCCTAAATAATCACTGCCAGCACCCGTGCCTTCATGAAGGGCATGATGGGCCTGTTTAACCGTATCCTGAAGATATGTAAGCTCATGTTCTCCAAAAAAGTCAAGCGCATTAGAATAATCAAAACGAATATGTGTCATGTCGTTTCCTCCGTTAAATGTATTTCCTTTCTTCACTTTATCGAATGTCAGACAGAGAATCAAGAAAGGTTCAAAATGAAAACGGATACAGTTTAAATTCAGAAAAAAGGGGCTGTATTTTCGACAAATAAGCCCCTTTTTTGTTTATAGTGATGCGGTTAAAATTTCTACAACATCTTCTTTATGAAGAGCTTTGAAATTGCCAAATTCTCCATTGATCATTGCTTTATCAGCCATAACCTCAATTTTTTCATCCGTGATATCATAATCAGCAAGACGAGTCGGTGCACCAATGCTGCTCCAGAACGCGCGAAGGCGTTCTATTCCTTCCAGACCGATTTCTTTATCGCTTTTTCCTTCAGGATCTACTTCAAATACGCGTATCGCCATTTGTTTAAAGCGGCCTTCGTTCACCTCAAGGTTATGCTTCATCCAATTCGGGAATAAAATCGCCAGTCCGCCAGCATGCGGGATATCATAAACGGCTGAAACCGCATGTTCAATATTATGAGATGCCCAATCGCCGCGATAGCCCATTTGCAGCATGCCATTTAAAGCAAGCGTACCGCTGTATAGGATAGTTTCACGAAGCTCATAATTTTCAAGGTCATCTACAAGCTTAGGACCTGTTTCAATAACCGTTTTCAGCACCCCTTCAATCAAGCGGTCCTGAACTGGTGTGTTTGAGGTATTGTGATAGTATTGCTCAAACAAATGAGACATCATATCCACAATTCCATACACCGTTTGATTCTGAGGAACCGTAAATGTATTTTGAGGATCTAAAATCGAGAATTTCGGGAATGTTGCAGGACTTCCCCATCCATACTTTTCCTGTGTTTCAAGATTTGTGATAACAGATCCGGCATTCATTTCTGAGCCAGTTGCTGCCAGCGTCAGCACAGTTCCGAATGGAAGCGCCTCTTCTGCAGCTGCTTTTTTGGTCACAAGATCCCATGCTTCACCATCATATTTCGCACCTGCTGCAATGAGTTTTGTGCAGTCAATCACACTTCCGCCGCCTACAGCTAAGATGAAATCAATATTTTCTGTTTTGCAAATATCAATTCCTTTTTCAGCTGTAGTAAGACGAGGATTGGGTTCAACTCCTGACAGTTCAAAAACAGATGCTCCAGTTTCATTAAGCACCGAAATTACCTGATCATATAAACCATTCTTTTTAATGCTTCCCCCGCCATATACAAGCAGGACATTTTTGCCATATTGAGGAATTTCCTGTTTTAACTGTTCAAGTTGATCTTTGCCAAATATTAATTTTGTTGGGTTGTAAAAAGTAAAATTTTCCATAGATTTCTGCCTCCTTAACGTTCTTTTTCATTATCGTGGATGAAAGGATTGTTTGCAAAAAAGATGCTCACCGTTCTCCATATTGCAAAGAAAATTACCAGTATAGATTAACCTGTCTTCACCATACTAATACTGCTTTAACTATTTAAGTAAAGGAGGGGAAGATGTTGAGCGGAATTCAACGTGCTGCTTTAGTTCTTACCATCATTGGTGCTTTAAATTGGGGACTTATTGGTTTTTTCCAATTTGATTTAGTGGCTGCGATTTTTGGCGGTCAGGATGCTGCATTATCTCGTTTGATTTATGGATTAGTCGGAATCGCCGGTTTAATAAACCTCGGATTGTTGTTTAAACCATCCGAAGAGGTGTCCCGGAAAACCCGTAAAGAAAATGATGTGGATCCACAACCCACAATTAGCTAATCAAGCGTGTTAAAGAACATGCTAAAAAAGAGGCTGGGACAAAACTCAGCTGAATAAACGAGAATGCCCTCATGAACTTTAGTAGCTCATGAGGGCATTTTTTATTTGGATAATTAAAATTTTTAATAATAGATAAGGACAACCTCTGGTAA
>NZ_JBNILO010000021.1:0-3131 GCF_050107735.1 Jeotgalibacillus proteolyticus
CTAGAGATAGACTTTTCCCTTCGGGGACAATGGTGACAGGTGGTGCATGGTTGTCGTCAGCTCGTGTCGTGAGATGTTGGGTTAAGTCCCGCAACGAGCGCAACCCTTGATCTTAGTTGCCAGCATTCAGTTGGGCACTCTAAGGTGACTGCCGGTGACAAACCGGAGGAAGGTGGGGATGACGTCAAATCATCATGCCCCTTATGACCTGGGCTACACACGTGCTACAATGGACGATACAAAGGGCAGCGAGACCGCGAGGTGGAGCCAATCCCATAAAATCGTTCTCAGTTCGGATTGCAGGCTGCAACTCGCCTGCATGAAGCTGGAATCGCTAGTAATCGCGGATCAGCATGCCGCGGTGAATACGTTCCCGGGCCTTGTACACACCGCCCGTCACACCACGAGAGTTTGTAACACCCGAAGTCGGTGGGGTAACCTTTATGGAGCCAGCCGCCTAAGGTGGGACAGATGATTGGGGTGAAGTCGTAACAAGGTAGCCGTATCGGAAGGTGCGGCTGGATCACCTCCTTTCTAAGGAAATGGCCGATGGCCCTTTGGGTCAATCGCGTCACACAGACTAACCTGACGTTTTCTGGTTGTTTAGTTTTGAAGGTTTAATGCCTTCTATATGAAGATTCGTTCCTTGAAAACTGGATAAAGACATCAAACAAACAAAGCAACAAACCGAGTAATCGCCACCTTAGTGATTTTCAAATGAAAATCCATTGAATCGTATGATTCAAAAACTATTTTTTTGACCATTAGCCACAAGCAGGTCGAGGAAGCAGGCTGGAGGAACACCGGAACGCACTTTCCAGTGCGTGAGGATGTGACGACAGGCAGCTGATGAAGAGATGCGCCGTGGATAATGAGGCAAAAATGGTTAAGTTAGAAAGGGCGCACGGTGGATGCCTTGGCACTAGGAGCCGATGAAGGACGGTACTAACACCGATATGCTTCGGGGAGCTGTAAGTAAGCTGTGATCCGAAGATTTCCGAATGGGGGAACCCCGTATCCGTAATGGGATATGATCTTCCGCTGAATACATAAGCGGTTGAAGGCAGACCCAGGGAACTGAAACATCTAAGTACCTGGAGGAAGAGAAAGCAAATGCGATTCCCTGAGTAGCGGCGAGCGAAACGGGATCAGCCCAAACCAAGAGGCTTGCCTCTTGGGGTTGTAGGACACTCTATACGGAGTTACAAAGGACATGATTAGACGAAGCGGTCTGGAAAGGCCCATCAGAGAAGGTAACAATCCTGTAGTCGAAAACCATGTCCCTCCAGAGTGGATCCTGAGTACGGCGGAACACGTGAAATTCCGTCGGAATCCGGGAGGACCATCTCCCAAGGCTAAATACTCCCTAGTGACCGATAGTGAACCAGTACCGTGAGGGAAAGGTGAAAAGCACCCCGGAAGGGGAGTGAAACAGATCCTGAAACCGTGTGCCTACAAGTAGTCAGAGCCCATTTACGGGTGATGGCGTGCCTTTTGTAGAATGAACCGGCGAGTTACGATTTGATGCAAGGTTAAGCTGATAAGGCGGAGCCGCAGCGAAAGCGAGTCTGAATAGGGCGAATGAGTATCAGGTTGTAGACCCGAAACCAGGTGATCTACCCATGTCCAGGGTGAAGGTGAGGTAACACTCACTGGAGGCCCGAACCCACGCACGTTGAAAAGTGCGGGGATGAGGTGTGGGTAGCGGAGAAATTCCAATCGAACCTGGAGATAGCTGGTTCTCTCCGAAATAGCTTTAGGGCTAGCCTCATGTAGTAAGAGTCTTGGAGGTAGAGCACTGTTTGGACTAGGGGCCCCCAACGGGTTACCGAATTCAGACAAACTCCGAATGCCAAAGACTTATCCATGGGAGTCAGACTGCGAGTGATAAGATCCGTAGTCGAAAGGGAAACAGCCCAGACCACCAGCTAAGGTCCCCAAGTAATCGTTAAGTGGAAAAGGATGTGGGGTTGCTTAGACAACCAGGATGTTGGCTTAGAAGCAGCCACCATTTAAAGAGTGCGTAATAGCTCACTGGTCGAGTGACCCTGCGCCGAAAATGTACCGGGGCTAAACGATTCACCGAAGCTGTGGATGAAATCTCTTCTGAGATTTCGTGGTAGGAGAGCGTTCTAAGCGCTGTGAAGTCAGACCGGAAGGACTGGTGGAGCACTTAGAAGTGAGAATGCCGGTATGAGTAGCGAAAGAAGAGTGAGAATCTCTTCCACCGAATGCCCAAGGTTTCCTGAGGAAGGCTCGTCCGCTCAGGGTTAGTCGGGACCTAAGCCGAGGCCGATAGGCGTAGGCGATGGACAACAGGTTGATATTCCTGTACCACCAACGCATCATTTGAGTGATGGGGGGACGCAGGAGGATAGGAGAGCGCGCTGTTGGATATGCGCGTTTAAGCAGTGAGGCAGGAAACGAGGCAAATCCCGTTTCCGTGTAAGCGAAGCTGTGATGACGAGGGAAATTGAGTACCGAAGTCTTTGATTCCACACTGCCAAGAAAAGCCTCTAGCGAGATGTAAGGTGCCCGTACCGCAAACCGACACAGGTAGGCGAGGAGAGAATCCTAAGGTGAGCGAGTGAACTCTCGTTAAGGAACTCGGCAAAATGACCCCGTAACTTCGGGAGAAGGGGTGCTCTGGTAGGGTGCAAGCCCGAGAGAGCCGCAGTGAATAGGCCCAGGCGACTGTTTAGCAAAAACACAGGTCTCTGCGAAACCGTAAGGTGAAGTATAGGGGCTGACACCTGCCCGGTGCTGGAAGGTTAAGAGGAGTGCTTAGCGCAAGCGAAGGTACGAATTGAAGCCCCAGTAAACGGCGGCCGTAACTATAACGGTCCTAAGGTAGCGAAATTCCTTGTCGGGTAAGTTCCGACCCGCACGAAAGGTGTAACGATCTGGGCACTGTCTCAACGAGAGACTCGGTGAAATTATAGTACCTGTGAAGATGCAGGTTACCCGCGACAGGACGGAAAGACCCCGTGGAGCTTTACTGTAGCCTGATATTGAATTTTGGCACAGCTTGTACAGGATAGGTAGGAGCCTTGGAAATCGGAGCGCCAGCTTCGATGGAGGCATTGGTGGGATACTACCCTGGCTGTGTTGAACTTCTAACCCTCACCCGT
>NZ_JBNILO010000022.1:0-2493 GCF_050107735.1 Jeotgalibacillus proteolyticus
CAATGAACCTATTCTTTGGTCATTTCACTTGTACATATAATGTAGAACCGCTGTCTACTGTTCTTTTTGCCAGTCACTGATTTTTTTGAAAGAGGGAAGAAGGGACCGGTTCATTTCCGCTCCGCCCATGCGGCAAGTGTCCGTCTGAGGCGCAGCGAACCACTCAAAGAGCCTGAGACGCTTCCTTGTCCCAGGCTCCATAAATTAATAGTGTTTATTTCACTCGAGTCGATAACAGGTCTATTACAAAATAGGAGACAGGAGTCGTGAGATCGATTCTTTAAACTTAATGTAGTTGGATCGTTTTTTGTAAAGTTCAGGTGTCAGTTCAGTTGAGAGCTCCATATCCTCCATGAAAATCTGACAAAGAGTCGTGACGGTTTCCTGATGATACACGAAGGCATTTACCTCAAAGTTTAAGCGGAAGCTTCGCAGGTCAATATTTGCAGTTCCAACAGAGGCTGCTTCATTATCTGTGACAAGCGTTTTTGCATGTATAAACCCGTTCTCATAAATATAGATGCGTGCTCCTGCTTTCATCAGCTCACCGACATATGAATAAGTGGCCCAGTAAACAAACATATGGTCCGGCTTGTTTGGAATCATAATTCGTACATCCACACCTGATAGCGCTGCAATTCTCAGGGCATCGAGTAAACTGAGATCCGGAATAAAATACGGCGTCTGAATGTAAATATAATTTTTGGCGCTTGTGATTAATTTAATATAACCATTTTTGATTTGTTCCCATTCTGAATCAGGGCCGCTTGATACAATTTGCATCGATACGTCGCCTTTGGTCGGAATTGCCGGAAAGTAATGATCTTCATATTCAATATCATACCGGTGAGAGGCCTGATTCCAATCTAAAACAAATCTGGTCTGGATCGGATGCACCGCGCTGCCTTCCACCCGAAGATGAGTGTCCCGCCAGTATCCGAACCGTTTATCGATTCCAAGGTATTCATCGCCTATATTAAACCCGCCGATATAGCCGACCCGCCCATCCACAATGATTAACTTTCGGTGGTTTCTGAAATTAAGACGTGGATTAATAATTGGCACATTAGAAGGAAAAAACGCTTCAACTTCACCGCCTGCAGCTTGAAGTTCTTTAAAAAAACGTTTGGTCATGCCTCTTGAACCCATGTCATCATATAAGATTCGCACTTTAACCCCTTGATTGGCTTTTTTAATGAGAAGGTTCATGAGACGTTTCGCCAGATCATCACGCCGTAAAATATAGGTTTGGATATGAACATGATCTTTTGCTTCTTCAATATCCTGAAACAGCGCTTCAAACTTTTTTTGACCGTCCACAAAAATATCCACCGAGTTGTCCTGTGTTAAAACCGCATCATTATTATATAGCTGCATATAAATCAGATCTTGTTTTAATTCAGTCTCCCGGGATTTAAATTCGAATGTTTTGTCTTGTATAGCATTTATTTGATAGCGAATCAGCTGCTCAATTCCGACTCGGCTTCTGCCTTCCCAATCAAATAAATCTTTTTTGTACAACTGCCGTCCTAAAAGAAGGTAGAGAGCAAAGCCAGCTATAGGAATAAAAAATAAGACCATCAGCCACGCCCAGGTTGCTCCAGCATCTTTCCGCTCCAAAAAAATAAGGATGCCGGCAAGAACAAAGTTTAAAAAGAAAAAGAATCCGACAACAATTGATATCCAGTCCATAGTGTCCCTGCCAATCTTTTATATAATAGTGTTTCTTTTATCGTACCCTGTCTGTTTAAAGAAAAACAGCCAGAATGCCTTAAAGCAGTAAGCTTTCTTGACAAAAATAATTCTCTTATGATCATAGCATACAGAAAAAGGATAAGAACCGTTCATATAAAATTAATTAAAATGGAATAAATTACTCCTTAAAAAAAGACCTTCATGAACAAGTTATTCATGAAGGTGAAGGCGCTCTTATCTATGAAGAAGTAGTTTAATACTGCGGATCAGTTATCCGTTGTCATTTCTGCAGGAAACTAATTTTGAAAAAGGAAGGGACCGGTTCATTTCCGCTGCGTCCGGAGGCTTTCCGCGTGGCGGGAGGTGAGCCCCGTTGATGCTGCCGCATCTGCTTGGTCTCACCCTTCCCGCTTTTTCACGCAGGAGTCCCCGGTCTCCGCTCCAATGAACCTATTCTTTTGTCATTTCACTCGTATATAGTATGTAGAACAGCTGTCTACTGTTCTATTTTGTCAGTCACTGATTTTTTTGTAAGAGGAAGGAAGGGACCGGTTCATTTCCGCTGCGCCCCATTGATGCTTTCGCATCTGCAGAGTCTCACCCTTCCCGCTTTTTCACGCAGGAGTCCCCGGCCTCCGCTGCAATGAACCTATTCTTTAACAAATTCATCTTAAAAAGAGTACTGATCAACTATCCATAATTTTTCGCGAGAAATTCATTTTTTTGAGAAAGGAAGGAGGACCGGTTCATTTCCGCTGCGTCCGGAGGCTTTCCGCGTGGCGGGAGGTGAGCCCCGTT
>NZ_JBNILO010000023.1:0-2179 GCF_050107735.1 Jeotgalibacillus proteolyticus
CTTTTGTGCGACGGGCAGTCGCAAGGAGTGCTGGCTTAGCCAGCACTCTTCTTTTCGCTTTTCAGATAGAGACGTCATTTCGATGAAACGACTAGTTGAAGAAAAGAGGAGTGGATCCCAGATGGTGAAAGTCCATCCCCGAGGAGACTGACCTAGCTCGGGAAGCTTAATCTAGGGCAATTCTTGTGAGAGATTGTCTGAAGGAGATGCGGAAAATCGAGAGGTCCGTAAGCGAATAAGCAGACCCTAATGCAAGAAGTGTGAAGCACGGCGGCGGGATAAGTTGGCGACTCTCCGAAAGATGAGGAAGCCCACTAACAGGCATTTTCTTTAGAAGTCAGATCAGGATAATGTGACTTATCACGTGATGGTGCAGGGTATGTTTAGAAGGGAAATGTGATGACCCCGTGAGGTTCTCTCTCTACCAAACAGGCAGGGTTCTAGTCTATAAGGGCAATCCGAAATGACAAAGAACGAGGGAGAATTCAGACGTTCTCATAGTACGGAAGTAGCTTCATGACCATAACGTGAGGTGAACGGAAGGGGAACGACCTATGGCTCCAGGTCATGGACGAGATGTAATGTTAACAATCAAGTTACTGCGGTAAAACCGTTTGAATGTACATCAAGGAAGGGCGTGGAATACGCAATGAATCAAGAGTGGAAATTTAAGCTACACAGTGTCTATGGACAACTTCTATTCGATCGTAAGTTAACCCACAGTTTTGAACAGGTAAAAGCCAACAAAGGCGCTGGTGGAATTGACGGTGAAACGATTGAAAGCTATGACGCTAACTTAGAAAAGAATATTATGTCTCTGTTAGATAAATTAAGAAGCAAAACTTATCAGCCAAATCCAGTGAAAAGGGTATATATTCCGAAGAAAGATGGCAAGAAACGCCCGTTGGGCATTCTTACAATTGAAGATCGAATTGTTCAACAGAGCGTAGTGAATGTGCTTCAGCCTAAGTTTGAAGATACTTTGTTTCATAACTGGTCAGTAGGATATCGACCAAACCGAGGTGTCCAAAGAGCACTTCAAATCATTTTATGGAACATTGAACAGGGATACAATCACATTTATGATTGTGATATTAAAGGGTTCTTTGATAATATCCCTCATCAAAAGCTGATTAACGTGTTAAAGAAATACGTATCAGACAGAACGGTATTAGGACTGATTGAACAGTGGTTGAAGGCAGGTTTTATGGAAGAAGGGAAACTCATACATTCTGACTACGGGACGCCGCAAGGTGGTGTCATTTCACCACTACTCGCGAATGTTTACCTGAATGAATTGGACTGGGAGTGGGACCTACACAATATTCGGTTTGTCAGATACGCTGATGACTTCTTACTATTTGCCAAATCAAAAGAAGCTATTGAGGAAGCATCAGCCTTAACGAAATCAAAGTTAAAAGAGTTAGGGTTGGAAATCTCAAATGAGAAAACGAGAGTTGTGGATTTCAGACACAATGATTTTGATTTCTTAGGGTTTACTTTTCATCACTGGAGACCGGGGAAGAAAGATCAAAAGCCTGTCTTTCACGTGACACCTAAAGGAGAGTCTATGAAAGATTTTCGTCTGAAAATCAAGGCGAAGACTCAAAAGACATTAACGCTCAGTAAAGAAGAGTGGATTAAACGGGTGAACCCGATCATTCGAGGGAAAGTAAACTATTATGTGACAATTATCAAAGCGATCAAAGCAAATCATGAACTAGGACAGAATAGCCGTTGTATCACCCGGTGGATGAGGAAAATGCTTCTAAATATAGATGGTTACATCAGGAAAAGATTACGTGTGGCCTTTATACATAAGCATCCAAACCAAAGCAAAGAAAAGAAGATGCGATATAAATGGAATAATCGCTTCTTTGTAGGGATAAAGCTGATACCTAGCTACTGGTTATACCTTAATAAAGCTTTTGGGTATACATTAGAAGAGTATCTCGAAGAGATGAAAGGACGTACCGTCCGAAAACAACAAAGTGCCTACAGACGTGCAAAAGAAAAAGGTGAGGAGTACTTTACTCCTCACCGACTCCAAAAGATGCAGAATGCCTGGAACGCATCCTCTTGATCAAGCATTGTAACATATGGGTAAGCCGTATGCCTTAATAGGGCACGTACGGTTTGATAAGGGGGGAGCCACGAGAGTGGTTTCCCTACTTTATTT
>NZ_JBNILO010000024.1:0-1755 GCF_050107735.1 Jeotgalibacillus proteolyticus
GCAGGAGCTATTCCTGTGAGGAAGTTACGCAGCTATTGCATAAAAATAGCCCCTCCGATATGATGCAGGTGCAAACCCTAGAGCCCATATCGAGGAGGAGCTATACATGCATCTTAATAGAAATGAAAAAATTAATCAAATCACAGAAAAGACATTAGTTATTGGCATCGATATTGCCAAAAGCAGTCACTTTGCCTGTGCCACGGATGACCGTGGCAGGGAACTCCAAAAAAGCTGGCAGGTTAAACAATCCCGTCAGGGGTTTGAAACCCTTCACGCTGAGATCGTAACGCTCATGGGTCGGCATGAAAAGACGAATGTCTTTGTTGGCTTTGAACCGACAGGGCATTACTGGATGAATCTGGCGAGCTTTCTAGAGGCTCGTAGTATCCCATTCCTTCTAGTTAACCCATTACACGTGAAGCGAACCAAAGAACTGGAAGACAATCTTCAAAGTAAGAATGACATGAAGGACGCCCGGTTGATCGCGAAAATGATCCCTCAGGGTCACTATAGTATTCCGCGAATAATGAGACCGGTTGATCAGGAATTAAGACGAGGCTCTGCATTTCGAGATCGATTAAGAAAAGATAAAGGATCGGTATTAAACCGCATTCGCAGATGGTTTGATTTATACTTCCCTGAATTCAGTGCGGTGTTTAAAGAAGTCGGTGTTCAAGCCAAAGCAATCTTGCGATTGGTGCCACTGCCAGGTGATGTACTCAATCTGGGCAGCGAAGCGATCTTACAAACCATCCGGGCTCAACAGGTGAAAGCGTTAGGCCCTGATAAGATCGACAAACTTTACCAGGCTGCATCTATCTCTATTTACTGCTCAGACAGTCCGGAAATGGCCCGTAAAGAAATCTATTTTCTATTAGACCAGCTAGATATGTTTGAGACACAAATTGATGAAGTTACAAGGAACTTAATTGAGCTCGCAAAAGAGCTCCCGGATTTCCAATACCTTCGCACTGTTCAGGGAATTAGTGAAACCACCGTAGCCGAACTTCTGGCAGAAACGGGTTCTCTGAAGCTATACGACAATCCACGCCAACTGATTAAGCTTGCGGGATTAACGCTGACAGCTCAAGAATCAGGAGACATGAAAGGACGAAAGAAACTGTCCAAAAGAGGACGTAAAAAACTACGTCACTTATTGTATAAAACCGTATTTCCACTAATTCACCATAACGATGGTTTTAAACAACTATTTAATTACTATAAAGACCGTAAGGACAATCCCTTAAAAGGGAAGGAAGCCATTGTCGTTTTGTGCAGTAAAATACTTAAAATCTTTCACGGGCTCAGTCATAAGGAAACGGTATTTGATTCAGATCGTATGATCCAGGACCTGCCTTTTCTTTCACAACAACTAGCAGCCTAAGCAACACACAACCCAGACACTGAGAGCCGGACAAGCGGCGACATTCGACGTTCAATGAGAACAGTCCAAGCAGGAGCATATGACCGGCCTCTGCGTTAAGGTGAGGCTAAACGAAGGAATGTAGGTACACAGATGCCAAGAGATATGGGAGGGTGAGCCCCCTTAACAAGCAGAGATTTACTCATGCCTATACAAGACTCAAAGGGAATAAACTCCATTCTCATACCGCAACGTGTCACCGCCAATTCCTTATTTTTGATGCGCTGGAAAGATTACACGTTCTTCGAAGAAGAACCATGTATAAAAAAAATTTAAAATCGATCAATATGGCTTGGAACCCTGATATATCAATTGTTCCCGAGGGAGTC
>NZ_JBNILO010000025.1:0-1387 GCF_050107735.1 Jeotgalibacillus proteolyticus
AAACAATTATGGAACTTAGGCATCCGGGATCGAAAGGTCCTATCTTGCATTTCCAAAATGCTAAAAGCAGAAATTGATATGGAAGGAATACCATCAAAAGGTGTACCACAAGGTGGTATTCTATCGACAATATTATCGAACATTGTACTAAATGATTTAGACCAGTGGGTTGCAGGACAATGGGAATTCTTTCCCCTCTCGAGAAACTATAAATCTAAAGCCGGAGAAAGATATGCTAAAAAACGTACAAACCTCAAAGAAGGGTATCTCGTCCGCTATGCGGACGACTTTAAAATTCTCTGTCGAGATGGGAAGACGGCTCAAAGATGGTATCACGCAGTTAGGTTATACTTAAAAGAACGTTTAAAACTAGATATATCACCTGAAAAATCTCAAATTGTAAATTTACGAAAACGAGAAACAGAATTCTTAGGATTCACAATTAGGGCAGATGTTAAGGGGAAGAAAAGAGTTGCCCATACAGGAATTAAACAAAGAAAATGGAAGAAACTCAAGGAACAAGCTAAGATGCACATCCAAAGAATCAAAGATTCTCCCACCATCCAAAATGCCCTACGTTTTAATAGTTTTGTTTTAGGTATTCACAACTACTTCAACCGAGCTACACATGTAAATCCAGAATTCTCGCGTCTTGCCTACGAATTAAAAGCCTTTCTGTACAATCGCCTTCGTTCTGTTGGGAAATATGGACATCCAGTTAACCCTACTTCAACCTATAAGAAGTTTTATAGTTTAGGATTTAAAACGTTCAAAATTGCCACTGTTCACCTATTCCCTATTGGGAATGTTAAAACAGTTAATGCGCTGAACTTTAGTCCAACGCTATCCCTTTTTACAGAAGAAGGCAGAAAGAAAGTCTATGACAAATTAAAGCCAAATATCGAGACTGAAATCAGCGTACTAATGAATGCGTCTATACCAGAGCGAACAGTTGAGTATTTGGATAATCGAATCAGTCGTTTCAGTATGAAAATGGGGAAATGTGAAATCACAGGTTGGGATTTAAGAGCCTACGATGTTCAGTGTCATCATTTTGTGCCACAACATCTTGGAGGTTCCGATACATTCAATAACCTTCGCATTCTCCATAAGGACATACATCGGCTTATTCACCGTAAAGACAATGAAATGATTGTATCAGAAATACAAAAATTCGGTTTAAACAAATCTATGATAAAGAGACTGAACCAATACAGAATAAAATGTGGGCTTAAAACGGTAGAATCATCTCACGTTGAAAAGTAACGAAGAACTTATAATCTAGTATACATCGGTAGATGGACCGCCGAATGCTGGGAAACTAGCACGTTCGGTGCGGAGCAGGGGAAAAGCTGGAGATAACTTCAAATGCTTACCTATTGCTAAC
>NZ_JBNILO010000027.1:0-916 GCF_050107735.1 Jeotgalibacillus proteolyticus
AGCAGAGGGTCGGCGGTTCGAGCCCGTCATTCTCCACCATCTTGCCGGTGTAGCTCAATTGGTAGAGCAACTGACTTGTAATCAGTAGGTTGGGGGTTCAAGTCCTCTTGCCGGCACCAGTTTTCTTCGAGCCATTAGCTCAGTCGGTAGAGCATCTGACTTTTAATCAGAGGGTCGTAGGTTCGAATCCTACATGGCTCACCATTATGTATATGCGGGTGTGGCGGAATTGGCAGACGCGCTAGACTTAGGATCTAGTGCCGTAAGGCGTGGGGGTTCAAGTCCCTCCACCCGCACCATATACTATGCGGGAGTAGTTCAGTGGTAGAACACCACCTTGCCAAGGTGGGGGTCGCGAGTTCGAATCTCGTCTTCCGCTCCAAAGTATTAAATGTATTATTACTGCCTTAGCCGGGGTGGCGGAATTGGCAGACGCACAGGACTTAAAATCCTGCGGTGGGTTTCCACCGTGCCGGTTCGAGTCCGGCCCTCGGCACTGTTTTAACTTAATTAGGATACTATTAGGCGCCCGTAGCTCAATTGGATAGAGCGTTTGACTACGGATCAAGAGGTTAGGGGTTCGACTCCTCTCGGGCGCGCCATCCTATATTTCGGGGAGTAGCTCAGCTTGGTAGAGCACTTGGTTTGGGACCAAGGGGTCGCAGGTTCGAATCCTGTCTTCCCGACCATTATATTATCCCAATTTAGGGGCCTTAGCTCAGCTGGGAGAGCGCCTGCCTTGCACGCAGGAGGTCAGCGGTTCGATCCCGCTAGGCTCCACCATTAAGATTGAACCTTGAAAACTAAACAACCAAAAACGTCAACGTTAGTACAAGATTTACAAGAAACACTATGAGCTTTATCAAACACTTTACGGAGAGTTTGATCCTGGCTCAGGACGAACGCTGGCGGCGTG
>NZ_JBNILO010000028.1:0-901 GCF_050107735.1 Jeotgalibacillus proteolyticus
TCAATCTTCCGTCTTCCGTAGATTTTCCCTGTTTTTTCTTCTGAAAGCAATGTTCTGATTTGTTCTTTTTGTTGTTCCCATTTTGGGTTCATAAAGATTTTTCGATTGTTTCCTTCTTTTGCTTTGGTACATTCCGAACGGAATGGACAACCTATACAGTTCTCACTTTCGTATACTTTGTACTCTCTGGTAAAGCCTTTGCGGTCGGTCTTCCGGGAATGATAACGGAAGGTAAGTTGCTGGTCATTTGGGCATTGGAAGGAATCCGTTTCATTATTGTAGTTCCAGTTAGCCGTATTAAACACATTTGTCTGATTGCGTTTCTTTTGTTCTTTCCGGTACGTATTATAGGTAATCAATGGTGTACTCTCCCGATTGTCCAATACATCCTGATAATTTTCTTCACTTCCATACCCGGCATCTGCGACTATATAAGCAGGAAGTTTAAAGAAGTGCTGTTCAATCGAATCAAGAAAAGGAATGAGCGTTCGGGTATCCGTTGGATTTGAAAAAATCTCATAGGCAAGCGTATATTGACCTTCGGTCGCAATTTGAACATTATAGCCAGCTTTCAGTTGGCCATTCTTCATATAATCATCTTTCATTCGCATAAACGTGGCATCATGATCCGTTTTGGAGTAACTGTTTCTCTCGCCAAACAGCCTCATGTCCGCCTCATACTTCTGTTTGCGCGTCACAAAATCTTTGAACATCTTGAAAAGCTGTTTTGGTCTTTTGCGTAAAGAGCGAAGCTTCTTTCGTTGCTGCACGTTTTCCGTTTTTTCGATTTCCTGTGTAAAGGTTTCAACGGTTTCTTCCAGTTTTTCAACGACTTCAACTAACTCTTCCGTTGAAAGTTCTTCCGGACTTTCCCGTTTTATTTCCGGTATAATTTGCTGAT
>NZ_JBNILO010000029.1:0-847 GCF_050107735.1 Jeotgalibacillus proteolyticus
TAAGCTAGTAGAATATTTTCTCTGGATGTAATAATGTCATATAGATGGTTAAAAGATTCTTTTTGGCTAGCTCTTTCGTGTAAATCAGTAAAGGTTTCCGTCATATTGTAGTAATCCCAATATCTCAAAGTTGACATTGTGGCATCCCTCCCAATGAGTGATGTTCCCACATTCCTACCCGATCGATGTCATTCACGTAAAAGAAAATAATCATTCTACATCACTAGACTTGGGGCTGTTCCTCCACTCTCATTACAAGAGATTCATAGGTCATGCCCCTACCTTCACAAAGATAAATGTATTTTGGCTTTTGCCTTATTACAAACGTTTTGGATGACAGTCCTTATTTCAACGTTCCTTGCTTCCCAAGTACCTTACAACGTAGCTATCCATTCTAGACGTAGGTGCTTCCTTTAAGCCTGCGAGCTTGATACCGCCATTGTTCGGTATAGCGTATTTCAGAGGGAGCAGTTTTACTCAACACCACTCGCCCCACCGTAAGGTGGGACATAGCTTTACACTATGTTCTAACTTTAGACCTTTAATTTCGGAAGTTTGTCAGTTCCTTTCGAGTGGAACATACTCACCTTATCTAGTTTTTCAGCCAACCGGCATATCAGTTAGCATACCTCTTCCAATGGAATGGCTCTAGCTTTCCTTCTGCCGACTCTACCTGTGCTTCGAACCCCATGAACTGTCTTTCATGACGCACGCAGGAGTCTTGATGAGGTCGTTTCGGAAAAACATGGTTTCATCATTCCGACCTTCGGTTGTAAAGTTGGAATTTCTTAATCGAATTCCCTGCATTTCACGCTGCAAAGCGCTTATAGCAGAACTTGTCGCGCGC
>NZ_JBNILO010000030.1:0-761 GCF_050107735.1 Jeotgalibacillus proteolyticus
CACGCAAGTGGTAAGATCCCTGAAAGATGATCAGGTAGATAGGTTCGAGGTGGAAGCATAGCGATATGTGCAGCTGACGAATACTAATCGATCGAGGACTTAACCAATTTTGGTGATTACTCGAAAAAGCAATGTTTGTATTGATGTCTTATCCAGTTTTGAAAGAATGAGCAGCATAGTTACTGCGTTTTTTATTCTTTCTTGAAACTTAGTATTGAATTTTGAGGCAAAATTGGTATAATAGTTTTTGTCCAAGGCAATAGTAAGCGTCTAGTGATGATAGCGAAGAGGTCACACCCGTTCCCATGCCGAACACGGAAGTTAAGCTCTTCAGCGCCGATGGTAGTTGGGGGTCTCCCCCTGCGAGAGTAGGACGTCGCTAGGCAATGTTCCGCAGTAGCTCAGTGGTAGAGCTATCGGCTGTTAACCGATCGGTCGTAGGTTCGAGTCCTACCTGCGGAGCCAATTACTGCTTCCATAGCTCAGCAGGTAGAGCACTTCCATGGTAAGGAAGAGGTCGCAGGTTCAAATCCTGTTGGAAGCTTTATCTTTTTATCGGCCCGTTGGTCAAGCGGTTAAGACACCGCCCTTTCACGGCGGTAACACGGGTTCGAATCCCGTACGGGTCACCAGATGGAGAATTAGCTCAGCTGGGAGAGCATCTGCCTTACAAGCAGAGGGTCGGCGGTTCGAGCCCGTCATTCTCCACCATCTTGCCGGTGTAGCTCAATTGGTAGAGCAACTGACTTGTAATCAGTAGG
>NZ_JBNILO010000031.1:0-666 GCF_050107735.1 Jeotgalibacillus proteolyticus
TGAGATATTGGGATTACTACAATATGACGGAAACCTTTACTGATTTACACGAAAGAGCTAGCCAAAAAGAATCTTTTAACCATCTATATGACATTATTACATCCAGAGAAAATATTCTACTAGCTTATCGGACAATCAAAACCAATAAAGGTTCAAAAACACCTGGTACAGATGGAAATACCATCAAATACATTAAAAAGCTATCGGAAAGTGAATTAGTTAAAGTAATCCAAACAAAACTAAAAAACTATCATCCTAAGAAGGTCAGAAGAAAATGGATTGAAAAGGAAAACGGTAAATTAAGACCACTTGGAATTCCATGCATTCTTGACCGTATTATTCAACAATGTTTTAAACAAGTTCTTGAACCAATTGCTGAGGCTCACTTTTATAAACATAGTTACGGATTTAGACCGTTAAGGTCTACTCATCATGCTATGGCTAGAGTACAATTCTTAATCAACCAATCACAACTACATTTTGTTGTGGATGTTGATATTAAGGGGTTTTTCGATAATGTCAATCACCCACTTCTTATTAAACAATTATGGAACTTAGGCATCCGGGATCGAAAGGTCCTATCTTGCATTTCCAAAATGCTAAAAGCAGAAATTGATATGGAAGGAATACCATCAAAAGGTGTACCACAAGGTGGTATTCTATCGA
>NZ_JBNILO010000032.1:0-572 GCF_050107735.1 Jeotgalibacillus proteolyticus
TAAGGTGGGACAGATGATTGGGGTGAAGTCGTAACAAGGTAGCCGTATCGGAAGGTGCGGCTGGATCACCTCCTTTCTAAGGAAATGGCCGATGGCCCTTTGGGTCAATCGCGTCACACAGACTAACTTGACGTTTTCTGGTTGTTTAGTTTTGAAGGTTCAATTCAATTGAATCTCCTTGATAGTAAGATAGGGGCCTATAGCTCAGCTGGTTAGAGCGCACGCCTGATAAGCGTGAGGTCGGTGGTTCGAGTCCACTTAGGCCCACCATTTATCTTCTATCCTATCATCCCATGGGGCCTTAGCTCAGCTGGGAGAGCGCCTGCCTTGCACGCAGGAGGTCAGCGGTTCGATCCCGCTAGGCTCCACCAAACACACTCTTTCGAGAAAGAAAGACCGGCTCGAAAACTTTGTTGTGTAGAAAAGTCACCTTCGGGTGACAGACTCGTTCCTTGAAAACTGGATAAAGACATCAAACAAACAAAGCAACAAACCGAGTAATCGCCACCTTAGTGATTTTCAAGTGAAAATCCAATGAGTCATTTTTAAGAGTTTCTCTTAAAAATGGTTCA
>NZ_JBNILO010000033.1:0-452 GCF_050107735.1 Jeotgalibacillus proteolyticus
TCCGTTTTCTCCGGAAGAAAAATTGAAGGACTCCTTTTAGACAGTGTTCGGATGATGTGGCTGGCTCAAGGGCACCAACCCAGCTATCGAACCATAAACCGATTCCGGGTTTACCCAGAAGTTCAAGCTCTTCTCCGTGACTGCTTTGTCCAGTTCCGTTGTCACCTCGTTAAAGAAAAGCACATCGAGGAAGAAGCGATTTTTATCGATGGAACAAAGATTGAAGCGAATGCCAATAAGTTTACCTTTGTCTGGCGCAAGTCAGTAGAGAAGTACAGCGCCAGCCTGGTAGAGAAATCGGAAAAACTCTACGATGAATTGGTTAATCAGCAAATTATACCGGAAATAAAACGGGAAAGTCCGGAAGAACTTTCAACGGAAGAGTTAGTTGAAGTCGTTGAAAAACTGGAAGAAACCGTTGAAACCTTTACACAGGAAATCGAAAAAACGGA
>NZ_JBNILO010000034.1:0-426 GCF_050107735.1 Jeotgalibacillus proteolyticus
TGTCCATCTGCTGACAACAGAAACCTGGCCATACCATGGCACCGAAAACCCAACAGAGGAAGCCATCCAAACTTCCATCCAAGAAGGCAACTACACAAATGAAGGGACCAAAACCTTCCTCATCCAAGACAAAAACAATACTGTCATTGGCATGTTCCGACTTTTCGATCTAGAAGATCCGACCTGTCTGTTCGACATCAGATTCAAACAACAAGCGAGGGGCCAAAACCGAGGCGCCCATGCCGTAAAATGGCTCACAGAATTCGCATTCACCAACTACCCGCACTTAATAAGAATCGAAGGCCACACTCGCCACGACAACCTGGCGATGCGCAAGACCTTCCACAACAGCGGGTACGTCAAAGAAGCCTACCACCGGAGTGCCTGGCCTCAAAACGATAAACTATTTGATTCTGTCGGCTATGC
>NZ_JBNILO010000035.1:0-305 GCF_050107735.1 Jeotgalibacillus proteolyticus
CCAATTCCTTATTTTTGATGCGCTGGAAAGATTACACGTTCTTCGAAGAAGAACCATGTATAAAAAAAATTTAAAATCGATCAATATGGCTTGGAACCCTGATATATCAATTGTTCCCGAGGGAGTCCCCGGCCTCCGCTGCAATGAACCTATTCTTTAACAAATTCATCCTAAAAAGAGTACTGATCAACTATCCATAATTTTTCGCGAGAAATTCATTTTTTTGAGAAAGGAAGGAGGACCGGTTCATTTCCGCTGCGTCCGGAGGCTTTCCGCGTGGCGGGAGGTGAGCCCCGTTGATGCTG
>NZ_JBNILO010000036.1:0-291 GCF_050107735.1 Jeotgalibacillus proteolyticus
TTCATTTCTATTAAGATGCATGTATAGCTCCTCCTCGATATGGGCTCTAGGGTTTGCACCTGCATCATATCGGAGGGGCTATTTTTATGCAATAGCTGCGTAACTTCCTCACAGGAATAGCTCCTGCGTGAAAAAGCGGGAAGGGTGAGGCCAGGCAGATGCGACAGCATCAACGGGGCTCACCTCCCGCCACGCGGAAAGCCTCCGGACGCAGCGGAAATGAACCGGTCCTCCTTCCTTTCTCAAAAAAATGAATTTCTCGCGAAAAATTATGGATAGTTGATCAGTACT
>NZ_JBNILO010000037.1:0-291 GCF_050107735.1 Jeotgalibacillus proteolyticus
TCTCCTGCGTGACAGGCAGGCATGTTAACCGCTACACCACGGGACCTTGGTAATTGCGGGGGCAGGATTTGAACCTGCGACCTTCGGGTTATGAGCCCGACGAGCTACCGAACTGCTCCACCCCGCGTCAATTTGGCTTACGGTAAGCCTGAGTTATAAAAATAAATACCGCCTAGCGACGTCCTACTCTCACAGGGGGAGACCCCCAACTACCATCGGCGCTGAAGAGCTTAACTTCCGTGTTCGGCATGGGAACGGGTGTGACCTCTTCGCAATTATCACTAGACGCTA
>NZ_JBNILO010000038.1:0-278 GCF_050107735.1 Jeotgalibacillus proteolyticus
TTTTCAAATGAAAATCCAATGAGTCATTTTTAAGAGTTTCTCTTAAAAATGGTTCAGCAGCGAGCGATTCGAGGACGTGAGTGGAGGAATCCCGGAGCGCACTTTTCAGTGCGTGAGGAGATGACGACACGAGCAGACGAAGAAGCGCGAAGCTGATCAACCATTTTTTGGTTAAGTTAGAAAGGGCGCACGGTGGATGCCTTGGCACTAGGAGCCGATGAAGGACGGTACTAACACCGATATGCTTCGGGGAGCTGTAAGTAAGCTGTGATCCGAAG
>NZ_JBNILO010000039.1:0-274 GCF_050107735.1 Jeotgalibacillus proteolyticus
CACTTTCGTATACTTTGTACTCTCTGGTAAAGCCTTTGCGGTCGGTCTTCCGGGAATGATAACGGAAGGTAAGTTGCTGGTCATTTGGGCATTGGAAGGAATCCGTTTCATTATTGTAGTTCCAGTTCGCCGTATTAAACGCATTTTTCTGATTGCGTTTCTTTTGTTCTTTCCGGTACGTATTATAGGTAATCAATGGTGTACTCTCCCGATTGTCCAATACATCCTGATAATTTTCTTCACTTCCATACCCGGCATCTGCGACTATATAAGC
>NZ_JBNILO010000040.1:0-255 GCF_050107735.1 Jeotgalibacillus proteolyticus
CACGCAAGTGGTAAGATCCCTGAAAGATGATCAGGTAGATAGGTTCGAGGTGGAAGCATAGCGATATGTGCAGCTGACGAATACTAATCGATCGAGGACTTAACCAATTTTGGTGATTACTCGAAAACGCAATGTTTGTGTTGATGTCTTATCCAGTTTTGAAGGCGCGAGCCTTTCTATAATAGCGTCTAGTGATAATTGCGAAGAGGTCACACCCGTTCCCATGCCGAACACGGAAGTTAAGCTCTTCAGCGC
>NZ_JBNILO010000041.1:0-255 GCF_050107735.1 Jeotgalibacillus proteolyticus
CCTGATATTGAATTTTGGCACAGCTTGTACAGGATAGGTAGGAGCCTTGGAAATCGGAGCGCCAGCTTCGATGGAGGCATTGGTGGGATACTACCCTGGCTGTGTTGAACTTCTAACCCTCACCCGTAATCCGGGTGGGAGACAGTGTCAGGCGGGCAGTTTGACTGGGGCGGTCGCCTCCTAAAGAGTAACGGAGGCGCCCAAAGGTTCCCTCAGAATGGTTGGAAATCATTCGAAGAGTGTAAAGGCATAAGG
>NZ_JBNILO010000042.1:0-255 GCF_050107735.1 Jeotgalibacillus proteolyticus
CCTTATGCCTTTACACTCTTCGAATGATTTCCAACCATTCTGAGGGAACCTTTGGGCGCCTCCGTTACTCTTTAGGAGGCGACCGCCCCAGTCAAACTGCCCGCCTGACACTGTCTCCCACCCGGATGACGGGTGAGGGTTAGAAGTTCAACACAGCCAGGGTAGTATCCCACCAATGCCTCCATCGAAGCTGGCGCTCCGATTTCCAAGGCTCCTACCTATCCTGTACAAGCTGTGCCAAAATTCAATATCAGG
>NZ_JBNILO010000043.1:0-255 GCF_050107735.1 Jeotgalibacillus proteolyticus
ACGCGGTACATGATCTCGTAGAACAGATTCCCCAAGAAGCATTCGAGTCTTTCTTGCGAAAGACCGGCTGCCCTGCCTATCATCCACGTATGATGATGAAAATTATTTTATGCGCCTACTCCCAGTCTGTTTTCTCCGGAAGAAAAATTGAAGGACTCCTTTTAGACAGTGTTCGGATGATGTGGCTGGCTCAAGGGCACCAACCCAGCTATCGAACCATAAACCGATTCCGGGTTTACCCAGAAGTTCAAGCTC
>NZ_JBNILO010000044.1:0-255 GCF_050107735.1 Jeotgalibacillus proteolyticus
GATTTTTATCGATGGAACAAAGATTGAAGCGAATGCCAATAAGTTTACCTTTGTCTGGCGCAAGTCAGTAGAGAAGTACAGCGCCAGCCTGGTAGAGAAATCGGAAAAACTCTACGATGAATTGGTTAATCAGCAAATTATACCGGAAATAAAACGGGAAAGTCCGGAAGAACTTTCAACGGAAGAGTTAGTTGAAGTCGTTGAAAAACTGGAAGAAACCGTTGAAACCTTTACACAGGAAATCGAAAAAACGGA
>NZ_JBNILO010000045.1:0-255 GCF_050107735.1 Jeotgalibacillus proteolyticus
GTCTCGCTGCCCTTTGTATCGTCCATTGTAGCACGTGTGTAGCCCAGGTCATAAGGGGCATGATGATTTGACGTCATCCCCACCTTCCTCCGGTTTGTCACCGGCAGTCACCTTAGAGTGCCCAACTAAATGCTGGCAACTAAGATCAAGGGTTGCGCTCGTTGCGGGACTTAACCCAACATCTCACGACACGAGCTGACGACAACCATGCACCACCTGTCACCATTGTCCCCGAAGGGAAAAGTCTATCTCTAG
>NZ_JBNILO010000046.1:0-255 GCF_050107735.1 Jeotgalibacillus proteolyticus
TCGATAGAATACCACCTTGTGGTACACCTTTTGATGGTATTCCTTCCATATCAATTTCTGCTTTTAGCATTTTGGAAATGCAAGATAGGACCTTTCGATCCCGGATGCCTAAGTTCCATAATTGTTTGATAAGAAGTGGGTGATTGACATTATCGAAAAACCCCTTAATATCAACATCCACAACAAAATGTAGTTGTGATTGGTTGATTAAGAATTGTACTCTAGCCATAGCATGATGAGTAGACCTTAACGGTC
>NZ_JBNILO010000047.1:0-255 GCF_050107735.1 Jeotgalibacillus proteolyticus
TGAGATATTGGGATTACTACAATATGACGGAAACCTTTACTGATTTACACGAAAGAGCTAGCCAAAAAGAATCTTTTAACCATCTATATGACATTATTACATCCAGAGAAAATATTCTACTAGCTTACCGGACAATCAAAACCAATAAAGGTTCAAAAACACCTGGTACAGATGGAAATACCATCAAATACATTAAAAAGCTATCGGAAAGTGAATTAGTTAAAGTAATCCAAACAAAACTAAAAAACTATCATC
>NZ_JBNILO010000048.1:0-255 GCF_050107735.1 Jeotgalibacillus proteolyticus
TTTTCAAATGAAAATCCAATGAGTCATTTTTAAGAGTTTCTCTTAAAAATGGTTCAGCAGCGAGCGATTCGAGGACGTGAGTGGAGGAATCCCGGAGCGCACTTTTCAGTGCGTGAGGAGATGACGACACGAGCGGACGAAGAAGCGCGACGCTGATCAACCATTTTTTGGTTAAGTTAGAAAGGGCGCACGGTGGATGCCTTGGCACTAGGAGCCGATGAAGGACGGTACTAACACCGATATGCTTCGGGGAGC
>NZ_JBNILO010000049.1:0-252 GCF_050107735.1 Jeotgalibacillus proteolyticus
CACTTTCGTATACTTTGTACTCTCTGGTAAAGCCTTTGCGGTCGGTCTTCCGGGAATGATAACGGAAGGTAAGTTGCTGGTCATTTGGGCATTGGAAGGAGTCCGTTTCATTATTGTAGTTCCAGTTAGCCGTATTAAACGCATTTGTCTGATTGCGTTTCTTTTGTTCTTTCCGGTACGTATTATAGGTAATCAATGGTGTACTCTCCCGATTGTCCAATACATCCTGATAATTTTCTTCACTTCCATACC
>NZ_JBNILO010000050.1:0-252 GCF_050107735.1 Jeotgalibacillus proteolyticus
ACGCGGTACATGATCTCGTAGAACAGATTCCCCAAGAAGCATTCGAGTCTTTCTTGCGAAAGACCGGCTGCCCTGCCTATCATCCACGTATGATGATGAAAATTATTTTATGCGCCTACTCCCAGTCCGTTTTCTCCGGAAGAAAAATTGAAGGACTCCTTTTAGACAGTGTTCGGATGATGTGGCTGGCTCAAGGGCACCAACCCAGCTATCGAACCATAAACCGATTCCGGGTTTACCCAGAAGTTCAAG
>NZ_JBNILO010000051.1:0-249 GCF_050107735.1 Jeotgalibacillus proteolyticus
TTAAAAATGGTTCAGCAGCGAGTGATTCGAGGACGTGAGTGGAGGAATCCCGGAGCGCACTTTTCAGTGCGTGAGGAGATGACGACACGAGCGGACGAAGAAGCGCGACGCTGATCAACCATTTTTTTGGTTAAGTTAGAAAGGGCGCACGGTGGATGCCTTGGCACTAGGAGCCGATGAAGGACGGTACTAACACCGATATGCTTCGGGGAGCTGTAAGTAAGCTGTGATCCGAAGATTTCCGAATGG
>NZ_JBNILO010000052.1:0-233 GCF_050107735.1 Jeotgalibacillus proteolyticus
TGGATTTTCATTTGAAAATCACTAAGGTGGCGATTACTCGGTTTGTTGCTTTGTTTGTTTGATGTCTTTATCCAGTTTTCAAGGAACGAATCTTCATATAGAAGGTATTAAACCTTCAAAACTAAACAACCAGAAAACGTCAGGTTAGTCTGTGTGACGAGATTGACCCAAAGGGCCATCGGCCATTTCCTTAGAAAGGAGGTGATCCAGCCGCACCTTCCGATACGGCTACC
>NZ_JBNILO010000053.1:0-232 GCF_050107735.1 Jeotgalibacillus proteolyticus
TGAAAACTGGATAAAGACATCAAACAAACAAAGCAACAAACCGAGTAATCGCCACCTTAGTGATTTTCAAATGAAAATCCAATGAGTCATTTTTAAGAGTTTCTCTTAAAAATGGTTCAGCAGCGAGTGATTCGAGGACGTGAGTGGAGGAATCCCGGAGCGCACTTTTCAGTGCGTGAGGAGATGACGACACGAGCGGACGAAGAAGCGCGACGCTGATCAACCATTTTTT
>NZ_JBNILO010000054.1:0-232 GCF_050107735.1 Jeotgalibacillus proteolyticus
CGGGGTGCACAATCCACCTGGTTTTTGGTGGATTTGCACCGTGACTTAAAACCTCGAGGGCCTAGCGCTTGGAACTGGATCAAAGAAAAGTGCAAAGCGCTGGTCCAGGCCCGACAAGTTTAAGGCGGGGTGCACAATCCACCTGGTTTTTGGTGGATTTGCACCGTGACTTAAAACCTCGAGGGCCTAGCGCTTGGAACTGGATCAAAGAAAAGTGCAAAGCGCTGGTCCA
>NZ_JBNILO010000055.1:0-213 GCF_050107735.1 Jeotgalibacillus proteolyticus
TTAAAAATGGTTCAGCAGCGAGTGATTCGAGGACGTGAGTGGAGGAATCCCGGAGCGCACTTTTCAGTGCGTGAGGAGATGACGACACGAGCGGACGAAGAAGCGCGACGCTGATCAACCATTTTTTGGTTAAGTTAGAAAGGGCGCACGGTGGATGCCTTGGCACTAGGAGCCGATGAAGGACGGTACTAACACCGATATGCTTCGGGGAGC